>CAWISC010000079.1:0-33603 GCA_963838635.1 uncultured Gammaproteobacteria bacterium | reverse complement strand
TGTCGGCGGCGGCTGCGCGGCGAACGTCGCGAACGACGCAGCCGCGCCGACGACGCACGACAAGACCGGCACGAACAGCTGCATTTCATCGCTTTCATCACGGCCGCCGCCGTGCGGAGACTTCGATCTCCACGCGCGCGCCGGCGACCGGGACTCACAAATGATCGTCGTGTCGGCGGGACGATGTCCGCAACTTCTCGGCCAGCACCTTCACGATCTCCGGAATCGCTTCGAGGTCGGTCGATACACGCGGCACCTGTACACGTCGCTCAGCGTCGCGCCGCCCTTGGACACGCCGCTCGATATGCGCAAAACTATTGCGCGCCTGCTGCTCGACCGACGCAGGCATCGTGCCGTCGGGTCAGCGCCGACCGTTCCGGATACGAGACCCATTCGCCTTCGACGACCGCGCGGGAATAGCGTGCGATCTCTTCGAAGCGCGATCCAGAAGAAATGAGTTTGCGTGTCATGATCGTTGCAGAGTCGCGAGGAAGCGGGCCATTCGATTCATACCTTCGGCGACGCGCTCGTACGTCTCGGACGCAAAGCATACGCGCAGATGACCTTCGCCGGAGGGGCCGTAGAACGCGCCGGACTCCACTGCCACGTGCGCCTGCTCCAGGATCGCAAGCGCCATCTCGTTCGAGCTGAGGCCGAACGAGCGGATGTCCGGGAACGCGTAAATCGTCGCTTGCGGCATGGCGCAGCTGACCCCGGGCATCTCGTTCAGCCGGCTCACTGCCAGATCGCGCCGTGCGCGATCGCGCTCCACCATTTCTGCCAGACATTGCTGTGGGCCGACGACCGCGGCAAGGCGCCCTCCTGCGCGAACACGTTCGGATGAGTCGTATCGTTCATCGTGACCTTGCGCAGGTCGGCGATGATCGGCGCCGTCGCCATGACGTAACCCTGGCGCCAGCCGTCCATCGCATACGCCTTGGTGAATGCGCTGACGGTGATCGTTCGCTCGCGCATGCCCGGCAGCGTCGCGATGCTGATGTGTCGATGGCTGTCGAACGTGATGTACTCGTAGACCTCGTCGGACAGCACGAGCAGGTCGTGCCGGATGCAGATCTGCGCAAGCGCTGCGAGCTCGGCAGCCGAGTACACAGTGCCGGTGGGATTGGTCGGATTGATCAGCACGACCATCCTGGTGCGCGGCGTGATTGCAGCCTCGAGCCGCTCGGGATCGAGCCGATACGCACCATTCACGCGGCGCATCGAAACAGTCACGACGTTTCCGCCCACCAGCTCGATCTTCGAGTTGTGCTGCGGATACCAGGGCTCGAGCACGATCACCTCGTCCCCTGGGTCGATTGCGGCCATGAACGACGCGAAGGCTCCTTGCGTCACTCCGTTGGTGATCAAAATCTCAGCTGGCGTGACGGCGATCCCCTGTTGCGCGCGATAGCGATCAGCGAGCGCTTGTCGCAGCGACGCAGTGCCCTGCAGATCACCGTAGTGGACGATGCCGGCATCGAGCGCGGCCTTGGCGGCTTCCTTGATATGCACGGCGTGTCATCCGCAGGTCGCCCGACTTCGAGGTGGATGACGTCGACGCCGGAGCTTTGCAGGCGCGCTGCGACTTCGTACATCCCGAAGCCTTTCATCGCCTGACTGTGCAGTCTTTGCGCCGGCCATTTCATGATGCGCCCTCTTCAGATCCGCAGCGCGTCGCGCACGCGTCCGTATACCGGGTACAGCCGGCTGCCGATCATCTGCAATCGTCGGCGTCGCGCCGGCTCGGGTTCTGCGATCAGCAGCGGCACGTCGGACATGCGATCGTCGGCAACTGCATTGCCGACTGCCGTGCCGAGCATGGCCGACATCGCGAGGCCGCGACCGTTGCACGCAACGATCGCGTGGGCGCCGGGACCGATCTCGTACAACGCTGGCAACCGATCGGCAGTGACCGACGCCTCGCCGAACCACACGTGCTCGAGCTGCGGCTCGGGATCGAGCGCCAGCTCGCGCGCGATTCTCGCAACGATGCGCCGGCCAAAACGCTGCCCGGTCCCGGCCGGCAACACGGGCATGGCGCCGGAGATGAGACGCCATTGGGCATCGAAGCGATAGGAGAACAAGTCGAGCTGAGTGTCCGAAAGACTCTGACCCTGCCGTATCAGATGCGCGCGCTGCTTGGGATCGAGCGGCCGCGTTGCGACCTGGCATACATGAAGCGGCACGATGCTCGCCTCGAGATCGGCGAACAGCTCGGGCGAGCGAGCATTCGTGCAGACCAGCACTTTGTCGCCGCGGATCGGACCGCGTGCGGTGTCGACAGTCCACTTGCCCTCGCTACGTTGCACGGACAGTGCGCTAACGCCGGTGAACAAATGCAATCCCAATGCGCGTGCCGACGAAATGAGTCCGTGCAGCAGCTTCACCGGGTGAACGGCACCTCCCGCGGGCACGAAGAGACTACCGGCATAGCTGCTGGCGCCAGTGCGTTCCTGAGTCTCGATGGCATCGAGCACTTCCACCGTCGCGCCGAACGAGCGCCACACGCGCGCATCGGCATCGATACGATCGAGCGCCTCAACCGAATGCGCGGGATGAAACCAGCCGTTCTGACCGCCGTCGCAGTCGATGCCGTACTTGCGCACCAAGCCGAAGAGCACGTCGGCAGAGCCGGCGACGGCACGCACCAGACGCTCGCCGCGCTCACCAGATCTTCGTATGACTTCCGCGGGACGGATCGCGGAGAACGTAGGCACCACGAAACCGGCGCTGCGTCCTGTCGCGCCATTCCCAGGCACCGAAGCCTCGATAACCGCCACCCGCGCGCCGCGGTTCTGCAAGGTCAGTGCACTCACGAGGCCGGCGATGCCGGCGCCGATCACGATGCAATCGTAGGATCGATTGGGTTCGAACTCATCGCCCGCCGGCGGCGGCCCGGCCGTCGCATGCCAGAGTGAATGCTCGAATGAATCGCGACCCGTGGTCGCAGCGCCCGCTGTCATATGCAATAGGCAAAGGCGCGATCGCAGCGGTGGCTGCGATACACCGTTACTCGATCTGCAGCCGCCCGAGATTCTCGGTCATGCGCCGCAGAATGGATGCAAGCTGCTTCAGCTCCGCAGCCGATAAACCATCTGCCGCACGCTCCAGTTGCTTGCTGGTCGACTGGCGCAGCATGCCGGCAATCTTCTTGCCCTCGGCGGTCAGCTCGACGGTGGTCGAGCGATAGTCCTCTTCGTTCGACTCGGTGCGCACCCAGCCCCTTTCCAGCATGCGGTCGATGGCTCGGCTGCCAGTCGAGCGCTTCACCAGCGCGTGCTCGCAGATGACCTTGATGTTCTCCAGCCCCACCGCCAGCAGCACCGACAGTAACCGGTAGGTCGTGCGGTCGACCTCGTACTTCTGCATCACCCGGTCCAGGTCCTCGTGATATTTGAAGTCGACGTGGGCGATCAAATAGAACGGCGAGCTGAACAGGTCGAACTCCGGCTCGGCCGGATTCATATTGCGCGGGATGCTCATTCGTACCCTCTAACTCCCTGCCTCCGGTTGCCGCAGCGGCGCCTGCTCCTGACGATGCCTGGCCATGACGTTGCGCATGACCAGGACGAAGATGATACAGAGCACGAGGCCGATGGGGGTATTCATGATCATCGGCAGCGACATCTCCCGGCTGCCCACGATGGCCACCGCGATGTAGATCGCCGTGCCCTCCTGCCGGATCAGGTGCTCGATGCAGACCGCGGAGGTCTGCGGCGCGTTCAGCCGGGCCAGTTTGCTGAGCAGAAAGGCCGCTGCAACCACGATCAGGTTGCAGGCCAGGGTCATCCAGAACAGCAAGGCGGCGTTCTGGCGCAGCACTTCGACCTGGTCTACCAGAATGGTGATGAAGGCCCCCACCAGCACGATCATCGCGACGATCTTGATGTAGCCGCGCAGCTTCAGGGCCAGCTGCGGCTTGAAGCCCCTGACCAGCATGCCGAGCGTCACCGGCACCAGCGTCATCGAGAAGATCGAACCGATGAACCCGAGCAGCGGCACGTCGATCTGCCGGGTTTCGCCCATGAAGTGCAGCAAGGCGAAGTGCGCGTAGAACGGCACCATGAATATGTAGATGCAGCTGACGGCGATCGTAAAGGACATCGACAGCGCCAGGTCGCCCTTCGACAGATCGGTCATCAGATTGGAGAGCATCCCGCCGGGACAGGTCGCCAGCAGCACGAACCCCACTGCGAGCTCCGGGGTTGGCGCATATTTCGTGGCGATGACGATGCCGACGAGCGGCGGCACGATCAGCATCGCGCCGACGCCGACCAGCAACGCCCGCCGCTCGCTGAACACACGCTGGAAGTCCTGCCAGGTCAGGCTCAGACCCATCGAGAACATGATCGCCCACAGCGATCCCGGCAAAGCAACATCGTCTATCAGGTTCATGGCCGCGCCTGCGTGAGTTGGTGTCGTAGCGGAGCTTCATGCCAGGCTCGCAGCGTGATTATTTGCGCCCACAATTATGTGATTTTGGGCACAGTTGTATATACCAGCGGGTGGGGTCGGTCAACAGCGCCTGGCACGCCTGCCCGTTGCGCTACGCGCAACGAAGCCGCAAGCCTGATCAGAAGCTCACGGTGAAGGCGATCCGGATGCGCTCGATCCAGTCGGCAACGGCTGCGGCGCCCAGTGGCTCATACGGTTTGTAGTGATACCAGATGGCGGTCACCATCGTTTTCGGCATCGGCACGTAGTCGAATGTGAGCGCGTGCAGCCGGTAGTCGGTCGCGAGCGCGGTATTGTCGTGCGAGAACGCCGCAAGTACGGACTCTCGCTCCGCGACCGAGTAGCCGTACGTCACTCGCCAATCTCGCGCCTGGCTCGCCCGCCCCGCTGAGAGGTCCACACTGTAACCCGTGTCCTCAGAGTTGATCGCGCCGAAGTTGTGCACATAGTCGGCGACGGCACGCAGCGGCCAGCGATCGCCGATACCCGTCCACGTCGCACCGACGATCGCATCGCCGAGATCGAAGTCGGACTGATAGCTGCCGTCGGGATTGCGGAGGTTGGTGCGGAAATCTCCTGCGTCCGCGCCCCCGACGCTGCCAAGAGTGTAGTCGTAGTACGCGAGCGAGAGATCGAACTTGAGCTTGTCGCCGGCGGTGAGGTCGTAGCCGAGCTGTGCGCCCGCCATTCTGCTGTCCGCCGCGACCGTGTCCTCGTCGACGAAGAAGTACAGGCCATTGACCCTCAAGGTGGAACCATTGCCGAGCGATCGCTTGTAGACCGCGCTCACGCCCTGTGGATTCACGTCGCTGTCCCATACGAGATCCGTGCGCGTGAACGGCTGCGGGATCTTGCCACCGTAGAGCTTGAGGTCACGCAGATTGACCTGCACGTAGGCCTGGTCCAGCGCGAATTGCAGATCGTCGTCGAAGTTCGAGAGCTGGACATCGGTGCTGTTGGGATCGTCGGGATCGCCGGTCACCAGGCGCGCGCCGAGTGTGAACGTCTCGTTGACCTTGTACGTAGCGCCGAGACGCCCGCGAACCTGCTCGCTCTCGCGGTCGCGCGCAGTGTCGGCGTAGTCACCCTGAAAGCGCAGACGCGCGTCGCCGGATACGGCGAGACGCGACGGCTCGGATGCAGGAGCCTCGACCGACTTCGCGCCGGCACGAGCTTCGAGCGCCTGCAGCTTCGCCTCCAGGGCACGCGAGAGTTCGTCGATGCGTGCCTGCTCGGCGCGCAACGCTCGGATCTCGTCGCGCAACTCATCAGCCGTTTCGCCAATCGCAGGGGTCGTCGTCAGAACGATCGCAGCCGTGGCCACGACGCCGAGCCATCTGTGTTCACCAAAAGCCACGTCGCGGTCACTCCGGCTTGTAGGTCAGCACGACGAACGTGTTTCGATGATAGACCTCATCGACGTTCTTGCCCGGCGGCAGGGTGTAGTCCGCCGCTACGACATAGACGTTGCCGTTACGCTGATCCAGGAAACTCATGCGGGCGCCGGGACGGGTCGACACGGTGCCGAGCAGCTCCAGCTGATCCGGACCCTTCTGAGCGACCACCGACAGCGTGCCGTCGTTACTGGAAGTGACGATGCGCTTGCGTTGTTCGTCGATACCCATGCCATCGAGAAGGTTGCCAACCGTCGCCTGGGAAGTGATCTTGCCGGAGGTCGGATCGACGCTGAACACCAAGGACTTGTCGTTGACACAGGTGCCGATGATTCGACTGGTCGAAGGTTGCCAGCGGGCTTTTGAAATGTTGCAGCCAACCTGCCAGCGCGCGGTTTCCTTGAGCGTCTTCGCATCGAGCTTCAGCAGGATGTTGTCGTACCGCGCCGGGGCGTAAATGTTGCCCGCACCGTCCACCGCCGGATCGTCCATTTTCCGGAACGGGAACTTCGTGGTCTTGAGCAGCTTGCCGGTGGCGGCGTCGAGCGTGAACCAGCTGGATTCCGCCGGACGCGAGCCGGTGATCATATGAATCTGCTTGGTCGCCGGATCGTAGACGCCGCTGTTCAGTCCGCCGTCGCTGGCGAGCGGAAGGCGTTCGATGGGCTTCAGCGTCTTCAGGTCGAAGATCAGGACCGAGCCGTCCGTCATCGCTACGTAGCCCCGCTTGTACTCGGGCAGCAGCAGCGGGCCGTTCGCGCCGACGGAGTTCTCCACCGTCGTAACCGTTTTGCCGGTGTCCACATCGAACACGGTGAGACCGTCCTTCACTCGCGCCATGAACAGCCGCGAGCTGTTCGGTTCCATCTTGATGTAGTCCCACCAGGTATCCGTGCTCGGCAGCGTGACCGAGGAAGTGACCTTGTAGAGAAGACCGCTGTCGGCCGCCTGCGCGTTCAGCGCACAGGATGCGCAGACGGCGAGCAGAACCCATGACGAACGTAAAGACATCAAAACCTCCGATTCGAGTCAGCGCAGCACTGCAGCCACAGCCAACGCCACGAACGTACCGATCATGTAGCCGAACAGACCAATCAGGATCGCCGGGGTCACGGCGTGCTTCATGCCGAAGCTCAGTGCCATCGGCGCAGCCGTGGTGGGCCCACCGATGCAGGCATTCGAAGCGATGCAGATCTCCTTAAGACTGAATCGCAGCCAGCCGCCCACGAGCATCAACAGCACGATGTGCACGACGATGGCGATCGTGCCGAACAGCAGCACCGCGGGCCCGTCGCTCAGCAGTCGCACCAGATCGACGCTCACGCCGATCTCTGCAATGAACAGATAGAGACACAGCACGCCGATCGGGTATGCGGAGTTGTAGAAGCGCTGGAACCACGCCGGACGCAGGTTCACCGCGGTCAGCATCACGAGGGTCGTTACGATCAGGTTCGGTCGGAAGTTCAAGTCAAACGCAGCTTTGCAGCTTTGGGCTGATCCACGCTGAGAACGCCAGGATGCTCACGCTCATGGTGAGCGCCGCAGTGGCGTCCTCCAGCGACCAGGGACGCTGCGATTGTCCATCTGGCTCGCTGACAGCCGCCTGACGCACCTCGCGCTGTGGTGTGAACCACCGTGCGATCGCTGTCCACGCCGGCAGCACGAACAGCACGATCATCAGCAGGGTGTTGAGAAAGCCGTCGGCGCTCACGACCGCGACGAACTCCGGCGTGTCGCGCAACTGGAAGATGTCTGCGATCGCCATGAGGTTGGTCAGCCCACCGGTCCACGTTGCCGTGAACAGACTCGCGGCAACCCACTCGGCCGGACCGAGCTCGATCAGGAACGTAGCGATGAGAATTCCGACCACTGCGGTCGCCGCGCCCAGGCAATACAGCACTAGCAACCGACCGCTCTCATGTGCAATCCGCCGCAGGTCGGCGTTGAAGAGCAATAGCGGAACGGCTATCGGCATGAAGAAGCTGCCGATGGCGCTGTAGGCCGGAACTTCCACTGGACAGACCGCAGCCGCAAAGGTCATTGGAAGCTTCCCGACGCGAGCTCGCACAGGCGTCGGCGTTCCCCGCGATTCAGGCTGCCGATGCGGCAGATTCGACTTCCTGCGCGAGCGCGGTCGTTTACGGGTTCGGGCATGCGCGTCTACAGCGACCGTCGCTTCAGGCACGCGCTCGGCCACTCGGGCGGATTGCCCGGCTACGGATCTAACGTGCTGTTGATTCCGGAGCACGACATTGGCGTCTTCGCGTTCGCGAACCGCGTGTATGCACCGGCGGCGCTCGTCGTCAGGCAGGCGTCAGCGAGGCTGTACGACACTGGCGCACTCAAGGCCGTGAACAAGAGGGGCGGCGATGCGTTGGTGCGCATCGAGCAGGCCGTCGCGAAGATCTATGCATCCGGATCGGTAACCGCCGAGCCGGAGGGGCTCGCGGTCAATCTATTGCTGGATCGTTCGGCGGCCAGACGGAACAGGGAGCTGCAGGCTCTGCGCGCGCAGCTCGGCGAGTGCCGCGCGCGGAGTGAGATGGACGTGCGGCATGTGCTGTCCGCTGTGCTTCGGTACCCGTGCGATCGGGGCACGCTTACCGCAACAGTGTTGCTGGCTCCTGTTCAGGAGCCGTCCTGCAGAGGTTGGACTTTACTGCATCAGATTAGGCGCTCGTTCACGAAGCGTGGCTACAATGGCAAAGCTGTCTGTACAACATCGCAAGGAGATTGGAATGAAACGTTCGCTCGTCACGCTCGCGCTGCTTGGCGCCACGCTGTCCACGTCGGCATTCGCCACAGGACTCGCCACCTGCGACTCCGGCCCGCAAGAGTCCTGGCAGCCGCAGGCCAAGCTCGAGCAGCAGTTGAAGGAAAAGGGCTGGCAGGTGCGTCGGGTCAAGATTGACGGCGGTTGCTACGAAGTGTACGCGCTGAACGAGAAAGGTGAGCGCGTCGAGGCGTACTTCCATCCGAAGACGCTCGCGCCGGTGCCTACTAAGAAGGAATGAGCGGCGACGAGTCCAGCGCGACGCGCACGATCCTGGTTTGGGATCGGATCGTGCGCGTGGGCCATTGGCTGCTCGCGCTTAGCGTGCTGTTTGCGTGGCTGACGCGGCACAGGCCGGGGCCGTGGCATGAGTGGATCGGTTACGCGTCGCTCGCGATCATTTCTGTAAGGCTCGTGTGGGGTTGGCGAGGGTCTGGGCATGCGCGGTTCGCCGACTTTGTGCGCGGACCTCGGGAGACGCTCTCGTACGCACAGGCGTTGCTCGGTGGGCGTGAGCCTCGGACGCTCGGTCACAACCCGCTGGGTGGGTGGATGATCGTCGCTTTGCTGGTGATAGTGACGATCGTCGGCGCGAGCGGCTGGCTCTACACAACCGATCACTTCTGGGGCGTCGAGTGGGTAGAGACTTTGCATCGTCGATCGACGAATGTTCTCTGGGCGCTCGTCGGGCTACACGTTGCAGGAGTCCTATACACGTCGCTTCGCTATCGCGAAAATCTGGTGGCTGCCATGCTGCACGGACGCAAGGCAGCCGAGAAGGGTGATCGATCTACAGCATCTTCAGGTACTCGATGATCGCCGGCCGCTCCGCGTCGGTCAGCGACTGAAGTCATGCCGGCGTTGTCGGCGAGATGGAGTGAGAGGCGATGACGATATAGCGACTCGTTATGACGGACCTGGTCAGTGGAGCGGTGCAAGCTCGCGCTGCGAGACTCGGCCAATGTAGGTATACGCGCGACACGTGTTCACGCGATCGGTGTTGCCGCAACACTTACTTAACATTCCTGCTCTGTCACCCACTCTGCGATAGCAAGCTTCCGCGAGGTCCTCAAGGCAAACTCACGCGATGTAGCTCCGAACGTGAGGCATCGTTCGCCCTCTAACAAATAGCAATTAACGACGGGCACCACTTCACCTATGGAGTGGACGTGGAGAAACAGCGAATCTGCTGCTTGGATGAATAGGATTGCGGCACCTCCATCGTTGACTCCGTAACGGATTGCCCTGCAGATTCGACGTGTGCAACGCGGTGATCGTGCGTGTCGTAAGACATCGCCTCGCTTAGAGTCCGCTCGCCCGGCGAAGCTGCTGACAACACAGCAGGAACATGGCGAGTGGCGTCGCAACGAAGGTACGCACATCGCTTTCACAATATGAGGGACCAATTCATGGATGACCACAAAACGGGGATTCGCCAAGCGGCGTTCTCCGCGGCCGGAACGAACGGGGAGACCGACATTCAGTCGTACGAATACCATGGAGTATTGCCACTCACGTATTCGCAGCGGCAACTGTGGCGCCACGCGCATACGAGTTCTTCGTCTCCGCCTCACGTGATGGCGAGGCTGCGTTTGCACGGCAGACTGGATCGCAGAGCGATACGAGCAGCTCTCGACAGGATTGTGGCGCGGCATGAAGTGCTCAGGACGACATTCCAACGCACTGAGCGCGGACCTACGCAGGTCGTTGCGCCGACGGATGCAGGGTTCGCACTCATCGAGCAGGACGTGGAGAGCCATGAAGCGATCGAGCAGATTAGCCGACAGGAGACGCTCGACCCCTTCGACCTATCGAGCGGACCGCTGATTCGAGGGCGACTGTTGCGGCTATCGGAGAGCGACCATGCACTGCTCATTACACTGCATCGAATCGTTTCGGATATCTCCTCGCTGTCTGTGGTGATGCGCGAACTGAGCGCGCTCTATAGCGCCTTCGCCATGGGCCGAAGCGACCCGCTGCCACGGCTCAAGTACCAGTATGCGGATTATGCGAATTGGCAGATGCAACACACCACAATGGATGAGATCCAAAAGCAGCTGGAATTCTGGACCCGGAACCTAACGGGTGTCCTGACGCTGACGCCACCGTCCGCGCATCGTCCGCGCGGGAATCTCCAGCATCACGGACGCGATAGCGTGCGGCTGAAGTTGTCCCAGGCTCTTGCTCGGCGGGTAGCGCAACTCGCGCGGCAGCAGCGCGTCTCGCTATTCGTCACGTTCCTAACTAGTTGGGCAGCACTGCTTGCACGATGGTGCGGGCAGGCGGAGGTCGTCATTGGTACGCGTGTTGTGAACCGCAACCGTGAAGGGACCTCGTTGCTAGTCGGCCCGTTCGAAAACACCGTGGCGCTCAGAATTTGCATGCAGCATGACCCGTCTGTCGACCAACTTCTAAGACAGGTCAACGCGGTTGTCACGGATGCCAGCGCGCATCCGGATGTGCCGTTTGAGGCAGTCACCGAGGCACTTGATCCCGTCTGGAACGGAAATCAGCGCGGGCTAGTGCGTACGACTGTCAACTATGAGTCCGCAGTCAACGCTGTTGAGGGTCAACTACTAGGGCTGAAAGTCACTGAAATCGTTGTCGAGAGCGCGAGCACGCAACCTGACTTGGCACTATCGCTGAGCGACGGAAAGGATGGGCTCATCGCCGCACTGGAACACGCCTCCGATGCATTCGAACGAAAGACGATCGAGCGGATGGCGAAATGTTGGGAGACGCTCCTCAAGGGTATGACCAAACATCCTCGCCGGCCGATCAGTCGGATTGCGCTGCTGCCGGCGGCCGAACGCGAGCAGGTGCTGTACCACTTCAACCGTGCGTCAACAGTGAAACCTGAAGTTAATCTGATTCATGCGCTTTTCGAAGAGCAAGCCGAGCGCACTCCGGATGCCACTGCGGTGACGTACGCGGGCCAATCACTCACGTATGCGGAACTCAACTGTCGCGCCAATCAACTAGCGCGGTATTTGAAACAAAGGGGTGTCCGTGCGGATCAGCTGGTCGGAATCTGCGTCGAGCGCAGCCTTGAGATGGTAGCGGGGCTGCTCGCGATATTGAAGGCGGGCGCGGCATATGTGCCGCTCGATCCGAACTATCCGTCCGACCGGCTCGCGTACATGCTGGAGGATGCGACACCTAGCGTCGTACTCACACAGCAGAAGTTGATGGGCTTACTGCCTGCAACACGTTCAGAGGCGATCGCACTGGACTGCGAGTGCAGTGAGATCGAGCAGTATCCAAACGATAACCTCTCCCCCAAGGAGCTGGGACCCGGCGCACCCACTCGTGTCTACGTTATCTATACGTCCGGCTCGACAGGGCGGCCAAAGGGAACGCAGATGCTGCACCGGTCAATGGTCAACCTCATCGAGTGGCACCGGCAAAGCTTTGCTGTCACCGAGGGCACGCGCGTATTGCAGTTTGCTGCGCTTAGCTTCGATGTCGCGTTTCAGGAGATTTTCTCAACACTCTGCACGGGCGGCACGATCGTCCTGCTCGATGACTGGGTGCGCCGTGATACTCGGGCGCTGATGCAGCTCTTGATCGAGCAATCCGTCCAACGACTCTTCCTACCTCCGCTGATGCTGCAGAGCTTGGCGGAGGTATCTCACAGCGCACGTATGGCTCCGGGGAGCTTGCAGGACGTGATTACCGCCGGCGAGCAGCTGCGTATCACTCCGCAAATGCGACTTTTCTTCAAGCATCTCACAGGGTGCCGGTTGCACAATCACTACGGCCCGACGGAGACGCACGTGGTGACGGCGCTGACGCTGACGGGAGATCCGGATGCGTGGTCCGCACTGCCCACAATCGGCCGACCCATTGCGAACACGCAAATATACGTTCTCGATGGCCACCGACAACCGGTGCCGATAGGCGTGACCGGCGAGATCTACATTGGTGGAGCGAATGTTGCTTTGGGGTATCTGAACCGTCCGGAGCTGACGTCAGAGCGGTTCTTGACGGATTCGTACAGCGCCGATGCGCAAGCACGATTGTATAGGACTGGAGATTTGGGGCAGTGGCGAGCGGATGGAACGTTGGAGTATCTCGGCCGCAACGACGATCAGGTGAAAATCCGCGGCTTTCGCATCGAGCCGGGAGAGATTGAGTTGCAGCTTGCGCAGCACGCGCAGGTGAGGGAAGCCGCAGTAGTTGCGCGCGAGGATGCCTTAGGAGACAAACGCCTGGTGGCGTATGTCACGCTTCGCGATGAGCGCAGCGCGGGTGTCGAGGAACTGCGCTCTCATCTGAAAGCAGCGCTGCCTGAGCACATGGTGCCGGGCGCGGTTGTGATCTTGGAGAGTATGCCGCTGACGCCGAGCGGCAAACTCGATCGCCGCGCGTTGCCGGCACCGAGCCTCGCCGCTTACTCCATCAAGGCGTATGAGCCTCCACGTGGTGAGATCGAGGAACTGCTGGCGGCGATCTGGCATCGGCTGCTCGGCGTCGAGCGCATCGGCCGACAGGACAACTTTTTCGGACTCGGTGGGAACTCGCTGCTCATGGCGCGAATGATGGAAGACCTACGAGAGGCGGGGTTTACGGCTGACGTCCGCAGTGTATTTGAGAGTCGAACCCTCGCCGAATTCGCACGTGTGCTGACGATCTCGAGCTCAAAGCAATCGGCCGTGCCGCCCAACGCCATCCCCGCGCAGTGCGAAGCGATCACCGCACAAATGCTGCCTCTCGTGAATCTCACGGCAACTCAGATCGAAGGGATCGCACAGTGTGTGCCTGGAGGCGCTGGGAACATTCAGGACATCTATCCCTTAGCACCTCTACAAGAAGGGCTCCTATTCCATCATCTCCTGAACCAGCGCGGTGGCGACACCTACGTTGTGCCGACGCTGTTATCTGTAACGTCCCTAGCCCGGCTGGATGCACTCATTGCCGCGATACAGGCGGTGATCGACCGTCATGACGCCCTGCGCACGGCGGTGTTATGGCAGCAGTTGCCGCAGCCATTGCAGGTCGTCTACCGCAAGGCGATTCTGCCCGTGGAGCATGTCGTATTGGCACGTGACCGTGATCCCATGGAGCAGATTGATGAGTGGATGAATCCGGAGCAACAGAAGATTGAGCTGCAACACGCACCGCTGCTACGGGTGCGGATCGCAGCGGATCCAGGTGACGAACGCTGGTATGTGCTACTGCAGATGCATCACATCATTGGTGACAACACAACCCAAGAGATCTTCAGTGGCGAAATTGTCGCCCACCTTCAGCAGCAGCAACAGCACTTGCCGGAGCCATTGCCTTATCGCAATCACGTCGCGTATGCGCTCGCATCAACTCACGCGCGCGATGCCGAGACGTTCTTCCGCGCCAAGCTCGGCGACATCGATGAGCCGATAGCCCCTTTTGGAATCCCAAGTATTCGCGGCGACAGCAGTCGCGTGGAAGAAGCGCGCCTCGCGCTCGATCCCGTATTGACGCGTCGCGTGCACGCGCAAGCGCGCCATCTGAATATTAGCCCAGCCACATTGTTCCATGCGGCTTGGGGTTTGGTAATGGCCAATACCAGCACACGAAACATTGCTGTGTTCGGGACAGTGCTGCTCGGGCGATTACAGGGCAGTTCGGACTCGCAACGAATGATGGGGATGTTCATCAATACGCTGCCACTGCGACTGCGGTTACAGGACACTACGACGAAGGAGCTATTGGAACAGGCGCACCGAGAGCTGGGAGAGCTGTTGGAGCACGAGCAAGCCTCGCTGGCCGTTGCGCAGCGTTGCAGCGGGATCAGCGGATCGGAACCCCTCTTCACCGCACTATTGAATTTTCGCCACATCAGTCCAGGCAGTAACGCCGAATGGATCAACGCCGAGGGGATCCAGGTGCTCGCTCATCGCGAGCGCACTAATTATCCGATTGCACTCTCGGTGGATGACTGGGGGGCGGAATTCGCGCTCACCGCGCAGACGCACGAGCGTATCGATCCGAATCAGATCATCCGATACCTCGCCACGGCCCTTGAGTCCTTGGTCAAAGCACTCGAACGCGCGCCGCAGACCAAAGCCTTGGCATTGCCGATTCTGCCGCACGCCGAGCATCGTCAGGTTACCGAGAGCTTCAATGCAACCCAGCGGGAGTTCCCCAGACAAGCATCAATCTACGAATTGTTTGAACAGCAGGTAGCTCGGACGCCAAATGCGATTGCCGTCGTGGACGAACCACAAGCGTTGACGTACGCAGAGCTCAATGCACGGGCGAATCAGCTGGCACGCTACTTATGCGCACAGGGAACACAGATCGGTGAGCTTGTCCCGATTGTCATGGACCGGAGTCTACAGCTACTGATTGCGCAGCTCGCGGTACTAAAGAGCGGCGCCGCTTACGTTCCGATCGACCCGAAGCTGCCATCGGAGCGACAAGCGCTTATGGTACGCGATTGTGGCGCACGCCGAATTCTCTGCGGCCACGGATCGAGCCAGCAGTTCATGGATGAAGGGGTTCAGTGGATCGACTGCGCTGCGCTTGAGAATGTGATTGGTGATCTAACGGGCAGCAACCTAGCGCTTTCGATACCTGAGCCTGCTGCCGCGTATGTGATGTACACATCCGGGTCTACCGGCGTGCCCAAGGGCGTAGTCGTTCCGCATCACGGCGTGGTGCGCTTGGTCATCAACAGCGACTACGCGCGGATCAATCCGGAGGACTGTATCGCTCATTGCAGCAATCCGGCGTTCGATGCATCGACGTTTGAGATCTGGGCCGCGCTACTCAACGGCGCCAAAGTGCTCACGGTGCCACAGTCGATTGTCTTGGATGCCGAGCGCTTCGCCGCGATTCTTCTGCGCCATCGTGTCACGGTAATGTTCCTGACGACCGGCTTATTCAGTCAATACATCGACGCACTCGCAGGTGTGTTCGTGCAACTACGATATCTGATCACGGGAGGCGACGTATTGGAGCCCGAACTCGTCAAACGTGTCCTGCGCAACAGTCCGCCCCAGCACTTGCTCAACGCCTATGGTCCGACGGAGTCCACCACGTTCGCGACGACGTATGCGATCGAGACGATCGACGAGGAAACGAAGATCATTCCCATTGGCCGACCGATCTCAAACACGCAGGTGTACGTCCTCAATAGCGCCCTCCAACCCGTACCAGTTGGTGTCGCGGCGGAGATCTTCATTGGCGGGGCGGGTGTGGCGCTGGGATACCTGAACCGTCCGGAGCTGACAGCCGAAAGATTCGTGCGCGATCCATTCAGCTCAGACTCAGATGCACGCCTGTACAGGACTGGCGATTTGGGCCGGTGGCGAGCCGATGGAAATATTGAATTCTTGGGACGCAACGATCAGCAGGTGAAACTGCGTGGCTTTCGGATTGAGTTGGGCGAGATCGAATCGAAGCTGTCTCGGCATCCGGACGTCAAGGAAGCGGCCGTCATCGCCCGGATGGATGCTCCGGGCGAGAAGCGCCTCGTGGCCTATGTTGTTCCGCGCGGCGATAGGCGTCCAAGCACTGCCGAGCTGCGTTGCCATCTCCTCGGCGAGCTGCCGGAGTATATGGTTCCGAGCGCAATAGTTGTCCTTCTGCGCCTACCTCTGACCGCAAACGGGAAGGTAAATCGGCGCGCATTGCCAGCGCCCGAGGTCGACGCTTACGTGAGCCGTCCGTATGAGCCGCCACGGGGAGACACGGAGGAGATCGTCGCGCTGATATGGGCGGAGCTGCTGCACGTGGAGCGGGTTGGTCGAGAGGACAACTTTTTCGAACTGGGAGGTCACTCGTTGTTGGCCATGCAGGTTGTCGTGCGCATTCGATCGCTGCTCTCGGTTGAGTTGCCCATAGAGGTACTCTTCGATACTCCAACGCTGAAGCAAGTGTCTGCTCAGGTCGAGCATCTCCGCGACGAGCGCATGCTCCAGGAAGTGGCAAGCGGTAGCGACGACATCGATGCACTGCTTGAACAGGTCGCTGCGATGTCCGAGAGCCGAGTTCAGGAATTGATGCGCACATTGAGAGCAGGAGGCCAGACGTGAGCAGCAGGGTGTCCATTTCAGCCGAAGATCGGCTGCGCAGTCTGTCGGACGAGAAATCTGAGCTCGTGAAGCTGCTGCTTGAAGGAAAATCGCGGGAGACGCAAAAAATCACGCCATTTCCGAGGGACGGTGGTCCGGGTGCAGTTCGCTTACCGACCTCCTGGGCGCAGCAGCGGCTGTGGTTCATCGATCAGCTCGAGGGACGGAGCGAGGCGTATCACATCGCTCTTGCCCTTCGGCTCAATGGAACGTTGAACGAGAGCGCACTCCAGAAGGCACTCGATAACCTCGTGGGGCGCCACGAAGCGCTGCGGACGGTTTTCGTCAATGCGAATGGCGAACCCATGCAGGAGATCAAGGCGAGCGAGCCGTTCACGTTACATCGTGTCGACCTGAGCGCCTACGAGCCAGCTGAGCGCGATGCGCAGATGCAATTGCATAAGGCGGAGGAAGCGCGCGAAAGATTTGATCTGCTGGTTGGCCCGCTGATTCGCGGCCGCCTGCTTCGAGTGCACAGGGAAGAGCACGTGCTGCTGATCACCATGCACCACATCATCTCTGATGGATGGTCAATGGGAGTGCTGACACGGGAACTGGCGCAACTATATCGAGCGCACCTGGAATATCTTACCGACCCGCTGGCTCCCCTGTCAGTCCAGTATGTGGACTACGCGCTCTGGCAGCGCCAATGGCTTCGCGGGCCGCTGCGCGACCATCAGCTCGCGTACTGGCGCGAACGCCTGCAGGGTGCCGCAGCTCAGCTTGAACTTCCGACGGACCGACCACGACCTACGCTTCAAACCTTTCGCGGCGACAATCTTGACATCGTTCTCGATGCGCAGCTCACCGCAGAGTTGCGGGCACTGAGCCAACGACATGGCATGACGCTGTTCATGGTCTTGTACGCCGGATGGGCGATTCTGCTCTCTCGACTCAGCGGGCAGGAAGATGTCGTAATCGGAACGCCCGTTGCCAATCGCCAACAGCCTGAGCTGGAAGGACTGATCGGATTCTTTGTCAATACGTTGGCGCTTCGCGCAAACGTGCAGACCGACCTCACATTGGAGCGGTTTCTTTTGCAAGTCAAACAGCTGACGCTCAGTGCTTACGGACATCAAGACGTCCCGTTCGAGCAGATCGTCGAGGCGCTGCAGCCCGAGCGCAACCTCAATCGCAATCCCATTTTCCAGGTGATGCTCGCGCTGCAAACCGCACCTAAGGAGGAGCTGCGGTTGCCCGGTTTGACGTGCACTGTGGAACCCGAAACGTACGAATTTTCGATGTTCGATCTGATGTTCTCGCTGGAGGAGCACCGTAATGAAATCATAGGTCGCCTGAACTACTCGACTGATCTTTTCGATCAAACAACGGTTGAGCGGTGGCTTGCGAGCTTCAGCATACTGTTGCAAGGGATGACCGGTGGTGAGCGCCGGCTTCTAGCCGACCTGCCGATACTCACACCGTGCGAGTCGCAGCAGGTCAGCAAACTATTCAACGCGTCGCACGCCGACTATCCATGCGACAAAACGATTCAGCAGTTGTTCGAGGAACAAGTGGTGCGCGCACCAGCGGCGGTTGCAGTGGAGTATGCGGGGCGCTCGCTCACGTACGCCGAGCTCAACAAGCAGGCAAACCGGCTGGCCCGATATCTTCGTGGGCGTGGCGTGGGGCTGGATCAGGCGGTGGCGGTCTGTCTGCCACGCACGCTCGAGATGGTGGCGGGGCTGCTGGGAATTATCAAAGCAGGTGCAGCGTACATGCCGCTCGATCCGCACTACCCGCGCGAACGGTTGCAGTACATGCTTGAGGATGCTGTGCCGGCCCAGGTACTAACCCATTCGCAACTGAGATCAGTACTGCCCGTCACGGCGGCGGAACAGATCGTGCTCGATGACTGCAAGGAACTCGGGGCTCAGATCGAGGGCGATTTGCCCACCGCTGAACTCGGGCTGAGCCCGACGAATCTAGTGTACGTCATTTACACATCTGGCTCGACCGGACGGCCAAAGGGAACGGCGATGTCTCACCATTCGATGGTTAACCTCATCGAGTGGCACCGTCAGCACTTCTGCGCCGACATGGCTCAGCGGGTGCTCCAATTTGCAACGCTGAGTTTCGACGTGGCATTCCAGGAGATCTTTACCACGCTCTGTACCGGCGGAACTTTGGTGCTGCTCGATGAATGGCTCCGACGAGACCCGCGGGCGCTGATGGAGTTTATGAGCAAGCGTTCCATTACAAGGCTGTTCGTTCCGCCGCTGATGCTGCAGAGTGTCGCCGAATATTGTCAGAGCGCGGGCGCGGTGCCCGACGCATTGCAAGATGTGGTCTGTGCTGGTGAACAGCTGCGGATAACTCCCGAAATCAAGCGCCTCTTCAAGCGCCTTCCTGGCTGCCGACTGCACAATCACTACGGCCCGACCGAGACGCACGTCGTGACGGCGTTGACTCTGAGTGGAGAACCAGACCACTGGCCTGTATTTCCTGCTATCGGCCGACCTATCGCAAATGCTCAGATCTACATTCTTGACGCTCAGCGTAATCCGGTGCCAATTGGCGTTTCCGGCGAGATCTATATTGGCGGACGGGCCGTCGCCCGCGGATACCTGAATCGTCCGGAGCTGACGGCGCAGCGTTTTGTGGCCGATCCGTTCAGCATCGATCCTCATGCGCGCCTGTACAAGACCGGGGATCTAGGGCGCTGGCGAGCAGATGCGGCACTCGAGTATCTCGGACGCAATGATGATCAGGTCAAGATCCGTGGCTTTCGCATCGAGCTCGGAGAGATCGAGACACAACTGGCGCGGCATGAAGGGGTAAGAGACACGGCAGTTGTGGTGCGCGAGGATGCGCCGGGAGAGAAGCAACTGGTGGCCTATGTCACGTACCGCAGCGAGCGCACGCCACGGGTCGAAGAACTTCGCGCTCACCTTCAGGATCTGTTGCCCGAACACATGATGCCTACTGCCTTCGTTGCGTTAGAGACGTTGCCGCTGACCCCGAGCGGCAAGCTTGATCGGCGAGCGTTGCCTACTCCGCCGGCTAAGGCATATGCAAGCCGCTCGTATGAGGCGCCACAAGGCGAGATGGAGGAAAGGCTCGCAGCGATCTGGCAGGACCTGCTACGTGTTGAGCGAATTGGCCGGCACGACAATTTCTTCCAACTAGGCGGGCATTCTCTGCTCGGGATGAAACTGGTCGCGCGCATTGCCGAGCAGTTCCTGTTTGAAGTTCCTGTCATGGCCATGTTTCGCCACCCCACGATTCGGCAAATGGCTGCCATGATCCAATCTCTTCCGAATGGCGCGCCGACGCCTCATGTCGACCCGATTCAATTCGAGGATGGAGTGCTCTGAGAGTGCGGGCCTTCCCCTGAGACCTCTGTCGAGTGAATCAAGGAGGAACGGTGAACTTGAACGATGTTTCGCCGACAGCTGAAAGGGTCGTCAAAATCATCGGGGACCTCCAGCTCAGAGGCGTGCAGTTGTGGTCAGAGCACGGTCAGTTGCGCTACCGGGCGCCCAAGGGGAGCCTCAGCGGTGATGATCTAAAGGCGCTTCGAGAATCCAAGGATCAGATCATCGCTCTGCTTGGGTCATCTGTCCGTGGGACTTCTGAAGAGCAGCGATCCTCTGCCCTGTCGCTACGAACATATCGAGCCCCGCTGAGCTTCTCGCAGTTGTGGCACTGGAACCTCTTCCAGCTCGGCAAAAGGCGCAGTGCACGGCATGTTGTGTCGGCGATGCGCGTGCAGGGTGCGCTCAGCATCGAGTTCCTCCGCAATAGTGCGTTCGAGGTTGTTCGCCGACATGACGCGTTGCGAACCAGAATAATCTGCGTCGACGGCACTCCGATCCAGGAAGTCCAGACTTCGGTGGAGTTCGAGATAGCGGTCGATAATCTCATGACCTTGATGGATGGCGCACGTGAGCACGAGGTCAGGCGACTGATCGAGCACGACATACTCCGGCCGATAGAGCTCGCGGTGGATCCGCTATTTGCTTTCCGACTATTGAAGCTTCGCGATGATGAGCACGTACTGATCGTGACTCTGGACCATCTTATCTCCGATGGCTTCTCGATGAATATCTTGCTCAGAGACCTCTTTGGGGCTTACGCGCAGGTGTCGAGGGGACTCCACATCTCGCTACCTGAGATACCGATCCAGTTCGCCGAGTACGCGGGCTGGCAACGAAGCGAGATCAAGACATGGCGGGAACAGCACGGAACGTATTGGGAGAAGCGGCTGGCCGGTTACCGAGCGGTGAGGGCTCCGGTCGGTGGAGGGATTGAGAATGGGCCAACCGTCGGATGGGCGCACGTGCCCGTGCGAATCGGCAAGGAGTTGAAGGCGGAACTGCGCGACTGGTGCAGGGACCGGGGAACAACACTGCCAATGGCCGTGTTCACCGCATACGTCGCACTCATCTTGAGATGGTGTAACGCATCAGACGTGGTCATTCAGTTTCAGGTCAACAGCAGACTCAGTCCCAAGGTACAGGATACGATCGGATACTTCACATCGATCCTCTATCTTCGGATCGAAGCTCGGATGGATGAGCGCGTGGTCGATCTGCTCGACCGAGTGACTGACGAGTACTGCAGGGCTCACGAGCACGCGGATTCCAACTATCTGGCTGCGCAGATGCCGCGCCCGGAGTTTGGCCGAAGCAATTGGTTCAATTGGATTCCGCTGGAGCCCAGAGTGCCGGATTCGGACGTCTGCGACAGTGCGCTCAGGCTCGAACCTTTGCACTTCGGCAATCCTGCGGTAAGGACGTTTGACTGGGACAACGATCCCGAGTTCGTGCTCTTCGACAATGACGAGGACGTCGTCGGCACGGTGTACTTTCCGCTGAGTCGATTTGCAATCGATTCAATGGAACGGCTCGTTCACAACTTTCTGATTTACACCGAAGCGTCGACGAGATTTCCTGAGCAGCGCATCAAAGACATGCCGCCACTGACCTGACCTCTAGCACTCGCACGTGCTGAAGTGGCCTGCATAGTGACTTAGACGGTGCTATTGCCGCTGATGAGTTCGATCCAACGTGCCCCGATGGTCGAAGCGCTCTCTCCGAGCGGCGTGATCGCATTCGACATTCGCGGTGATCCGCATCCGACGATCTCTTCCTTTCAGAGCGGCAGGCGATTGCGACATCTAAGGCAGCTCGCATGCAGGAGTTGCAGCGGGCAGGTTATGCGCGAGCGGCGTTGACCAGCTTCGGCTTCAGGCCTGCCTGGCTGCTTCCGAGGCTCGATCGTCGACCGAACTGGCCCGCGAGAATAGTGGGCAGCATCAGCCACACCGCTGATTACTGCGTTGCCGTACTTGGCCCGTGGCCGCAGATACTGGGCCGTGAGGAGATCGCGAAACTGCAAGTCCCGGACCCGAATATGAGGCAGCGGATTGCAGCGATTACCCACTGTACCAAGGCGGCATTCTACAAGTTTCAGTACGAACTCACGCAGGCTGGCTGTCGTTTGGAGACGTGCACGTTGACGTCGGCGCGAAACTTTTGAGCTCAACGTTCCCAAGGAACACCCCATTCACCAGCTACAAAGCAGCTGGCTCGGCCGGTACCACGTGGACCAGACCTTGGTCATTGCAACAATCGCACTCAGGGGAATAGAACAGGGCGCTGGCGGCGCCCTTGATGCAGTCGTGAGGTGCCCGATGTGCTATCCGACGAACCCACTGCAGCGCCGCCCTATCGCGGCGCTCGCCATGTGCACCTCCTAACCTACGAGCGGCGTGCGGACGAAGTCCCGCTTGTTCGTCAGGAGCGCGATTCACCGCTGCGCGATATTCAGAATTGCGTCGTCACACTGATGCCAATCGTGCGTGGCTGCAGAATGGCCACGCGTGCACCGAACTGGGCGAAAAATAGTGACAACTGACCGCGCTCGTCGGTGGCATTGCGAACGTAAAGCTGCGTGTCAACTCTGCCAAAGGTTAGGCCGGCGCGGAGGTCGACCGCCGTATACTCCGGCAACTGATATTGCGGAAAGCCCTGGCTCTCATCAAAGCTCGACTCGCGCTCGCCCACGTAGCGGACCGTCGCGCCTAGCGTCGGCTGAAGGGTTACACCAGAGAAGTCATAGTCGGCATTGACGGTCGCCATGAATCGAGGGACGTTTGGCAGCCGTTCCCCTTTGGCGCCTCCCAGATTCGCATCCGCCTCGTCCAGGTGAGCGTCCTGATAGGCGAAAGCTCCGCTCAACGCGAGACCGCCTGCCGGACGGGCCGTCACCATCAGCTCCGCACCGCGGATGCTCGCGCCACCCGGGGCGTTGAGGTAACTCGTGAATCCACCCACGTTGACAGACATTTGGATGTTGTTCCAATCGATGTAGTAGCCGGCGAGATCGATGCCGAAGCGCCTGCTCGCGGTCTCGGCCTTGAAACCAGCCTCGTAGCTTTTCAGCTTGTCGGAGTCGAAGGTTGGTTCTGCCGTGGCGACAGTGGCGATGTTCGGGCCACCTGGTCGGTATCCGGTGGCGTAACGTAGATACGCGGTGGCGCGGTCATTAACGTGATAGCGGGCGCTGGCAAGATACGTAACGACGTCTTCATCAGAGGTGCGCCTCGGAAGATTGAAGCCAAAAGCGCCGGAGCCGAACTGAGTGAATTCCTGATCGTTGCGCGCGTAGCGCGCACCGCCTGTGATGTCGAATTTCTCCGTCAAATGCCACGTAAGATCTCCGAACACCGCCTGCTCCTCGAAAGAGACTGGCGCTCTGTAAGTGAACAGCGTGTTGGGGGCAGGTTCGCCAGCTAGGTCACGCAACAGGAACAGTGTCGAAAGCTCAGATTTCTCGCGCGTATAAAAGCCGCCAACCACCCATTCGACCGTCCCCCCCTCCTGTGCAGCGAGGCGGATCTCCTGGGAGAACTTGTTCACTTCACTTCTGTTGGGGTTGCCAACGGCACTGTACGGCCCGAACCCAAACATGTTCAGCAGAGGCACAAATGCACCGGAGATATCCCAGGTCAGATCCGTCTGCACCGTTTGATACGTCGACACCGACGTGAGTGATGCTCCACCAAAGTCGTAGACGACCGTGCCGCTCAGGAGTCTGAATTGCTGATCGAACGGCTCAGCGAACTGGCGATTCTGGTTGAGGGTGCCTATCGGCTTGGCACCGGAAAAAGTGTAGTCGGCCGTTGCCTCGCCGTCGCGCCCGATGTTTTGTGCAAAGCCGGTAAGCCGGACTGATAGCTCTTCGGTAGGCGTGAGTAGGAAATCAAGGCGCCCGCCATAGATGTCAGAGCGATTCACTCCCTCGCGCCCTGAAGCAATGTTGTTGATATAGCCACCATCGTGGGACTCAAAGGCGCTGGCGCGCAGCGCCGCTTTGTCGGCGGCAAGCGGGACATTGACAATGGCTGCGACGTCATAGTTGACGTCACCGCGCTCCGTGCTCGACCCTCCGACGCGCACGCTTCCCGAGAATTGCTGTAGATCGGGCCGCTTACTCACGTATTTGATGAGGCCACCCATGGTGCTCGCGCCATAAAGCGTACCTTGTGGGCCGCGCAATACTTCGATCCGGTCGAGGTCGAAGAGGCCGACATCGAGCGCCAGATAAGGACCGAACGCAAAAACCTGGCTCGATCCGTACGGGGTCTCGTCGACATAGACGCCAACAGTCGCTCCGAGGTCCTGACCTATGGTTACACCACGCAGGGAAACCTGTGTGTTGCCAGCACCTGCAGTCGTAAAGCTGAGTCCCGGAACGGTGTTCGCATAGTCGCGAAACTGCGTGGCACTTAGCTGGTCGAGCGCCTCTGATGATAGAACCGACATTGATTGCGGTACGTCGATGAGTCGCTCCTGACGCTTTTGCGCGGTCACGATCACCTCTTCAGTGATCCCGGGATCTTCTGCAGCAGCAGACACACCTACATTCGTCAGACATGCTGCCACGATGGCGAGGCGTAGACGCCCGTGGCTTGCTCCGGGCTCGCGCGCTTGGCGATGTGGGGCACTTGTGGAACCGCGCCACTCGGTAATCGTCTCATTGGCCACGGCAGCTGTAACAGCCCCGAATTGAAGCTTCTGTTCGGTTTTCATCTCGACTTCTCTTGTTGATAGTGCAAAGGTGAATGAGCCTCGTTCAACCACAGCAGCCGGGGAACCCGGCTGCGCGCGCACGATGGACAGAAGGTATCGTTCCCGCCGATCGCTCGGCCGGCTTGGTGAGGATCTGTTCAAGTGGAAGCGCGGAGTCATCGACGATGGCTCCTTGCTTGATGATCATGTGGATGCTGCGATAGTTCTCCGCCGCAACCAAAGGATTCTTTTTTAGGATGAGAAGGTCGGCGATTTTGCCGGACTCGATGGTTCCGAGATCTTTGTCCTTCTTGTAAGCAACAGCTATATTGCGGGTGGCCGCCCGGAGCATCTCGACCGGCGCAAGGCCGCTCTCTTCCATGGCCTTGAGCCAATGGAAATGACCCTCACCGAGCTGGAAGAGATTGTCCTCACCCGAGTACACCGCTCCCAATGCAGGATCGGTTGCAGTCTCGGCTGCCAAAATGCCCGCGTCGGTCGCGAGGAGTAGCTTCGCCCCCGATTGGATGAGATTACGCACATTGATTTCCACGGACGCGCGTGTGAACAGCGGCTTCGTCACGATGTCACCGTTCTTCTCAAACCATTCGTACCGCCGCCTTGTGATGGGAAAAACCGTCGATGCGGTCTTTTTCTCGACGAGCAACTCGAGCGTCTCCGGCGGAATGGGCACGGGGCCTGTGATGTTGCAGTGTTGAATGATGTCGCAGCCGACCTCGGTGGCGACCCGCACCGCCTCCACAGATTGCGTGTGCGCCTGCGCGGTAAGCCCCGCGCGATGTGCTTCTTGCACGATCGCCCTCTGACACCGGGGCGAGAAGGCGAGAAAGGCGCTGGGCCCGGTCGGTACCCGATGCTCGCTGCCGGCGTACTTGATGAAGTCGATGCCGGTATCGATGTAAGCGCGGACCTGTTCGGCAACCTGCTCCGCTGGCATCCAAGTCAACTCCGGACCAACATTCTCGGCCCAAGTAGAGTTGATCCGCTCGACCAAAGCGGTGCTCGCGATCTCGGCGCTCCTCGCCAAGAAGTCGGCTGAGCACGGGCCATCGAGCCCGACTATGTTGCCGGCGCAGTAGATACGGCTTCCGATCGTCTCACCAGCGTTGATCCTGTCCCGCACCGCCATCAGGTGCCGTCGCGGCCCCCAGGTATCGAAAACGGTCGTGACACCGTTCTTGAGCGCCACCTGTGCAGCTTCGGCAATGAGGTCTTGATATCGATTCTCGTTGCGCACGAGATTCTCCAGGCGCATGTCAAGCAACAGATGAACGTTGGCATCCATTAAGCCCGGAATGACAAACATGCCCTCGGCATTGATCACGCGACAGGATGAAGAAACCGCCAACTCCTCACGCAGGCCAATGGCTCGAATCCTGCCGTTTTCGACCCAGATCGATTGGCCTTCGATAGGCCGCTCGGCTATGCCGTCAATGATGGTGGGGCGTGAGATCAGTAGAGACATCGGCAACTGTCCTCTCATTGTGGAATGTCGGATTCGTGTCGTGCGTCGATCACTCAGAAATGGCTCGTCAAATTCACGCCGACGGTACGCGGCTCCAGTACGGCAATGCGCGTACCGAGTTACGGCAGCATGAAAGAAAGCTGAACTTGCTCATCGAGGATATTGCGAACGTAGAACTGTAGAATCACCGCCTCAAAGGTCAGACTTGCACGCCCGATTCACGCGGTGTAGTCCGGCAGGCGGTACTGCGGAAGCTTGCTGTGGTCAGAGCCCGCCATGCGCTCATCGATGTATCGGAGCGTCGCGCCAAGGGTCGGCTGCACGCCTGGGAATGGCAGTTCGTAGTCGACATTCACTGCGCCAGTGAACTGAGGTACGTTCGGTAGTCGCTCATCCTTGGCCGCTCCGACGCAACGATGGCGAGTGCGCTTGCGCGAGTGTGCCCATTCAAAGCCCCCCAAGATTCCTGTTTGCGAATCGAACACCAAGCCGCAGCCACGCACGATGTACGTACGACGCCGCCCTGCGGCGGCAGCACCGGCTTGCGGATGCATCCCTGCGCCGCGCGAAGCGTGAACCTATTCATGAAGACCGCTTGAGTTGGCGCGATGAGCCCCAGCAAGCGGCACGAAGACTTCACTGGCATAGCTCCGCTTAGAACGAAGCTGATCATGGGGCGCGGCGTTGCTTCATCTCATACGTGCGTCGGCATGACGCCGAGCGCATGCAACGACCGGGCATTGACTCTGATCAAATTTCCTTGCGCGACTTGCAGTTATTGTCGTATGACTCCCGAACATGAGCGTAAGAGCGCCATGATGTGAAGCTTGCTCGGCAGAGGTCGCGAAGCGTGATGTCTCCTGAATCGAGAACACGTCAGACGGCGATTGCCCCCTGGCTCGAACACAGTCGGGCCAAGTCCAAGTCGGAATAGCACAGCAAAGAACCCGCAGTACAAGGTCCGAAGCATTGCTGCGGCCGCACCGACAATCGCTCACTCCAGCGGTTCCAGATTTCTTGCTTGCACATCATCGCGATCGATCGCTATCAACTTTATGCCGTGCGGACAGCAACGGCAGCGAGCCGTGCAGAACACCACCTCGCCGCTGATCTACTGTGTAGCTCGCGATGTCCACGACTCGAGTCGCAATCCCCGCCGCCGCGCGTCACACCCCGACACGCGGTCGAATAGCCGCGCCTTCATCATGCCGCTTCGCATTTTCGTGCATCTCGGTCCTGGCGATTTTCTCGACCGCGTTCGCCAACCCCTCAGGTGCTAAATGCGCGTAGCGCAGCACCATCTTGCTATCTGTCGAAGCCGTCTTTATCCGGGCTGATCATCTCTTCGGGGCTTTTCATTGAGCTGCGTGCTCGATCATTCTAATCGTCTTGTCCGCGGTCGTTTGAATGGACGTCGTTGCGCCCTGGCAACTGACCCTCGTTGAGTGCTGGGCCCGAAGTCAGCTAGCTTAGGAGCCGCTTCAGGTTTTCCCAACTCCACGCATAGAGGCGACCGGCACCCAGTACTGGAGTATAGGTGCCGGCCCGATATCCCATCATTTGAACCCTGGGGATGCCGCAGGCTCGAGCCATCCGGACTTCTTTGATCATGCCGCGAGCTCGATGGGTGTTTCGACCAACGATTACCAGGAGATCCGAACCGCGGATCGCCGCACGCGCCCTACGCTCCCACTCCCGCTCTGGTGCCGGCCTCCTTCAACGAATGATCAACGATCTCGAACGGTGAATCACTCGGTCTCGACTGACCGATGCGGAATGCTTTCAGCGCCCTGTCATTGTCAAAATCGAAACTCACGAAAACAAGCTTCTTCGCGGGGGGCCGTCGTGCGGCCAAACGGACGAGGCGGCTTGGCTGATACCCTTGCAGGATCCCAGATGAGTGACGTTGTCTTGGATCCCCAGCCGGCGCATCGATAACTTCCCAAAAGCCGAGCAACTGCCAGTGCGTCCCGCACCGACACTGCGAGCTCGAAGAGATCTTTCAAGGTGCACTCGTGCATTGCGTTCGTTCCCATCTAGAAGAGCCATCCCTGACCCTCTCCCTAATGTGAACAGGGGAACTTCAGCGCTCCGCCGCTCCCGTCGCCCTGAGGAGGGGATCTTAGATGCTCCCACGGTTGCCTCCGACCTCTTACGCGTGAGTGATCAGCTCATCCAGCCATGCCGATCAACCAAGCACATGCGCCGTGAGTCAACCATCTTGCATCACGACCTGCGGCCCGACCAATTGCGAACCGCAGCTAGATATGGTCGCTGAGACCCGCCGCCTTCGGCACAAAGCGCCGTCAGATGATCATGATCAACCCTGAGCTGCCAGAACCACCAACGCTCAGCGTAGTCTTGCAGCCCCGGATCGATCGTTAGTCGAATCTGTCCTGGATCTTCTAGATGGAATGCGAAACGCACCAGAGGAATCGACAGTCCCAGCCCGCGAGCTTTGATGTACGACTCCTTCAGTGTCCAGTACTCGAAGAACCGCTGCTTCTGCTTCTCATCTGGCAGGACGTGAAGCGCTAGGACTTCCTCGGGAGCGAAGTACCTGTCGGCGATCTCGATATCTGCTTCACGCGTGCGAACGTTCTCCACGTCCACACCGATCGATCGATCGCGTGTGACTCCCATCACGACAAGACCGTCGGTATGAGATAGGTTGAACTCGATGCCTCTCGCCCCCGAGTGTTCGGCAGCAATCGAAGGTCGCCCGTAGTCATTGACGGTGAATCGCCAAGCACTTGGTGCAATGTCGACGTACCTGGACAGGACCGTACGTTGCATCGCGCGAGTCACCAGATACCGATGACGGTCGCGCTCGAAATGAAATCGAATCTGTCTTCGTTGTTCTTCTTCGCTGAGCAGTAGACGATATTCGGCCAGCGCGCGCGGATCTGTGATCTCGTTGAGGTACGCAAGCCACAGATGAACTTGTCCCGAATCGATCTGCTCCACGTTTGTGCCATCCGTGCACCGCTCTTATGGGGAGTTTACTCAGAACTCGATCTGAGGATACAGCCAATCCAGCATTGTCACCCCGTCAACTACGCGAAGGCGACCCGCGACCGGCATCGCCGCCGCCGAGAATGCCGGGGATAGTAAAGGCTCTCTGCGTCCGTCGCTTACCGGCCGCGAGCCACTGTTCGTGAGATTTGCCGCTCATGCCGTTCGTGGGCTCCGCCGCGCGCTCCTCGAGCACAGCGAGCATTTTGTCCGGCGACATATATCCACCGAGCGAGGCGCCATCGCCCATCACAATCATCGGCGTCCCAGGAATCAGTAACTGCTGCGCCAACGCATGTTTCGCGATCACCGCATCACTACACACTCGCCCCTCCGGCCCCTTCACCTCTTCCCCTCGCGTAGCCCGCGTCAGCGCCTCCCTCCGATCCCCCGCACACCAAACCGCCGCCATCGTGCTCCACGCCTTCGTCCCCGCCCCCGACCTTGGAAACGCCAAATACCTCACCGCGATCCCTCTCGCCTCCAGCTCCCCCATCTCCTCATGAAACTTCCTGCACTACGGACAATCGATATCCGTAAACACAATCACCCTGTACTTCGCCTTCTCCGCCCCAAACTCAATCGCCTCACCCGGCGCGACTTTCTTCAACAACACCCGACGCCTCTCCTTCCTCGTCTCCTCCGTCACATTCCTCCGCGACGCCAAATCCAACATGTCGCCAACAACAAAATACCGCCCGTCCGCGCTTACATAGCCGGACGCGCCGTCGATCGACGTCTGAAACAACCCACCTACAGGAGAGCGCTCCGGCGCACTGACTCGCGCGCCAGGATCGTGAGCTTGGATGACCGAACGGAGCTTGCCGCCGACCTCATCGACCGACGCGCCAAACCCCGGCACCGTCGTCAGCAACAATCCCCAATACGGCCATGACCGCAACATGACCACGATGATGAGCCGACACCTTCGCCGCCAGATCGGCAGCCACTACCCATCTTTCGGCTTCGAACTACCTATCTTGCGATCTTTCGCTCTCCCCGTTACCCCCGCCCCAAAATCATCGATCGCCACTCGCACGCCTCGATCGCGAATCCGCTGGATCGCCCTCGACGCCACCCCACATCTTCGATCTGGTTCGCGTGCGCAACCTCAATCACCAACCGGCTCGCCGCAAGCTTGAAACGCCCAAGCGCCCAATCGATCACCGCGTACAGATCAGGCCGCGTCAGCCGCCGCGCCGAGACATTCACATGAACGGGCACATCAAGACCGTACGCCGCAGTCAGCGCATCAGCCTCCGCGCACGCCCGATTGAGAACGTAATCATCCAGCACCGCCGACAACCCAGCCCGCTCTGCCGCAGCAGTAAACTGCTCCCGCGCAACCTGCTCCACCCTCGAATGCTCCCAACACGCGACCGCCTCGACCGCGACCGTCGCCCCGCCCGCAAGCCGCACGATCGGCTGATATTGCACTTCGAACCCGCCGCCGGCCGGATCCCCAGCCAACACCTGGGCTTATCTGGCAAAGGTGACTCGTGACCGGGCAACGGCCGGCCGGCTATGGCCCGGGGATAGGAACGCCTTTCGTCGAGCGTACGCCGCCGGCCACGAGTCACTGATCGATCTCTATCCTCTCGCCTGACAATCGTTTTTTTGTTGTCAATTCCGCCACGGCGCACCCGCCACGGTGGAGCTGGCTTTGCGATTCGTCAGTCTGAAATTGCCAATCAGGCCGCCCGGCCGTCGAGCACTCGCGCACGAACCTGCCGTGGGGTCATCTGCGTCCAACGCCGCATCTGCCGTACCAGCGTCGACTCTTCTGCAAAACCGACGCTCGCAGCGATCTCGCTCATCGTCATGCGCGTCGACTCCAGCAGGCGAACGGCCACGCTGATGCGCTTACGCTGCAGGTACGTGCGCGGCGTCATCCCGTGCACGAGCGAGAAGAGCCGCAGGAAGTGATACTTCGAGAGATACCCCATCTTCGCGAGCGTGGAGAGGTCGATGTCCTGGGCATAGTTGGTGTGCATGAAGTCCGTCGCGAGCGAGATGCGCCGGTACACTTCGCGTCGCGTCGACGGACGGATCAAAGCGATGCGATCGACCGTCTCGAGCAGCCGCTGATGATGGCACTGCATGCGCGCGAGCAGGAACACGAGTTGCTCGTCATACCACGCCTCATCAACCACGCCTCGACTGATATGCGTGCGAATGAAACGCAGCACCGGGCTGACAGTGTTCTCGTGCGGATGCAGGTTCTCCATGAAGTCCGGCGAGCGCTCGGCAGGAACGTCACCGCGCACCAGCGCCTGTTCGATTGAGGCAGACGCCTCGCTGTAGATCTGCTCCGCCAGCTCCGGCTTGAAGCAGATCGCCAGCGATTCGACCGGCTGCAGCGCGCGGATGCTGGTGCTGTATATCTGGCCGTGATTCAGGATCAGGAAGTTGTCGTCGTCGATCGCGAGCGTGCGGCCGTTCAGATAACAGTGCTCGACTCCGCCCCACGCAGCGCGGATCGACAGAGTGTGGGTGCACGGCCCGAACTCCGCATGGCGCGTGCGTCCCCAGATGATGCAATTCTCCCGGCCCCATTTCGACTGAAACCAGCTCTGGAACTCGGCATTGCTCTGGGCAAGATCGGGCAGTGAACGTAATAGCATCTCAACCAGTAAATCGAATACGGCGCGCCGGAACAGACATCCGGCACGCCCTGGATTGCGATTTACTGCAAGGTCAGCCGCCCCGAGTCGTGAACGATCCGGCCGTCAACCATCGTGAGCTCCGCCTCGGTGCTGGGAATAGCGTCGACCGGAATGCTGAAGATATCCCGCGACAGCACGACCAGGTCCGCCGCCTTGCCCGGCTCGAGCGTGCCCTTCCAATGCTCCTGAAACTCCGCGGCCGCCGCGGTCCGCGTGTACGCGATCACGGCCTCCTCCATCGTCAGGGCTTGCGAACGATTCGTCGGCTGAATCATCGCGAAGAACAGGTCCAGGTAGGGGTTGCCGGGAAAACCGACCGAGTCTGAGCCGATCGCGACCTCGATGCCGCGATCGAGCAGGCTGCGCATGGGATCGAGCTCCGCGAGCTGCTCCGGATGCAAGCGCGCGGTCGCGATATCCACCAGCGAGAAGTGCACCGGATTCTGGATGACGAACGCTCCCATGCTGCGCACCTCCTCGTACCGGTCGGCACGCACCAGCGTGCCGTGCTCGATCCGCGGGCGCACCTTGCGCCACTGCTTGTTCGAAGCAACCGAGTCCATCGTTCGCAGGATCGTGTCGGTCGTCGCATCGCCGACCGTGTGGAACAGCGGCTGCGTTTCGGCAGGAATCCCGTTGAGGGCGCGGCGCAGCGCTGTTTCGATCGAGCTTGCAGGCAGATTCAGACGCCCGCAAACGCCCGGCGCATCGGCGTAATCCCGCCGCATCAGCGCCAACCTTTCAATGTGACTGCCATCGACGATGTACTTGCAGCCCGAAGCCGTCTTCTTAGCGAATGGCCGCAGCGGCGAAAGCCGCGACGGCACTTCGCAACGCTCGTCCAGCGTCAGCGGGAATCCGATCGCGCGCCAACGGATCGGCAGATTGGCCCGCTCCACGAGCCGCAGATGTCGCTCATTCGGAACGCCAATAGCCATTTCCTGCACGCTCGTGTAGCCCATCCGCGCCGCACCGACAGCAAACTGTTCGAACAACGCCTGCAGCTCGGCATCGCTCATCTGGCCAGCGAAGAAGCGTCGCAAGCGATGCTCCGCGTACTCACGAAGCGCTCCGGTGATCACCCGCGACCCCGGCACACGATCGTACGAGCCTCCGAACGGATCGGGCTCTTCCTCCCCGATGCCGGCGACCTGCATGGCCTTCGTGTTGATGAACGTGCCGTGCCCGAACCAGGCCGCGAGCAGCACCGGATGGTTCGGTGCAATCTGGTCGATGGCGAAGCGCGTCGTGGCTGGATCTTCGATGACGTTCGTGCCGATGCTTGCCATGAGCCAGGTACCCACCGGCTGCGTATCGGCGCCGCGCTGGACCAGCGCGAGGATCTCCTGCAACGACGGGCCCGCAGTCGGTAGAAAGTCAGTTGGACGATTCAACTGCACTGCGCGCGGAAACGATGTCGTATCGAACGGATGCACGTGCGCGTCGTTGAAACCGGGGATCAGTGTGCGGCGCCCGAGATCGACAAGTTTTGTGTTCCTGTTGCGCAACGCCAGCACCTGCTGGTTCGTGCCGACCGCGATGAGCAGCCGCCCCTCGACGACCACGCCTTCGGCCCACAGGTGCCGCTCGTTCGAGGTGAATACCTTGCCGTTGTAGAAGATCGTGCGATCGTCGTCGCGGCCCAGCACGGCGGCAGACGCAAGCGCCGCCGTGGCGCCTACCAGCGCCAGCAGGAAATTTCGGATCATGGCGTTCTCGTTGATTGAGGAGTGCGG
>CAWISC010000078.1:0-15549 GCA_963838635.1 uncultured Gammaproteobacteria bacterium | reverse complement strand
ACGCGTTTTCGCGAGAAGTACGAGGCGCTATGGCACTACGGCGTCGAGCGATTTGTCTGCCTGCGCTTCGACTCGGCGCTGCGCTCGATGAGCGCCGACGAGTTCGTCGGCAAGGTGTTGGTGGAAGCGCTGGGCGCACGCCACGTCGTCGTCGGGCACGACTTCAAGTTCGGGCGCAACATGGCGGGCAACGTCGCGACACTGCGCGGCGCCGGTCCTGCCGCGGGTTTCGCCGTGACCGAGGTGCCGCCGTTCGAGGTCGACGGCGAGCGCGTCAGCAGTTCGCTGATTCGAGCGGCGCTGGATGCCGGCGATATGGCTCGCGCGGCGCGGCTGCTCGGGCGGCCGTATCGCATGACCGGTAAGGTTGTTGAAGGCGCGAAGCTCGGCCGCAAATTGGGATTTCCCACTGCGAATCTGCGGCCGCAGCGCCGCGCGACGCCGCTGGCGGGCGTGTTCGCGATCCGGGTATCGGGCGGTGGTTTGCAGAACGCGCCGGGAGTTGCCAGTCTCGGCACCCGGCCTGCGGTAAACGGCAAGGAGCTGCTGCTCGAAGTGCACGTGTTCGACTTCGACGGCGACCTCTATCGTCGGTACCTGCACGTCGATTTCATCGCGCGGCTGCGCGATGAGCTGGACTTCCCGGACATCGGGCAGCTGGTGGAACAGATGAAACAGGATGCGGCGCGCGCACGCGAGATTTTGAGTCGTTCAGCATGACCATGGATTACAAGCAAACCCTCAACTTGCCGCAGACCGCATTTCCGATGAAGGCGGATCTCGCGCGACGCGAGCCCGACGTGCAGAAGTTCTGGGAGGAGCAGCGCATCTACCAGAAGCTCCGCCAGGTCGCGAGCGGCCGGCCGACTTTCGTGCTCCACGACGGGCCGCCGTATGCTAACGGCGCGATTCATCTAGGCCACGCCATCAACAAAGTGCTCAAGGACGTCGTGGTCAAGTCGCGCACGCTCGACGGCTACGACGCGCCGTATGTGCCCGGCTGGGACTGCCACGGCCTGCCGATCGAGCATCAGATCGAGAAGGCACGCGGCAAGGAAGTGAAGGGGCTCGGGCCGCGCGAGTTCCGCCAGGCCTGTCGCGAGTACGCGATGTCGCAGGTCGAAGCACAGCGCGTCGACTTCAAGCGGCTCGGCGTGATGGGCGACTGGGATCGCCCGTACATGACGATGCAGCCCTTCTACGAGGCTGAGCAGTTGCGCGCGCTTGCACAGATCCTGCGCAACGGTCACATCTATAAGGGCTTCAAGCCGGTTCACTGGTGCCTGGACTGCCGCTCGGCGCTCGCCGAGGCGGAAGTCGAGTATGAAGATCGCGTTTCGCCTGCGATCGATGTGCGCTTCGCGATCAAGGACGTCGCCGATCTGGCGCGACGCTTCGCAATGGCAAGCCCGCTGTCGGCACCCGCGAGTGTCGTGATCTGGACGACGACTCCGTGGACGTTGCCCGCGAACCAGGCCGTGTCGGCCGGGCCCGAAATCGCTTACGAGCTCATCGATATGGGCTCGGAGCTGCTGGTGCTCGCGAAGGAACTTGCGCCGGCTGTGCTCAAGCGCTCCGGCGTCACCGAGTTCAAGCGACTCGGTGAAGTTTCCGGTGCGGCGCTGGAAGGCCTGCAGCTCGCTCATCCGTTCTACGACCGCACCGTTCCCGTCGTGCTCGGCGACCACGTGACGTTGGATGCGGGCACTGGCCTCGTGCACACCGCGCCCGGGCATGGCCAGGAAGACTTCACTGTCGGCATCAAGTACAAACTCAAGGTCGACAATCCCGTCGGCAGCGATGGTCGCTTTGTCCCGGGCACGCCGCTGTTCGAAGGCGAGCACGTCTTCGAAGCGAACAAGCACGTGAGCGCCGTACTCAAGGAGCGCGGCGCGCTGTTGCACGAGGAAACTCTGAAGCACAGCTATCCGCACTGCTGGCGCCACAAGACGCCGGTCATCTTTCGCGCCACCGCGCAATGGTTCATCAGCATGGAGCAAGCGGGTCTGCGCAAGGGTGCGCTGCGCGAGATCGGCAAAGTGAAGTGGATGCCCGCGTGGGGCGAGAGCCGCATCGGCAACATGATCGCCGACCGGCCCGATTGGGGTATCTCGCGCCAGCGCGTCTGGGGCGTGCCGCTGGCGTTGTTCGCGCATCGCACGACCGGTGAGCCGCATCCGCGCTCGGCCGAGTTGCTCGACACCGTGGCCGCGCGCGTCGAGAAAGATGGCGTCGATGCGTGGGACGCGGTCGATCCCGGCGAACTGCTCGGCGACGAGGCGAAGCACTACGAGAAGGTCACAGATATCCTGGACGTGTGGTTCGACTCAGGCATATCGCATCAGTGCGTGTCGAAGCACTGGCCCGAAGTCACGATGCCCGCGGACTTGTACCTGGAAGGCTCCGATCAGCATCGCGGCTGGTTTCACAGCGCACTGCTGACGTCGGTAGCGCTGCACGACCGCGCGCCGTATCGCGCCGTGCTGACGCACGGGTTCACGATCGACGACAAGGGCCGCAAGATGTCCAAGTCGCTCGGCAACGTCATCCTGCCGCAGAAGGTCATCGGTGCGCTCGGCGCCGACGTGTTGCGCCTGTGGATTGCAGCGACCGACTACGCGAACGAGATGAGCCTGTCGGACGAGATTCTCAAGCGGATCGCCGAGTCGTACCGGCGCATTCGCAATACGGTGCGGTTCCTGCTCGGCAACATGGCAGGCTTCGATCTGGCGAAGGACCAGGTGCCGGCCGCAGACATGGTGGCGATCGATCGCTGGGCGCTGTGGCGCACCGAGCAGTTGCAGGAAGAGGTGGTGGCGGCGTATCGCAACTACCAGTTCCATCTCATCTATCAGAAGGTACACAACTTCTGCAGCGTCGATCTCGGCGGCTTTTATCTCGACGTGCTGAAGGACCGGCTCTACACGACGCCGGCGAAGAGTCACGCGCGCCACTCCGCGCAGACTGCGATGTACTGGATCGCGGAAGCGATGGTGCGCTGGCTCGCGCCGATTCTGTCTTTCACGGCGGAGGAGATCTGGCGGTACATGCCGCCGGGCGGGCGCAACCAATCCGTGTTCCTCAACACGTGGGTGGCATTGCCGCAGGGTGCGGCTCAGCGTCCGGAGGTCGACTGGGATACGGTCCTGCGCGTGCGCAGCGGCGTCACGCGTGAGCTCGAAAAGCTGCGTAATGCGAACGCAATCGGCGCGCCGCTCGATGCCGAGGTCGACGTGTATTGCGCCCCGCACCTGTTGCAGGTTCTGCAGTCGTTCGGTGAAGAGCTGCGGTTCGTGTTCATCACGTCCGCGGCGCGCGTGCATCGCGCGGACAGCAGGCCAGCGGACGCGACGCCGGCGGAGGAGGGCGACGAGGACTTCGCCTGGATCGTCGCGCGTCCGAGCGCAGCGAAGAAGTGCGTGCGCTGTTGGCACAAGCGCGAGGATGTCGGCAGCAATGCGGAACATCCCGAGTTGTGCGGCCGCTGTGTTACGAACGTCGCCGGGTCGGGCGAGCAGCGACGCTACATCTAGAGAACCGCATGGGCACCAATCCGCTTTCGAAGGTATGGTTCACGCCGACGCACGGCGCCAGCAACTGGCTGTGGCTGTCGTTCTTCGTCGTGCTGCTCGACCAAGTGACCAAGGCGCTGGTCATCGGCACGGTGAAGATGCAGGACACGATCGCGCTGCTGCCGTTCCTCGATGTCGTCTATCTGGAAAACACCGGCGCAGCTTTCAGTATCTTCGCGCAGGCGTCCGGCTGGCAGCGCTGGTTCTTCATCGGCCTGGCGCTGGTCGTGAGTGTCGTGCTCATGCTCTGGCTGCGGCGCATCCGCGCCGAGCAGACGTTGCTCGCGATCGGGCTGTCGCTCGTGCTCGGCGGTGCGCTCGGCAACGTCATCGACCGGGTGATGCACGGCTACGTGGTCGACTTCGTCTACTTCAACTGGCGCAGTTGGGATTTCCCCGCATTCAATGTCGCGGATACGGCGATCTCGATCGGCGCGGGCTGTCTGCTGCTCGATGCGTTCCGCGAGCGCGGGCATGGCAAAGAATCCACCGGCGAGCGGCGCGCCGGCGCGGAGTAGGGCATGCAGATCCTGCTCGCCAATCCTCGCGGGTTTTGCGCAGGCGTCGACCGGGCGATCGACATCGTCGAGCGCGCGATCGATCTGTTCGGCGCGCCGATCTACGTGCGTCACGAAGTCGTGCACAACCGCTATGTCGTGGATCGCCTGCGCAGTCTCGGCGCTGTGTTCGTCGAAGAGCTCGATGAGGTTCCGGACGATGCGACGGTGATCTTCAGTGCGCACGGCGTGTCGCGCGCCGTGCAGGACGAGGCCAAGCGGCGTGCGCTCAAGGTCTTCGACGCCACCTGTCCTCTCGTGACCAAGGTGCACATGGAAGTCGCGCGCTACGCACGCGAGGGTCGCGAAGTCATCCTGATCGGCCATGCCGGGCATCCGGAAGTCGAAGGAACGATGGGCCAGTTCGATAGCGCCTTCGGCGGGCGCATCCTGCTGGTGGAGAGGCCGGAGGACGTCGCGCGCCTCGACGTCAAAGACCCGGCGCGGCTCGCGTTCGTTACGCAGACGACGCTCTCGGTCGACGATACGCAGCGCATCGTCGACACGCTGCGCGAGCGGTTCCCGACGCTGGCGAGTCCACGCAAGGAAGACATCTGCTATGCGACGCAGAACCGGCAGGATGCCGTGAAGCGCCTGGTCGAGCGCTGCGATCTCATCCTCGTCGTCGGCTCGCCAACCAGCTCGAATTCGAATCGCCTGCGCGAGATCGCAGAGAAGGCGGGAATTCCCGGTCACCTGATCGACGGTCCCGAGGATCTGCAGCGCGAATGGTTCGAAGGCAAGCAGACCGTCGGCGTGACCGCGGGTGCTTCGGCGCCCGAAGTGCTGGTGGAGCGCGTCGTCGCGCGCATCCGCGAGTGGGGCGGCACCGCGCCGGTCGACGTGATGGGGCAGCCGGAGAACGTGGTCTTCAGCCTGCCGCGCGAGCTGCGCCTGGTGCCGGGAGAAAAAATCAGGGGAAACTGAGCAGTGCACCAAGGCTGGCTGCACCGCTGAGTTTGCCCCGTTTTTTTCTCCCGGCACCGACTACGGCGCTACTCTCATCACGTACGACGCCGTGCCGGCGTCCGGCGCCGACCAGCTCACAGCGATGACGTAGATCGGCGGGCTCGTGAGCGTGTCGCGCGAGATCGTGCCGAGGCCGCTGGGTAGCTTGCGTTCGACTTCGTCTTCCCAGCACGCCGCTTCTCGCGCGGCGATGTCGTGCGGCAGCTTCGGCGCGGATTGCTGATCGCACAGCACGCCGATCGTCGTGGCGAAGCCGGCGTGTCCTTCCTTGGTCTCGCGGATGCGCTTTGCAATCTGCTCTGCCAGCATCGCGGCTTGGCGTTGCAGCTGAGCCTCGGGATTCGACTGCACCTGGTCCGAATACAGCGAGGCGATGCCGATGATGCCCACCGCCATGACCAGCAGGGCAGCGAACACCTCGGCGATCGAGAAACCGCGAGAGCGGCTGAGCAAAGCGGCACCTCCGCGTGAACTGCCGCGATGATCGCTATCCTGACGGGCAGCGTAAAGGCTTGCCCTCGGAATCGCGCTGTGCGACTCGTGGCCGGCCTGTGTGACTGATGATGATCGCCCGCGCGTAGGAGGAGCCGCGCGCGTCGCAAAAGACGATCGTGCCGTTGACGACCCCCTGCGTAGCGGGCCGGAACGAATACCCGCGCCGGTTCGAGGTGATCGAGCCGCCCGGCCATCCGCCGGAGATCGTGATCAAGTCCTCGCCGCTGTCGCGCTCAGGCGGATCGTCGCGATCGCTATTCGCGAACACGATCCAGCCGCCGCGCCAGTCTCCGGTTCGAGACTCGCAATTCCTGCCGTCGCTGGAGCGGCAGACGCTCACGATCTGCCCCCGCTTGATCGCTTCGGACCGTGCCAGGAACAGCGAGTGCAGGAAGCCGTTGACCACGCTCGCGCGCTGGCTATCGAGGTGAAATGTGTGGAAGCTCGGCAAAGCCACCGTCGCGAGGACCGCAACGACGGTCAGCGTCGTGAGCAATTCCACGAGTGTGGTACCGGCCGTTCTGCACATCCGTTTGCCTGCCGCGCGGGTCGCATTCAGGCCACCTTACGTCGCGTCGGGCCGGCCGCAGTCGGGCTTTTTTACCCCTCTTGCGCGGATTCTCGCGTCCGGCCGGGGGCCGCGCTATGCTCAGGCATCGCATCGATCACGAGGCCAATCGTGAGCTCTCAGCAACCTTTCCGGGCGCTTTCCCGCGAGCACATCGTCGAGCAGCTGCAGACGCATGGCCTGAAGCCCACCGAGCAGCGCATCCGCATCGCCGAGCTGCTGATGAGCGTGCCGACGCACATGACTGCGGAGCAGATCCTCGCGGCCGTGCGCCGTGGCGGCGAGCGCGTGTCGAAAGCCACCGTGTACAACACGCTGAAGGTGCTCGCGCAGCGTGGCCTGGTGCGCCAGATCCATCTCGACCCGGAACGCTCGGTCTACGATTCCACCCGCACGCCGCATCATCATTTCCACGACGTGGAGACCGGCGAGCTGCGCGACATCGACCCGAACGACATCGCGTTCAGCCGCTTCCCGGCGCTGCCGGAGGGAATGGAAGCGGAGGTGGAAGTTGTGATCCGGCTAAGGAAAAAACGCGCGTAGACCTGGGGTTGCGCGCATTCCGGCGTCCGCTATCCGCTCCTCACGTCTTCCCTTATACTTCCGCCCCCTCGCCGGGGTAGCTCAGCTGGTAGAGCAGCGCATTCGTAATGCGCGGGTCGGGAGTTCGAATCTCTTCTCCGGCACCAATCAAATGCGAAGGGCAGCCCGCGGGCTGCCCTTCGTTTGTCAGCGTCCCAGCCGGTTCGTGCGAATGTCGTAAGTGACGCCGCCGATGACATCGCCTGTGGCGTCGCGCGTGCTCACACTCTGTACAACGTCCAGTTGGTACTGGTCGCGTGGGAATCGCGTCGCGGGTCGCTCAAACCTGATGCGCACTTTGGCCTCGAAGCGAGGCGGTAATCGGAGCCTGTCCAGAACAGCGCCGCGTGGGTCTGTGACGACCACGTCGCCGCTGCCGCGAGACAGGCGGAACCCGGAGCCGGCATAGCGATTCTTCGACCAATGCCTCCGCAGGCCGCGTGGCAAGGTCAGAATGATCTTGCCGACGTCGACGAAGGAGCCGCTGTGCTGCATGTTCGGCTGAATACTCAACCTGAACTGCGTGGTTTGATCAGTGACGTTGCGAACGATGAACTCCGCCGTGCTGCTCGTGCTGGAGACCAGATCGATGATGTTGACGTTGCGCCAGATGAGATTGTTGTTGGCGCGTACGTTCGCGTTCAGATCGGGTCCTTCCGGCGTCGTCATCGGATCGGCGGCAGACACCCAGCGAGCTACGAGGCAATAGTGCCCGACGGCAGTCGGCGTCCAGGGCGCTTCTACGATCGTGCTCGCGTGCCCCGGGATGGATGTCGGGATCGAAGCAAGCCTCGACCAGTCGTTCGGCCAGGACAGGCCGGTTGACGCCAGCGCGCCGTACACCTCGAGCGTGCCCAAGGCCGGCTCGCCGCCGTTGTGAAGCTTCACATTGATGAACTGTTCCTGCCCACTTTGCGGGTTCTTGTGCACGTGCTGATACATACGATTGGGATCTGACGAGTGACGGATCCAGATATAGGGCGACTTCCACATCGGCTGGGCGCTCTGATTCGGATCGGGCTCAGCGCCCGTATCGCTCCAGGTATCCTTCATCCAGACGTCCGGGCGGTTGGGTGGAGAGCAGCGGTAGTTTGCGACGATGTATGCAGTGCTGTTGAGTGTCTCGCTGTTATTCTCGAGAGCCACCGAGCCCATGGCAGCGCCTCCCCATGTGCCGAAGGGATTCGACCACCACCGCTTGCGGTCGCAATTACTTGCGGCGCAGCCACTCTTGGTTACCATCATCGTTCCCCAGGGAGGGAATTGCACCGGATCCGTCGGCTCGCGCTCGATATGTGCGTGGCTGAAGGTAAAAGGTGTGATTGCCGTGTCCGCCGGTCGCTCGTGACGCGCCCCCATTGCGTGCCCCAGCTCGTGAGGAACAGTGTAATCGTTCCTCGCGCAGTCGAGCGTGACAATAGAGAATGCGTCGTTCGCAAGAGAGTTGTTCAAGTTCTCCATCTGGACTGATTCCCCGCAGTCGCCTTGTTCAGTGATCAGGACAGCGGCATCAGCTGCATAGCGGTCGCGCATGACGGGCACATCGTCGAGTATCATGTCACTCGGGTTGCGGAGGAATCGCAGCTCTTTTACGAAATCGTCCAGCTCGGTGTAACTGACCTCCATGACGTGCACCAGCCCCAGGCGCTGCCGGATGTAACTCTCGATATAGGACTGATTTGCCTCCTCGATTGCCTTGTAGATGATCGCCAACATCGAGTCGGTGCCATTGGCAGCTGCGCGCGCTGCACTTGTGTACGCAACGAGCACGTCGATTTGCTCGGGACTGTCCATCCCGCACGCCCCAGCTTCGAGTGACACGGCCTGTGGCTGGGGATCGAGCGGTCTCGGCGGCAGCTCATCCGGAAACTGCGAGGGGTCGAGTCGCTCGGCCAGGTGCAGATCGTCTTTCCAGAACCGCAGGCGGTAACGCGCGCCCCGCGAGCCATGCACTGAGCCGGCTACAACTGCTCTGACCGCGGACAGCGTGACGCTCGAATATTCATCTCCCGCAATCTTGCCGTGCCACACGAGCCCGGAGTTGGGCATGGGCTGCTCGCGTGTCTTCACGACCTCCACCGTCTGACCATCCGGCATCGCGAGCGAGAAGCGCGCGTTATCGTCTGAAACCAGGCGTTTGACGTCGACGCGAACGACGTGCGCACTGATCACTGCAGGAGCTGGCGGCGGTACTTCAGCAGTCGCGACCGTCTCCCAGAGCGGGCTGCTCTTGCGGTCCTGCCCGGGCACTGCCGTCGAAACGAGGGAGAGTACGGCTAACAGAAGAACGGAACATGCCTTGACGGCGATCTGCGCATACGAGGAGCTCGACATGGCGCGCCTCCCTAGTTCTTGATGCCAGCACGTCAGTTCTGTACGTGGGTATCGCCAAAGTCGCCGCTCGGCCTCCCGCACTCCCACGTGCCGTCACTTGCTTTCCTGAAGCAGAATTGGATCCTGAGTTTCGTCTTGCCGGCAGTGCATCCTGGAGGCTCGTCCGTGTCGGTCTGGTCGAGACGCGTGATTCGTACCTGGTGCAGTATGTTCCCCGAGCCTCCAGTCGTTCTCGTGTGCGGGTAGTTCACCAGTCCCATCAGCTCCTTCCCATCGGCCGAGAGATTCATTGGCACCTTGTCGGGACCGAGACCCACGTCGGTCACCTTGTCAGGCGATCCGATGATGACTGCGGCCTTGTCGGCGAGATGTTGTGCGGTGACCTCTTGCGGTAGATCACCATGAGTCTTGTGATCGCCGGTGTTGCACACGCAGTACGTTCCGGCAGCGATCAAGCCTGGCGGGCCGTTGCCTCCGCTCGCAACGCAAGGCGTCGGCGTCTCCCGGGCGGTAGGTATTTCCACACTTGGGGCTGCAGCCGGGTCATGCACATGCGGGCAGCAGCATCCCGCCAATGTACCGCTCAGGACGCACGAGAGTGCCAAGGTAGTTCTAGCTGTCATGGCGTCTCCTCCAATGATTTCGTGCTGATGGTGTCAACGTTGCGTGATCGCGAACGCCGCCCAGAAATACGGATGGGCGAACATGGGATTGCGCGACAGTTCCAGCGCGGCCGCTCGGGCGGACGCGCTGGGCGTTGCATCGCGCCCGACGTACGCTTGGTAGAACCCCTTCATGTACTCTTGCGCGGCGTCATCCGAGACTCGCCACAGGCTCCCCAGAATGTTGTGCGCGCCGGCCAGCAGGAACGCTTCCGACAGGCCGAACGACAGCTGACCCCGGTAGCTCTTGCCGAGCGAGGCCTCGCATGCGCTCAGCACAACCATTTCGGCGTTGAGCTTGAACCCGACGATTTCGCGGACAGTCAGCAACGAGCTCGCAGCCGCCGTGCTTTCTTCCCGGCTCGACAGCGCGATCGATGACAGCTGTGGGTCCTGAACGTCCAGCCGTGCGTGAGTCGCGAAATGGATCGTGCGGAAGGAGTCGAGCGGCATGCTGAGCAATGCAGGCTTCGTGGCTTCCGCGCCGAGCAAGACGTAACTGCGCCACTCCGCGGCGATTGCGGCGATGTTCTGAATTTCGCGGCGGCTGCCCGGCAGCGGCGGCAGCGCCCACGGGTCGAGGGCGATCGCGGAGGTCGCCGATGGCGGGCGCTGCGGCGCAGTCGGATCACCGACGAGCAGGATCCTGTTGGCAGGCGTCGCAGCGCCTGGCCGCACGGAATTTCCTGCGCCGCGCAGGGTTGGGCGGAACGACACCTCGTTGGTGGTCGCGATCCGCCGCAGCGCCCCTTCCTCACTCGCGACCGGCAACGCGCCGAATGGAAGGCTACGAAGCACGCCATCCGCGACGATGACGAGGCTGTCCCCCGGGCGCAACCAGCTCGTGTTGTCTCCCAGAATGATGCTGCTGGCGGCACTCTCGCGTTGAGCATCGATAGGGGCCGGCGTGCTCCACATCTGATACAGCTCGCGGGCAGCATCCTCTAGTCGAGCGCGTCCGCTGAGGGTTGCCACCGAGAGGGCTTCGCGGGTCACCGCCCACAGACGACTTTGGCGGGGTCCCAACTGATAGACGAGCACCGTCTCGCGCGGCTGCAGTGTCTTTTGGATTTCGGCGACCGACGCGGGTGCCAGCAATACGTCGGATGGGGGGCGTCCGTCGAGCGGCCGCGTCTGAGCAAGGTCGATCTGCGTGCGTAGCAGACTGACCTGGCTGCGCAACGTCCTGATCGTTTCGACTGGCGGGTTTTGTTGCTCCAGCAGAGTAGCGAGGCGGTGCCGCTTTGCCGACAGCTGCGCGTCTAACGCAGGCACGTCGCTCGCAGCATGCCCGCCGGCGTCTCCTGCGAGACTGCGGAAGTCCTCTAGCGCGCGCTGCCGGCTGGACTCGACAGCGAGCAGTGCCGCGTTCGCCAGCCGCTGCTTCTCCCGGGCGCTCGTGGCTCGATCCCACAGCGTCATGTAAAGCTCGCCCTGGAGCTCCGCAGCTTCTGCCCTGTTGGCGAGATACGTCGCGCGCAGATCCGGATTCACGGCGCGCAGTCGTTGCGATTCGTAAAGCGCGAGTGCCTTTTGCACGTTGCGCAAGGCTGGAGCCAGTTGTTGGCGCCGACGATCTGCCTCGGCAAGCACGACATAGTTTTCGGCCGCTCGGTCGATATCGCCTTGTGCCTCGTGCAGCTGTGCCGCGCGTTCAACCAACGCCCGACCGGCGTCGTTTCCATCGCGCATCTGTACCGCACCGTAGGCGCCCATCAGTGCGACCCGCATCGGAAAATCCTGCGGCACGTCGAGCTCGAGCCCACTCTTATAGGCCTGCTCTGCCGCCGAGCGCGCCCCGTTTTGCTCGTGGCCGCGCCCGATCGCGTACAGCGCTCGCGCCTTCTGCCAGGGCGAGAGTGCCGCCTCCAAAGCTTGCGCGTGCAGGCTGAGCGCTCCTCGAATGTCGTCGCGCTCGCGCCGCAGGTCGCCGACGCGGATCAGGCTCGTCTGCAGGCCGCGCGGGTCCTGGCTTGCCAGCGGGCGACGCAGCTCCAACGCCCGCTCCAGAAATACCTGGGCACGATCGCGATCGCCGATGACCAGGTAGACCATGCCAAGGCTGTGCAGGCTGCGGGCCTGTTCGGCTGCAAAGCCGCGTTCCTCAGATATTTCGAGCGCGGTTGTCAGCGAGCGCAATGCTCCTTCGAACTGACCCATCACGTATTGCGGCGTAGCGAGATTGATCAGCACGGCGACGTACTGCCTGGCATTCGCAAGCGGATCCAACACATCTAACGCCGATTTGAAGCTCGCGATTGCCGTCGAGTAGTCGCCGCCGTCGTAGTCAATGTGCGCAATATTCTGCAACGGCAGCGCAGCGCTTGTTATTTCGCCGAGCGAACGAAAGATCGCTGCGGCCTGCACGTACCGCGAGCGCGCGGCGCCGTAGTCGCCCTGGTAAAACAGGCCGACGCCGGCGAAGTTGAGCGCCTGTGCCTGCGCATAGCGGAATCCGGCGTCCTGCAGAGTGCGCGCCTCGGAGTCGAGCAGGTCGACTGCCCCTTGCAACGGTGATTGCGCTTGGTCGGCGCGCCCGCGTCCGCGACGGGCCTTGACCGGAGTTGCAATCTCCATCGTGCACGCCGCGTGGATGATTGCTGCCTGCGCGCGCAAGACCAGGTCGTTCAGCTGCGAGAACGCGTCCATCGCCACTTTCGCACTCGACGCTGCTGCGGCCATGTCATTGACCGACCAGTAATGGGTCGCCGCGATGCGCAGCAACGCTTCGGCCTGCCATTCTTGGGCGCCTGCCGACTGAAACTCCGTGAGGGCAGCTTGCAGCTGCGCAATGCGCTGTCTGCCGGCCTCAGGCGTCGGACGCTCATCAGGCGCAGCGGCGCGTGTCAGATCGCGGAGTCCGGCAAGCAATGCCGGAGGCTCGACAACGCGGTCCAGCATCATCGCAGCGCGCTGTGCACTTGCGATCCCCGGCTTGGCTCGGACAACCAGCACGAACTCTCCGTTCAAAGCAGGTCCGGCAAGCAGAACCTCCACGCTCCCGCGCTTCGTCGGCGAATCGACCGCCAATGCCTCGCGACCGCTCTGGTCTTGCAACGAGACGACGACGTCGACGTCGCGCTGCTCGACACGAACGACCAGCGCGTCCGGCGGTGTCAGCTTGACTGTGCAACGCCAACCCTGTTGGGGATCGACAATGACGAGTTGGCGGGCGCTGCACGATCCGTTGGTAGGCGCCACGCCTGCGCTTTGCGGTGGTGCTGCTGCGCTTGTATGTTGCGCACCGGCAGCGAGTAATACTGATGCAATGGATCCCGCTAGCGCGCCGCCGTTGCGGCGACGCGCCGAATCCGACACCCGCTTCCTCCCTACGCACATTCGCTTCTTCTGCATCTGAGTTGCGAAAGGGCTGCTCGCGATTAGGCGCCCGAAACGTTGAGTTTTCAACGCCCGGGCAGAAGAGCCGCGGAGCCTGCACGAACACGGAGCGCGTTACCGCGGGAGCCGATTGCGCCCTGTGGCACGCGCCCTTTCTGGCAGAGCCAGACCCGCATGCATGCTCCCTTCGGGGTACGTGCACTGCCTGCGATCAACGCAGCGGACCATCGACGACGTGCAACCTGCATGGCTGGCCCCTTCTCTAAATCGAGTACTGCCGTCGAGTAGGTTCTGTCCCTTGGTGCCTGCTCATCGCACCGATCAATATCAAGACCTACGCCGTGCTCAGGGCTGTCCCGCAGGCTCAGTGACTTTGACGCGAAAAGCGCTGGGGGCTGCGGCAGTGCGATCCTGAGCAGGCGTGATGACCAGGAGGTAGGGGCCCGACTCGAGGCGGGAGGAATCGACGTAGAGTCGTACGAAGCCATCGGCTTCCGCCTTCAGCTCGCTGACAGTGCCGATCTGCACGACGGAGGCATCGGGATGGATCCGGGAGAGAGCAACGCTGTAGACGGGCGCCTGTGCTTCAGGGCGCACACGCAGCTCGATGGCGTGCTGTTCTGCCGGCAGCTCTATCACCGCGTCGTACGCCTCTATCACCGGGCCGTACGCGGATGAGCGGGTGCGAAGCAATGCGTAACTGGAGCCGGTAGCCAGCGGGCGTCCCGAACGGTCGCTCAGTTCACTTGCTGTAGCGACCAGCGTTGCATCGGGTGTATCGATGCCACGCCAGAGTCCGACGGCAATCACGACAAGTGCTGCTGCGGCGGCGAGTGCCATCCCGGTCCGCCGCAGGCCAGGCGCTGGCGCTTCTCGCAACAGGCTCTCGATCTGCCCGGCGTCGCGCAAGTTGGCCAAGCCGACCTTCATGCGCGCAGTGGCCTCGAGCTCGCGCACGGCATCGGGGTTTTCGAGAAGATACTGTTCGTACGCTTGCAGCTCTGAGGGCGAGAGCTGTCCAGCAAGGAAGCGGCTCGCGAGAGCTGGATCGTCCTGAATGCGGGGTGCGGTCGACATGCTGTTCTCCGTGTAGCAATGCTGCCGTTACAGGCAGAGCATGAAGAAGTCCGATCTCTGCAGACCGGACGCTTCAAGCAGCTCCTTGAGCCGCCCCCGCGCGCGATGCAGCACCTTGTCGAAATGGTCGGCCTCGAGCCCCAGGTCGCGGCAGATTGCGTCCTTCTCCTCCTCCTGCAGATAGAAGCGCACCAGAATTTCACGGTCGCGGCGCACGGGCAGTTCCTGCAGCACGCGCTTGACGCGCGCGGCGATCTTCTTTTCGAGCCAGCGATCCGCCGCATCGGCTTCGCCAGGCAACTGGCCGAGCACTTCAGCGTCGACGTGTCGATCCGCGCGTTCGACAACCTTGCGGCGCCGGTTGCGCAACAGGTTCATGGCCACTTGGAAAATGTAGCCGCCGATTTCCTCGGGCCGGCGCACTTGTCCGCTCTGCCACTTTTCCCATGCGGTGCAGGCCGCCTGGTTGAGGATGTCGGCCGCGATCTCGGCATCGCCGGTGTGGCGCTGAAGCAGAAGGCGGAGGCCCGTGTAGTGCTTGGCGATGAGGCCTTCGACCGCAGCCCGATCCATGCGAGGCGACTGTTCCGCCGGTTCGACCACGTGGGCGTCGGGAATGGGCATCGACTGCTCCACAACCACCGAGCATGCGCCGGGAGGTTTTTGCAGAACCCAGTGTGCGGAGCCATTGAGCGCCAAATCGCCGTCCCTTTCAATATCTGCAATATCTGTCACGCGCCCGCCGATTCTCGCAGCGGCAATACCGGACCCGCGCGTGCGGAGTGCATCCACACACGACGGGTCCGGCTGTGCCGTGCTGCGCGTGACCTCAGCCACTGGCGGTCCGAGACGTCTCGTCCTGATGCAGCGCTGTCAGCGACGGACGATCCACCTGGGCGACTGCATCCGCGATGGCCTGTTCGTAGCACTGGCGGAAGGTCTTCGCGGGCGTGAGGAACGTGTAGTTGTCGACCGGTCCGCACACACGTCGCGCCGCCTTCTTGATCCGCTTGTAGAGCGTCTGTGCGCCGGCGGACTTCGACAGGTCGAGGTCCGCGTAGCTGACCGCCAGCGACTTCACCTTCGGCTCGGCGCTGTAGGCGACCAGGCAAGTGCAGAGAGCAAACGCGGCGATGCCCGCGCGCGCCAGCCGCTGCGTGAGCGAAGTAGAGATCGTCATGACATTTCTCCTGATGATTCGGGGACGCAGTGGAGCCTGCACTCATGCTCTGTGCATCACTCCCTGCGGCTCGCAGTGCCCGAAAGAACTAGGAGGCGGCTTTACCGTGTCGCTGCATATGTGGCACAGTCGATCGCAACGCCGCGCCTCGCGCGGCGTTTGCTTATGGCCATCCGTGATCGTGGGACCGCACCGAACAAAATCGCAGCGCAGA
>CAWISC010000077.1:0-375293 GCA_963838635.1 uncultured Gammaproteobacteria bacterium | reverse complement strand
GCAAGCCATTGCGAAACGATGACCAGTGACTCCTCATCATCATACGTCGTGCTGTGCATGAGCAGCGCGCCCGCGTCGGTGTTCAAGGGATCCTTCGGTACCTGCCAAACGGTCCAGCCGCCGCCCGGTGGAGCGCTTTCCGCAGTCACGCGGCAGAGTAGTGCGGCGATGAGCAGCTCCGGTCCTGTTGCGATTCCCAGAGCTGCGATAACGAGGAACGATGGCGTTGCCAGAGCGGCGATCAGCAGGGCGCCCAGCAACGCCGCGACGTATCCACCTCGAACCAGGATTGCGAGCAAGATCGCGATCATCGCGATGGCTACGATTCCGCTCACCTCGAGCCACGAACCCGATTCGGCCGTTGCCAACGACAGGCTTGCGAACCCGACCAGCACGACGCATACGGGCAAAAGCAAACGCCAACGCGTTATCAGCGCAGAACGCCACGTGTCCACAGTGGCCAGCACTGCTCCGAAGAATCGGCTCGTCGTGGACCAGATGAGGTCGGCAATCCAACTGATCATGTAAGCCGCGCCCAGCGCGGCTGATGCTTCATCACCGAACGATCTGACGATGAGAACCTTGTGCGGCGGCACGTGCGGATAGCGCAGTGACTCCGCCACGGTGCCCGCGAACTTGTTAATCCAGGGAGAGATAAAGAAGCCCGCGCCCAACGCCAGGATGATTGCGACGCCGCCCGCAACGCTCTCGAATTCTGCGGGCAGCAGCTGGACAGCCGGCACCAGGCAGAAGAGAGCGACGACCACGGGAAACCACCAGATAGCGATTGGACCGACAGGGCCGAGGTTACGAGGCGCAGCGCAAAGAAACGGAGTGGAGAGGCAAACGACGCCTGCTATGCGTGATTCAACAGCTGCGTCACGCATCGCCTGGAACGCGATGTTGCCGCCGTGACTATGCCCGATGACGAAGTGTTGAGCGTTTGGCCAGCGTGCTAGCAATGCAGTCAAGTGCGATGTCAGCCGTTCGACACCGCGTCTGCGCGACGTGACCGCATTCCATCCCGACCACAGGAACTGCTCGAACCTGACCGGCCCATGCAGCTCTGCGCTGATGCTGCCACACAGTCGCGAGGATGGCAGTGTCCAGTCTGCACGACGTGCGAACGTTCCATGAACCAACGTGACGACGACGTGCGGCGCGCTCGCGAGCTCAGTCGTCTGAAGCGGTTTTCGAGAGAACCGATCGATAGCGATCCGGATAGCCCAGGCAATGACTCGCCACGCGACGGCCGCGAGCAGCACTCCGACGTAGGCGCCGGCGAGTAGCAATGCGATGGTCATTCGACATCATATCCAATACGAAAACATGTTCACGAAGAACTCCTTCGTGCGCTGCCAGACGGAGCGACGCTTCCAGCGATCGAGCTCGACGGGTCGCGCGGCTTGCTGATCGCGCTGGAACACCTGCTCCATTCGTACTGCCGTGTCGCGGCTGATCACGATGGCGTTGACCTCGTCGTTGTGCACGAAGCTGCGCATGTCGAGGTTCGCAGAGCCGATGATGGAGACGGTGCTATCGATTACGACGCTCTTGGCGTGGAGCAGGGCGTCTTTCAGCTCGTAGATCTTCACTCCCGCCTTCAGCAGGCGAGTGAACGTCGCCTGTGTGGCATTGAGGACGACGCGTGAATCGGTGAATGACGGGACGATGAGCCTGACATCGACGCCGCGTTCTGCTGCATCGATCATCGCAGTGAGCAGCTCTTCGTTCGGGCGCGAAGTATGCGTGGGTCAGCCAGAGTCGCTTGGTCGAGGACTTGAACGCAGCGAGGTAGGTGCCGTACAGCGAGCGATCGTCCGATTCGCTGTCGTTGGCGACGATGGTCACGAGGTCGTGGCCGGCCGGCGCGATTTTGGGAAAGTACTTGTCCTTCTTATCGAGCTCTTCGCTTCGGCCCCGCCTGCTGCCACGATTCGAAGAACAAGTCCTGCAGCTGCGCCACCGCCTGCCCTTCGATCTCGATGTGCGTGTCTCGCCAGCCGTCCTCGAGGCCACGCTCGGGCCCCGGCTTGCTGGTCGAGGCGCTCGCGTAGGTGCTGTCGATGTTGATGCCGCCAGTGAAGCCCACCTTCCCATCGACGACGACGATCTTGCGATGGTCGCGGTTGTGGAGATTCCAGACGTCCGGCGTCTTGACCAGATTCAGCGGCCGAAACTCGCGGACCTCGATGTCATGCTGGCGCAGCTGATCGAAAAACTCGCGGGGCGTCTCGCTACTACCGAGGCTGTCGTACAGCACGCGCACCTCGAGGCCTTCCTTGCGCTTCTGCGCGAGCAGGTCCGCAAAGCGCTGCCCGACGTCGCCAGCTCCGAAGATAAACGTCTCGATGTGAATGTCGTGGCGCGCGGCGCGCAATGCGGCTTCAAAGGCCGAGTAGGTTTGCGGTCCATCGATGAGGACGTTCACACGATTGCCGGTCGTAAGCGGCGCTGTGGAGTAACGACGGATCGAGTCAACCAGCTGGCGTACCGCTGCGTCGTTCTTGAACTGTTCGAGTGCCGCCTGTAGCGCCTTATCGCCCGCGTCCTCGGACAGCTCGCGCTGTCGCGTGACGATCGGCGGCATCTTCTCGGGCGGCTCGACGCGAGGATTCGGCGCGACGCATGCCGCGCAGAGAATCAACGGGAGCGTTAGCCACCTTGTAAGCCTCACGCACTCCAAACCGACAGCGTGTCGGTAAAGTTCCACGCTATAGTACGGGCTATGCGCCACCTCAGCCTTTCAATGGTGTGTCTCCTCAGCCTGTCAGTGGTCGGCGATCGCGGCAGACAAGCCGCGATCACCCGCGGTCGACGCCGACCGCATCCAGCAACACATCACCGAACTCTCGAAGTTCGGCACCAACCCCGAAGGCGGCGTGAGCCGCGTCGCGTTCAGCGACGCCGACATCGCCGGCCGCGACTACATCAAGAAGCTCATGCAGGACGCCGGGCTCGAAGTGCGCATCGACACAGCAGGCAACATCCTCGGCCGGCGCGATGGCACCAACGCGAAGCTTGCCACCGATCATGATCGGCTCGCACATCGACTCCGTGCCGGGCGGCGGCAACTACGACGGCGACGTCGGCGTGATCGGAGCGATCGAAGTTGCACGGACGCTGAAGGAGCGCAGCGTTCGCCTGAAGCATCCGCTCGAAGTCGTCGTTTTCGCGGACGAGGAGGGCGGCACGGTCGGGAGTATGGCGATGGCCGGCAACCTCGAGGCCGACGCACTCGACCATCGTAAGTCACAGCGGCAAGACCATTCGCGACGGCATCCGCGCGATCGGCGGAGATCCCGATCGTCTGGCCGAGGCGCGACGCAAGCCGGGCGAGCTGAAGGCGTACGTCGAGTTGCACATCGAACAGGGCGCGATTCTCGACGAGAGCGACATCGACATCGGCGTCGTCGAAGGCATCGTCGGCATTCGCTGGTGGGACGTCACGATCGAAGGCGTACCGAACCACGCGGGCACCACGCCGATGAATCGGCGGCGCGACGCGATGTTGAGCGCTGCCGAGTTCGCTCTCGCGGTGAACCGGGTGGCGACGAGCATGGAGGGTCGACAGGTCGCGACCGTCGGCAGGATCCGTGCAGAGCCCGGCGCGCCGAACGTCATCCCTGGAAAAGTCGTGATGAGCCTGGAGATTCGCGATCTCGCCGCCGCGAAGATGGCTGCTGTGTACGACGCCGTCCGCGCCGAAGCGGACAAGATCGCAAAGACCCGCCAGACGCCGTTTACGTTTGCCCAGCTGAAGGTTGCATCCGAGCCCGCGCCTACCGACGAGCGTCTGCGTCGCATCATCGCGAAGGCGGCGAGCTCGCTGAATCTCACGCACAAGGCGATGCCGAGCGGCGCAGGGCACGACGCTCAGGAGATCACGCACATCGCACCGACGGGAATGATCTTCGTGCCGAGTGTTGGTGGCGTGAGTCATTCGCCGAAGGAGTTCACGTCGCAGCAGGACATGGCGAACGGCGCGAACGTGCTGCTGCAGACTGTGCTCGCGATCGATCGCGGCGAGCTGCGCTGACGGGGCGGCAGCTTTTACAGCCATTGACCCCGCTGCGACGCGGACGGATGATTCGCCGCCGCAAACGCACTCATTGGCCTCCACTCTTTGGAGATAGTTACATGAAGCGACTACTCCTGGCGCTCGGCGCCGCCGCTCTCTTTCCCGTCCACCTGCCAGTCCTGGCCGACGACGGCGACGATAACGACCGGCACGGCCGCGACCGTGTGAAGTTCGAGCTGGTCGAGACGACCATTCCGGAAATCCGCCAGGCACTGCGAACCAATGTGCTGTCGGCCGAGCGCCTCACACGCATGTATCTCAAGCGCATCGAGGCTTACGAAGAGGCCGGCCCCGGCATCAATGCATATCAGCATATCAACGAGAATGCATTGCGCGAGGCGCGTCAGCTTGATGCGTTGAACGATCGCCATCACGGCCTGCCGTCGCGAAAGCCGCTGTTCGGGGTGCCCGTCCTGCTGAAGGACAACATCGATACGGCAGACATGCCGACCGCAGCGGGCAGCGTCGCGCTCGCGGGCTCGATTCCGCCGGATGACGCATTCATTACGAGGAAACTGCGCAACGCCGGTGCGATCATTCTCGGCAAGGCCACGCTGACGGAGTTCGCGAACTTCCTCGCGGTCGGTATGCCGACCGGCTACAGCTCACTCGGCGGCTTCGGCTTCAATCCTTACGACCCGCGCGTCGATCCGCGAACCGAAGCGCCGTTCAATGACGGTCGTCCGGTGCTGCAGACGGGCGGCTCGAGCTCGGGCCCGGGGATCGGCGTCAATGCGAACCTGGTCGCCATCGCGGTCGGCACCGAGACGTCGGGATCGATCCTGAGTCCCGCGAGCGCGAATGGCGTCGTCGGCATCAAGCCGACGGTTGGTCTCGTGAGTCGCGACGGCATCATCCCGATCACTGCCGATCAGGACACCGCGGGACCGATTACCCGCACGGTGACGGATGCGGCGATCCTGCTGGGTGTGCTCGCGGGTTTCGATCCGAACGACGCCGCGACCGCTGCGTGCCTGAAGCCGGGCAACTGTTTCAGCGACTACACGAAGTTCCTGAATCGCAGGGCGCTGCGCGGAGCGCGGCTGGCCGTACCACCGGTGCCGGCAAACCGCCAGGCGTTGATGGACGCAGCGATCGTCGTGATGCGCGCGCAGGGCGCAACGGTCGAACTGATCGACACGTACGACGCTCGCATCGGCATACCGCAACTCGGCACATGTATTGCGAGGCCCTTGCCGACGGATCTCACTTGCTCGACGGTGCTGTTGTACGGCTTCAAGCGCGATTTGAACGCTTATCTTGCAGCCACACCCGCGGCACCGTCGCGAACGCTCGCTGAAGTCATCGCGTTCAACAACATGTTCGTGCCGCCGATGAAGTACGGGCAGATCATCGCGATCGGTGCGGAAGCGCTGGACGTTTCTGCCGGCAGTGCCGACACCGCGCGCTACGTCGCCGATCGTGCAGAGGATCTGCGACGCTCGAAGCTCGCGCTCGATGGCGTGTTCAACGGCCCGGATGGCAAGCAGGGAACGAGGGACGACTTCGACGCGATCCTGCATCTCGGCAACGCCAATGCGAACGTGCCGGCCAAGGCGGGATATCCGAGCGTCGCGGTGCCGGGCGGCTTCAATGCGCTGTCCACGTTGACGCCGGCTGATCCGCCGATCGCAGTGCCGTTCCCGTCCGACATCACGTTCGCAGGACGCGCGTTCTCCGAGCCGAAGCTGATTGCATTGGCGTATGCGTACGAGCAAGCCACGAAGCATCGCGTGTCGCCCGCCAGCACGCCGCCGTTGCCGAGCGATGTGATTCGCGGACGACGCTAGACGACGCGCGATCACTTGCGCGCGAGGCACCTCTCGTAGCGCTCGTCGACGCGTTTCGCGAACCACTCCGTGGTGAGCTTGCGTGTGATCTTCGGACTTTCGAGGCGGATCTTCGGCACGACTGCACGCGGCAGGGGTTTGCCTCTGCCGCTCTTGTCGCCGATGTCGAACACGCGCTTGTAGAGCTTCGTGTCCGCGAAGTCCTCTGTGTCGCCGCGCTCGAGGTCGCGACGGATCTCCGAGTCGCTGAGTTCGATCTTGTCGGCGAGTTTGCGAGCAGCGAGCTCGGTCTTGCTGGGTTCGTTCGCCGCGTCGCCGTGGAGCAGCAGATCGCCATCCAGCGCGAGCGGAGTTTTCGACATGATGCTTACGGCGTTCTGAAAGGCCGCATTGCGACTCGCGTAGTGACCCGCGTTGAAGTCGGCGAAGCGGTAGACCATGTCGTCGTATTCCGCCGGATAGTCGAGCAGGTGCGCGATGCCGAAGTACATCCCGCCGCGACGTGTGAACACTTCGTTGCGGATAGTGCTGTGGACAGGGTAGGGATACTTCTTCGCGTCGGTATGCTGTTCGGCATACGCGATGCTGACTTGCATCGGTCCGCCGGTGCGCACCGGGTTGAGGCCGCCGAACAGGCGCCCGCCGAGCGGCACCATGTTGGCGAAGTCCGCGAAGATGTCGTTCAGCTCTTTCTCCGTCTTCACCTTGTCGAGACGTTCGCGATAGGTCGCGCCAGTCGGCGACTTCACTGCGAGCGCAGCGTTCACTGCCATCGCGGGTATGTGATAGCGCGCCGCGCGGCTGTCGATCTCGCGGCGGGCGATGGCGGCGAGACCAGGCACGGCAGGAGTGGCCTCGAAAGTCGATTCCTGCTCGGTCACCGCGATGACGGCGCAGATGTTCTCGGTCGTCGGCTGAATCGAGAGCGCTTCGAAGGCGGCGAAGATGTCGATGGCCCAGGCTTCGCGGCCGGTGATCTTCGACGGGATTCGCCTGGCAATCTCGGCGCGCGCAACGTCGGGATCGATCGGCGGCGGGCGCAGCGATGGGTTCGTGCATGCCGACATCAACGCGATGCCGGCAAGCACGAACGAGCGGGCGAAGCCGCGGCTATTGGATGCGCGAGATTTCTTCGTCTGTCGGGAGGCGGCCATCCGGCGTGAGTTTATCGATGGCCTGCGGCAGTTCGCCACTCAACCCATCCAGCAGCTGCTCGCGCGGCATTCCGGTCTGCTCTATGAGCCACTGAATGCGCTCCTCGCCGAGAGCCTGCTCGATTTCATTCGGCGCGATCGATTTGTTGGCGCCGGTCGAGACCCAGCTCTGCACTTTGTCGTCCTGGCCATTCTGGCGGAAGCGATCGAGCAGATCTTTCAAACCTGCGCCCAGCGCACCGCCGCCCAACATGCCGCCTAGTCCGCCGCCGGTCGGCACGCCGCCTGCGTCGGTGCCAGCCTGATTGGCACCAGCCTGATTGGTGCCGAGCATGTCGGCGAGCTTGCCTTTGCCTTTCAGGGTTCGATAAGCGAGCAGGCCCATCAATCCCATCATGATGGGAGACATGCCGCCGCGGCCGCGATTGCCGCCGCCAAGTGTGTTGAACATACGTCACCTCCGGTTCGAAGGCGGAGGATTGTCGCACTCACGAGCCGACTTGAATGTAGGCGGCCGACCGACGATCAATCGGCGATGTCGGGCTCGACGAAGCTCCACTTCACTTGCGGAAAGCGGCGTTTGAGCTCGCGCTCGACGGTGTTGATGATGTCCTCGGCTGAGATCGTTGCGCTGCGTTGCAGCTGCACTTTCACCGCGACCATGAGGTCGTTGCCGAGCTGCAGTGTGATCAGGCTGAAGACGCGAGTCGATCTCGGCACGCTCCTCGAAGAATGCTTTGATCGCTGTGCTGACCTCGGGGTCGGCGCTTTGACCGATCAACATTGCTTTGACTTCGATCGCGACGAACACGGCGACGACGATGAGCAGCACGCCGATCGCGAGCGTGCCGATCGCATCCCACATGGGATTGCCGGTGACGACCGCGGCGACGACTGCCACCAACGCGAAGATGAGGCCGAGGAGGGCAGCGAGATCCTCGCCGAAGATGACGATCAACTCTGCCTGGCGGCTTTCGCGAAACCAGCGCGTGAGGCTGCGCGAGCCGCGTGCTTTGTTGACCTCGACCAGGCATGCGCGCATCGAGACCGCTTCGGCAGCGATGCTGATGACGAGCACGCCGACGGCCCACCACCATTGCTTGAGCGGCTCGGGATGCTGAAGTTTGTGTACGCCTTCGTAGAGGGAAAACATGCCGCCGACGCTGAACAGGATCACGGCGACGAGGAACGACCAGAAGTAGATGGCTTTGCCGTAGCCGAGCGGATAGTCCGGCGAAGGTGGAGTGCGGGCCTGTCGCAGGCCGAGCAGCAGGAGTAGCTGGTTGCCGCAGTCAGCGAGCGAATGCACCGTCTCGGCGAGCATCGCGCCGGAGCCGGTGATGAATGCGGCGATGCCCTTCGTGACGAAGATGACGAAGTTCGCGCCAAGCGCGAACAGAATGGCGCGATTCGAGTCGCCGTGCCCTGCCATTGACAAACCCCGGTGTCAGTGATGACACCGGAGTGTAGCAGCCTCACCGCTAGTGTCTGGAGAACGACAGCACGCTCGGCTCCCTCACCGAGTCGTCACCCTCCTTGTTCCCCAGCTGCAGCCCCCGGGGCTCGGGGATATCGTAACGACCCTGCATCCGCGCACTGCGCCGAACCGCCTCGATCAGCGGCTTGATCCGAACCGGATCGAGCTGCACGACCACATCGTCGATCAGCATCGCTGCGAGGTGAGCAGCTTCTGCGTAGGTCCCTGCCTCTTCGCCTTCTGCGTAGAGCAGGACTTCGTAGAGGCAATGGACAACGCTGTGGATCTGAATCAATCGCGCGCGTTCGACCTCGAGCGTTCGCTCGAGCTTCGACGTTGCCGCGGAAACATCGCTGGAATCGCTGGTGGGTTGCTTCTTCGACGTATCATCCGTGTTAGCCATTGGACATCTCCTTGGAAGAGCGGACGCATCGTAGCGTAGAAGATGTCTCCCTGTACATACGTACAGAAGCTGTTAGTTTGCGCTCCAGATCGACCCGTTCAGGGCGGCGGCGAATCCTACCCAAATGGCGTACGGAACGAAGAGCCAGCTTGCCAGGGCACTATGCCGGCGCGCCGCGATGATGAAGGCCACGATGAGGCAGAACAGCAGCGCAATATCGACGAGCGCGATATCTGGTCGGTGCAAACCGAAGAACAGCCACGACCACAGTCCGTTCGCGATGAGTTGGACTCCCCACAGTTGGAGCGCAGCCCCAACTCGGCGCGTCTCGCGCCACACGAGCCAGCCAGCTACGGCGATGGCAATGTAGAGCAACGTCCAGACGGGTCCGAACACCCAGTTCGGCGGGTTCCAGTCGGGCTTGTTCAACTGCGCGTACCATGCGCCGGGTTCGAACTGAGCACCAATTGCGGCAACAAGCGCGACCGCAAAGAGGAACACCAGGAGCGAAGGAAGGCGGCCGATAGAGGCCGCCGTGTTGGTCTTCAATGTGCGCCAGTCTCCGCAGATCAGTTCGGCATTAGAACTGAATCGACGACGTGAATCACGCCGTTCGAGGCGGCGATATCCGTCTTGATGACGCGCGCGTCGTTCACCATGACTGCATCGTTCTTCGCCGCTACGGTGAGCGACTGACCCTGTGCTGTCTTCGCTTTGCCGGGCTTGACGTCGGCGGCCATCACCTTGCCGGGTAGGACGTGGTAGGTAAGTACTGCAGTGAGCTTCTCCTTGTCTTTGAGTAAGCCTTCGAGCGCACCCTTGGGCAGCTTTGCGAACGCTTCGTCGGTGGGAGCGAATACGGTGTAGGGCCCAGCGCCCTTGAGCGTATCGACCAGGTCCGCCTTTTCCAATGCAGTGACGAGCGTCTTGAATTGTCCTGCAGCTGCAGCCGTTTCGACGATGTCGGCGGCGAACGCGGTGGACGCCGCTACCGAGAGCGCGGCGCAGGCAACCAGGCGAGAGAGAATTTTCATAATGGAACTCCTGAGTCTGATGAAAAACGTCGCGTTGCTGGCGACGTAGGTGTGATGCATCACGAGGAGTGCGAGTTTCAGCTTTCTTTTGCGAGAAGTGCCGAAGAAAAGTGAAACCGGGCCGGCGCGCGCGGGTCCTTCTTTTTTAGGGTCTGGTGACAGCGCCGGGGTGTATGCTCATGCGCGATGGATGTAGCAGACCCCGACAGCGAGCTCACCCGCCTGGCGCAGGCCGGAGATGTGCGCGCATTCGAGGCGCTGGTCGTCAAGTATCAGCGCCGTGTCGCGCGTCACGTCGCCCGCTACATCAAATCGGCGGACGATGTCGAGGATGTGGTGCAGGAGGTATTTATCCGTGCCTATCGCGGACTTGCCTCGTTCCGCGGCGACAGTCAGTTCTACTCCTGGCTGTACCGCATCGCTGCGAACGCGTCGCTCAACCATCTGAGACGCGCGTCGGACGACGTGTCGCTTGGCGATGACGCGCCGGACGAGCGCGCCAGCGAATTTGCGCCGGGAGTTTCCGATGCGGCGCAGCCGGACCGCACGTTGATGGCGGAACAGATCGCCGACGCCGTGCAGCGCGCGCTCGCGAAGCTGCAGCCGCAGCTGACCGAAGCGTTGATGCTGTTCGAAGTCGACAAAAAATCGTACGCAGAGATCGCGGAGATGCTGCAGATCCCGATCGGCACCGTGCGCACGCGGATTTTCCGCGCGCGCGAGTTCATTGCCAGAAGACTGGAGCCCGTGCTGGGCCCGCATCGCGATCGCAGGTGGTAGCCATGTCGCTCAAGGTTTCACAACTATTGGACGGGCAGCTCTCGGCGAAAGAGACGCAGAGCGCACTCGCGGAGCTCGGGACCGATCCGGCGCAACGCGACCGCTACACCGTGTACGCGCTTATCGGCGACGCTCTGCGCGGCAATCCCACGCCCGACGACGCTTACACTCATCGCATCCTCGAGCGGCTCCGCCGCGAAGGTACCCGAATAGAGCCCGATTTCGATCCGTTGCGGGATACGTCCAGTGACGCATGAGCCGGAGGTACTGCCCATGAGCGGCACCGCACGCGAGCTCATGCTGGAGCGAACCAACCGCGACTTCTACGAGCCGTTGTGGGGCGAAGCACAGCTGATCGCTCCGGAGCGCTTCAACACCTGGCCGCTGGTCGCATCGTTGCTGCGCGCGGACTCGCGCTGCCTGGAAGTAGCGCCCGGCTTGCGCCCGCGTCTGCCGCTGGCAGGAACTCAGTTCGTAGACATCAGCGAACGGGCCGTCGCACGCTTACGCGAAGCCGGTGCACGCGCCGAGATCGGAACGATCCTCGATCTGCCGGTCGCGGATCGGACGTTCGATCTGGTCTGCGCGATGGACGTCATCGAGCACGTCGACGATGACGTCGGCGCCTTGAGCGAGTTGACTCGGGTACTCGCACCGCACGGCACGCTGTTGATTTCAGTCCCGCTGCATCAGTCGAACTGGACGGCATTCGACGATTTCGTCGGCCATTGCCGGCGCTACGAACCGGCGCGGCTGACTTCGCTGCTCGCGCAGTTCGGCTTGCGCGTCGAGAGCAGTGCGGTTTACGGCATGGCAGCCGCGCTCCTCTCGCCTTCTCGATCTTGGGCTGTGGTATCTCGTCAATCAACGCGAGCGGGCGATGTGGTGGTACAACCGGGTATTCATGCCGCTCGCCATCCGGTTTCAGAAGCCGCTGAAACTGGTCGAGGGGCTGATCGCGGACGAGAACGTAGACGAGGTGCTGGTCGTGTGCAGAGCTCGCACCGCGTAAGCGACACGACGCGCGGGTTGCCCAATCGGTCAATGGCCGTTGGACCGTACGTCGGATAAGTAAGGGATTGCGACAAGAAGAGGACGACACCCATGTTCACGAAAATCGTTGTGGGAGCGCTGCTCGCGCTCGGCGCACAGTCGGCAGCTCTCGCCAATGCAACCATACCTACCAAGGACATCGCGGGTGCCAAGGACAATCCGGCGCTCAAGCGCTACGAGGGATCGTTCATCGTCAGCTATCAGCGCGAGACTTTCACCGATTTCAAGGTTCCGCTGTCGTCCCTCGAACCCACCGAGCGCCGCGATGGCATGAACAACAGACTCCATTTGCCCAAGAAGGAAATGGAGCTGGAAGGTGCGAAGACGAGATTGGCTTATCTCGTTCCCGCAGAGCGCTCGCCGCTGGAGGTATTGAGGAACTACGAGGATGTCGTGCAAGCCGCAGGCGGTCAGATTCTGTTTACCTGCAAAGGCGATGCCTGCGGTGGCGACCCGAACCGCTCGAGTGCGGGTGGCGGTGGCGACTCCAGCCTCATGATGTACTTCCTGGTAGAGAAAGATCTCAAGGATGTGAGCTATTCCAACGGCTCCTGCGCCCAAACGTCGAATATCGCCGATCAGCGCTTCTTCACCGCGCGAATTCCGCAGAGCTCAGGCGACACCTACGTCACCGTCCACACGTACAAGGTCAGTAACGACCGTCTATTGCAAAGACTTCAACGATCGGACGGTTGCCCTCGTCCATATTCTCGAGCCCAAGGCACGAGAGCAGAAGATGGTCGTCGTAAAGGCCGATGAGATGGCGAGGACGATCGAAGCGACCGGGCGCATTGCGCTCTACGGAATCTTCTTCGATACCGACAAGACCGACCTGAAAGCGGAGTCGACTCCGACGCTCACCGAGATTGCACAGATGATGAAGGCCAACCCCAAGCTTGCCATTCTGGTCGTCGGCCACACCGACAAGCAGGGTGCATACGAGTACAACATCGATCTGTCACGACGCCGCGCCGATGCAGTTGTCAAAGCCCTGGCTGCCAGTCATGGCGTCGATGCAAAACGCATGCGCGGCGCCGGCGTCGGCATGTTGGCGCCAGCCGCCACCAACGACACCGAGGAAGGTCGCGCGAAAAACAGGCGCGTCGAGATCGTCAAGCTGAACTAGCGTGCAGCGGACGGTCGCTCGTTCACTTCTGCTTCGCGATGAACGCGTCGATATTGCGGGCGAGCACGACCATCGGCACGCCGCCGCCCGTGACCAACGCATCGTCGAACTTGCGCAGGTCGAACTTCGCGCCCAATTCTTTTTGCGCCTTCGTGCGCAGCCGGTTGATCTCGCTGTGACCGACCTTGTAGCCGCAGGCCTGGCCCGGCCACGCGCAGTAACGATCGACCTCGCTCGTGACTTCGCCGAGGCTGGAGCCGTTGGTCGTGGCGAACCACTGAATTGCCTGCTGGCGCGTCCAGCGCTTCGCATGCAAGCCGGTGTCGACGACGAGCCGGCAAGCGCGGAATGCGATCGATTGCAGATAGCCCAGTCGCCCGACCGGATCGTTCTCGTAGACGCCGAGCTCGGCTGCCAGCTGTTCGGCGTACAACGCCCAACCCTCGCTGTAGGAGTTGAAACCGAGCAGCGAACGCATGAGGGGTAACTTGAACGTGTACTCGCCTTGCCACACGTGGCCCGGAATGGATTCGTGATAGGTGAGCGTCGCGAGGTTGTACGTCGTCCAGTTGTCCATCTCGCCGAGGTTGATCCAGAACTTCCCGGGCACCTTGCCGTCGATCGTGCCGGGACCACCGTAAGCGCCCGGCGCGCCGGGCTCGACTTCCGGCGCCATGCGCTTGATCTCCAGGTTGCCGGGGACCATCGTGGCGAACGCGCGCGGCAGTCGCTTGCGGATGTCGACGATGCGACCGTTGAGATACTCCATGACCTTCGCGCGCCCTTCGTCGCTGTCCGCGAACTTGTAGCGCGCGTCCTTGCCGAGTGCAGTCATGCGCTCGCCGACGGTTCCTTGCGTCAGGCCTTGCTTCTTCAGGATGCCATCCATTTCCGACTGCAAGACACGCAGCTCTTCCTGGCCCATCGTGTGAATTTGCTCAGGCGTCATCTGCGTAGTCGTAGCGGCGCGCAGCGCCCACGCGTAATACTCATCGCCGCGCGGCAGCTTCCAGACACCTGCATCGCCGGTTGCGCGCTTGCGATGTGATTCAAGCTCGGCGATCTGGCGGTCGAGGGCCGGCGCGATTTTGTCCGTCGCGATCTTCGTGGCCTTCGCTGCATAGTCGCCGGACATGTTCTTCGTCCGTCGTGCGAGCGACTGCACGAGCGACCAATCGGGGATCTTGCCGCCGCGCGCGATCTTGATCTGCGCCAGCGTCTTGTCGAGCAGGAAGTCCGGCGCGATCACATTCTGCGCGGCCGCAGCTTTGAGGCGGCCGGTTTCGCCGTCCAGTTGACCGGCATATGCTTCGAGACGCGCCAGGTAAGCGTCGGCGTCCGCGGTCGTCTCCACGGTGTGCTGCTCGTCGAGCATGCTCGGAATTTCCAGGAACGCACCGGTGTTCTGCGCGACGACGTACGGCGCGTTGCGATACGACCAGCTCGAGTTGAGCAACGCGGAATCGCCGTAGGGCAGGGCGAATCCCTCGGCTGCAAATTCGTGCGCGGTACGGACGACATCAACATCGATGCGCGCAGCCTCGCCGAGGCGAGCGGTGTCGATGGTCTTCAAGCGGTCCAGTCGTTTCGCGACGCGTTTCGCGATTGCTTGTTGACCGGCAGCCGAGCGGTCCTGGAGTTTCGCCTTGAGGCCGCTGCGTTTGTCCTTGTCGATGCCGAGACTGGTCGCGCTCTCCGGATAGTCGAGCAGCATCTCTTCGGCAAATTCCGCTATGAGTTTATTCAGCCGCGGCGTCGGCGTCTTCGGCTGCGCGCGCCGGCAGATGGGCCAGGGCAATCGCAGCACCGGTGCCTGCAATGAACTCGCGGCGGCTCGTGGTCATCGAAAGCGCTCCTGTAGTTACAGGGGCGCGAACATATCACAGCCTTCCGCTACTGACTGGCCGGCTTCGCGTCCACCATCTTCGGCTCGCGCGGCACCGGCGGGCTGCGAATCTCCTGTTCCATCGTCGGCCGCTGATTGCGTTGACGCATGTCCAGTTTCGCAGGCCGTCCGGTCGAGATCGACTGCAGCATCCCTTCGATGATGCGCACGTCTGCGAGACCTTCTTCGCCGGACGGTTCCGGCTCGCGGTCCTCGAGAATGCAGTCCGAGAAGTACAGCAGTTCCGGCGCGAACTGGTCGCTCTTGCCGAATTTCTTCTTGCTCTCGCGGTTGCCTGTCCGCAGCGTATAGGAGAGGCCAACGGCGTATTCGTACGCGGGTTCCAGCGTCACGCTGCCCTTGGTCCCTGTGATCGTGAACACCGAGCGATCCGCCGCGCCGAAGCTGCAGGTGAACGTAGCAAGCCGCTCATCCTTGAATCGCATCGTCGCCGCTACCGTCTCGTCGACTTCGCGAAACCGCTCATCGTTGCTGCGAGTCGCGGTCGCCCACACCTCGACGGGATCCTCGGAAAGACAATAGCGCGCCGCATTGATGCAATAGATGCCGATGTCGTAAAGCGGGCCGCCGCCTTTCTCCGGAGGATTCAGGCGGATGTTGTCGTCGCTGACCTGCATCGAGAACTCGGAGTTGAAGAAACGCAGCTCGCCGAGCTTACGAGTGCGCGCGAGCTTGGCCGCTTCCAGGTTCGCGCGCTCGAAATGCAGGCGATAGGCGGTCATCAGCTTGACCTTCGCATCGCGAGTCGCGGCGATCATCTCCTCGCAATCGCTCGCGGTGACAGCCAGCGGCTTCTCACACAGCACATGGAGACCGGCGCGGGCCGCACGGATCGTGTACTCCTTGTGCATGTCATTCGGCAGGGCGATGTAGACGGCGTCGATCTCGCCGCTACCGAAGAGCTCGTCCACGTCGTCATAGCCGCATAGACGCTTCACGCCATAACGGCGACCCAGCTGCTTCAGCTTCTTTTCTTCGCCCGAGACCAGCGCTGCCAGCACGCTGTTGCGCCGGGCGTGCTTGAACGCCGGCAGGACTGCAGCCTGGGCGATGTGACCGAGGCCGAGCACGGCGTATCGCACCGACCTGGCGTGGGAAGTTTTCGTGCGTGAGCGGGCAGGGCGGCGCGCCATGGCAATTTCTCCGTCGCGTGGATCCTCCTTTCCAATGACGCACCGGACGCGCGGGTTCCGCTCGGACGGTTTCTGTTATTCGATGCGCTTCGGGATGTCGTCGGCCCGCTGGCTGGCGCGAAACTCGATGACGCGGAACTCCGCCAGGCCGTGCTTGTGGAACGGATCTTCCTTGATCAGCGCCTCGATCTCCGGCTTGCTCTTGCCGGCGGCCAGGATGATCCCGCCGTCGCGCGGGATCTTCCTGCCCGACACCAGAAAGGTGCCGTCGGCGTAGTACTTCTTCAGGAATTTGACGTGCGCCGTCATGTGCGCGTCGATTTCCTTCAGGTCGGCTTTGTAGACGAGCTCGATGACGAACATCGCGGGCTCACAGGTAGCGCGTTTCGGCGGGTGGAGCTGCGAAGTTATTGTTGCGCCCATCGACGTACGTGATCGGAAGCGAGGCCAGATCTGCATCCGACATGTCGTCGATAGTAGCCAGCATCACTGCGACCATCGCCTTGCCGCCCTGACCCTTGCCGCGACCGAAGGATTTGACGCCGCAGTGCTTGCAGAACAGATGATGGATGTTATGGCTCCCGAACTGGTAGTCGCTGAGTGCGTCCTCGCCCTTTAGCAGCCGGAAATCTTCACCACTGATGCCGATGAGCCAGGCGCGCGTCTTGCGGCACATCGAGCAGTTGCACCTCATCGTGCCCGCGCTGAGATCCATGTCGGCTTCGTAGCGCACCGCACCGCAGTGGCAGCCACCGGTATAAGTCTGTTTCATGGATACCCCCGTTCGGTGATATCGGGAATGCTACCCGATGCCGCTAGAATAGCGACCCGATAACAAAAAGGGAGCCTTCCATGCGCCGCTGGATCCCGCTGCTGTGTGCGTTCCTGTCCTCTACTGCATTCGCGCAAGCGAACGTCAGTGGCCCAGCAACTGCCAAGGTGGGCGCACAGGTCGAAGTCACGGCATCGGGGTCGAAGAATCCGCGCGACTTCGTGACCATCGTGGAGAAGAGCGCCCGGGAAGGCGCCTACGGCACCTATCAATATGTGAACAAGCCTGGCGCGCTCAAACTCGTCGCGCCGGCAAAAGCGGGCGAGTACGAGATTCGCTTGCTCGGTGCGGACTCGCCGTACCCGACTTTGGCTCGACGTGCGCTGCGCATCGACGCGGTCGAGGCCACGCTCGAAGCGCCAGGGCAGGCGGCTGCGGGCGGGAAGATTCCCGTGAAATGGACGGGGCCTGACAACGAACGCGATTACATCGCGATCGGCAACGCGTCTCGTCCCTACATCAGCTACAAGTACACGCGAGAGGGCAGCCCGCTGGAGTTGATGGCGCCGGACGAACCGGGCCAGTACGAGCTGCGATATTTCCTCGGCGCGGGCGACGCGATCATCGGTTCGCGGCCCATTGCCGTCGGCTCCGTCTCCGCGTCGATCACCGCTCCGCCGAGCGCGGCCGCGGGTTCGAAGATCGCCATCACCTGGCAAGGCCCGAACAATCCGCGCGACTTCATCACCATCGTCAAAGCCGGCACGCCGGACAAGCAGTACGGCCCGTACGAGTATTCGTCGAAGGGCAGCCCCGTCGCGATGCGTGCGCCGGACCTCGCGGGCGAGTACGAAGTGCGCTATCTCACCGCGCAGTCGTACGCCACGCTTGCGACAGCGAAGATGACTGTCACGGCGGTCACGGCCACGATCAAGGGGCCGCCGCAAGCTGTCGCAGGCAGTACGTTCGCAGTGAATTGGCAAGGACCGAATAATGAGCGCGACTACGTGACGATCGTGAAGAAGGGCGCGCGCGAGGGCGAGTACGACAACTATGAATTCACCGCCCGCGGCAATCCGGTGAAGGTGCGCGCGCCGGTCGAGCCAGGTGAGTATGAGCTGCGCTATTCGACCGGGCAGGCGTACGCGACACTCGCTCGCGCGCCGATCACGGTCACTCCTGCGAAGGAAGAGCCGGGGCTCGTCGAGGTGACCGCTGCGAGTACGCTGCCGGCAGGCAGTGCCGTGGAGATCATTCTCGATGCGTCAGGCAGCATGCTGCAAAGAATCGGCAAGGATCGACGCATCGACATCGCACGCCAGACGCTGACCAAGCTCGTGACGACGACGATACCAGCGGGTACGCCGTTCGCGTTCCGTGTCTTCGGGCGCATGGAGGATTCGTGTCAGTCCGATCTCGACGTGCCGCTCGGTCCGCTGAACGTGCAGGCGGTGAGCGCCAAGATCGCCGCGCTGGAAGCGAAGAACAATGCAAAGACGGCGATCGGCGCGTCGCTCGAACAGGTCGCGTCGGACTTGCGCACCGTGCAGGGCGAGAGGCTCGTGATCCTGCTGACGGATGGCGAAGAAACCTGCGGCGGCGATCCCGCTGCTGCAATCGAAAAGCTGAAGAAGTCCGGCACGACGGTGCGCGTCAATATCGTCGGCTTCGCGATCGATGACGTGAAGCTCGCTGCGACGTTCCGGCATTGGGCCGATGCAGGCAGCGGGCAGTACTTCGATGCGCAGGGCGCGGCGGCGCTGAACGAGGCAATGGCGCAGGCGATGCGGCCTGGCTTCGAGGTCGTCGACGCGCAAGGCGCAATCGTCGGCGAAGGGCTGGCGGGCGGCGAGCCGGTGCGCGTGCTGCCGGGCAATTACACCGTGAGACTCGCGGGTCGAAAGACGGGACAGAGCGTCACGGTGCGCGCGAAGGAAAAGACGGCGGTGAAGTTCTAGCGCGCCGCTTTGGCTTGATGCTTGGCGAAGCGGAGGTTGAGGCGATTTACATAGTCGTCGACGACAGCGACGACCTCGCTGCGCTCGCCGCCGCGCATCCCTACGATCACGTTATCGCCCTGTTTGATGACATAGCGATACCACGTTCCTTCGCAACCGCTGGGGGCGGGAATGTCGTCCAGCGAATCCAGGCAGAACGGCGTCTGCAGGATTTCGCTGGACGATTTATAGGCGGAAGTCACCGGCTAGCCGGTGTCACGCTCAGCGGCGGAAACCGCCGCCTCCGCCGCTGCGCGGCTTGTCCTGCGCCTCGTTGACCTTGAGCGGACGGCCGCCCATGTCCTGACCGTTCAGGCTCTGGATCGCCTTGGCGGCATCGGCCTTCGACATCTCGACGAAGCCGAAGCCGCGCGGCCGGCCGGTTTCGCGGTCGTTGATCAGGGCAACGCTCTCCACCGTTCCGTATTGTGCGAACAGTGTACGAACGGAGTCTTCGGTGGCGGAGAAGGGCAGGTTGCCCACGTAGATCTTGCTCATTGAATTCCAGTCTCTCGTAACAGATGGCGACAGCGAAGACGCGCTGTCATCGTCGGTTCGGAAGCGATTCGGTTTCCTTGAGTCGGCTTGGAACCGCGATGTACGAGGTGGAAGCCAAAGGAAGGTAAAAGGAAAGGATTGCGAGCCGCGCGCACTTTACCACAAATAGCAAGGCCCGCACCGGCAGCCGGTGCGGGCCTCGTCCAAGCGCGAAAACCTGCCTAGTTCTTCTTCTTCGAAACCGCCTTCACGGCTGCCTCGGCATTGACGAAGCCGAAGCCGTCGAGCTGGCTGTAGCCCTTGCCGATCAGGTTGAAGAACCGGCCCCGGAACGGTGCGCCGCCCTGGAAGGTGCCGAAGAACTCGGCAGCCCCGGACGCAACAGTACCCTCCGGGATACGGACTGTCGGACCCAGGAGGTCGGCAGAGTTGCCGCCTGCCGCACCATTGAGCGTGCCCGCCTGGTCCTGTTCGTCGCGATCGACGCCGAAGGCCAACCGGTCGCCGCTGCGGAACGATCCTGCTGCGAAGGCGAGATCCAGCTGCTTCCACTGGCCCGCCACCGCCGGCGGATCTGCCGGGATCGAGAAAGCAGCCGTGATGTCGGCTGCATCCAGCCCGACCGTGCGACTGCCGATGGTGAACGGCTGTCCCAACACCGCTCCGACACTCGGCCGCTCGTCGAAGATGACGCCCGGCGGAACTTGCGTCGCGTCGGCGTTGCTGCCGTTGATGTGGAACGACTCGAGGTTGCGGAAGCCGATGTGACCCAGCGTGAACACGTTCGGGTCGAACTGGCCGACGTGCGGCGAAGTCCGATTGCGCAGTGATGGCCAGTGCGTTACCGAGCGTGAGCGCGAAGCCCGACGAGAAGTACGGGTCGAGGTCGTGCCGGAACGCGCTGTCCTGCAGGATCTCGCGCATCCTCTTCGGTCCGATCGAGCCCGGGCCTCCCGCTGCATCGAGCACGAGCGCTGCAATCGCCGCCGCGTGCGGCGCCGCTGCGCTCGTGCCGAAGAAATTCGGGAACGTGTCCGGATCGGTCGACGAATCCTGCAGGAAGAACGTCGTGTTCGCGCCGTCCATCGCCGCCATGTCGGGCTTCAGCCGGATTTGCGGATGCTTGAAGCGCCTGTTGTTCTTGTCGAAGTAGATCGTCGACGGTCCCGGCGAGGTGAAGTTCTCGGGCACGAACGGCGGGAAGAACGCGTACGCCGCGACGCCGTTGGCGCCAGCCGCCGAGTTGTGGCCGTACGTCACCGGATCGAGATAGCTGAAGTACTCCTGCGGATTGACGCCGTTGAAGCCGACGTAGCGGATACGGTCCGCGACGTTGCGGTTGTTCGAGTCAGGCACGTTGGCGCGCGCAACGACCACTTGCAGCGTCGTTCCCGGAACGCCGCCGATCTCGAGCGGCCGGTTCGTGAAGCGGTTCTGTTCGGCGAACGCGCCGATGAACGTGCCGTTCGGCAGGAAGAACAGGATGTTGTAGTCGCTCAGCACCTGCTCGGTGATCTCGACCTCCTGCACGCGATAGATGTAGCCGCCGAATTGCGCCGGCAGGAAGCTGTCGACGACGACCGTATAGATGCCCGTCTCCGGCAGCGCCAGGGTCAGCGATTCCGGATTCGTGCCGGTGTCGACGAAATCGATCTCGTTGCCGTCCGGGTCGAGCAGCGCGAGCGTCAGGTCCGGATTCGGCGTCGCACTCGCAGGATCCGCATCGACGAAAATCTCGACGATCTGTCCGGCCGTGCCGTTGAACGTGAACCTGTCGTCACCATTCGGCGGCACCGTGCCCGAGCCCTGTACGATCGGCGCGCCGACCGGTGTGGGCGGGATGGGATCGAACGGCTCGTTCCACTGGAACACGAACGTGTTGCCGGCGGCGAATGCGACCGTCTGCGCGATGTCGACTGCGCCGCTGCTCGCGTTGAAGTCATGGAAGCCGCCTGCATACAGGTCCGGCGGAACGTTCCCGAAATTGAGGTTCGTGCCGGCCCAGGATGCGGCGACACCCGGGACTATGCGCACCTTGGAGTCGTAGGCCTGAGTGGCCGGTCGATTGCCGGCCGACGAGAAGTACGAAATGCCGCGCGCGACGACCTCATCGACCGCCTGCGCGATGATCCCGTCCTGGAACATCGGCTCGTCGGGATAGATGACGTCGTCGACGATTACGTCGGACCTGAATCCCGCCACCGCATGCGGCGCACCCGGTACGCCGGCGAGCGAGCGGATGTTGTCTGCGAAGTTGAGTTGACCGCCGTTCGCCGTCGCGAAACCGAGGCGCGCCTGTGGCGCCATGTCGTGCACGATCTGCAGCATCGCGCGGCCTTCGTCGATGTCGTTCTGACTGATGCCGTCCTGGAGCACGACTACCGGCTGCGCGTTGGTCGGGTTGCCAGCGCCGGGCAGATCGCCGCTCGCGATGTCGGCCTCAGCACTGCCGGCGCCGAGCGTGTTGTAGCTGTCCGATATCACGCCAACGGTGATACCCGAACCGTCGACGCCCGCAGGGAGCTTGTTCACGCGGTGTTGTACGACGCCCTGGCTGGTCGTTGCGCCCACGTTGGTGACCATCGGGGCCGAGGGGACGATCGACAGTACGCCGCGCTTAGCGGCGAGGCTCGCAAGGGCGTCTGTCGGCACGTAGGCTTCGACCATGCCGCTGCGATAGCTCAGGTCGGAAGCGACGACTTCGACATTGGGCGTGCCCTTGAGGCTTTCCAGGACCATTGCGGCCGGCGTTTTGCCGTCCAGCGCGATGCGCACCAGCGCTCGGCCTGCATCGTCGAACTGTACAGACGGAGTGAACGTCAGTTCTTCCTCGGCTGTCGCTGCTGCCAGCGACTGGCGCGATTGCGCTTGCGCGCGAACCGCAGGTACGGCGAGTTGTTCGAGGCCGCCGCCAAGATTTCGGACGCCTTCCTTTGCTTGCGCAACCGGCGCGCTCACCACTGCTGCTATCGCGCACGCGACAGCAGTTGCGCCAAGGTGCGAGCGTCGCGCGCGCAGCCATGGCAATGGCTCATGACTCTTCATGAAATATATCCCCGTGTGTTTTTTCCGAACGGCCTGTTCGGAGAACTTGTTTGCGTCCGACGAGAGTCGAACGTCCCTTCACGTGTCGATCACGTTCGCGCGAAGCTACGCTTGCGTCGATGAGGATTCAAGACGCGGAATTTTTTGCACGACGACGCGAGGTATACACGGCGAGCAAAGTGTCCGCGTCACGCAACGATTCGCTGCAGTTCATGCACAGCGCGATGTGCCTGCTCGATCGCAACGTCCGTGTAGGCGCCCATGCCGGAATCGGAATTCGCGATAGCGATGCGTCCGAAGCGTTGTCGGCCGATCACGTTCGGCATTTTTTCCGGCGGCGTGTCGCCGTCGACGAGGAAGTTATATTCCGGTGCGTAGCCGTGCGGCCAGCGATTCACGGCGATGCCTTCGATGTCGCGGGCCGGATCGAAGCCGCCGTCGCCCAGTGCGCGGCCGAGCTCGTCGCGGATCCGACGCTCGAAGGTTTCGAACGGCGTAGCCAGCAGCTCCGCGCGACCGACCTTGTGTTGCTCGCGCTCGGACAGGCCGTATTTCGCCGGCGTCCGTACCATTCGGATAAGAATCGGCTCGTCTGGCGAGCGGACACTTTTGTATCCACCGATGTCCACTGCTTCGTTCAATTCGAAGCTCGAGAAGTATCCGCCGGGCAAGTCGACTCGCTGAACGCCGAGACGCTGGAACGCACGCCAGTTCCTGAGCGCCACGCTGACGTATACGAGAGGCGTCTTGACGAGCTGATGCAGCGCTGTTTTCTGCGCTTCGGGCAGCTCCGGGCAGAGATAAGGAACCATGTGGTTCCAGCAAGCGAGCACGCATTGGCGGCCCGTCGTGCGGTACAGGCTGCCGCCGCGCGAATAGATCACTTCGACGCGATCGTCACCGACGTTGCGAACGCGCAGGACGGTGCTGTTGAGACGAATCCGTGCAGCGGACTCCGTGCGATCGAGCTTGGTGTAGTCGGCGACCGCGGTCACGATGTCACGCGCGTCGCGGCCGGGCAGTGCGGTGGGAATCAGCGAGCGCACCAGCAATCGCGCGATCGATGCATTGCCGTCCGGATAGTGAAACGTGTCGGAGCCGCCGGTCGCAGCGAATCCCGCCGGCGTGAATCCCATGCGCGGCGCTTCGCCCGGTTCCAACCCGAGGCCCTGGAATCCCGGGAACCATGTGCCCCAGCAGTCGAGCGCGGAGACAGCGTCGATGCCGCAACCCCACCAGCCGTCCGTGACATGCAGGTAGTAGGGCAGTACTCCGGGATCTGCTTTCGCGACCTTCAGCAGGTAGTGCTCGTACGAGATGCGCGCCAAGCGATCCTTCTTCTGTGCTGACGTGAGGCCCGGCATGTAATCCTCGTCGCCGTGCTCGATGCGCAGGATGTCCTTGCGAACATTCTCCGCGAGCGGTGTCCGCGCAAGATAAGCCGCCGTTGCCTCGCGGCTGTCGCCTTTGCGCACCACGAGGCGGTCGATGCCGAACGTCTCGCGATCGAAGAACACGCCTTGATGCAGCCCGAGCGATTCGTAGAGCGTCTTGTTCGTGCAGGCCTCGTCGAGCGCCTTGGCGTCGACTCCGAGCTTGCGCATCAGGTCGGCGGCGACTTTGCCGAAGGGCCGCGGGCTTTCGATGGACAGCGTGCCGCCGTTCAGCAGATGCATGCGGCCGTTGACGTGGAACTCGTTGCGCTTGGCATGGCCGCCGAAGTCGTCGTGATTGTCGATAACCAGCACGCGGCCGCGCGGCGAGCCGGCGCGGAAGAAGTGGGCGGCTGCAAGTCCGCTGATGCCGCCGCCGACGACGATGAGGTCGAACGATTCGCCGGTCTCGGCGATCGATCCGGCGAGCGAACGCGAATCGCGGAGTGCGTGCGCTGCTTCGAACGAGCCAGGGTGACTGCCGCGCATGCCGAGACGCTTTGGCGGGTAGTAGCCGGCGCGATCCTGCTCGGCGAGATCGGCGGATGCGGCGATGAGCTCCGGTGCGAGTCCGCCGAGCAACACGCCGCCGACGCCGATGGCCGCGCCTTGCAGGAAGTCGCGTCGTGCGATCGGCTGGTCCATGCCGAGGTCTTTATCGGAGTGGGTCGTCATGGAGGAGTATTGTGGCCAAATGGCACAACCGACCCAAGCCCCCAAGGTCACGAAACAGGCGTGGACGTGTGCCACATGCGGGATCGGAGTCGGCAGCCTGCATTGCCCGAGCTGCGGTGAGAAGGCGTTGGAGGCCAAGGACCTGACCTTCATGGGACTCATGAGTCAGGTGTTCCAGAGCCTCAGCAGCCTGGATAGCCGACTGTTACGCTCGCTGCGAGTGCTGATGACGCGCCCTGGCGTGATCACCCTCGCGTACGTGAGCGGTCCGCGCAAGCCCTATATCGGGCCGTTTCAGCTGTTCCTCATCGTCAACGTCGTGTTCTTCGCGGTGCAGTCGTTCGGCGGTTCGACAATCTTCTCTACGTCGTTGCATTCACACATGCACGACCAGGATTGGAGCGAGCTCGCCCGGGCCTTGTCTCGCAGAAGCTGCAAGCTGCGCACACGACCCTCGCGGCGTACACGCCGATCTTCGATCACGCAGTCGACGTCAATGCGAGGTCCCTGGTCATCCTGCTGGTGCTGCCGTTCGCGTTGCTGCTAGGCCCGTTGTTCGCTGGCAGCCGTCGCCCGTTCGTTACGCACCTGGTCTTCGCGTTGCATTTGCTGGCATTCCTGCTCCTGTGTTCGTGTGTGCTGTTGCTGTTCACGGCTGCCGAAGCAGCGCTGGGCGGATCGGGCCTGCGCTCGCCGCTCGTGGATTGGGGGCTGTTCCTCGTGCTGATCGTCGTGATCGCGGCTTATCTGTATATCGCGAGCGCGGTCGTCTACGAGGCGAAGGGTCTGGTTCGCGTGCTCAAGGTCGCGCTGCTCACCGTCGTGATCGCAGCGGCAGTGCCGGGGTATCGGTTCCTGGTTTTCCTGGTGACCCTGTACTTCACCTGAGCGGAGGAGTCCATGCCGGCCAGACCACGATGGCGCGGTTGTCGAGCAATTGACTTTCGCCACCGTCCTTGGCGACGCCGAGCAGGCAACGCGCCAGCTGATCGCAGTCGACGCTGAAGTCGCGCATGAACAGTCCCATCACTGCAGCGATGGGAGCTGCGAAGCGCGCGAAGTCCTTGCGGGGTCCGCTCTGCTTCGACGCTTTGATGTAGCCGGGTCGGAACACGAAAACGTTCTGCGGATACTTCTCGCTGAGCGTGCGCTCGGTGCGACCCTTGATCCTGGCATACAGTTGCGACGCCTTCTCGGTCGGATCAGCGCTGCGGCCGCTGACGAAGCAGAATCGCATGCGTGGGTTGGCCGCGATCATCGCCGCGGCTCCAGCGACGGCGTAGTCATGCGTGATGACCACGTACTGCTCTTTGCCTACCTGCGATTGGGAAACGCCCAGGCACCAGATGCAGGCGTCCGCGTTATCGAGACGTACCGAGCTGTAGTCGAGGAAGTCCCGCACGATGATTTCGTTGAGCTTCGCGTGTGTGAGGCCGAGAGGCCGGCGTGTCAGCACAGTCACGCGCTCGACGGCGGGATCGGCGAGCGCCTGCTTGAGCACTTCGCCGCCGGCAAAGCCGGTCGCGCCGGTGAGGATGAGTTTCATGCTAGATGCGTTCCATCGCCGCATCTTACTTGAGCGTGAGATCAGAAGCTGACGTCGAAGAATCGCCGCAAAGCGAAGGCGAACACCATGACCATGCCGAAGAACAGCCAGGACGTCGATGAGAGTCCGGCGAACTCGCCGCGCGCCCGCGGATAGTCGATGGCGAGCGAGGCAACGGGTCCGTCCGACGGCAGCGCAGCCACCCGCGGATACAGAAGCGTGCGCATGTCGCTCGCGCGGTAGGCCATCGTCATCACGCCGCCGGAACCTTCTGTGTTGACGATGCGATCGGCGTGCTCCTTGCCGACATGGACTTTGAGGTTGTGAAAGCCGGGGGTGGTGGCGCGCACGCGCCAATAGATCTCGCCGCTCGAATCTGCGCGCAGCGCTGGCGTCGCGACTTGCAACCCATCGGTGGCGGCCAGCTCGGCCGGCAGCTGCGAAACAGGTCGATCCGACGTCACGCCGACGGTGACGAGCGCCTGCTCATCGGGTGAGAGACCGCGGAATGCAAAACGGGACTCGATCTGGATCAGCACCAACAGGAAGACAGGCAGCATCACGATCATCGGCAGCAGCGAGTGGCCGACATAGCGACCGATGCTGGCGAACACGCCGCCCTGGGCGCGCAGCAGTACGCGCAGGTCGTCGCGGAACAATCGGAGCTCCAGCAGGTACGCGATGATCTTGTTCTTCGCGTCGCTGATCGCCGCCTGGTTCGAAATGACCTTGTAGATGGCGAGCGCGAACAGCGCACCGGGCACGGCGAGCACGACCATCTGCCATTCGGCGGGCAGCCATTGCACGAGCCAGAAGAGGGCGTTGAACGGTGCGTTCAGCACCGCGCTCACGGTGGACCACATCGCTGCGCTACTCGATGTAGCCGAGTCCCTTGAGCTTCTTGCGGATGTTCTCGTCGCTGTCGGTCGCCTTCATGCCGGACAGCTCCTTCTCCAGCACGTGCGCCACGAACTCGTCGGGGCTGGAATAGCCGGCGAGCGTCGCGAAGCGTTTGACGCGCTCGAACAGGTCCTTCTCCAGGCTCACTTTCTTGTCACTGAACATCTGCACTCCTCTCGGTGCCGGGAGAGAAAAACCGGGGAAAGTGAACAGCGCATCATTATGTTGCACTGCTGAGTTTCCCCTGTTTTCTTCTCCCGGCACCAGGTTTTCCTAGAACATCGCCTTGCCGTTCATGCCGCTGGCAGGCGGCACACCAAAGTAACCGAGCACCGACACAGTCAGGTCTGCGAGTCCTCCGGACCGCGCCCGCAGCGGACGATTGCTGAGCAGCACGCCGGGCACCGCGCGGGAATCGATGCAATGATCGCCGGTCCATTCGTCGATGTTCGGCTCGATGAGTCGCTGCGGCACTTTGCCGGTCGTCGTATCCCACGACGCGCGATAGCCCGGTGCGTACCCGACGATGATGTCCGGTGCGGCGTCGACGAACGGGCCGTGATAGACCTGCTCGCGCAGCGAGACCTGGGTGATGACCTTCTGCCCGGTCTCTTCGTCGACCCAGCCGCCGAGCTCCTGCGCGAGCTTCTGTGCCAGCGCGGCGCGCTGCTTCGGCGAGACGATGCCGCGCTTCTCCCGGCCGCGAACGTTGAGATACAGCGAGTTCAGTCCGATCGCGAACGCGCGCGTGGCCGACCAGTCGATGCCCTGCAGCCACTCGTAGTTGCCGCGGTTGAAGCTGTCGGTCAGGCGCAGGTAACCGTGCTGCTCCAGCCAGCGATTCAAGTGCACCTGCCGGCGGAAGGGCGAGAACCCATGATCGGACATGACGACGATCGCGGTGTTCTCGCCGACGGCGCGCATCACTTTGCCGACCTCTTCGTCGATCTGGCGGTACGTGTCGCGCATGGAGTTGGCGAGCTCCGCCGTCGTGTCGGCGGGGCGCAGCGGATCGGTCGGATCGGCTTCGCGATACAGCATGTGATGCCGCTGATCGATGCTGCTGAAGTAGAAGAACATGAGCGAGCGCTCTTGCTCGTTCGCGAAGCGGCGCAGCTCCGCATCGAGCAGCCGCTTGCGTTCGTCCAGCACGAGCTGCGACTGCGTCAGGAATTCGCGCGGAGTGAGCACGCCGGCGCGCAGGGCCTTCGTGTCTTCCGGCATCTCCTCGGTGTAGAACGGCCCGGCGTCTTCAGCCAGCTCGTAGGCATACTTCGCGGGCGCTGCGATCGCCTGCGCGGGAGCACGCGGGTCGATGTTCACCGGCGTCATATAGAGCAGCAGGTGCGGCCTGACCTGCTTCAGATAGAAGCGCGCCATGCCGCTGACGCTGGAGACGTGCGGCATGAGATCGAATTGCACCGGCAACCACTCACTCCATTCGCCTTCCTTCAGCAACACCTTGCCGCCACCCACGCGCACGAGGGCGACGGGATTCTGCCGATCGACCGTCACTTCGAGATCCGCAGTGACGTTCGGACTCTTGTCGAGCAGCGGATTCGGCGGGCCGGTGATACGGCTGTGCCCGACGCCGTCACGCAACGAGACGTGCTCGATGATGCCGCCGGAGACGGTGCCGGCCTTCCATTCCGGCGCATCGGTGTAGAGCGTGAATGTCCCTGACGTTCCCTGCAGATCGGGCGTCCCCATTCCGGAGATCGCCTGGCCGGACGTTTCGACGGGCGGATAGTTCGCGGGAATCTGAAAGAGCCGCGTGTGCACGCCATTGCTTTCGAGCAGCTCCCAGAACGCCGTGCCCTGGCGGAGCAACTCCGTGCGCGGCGACTTCAGCGGAATGCGCCAGCGACCCATCGGCAGCGTAAGCGACGTGCCCTGGATGCGCGTCGTCGACATGTACGGCGTCAGGGTTTCGCGATCCAGATGCAGGAAGTCGAAGATGCCGTGACTGCCGGGATCCATGCCCGTGATGAACGTGGACCACGCGACCGGACTCTGCGGCGGGTTCGACGTTTCCAGCGGCATGAAGCCGCCGGTCGATGCGAGCCGCGAGAGGTTCGGCACGACACCTTCCTGCATGTACTGCTGGAGCAGCTTGGGATCCATCCCGTCGACACCCAGAATCACCATGCGCGCCGGGGCGTTCGCGCCCGCAGATGCGCTGCAGGCATACAAGACCGCAGCGAGCAGCGCGAGCAGTTTCATGTCACGGGAGCCTGAACCGGCAGAACGCGTCCCGTCATGTGAGCCGGCTTGCCGACGCCGAACATCGACAGGATCGTCGGCGCCAGATCCTGGATCTGCGCCTGTTCGTCGGGCATGCGCCAGTTCGAGAACAGCACGCCCGGCACCAGTCGCGGATCGATGCAGTGATCGCCGCTCCAGCACTTGGTGTTGTCGGCGAACACTTCCGTAGTGACGCGACCGACCGCGCCTTCCCACGACGCGCGATAGCCACGGTTGTAGCCGATGATCAAGTCCGGCCCGTTGCCCCCGTAAGGTCCGTTCGAATGCACCTTTGCAGGATCGAACACGTCATTGATGGAGGCCTCGTTCGCTTGTGGGTCGTGCAGGCCGGTCAGACCCTCGATGATCTGCTTCTTGACCGCTTCAGTCTCCGCACCCGGCTCGACGATGCCGTGCGCTTCGCGGCCGCGCTGGTTGATGAACAGTCCGCTCAGGCCGAGCGCGTACGCTTTGGTGCGGTCCCAGTCGACGTTCGCGAACCAGTCGCCGCCAGCGGGTTTCGTCGGATCGAGGTGCAGCAAGCCATTCTGGTGCAGCCACGCGTTCAGGTTGATGCCGCGCCGGAAGCTCTGGAAGCCGTGATCCGAGATCACCATGAACTGATCGCGCGGCCCGAGCTGGCGCTGCACGCGCCCGATCATTTCATCGCAGCGCTGGTACATCTGCAGGATCGTGTCGCGATACTGCACGGTGTCGCGGCCGCGGTTGGCCGGATGCTTGCTGTCGAGATAGCGGAAGAACATGTGCTGCAGGCGGTCGGTGCCGTCGAACACGCAGACCACTGCGCCATCGCGTGACTTCTCGAGCGCGTTGAAGAACATGCGCTCACGCTCCGCGTGATGATCGAGCGCCTGCTGCAGGAAAGCCTGCTCGTCGATCACGCCTTCGTTCAGCGCCCACGTGTCCTCGGCGAGGCCGAGCGTCGCGAACTCGCCCAGCAGCTTCGACAGGTAGATCGAATAGATGCGCGGCCACGAAATCGGCAGCGCGGGCTTGCCCGGATCGATGTTGATGGGCGTGACATACAGTTTGAAGTCCGGCGCCATCGAGGTGACGTAGAACCGTGCGATGCCGCGCACCGCCACGCCGAATCCCGCCTTGAAGTCGAGCTTGATCCACGGGCTGTATTCGCGCTCGCGCAGCACGTGCTTCTTGCGGCCGATCGTCAGCACGCAAGTCTTCTTGGCCAGGTCGATCGCGCCGATCTCGAAAGGGATCTCCAGCGGCTTCGCTTCGGCGCGCAGCGGGCTGTCGGGGCCAGCGAGACTGGCGCGGATGACGCCTTCTTCGATCTTTATCGGACGTCGTTCACCGCCCGTTTGCTCAGGCCCGTGATCCGCTTCGCACGGCGTCGTATGGCTCGTCGTGTAGTACGTGAACGAGCCTTGCGTGCCGCGCAAATCAGGCACGCACATCGCGCTCAGCAGCGCGCCGGCGAACTTCTCCGGCGGGAAGGTCAGCGGGACTCGAAGGATGTTCGACGGGATGCCGTGCTCGCCGAGGATGCGCCAGAACGCTTTGCTCTTGCGCATGTTGTTGATGATCGGCCGCCCGACGGGGATCAGCCACTCGCCGACGCGAATCGTGCGCGGCGCAGGACGGATGTCCGAGCTCGACAAGCGCGGCTTGTAAGTGCGGACGTCGCGGTCGAGGAAGTCGAAGATGTTGTGGCGTGCGGGATCGACGCCGGTCATGAAGGACGACCACGCGACCGGCGAGATCGCCGGATACGTTGTGCCGAGCCGCGTGAACGAGCCGCTCTTGGCGAGTGCCGAGAGGTTGGGCAGATGACCTTCGGCCATCCATTGCTCGGCGAGTGTCGGGTCGAGGCCGTCCAGGCCGAGAACGACGACGCGCCGGGCGCTCGCGCGACTCATCGCTTTGCGTCGCCGGCGCCAGCGAAGCACGAAGCGGATCGGCCATAACACCAAAGAAAGAATGCTGGAAGCCACCGCAGCCAGCAGTGCGAGAAACGATCCGACCAGCGCGAAACCCGCACCGGGGCCGACGTATGCATGGGCCGTATCCGGCGCGACGAGCGCGGCGCCGAGAGCCGCCGCCGCCATGATCAGCGATAACGACGCTCGAGCGACCGGTGCGCGGTCCTTGCGATTGCGATAGAGCTTGCTGTCGACGACCTCGACCATGCGATCGACATTCAGCCGCCCGCCGAGAAAGGCGTTGAGGCGCTCGGCAAAGGCGCGTGGACTGCTGATGGCTTCGTCGTAACGGACCGGGAGAAATTCCATGTTGCGTTTGATCTTCATGAAAATCCTGATGTGGGCGAGGTGACGCTCGTAGTGCTCACGGGCCTCGGCGTCTTCGATCGGGTTGGGCTGCTCACGTCGCTGCAGCATCACGTTCTGCGACTTCAGCACTTCGCCGAGATCGCGCTCACACAGGATCACCCTGTAGTAGTTGTCGTGCGGCAGCGATTGCAGCAGGTGCGAGATCACTTTGATCGCCTTGCCGCGCGACTGATTCAGCCATGACTTGTCCGGCTCCTGCGCCAGGCGCTTGACGCGCTCGACCTCGAAGTAGCCCAGCGGATTGTCTTCGTCGGCCTGCCGCTCGCCGTCGGTCGTCACTGCGACGCCACCGGCCTGGAGCATGCGCATCACCATCGACGTTCCGGAGCGGGGCAGGCCTGTGACCACGATGATGGGAGCCCCGAACTGCAAGCGCCGGCGCAGGTTGGAAATCAGATTGCTCATTCGACGTATCCGAGGGCCTTCAGGTGCTCCAGTGTGTCGGGATCGAACTCGTAGTTCGTCTCTTGGGTGCGGCGGAAGCGCGTCTGCGCTTCTTCGCCGAGCGACTGCAGCTCGTTGAGTCCGGCCGTGTAGCGGTAGCGCAGGTAGGCATCGGCGAAGAAGCGCCCGCGCGCGGCGAGCTCCTGCGGATCCTCGGCCTGATCGAAGACTTTCAGCCGCAACGACTCCGGCACGAAGCCGCTTCGCGGCCAGAAGGAGCGCGACGAGATGAAATGCCAGCTGCCGTAATACAGCGAGCCGTAGGCTCGCAGACCGGTATTGCGCCACTCCTTGATGCGATCGCGCGTCGTCACTTCCTCGGAAGCAATGACACGGGCTTTCCAGTAGTCGGGGTTGCGTCCCTCGATCAGGCCGACCAGCGAGTCGCCCTGCATCGTCAGGCCGCTGCTGTCGACGTCGGCGAACTCGAGGATCGTCGGCATGAGGTCGAGCAGCTGGACCGGCTCCTCGACGCGCAGCCGCTGCGGAATTCTGTTGTGGTGATAAAGGATCAGCGGGACGCCGGTCACCTGTACATGGCCCGGCGGGTTGTGCGAAAACACGCGGTGCTCGCCGAAGTGCTCGCCGTGGTCGGCGGTGAAGATGAACAGCGTGTCGTCGAACAGGCCTTCGGCCTTCATGCGATCGAAGAACTTGCGCAGCTTCTCGTCGTTGTTGCGAATCTCGCCGTCGTACAGCGCGAGTCGGCCTGCGGCGGTTGGCGACTTCACGTACTGCGGATCGAGATCGTCACGGCGCTCGACGTTCGGACCCTGCTCCTGCAGCTTGCGATACTCTTCATCGTACGGGGCCGGCGGCTCGTACGGTCCGTGCGGATCGACGATGTGCACATACGTGAAGGTGTTGCGGTCCTTGTGGGCGCGCAGCCAGTTCCAGAGCGGCTCGCCTTCCAACAGCGCCTCAGGCCTTCCGCGCACCGCCTCGTCGATGGTCGATTCGAACCCTTGCTGCAGTCCCGAGGCTGCGCCGGCATTGCTGTTCTGGACGAACGATCCGGTCGCGAACCCTTGCTGACGCAGCACCTCGGCGATCGTCAGGTATTCGGGCCGCAGCATGTCGGCGAAGCCCCAGACGCCGGTCGCGCTCGGCAGGAGCGATGTCATCATCGACGGCAGCGACGTTCGCGTCACATTGTCCTGCGAGCGCGCGCGCAGGAAGACCGCGCCCTGCGTTTGCAGCAGCTCTTCTTTGAAGGGCGAAGTCTTCTTGTCGTAGCCGTAGACGGAGAGATGATCGGCGCGCAGCGCGTCCTCGAGCAGGATCATCACGCGCAACGGCTGAACCGGTCGGCCATAGACGATGGGATTGCTCCACAGTCCCACGCTGCCGGCTTCGCCATCGACGGTGAGTCGCAGCGCGACCTCGCGTCCAGCCCAGGCGCGCAGGTCGTAACTTGCATCGTGCCACGCACCCTGCGCATCGACGGTCTGGTTGTGCAACTCGGTCGTCTTCGAGTCGCTGACGACCTGAACTGCGAACCGAACGCGTGAGTGCTTGCCGAGCACTGCCGTCCCGAAGCTCAGGCGCGGATCCTGATCCGGGATGCGCGTGCTGAACTCCAGCGTCTGCCGCGGCAGCATCGACATGACCGGCCGCATCTCGCCGGCGACCGCCTCGTAGGCCAGGTCGCGCGGCTTGCGCAGGTACTTGCTGTGTGTGGAAAGGAAGCGGACGAAATCGATCTCGACCTTGTCGCCCGGCACGTCCGACGGTTTCAGCGCGATGAACTGCAGCTCATTGCCCTGATCGAGTCCGCGTCGCAGTGCGGTGCGGGCATTGATGGTGTAGTTGTGAAACTTGCCGTCCGCGATGAGCGGGATATCGACCCGCCAGCGCCACGGCTGTTCGGGGTCCGCCTTCGCGCTCCAGCCGACCGAGAATCGGCTGCCCTTGGTCGCTTTCACGCGCACGATGATCTCGCCGATGTCGTCGATGACGATCGCGACCGGCTTCGCGTTGCGCAGGTAGTCTTCGGGCGCCTGCTCGACGACGAGCACGCCGTCGCGCACGGTCGGCTTCATCTTGCCTGCGGCAGACTTCACGTCGTCGGCAGTATCGAAGTCGTAAGTGAAAACGTGCTCGAAGCCTGCAAAGGCGTCGTTGCGCGCGGGCTCGTCGACGATGCGCGCTTCGGCCATGCGGTCGTCGAGACGAAACACCGGTCCGGTCATGCGATTGGCGGGCAGCGAAGTCAGCACTTCCTGCTCGTAGTCGGGATTGGCCGCCTCGCGGACCGCGGCGGCGCGCTTCAGCAGCTCATCGAGCCCCGAGTAGAAGCCGGCGCCGCCCAACGCGCGATTGTTCGCGACACCGACGAGTGTGAATCCAGCGAGCGCGACGACCAGCAGTCCTGCCAGCCAACGGAGCGTGCGTAGCATCGAGGAGACCCTGTAAATTGCCTGTAGTAATGATGCTGATACAGGCGAGGTTCCGGGCCTCGATGTTTGTAATTTTTGCCGCGATCTTTGCCCCAGAAGTCGGTTAAGGGGACGCTGTAGGTCGGGCTTTAGCCCGACAATTTTTGCTCACCGAGCGCTTACGACTCCAGGTCGAAAGTCGCCGGGAAGTGCGCCGGCATGATATCGCGTTGCGCGGCCAGCAGGCCCAGCCGGTGCAGGATCGTCATGTTCGCGGGGGAATCCATCGCGCTCAGCGACTCGATCACTTTCGGATCCTGTAACGCCGGTTCGAGCTGCTGCACGCTGCTCGAGCGCAGGTCGACGTTGTAGCGGCGGTAGGTGAGGGCGGCGGTGCCGTTGAGCACGTCGCCCTGCAGATCGCCGATTTCGCGGTTGATGCTCCGGGCCGTCGGACCGTCCGACATCCATTGCAGCAGTACCTCCTGCAGCGCCGCCGTATCGTTCATCAGCGACAACAATGCATCCACCGCTTGCTTCGCCGCGAGGCTCGCATGCGAGACCGCCGGATCCGCAGCGCCGGTGCCGATCGACACGACCAGCAGCTTGTCCGCGCCGGTGGGCCAGTGGATCCGATAGCCGGCCATCGTCGAGTACATCAGCGCCATCAGCGCCGGGTTGTTGAAGGGGCTGACGCCGCCGTCGACGAAGTCACCCGTGACGGCCTTCGAGCCTGCGGCCCGCGCGATGGTGATCGATTGCGGATCGAAGAAGGCCGGCGCGGCGGTCGAGGCTCGCACGACCTGCCACAAAGGAAAGTCGGCATTGCCGACCACGCCATTCGGACGAGCCGCGAAATACGCGCCGCGGGGATTGTTGGAAAGCGGCCAGGGACTGCCGCGATCGATGCGCTTCGTCATCACCAGCAAGCCGGTCTTCAGCTCGGGCCCGCCCAGCATCGTCTTCGGCCCGTACACCTTCTTGAGCTCGGCGATCAGCGCCACCTCGTCGTACTTCGCGCGCAGCACTCCCTGTCGCAGCAGCGAGCGAGTGAAGACGCGCTCGCCGAGCGCCATATACCGCGTGCGGATTTCTTCCACAGTCCAGCCCAGCGCCAGCGTTGCGGCGATGATGGCGCCCGTGGAGGTGCCGGCGATCAGGTCGAAGTAATGGCACAGGCGGAAATCGGCGCCGGCGCGATGACGCTCGCGCAGATCGTTCTCGACTTTCTGCAGCAGCCCGAGGCTGAGGATGCCGCGCAAGCCGCCGCCATCCAGCGCGAGAATGCGCTTGGGCCTGCCGTCATTCGCCAGGTGCTGATCGCGGGTTCGGATCCGGTAGCTCATGCCGTCTTCCGTTCAACTTGAAATCTGACGTTATCACGCTAGGCTGCGGGCCCAATGAGAATCTTCCTGAGCTACGCGTCGGAAGACAGGACCCGCATCGAGCCGATTCGCCTCGCACTGGTGGGGCAGGGGCACGACATCTTCTACGACCGCGAGGACCTGAAGCCGGGCGAGGCCTTCGATGCGAAGATTCGCGCGGCCATCGAACGCTGCGACCTGTTCGTCTGCTTTCTCACTCCGCACACCGTCGATGCCGGCAGCTACACATTGAATGAGCTGTCGGTGGCGCAGCGGAAGTGGCCGAGTGCCGACGGCCGCGTGCTGCCGGTGATACTGGCCGACGTTCCGCGAAAGGACATTCCCGCTTACCTGAGGTCCGTCACCTGTCTCACGCCTGAGGGCAACGTCACGGCGTGTGTCTCGGATGCCGTGCATCAACTGGCGCGCACGCACCGCAGTCGTCGTCTACGGAAAATCGCAGTCTGGGCTGTCGCCATTCTGGTCCCCGCCGCAGTTGCCACCTATTGGTTGGTGCAACGCGCGGCTGTCTCCGCCAAAGACGGCGTCCCGCTCGTCCGCATCGAGGGCGGCGTATTCAGGATGGGCGACGACGAGTTCTTCCCGCTGCGCGATGTGTATGTGAGCCCGTTCTACATCGATGCGGTCGAGGTCACTACAGCGCGCTACGCCAAGTTCCTGGAAGCGAATGGCGCGCTCGCACCGCCGGCTGAATGGGAGCGCGTCGATCTCGCAAAGCACGGCGACCTTCCGGTCATCGGTGTGTCGTGGACTGACGCGGATGCTTATTGCCAGTGGATCGGCCGCCGGCTGCCGACCGAAGCGGAGTGGGAGCGAGCGGCGCGCGACGGCGATCAGCGCAAGTATCCGTGGGGCAACGAGGAGCCTGGCGCCGACAAGGCTGTCTTCGCACGCCAGGTGGAGTATGCGTACGAAGGCGGTCTCGAACCGGTAGGCAGTCTCCAAGCCGGGCGCAGCGCCGACGGCGTCTACGATCTGGAAGGTAATGTGTCCGAGTGGGTGGGCGACTGGTTCACCGAGAGCTTCTCGGTCGACGACGTTCGCAATCCGCGGGGCCCGGCGACGGGCGAGAAGAAAGTGATTCGCGGCAGCGGCTGGCACGAGCCGATGGAGCGCATCGGCGGATCGCGGCGCTATCAAGCATCACCCGACAATCGCACCGACGATGTGGGGTTTCGCTGCGCGATGGATGCAGAGTCGGGCTGAAGCCCGACCTACGGGGAATAGGTCGGGCTTGAGCTTGGGTCCCTCCCGGTTAGCGCTCCCAGCGATTCCAGCGATCGCGCGGCAGCAGGAAGTGCTCGAAGGCGTTCTCGGCCACCTTCTCGCCCTGCTTACGTCCGGCGACGTCCGCGAAGCGGAAGTGGATGCCAAGATAGATGCGGGCTTCGACCAGATCATCGCGCGCGTCCGAGAGGCGTGTGTAGATGCGCGTCTTCTGCACGGCCAGCGGATGCAGGCTCGTGACTTCCAGCGGGCCACGGTCCGAGCCGAAGAACAGCTCCATCGAGCGGGTCATCGCAGCGACGAGGCTGTTCGCGCCCGAGGTGTAGTCCGGATAGTTCGGCGTGTTGACCAGCGGCTGCCAGTTCGGGTCGGCGACCGTGAACGGGTTGCCGTCGTTGGCGCCTTCGCGGATCGCCGTTATCGGCCGCCAGAACGCGTAGGCGTTCTTGCTGTCCCAGCACGTGATCAGCGCGTCGGCACCGGCCATGTTCGCGAGTGCGAACAGACGGGCGCTGTCGCCGATCTTGTTGATGCGCTTCTCCGCGATACCTCGCAACGCCCGGTTCCATTGGGCGAAGAAGTTGTCGTTGTAGAAGTACGCGAGGTCCGTCTGCTTGGCCGTACGTGCGCTGCCATTCAACGCACCGAGCTGCTTCACCTCTTCGTAGTCATGCCAGTAGCGCGCACTGTTCAGTGCGGGCGGCGGGCTGACGCGGAAGCGGCGGGGGCTGGTGAGCGTGAACGGCTCCGTGCTGCCGAGCCACGGCGTCACCATCGGCGAGAACGACGGCGGAGCCGGCGGTGTGCCGATGAAGGACTCGGTCGGACGCCACTTGCCGATCTCGTTCGAGCCGACGAACGGCGGGGCCGCCGGACTCGGTGTCGCACGTCGCAGCGTCACGATATTGGCGGCGGCCTTTTCGCCGACGACCAGTCCCGGATCGCCGTTCAGACCGTGCTGTGAGAGATAGTCGAAGTACTTCGCATCCAGCGTGGTGGCCTGGGTCGGATAGATGCTGACGAGCACGCCGCGTGCAGCGGCAACCGCGGCAGCCGTGCGCGAGCCCTTCGCGTCCCTGATCTGGAAGTGATACGGCTCGTACTTCTTCTCGATCGACTGAATGGCGTCATGCACGGCGATGTGGACCAGCGCCACGTCGAGCATGCCCTGCGGACCGGGGCGCGCGATCGTGACCGCGTCCATCGTGATCGCATTCCAGTCGGTGACGGCATCGGCCTGTGCGAGCGCTGGCAAACCCAGCGCTCCACACATGACCATGCCCGACAGCGCGAAACCTGCGAGCTTGGACTTGAACATAGTCGTTCTCCTCTGAGTGGTGTTGGCCGCGACGTTTAGCGGGCGTCCGCGACGACGATCGTGCGAGCGTCGACGTCCGCAACGGCGCGGGCAGTCGCCTGCTCGGCGCAGCGGTGCAGCTGTGCGCGGAACTCCATCGCCATCAAGCCGGCATCGTTGACGCCGCAGACGCGGCGCGCAGCAAACTTGATCCGGCGCAGCAGGGTGTTCGCGCCCGCTTCCGTCTCCAGGTCGAGGTCGGAGTAGCTCACGACTGACTGCCGAACGTTCTCGGTGGTAGCAGGGGTCGTGGCATGTGCAGTGGCGGCCAGGCAGCCGATCAGCAGCGTGGTCACAAGGGCCGTGGTCTTCATCTCTCAGTCCTCCAGTTGGTGATTTAAATGAACAGCGCAAAACGCGCTCGGGTGGAGGAAACGGAGGGTCGAAGGAAAAGCCGCCAAGGCCGGACGGCCTTAGCCCGAAAGGGCATAAGCGGTTTTGAAGCTAGCCGGGGAGGATGCTGCCGTCTTCGAGTGCGCGCTTGAGCAGCATGCGCGCCTTATCCCAGTCGCGTTGCGCGGTGCGCTCCGAGATGCCGCGCATGGCGGCGATCTCGATGAGCGAGTAGCCGCAGAAGAACTTCAGGTCCACCAGCTGAGCCAGGGCGGTGTCGTGCACTCCCAAGGCATCGATCGCCGTGCCGAGCCGCTCCAGGTCGGCAGCCTCGGTGAGCGCCTCGGGCACTTCGGTCGGCAGCCGGGTGATGTGGAAAGCGCCGCCTCGCTTCTCGGCCTGCCGGCTGCGCGCGTAATCGATCACCAGCGTGCGCATGGCGCGCGAGGCATAGGCGAGGAAATGCGACTCGTCCGGGAACGCCGCATCCGAGCGCTGCTTCATCTTGAAATACGCTTCGTGCAGCAGCGTCGTGGCGCTGAGAGTAAGGCCTCCGGAGCGGCGTCGCAGCTCACGCTGCGCAATGCGGCGCAGCTGGCTGTAGAGCGAGGCAAATAGCGCGCTTTGTTCTTGGGACGAGCCGGCCTGTGGGTGCGTCACGGAGCGTATCCTAGCGCACCTCTCGGCGATCGCGCTCCCGTGCACCCTCCAGGATGTGCACCAGCGAGTAGTTCGCTTCGTGACAGGCGTATTCGAGCATCCGCTCGTCGCGACGCAGGAAATGCGATTCGCCCTGCCAGGGCTGCGTGTAGTAGGTCGGATCGTCGACCGTGAATGAGTAGTCGATCCGGTCCTCGGCAACGCGGGCAAACCGCTCGGTGACGACGGTTCGCGGCGAAACGAGGAAGCTGCTGGACGGCCCGCCGAAGCGCACACGGTCGCTCGGCGTGAATCCGCGGGTCTCCACTACGAAGACGTCACCGTCCCAGCGTCCGATCGAGTCGCCCAGCCATGAAGTGATCGCCGCCGGCGGCCGCCTCGAGCCGAGGCGAATGATGCGGGCCGCGCCGACGAACTCCGACACGAACAGGAACGAGTCTGCGGTCTGCACGATCTGGTGCAGGTTGACGCCGTTGCGTATCCCGAGAATGGGCGGTTGCGCCGTCGCCGATCCGAGGCAGCGCTCGGCTGCAGGACGCTGCTCCGGGCCGTCCATTGCCGAGAGCATGCCCGCCAACCCGCGAGCGATCTGCTGCTGGTAGAGATCGTTGCCGGGAATCAAGCCGTTCGGCGGATCGACCACGATCGAGCTGCGCAGCTGGCCGCGGATCGGCTCGAGGGCAAAAGCCTCGAAGTATTCGGTTGGCTCGGTGGGCGTGTCACGGTCTTCGGCACGCGCCTCGAGTTGCGCGAGCAGCTTCGCGGCCTGCGCTTCGTCGATGACCAGGGTCGTGAAGCCGGGAGGTCGCTGCAGTGGCGTGAAATTGGACACGATCCACATGCCCTGCATGTCCGGCTGACCGGTATCGAGGCGCGGTGGACGGTACGACTGCTCCTTGGCGAGCGCCGAGCAGCTGAGAATGAGCAGTACCGTGAAGGCCGGGCCACGCATGGCGGCCTCCACGGTACCACGAGGCTGGGCTTACTCGATCGTGTTGCGGACGACGATTTCCCGATGACGCAGCACCGTCGGCGCGTTGACGTCAGCGATGGCTCGTGCCGTCGCATCCTTGGCGCACAGCTGCAGACGGGCCACGATTTCCATCGGCAACGGGCTCGACTGGCGCAGGCCGCAAACCCTGCTGGCAGCGGTCTTGATCCGGCCGACGAGGATGGCCGCGTCCGCCTCGCTCTGCAGATCCAGGTCGGCGTAACGCACGACCTCGCGCTGCACGTCGCGGGTGATCGTGGCCTGTGCGGTGGCGGCCAGGCAGCCCGTCAGCAGCGCGGCGCAAGCAATAGCGAACGTCTTCATTCATTTCTCCGTTGAGTGTGGCGACGATTGAAGCTTGCCGGCGGCGCGTGAAGCCAACAGCAACCCGCTCGTGAAAAAGCCGTGAACGTCGCCGTGGCCGTCGGCGTAACGCGGATTGCCTTCATCGCGAAGGCGCATACCATGCGGTCGGCATGCTCCGCGCTCTTCTAGTACTTCTGGCCCTTGCGGTCGCTGCCGTCGCCGATGCCCGCAACGTGCTGCTGATCATTGCCGACGATCAGGGACGCGACCTCGCGGCCTATGGCAATCCAGTGCTGCGGACTCCCAACCTGGATCAGCTCGCTGCGCGTGGCACGCTGTTCACCAACGCATTCGCCACCGTGTCGTCGTGCAGTCCGAGTCGCTCGGTGATCTATACCGGCCTGTACTCGCACTCGAACGGGATGTATGGACTCGCGCACGACGTGCACAACCAGTACCTGCTGCCGTCGGTGCGCACGCTGCCGCAACTTCTGAGCGCCGCGGGCTACCGGACTGCACTCGTCGGCAAGAAGCACATCCTTCCTGACGATGCTCTGCCGTTCGATGAGGAGCTGGCGCCGGAGCGTCCGGGCAATCGCGACGTGGCCTTCATGGCGGCGCAGGCGCGTAAGTTCATCGCGAAGAATGCCGACCGACCTTTTCTCGTGATCGTCGGTTACAGCGACCCGCATCGTGCGCCGGAGAACTTCGGCAACACGAGAGCGTGGCCCGAGGTCACTCGGGAGAGTTACGACCCGGCGAAGGTCATCGTGCCGGCGCACCTGCCGGGCCTGCCGGAAGTGCGGCGTGACCTGGCGGACTACTACGAGTCGATCAGTCGGCTCGACAGCGGCGTGGGGTTATTGCTCGACGCACTTCGCGAGACGGCGCACGACGACGACACGCTAGTCATCTATATGAGTGACAACGGACGACCCTTCCCGGGCGCGAAGACCACGCTGTACGACGACGGCATTCATCTGCCGCTGATCGTCTCGTCGCCCGCGCAGGGGAAGCGCGGAGTTCGCAACGGCGCGATGGTCAGTTGGGTCGACATCATGCCCACCATTCTGGATTGGGCGGGCGTATCGCCGCCGACGACGCAGCGACTCGCGGGTCGATCGATCCTGCCGATCCTGGAGCAATCCGCTCCGCCGGGTTGGGATCGCGTGTTCGCTTCGCACGGCTTCCATGAAATCCAGCAGTACTACCCGATGCGGGCGTTACGCACGCGCGAGTACAAGTACATCGTCAATCTGGCCGCACCATTGGAGTTTCCGATCGCGGGCGACATCGCGTCCTCACCGACGTGGCGGGCAATCGCTGCACGGCCAAGCGTCGGTCTCGGCGCGCGCACCGTGGATGCGTTTCTGCATCGTCCGGCCGAGGAGCTCTACGATCTGCGGAAGGACCCTGCGGAGGTGCACAACCTCGCAGCGGATCCGGCACATCGCCAGGTGCTGGAGCGCATGCGTGAAGAGATGGCGAAGTTCCGCGCCGATACGCGCGATCCCTGGCTTGCCCACTAAGCAGATTCAGCTCGTCGCCGCCAACGCTCGCTTGATCGCGCCGTGCGCAACATTCGTCGCGCCGATCGGTCCATTGCCGCTCACCAATACCGCAAGGACCTTCCATGTTGCCGAGTGTTTCGAAGCTGCTGCCGCTGATCGCTCTCCTTCCGCTGATGTCTGCCGCCCGCGACGGCGCGTGCGACGAGTCGCCGACCACGATGCGTGCGGCGCGCATCCATGCGGCGGGTGGGCCCGAAGCATTGCGCGTCGAGTCCGTGCCTGTGCCAGTGCCCGCGGCGGGCGAAGTGCTGGTCCGCGTGCATTACGCGAGCGTCAATCCGGTCGACTGGAAGCTGCAGCAGGCGGGCCGGTTGCCGTTCCCTGCAACTCCCGGCGGAGATTTCTCGGGCGAAGTGATCGCAACTCGGCTCCGGTGTCACCAATTTCGCGTGCGGCGACCTGGTTGCCGGCATCGTGAATCAGCGCGAGCGCAGTGGCAGCTACGCCGAGTATCTGACGGTGCCGACGACCGAGATCGTGCGAAAGCCCGCGGCCTTCACGATGGCAGAAGCGGCGGCGTATCCGACGGTCGCGGTCGCGGCGTGGCGTTATGCGATTCAAGCCGCCGATGTGCAGCGCGGCGAGCGCGTGCTGGTGCAGGGTGGTGCCGGCGGCACGGGCTCGGTGATCGTGCAAGTCGCGAAAGCGCGAGGTGCATACGTCATTGCAACCGCATCGGCGCGCAATCACGAGTACCTGAAGGCGATCGGCGCGGACGAAGTGGTCGACTATCGCGCGACGCGCTTCGAAGACGTCGTGCGCAACGTGGACGTCGTCATCGATACTGTCGGCGGCGAAACGCTCGCCCGCTCGGAGCAGGTGCTGCGCGATGGCGGACGCCTGATCACACTCGTCGGCTCGGTGCCCGCAGCGATTTGCGATCGACGACGTGTCCTCTGCCCGGCAACGCCCGCGTGGGACGTGAAGCGGGGACTCGAGGCCGTCGCGCCGCTGATCGCTGCCGGCAAGCTGCGGATCAATATCGATCAGACCTATCACGCTGGATGCTGTCGCGAAAGCGCAGGCACACAATCGCAGCGGCAGCACTCGAGGCAAAGTGGTCATCGACATGGGTGCTGCCGCGGAAGCGTCACGTCGGAGTAGTCAGCTTGAGTCCCACGATGCCGGCGACGATGACGCCCAGGCTGACTAGTCGCGCGGGGTTGGCCGACTCATTCAGCAGGATGATTCCGAGGATCGCAGTGCCCACTGCACCGATGCCGACCCAGACGGCGTAAGCGGTGCCGACGGGAAGCGACTTCATCGCAATGCCCAACAGCCAGATGCTGATGAGCATGGCGGAAATCGTCCCGACGGTCGGCAGCGGCCGCGTGAAGCCCTCGGTGTATTTCAGCCCGATGGCCCACGCGACTTCGCACAGACCCGCGAGAACGAGAAGAATCCAGTTCATACGTCAACCTCGGAGCAATGCCGTTTGCGCAATGTAACCGCGTCATTCACTGCCATGCGACCCGGCGTGACCGTTGAGCCGTAGACGCCGAGGCAGCCCTGACGATCGCGAGCGACGCTGCGCAGGATGGCAGGATTGCGCTGCGTGGTCGTGGGATCGATGGTGATCACGACGCAACGACCGTCGCGCTTGTCGACACGCATTGCCATGGCGCCAATCTGCAGCACGCAACCTACCCAGTCGTCCTCCTGGAACGGAGCGTCGTCGGCGGCCTGCACCAGGATATTGGGTCGAAAGCGGTGGACGTCGAGCACAGCGCCGACCGTTTCGCCAAGGCGGGCAATCGTCTGGGTCGTGATGAGCGACAGTGGGAACGTGTCGAAGATACCCTGGTTCTGCTTGATCACTCGTGCGCCCTGCGGGCAAAGCTCCGTCGCCAACGCCGGGTCGGTGACATCGAAAACGACACCCGCGGGGGTGCGCACGACAGTTGGCGACTTGTCCGGTTGCGCAGGATCGACGAAGGAGGGAACGTAGTGACTCATGTCCGCGCGTTCGCGCAGTGTGAGCCAGGGGAAGCCGCTTTGCGGCACGCCGTCGCGCACGAAAGCCCAGCGACGATCCCCTGCCAAGCCATGCCAGGACACGTCGACTTCCGCAAGCGGCTCGGCCGCCATGGACTTGACTGGGTAACGCCACAATCCCGCGACACGGCCGACAGGCCTGCCGCTATCAAGATCACGCATGAGACACCTCTCCGTAGAGGCGCCCTTACATCGGAACCGGCGTCGAGCGTGACGGATGAGGATCCGCTGCAGCGCCTCTCGACGGCGGGTGGGCGTACTGTACCCTACGCACAGATCAACCAGTAGCGAGAGCGCCGTGCAAGCCGTTCCGGGACTGCGATTCACTGCACTTGCCGCGGGCCTCGTCGTCATCGCCACGGTCTACTGCCTGGCTCACGGCCTGGTGATCGATGACGAAATCAATCTGCCACGCACGCTGGCGTGGGCAGTCGTGTCGACTTTTCCCTGGGTCTGCGCGTGGGAAGGATTGCAGCGCCTCGGCGCGCGGTCTGCGCAACGTCCGCAACCTTTGCTGTCTGCGGCTGTGTTGGTCGCCGCGCTCGTCATCTCCGTTGCCCTGGAATATGGGCTCGGTGCGATCTACTCCGCCGATGCGGATTCGCTCGCACAGATCGTGTATCGCTTGCTGCCTATTCCCCTCGGCATCGCGGCGGCGCGGCGGATGTTGCGGCGTCCGTCGCCGGTCCGTGCAGGCACTGAATCACCGACCGGGCGGCTGCGGGATTTGCAGGTCGAGCGGGTATTCGACATCCCAACCCGAAACGGAACGATGGCAGTGCGCGCTGCCGACATCGAATACGTGCGGGCGGCCGGCAACTACGTCGAGCTGATCACCGGCGATCGAACGCTATTGATGCGCGCAACGTTGCACGACCTCGGTGAGCAATTGGGCGCGGTCGGATTCGTGCGCGTGCATCGCTCGCTCCTGGTCAACTCACTGCAGGTCCTGTCCGTTCGTCGCGGTCCGCGCGGCAGGCAGCTGGTCAAGCTGAACAGTGGCGAGGAGCTGCCGGTCGGTCGTCAATTCGAGGGCAGCACGCGCGCCTTCGTCACAATTGCGCACCGTTCGTCCCTGCGGTCTTGATGGCGGTCTGCGACGCCGCTGAAGTGAGCGGTCATGAAGCTCGCACCATCCTTCTATCGCACCGTAGCGGTGTGCTCGATCCTGTCCGCGGTCACGACGCTCGGATTGATCTTCCTGCCCGAGTTCTACCAGCCGGCGGAAGGCTTCGAAGGACGCATGAGGCGCGTCGACGATCCGGCCTACGAGCTGCGATCCTGGGTGTACCTCGTGCATCCCTTCATCACGTTCGCGGCCGCGCTGGGAGTCGGATTGCGGATTCGCGCGCTGCGCCCCGTGGCCGCGATCGTCGGCATCGCGGGCTTCGCACTCTGGGCCAGCAACGAAGCGCTTCAGCAAACGATGACCCTGTTCGCGTTCGACACGTGGCGAGCAGCCTACTTCGCCGCGGATGAGGCCACGCGCGCGATCATCCGCACGAATGCCGCGATGTACGACGGCCTCTGGGACGCGTTCTATTTCCTGCTGCTGATCGGGTTTTCGATCGGCAACTTCAGTTTGGGTGTGGGGCTGGCTCGCGCGGGTCGCGGCGTCACGCGAGTTGTCGGCTTCTTCTTTCTCGCCGCGGTCGCGATCACGATTCCGATCATCACCGGAGAGCTGAAGTGGTGGACGATGCCCGAACCGCTCGCCAGCTGGAGCTATCCGGCAATCCAACCGCTCGGGCGCGCGCTGATCGGCTTGTGGCTATGGACGGCCGCGCACGAAGAAGCGCCGCTGCCGACTGGCTTGCGCGCATGGATCACACTCCCGGCAACGGACCTCGCTATGAACGACAGGCGTTGCAGCTTCGGGTTGCACGCCCGCTGTCAGGAGGTAACGATGCCTACACAAGCGAATGATGAAGCCGACATCCGGCGGCGGATCGACAAGGCAGTCGAGGCGATTCGCGCCATGGATCTCGAAGCGCTGATGCCGATTTACGCGACCGACATCGTCTCGTTCGACATCGAGCCGCCGCTGCGGCACCTCGGCGCGCAGGCCAAGAGGAAGAACTGGACCAAGGTCTTCACGATATACCAGCGTCCGCTCGGCTACGAAGTCCGCGATCTTGCGATCACTGCGGGCAATGACGTGGCATTCGTACGCACCCTTGCTCGGCTGAGCGGCACGCTGAAGAGCGGGCAGAGCGCCGGCTACTGGGTTCGATGGACGACGGGCTGGCGGAAGGTCGAGGGAGATTGGCGCATCGTGCACGACCAGATCTCGGTGCCGGTCGACTTCGAGACGGGCAAAGCGTTGCTGAACCTGCAGCCGTGAGTCGTTACTCGATTCTCGCGAACTCGCGTCCGTTGCTGGTCTTCAGCGCCGTGACTTTGCCGTCGGTCTCCACCGCCTGAAACGTCATCGGGCCCATTGGGGGCGCAAACAATTCCGTGGCGCTCTTCGCGAATACCTCGATGGACCCGAGGTCGACGACGTCGAAGAACAGCCGCCCGTCGCGCGCATTGAGGACCGCGGTCGTTCGCGGGCTGAGCTGATACTTGCCCGGCAAACGCTCCAGCATGGCTTTCGAGATGGGTTGCGCCTCGATCTGCGGCTCGATCTTGTAGCTCGGCCATGCATAGGCGCGCGCGACGCTGGCTTCGATCTCGGTGAAGAGCATCTGCGAGAGTTGCGAGTTCGCCATGATCACGACGCCTTGCCCACCGGCGACGTCGGCGACCATGTCGGCTTCGAAGCCTTCATCGACGCCGCCGTGTCCGAAGCGTACGACATCGCTTGTTTCGGAGATGCTCGGGCCCAGGCCGTGCCGCCCGGAGTTCTGCGGGGTCACCAGTTCCTTCGCGAGAGCCGCAGTGAGCAGTTGGCCAGTTTCGCCGCGCACTGCTGCCTGCACGTAGAGAAGATAGCGCGCGAGGTCGGATGGAGTCGTCCACAGACCGGCTGCTGCCATTTCCGGATAGATGTGCAGCTTGCCTGGAATGCGCTGGCCGCCCGGACGATGCGCGGAGGCCCGGCGCGCAGCGAGTGCGGGAGGAGGACTCTGCGAGAAGGTGCTCGATGTCATGCCCAGCGGGTCGAGCACTTTCGTCTGCATGAACGATTCGAACGATTCGTTCGCGACATCGGCGATCAGCAGCTGCATCACGGTGTAGCCGCCGCCCGAGTAGCGATAGAGGCTGCCGGGTTTGACATCGACGCGCACCGCCGACGAGTTTGCAGGAGGCTGGCCGTCGAGCACTTGCACGACCGTCGGAACTTCCTTCCCGACCGCGTAGCCCTCGAATCCGTGAACGGTCAGGCCTGCCGTGTGACTGGTGAGTCGACGCAGCGTGACCTTCTCGTCCTTCGTGAACTCGTTGTCCGGTACGCGCCAGGTCTTCAGCTTCTCGTTGACATCACCGTCCAACGTCAGCTTCCCGTCCTTCACGAGGCGCAACGCGCCCAGCGCGGCGACGGGTTTGCTGATCGAACCTGCTTGAAACAGCGTGTCGACCGTCACGGGCGTCTTGTCGACTGTGTCACGCACACCGTACGCACGCGTCCAGGCGATCTTGCCTCCGTCGATCACCGCGATGCTGATGCCGGCAATGCCGAGATCCCGCATGCGTTGCTCGAGGGTGATCGTCTTGCCGATGTTTGCCTTCAAGGCGGCTTGCGGCAGCAGCCCGTTCTCGACTTGCTTGATTCGCGCGTCGGCTGCGAATGCGGGCGCGGCGATCAGCAACGTGAGGAGGAGAGCGAAACGATGTGTGTGCATAGTGATTGCGACTCTCATCAGGCGCTGGCGACGCGCCACAGATCCACGCCGGAGAACTTCAGGCGCATGCATTTGCCGTTGACGACTTCGCCGAAGCGGATCCATTCCGTGTTGGCGGGTTCGTCGCGCAGCCGGAACAACTCGCCGTCGAGCTCGAGCGGCGTCACGCCGTCCAGCATCAAGCGGCCCTTCAGCACCACGACGCGTAGCGAACCGATCCACGGATCTTCGCTGCGGTAGTGGCCGACGTAGCTGCGCCAGGCCTCCGGCACCTGGAACTGACGTGAGCCATCGTATGCATCCGTCGCATACCACGCATCGCCATTACTGACTTCAACGACAGGGCCGTCAGGTTTCTTGCGTCCGAAGACCAGCGGGAAGCGCGCGAGGTCAGGATCGTCGACCAGGAAGCGATCGGGCGGTCCCTGTCGCTGCAGCGGAACTCGCCGGCCGTTGCGCACGAGGACCAGCTTCGTGCCCTCGGACGCGAATTCCAGCTGACCGCGCTCGCCTTTGAAGACACCGACGTAATCACCGGCGTTGGCGACCTCGAATTCCGCATCGGGCACGGGCGCGGCCGGCGGCTTCTTGCTCTCGACACGCGCTCGCATGAGTTGCAGCGCGTACTTCACGACAGCATTCGGACGATATCCCTGCTGAGCGTTGACCGAAGCGAAGCCGCCGATGCCTGCCGAGGTGTCGACCTGCAGCGCCGACATGTACGACACCATGCCGCCGGTGTGTCGCAGCAGTGCGTTGCCGTCGAGCTGGTCGACGGCGATGCCGTAACCGTAGCTTGCGCCGGGTCCGAATTCCTCGGCTTTGATATGCCGCTTCGAGAACAGCTCGAAGCTCTCGGGAGAAATCAGGTTCCGCTGCGGGCCGCGGCCGCGGTTGGCGATCATCTGGATGTATGCGCCCATGTCGCGCGCGGTCGCAGCGATGCAGCCGGCGCCGCTCGTCGTGATGATCGACGGCGCCTCGCATAGTTCGCCATGTCGAGGGTAGGGGCGATCGCTCAGGAACGGTTGGTAACTCCTCGGCATGCGACCGCGCATCCGGAAGTCGATTGCGCCCTCGCTCTGCGACATGCCGAGCGGCTTGAAAATCCGCTCGCGGAAGATCTCGGGCAACTCGCGGCCATCCAGCGTCCACGCGAGATAGCCGAGCAGCGAGTAAGCCATGTTGTTGTAGTGGAACTGGTCGCCCGGCGCGTAAGCGGCGATGTGCCGCTGCGCAGGATCGGACGGAAACACTTCCGGCGCACCCGGCAGGCCGGAGCTGTGCGTCAGCAGGTGATGCGTGGTGATCGGCGCAAACGAAGACTGGATGCGGAACCACGGCAGATACTCGACCACCGGCTTGTGCAGATCGAGCTTGCCCTCTTCGCGCAGCTGCAGGAGCACGATCCCGAGAAAGGATTTCGTGATCGAGCCGATCTGGAACAGCTCCTCGGCCTTCAGCTGGCGTTGCCGCTCGAGATCGCCGTAGCCATAGGTGGCGACGCGCTGTACGCCTTCGCGATCCGCGAGCACCAGCGTCATGCCCGGGCTGTTCATGTCGCGCATGAACTGCCCGACGAACCGGTCGAGCTCGGCAAACACGTCGTCGTACTTGCCGGAGTTCGCGTGGCCTTCCTTGACCCAGAAGCCGCCGGCTGCAGCGGCGGCGCCGATGAATGCGGCTTCGATCACGTCGCGTCGGGTCAGTTGCATGGGTGTTCTCGCTTGCGTGTTCGGCCTACTTTAAGCCGGCGAAGTCCCGGTTGACGATCGGGTATTCGCGCCACTGATTGAAATCGAAGTGCCACCACTCGGTCTCGTAGACCGAAAAGCCTTCGCGCTCCATTGCCCGTCGCAGCAGGTCGCGACGCTCGCGCGCGGCAGGGTCGCCGCCGGAGTAGTTCGGGTACGAGCGGGGCGACATCTCGTCGTAGACGCCCGGCATCTGCACCGCTTCGCCGCTGCGCAGGTCGTACAACGTCAGGTCGACAGCGCAGCCACGATTGTGTCGCGATCCTTGCGCCGGGTCGGCGACGAATTCTCGCAGCGACGGCGGCGTCGCGTCCCAAAAGACCTTCGTGACCCACCACGGCCGATACGCATCGTGAATCAGCAGGCCGTAACCCTGGCTCGCCAACGCGCGATGCACGCGCACGACGGCTTCGGCAGCGGGACGCTGCATGTATGCGGCGGCCTGCGTGTAAACAGGCGCGCTCAGGAAGTTGTTGGTGGTCGCGTAACGGATGTCGAGTTTGATCGTCGGGTCGAGCTTCGTAAGTTCGACCAGATCCACCGCGCGAAATTGCCCGGACTCTGCGGGCGGCTGCGCGGCAAGCGCCTCCGCGCGGAGTTCCGCGACCGGCCGCTGCGGTGTGATGCGAAAGATGCCGTCGCTGCCGACGCCTGCGTGAGGTTGCTGGGCGCAGCCGCTCGCTACGAGAAGGAGGGTTAGTAACGCTGTTGTACGGGTGAGGTGGGTTGTCATGAGTCCGGCAACGATACCGGCGCTTCCGCGGAAACGCGACCCGGTATCGTGCGACGGACTCGATGACGCCAGAATCCATAGACAGCGAGCGTTCCCAGCAGCGTCAATGCCAGACCCGCGGCAGTCATGGCTGCCTTATAGATGAAGCCGCCGACTGTAGACGCGTGGATGGGATAGACGAGGTTGAATGCCTTCGTCGCGAGTGGCAGGGATTGCGCATCGACGACATCGACGAGGCGGCCGTCCGCTGGATCGAACCAGAAGATGGTGCGGCCGTTGGGCAGCCATTCGTGCGGCTGTCGCGCGCGAACCCGAATGAGCCCGCCCTCGGTTGTCGGAACGCTGATGCCGCGCAGCTCTGCTTCCGGGTACATGCGCTGCACGGTTCGCAGCGTAGCGCCCCAGTCGAAGTTCGCAGCCAGCGCGCCGCCTTTGGTCTTCGGCGGCGCCAGCGATTCGGCGATCGTGCCGGGCGGCGATAACGCTGAGAACAGGAAGTCGGCGACGGGCCGCAGCGTCAGGAGTGATCCGGTCAGCAGCGTCACGATCAGCAACGGCGACGTGAGCGTGCCGATATCGCGGTGATGGCGCACGATCTGCGATCGCGACATGCCCTCGGGGAGCAATCGCGGCCGGAAGGACCTGCGCGCACGCCACCACAGCAGGAACCCGGTGATCGTGAACCCGATGCCGATGAGCCCGAGGATGCCTCCAGCTGTTGCACCGGGATCGCCCAGCCACAGATGGTGATGCAGATCGAACAGCCACAGCTCGGCTCGATCCCACTTCGACGACCAGCGAGCGACGACTTCGCCGGACTGGTCGGCATACGCTCCGGCGTCGGCGGTGAACGTCAGTCGGAATGCGCCGAGACTTTCGGTCGGGAAGAGCAGACCGGTAGGTCGCGACGATGCATCCGCCATCATGCGCTCGACGGCGGCGATTGCCGCCGTATCGGAGACGCGCGCCTCGGCAGCATGCGGCACGGTTGCGCGCAACCAATCGTCCTTGAAAAGCAGCAGTGTGCCGCTGAGCCCGAGCGCAGCCAGCAGGAGCCCGACGAAGGCTCCGGTCCAGCGGTGGATCAGCGCGAGCCAGAACAAGTCAGAAGCTCACCTGGTAGTTCAGTCGGAAGCTGCGTCCCAGACCCTTGAAGTAGCGAACGTCGATGGCGTTGGTCTGGGAGTAATAGGTGAAGTAATCCTCGTTCGTGAGGTTCTGAACCGCGGCGGTCACGACGCCGCCGAACGCTTTGAGGTCCGCGCTCACGTCGATCGTCGTGTAGCCGTCGAACTCGGCGGTGGTCGCACCGACGGCGTTCTCGAAGTCGCGATCCAGCAAGTGATTCACTTGCAGGCGCGAGCTGATGAGGTCCGACCAGGTCCGATCCCAACTCGCATTGACGCGGTCCGGGGCGATGTTGGCGCCACCGAGATCGGAGTCCACCCGGCCGTCGTTGTTCGAGTCGAAGCGGCCGTCTGTCGTGGCGTAACGCAGTCCCAGCGCATCGGCGTCGGTGGCGCGCCAGGTTGCGCGGAATTCGATGCCGTCGATCTGCGTCTTCTCGCGCTGGACCGTGTAGATGCCGTCGGCGCCGCGTTGCAGGCGCTGGCCCAGATCCGAGTCGGAGCGGAACCATGCGACCTGACCTTCGATCGCCGCGCCGGTGTACTCGATACCCGCCTCGAGGTTCTCGGTGAGAACCGGCTCGAGGTCGAGGAAGCTTTCGACGCTCTGGTCCGGAATGTTGATGGCGCGCAGCACGCGGCCGACGTCGGGCATCGAGAACGCTTCGGCGTAGTTCGCAAAGACGCGCCATGAGTCGGTGAAGCGATACGTCGCGCCGAAGTTGTAGAGCGTCTCGGCGAAGTCCGGCTCGCCGCCGCGGACGAACCGGCTGCCGGAGGAGGCGAGGGTGGTGAAGTCGTCGACCTTCAGCTTCGAGCGCTCGTGACGGATGCCGGTCGTCACGGTCAATTGGTCGATGCCGGTGAATTCAGCCTGCAAAAAAGGCGCGGAGCTCTCGGAGCGCGACTTCGGCACCCAGCTGCGGCCCGTGCGGATCAGCGATTGCCAGGTTTCGTCGACCAGCACGTCGAAGCCATAAACCAGATTCAGCGGCAGCCCTGCGAGCTGGTCCTTCGCCAGCGTGATCTTCACGCCCACTTTCTCCGAATTGTTCTGCGACTGGTCGATGAGGTTCGGGCCGAGCGCGGGATCCTGGAAGGTCGCGATCGGTGTCGCCTCGGCGCCGTAGGTCGATTCGAGATCCTGGCTGAACGCTTGGGCGCGCAAGCTGTGGCCGAGGAAAGCGTCGTTGGCGTAGGTCAGCGAGACGTTCGTGACTTTATTGCGCGCGCCTTCGCCGACGATGTGTCCCTTGACCGCACTGCTCGGGATTCCGGCGGCGACATTGCCCGGCACGGAGATCCAGTCGTTGTTGCCTTCGATGTCGTAGCGATTGAACGTCAGCTCGACGCGCTGATTTTCCCAGTCATAGCCGGTCTTGACGAACGCGTTGAGCGTGCGCGAGTCCATCGTGTCGCCTTGCGTGTTGTCGGAGCCGATCACGTCGCCGTTCGCGTCGTAAGAGATGCCCGAATCGCGCAAGCTCACGCTCGCGAGTACGTCGGCGTTGCCGAAGCGGTTCGAGACACTGTAGGCAACGCCGTAGTCGCTGCTCTCACCGATGTCTTCGGTCTGAAACGTGTTGTCGGCGCGCAAGCTCTGCTGAAAGACGTCCGACGGCTTCTTGGTGATGAGGTTGATGATTCCGCCCGCAGCACCGAGCCCGTGAATGGCGTTCGCGCCATGCAGGACCTCGATGCGCTCGAGCACGGCGTTATCGATGATGTGGCCGTCGCGGCCACCTTCGCGCAGCGGACTCGATTGCGGCACGCCGTCGATCATGTAGAGAGGCTTGCGGCCGCGCAGACTCTCGCCCGCGTTCGTCATCTTCTGGCGGCTGGGCGAGAAGCTCGGGATCAGATTGCCGAGCACGGTGGAGATGTCGTTGTGAACTGCAAGCTGCGCGTCCAGCTCGGCTGTGGTCACGACGGTCACGGTGTTCGGAATCGTGCTCAGCGGCCGTTCGACGCGGCTCGCAGTCACCATCACCTCTTCTACTTTGCTGTCGACGCCGTCGGCGGCGGACGCCGCAGCGGACAAAACCAGCGCAATCGCAGCGGACAAGGCGGCGCTCGTGCGCGAGCGAACTGCCTGATGGGAATGGAATTTTTGGTTGGCCATGGTGGGATCAGCACTCGTTGAAACGCGAATCATTATCATTTCCACGCTATCGAAGCGCAACCACTCAATCGAGACAGATGCCGTCGGCGCTCTCATGTGCCTTGACAGATATATACGCGCAACGGTATATACGCTCCATGGAATCTACATTCTCGATCATTGCCGAACCGAGCCGCCGCGCGATCCTGAGTCTGCTCGCCACCTCGGAGCAGTCCGTGGGCGATATCGAGCTGCAGCTGCAACTGCCGCAGCCCTCGGTATCCAAACACCTGCGCGTGTTGCGCGAGGCCGGCTTCGTGGAGTCCCGCGTGGATGCACAACGACGTCTCTATCGGATCAGGCCGGAGCCGCTCATGGAGATCGATGCGTGGCTCGCGCCGTTCCGTCGCTACTGGTCGTCGCACGTCGACGCGCTCGAGCGGCATCTCGATCGTATGAGTCAGCCACCCCGTCGCAAGAGGAAAAGAAAATGAGCGCGCGTCAGAGTTATCAGCCGGGTCCCGCCGCGGGCGCGAGGATTCACAAGGAAGGGGAGAAGTGGACGCTGGTTCTCGTCCGCGACCTGCGTCATCCGCCGAGCAAAGTCTGGGAAGCGATCACCGATCCGGCGCACTTGCGCGAATGGGCGCCGTTCGACGCGGACCGAAGTCTCGCGACGACAGGCACGGTGAAGCTTTCGACCGTTGGCGCTCCGACGCCGCAGGTTTCCGAAACCATCGTGAAGCGCGCGGAGCCGCCGCGGCTGCTCGAGTATCAGTGGGGCGACGGCAACATGCGCTGGGAGCTCGAGCCGCTCGGCAAAGGCACGCGTCTCACGCTCTGGCACAACATCGATCGTGGCTACATCTCGTGGGGCGCGGCGGGTTGGCACATCTGCTTCGACGTCCTGGATCGGCTGCTCGCCGGCGACCCGATCGGTCGCATGGTGGGACCGGAGACCATCAAGTTCAGTGGCTGGCAGCGATTGCAAGCCGAGTATGCAAGTCAATTCAACGTGGAGGATCGAACATGAACCGCTCGAAAGGAATAGTCATCGGCTTCTGGGTCGTCACGGCGATCTTCTGTTTGCAGATAGGCTTCACTGCCTACGCGCAGCTGGCTCTGCCGCAGGTGGCGGATGCGTTCGCGCACTTCGGCTTCCCCGATTACTTCCGCGTGCAACTTGCATGGGCCAAACTGCTCGGCATCATTGTGCTGCTCGCGCCGGCGCCGGCGCGGCTCAAGGAATGGGCCTATGGTGCTTTTGCTCTCAACATCGCGTTTGCGATCACGGCTCACATCGCGGTCGGCGATGGTCCGGACGCGTGGTTGTGGGCAGTGGGCACCGGTGTGCTCTGGGGACTGTCGTACTTCTTCTGGCGCCGTCTCGATGCGGCGCCGGCTTTCCAGGCTAAGGAGCTGCAACCCGTATGAACAAGAGCAAGACCCAGGGCGATTCGCCATCGAAGCTGATCGACGCGCGGATCAAGGAGCTGGACGGCTGGCGCGGCAAAACGCTCGCGCGTCTGCGCGCTCTGATCAAGCAGGCAGATCCCGACTGTGGTCGAGGAATGGAAATGGAACGTTCCGGTGTGGTCGCACGATGGAATCATCTGCACCGGCGAGACGTACAAGAGCGCGGTCAAGTTGACCTTCGCCAAGGGCGCCTCGGTGAAGGACCCGGCGAAGCTCTTCAACTCCAGCCTCGAAGGCAACACGCGGCGCGCCATCGATTTCAAGGAAGGCGATGAGATCGATGCGGACGCCCTGAAGGCGCTCATCCGCGCTGCCGTGGCCGTGAACAAGTCAGCGAAATGAAAGCGAAGAAGAAGTCGAAGCCGCGCAAGGCGACAGGGAAGTCGCCAGTCGGCAAGCGGGCGAAGCCGGTCCTGCTCTCGGGCGACAACCCGCAGATAGAAAAAGGCTACGGCGACGCTCCCGTACAGGCCTACATCGCAGCCATCCCGGGCTGGAAGCGGGATATAGCGCGCCGCCTCGACGTGCTGATCTCACGCGCGATCCCGGATGTGTACAAAGCAGTCAAATGGAATTCGCCGTTCTACGGATTCGAGGGCAAGGGTTGGTTCGTCTCCTATCACTGCTTCACGAGCTACGTGAAGGTGACTTTCTTCCGCGGCACGTCGCTGCGTCCTGTGCCTCCCGGCGAATCCAAGCACAAGGAAGTGCGCTACCTCGATGTCCGCGAAGGCCAGCTCGACGAAGCGCAATTCGTCGATTGGGTGAAGCAGGCGAGCGCTTTGCCGGGCGAACGGTTGTGAGCCTGCGGTTGGTTCAATGGCCATCGTATCGGTAGATCTTGCACACGCGGCCCGCTTCAGTGAACCCCGGATTGCAATCAAGCTGCAGTCGCGAGCAAGGTAATCTTCAGATCGGGATCATGCCGGTCCCGCTGGGGAAGAAAACCATGCGTACGAATTCTCGCCGCTCTCTCGTCGGGCGAACCGTGGCTGCTGTGCTCGCGATGGCTGCTGCATCTTCGCTGCACGCCCAACAGCAGTCGCCGGATGACATCGAAACTGTGATCGTCACGGGCCGCGCCGGTATCGAAGACGTTCGCAAAGTTGAAGTGAGCTACGCGATCACGACGATCGACAGCGATGCGTTACGCATGGATGCGCCGCTCGGCGTCGCCGACGCGCTCGGCTCCGTGCCGGGCTTCTGGGTCGAAGCCTCGGGCGGCGAGGCGAGTGCGAACATCCGCGTGCGCGGCATTCCGCAGGAAGGGTTCAGCGCAGTCGGCTTGCTGGAAGATGGATTGCCGGTTCAGCACGATCCGGGGCTCAGCTGGCTCAATGCGGACCAGGCGTTTCGCCTCGACGATACGATCGAGCGCATCGAAGTCGTGCGTGGCGGGCCGGCTTCGATGTTTGCGTCGAATGCGCCCGGCGGCGCAGTGAACTTCATTACGCGCAAGCCCGGTGACGAGCGCGAAGGCAACGTCAAGCTCGAGTCCAGCGACTACGGCTTGCGGCGCTTCGACGGCTGGTTCGCGACGCCAATCGGCGATTGGCGCGTCGGCGTCGGCGGCTTCTACCGCGAGGACGATGGCGTCCGCGACCCCGGTTACACAGCGAACAAGGGCGGACAGCTGCGCTTCGCCGTGGGCCGCTCGTTCGAGCGCGGCTCGATCGACTTCAACGTCAAGCACATCGACGACAACGTCATCTTCTACCTCGGTCTGCCGCTGACCTATGACACCGACGGCGACGTCGTTGGCGTACCGGGCATCGATGAGCATCACGGCACGATGTCCGGTCCGGAGACGGAGCGCGCCATTCTGCGCACTGCGTCCGGCACGTTCCCGCTCGATATCGGCCGTGGCACGGATGTCGAGCTCACGCAATACACCTTGCAGCTCAACTACGACCTGCCAGCTGAGTGGAAGCTGAGCAACGGCTTTCGCTATCGCGAATCCGAGACCGCACGCATTGGCTTGTTCCCCAACGCGCCGGTGACCGGCGCGTCGCGCCTTGCATCGCTGCGCGCCGGCATTCTCGCGAGCGTACCGGGTGCGACTGACGTGCAGCTTCGCTACACCAATTCGCCCAACCAGGTCTTCGACCTCGTCGCACAGAACGGCAACGCTCTGGTAAGCGACGGCGCGATGCGCCAGGTTTTCGTGCCGCTCGACGAATGGGTGAACGACCTGCGCTTGCTGCGCGATTTCGAAATCGGCGGTCAGCGCCACGGAATCGCGCTCGGCCTGTACTACGCGAAAGTCGACGAGACGTTCCAGCGCTACTCGGCGAACGCACTGCTGGATGTCCGGGATCGCGCGCGGCTGCTCGACGTCGTCGCGGTGAATGCGACTGGCGACGTACTCGCGACGATCACCGAGGATGGCATCACGCGTTACGGCTCGGAGTACGCGAACGGGACTGGCGAGTCGACGACATACGCGCTGTACGCCTCCGACGAATGGCAGATCAACGATCAGTGGCGCGTCGACGTGGGCGCTCGCTATGAGAAAGTAAGCACGGACGGACGCGCCGAGCGCTCTGCACCCGTCAACCTCGGCCTGGCGGGCACCGCCGATGACAGCATTCTCACCGGCACCGGCGTCTTCGATCCGTTCGATCGCGACTACGACGACATCGGCTGGAGCACGGGCGTCAACTGGCAGTTCACTGAGCAGTCCGGCGTATTCGCGCGCTACACGTCGACATTCCGTCTGCCCAGCGTCGGCAGCTTCATCTCGAGTGCGACCGCGACGCCCGTCATCCAGACGATGGACTTCATCGAAGCGGGCTACAAGCTCGCAGCGCCGGGACTGTCGCTATACGTGACGGCGTTCAACACGAAGTTCGACAGCTTCAGCTTCACGGATACGGTCTTCGAGGGCGGCAACTTCGTGCAGCGGACGATCTTCACCGATACCGAGACGTTCGGTGTCGAAGTGGAGGGCACGTGGCACGCGCTCGACTGGCTCGACGTCGGCTTCAGCGGCACGTGGCAGAACCCGGAGTTCGGCGACTTCCGGCAGACGACGCTCGTCAATGGCGCGCCCGTCGTGAACGATTTCACCGGCAATCAGCTGTTGCGCGTGCCCGAAGTGAGCTACCGCGTTACACCGGCAGTCAGGCTCATGGACGATGCGCTCAGCCTCGAGCTCGACTACCAGTACTTCGGCAAGCGCTTTTCCGACGCAGCCAACACGTTCGAGTTACCCAAGTACGACGTGGTGAGCGCGAACGTGCGCTTCGCCTTCGGCAACGGCATGTCCGTGTACGTGCGTGGCGAGAACCTGCTGAACGAAGTCGGCCTCACGGAAGGCAACCCGCGCTCCGGCCAGTTCGTCAGCGGCGAGGCGAACTCGCCGTTCTTCATCGCGCGGCCGATCTTCGGGCGCAACTTCCGCTTTTCGTTCCTGTGGGATTTCTGAGCGGATAGGCGCATCGACCGCCCGCCCCCTGCCGGCGTCGCCCTTCGAGGTACGCCGGCAGGCTTTGGGCCTCGTAGCTGTAAAAGGAGCGTTCGCTCCTGCTACTCTTTGCCACCTCCGTTACGATCCGCCGTCCATATGGTCAGCACTGCGCTCGATCCGTCATCTTCTGCGGCGCTCGCTCGCGTCGGAACGAGCGAACGGGCTCTTCAATGGGCTGCTCGTGCACTCACCGCGACCTGCTGGATCAGCGCCGCGCTCTTCGGCCTGTACATCCTGGCGTTCTACGCGGCTGCACTCATTGACGGGAACATCGCGAAATGGAATGAAAGCCTGCCGCGGCTGTATGAAAGCCACACGCCTGCTGCCACGGCCGGGATCGGCGTGCACTTCGCTGCGGGCGGCATCATTCTCGCGCTCGGCTGCATCCAGTTCGTCGGATCGATTCGATCCCGCTATCCCGCCGTCCACCGCTGGATCGGTCGCGTCTATGTGACCGCGGCGTTGCTCGCCGGCATCGGCGGACTCACGTTCATCGCTGTGAAGGGCACGATCGGCGGTACGACGATGGATGTCGGTTTCGGCATCTACGGGGTCCTGACTGCCGCTGCCGCGATCGAGACCTATCGTCACGCGCGCGCACGTCGCCTGGACAACCATCGGGCGTGGGCGATGCGCCTGTTCGCCCTGGCCATCGGCTCATGGCTGTACCGCATGGAGTATGGCTTCTGGTTTCTGCTGGCCGACGGCGCCGGCCACACCGACGAGTTCAGCGGGCCGTTCGACAAGTTGATGGCGTTCTTCTTCTACGTGCCGAATCTGCTCGTCGTCGAAGCATTGATCCGAGTGCCGCGCGCCTCGCTCTCGACGACTGCGCGGTGGGCGGCAACTGTAGCGTTCGGTTGCGCGACGCTGTTCCTGGTACTGGGAACGTACTTCTTCACGAAGTTCTATTGGGGGCCGGCGATCCTGGCGCGGATCGGGCTGTGACAGGCGAGAAGCCGCTCTACGAAAGCATCATCGATGCGCAGAAGCTCGCATTCGCGCCGCTTTCGTTTCACGCCGCGCTGGCATTGAGAGATCTCGGGATTCTGCAAACGCTGGCGGACTGCAGGCCGGAGGGGCTCACGGCCGAACGCATCGCGGAGCTCACGCGCCTGCCGCTGTACGGTGTGAAGGTGCTGCTCGAGTCGGGCGTGGTGTGCGATCTCGTTGCGATCGAGGGCGACCGCTTCCAGCTGCGCCAGCTCGGCATGCTGGTCCTGCGCGACACGATGACGCGCGTCAACATGGATTTCACGGCGGACATTTGCTATCGAGGCATCGCGCATTTGCGGGAGGTCGTGCAGACCGGCAAGCCGGTGGGACTGAGTGAGCTCGGGCCGTGGAAGACGATCTACGAAGGCCTCGCGCAGTTACCGCCGCACGTTCAGCAAAGCTGGCTCGCATTCGATCACTACTATTCGGACCCGATGTTTCCGAATGCGCTGCCGCTGGTGTTTGCGGACAGACCCAGGCGGTTGCTGGATGTCGGCGCCAACACGGGCAAATTCTCGCTCGCCTGTCTCGAGCATGATTCGCAGGTGACGGTCGGTCTGCTCGATTTTCCAGGACAGCTCGACATGGCTCGTCACGCAATCGCTGCAAAGGGCCACTGCGCCCGCGCGAGCTACCACCCGATCGACTTCCTGGACGCCTCGCTCGAATTCCCTGGCGATCAGGACGCCGTCTGGATGAGCCAGTTTCTGGATTGTTTCGGCGAGGACGAGATCGTGTCGATTCTCGAGCGCGCGCGACGTGCGCTCGCGCCGCACGGCCGCATCTACATCGTCGAAACCTACTGGGACAATCAGGAGCATGCCGCCGCGCGCTTCGTGCTGTCGATGACCTCGCTGTATTTCGCTGCTCTCGCCAATGGCAACAGCAAGATGTATCTGGTTGGATGACATGCGCTCATACGCGCGGCGTGCGGGGCTGCACATCGAGCGTGAGCTCGAACTCTTCTCGACCAGCCATACGATGTTCGTGTGCCGCGCAGCCTGACGCGCAGTGACGGAGCAATGAACCGGCGGTGATCGATTGTGGGCAATTGTGGGGTCCTGACGCAGATCCCTACAAGAACTTGTGGTTCCCTCGGACTGCTGTCAGGCGCCGCGCATTCTTGTTCGTCAGCGCAAGGCCAACTAGTATGAGACGCGAAAGCCGATGCAGGAGTCGATCACGATGAACAGAACTTCACACTCGCGACACAGAGCGCTTTCGCTCGCTGGCGCACTCGCTCTGGCGCTGGGTCTCTCGGCGATCCCGTTTGCGCCGGCCGGCGCGCAGGCGCCTGCCAAGGCGCCGGGCGCCGCCAAATCCTGGGTCGCACCGCGCACCCCTGAGGGACAAACCCGACCTGCAAGGCAACTGGAGCAACGAGACCCAGACGCCCTTCGAGCGGTTGAAGAAAGGCGGAATGACGCTGACCGAGGAGCAAGCGATCGCGCTCGAAAAGCGCGCGCAACTGGTAGAGGAATTCCGCGACCAGCCCAGTGACCCCAACGCGCCGCCAGCGCCGGTGGGCGGGGAAATCGCGCTCTCGCCGCCGGGCGAACAGACGTTCGTCGAGCAGATTGCCGTGGCGGCCGGTGGTGCGGTCGGCGGTTACAACGGCTTCTGGCTCGACCCGGGTAACAAGGTCATTCGCATCGACGGTGTCCCGCGCAGCTCCATCATCATCGATCCGCCCGATGGCCGCATCCCCGCAATGACCGCCGCCGGCAAACAGCGCATGGCGGAACGCACGGCCTTCATGAAGCAGTTCGGCCAGTTCGATCACCCAGAGCTCGCGACGCTCTCCGACCGCTGCCTCACTTCATTCGGCTCGAATGCCGGGCCGCCGATGCTGCCGAACTACTTCTACAACAACAACTACACCATCGTTCAGACGAAGGACCACGTCATGATCATGACGGAAATGGTCCATGACACGCGCATCATCAAGTTGGGAGCCACGAAGCACACGCCATCGCAAGTCCGCTCCTGGTTCGGCGATTCGATCGGACACTGGGAAGGCGACACGCTGGTGGTCGAGACGACGAATCTGCATCCGACGCAACTGGCGCAGACTTCACCGTTGTGGCCCTATCGCGGCGCGTCCGACCAGCTGAAGGTGATCGAACGATTCACGCGCACGGGTCCGGACGTGATCCTCTACAAGTTCACGGTCGAAGACCCAGCGACGTTCACTGCGCCGTACAGCGGCGAGCTGCCGTTCAACCGCATCAACGAGAATCTTCACGAGTACGCGTGCGCCGAGGGCAACTATGCGCTTCCGGGCATGCTGGCGGGGGCGCGCGCCGAAGAGGAAAGCAAGACGGCGAAGAAGCAGTAACGGGTGACATCGTCGGTAGGCGCCGGATCGAGCTCCGGCGCAGTCCTACGAGGCTGGACAAGATTCCCACACGGCTAAGGCCCACGCGTATTAGACTCGCGTGGACCGGGCCTAGCGGCCTGCCCAGCTCCTCCCTTTACAGGAAGAATCAATGCCGAGACCACCCAACTACAAGCAGGAAAAGAAGCGCCGCGAAGAACAGCAGAAGAAGAAAAACGAAGAAAAGCAGCGCGAAATCGCTGAACGCAGGAAGCCGCCCGCCGATCCGCTGCCACCTTGAACACGGTGGGTAGCCCGGCTGACGAAGATTCGAACCCCGCCGAGCACCCCGATCAGGTCATCGCAGCAACTCGAAACTGGCTCGAGAGAGCCGTTATCGGCCTCCAGTTATGTCCGTTCGCTGCCGTTCCCCATCTGAACGACCGCGTACGCTATTGCGTCAGTGCGCAACGCTCCGGCGTGGGATTGCTCGAAGAGCTCGGTCACGAACTGCGAACACTGCAGGATGCAGACCCGCTGAAGTGCGAAACGACGCTGCTCATTCATCCGCACGTCTTGACTGACTTTCTCGAATACAACGATTTCCTCGACGCATGCGATGCCGCGGTAGCGGAGCTGGGATTCGAGGGAGATCTGCAGGTGGCGAGCTTTCACCCGCGGTATCAGTTCGCCGGCACTGACGCGCAGGACATCGAGAACTACTCCAACCGCTCTCCCTACCCGATGCTCCACCTGCTGCGCGAGGCGAGCGTCGCACGTGCGGTAGCGAATTTTCCGCAGATCGACCGCATTGGCGTCATGAACAAGGAGACGTTGCGCAGGCTGGGCCACGAAGGCTGGCGGCAGCTGTGGATCAACTGACGATCGGAGCTCAGTCCGCAGTGTGTTCCTTCAGCGGAAAATTCGGCCGCCACGGTCGGGCCTCATCGACGACGCGCGCGATCGACGGGCGAACGAGCAAGCGCGCTCGATAATTCCGCAGCGCCTCGTGCGCCTCGGCGATGGGATATCCCCAGTGGGCGTAGAACAGCGCCGACGCCGCCGCACAATCGGCGATGCTGAAAGTGTCGTTGGCGGCCCATTCGCGGCGGGCCATCCAGCGGTTCAGCCATGCGTAGCTCTTGTCCAGCGTAGCTTTTGCTTCGACGACGATCTGCGGGTCTCGTTTGTCCTGGGGACGCAACGCGTTGAGCACCATCCTGGTAAGCGGCGCCATGACGTAGTCGTCGAACACGCTGTCCATCTGCCGCGCCTCGATTGCCAGGCGCGGATCGGCCGGCACCAACGGCGGCGCGTCGCCGTGATGAAGATCGAGATACTCGATGATCGCCGCCGATTCGATCACGACGCGATCGCCGTCGACCAGCGCGGGAAATTGCCCGGTGGGCGCGAGCCGACCAATGGCTTCGGCGTTGGCCGGATGATCCGCATCGACCATCAGAAATTCGAAAGGCACCTTGCGCTCGTACAAGGCGATGAGCGTCTTCCAGTAGAACGAGGCGAATGGGTGGCCGTAGATGCGCACCATGAGGGGACCTCCATCGTGGATGCGTGATTGTGCACGCCGCATCCCGGCACTGGAAGCGGCTGTTGCCGTGGAGACCGTGCGGCAGTAGTGTTGGCTCGCTCCGCAATGATCACAAGAAAAGGTAACGGACTGTGAACCTTTCCCGACCGACCCTCGCATTGGCAGTTCTCGTCATCTGTTCATCGCGCGCGGCCGAGCCTCCTGCAGCGGCACCCGCTCAGGGCGCAGACACGCAGGCACTCGTGCTCCAGTTGCAGGAAGAGGTGGCTCAGCTTCGCGGTCTTCCGTTCAAATCCAATGTGACGGCGGGAGTGCAGACGAAAGAAGAATTCGCGGCGTACCTCGACGAGCAGATCGATGAAGCGCTGCCGGAGATCAAGAACAAGTACTACGGCGCCATCGTGAAGCGCCTGGGGTTGTATCGCGGCGATCTCACCAACTTCAGTGACACCGCAAAGGCGGTCATGTCTTCGCAGGCGGGCGCTTATTACGACCCCGAGACCAAGACGTTCAACATGCTGATGCAGAACGTGTCCGAGCTGATGATGAAGGTGCTGTACACGCATGAGCTTTATCACGGGCTGCAGGATCAGTACTTCGGGCTGCAGAAATACCTGCCGATGAAGGGCTGGACCGGACCGGAATTGAATGGGGATGAGGCGATGGCGCGGCAGTCGGTCGTCGAGGGCGAGGCCACGTACATCATGAGCATGTACACGATCAAGACGATGGGCGGCCAGGAGCCCACACGACAGATGATGGCCCCGGCCATTCAGATGCAGAGTCAGATGGACCTGGCGAGCATCAAAGCGATGATGAAGCTTCCCGAAATGACGAAGCTGGCGGGTAGCGGCGTTGCCGAGGCTATGGACGCGACCGACAGCATCCCCTCGTTCATGGTCGAGTCGCTGATTGGCGTTTATATGAAGGGGCTGGGCTTCGTGTTCGCGGTCCACGAACGCGGCTGGAGCGAAGTCGAAAAGCTCTACACCGAGTATCCGCCGCAGTCGACCGAACAGATCCTGCATCCCGAGAAGTGGCAGTCGCGCGAAGCACCCTCCGAGATTACGTATCCCGCGTTGGAGAAAGTGGCGGCGCTGAAGGACTGGCAACCGCTCGATTCAGATGTGCTGGGCGAATTTCAGTGGCGCGTCATCTTCAAGGAGCAGGGACTTGGCGCAGAAGCCGAAGCCGCTGCCGCGGGATGGGACGGCGATCGCTACATCATCTTCAAGCGCAAGGACTCGGATGCAACCTTGATGTTGCTGAGCACGTCGTGGGACAGCGCCGCGCAAGCGGAAGAATTCGCGAGTGCGTATCGTCGTCTGCTCGCCAGGAAATACGAGGGCGCATCCGAACCCAGTCGGGTGTTGCAGAAGAAGGAGAACGTCTACGTCGTGGAAGGCGGCAACGAGAAGGACATCGGTGCGCTGCTGAAGGTGGTGAGTAAGAGTAAGAAGAAAATAGCTCACCGCTGAGTGCGTCATCTGTGCCCGTGTGCTGGCCCATGAATAAGCTCTGCCGGTTTGCAGTTGCTCTCGCTTGCTTGGCATCAGTGCAAGCAAGTGCCGTGGACATGGCCGCGATGGAGAAGTGGGGTAAACGCCAAAGTCGTACGGTATCGGGTCGAAGGCGTGCACAACGCCCGGACCTCGGTCGTGGATGGTGATTACGAAGGCAAAGCGGACGTGATCGACCGCATCATGGTCGAGTTCACGTGGGACATCAGCAAACGGAGGTTCGTCGGACCGGTCACCGTGAAAGATGGCAAGTCCGAGCTCAAGAACCTGAAGTCCGACGGTACCAATTGCCCGCCTCCCAAGCTCAATGGCGAATACGAGCACTTCCAGAGCGCTTCGAACTCGCTGATCGGGAACGATCTGATCGAGATCAAAGGTGCGCGCGTCTATCCGGCGGCAAGCGTTTCGAACTATCCAGGAGGCTGCTCTATGCGGCCGATCCCCGGCGCTAAGGAAGACGCTGTGTTGCACGTGGCGCCGGCCGAACCAACAATTCTCGCGATGCCGAGCATGGTGCCGAAGGGCGGTCCCATCTCAGTTTCTGCGGATGGCAAGAGCTTCTCGATGAAGGGTGCGGAGAACTGGAGCTGGACGTATACGCCTACGATCTTGCAGTAGGGACAGTTCTCCGACTCAGCCCATCAGTGTCCGAGCGAAAGCTTGCCAGGGCGCGCTGAAACCGATCGCGAATCTCAGCCCCTCTGAGACCACGACCGCTGCGCCGCCCCACAGCGTCACCGGATGTAACCGTCCGCGCGTACTGAGGTCATGAGCGGCCATGGCGATCAGGAAAACGTTGAGCAGGGCTACGGCACCGATTACTCCGGGCACGGCACCGTTACTCGTCTGCGTGACGATGCGTGCCAACGCTGGGATGATCATGTTCGCTGTCGCGAGCAGCATGAGCCGCTTGTGGGCGTCTGGACGATTCCGCTTCATTACGCCCAACGTCGCGAACAGCGCAAATAGACCCACGCTGGCGAACGGGAAGATCAGGAAGACATACGGATCGGCGAGCGTGTCGGCGGTGGCAGCGGTGTGTACGCGCCGCTCGCTGTTGATCGCTACGAAGATTCCGGTAAAGACGATCGCTGCACCGATTGCGACGCCCACCATTCCGAGCAGCTTGTGAATGTCGCGTCGTCCGTGGGCGATCAGACGCGTTTGCGCGATCAGCAGCAATACCCATGCGGTCGACAGTGCGCCATGGAGATGAACAAACGGCGTGAGCACGGGTGTCGGGGCATCATGGAATGCCACGAGGTAGTAGCTCTGGGCGAATCCGGCGAAGGTGGTCGCGGCCATTGCCACGGCCATCCAGGTGAAGAACCGGCGTTCGCTCAGAGGGCGGACTTGTGACGCGACGCTGACCATTGGATTGGCTTCTCACGTCTGTTGTTGGATGCGGGACAAGATATCAGAAGCGGTCGGGCGGGGGAGGTGTACGAAGGTCGGGTCGGAATGAGGCTCTGATTTGACACCGATTTTCGTCGGCAGTAGTTGTCTGCCGGCTCGGTGCGGCCCGCCGCTTGCGCCTCCCGCTCGGAGGTTCGGTGAATGCATCCATGTCACATCAACTGGTCCCTACCGAATGGCGAATGGATCAGCAATGCAAGCACTGATCAATCATGTTCGCCTCGGAGGATCAGTCATGCGCAACTACAAAGATGCCAAGACGATGGCGAAGCGGCTTCGCGCCTCGCTGGCTGCCCGAAGCGTTTTACTTTCGCACGGCGAATGCCTCGAGATCGTCGCGAAGCAATTTGGCTTTGCTGACTGGAACACACTATCGGCAAAGTTGGAGAGGGTGTCTTGTTCGTTCTGCGGCAAGTCGCAGCACGAAGTGCGGAGTCTCGTTGAAGGAGGGTGCCGCAATAAGGAGATGTCGCCGTGCGCTTTCATCTGCGATGAATGCGTCACGCTCTGTGCGCAGATCAATACCGAGACCACCGGAGCCTTGTCATGAAAAAGCTTGTAGCTTCAGTTCTCGCACTGGCGTCACTCCTCGTTGGATACGCCGCTTTGACCACAGAGAGCTCAGATCGACCCACCAACGTAGACGCCGCGAACTGGATTCAGGTCTCCGACACAGTCGGGTTCGTTGTTATTCCGGATAAGACATCCGGTACGGTCATTGCGAGCTCAGCTCTTTTGCTGGAGCCTGCGGCATCGGGCTACTTCATGGCTAAGACAGCAACCGGTTGGCGGCGTCTAGTCGTCGTCGAACCGATCAAGGGGCCTGGAACCGCTGGGTAGCCATCGCACGGCGGAGCCTGTGCGGGGTCTATTGCCACATCAACAGCGCTACAGCGGCGCCTACAAATCAGACTACATACAACTTCGCGACACCGATGTACTGTCAACAGCGTCGGTGCAGCACAAGGAGTCTGCTATGTCGCGCTGGCCCGCGTTCACGCTCTTCATAGTTGTTGCCGTCTGGTCGGAACTGCCGGCGCAGGTGCAGGACGAAGGTTCCAACTACTACCCGCCCGCAGCAGTGCTGGCTCAGTTCGAATTCACTGAGGACGAATTCAAGACGCTCGGTGCCGTGTCTGGCACGTGGGCAAAAAGTGCCGGCACGTTCAACAGCACCTCGACGACGACGAGGGCGATTGCGACGATCGATTCCTACATCCCGCAAACCGTCTGGTTCGACGACCTTCCGGAGATCGTCGCGAACAAGTTCTTCTATCGCGCTGCCATGCTCAACCAGAGCAGTGGCAGCAGTACTCGCGTAGGCATCGTTTATCAGTATCAGGACCCGGGCAACTTTTACGAAGCGTCGTTCTCTCCTGCAGGCTCCGTCTTGGTCCGCGAAGTAACCAACGGGCTGGCGAGGACAGTCGCTACAGGGACCTACCGTGGCGCCGGGCAGAACAAGTGGTTCGACGTCGAAGTTGCGTGGACCCCAGCCGAAACTATCGTCCTGGTCAACGACGTTCCAGTCGTGCGAGGTATCAGGCAGGACAGTCGCACACACGGCCGCGTAGGGGTGATCAGTCGTCAGACCACAGCCAAGTTCGATCGGCTGCTCGTGACGAGAGAGTACGGCGATCCGCAATTCCGCGAGAGCTTCAGCGGCGGCGCGCCGTCATGGACGGTGGCCAAAGGCAACTGGAGCGTCGTCAATGGCGCGTACCAGAATTCGGCGGTCCAGCACGGCAGCATCACTCTGCTGCCGATCCACATGGGGGTCGACAATTCGACTGAGACGCGTCCATTCGAGGTGTATGCACGCATGCTCAACCCCTATGGCGGCAGCGGAAACCGCATGGGGTTCGTGTACACCTATCAAGGCGGCGGTGGCTCCGCTAGCTATGAGGAGATCGTGTTCGGCGCAGATGGTATCGCCCGCATCAATCACGTAGATACCTGGATCGGTCCCGACGGCGCGACAAACGTGAACGTGATACCGCGCGAGACGGCGCCCTATCCGTGGGCGCGGAATCATTGGTTCGACGTCAGGTTCGTGGGGCATGCCTCGATCGACGGGATCGACAAGATCGACGAGGTCAGCGTCAACGGCACTCCAGTATTCACCAACCTCGAGAGCGGCGACCTCAGAGGGCCTATCGGATTGGTCACGAACTGGACACCTGGCCGCTTCGACGACGTGTGGTTCAGCCACCGGGGATTCTCGCGGACCGAGACGTTTGATCGTCAGGACCCTACGAAGCCCCCTTACTGGTTTGCAGCGCGCGGCACCTGGGATGCGGAAGGTGGCGTACTCAACGATCGCACGGTAGCCGCCAACGACATCGTGTACACGAGCTGGCAGGGCTCGACCAATTACACCGTGAACGCGCGCATGCTCAATCCGTACCGCGCTTCAGGCAATCGCATTGGTCTGATCTTTGGATTCGACCCTGCAACCGGGAATTATTACGAGGTGGTGTTCGCCCCCACCGGTCAGGCAGCTCTCAACAAGTTCATCCAGGGACAGCTGACGGAAGTCGCAACGTCAACGCACAGCGCGCTCGGCACTAACGTCTGGTTCAACGTGGAGCTGGCCCGCCGGGGACCCAATGCGACGGTGAAGGTCAACAATCAGACAGTGTTCGAGAACGTTCCGGCGGCGCAGTTGGACAACTCGCTCAAGAGGGGACGCATCGGCGTGATATCGCATTGGTCGCCCGGACGCTTCGACGACCTGCGGTTCGAGGATTTCCTGCCTCGATAGCATCGAGATGATGACTCACGGAGCTCCGCGCGCTGTTCAGGCGTGAGCGAGATCTCCATCACACTCCCCCCGCCAACTTTCCGTCGCCCGGAATCTCGTGTGCTGTCCATCACACTCCCTCCTTCCCACCTTTCCCTTCCCTCTTAGCCACTTACGTTAGCTCTCACCCCTCTGGCATTCATCTTGCTCCTCCTCTCGCCGCGAAGTTCTTCAGCGAGGATCGATCAATGTCGGATGCACCTGCTGCAGCGCCCGAAGCTGCCGCGAAAGATGGAGAGAAGGCTCCTGCTGCCGCCAAGGGCGGCAAGAAGAAGCTCCTGATCATCATCGCCGCTGCCGTGCTCGTACTCGGCGGCGCGGGTGGTGGTGCGTTCTTCTTCCTGAACAAGGGACACGCTGACGAAGAAGTCACCGCTGATGCCGACGAAGGCGACGAAGCCGAAGCAGCCGAGCACGACGCCAAGGATGCGAAGAAGGCGAAGAGCAAGTCCAAGAAGGACAAGAAAGGCAAGAAGGCCGAGCCAAGGCGCCCGCGCTCTACGTCAAGTACGAGCCGCCGTTCGTCGTCAACTTCGAAGCGAAAGGTGTCATGCGCTTCCTGCAGATCAGCATGGAGGTCATGACGCGTGACGCGCCCACCTCGGAAGTGATCAAGCTGCACGAGCCGAAGATCCGCAACAACATGCTGATGCTGCTCGGCTCGCAGACCTACGACACGCTCTCCTCGATGGAAGGCAAGGAAGGACTGCGCAAGCAGGCGTTGGAGACGATTGCGAAGGTGGTTGAGGACGAGGGTGGAGAAGGGAAGAAGGTCGAGGACATCTACTTCACGAGCTTTGTGATGCAGTGAAGAGTCAGGCTGAAGCCTGACCCACAGCACACCCGAACACGATCTCTCACATAGCAAACATGGCCGCCAACGACGTACTGAATCAGGATGAGATCGACGCGCTGCTCCACGGCGTCGACAAGGGCACGGTTTCGACGGAGCCGGCAGCGGCGCCGGGCGAGGCGCGGCCGTTCGATTTCGCGAATCAGGCGCGCATCGTGCGCGGCCGCATGCCGACGCTCGAGATGATCAACGACCGTTTCCAGCGTCAGTTCCGCACGAGCCTGTTCGGCATGCTGCGGCGGCAGCCTGAAATCCAGATGCTGCCGATCCAGATGGTCAAGTTCGCCGACTACGTGCACTCGCTGCAGGTGCCGACGAATCTCAACATGGTGAAGTTCCTGCCGCTGCGAGGCACGGGGCTCATCGTTCTCGATCCGAAGCTCGTGTTCACGGTGGTCGACAACTTCTTCGGCGGCGTCGGTCGCTTCGTGAAGATCGAAGGCCGCGAGTTCACTGCGACCGAGAATCGCATCATCAACATGGTGCTCAAGCACGTGTTCGGCGACCTGAAGGAAGCCTGGTCGCACGTCGCGCGCCTGGACATCGAATACCTCAGCTCCGAGGTCAACCCGCATTTCGCGAACATCGTGAGCCCGACGGAAGTCGTCGTGGTCTCCGCCTTCCGCATCGAGCTCGATGGCGGCGGCGGCGACATTCACATCACGATGCCGTACTCCATGCTCGAGCCGCTGAAAGAGCTGCTGCACGCCGGCGTGGCGAGCGATCGCGCCGAGCACGACGAGCGTTGGGGCCAGGCGCTGCGCGAGGAAATGGAAGATGCCGAAGTGGAGCTGAGCACGATGCTCGGCCGCGGCAAGATCACCATGCAGCAGCTGCTCTCGCTGCAGCCCGGCGACATTCTGCCTTGCGACTTCAGCGGCCGCGCCACGGTGCTGGCCGCGGACGTGCCTGTGTTTCGCGGCAAGTTCGGCGTGTCGCACGGCCAGCAGGCCGTGCAGATCGAAGAGCGCGTCGCGCGCAGCAAGCTGAAAGCTCCCGATATCCTGATGTTGACCCGCAAACCCTGATTTCCAAAGCAACCGAAGTTTTCTCTCGAGAAGTTCCCATATGAGCAAAGCGAACGAACCAGCGAAGGCCGAGTTCAACGAAGTGCAGGATGGCGGTGCAGACGCCAGCGCGCGCGACGTCAATCTCGAAGTGATCCTCGATGTGCCCGTGACGCTGTCGATGGAAGTCGGCCGCACGCGCATCCCGATCCGCAACCTGCTGCAGCTCAACCAGGGCTCGGTGGTGGAGCTCGATCGGGCCGCGGGCGAGCCGCTCGACGTGTTCGTCAACGGCACGCTGGTCGCGCACGGCGAAGTGGTCGTCGTGAACGACAAGTTCGGGATCCGGCTGACCGACGTGATCTCGCCGGCCGAGCGCATCAAGAAGCTTCGATGAAGTCGAGGTTCATAGTTCTTGTGGGTTGGGCTTTAGCCCAACAATCGGTCGCGCTCGCGGCCGAGCAGCCGTTTGCGGCGCCCGAATCGGTCACAGGCGCTCCCAGCGCAGCGGGTGGCCTCGCGCAGGTAACACTGTCGCTGATGCTCGTGCTCGCGGCTGTCTTCGCCGCGGCCTGGGTCGTGCGCCGCTTGCGCAACTTTGGCCGGCCGGGCGCCGGTGCGATCAACATCATTGCCGACGTCGCGCTCGGCACGAAGGAGCGCGCGGTCCTGATTCAAGTCGGTGCGCAGCAGCTGCTGATCGGCGTTGCGCCCGGACGAGTGAACACTCTGCACGTGCTCGCCGAGCCCGTGCGTATCGACGATGCCCAGCGCGGCGGGGGAGGCGACGAGCTCTCTCCCTCGTCCTCTCCCTCGCCGCGACCGGACTTCAAGTCGATTCTGAAGCGGAGCCTCGGGCTATGACGCGCCGGCCGCTTGTTCGCGCCGCACTGCTGGCGCTGATCATGTTCATGCCGATGATCGCTTCGGCTGCTGGCATTCCCGCGGTAACAGTGACGACTGCGCCGAACGGCGGTCAGCAATACTCGCTGACGCTGCAGATCCTGATCCTGATGACGGCAGTGACGTTGCTGCCGGGCATCGTGCTGATGATGACCGCGTTCACGCGCATCGTGATCGTGCTCGCGATCCTGCGTCAGGCGCTCGGTGCCGGCCAGGCGCCGCCGAACCAGGTGCTGATCGGCCTGTCGCTGTTCCTCACGTTCTTCGTGATGGGACCGGTCGTCGACAAGATCAATGTCGATGCGGTGCAGCCGTACATGGCTGAGCAGATCGACGCGACGACCGCGCTCAAGCTCGGCGCAGAGCCGCTGAAGCGCTTCATGCTCGATCAGACGCGTGAGAGCGACATCGCGACGTTCGTGCGCATCTCCGGCGGCAAAGGCTTCGAGAAGCCCGAGGACGTGCCGCTGCGCATCCTGGTGCCGGCGTTCGCGACGAGCGAGCTGAAGTCGGCGTTCCAGATCGGATTTCTGATCTTCATTCCGTTCGTGATCATCGACCTGGTGGTCGCGAGCGCGCTGATGTCGATGGGCATGATGATGCTGTCGCCGGTGCTGATCTCCCTGCCGTTCAAGCTGATGCTGTTCGTGCTGGTCGACGGCTGGGGTCTGGTGATGGGCACGTTGGCTGCGAGCTTCTACTCATGACGCCTGAAACTGTGATGACGATCGGCCAGCGCGCGCTGGAGATTACGATCCTGCTGTCCGCGCCGCTGCTGCTGGCTGCGCTGATCATCGGCTTGCTGGTCGGTGTGTTTCAGGCGGCGACGCAGATCAACGAAATGACGCTGTCGTTCATCCCGAAGCTGATCGGGATGGCGGGCACGCTGGTAGTGGCGGGCCCGTGGATGTTGAAGACGATCGTCGGGTACACCCGCGAGCTCTTCGAGAGCATCCCGGGACTGATCGGATGAGTAGCGAGGCCATCAGTAGGTCAGGCTGTAGCCTGACCCACAAGGCTCGACATACACTGTGGGTCAGGCTTCAGCCTGACTCTGTCAGCTCATGCTCAACATCACCACAGGTCAGCTCGAAGCCTGGCTCGCCCAATACATCTGGGTTTTCATCCGTATCGGCGCCTGCTTCATGGCCGCGCCGGTGTTCGGCGCCCAATTCGTTCCACCTCGCGTGCGCTTGTTCCTGGCCGGCGCGATGACGTTGATCGTTGCTCCGCTCGTGACGCCGCCGACGATCGAGACGTTCTCACTGCAAGGCGGCTTGGTCGCCGTTCACCAGATTCTCATCGGCGTCGCCACTGGCTTCGCGCTGCAGCTCATCTTCGACGCGCTGGCGATGGGCGGGCAGTTGCTCTCCAACACGATGGGCCTCGGCTTCGCATTCAACGTCGATCCGCAGCGCGGCGCGAGCACGCCGGTACTCGGCACGCTCTACATGCTGCTGGTCACGCTCACGTTCCTCGCGCTGAATGGCCACCTCGTGCTCATCGAAACGCTCGCGCAGGGATTCACGACGCTGCCGGTCGGCATGAGCAGCTTCGACGGCCCGGCGCTGTGGAACATCGCTTCGTGGGGCAGCCAACTGTTCGGCGGCGCTCTTGCCGTCGCGTTGCCCGGCATGACTGCGTTGCTCGTCGTCAATCTCGCGTTCGGCGTGATGAGCCGTGCTGCTCCGACGCTCAACCTGTTCGCGGTCGGCTTCCCGGTGACGCTGATCGCCGGCCTGGTGATCGTGTATGTGAGCCTGCCTACCGTGCAGGCGAGCTTCATCGGCTTGATGGAATCGGCATTTGAGTTCGTGCGTGCGCTGCTCGGCGGTCGAGGCTGACCATGGCTGAGAACGACGCACAGGAACGCACAGAACAGGCAACACCTAAACGCCTCGAAGAAGCGAGGAAAAAAGGTCAGATCCCGCGTTCGCGCGAGCTCACGACCGCAGCGGTCACGCTCGTCGGTGGTGGCGCGCTGTACATGCTCGGCGGGAAGATCACGGGCCAGATGGCGGAGATGATGCGTCGGAGCCTTGCGCTATCGCGTGACGAGGCGACCGACGCGTCGTTTCTGGTACCAGCCTTTGCGCGGGCCGCCGCGGATGGACTTTGGCTATCCGCGCCGGTGCTGCTGGCGATCACGCTCGCTGCGATCATCGCGCCGCTCGCGCTCGGCGGCTGGAGTTTCTCCGGGCAGTCGCTGGCGCCGCAGTTCAACCGGTTGAATCCGCTCGAAGGCGTCAAGCGCATGTTCGCGATGCGCAGCCTCGTCGAGCTCGCCAAGGCGCATGGCGAAGTTCGGCCTGGTGGCCGTCATCGCGACGATCGTGCTGTGGAACGACGCGGCGGAGCTGATGGCGCTCGGTCGCGAGCCGCTGGAGCAGGCGATCGGACATGCGGTGCAAATCAGCGGCAAGGCGCTGCTCGTGATTTCCGCCGGTCTGCTGATCATCGCGGGCTTCGACGTGCCATATCAGCTGTGGCAATACGCCAAACAGATGCGCATGAGCCGCGAAGAAATCCGCGAGGAATACAAAGAAAGCGAAGGCTCGCCCGAAGTGAAGGGCCGCATCCGGCAGATGCAGCAGCAGCTGGCGCGCCAGCGCATGATGCAGGAAGTGCCGAAGGCCGACGTGGTCGTGGTGAACCCGACTCACTTCGCCGTCGCGCTGAAGTACGACGAGAAACGCATGCGCGCGCCGATCGTGGTCGCGAAGGGCGTCGACCTGATGGCGGCAAAGATCCGCGAAGTCGCCGGCGAGCACGCCGTGCCGATCTTCGAAGCCCCGCCGCTGGCGCGCGTGCTGTATCGCAATGTGGAGATCGGCGACGAGATTCCGTCGGCGCTGTACGTGGCGGTCGCGCAAATCCTGACGTACGTGTTCCAGCTGCGCGTCGCGAAGAGGGCAGGCGGACCGGTCCCACCCAAGCCCGACGTGACGGTCACTGAGTAGCCCGGAACTCGGTGCCGGGAGAGAAATTCAGGGGAAAGTCAGCAGCGCAGCAAAAGCGCGCTGGCCGCCTGATTGCTGCGCCGCTCAGTTTCCCCTGTTTTTTTCTCCCGGCACCGCCGCCCACCCCCGCCCAATTCCCAAACTGTGACCTTGTCCCGCCGTGGCGGGCACGCCGTGGCCCGGCAGTTGCAACCTGCTACGGGAGTGTCAACGCGCCGACGTTCTGGCGCAGGTATCGCATGGCTGCTACGGCAACACCTCTGGATTTCCGCTCGCTGCTCCGTTCCGGGCTCGGCGTGCCGCTGGGCGTCCTCGCGGCGCTGGCGATGATCATTCTGCCGTTGCCGCCGCTAGCGCTCGACGTCCTGTTCACTTTCAATATCGCGCTGTCGCTGATCGTCGTGATGGCCGTGTTCTACGTGCAACGGCCGCTCGATTTCGGCGTGTTCCCGACGGTGCTGCTGCTCGCGACGTTGCTGCGCCTCGCGCTCAACGTCGCCTCGACGCGCGTCGTGCTGCTCCACGGCCACACCGGCGGCCATGCGGCGGGCCGCGTCATCGAATCCTTCGGCGAGTTCGTGATCGGCGGCAACTACGCCGTCGGCGTGATCGTGTTCGCCATCCTGACGATCATCAACTTCATCGTCGTGACCAAGGGCGCGGGCCGCATCTCCGAAGTCACCGCGCGCTTCACCCTCGACGCGATGCCCGGCAAGCAGATGGCGATCGACGCCGACCTCAACGCCGGCCTGATCACGCAGGAAGAAGCGCGCACGCGGCGCGGCGAAGTTCGCGCGGAAGCGGACTTCTACGGCTCCATGGACGGCGCGAGCAAGTTCGTTCGCGGCGACGCCACGGCGGGCATCCTGATTCTGGTCATCAACATGCTCGGCGGCCTCTGCATCGGCATCATGGCCCATGACATGTCGTTCAGCGACGCGGCGCGCGTATACACGCTGCTGGCGATCGGCGACGGCTTGGTCGCACAGCTCCCGGCGCTGCTGCTCTCGACCGCGGTTGCGTTGATCGTCACTCGTATGTCGCGCGCCCAGGACATGGGCGGCGAGCTCGCGAAGCAGCTGCTCGGCCAGCCGCGCGCACTCGGCATCGCGGCGGCGCTCCTCGGCGTGATGGGCCTGATCCCGGGCATGCCGAACGTCCCGTTCCTTCTGATGGGCGCACTCTGCGGCGGCGGCGCGTGGATGCTCCATCAGAAATCCCTCAAGCCGGTTGAGCCGGTCGAGACTGCGCCGGCGCCAGCAGCGGCGCCGTCGCCCGAATCGCGCGAGCTGACGTGGGAAGACGTGCAGCCGGTCGACATCATCGGCCTGGAAGTCGGCTATCGACTCGTGCCGCTGGTCGACAAAGCGCAGGGCGGCGATCTGCTGGCTCGAATTCGCGGCGTGCGCCGCAAGCTGACGCAGGATCTCGGCTTCCTCGTGCAGGCCGTGCACATCCGCGACAACCTGGATCTGCCGCCGAATTCCTATCGCATCAATCTCGCCGGCGTGCCGGTGGGCGAGGGCGTCATCTATCCCGAGCGCGAGCTCGCGATCAATCCGGGCAAGGTGTTCGGCAAGCTATCGGGCATCGAGACGCGTGACCCCGCGTTCGGCATGGAAGCCGTGTGGATCGAGCCGTCGGCGCGCGATCACGCACAGACGCTCGGCTTCACCGTCGTCGATGCAAGCACGGTGATCGCGACACATCTGAGCCACGTCGTGCAGAGCCACGCGCACGAGCTGCTCGGCCACGAGGAAGTGCAGCACCTGCTCAACGCGCTCGGCAAGACCGCGCCGAAGCTCGTGGAAGATCTCACGCCGCGATTGCTGCCGCTCGGCACGGTCGTGCGCACTCTGCAGGGTCTGCTCTGCCGAACGCGTGCCGCTCAAGAACATGCGCACGATCATCGAGACCATGGCGGAGCACGCGGCGCGCACGCAAGACCCGCAACAGCTCACGGCACATTTGCGTGTCGCGCTCGGTCGCCAGATCGTGCAGGACATCGCCGGCATGTCGACCGAGCTGCCGGTGATCACGCTCGAGCCCGACCTCGAACAACTGCTCACGAATTCGCTCGTCGGCAGCAACGCCGCGACGCCGGGACTCGAGCCCGGCCTTGCAGAACGCATGCAGCGTCGACTTTCCGAGGCGGCGCAACGACAAGAGATGACCGGCGAGCCAGCTGTGCTGCTGGTGCCACCGCAGCTGCGGCAGACGCTGGCGCGCTTCATGCGCTCGGTGGTGCCGAGCATGCATGTGCTCGCGTGGAACGAGATACCCGATAACCGCAAGGTGCGATTGGTCACCGCGGTCGGCAGATAGGTGAGGAATGAAGATCAAACATTATCGTGCTGCTGACATGCGCCAGGCGCTGCGCCAGGTGCGCGAAGCGCAGGGCCCGGATGCAGTGATTCTTTCGAGTCGGCGCATTGCCAACGGCGTCGAAGTCGTCGCCGCTGTCGACTACGACGCCGAGGTCGAAGCATCTGTCGGCGCCAGCGAGCCCGTGCGGTCCGAAGCGCGCATCCCGACGGCCGCCGAATATGCGGCGCTCGCCCAGCGCTTTCAGGGCGGTCAGGACCATCAGCAAATCAGCGACTTACCCGCTGATGCTAATGAAGAACTGCGCACCCTGCGCCGCATGCTGGAGACCCAGCTCGCGACGCTCGCGTGGAACGACCTGTCGCGCCGCGCGCCGATTCAGACGGAGCTGCTGCGTCAGTTGACAGTGCTCGGCCTCGCGCACGATCTCGCCGGCGAACTGGTGAGCCAGTTGCCGCAGCGAATGGAACTGGCCGAAGCGCAGCGCCTCTCGCTCGCGTTGATGGCCCGCCGCATCGAGACCGTCGGCGAGCGTTGGATGGAAAGCGGTGGCGTCGTCGCGCTGGTCGGCCCGACCGGCGTCGGCAAGACCACGTTGATCGCGAAGCTCGCTGCTCGCTGGGTTCTGCGTCATGGCGCGCGCGACATCGCGATCGTATCGACCGACAGCATCCGCATCGGCGCGCAAGAACAAGTTCACACACTCGGTCGCCTGCTGGGCGTGCCTGCGTACGCGATCGACGGCGCGGCCGAGCTCGGCGAGCTGCTCGATCAGGTCGGCGAGCGTCGCCTGGTGCTGATCGACAGCGCCGGCCTGAGCCAGCGCGATCCGCGTCTGCCGAGCGAGCTGGAAACACTTTCGAATGCGAGCGATCGCCTGGAGACCAGCATCGTCCTGTCCGCCGCTGCACAGGCTGGCGCGATCGAACAGTCGCTCGAGCGTTTCGCCGCCGCGCGTCCGACGACGTGCTGCGTGACGAAGCTCGACGAGGCGACGAGCCTCGGCGGCACGCTCTCGGCGCTGATCCGCACCAAGCTGCCGCTCGCGTATCTCAGCGACGGCCAGCAGGTACCCGAAGATTTGAGTCCGGCGCGAGCCCATCAGCTGATCGCGCGCGCAGTCGAGCTTTCGAAGAAGGCCGGCGCGCACGCGGACGAAGACTTGCTGCAACGACGCTTCGGCGCAGTCGCCCACGCCCTGGCGTGACCTCGTGACTTACGTGACTTCTTAGGTACAACAATGCAATCAGTTCAAGCAACCGGCCTGAAACGCTCGGCCAATCCCGGCCCGGTGCAGGTCATCGCGGTCACCGGCGGGAAGGGCGGCGTGGGCAAGACCAGCGTCGCGGTGAATCTCGCGACGGCGCTCGGTTCGACCGGCAAGCGCGTGATGCTGCTCGACGGCGATCTCGGCCTCGCCAACGTCGACGTGTTCCTCGGCCTCTCGCCGCGCCACACGATGGCGCAGGTGCTGTCGGGCGAGCGCTCGCTCGACGAGATCATCGTCGAGTCGCCGTACGGGGTGAACGTGGTGCCAGGTGCGTCCGGCGTCGCGGAGCTCGCGAATCTCCCGGCGGCCGCTCACTTGCAACTGGTGCAGGCATTCAGCGCGCTGACCTCACGTGTCGACACGCTGATCGTCGACACCTCTGCAGGCATCTCCCACAGCGTCGTGCAGTTCACGCAGGCGGCCCAGCACGTGATCGTCGTCGTGTGCGACGAGCCGGCGTCGATGACCGACGCCTACGCGCTCGTGAAAGTCATGAGCCGCAACCACGGCGTCGACAAGTTCTTCGTGCTCGCGAATCAGACCCGGTCCCCCGGCGAAGGAGACACTTTGTTCAATAAATTTCAGCGGGTGGCCAACCGCTTCCTGGATGTCACCCTGGAGTACGTAGGGGAAATCCCTGAAGACCCGTACCTGAAAAAGGCGATTCGTGAACAGCGTCCCGTAACGGCAGCGTTTCCGGCATGCCCTGCCTCGCGCGCATTCAAGAAATTGGCGCTCAAGGCCGATAAGTGGCCTGTACCGGATTGCCCGCGCGGCAATCTCGAGTTTTTCGTGGAGCGTCTGGTGCGCAAGCCCCAGGCCCGGCTGGAGGTGGTCCGATGAGCGGCGTACGCGCTTACAAGGCCGGCTCCGCCGCGCGCAACACGGATGCGCTCGTGGTCGGCAACGCGGAATTGGTCAAGCGGATCGCGTATCACCTGGCAGGTCGGTTGCCGGCCTCGGTGGAAGTCGCGGATCTGATCCAGGCCGGCATGCTCGGCCTGCTGGAAGCGGCGGCGAATTACACGGCCGACCGCGGCGCGAGCTTTGAGACGTATGCGGGCATCCGCATTCGCGGCGCGATGCTCGATGCGCTACGCAAGCTGGATTGGGCGCCGCGCTCGGTTCATCGCAAGGCGCGCGCGGCTGCAGCGGCAGTGCGCGAGATCGAGGCGGAGTACGGGCGCGAGGCCCGCGACAGCGAGATCGCGCAGAAGATGGGCGTGTCGCTGGACGAGTACCACAAGATCGCTCACGACGCGGCGAGCTGCCGCATCGCGAGCCTGGACGACAGCAACGGCGACGACGAGTCGCTGCTGGGACGGCTCGAGGACGAGAGCGCGGATCCTTTCCAGGACGCCACGCAGGAAGGCTTCCGCGAGGCGCTCGCGGGCGCGATCAAGGAATTGCCGGAGCGCGAGCGGCTCGTGATGTCGATGTACTACGACGACGAGCTGAACCTGAAGGAGATCGGCGCGGTGTTGAAGGTGACGGAATCGCGCGTTTGTCAGCTGCACGGGCAGGCGCTGGTGAGATTGAAGGCGCGCATGGTGGACTGGCGCGATCGGGTCGGAGCGTAGCGGAGGATTGTGGGTGAGCAAGAATTTGAAGTTCCTGGTGGTCGACGATTTCTCCACGATGCGACGCATCGTGAAGAACCTGCTCAACGACCTGGGCTACGCGAACGTCACGGAAGCCGACGACGGCAACTACCGCGCTGCCGATGCTGCAGGCCGGCGGCATCGACTTCCTGGTCACCGACTGGAACATGCCCGGCATGCCGGGGCTCGACCTGTTGAAGGCGGTGCGCGCCGATCCGAAGCTCGCGAAGATGCCGGTGCTGATGCTCACGGCCGAGGCCAAGCGTGAGCAGATCATCGAAGCGGCGCAGGCCGGCGTGAGCGGCTACGTCATCAAGCCGTTCACCGCGATCACACTCAAGGAAAAGATCGACAAGATCCTCGGAGTTGCTGCGTGAGCAATGCCCTGCAGGCCGAGTTCGGTGCCACAGTCGCGACGCTCTCCGACGCGCTGGCCTCGGGTAACGAGGCGGCGTTCTTCGGCGAGCTCGACGCGCTGTTGCAACGGCGCGAACGCATGCTGTTCCTCGACCTGCGCAAGCTCACTGGCGACCTGCAGTCGGCGCTGCAGCGCTTTCGTGTCGACTCGCGCCTGGTCGATCTCGCCGAGAAAGACGTGCCGGATGCGCGGCTGCGCCTCGATCACGTGCTGCGTCTGACGGACGAGGCGGCGCATCGTACGCTCGATCTCGTGGAGCAGTCCGGTCCATTGGCCGAGCGTACGGCGCGCGGCGCCAACGACCTCATCGAAATCTGGAAGCGTTTCCGCGAGCGCAAGATCGCGGTCGAGGACTTTCAGCGCATGGTGAGCGACATGGACGCGTTCCTGCACGCAGCCGCGAGCGACATGAACAAGGTGCGCGAAAACCTCTCGCAGGTGCTCGTCGCGCAGGAATACCAGGACCTCTCGGGTCAGATCATTCGCGGCGTGATGAAGCTCGTCAGCGAGCTGGAGATCGCGCTGGCCGACCTCGTGCGCCTGGCGCAGACCGGCACGCGAACCGCGCGCCGCGTCTCGGACGAGACGCGACGTGGCTTCGGCCCGCCGATTCCGGGTATCGACAGCGGACCTGCCGTCAGCGGCCAACAGGACGTGGACGCGTTGCTCTCCGGGCTGGGCGTGTAAGCGCCACCCACCATGGACGTCCTGAGCCTGATCGGTCTGCTGCTCGCCGCCTGTGCGATTCTCGTCGGCGCAGTGCTGAAGGGCGCTGGCATCCAGGCTCTGCTGTCCTCCGCCGCGTTCATGATCGTCGTCGTCGGCACCATCGCCGCGATTTTCGTGCAGACGCCGCTCAAAGTGATGAAGCACGCGATCCGCATCCTGCCGTGGATATTCAAGCCGCCGTCAGTGGCGCGCGGCGACCTGATCAAGAAGATGGTCGAGTGGAGCAACACTGCGCGCAAGCAGGGGCTGCTCGGCCTGGAGCCCGTCATCGAAGCGGAGCCCGACGATTTCGTGCGCAAGGGTCTGCAGCTGGTGATCGACGGCAGCGAGCCCGACCAGATTCGCAGCATCCTCGAAGTCGACCTGCACGTGCGCGAGCAATCCGATACGCGCGCCGCGAAGGTTTTCGAAGGCATGGGCATCTACTCGCCGACGCTCGGCATCATCGGCGCGGTGCTCGGCCTCATGGCGGTGATGCAGAACCTCGCCGACCCGAGCAAGCTCGGCCACGGCATCGCGGCGGCGTTCGTCGCGACGATCTACGGCATCGGGCTGGCGAACCTGTTCTTCCTGCCGGTCGCGAACAAGCTCAAGGTTGCAATCGCCGGGCTGTCCGAATCGCGGGAGATGGTGATCGAGGGAATGATCGGCATCGCGCAGGGCGAAAACCCGCGCAGTATCGAGTCGAAGCTGCAGGGCTATCTGCACTAGGCCAGCATGGCTCGCCGACACAAACACGAAGAGCACGCCAACCACGAGGCGTGGGCGATCCCGTACGGCGATCTGATCACGCTGCTGCTCGCGTTCTTCGTCGTCATGTATGCGATGTCCTCGGTGAACGAGGGCAAGTACCGCGTCCTGTCCGACTCGCTGGTCGTCGGCCTTCAACGGTGCGCCCAAGACGCTCGAGCCGATCCAGGTCGGCGAGAAGCAGGTCGGCCCGGGCGCCACTCTCGCGCTCGATATCGCGCGTCAGCCGATGATCAACGGGCAGCCGCAGCGCGCGATCCAGCCGATCGCTCTGGCCCAGCATGGGCAGCAGCAGCGTGACGAACTGGCGGGCGTGGCGGACGAGGTCGAGCAATCGATGTCGGATCTCATCGATCGCGAGCTCGTGACGGTGCGCCGGCATGGCAAGTGGGTCGAAGTCGAGATCCGCACCGACATTCTGTTCCCGAGCGGCGTCGCGACGCTGTCGCCGCCGGCCGAGCAGGTTCTGCAGCAGCTGGCGGACACGCTGAAGCCGTTCCCGAACGCCATCCGCGTCGAAGGTCACACCGATAATCGTCCGATCAACACGCCGGCGTTCCCGTCGAACTGGGAGCTGTCGGCGGCGCGTGCGGCAAGTGTCGTGCATTTGTTTACGCGCGCTGGAATGGATCCCGGCGCGGCTTGCGGTGATCGGCCTCGGCGAGAATCGGCCGTCGCAGAGCAATGCTACTGCGGAAGGTCGCAACGCGAATCGACGCGTGCTGCTCGTGATCCTCGGCGGCAACGAGCGGCCTGAAGGCGACCACGCGGAAGAGCGTGGGAAGGAAGAAGAGCCGCCGACGGTGCAGGAAGCGCTACCGCAGCCTGTGACGGTCGAAGCGTCGCTGCCGCCGGCCGCAGCCACACAAAGGACGTTGCCCTGAGCAGGATGTCCGGCTGAAGCCGGACCTGCAGCGTTATCGACCAGCAGTGAGGATGGCAAGGGCGCGTTCGGCGATTGCGAACGCTGCAAGCGCGTCCGATTGCGACAGAACTTCTTCATCGATCGTCCCTACTGGCACCAGGCGATCTGCGCGTGGCTATGCTAGCCGATTGACGCATAATTCGCGCATGCTCGTACTCGAAACTCCCCGGCTCATCCTGCGCCGTCTCACCCTCGACGATGCCGGGTTCATCTTCAGACTCGTCAATGACCCTTCCTGGTTGCGCTTCATCGGCGACAAGAATGTCCACAATCTCGATGACGCTCGCCGCTACCTGCGCGAAGGGCCGCTCGATATGTATCAGCGCTACGGCTTCGGCATGTATCGCGTGGAGGAGCGGGAGGGCGCTGCGCCGGCTGGGATGTGCGGGCTGATCAAGCGCGACACGTTGCCGGATGTCGACGTGGGTTATGCGTTTCTCCCGGAGTTTCGCGGCAAGGGCTATGCGTACGAGGCTGCTGCGGCGGTGCTGGCGCATGGGAATCGGGAGTTCGGCTTGAAGCGCATCGTCGCGATTACGACGCCGAGTAACGAGGCGTCGATCAGGGTGCTGGAGAAGGCGGGGATGAAGTTCGAGCGTCTGCTGGAGCTGACGCCGGGCGATCCGGTGAATTTGTTCGCAAGGCAGTGGTGAGTCAGGCTGAAGCCTGACCCACAATGCTGAGCCGGCGCTGATCCATGCTGTGGGTCAGGCTTCAGCCTGACTCTTTTCCTTCATCTTCCTGCCACTCTGCGCGTAACGCGATCTCTCTACGTTTGCCTCGGCCCGGGGCATCGATGGGGAGATCGACATGCGACATTCACAGACACTCATTTTCGCAATCGGCGCCGTTCTGGCTGGCGCCGCGGCACAGGCTCAACAGACTGAGGGCGCGGCAGGTGATCCGCTCGAAGAGGTCGTCGTGCTTGGGCGCGGCGAGACGCGCCAGGTGCAGTCGATCACTGCACAGCAGATCGAATATCTGCCGCCGGGCACCAGCCCGCTGAAGGCCATCGAGAAGCTTCCCGGCGTCAACTTCCAGGCCGCCGATCCGTACGGCTCGTACGAGTGGTCGACGCGCATCACCGTGCGCGGCTTCAACCAGAACCGCCTCGGCTTCACGCTGGACGGCGTGCCGCTCGGTGACATGACCTACGGCAATCACAACGGCCTGCACATCAGCCGCGCGATTCCGACCGAGCTGGTCGGTCGCGCAGTGCTGTCGCAGGGCACGGGCTCCATCGACACCGCGTCGCTGAGCAATCTCGGCGGCGCGGTCGAGTTCTTCTCCGCCAGCCCCGAGAGCGAAGTCGGTGCGAGCGCCGCGCAGATGTTCGGCAGCGACTCCTCACGTCGCACGTTCGCACGCTTCGATAGCGGCGAGCTCGGCACCGGCACGCGCGCCTATCTCGCGGTCGTCGATTCTTCCACGGACAAGTGGAAGGGCGGCGGCGCGCAGGAAACACGGATGTACACCTTGAAGGCGGTGCAGCCGGTCGGCGACGGAACGCTGACCGGCTACTACGACTATTCCGATCGCGCGGAGACCGACTACCAGGATCTGTCGAAGGACATCGTGAGCCGGCGTGGCCCCGACTGGGACAACTTTTTCCCGAACTGGGACGCGGCGGTCGCAGCTGCGGAGGATTGCCTGGCAGCCGCCCGCGACAACGCGATCATCTGCGATGACGCCTACTGGAATGCGTCGGGCTTGCGCAAAGACCACCTCGGCTATGTCGCGCTCGATCTGCCGATCGGCGAATCGGTGGCGTTCAAGACGACTGCATACGGGCACGGCAATCGCGGCCAGGGCCTGTGGGGCACGCCGTATCAGACATCGCCGGGTGGCCTGCCGCTCTCCGTGCGTTCGACCGAGTACTACCTGAAGCGCTTCGGCGTCGTGACCGGCCTGACGTGGACCAGCGGCGCTCATGAAGTGAACGGCGGCATCTGGTACGAGACCAACGACTTCACTCAGGCGCGTCGCTTCTACGGCGAGTCGTCGAGCGCCGCCCCGACGCGCGACTTCATGGAGCTGCAGAGCAATTCGTTCCAGACGGATTGGGAATACGACTTCGACACCGAGTCGTTCGTGTTTCATCTGCAGGACACGTGGTCGGTCACGGACACTCTGCGCCTGAACTTCGGCTTCCGCTCCGTGCGCGCCGAGAACACCGCGAAGACCATCCTCGCCCGTACACCCGGCGTGGTGAAGAACGGGACCATCGAGGCGGAGGAGGCGTTCCTGCCGCAAGTCGGCTTCAACTGGTCGATCTCCGACGACATGGAGTGGTTCGGCTCCGCCGGCCGCAACGTTCGCGCGTTCGCGAGCAGCGGCACGTCGGGTCCTTTCAGCACCACTGCGGCCGGTTTCGAAGCGATCCGCGACGTGTTGGAGCCGGAAACGGCCAACAACTACGAAACGGGTCTGCGCTTCCGCGGCGCTGGGTTCGAAGCGCTGGTTGCGCTGTATCACGTGGACTTCAAGGATCGCCTCGTCGGCATCAACAACGGGCCGGGCATCATCGGCAATCCGTCGGTGCTGGCTAACGTCGGCAGCGTGACGACCAACGGCGCGGAAGCGGCGCTCACGTGGCGCCCGCTGCGATCGCTGACGTGGTTCACATCGTTGTCGTGGAACGATTCGGAATACGACGACAACTACACGACGATCAACTCGGCGGGCGTGCCGCGCACAGTGGAGGTCAAGGGCAAGCAGGTAACGGATACGCCTGAGATCCTGCTGAAGTCGGAGCTGACGTACGACAACGGCTCGTTGTTCGCGAGCGCGAACGTGAACTACACCGACGAGCGCTTCTACTCGTACCTGAATGACGGCAGCGTCGACGCGTACACGCTGGTGAATCTCGGTGTGGGCTATCGCTTCCGCGGCTTCGGGCCGGTCGAGGAGCTGTCGATCCAGCTGGATGCAACCAACCTCACGGACAAGGACTACTTCAGCACGATCGACTCGAACGGCTTCATCGAGACCGACCCGACCGGCACCTGGCAGTCGCTCCTGCTCGGCGCGCCGCGTCAGTTCTTCCTCTCCGCCAAAGCGAAGTTCTAAACGCGGTGCCGGGAGAGAAAAACAGGGGAAACTGCACACCGCAGCACGATTCAGAAATGCTGCGGTGCTGAGTTTCCCCTGAATTTCTCTCCCGGCACCAATTTTGCTTTCTCCTGTACAGGCCGTGGTTTTGCGTCAGTGGTTTGACGCGGTGTGACGGCCGTCACAGGAGCTGCGATGTTCGAGATTCTGCCCAATCCGTCGTTCGAGACGGTGATGATGGTCGGTCGCGCGGTGTTGCTGCTTGGCGCGTTCTGGGTGTTCGCTCTGGCGTTCAGCCGCTGGCGGCGCGCGGACGAGCGGCAGATGCAACATCTCGCCGCCCAGCTGCAGAACACGTTTGCTGAAGTGCGCAGCCTGCACGAGACCATCGCTGTGATGAGCGCGCGCATGGAGTCGCTGAGCGAGCGCGCCGATTCGGACGCACGGCTGGCGCCCGCTGGCGCAGTCGGCGCCCAGCGTGGTTATGACCTGGCTGCGCGGCTCGCGAAGAATGGTGCGGCTGTCGACGAGCTCATCGCCAGCTGCGGGATCACGCGACACGAGGCGGAGCTGCTGAGCCGCCTGCACGTGCCGAAGACGCGTGAATCGGCGTCCGCGTCATGGAACATGCGCGCCGTCGCTCCCGAACAGCCGGCGCCGCCAGCGGCACGCAAGCGCGGCTCATTGCTGAGCGTCGTCTCGTAGGTCCGAATATCAACCGTTTCGATTTTTCCCAGCGACCGACCAGGCGAAGGCGAGCACTTGGGCGACGGCAACATAGAGCTCGCGAGGGATCTCACGGCCGAGATCGATGCGCGACAGGGCGGCAGCGAGGTTCGAATCCTGCTGCAGCGGTACGTTGTGCTCGCGCGCCGTTTCCACGATGCGCTCGGCGACGAGGCCGCCACCCTTGGCGACGACGCGCGGTGCTCCAGAGCCGCTGTAGTGAAGCGCGACGGCGAGAGGCGGTCGGTTGCGTTCGTTCATGCGCGTACGTCCAGTAGCCGTGCCGGTCGCACGCCCGCGTCGCCTGCAGGCATACCGTGCAGACACACGACGCGATCCACTTCGAGACCTGACTCCGCGAGCATCGCTTCGAGCTCATCGACTCGCTGCGACAGTGCAGCGACGATCGCCGGCGATTCCGCACGCAACTGCACGCCGATACGTTTGCCGATGAGCGTGACTTTCGCATGCAACGCGCCGACGGCGCCGAGGTCGACGGCCGCTTCAACCGTCCACGAATCCGCACCGTCGCCATCGCGACGACGCGAGCCGTCGTGCTCGATCCGCAAGCGTAATACCGCTGCGCGATCCTCGTGCCGCACCGGCAAGTCGATCAGCATCGATTGCACCGCCGGGTCGGGCGCGCTGTTGGAAATCTGTACTGTCGCAAGCCGCGCGAGCGCGCCGTCCGTTTGCCGCGATAGCTCGTTCAACTGCTGCGTCGGCTGGTCGAGCACCGCCAGCGTGGCAGGCGCGGAGGGCAGGGCAGAAAGCGGCCCGCGCGCCGTTGGAACAGGCACATGGCCGGCCGCATCCGAATGCGTCGATGAAGGCTTCGCGTTCTGCGCCTGCAGTGCTCGCTGCAGCGTCAACATGAGCGTCTTGAGATCGGTCCCGAAGCGCGGATCCGCCGGACCGCGATGCGCGGCAAGGTTCGCTTCGAGGAAGACACCCGATCTCGCGATAGCGGTTTCGAGCGCCTTCGGATCGCCGAGAGACTCGGCCTCCGGCAGCGCGTGCCACAAGTGCGCAGCCGCTTGCACGACCGAACGCGGCAATGTCTCAACGCCGCTCTTACGTTGTGCGATCCACGCGAGATTCGCGAGCAGCAGAGCCGGGTTCTGTTGCCGCGGAACGAACTTGCGCAGCGCTTCCGCAATCACGGCGGATTCCGGTGACGACTCGGTCGCCTGTGCAGACACCGTTTCGAGCGCGAGCACGGGACTGTTGCGCAACACGCGCACCTGCAGTCGCTCGCCGTTCTGCGGTCCTGCGGTGTCACCCGACGCAAGGCGTGCAGGATGCCGCTGGCCGCCGATGTCGAGCCACAACTGGCTGCTGCGCGCGTCGCGAACGGCGACGGCTTCGAGAATGGCGCCGACGCGCCATTCCGCTAGCAAGCCCGGGCTCGGGCGGCTGCCCGACTCGAGAAGATTGACGAGGTCGATACGCATTCTCGGTCGAACTTTTCACTGTTCCGCTGTGAACTGCTTCAACAATTTAGCGGCACCTGCCCCCGGATCTTGAGTGCTGCGCCGACAGCTAAAGCCACTGCGGCAAGTGCCGATACCACAAAGGAATCTGTGAAATCCGTTCGAAAGAGCCCGATGAGTACCAAGAAGGCGAAGCGCAAGCGCGCGGCGACGCCCGTCGCCGCAGTTGTCGAGGATGCCCCTGCGGCGCCCTCGCAGCCGTCTGTCTCGCTCGCCAGCAATTGCAATGTGAAGGATGCGGCGGAGCTGAAGCAGTCGCTGTGTCACTACGTCGACGACAGTGCGCCGGTGGCGATCGAAGTCGGCAAAGTCGAGCGCGTCGATACTTCGACGATGCAATTGCTGTGCGCCTTCGTCCGCGACCGGGCCGCGCAACAGCGCACGGTGGAGTGGACCGGCGACACGCGTGTCATTCGCGACGCAGCGCGCCTGCTCGGCGTGGAGTCGATGCTGGCGTTGCCGGCAGCGGACGGTTCGACATGATGCGCATCCTTGCCGCAGACGATTCGGCGTCGATGCGCGAGATGGTGCGGATGTCGCTCGGCAGCGCGGGCTTCGATGTCACCGCGGCTGCCGACGGTGAGGAAGCGCTGCGCCTGGCGAGTGCGACGCCGTTCGATCTCATCCTCCTCGACGTCAACATGCCGGTCCGCGACGGCTTCGACGTGATCCGCGCACTGCGCGCCGAGCCGCAGTATCGCCACACGCCGATCCTGATGCTGACGACGGAAAGCTCCGCGGACGCAAAGCGCGAAGGCAAGACCGCCGGTGCGACCGGCTGGATCATCAAGCCGTTCGATCCGGCGCAGCTGATCGCGACCGTCCATCGTGTGCTGCTGAGGTAAGCCATGGCGCTCGACCTCGCACAGTTCCACGACGCCTTCTTCGACGAGAGTTTCGAAGCGCTCGACTCGATGGAGGCCGCGCTGCTCAAGCTCAACGTCGGCGCGCCCGAGCCGGAGATCATCGCTACGATCTTCCGCGTGGCGCACTCGATCAAGGGCGGCAGCGCCACGTTCGGCTTCGCCGAGGTCGCGTCGTTCACGCACACCTGCGAGACGTTGCTCGACGAGCTGCGCAGCAATCGCATGCAAGTGACGCGCGCTCTCACCGACCTGCTGCTGAAGTCGGTGGACGTCATGCGCGAGATGCTGCGCGCCGTTCAGCACAAGGCGCCGATCGATGCGCAGCGCATGGCCGACGTGCAGTTCGATCTCGAGCTCGCGATCGTGCAGAAGAATTCCCAGCCGGCAGTCGTTGCGGTGGCCGCGGCGCCGGCGCCGGTTGCCGAGGTTGCGCCGACACGCGCGGCGGGCGTTCATCGCTGGCGCATTCAGTTCCATCCGTACCCGCAGTTGTTCGCGCACGGCAACGATCCGCTGCGCATGCTGCGCGAGCTCGCGGATCTCGGCGATCTCAATGTCGTCGTCTCGACCAAGAATCTGCCCGGGCTGTGCGAGCTGGATCCGGAATCCTGTTATCTCTCGTGGGACCTGACCGTCGAGACCGACGCTACGCGCGAAGTGATCGATCAGGTGTTCGATTGGGCGGAAGGCGACTGCGAGCTGCAGATCCGCGACGAAAAGGCCGCAGCGGCGGCGCCTGCCGCAAAGCCGGCGAGCCACGCGCCCGAAGCCAAGCCGTCCGAAGCACCGCGGCTGACAGCAGTCGACACCGGCGACGCTCCGAAGCAAGGTCTCGGCGACGGCAGCTCGATCCGCGTCAGTACCGAGAAAATCGACGAGCTGATGAACACCGTCGGCGAGCTGGTCATCACGCAGTCGATGCTCACGCAGCTCGGGACGAAGCTGACGGGCAGTGTCGCCGATCAGGTGCGCGCTGGCCTGGCGCAGCTGGAGCGCAATGTGCGCGAGCTGCAGGAAAGCGTCATGCGCGTGCGCATGTTGCCCATCAGCTTCGTGTTCAGCCGCTTTCCGCGCATGGTTCGCGACCTGAGTCAGCGACTCGGCAAGCACGTCGATCTGAAAGTCACCGGCGACCAGACCGAGCTCGACAAGACCGTGCTGGAGAAGATCGGCGATCCGCTCGTGCACCTGGTGCGCAACAGCGTCGACCACGGCATCGAGATGCCGCAGGCGCGGGCTGCGGCCGGCAAGCCTGCGGCCGGGGTCGTGTCGCTCGAGGCATATCACAAGGGCGGCAACATCGTCGTCGAAGTCTGCGACGACGGCGGCGGCTTGCAGCGCGAACGCATTCTCGCGAAGGCACGCGAGCGCGGGCTGATCGGCCCGAACGACACGCTCACCGAAGAGCAGATCTACGATCTCATCTTCATGGCGGGCTTCTCCACCTCCGACCAGGCGACCGACATCTCGGGACGCGGCGTCGGCATGGATGTCGTGCGACGGAACATCAAGGAGCTGGGCGGCAGCATCGAAGTCCGCTCGACAGTCGGCCACGGCTCGCGCTTCATCATCACGCTGCCGCTGACACTCGCGATCGTCGACGGCCAGTCGGTGTCGGTCGGCAGCGAGACCTACATCGTGCCGCTCGTGACCATCATCGAGTCGCTGCAGCTGCAGGCGCGCGACGTCAATCGCGTCGCCGGTCACCAGGAAGTGTTCTGGTTCCGCGAGGCTTACGTGCCGATCGTGCGGCTCCACGAAGTGTTCGGCGTGCAGCCGCGCGCCACGCAGCTGCACGAAGGCCTGATCATGGTCGTCGAAGGCGACGGCCGCCGCGTCGGCCTGTTCGTCGACGACCTGCTCGGCCAGCAGCAGGTGGTGATCAAGTCGCTCGAAACGAATTTCCGCCGTGTCGACGGCGTCTCCGGGGCAACGATCCTCGGCGACGGCGCGGTCGCACTGATTCTCGACGTACCCGGATTGATACGCGTGGCCTCGCTGCGGGCCGCGGCTTGATTGAGAGGAAGGCATGAACAACTTCAACATTACCGTAAAGGCAAAACTGTTCGCGACGCTGGCGCTCGCCGGGGTCGTGATGGTCGCAGTCGGCGTGCTCGGCCTGTCCGGCACGAAGAGCAGCAATGGACACCTCGATGCGCTGTTCTCGAACCGCTTCGAGCCGACCGGCTGGGTCGGCGCCATCGAGGCGCACGAGCGCGAAGTGCTGGAGAAAGCGGAAGACGCCGTCATCCGTCAGGATGCGGCCGGCGTCAAGGTTGCGAGCGGCCTGCTGGCGGATCGCACGGCCAAGGTGCAGGAACTGTTGCGCAAGCTGGAAGCAACCGACCTCACCGACAAGGAGCGCGTGCTCGTCAAGGAGTTCGCGGACCATGGCAACGAAGTGATCGGTTTCCTGCAGGAGGCTTTGCAGGCCGCGCAGGCCGGTACGTTCGACCGCGCCGAGAGCGCGCTCATCGAGCGCGCCCGGCCGACCTACGAGAAGTTGAACGCGAGCGGCGACGCATTGCTGGAGATGCAGATCAGCGTCGGACAGCAATGCGCAACGACGGCGAGAAGGCGTTCAAGCGCAATAGCGCCATCATCGTCGCGGCGATCGCGCTCGGCCTCGGTCTCGCGGGGTTGCTGAGCTTCCTGTTGCTGCGTTCGATCCTCGGCGCGCTGTCCGCCGCCGTGAACATCGCGGACCGCATCGCGAGCGGCGAGCTTGGCAACAACGTGCGCGTCGGCAGCCAGGACGAGCTCGGCAGCCTGCTCGATTCGCTGCGGCGGATGGACTCCAAGCTCGTCGAGATCGTCGGTGACGTCCGCGGCAGCGCGGATGCGGTCGGCTCGGCCGCGCGCCAGCTTTCGCACGGCAATGACGACCTGTCGCAGCGGACGCAGGAGCAGGCCGCGGCGCTCGAAGAGACTGCATCCAGCATGGAGCAGATGACAGCAACGGTGAAGCAGAACGCGGACAACGCCCGCCAGGCCAATCAGCTCGCCGTCGGCGCGCGCGAGCAGGCCGAGCGCGGCGGCGCAGTCGTGCATCGCGCGATCGGCGCGATGGGCGAGATCAACGCCTCCAGCCGCAAGATCGCCGACATCATCGGCGTCATCGACGAGATCGCGTTCCAGACCAATCTGCTGGCGCTCAACGCGGCTGTCGAAGCGGCGCGTGCGGGCGAGCAGGGCCGCGGCTTCGCGGTCGTCGCGACCGAAGTGCGCAACCTTGCTCAACGCAGCGCGAGCGCGGCGAAGGAGATCAAGGGCCTGATCAACGACTCGGTCGACAAGGTGAAGGTCGGTTCCGAGCTCGTCGACGAGTCCGGCAAGACGCTGTCCGAGATCATGGACAGCGTGAAGAAAGTCACCGACATCGTCGCCGAGATTGCCGCTGCCAGCGAGGAACAGTCCCAGGGCATCGAGCAGGTGAACAACGCGATCACGCAGATGGATAACGTGACGCAGCAGAACGCGGCGGTCGTCGAGCAGTCCTCGGCGGCGAGCAAGGCGATGCAGGAGCAGTCCTCGACGCTGGTTGCGCAGATCGGCTACTTCAAGCTCGGCAAGGGTTCGAACGCGCACGAAATCCGCCAGGGCGATACGGCAGTCGCGAATCAGCGGCCGGTGACGCGACCGCCGGTCGCGCGCACGCCGGCGCCGCCGCAGCGCAAGCCGGCTGCGGCCACGACACCGACGGCGCGGCCCGCTTCCGTGAAATTGCAGCGCGCGAGCGGTGACGAGAGTACCTGGGACGACTTTTGAGCGAATGTCCTATGTGGCCGGCCCGCCCGCCGGTCGATAGCGAGGGCGGGAACGCCGCCATGCGGAGTGCGATTCGATGACCAGAGCAGGAAACCAGGTGCTGACCTTCACCCTCGGGGAGGAGACCTACGGCGTGGACATCCTGCGCGTGCAGGAGATCCGCGGCTGGTCGCCGGTGACGCGCATTCCGCAGTCGCAGGCGCACATGCTCGGCGTGCTGAACCTGCGCGGCTCGATCGTGCCGATCGTCGATCTGCGCATGCGCTTCAGCCTGCCGCGAGCGGAGTACACGCCGCTCACGGTCATCATCGTGCTGTCGCTCGAATCGCCGCAGGGTCGGCGCGATTGCGGCCTGGTCGTCGACGGCGTCTCCGACGTCGTCGACGTGCCGGCGGCCGACGTGAAGCCGGCGCCGGATCTCGGCCGGCAGGTGAGCACGGAGTTCATCGCGGGGTTGGCCGCGGTGTCGGGACGCATGGTCATGCTGCTCGACATCGATCGGCTCATCGGCGGGGAAGTCGCGGGTGCGACTTCATTGCCCGTCGCGGCCAATGCCTGAGACTGCCTTCCTCGAGACGGGCTCGTTCGGTCCCGTCCTCGACGATGCCGAATTCGAGTTCATTCGTCATGTGGTGGGCGAGAACGCCGGCATCGTGCTCGGTCCGAACAAGCGTCAGCTCGTGCAGGGCCGGCTCGGGCGACGGTTGCGCGACCTCGGCCTGCACTCCTACCGGGAATACTGCGAGCACGTGCGCAGCTCCGGCCCGGAGGAGCTGGTTGCGCTCATCAACGCGCTGACCACCAACGTCACGGCGTTCTTTCGCGAGAACCATCACTTCGAAGCGCTCGCTTCCTACATGTTGCCGGAGGCGATGCGTCGTAATGCGGGCTCTCGCCGCATTCGCATCTGGTCCGCCGGTTGCTCGACGGGCGAGGAACCGTATTGCGTAGCCATGGCCGCAGCGGACGTGGTGCCTGGCACGGGCTGGGATTTCAAGGTCCTCGCGACCGACATCGACAGCGAGGTGATCGCGTTTGCGCAGCAGGGCGTGTATCCGCTCGATCGGGTGGCGGCGCTGCCCTCGGAGCGTTTGCGCAGCTGCTTTCAGAAAGGCTCCGGCGCGCAAGCCGGCAAGGCGATCGTCAAAGCGCAGCTGCGCTCGAACGTGACGTTCCGCGTCCTGAACCTGCTGCAGCCGTGGCCGATGCACGGGCCGTTCGACGTGATCTTCTGTCGCAACGTGATGATCTATTTCGATCAGCCGACGCGCGAACGGCTGGTGAGCCGGTTCGCGGCGATGCTCGCGCCCGGCGGCTACCTGTGCATCGGGCACGCCGAGTCGCTGCACACCGTGGCTGCGCCGATCCAGCCGGTCGGCAGGACGATCTATCGCAAGAACGGCGGCGAGCCCCATGGCGGCTGACGACTCCAGGTACAAGGCGCTGCCGCGCGCGCTACCGGGTTTCGAATCGGTCCGCCGCTATCGAAACGCCGCGGGCATTGCGACCGCGCGCATCCTGCCGGGCGAGTACTACGTGACGCGCGAAGACGAAGTCATCGACACGGTGCTCGGCTCGTGCGTGGCGGCATGCATCCGTAACCCGCGCTTCAGCATCGGCGGCATGAATCACTTCATGCTGCCGCGTCCGAGCGGCTCGGGCGCAGACAGCTGGGAGAAGATCGCGGGCCGCGGCATGCGTTACGGCAGCGCTTCGATGGAGCAGCTGATCAACAGCGTGCTCGGCGCCGGCGGCACGCGCGACGATCTCGAGGTGAAGATCTTCGGCGGCGGCCGCGTGCTGGCGAAGCTCAGCGACATCGGCGCGCGCAATCTCGACTTCGTGCGCGAATTCCTGAAGCAGGAGGGACTGAAGATCGCTGCCGAGGATGCCGGCGACATATGCTCGCGGCATATCCAGTATTTCCCGCGCAGCGGCCGGGTGCGAGTACGACACCTGAGCGCACGCAGCGCAGAGCTGGGTGTGAAGGAGCAGCGCTATCTCGACCAGCTCGAGCGCGCGCCCGTCGCCGGCGAGATCGACCTGTTCTGAAGGCGCGCGACATGCCCATCAAAGTCCTCGTAGTCGACGACTCCGCTCTGGTGCGCAAGCTCCTGAGCGCGATGCTCATGCGCGCGCCGGACATCCAGGTGGTCGGCACTGCCAGCGACCCGTACGCGGCGCGCGAAAAGATCAAGAGCCTCAATCCGGACGTCATCACGCTCGACGTGGAAATGCCGCGCATGGACGGCATTACGTTCCTCGAGAATCTGATGCGGCTGCGACCGATGCCGGTGGTCATGGTGTCTTCGCTCACTCAACGCGGCGCAGACGTCACGCTGCGCGCGCTGGAGCTCGGTGCGATCGACTTTGTCGCCAAGCCGCGGATCGACATAGCCGGCACGCTGGAAGACTACGAGAACGAGCTCATCGCCAAGGTGCGAGTCGCGGCGCAGGCGCGCGTGCTACCGCGCTCCGCGAAGCGTGCGCGCGAGCTGGATGAGCGCAACAGCACCTCCGCCGTGGTTCCGGCATTGAGCGCATGGACGATGTTGCGGACGACGGACCGCATCATCGCCATCGGTGCTTCCACCGGCGGCACTGAGGCCATCCGCGAAGTGCTGGAGGAGATGCCGCCCGATGCGCCGGCAATCGTCATCTCGCAGCACATTCCGGCTGCCTTCAGCAAACCGTTCGCCGATCGTATGAATCGCAGCTCGCCGATGGCCGTCTGCGAAGCGCAGGACGGACAGCAGATTCTTCCGGGCCACGCATATATCGCCCCTGGCGACCGCCACCTGCTGGTCGAGCGCGACGGCGCACGGTACCTCTGTCGCCTGAGCAGCGGTCCGCACGTGAATCGTCATCGACCGAGCGTCGACGTGATGTTCCGGTCCGTGGCTCAGAACGTCGGTCCGAACGCTGTCGGCGTCCTGCTGACCGGCATGGGCGACGATGGCGCCCGCGGACTCGGGGAAATGCTGGAGGCGGGCGCCGCGACGATCGCGCAGGACGAGGCCAGCAGCGTGGTGTGGGGGATGCCCGGATCGGCCGTGAAAATCGGCGCGGCTGCGCATGTTCTGCCGCTGCACCGGATTGCAGCGCAGGTTCTGGCCCTGGCGGAGGCCGCCGTCGCAGCATGACATAACAACGCTCAAGTCCTAGAGTCGCAGGCCGATAACCGCAACCATGGTGAGCTCCAGCGTTATGAAGAACGAGAACACGACAGCGCCCGCCGCCGACTCGGCCGCCGCATTCGCGTTCGTCAGCGAGCTGGCCAAGGAAGTGTCGAGCGGCAAAGTGGAATTGCCGTCGTTTCCCGACGTCGCCGTCCGCGTGCGCAAGGTGCTCGGGGACGAGCAGGTCACCAACGAGCAGATCGCCCGCATCGTCGGCTCCGATCCCGGTCTCGCCGCGCGCGTGCTGACGCTCGCGAACTCGGCTGCGCTGAATCGCACCGGTCGCGCCGTTGGCGACCTGAAGACTGCCATCAATCGAATCGGCCACAACAACGTGCGCACCGCTGCCGTGTCGTTCGCGATCGCGCAGCTGCGCCGTGCGAGCGAGTTGCGCAGCATCGCGCCTCAGCTGGAGCGCGTATGGCAGGAGGCGACGATGGTCGCCGCGCTTTCATACTCGATTGCCTCGCGCTGCCAGCTGAATCCGGACGAATCGATGCTCGCCGGCCTGCTGCACAACGTGGGCAAGCTGTACATCCTCGCCCGCGCCAATCGTCACGGCGGCTTGTTCAACGAGCCGGCCGCGCTGAGCCAGGTCATGCGCGACTGGCACGCCAACATCGGCAAGGCGATCGTCGAGAACTGGGGTTTCCCCGAGCACATCTCCGAAGCGATCGGCGAGCACGAGAACATCGATCGCAGCAGCGGCCAGCCGGATGTCACTGACGTCCTGACCGTTGCAGCGATGAGCGCCGGCTTCGTCGGGCAGAACGTGGACTTCGAGCTGAACATGCAGGGCGTGAAGGCGTTCCGCCGGTTGGGGCTCGACAACGCCAAGTTCGCCAACATCATGCAGGGCTGCAGCGAGGAGATCGCGGCGCTTCGCAGCGCGCTTGGCGATTGATTGGGCGATTGAGGCAGGGAATGCCTTATGTCACCGCACCCGGATTCCACTAGGAACCGAAGGCTTGTGCAAACGTACTGATTGCGCATAGCCTGCTTATGGGCAGGATGCCTGAATTGTTGCGGGAACGTTTGGAATGCATGGGCGGCAAGATTCTCGTCGCTGAAGATGATCCGGAAGCGCGGGAGCTGCTGCTATTGCTGTTGGAAGGCGGCGAGTACAGCCTGCTCGAAGCGGCGGACGGCATGGAAGCATTGGACCTGCTGCGCACCGAGCAACCCGATCTGCTGATCACCGATATCGTCATGCCACGGATGGACGGCTACGAGCTGGTCCGTCGGCTGCGCCAGGACGATCGCACGGCCAACACCTCGGTCATCTTCTGTTCCGCCTCCTATCACGAGCGTGAAGTGCGCGAGATGGCGCGCTCGCTCGGCGTGCAGAGCACGCTCGCCAAGCCTTTCGATCTCAAAGCGGTGCGGACGACGGTGGACGCTGCGCTCGCCGCGCGCACCAGCACGTCGTTGCCCGGTCCGGTCGCGACGCCGGCCGTGCCTGTCGTCGGCGGCGCGCAGGAACGGCTCAGCGCACTGGTTGCATTCAGTCGCCGCCTGTTCGGTCATACCGATCCCGAGACGATCGTCGAATCGACTTGCCATGCCGCGCGCGACATCCTGCTCGCCCAGTGCGGGCAACTCGTCATTGCCGATGGCGAAGGGCCGCGTCATGCGGCTACAGCCAGTGGCCTCGCAAACGAGCAAGTCGAGCGGCTGCTCGGAATGCGCATGTATCGCGACTTGTTGCCGTCGTTGGAGCAGGGCGGATGCGCGCTGTATCCGATGTCGCCGTCGGATGTTGTGAAGACTAATGGCGGCTCGCAACCGGGCGACTTCACCTCGATGCTCGGCGTGCCGGTCGCGTCAGTCAGCCATCACTATGGCTACCTGTGCGTGATCAATCGCATCGGCTTGCCGGGGTTCACCGATGAGGATCTCGCGGTGGCGCGCGCGATCGCGGCCCAGGTGGCGGTCGCGTACGAGAACGCGCGTCGTTATCAGGCGCTGCGCGGAGAAGTTGCACGGCGCGCCGAGGTCGAGAACGAAGTGCGAGTGCTGAATCAGGATCTCGAGCGCCGCGTCGCCGAGCGCACGGCGGAGCTGGAAGTTGCCAATCGCGAGCTGGAGGCGTTTTCGTATTCGGTCGCGCACGACCTGCGCGCGCCATTGCGATTGATTCATGCGCACGTGCAGATGCTGCGCGACTACCGCGGCTCGCCGACTGCGCGCGAACCGCTGATCCATCTCGACCAGATTACGCGCGGTGCGCGCGAGATGAGCGCGCTGATCGATGGGCTGCTGGCGTTGTCCAGGATCAGCCACATGGAGATGCGGCGCGAAGTCACGTCGCTCGACGAGCTGGTCAAGCGCGCGGTCAACCAGGTGCGCCAGGAGAGCGGCGAGCGCGTCGTCGAATGGCGGCTCGCCTCGCTGCCCTCGCTCGAGTGCGATCCCGACCTGATGCTGCAGGTGTTCGCGAACCTGATCGACAACGCCGTCAAGTACTCGCGACCGCGGCCGCACGCCGTGATCGAGGTCGGCATCGGCAACGCCGGCGGCGAAAAATACGTGTTCGTCCGGGACAACGGTGTCGGCTTCGACATGCGCTACGCGCGCAAGCTCTTCGGCGTGTTCCAGCGCCTGCACCGCCAGGACGAGTTCGAGGGCACCGGCATCGGCCTGGCGACCGTCAGCCGCATCGTCGAGCGCCACGGCGGGCGGATCTGGGCCGAGTCGCGGCTGAACCAGGGAGCGGAATTCCGCTTCACGCTGAGCGGACTGTAATCGCAGTCAGGCTGCAGCCTGACCCACCACGTTCAACCAGCGGCCTGATGCGATCCCTGTGGGTCAGGCTTTAGCCTGACTCTTCACTCCGTTATCCTTCCTCGATGCAGGAACGATACGATCACGCCGCCGTCGAGCGCGCAGCCCAGGCTTTCTGGGACGAGACGCGCGCCTTTACCGTCGCCGAAGACCCCGCGCGCCGCAAGTATTACTGCCTGTGCATGTTTCCGTACCCGAGCGGGCGGCTGCACATGGGCCACGTCCGCAACTACACCATGGGCGACGTGCTCACCCGCTACATGCGCATGCAGGGTTACAACGTCCTGCAGCCCATGGGCTGGGACGCGTTCGGCCTGCCGGCCGAGAACGCCGCGATGAAGAACGGCGTGCCGCCGGCGAAGTGGACGTACGACAACATCTCCTACATGAAAGGGCAGCTGCAGCAGCTCGGCTTCGCCCTGGACTGGAAGCGCGAGCTCGCCACCTGCCAGCCGGAGTACTACCGCTGGAACCAGTGGCTGTTCCTGCGGATGCTCGAGCGCGGCATCGCTTATAAGAAGACCGGTGTCGTCAATTGGGATCCGGTCGACCAGACCGTGCTCGCCAACGAGCAGGTGATCGACGGCCGCGGCTGGCGCACCGGCGCGCCGGTCGAGAAGCGCGAGATTCCGATGTACTACCTGCGCATCACGCAGTACGCGCAGGATCTGCTCGCCGAGCTCGACCACATGGCGGAGTGGCCGGAGCGCGTGCGCGCGATGCAGGCAAACTGGATCGGTCGCAGCGAAGGCGTGCGGATCGGATTCCCGTACGAGCTCGAAGGCGAGCGGCGCGTGTTGAGCGTGTTCACCACGCGAGCCGACACGCTCATGGGCGCCACATTCTGCGCCGTCGCGGCCGAGCATCCGCTCGCGACCTTCGCGGCGCGCAGCAACCCGACGCTCGCGGCATTCGTCGAAGAGTGCAAGCGCGGGACGGCTCAGGAAGCAGAGATCGCGGTGATGGAAAAGCGCGGCATGCCGACCGGCTTGTTCGTGACGCATCCGCTGTCCGGCGAAAAGATTCCTGTGTGGGTCGGCAACTATGTGCTGATGACGTACGGCGAAGGTGCGGTCATGGGCGTGCCCGGCCATGACGAACGCGACTTCCATTTCGCGCTCAAGTACGGCCTGCCGATCCAGTTCGTGATCCGGCCGAAGGACGGCGACGTCGAGGCGTTCTCCACGCAGGAGTGGCGTGCGGAGTACGCGCAGTACGGCGTCTGCATCAACTCCGGCAAGTACGATGGTCTCGACTATCAGGCCGCCGTCGACGCGATCGCTGCAGACCTGCAGAAGCAGGGACTCGGCGAGAAGCAGGTGCAGTGGCGCCTGCGCGATTGGGGTATCTCGCGGCAGCGCTACTGGGGTTGCCCGATCCCGCTCATTCTCTGCGCGAAGTGCGGCGACGTGCCGGTGCCCGACGAGGATCTGCCGGTGGTGCTGCCGGAAAACCTGGTGCCGGATGGCATGGGCAATCCGCTCAACAAGACGCCGTCGTTCTACCAGGTCAAGTGTCCGAAGTGCGGCGGCGACGCGCGGCGCGAGACGGACACGATGGATACGTTCGTCGATTCGTCGTGGTACTTCCTGCGCTTTGCCTGCAGCGACGACCACCAGGCGATGGTCGACGAGCGCGCCGACTACTGGATGGCCGTCGATCAGTACATCGGCGGCATCGAGCACGCGATCCTGCACCTGCTGTATTCGCGCTTCTGGATGCGCGTGATGCGCGACATGGGCCTGATCAAGGTCAAAGAGCCGTTCGCGCGATTGCTGACGCAAGGGATGGTGCTCAATCACATCTACTCGCGGCGCACCGGTGATGGCGCCGTCGAGTATTTCCATCCTGACGACGTGGACGTGCAGTGCGATGCGCATGGTGTGCCTGTGAGCGCGACGCTGCGCAGCGACGGCAAGCCGGTCGAGTGGGAAGGCATGCGCACGATGTCGAAGTCGAAGGGCAACGGCGTCGACCCGACAGACCTGGTGGCGCGCTACGGCGCGGACAGCATCCGCGTGTTCATGATGTTCAAGGCGCCGCCGGAAGACACGCTCGAATGGTCCGACGACGGTGTCGAGGGCTCGGCGCGTTTCCTGCGCCGGCTGTGGCGCATGGTGTGGGAGCATCTCGAGAAGGGTCCGCTGGCCAGCGCTCCGCGGCAGGAGCTCATTGCGCTGTCGCCCGCACAGCGCGAAATCCGCCGCATGTCGCACGCGACGCTGGTCAAAGTGACGGACGACTATGGTCGTCGTCGTGTCTTCAACACTGCGATCGCGGCGGTGATGGAGCTCATGAACGCGCTCCAGAAGTTCGACGATGTCAGTGAGCAGGGGCGGGCTGTGCGTCACGAGGCGCTGCAGCTGATCGTCCAGATGCTCGCGCCGATCGCGCCGCATATTTGTCATGACCTCTGGCGGCAGCTCGGCCACAAGGACGCGCTGATCGATCATCCGTGGCCGCAGCCCGATCCGCAGGCGCTGGTGCAGGATCGCATCGAAGTCGTCGTGCAGGTGAACGGCAAGTTGCGTTCGAAGGTGGAAGTGGGCGCGGACGCGAGCAAGGACGAGATCAGCGCCGCCGCGCTCGCGGATGCCACGATCCAGAAATGGATCGAAGGCAAGCCGGTGCGCAAGGTGATCGTTCCGCCCGGCAACAAGCTCGTCAACGTGGTCGTGTGAGCCGGGCCACGCAACCTGTTCGCGTCGTCCTCTTCGACGTCGGCGGAGTGCTGGTCGAGCTGAGCGGCGTCGCGACCGTCATGGGATGGGTCGCCGATCGCTGGACGCCTGCCGAGGTCTGGCACAAGTGGCTGCATTCACCGGCCGTGCGTGCGTTCGAGACCGGGCGCACCGACGCGTCGACATTCGCGTCCGACCTGGTTCTGGAGCTGGACCTCGGCGTCGCGCCGGCGCTGTTCCTCGAATCCTTCGCCGGTTGGCCCACCGGCCTGTACCCCGGCGCACACGAGCTGGTCGCACGCATCCCGCGCCACATCACCCGAGCGCTGCTTTCGAACAGCAATTCGCTGCACTGGCCCCGCGTCGAAGGCGAGTTCGGCCTCGGCGCACTCTTCGAGCACCGCTTCGTCTCGCACCTGACGGGCCGGATCAAGCCCGACCGCGACGCCTTCGAGCACGTCGTCAGCTCATTGGGCTGCGACGCCGGCAGCGTCTTCTTTCTCGACGACAACCTGCTGAACGTCGAAGCCGCCCACGCCGCCGGCATGCAAGGCGCCCTGGCCCGCGGCATCGAAGAAGCCGAACAAGCCCTCCGCCAAGTCGCCGTCATCGTGGACTCATTGATGGAAGCTGCTTGAGCCTGAATTTTGGGCCATCTATGAATCTGAACACTTCTATGTGGGTCAGGCTTTAGCCTGACTTCCGAGGCATCCAAACAGCATCCCAGAGCGAGTAGTCGCAGAGCTTCCGGACCAGTCCCGCGCGGATCGGATTGCACACCACATATCGCGCGAGCGGCTCCGCAGATCTTCCTCGCTGCGCAGGCGCGATCGTGAAACTCCAACCTCCCAGATGCAGCCCCGAGTTCCCCGGACGCGCCCGATCTCGAATGCACTCCTACCTTTGACCGACCAGACGACGTGCTGAGGTTTTGCCCGGGATGGAGCTGCAGCAGCCAGTGCAAGTGATCTGGCATGACCACGTAGGCGAGCGTCGTGGCGCTGGTCGCTTCGCAATGCAGCGCCCGAACCACAATGCGTCCGGCACAGAGATCGGCGAACAGGGGCGCCCGTCTGCGTGTCACCGTCGTGACCAGGTAAATCTGGCCGCCCACCGACGCTCGGCCGCGCAATAGATCTGAGTACGGCATGTGCCTCGTTCCGTGAAGTTAGCTCGCCCGCTGTGCGGGTCCGAAGAGTCAGGCTAAAGCCTGACCCACAAGGGAAAATTCTCGGCGCAAAGCCGCACCCAGTCAGGCCGAATTTCTGTCTGTCTTTGTCAAGAAGTCAGGTCAGGGCCCGGCCCATGCTTGTTCCGGCGGTGCGGTGGCCGTACGCTTCGGTGCGATCCTTCGCAGCTTCGCAACGCCACAGGTGATTTATGCAAATGCGGGTCGTCGATAACGCGTTGGGCAACGTTCGCAACCAGGTCTCCGCGGAGGAGTGGGCGACGCGTGTCGACCTTGCGGCCTGCTATCGACTGGTCGCGCACTTCGGCTGGGACGACCTCGTCTTCACGCACATCTCGGCGCGTGTGCCCGGCTCGCATGACTTCCTGATCAATCCGTACGGCTTCATGTTCGAGGAGATCACCGCCTCGAGCCTGGTGCGCATCGATCTGGAAGGGAAGAAGACGTTCGAGAGTCCGTACGACATCAATCCCGCCGGCTTCACCATTCACAGCGCGATCCACGCAGCGCGTGAAGACGCGGGGTGCGTGCTCCATCTGCACACGATGGAAGGCGTGGCGGTGTCGGCGCAGAAGGCGGGGCTGCTGCCGATCTCCCAGCAGGCGACGCTGGTGATGCTCAGCCTCTCGTATCACGACTACGAAGGTCTCGCGCTGAATCCGGACGAGAAGGGTCGGTTGCAGGCGGACCTTGGCGACACGCGCAGCATGATCCTTCGCAATCACGGTCTGCTCACCGTCGGGCGCACCGTCCCCGACGCGTTCATGAGCATGTTCACGCTCCAGCGCGCCTGCGAAGTCCAGTTGCTTGCACAGGGCAACGGCGCGGAGCTGATCAACATCCCGCAGACGGTGCTCGACACTGTTCCGGAGTTCTCGCGCATGGTGACGCGCGGCGCCGGCAGCGCGCTCGTGTGGCCGGCGCTGTTGAGGAAGATGGACCGGCTGGACACGAGTTATAGAAATTAGAAAGAGTCAGGCTGAAGCGGCTGACCTCAGTGGCTTGTGCATTGCGACTGACTAGGTCTTAGGACCTAGTTACCCCTCGCTGCACGCGGCCTGCGCTAGGGGATTACCTGACGTGCAGGCGCCGGCCTGACTGATACTCACCGCAGCGCACTCTCCTGCAAACTCCGCGCGCCGTTTCATGGGAAGGACGAGCGCGGAAGGAGAGTTCGGATGAAGGCGGAGCGAATAGCGACCCGGATGTCGGTGCTGGGCCGCGCGCTGCCATCGCGTGTGTTGCTGGTGGATGACGACGAGCTCGAGCTGGAGCTGATGGCAGAGCGGCTCGCCGCGGCAGGCTTCGAAGTCGCACGCGCCGCGAACGGCGCGGTAGCCATGGAGCTCATCGAGCAGCAGTGGTATCCCCTCGTGATCACCGACTGGCTCATGCCTGTCATGGACGGCATCGCGTTCACCGAAGCGTTGCGCAGCCGCGGCGCTACCGACACCTACATCATCATGCTGACGATGCGCGAGGCCAGCGTCGATTACGAACGCGGCTATGTCGCAGGCGTCGACGATTACCTTTCCAAGCGCGTGCCCGATGCGGAGCTGTTCGCGCGCATCACCGCCGCTTTCAATACGCTCGCGCTGCGCCGCTCTTTGAAAGAAGCACAGGCTGCGCTCGAACAGGCCGCCGCGATCGACGCGGAGTCCGGTGCGTTCGCGCTGCGCGAGCTGTACACGAGGTTGCATGGGGAGATCAGGCGCGCCCAGCGGTACGGGCGCAAACTGACGCTGCTGACACTGGCCGTGTCCGTAGCAGAGCGCGCGACTGCGGTCGAAGTCGCGCCGTCGCCGGAGATCCTGCGCGGCATCGTGCAGACGATCGAAAGCGTCGTGCGGGTGCAGATCGACTGGACCGGTCGACTCGACGGCGAACGCGGCGTTGCGTTTGCCGTCGTCCTGCCGGAATCGAGCATCATCGAAGCACCGCGCATCAAGGAGCGGCTGTTGTCGGCATTGCGTCGCTACGGCGAAGGCTTCGATACGTTGCAGATGACCTTCGCGTTCGGCGTCGCTGCCCTGGAAGACACGGGCCAGCAGAGCCCGGGCGTCGAAACGGCGGAGGTCCTGGAGATTGCCGGGCTGTGCCGCAACTGCCCTGGACACACCGGGCCGGAGCAACTTGGCGCCGTTCAGCGCAGCGTGGCGTGCCACATCTCCATCGTCTGTCGGCACGGCTACGTCGTCGACGACGAGTGCAGCCTGAAATCCCGCGCGTCCGCACGCCGGACGGATTCCCAGCAGGCGCTGGTGGGCTGAGCCGATCGCGGTCGACGCTGTTGACCGCCTGCGCAGACGCCGCGAACATGGCGGCCCATTTCATCTGGTCGAAGGGTCAGCCGTGCGCCACGACATTCCGGGTCGATCAGTCATTGTGCTTGTGTGCGTTGCTCTCTCGCTCGGTGCGTGCGGCTGGCGTTTACAGGGAACATCGAGGTTGTCGCAGACGATGACGGTGACCTACGTCGACGCCGAAGACCGCTACACCGAGTTCAATCGCGCCCTGCGCGACCGACTGCGCGCTTCGGGCGCGAAACTCGTGGACCGCGCGGGTGAGGCGACGGCAGTGGTGAAGATCATCAAGGACGAGAGTGGGCAGCGGGTGCTGTCGGTTTCGGCGCGCAATACGCCCGAGGAATATGAAGTGTTCTACGCAGTCGAGTACTCGGTAGCGAGTGGCAGCACCGAGCTGATACCGCCGCAACGCCTGGAGCTGACGCGCGATTACAGCTACGACACTGCAGCGGTGCTCGCGAAGCAACGTGAGCAGGCGGTGCTGCGTGAAGCGCTCGCACAGGACCTCGCGAGCCTCGTGTTGCGGAGACTCGCATCGTTGTGAGCGCTGCCGCTTCTGTTGCCTCCCGGCCGGCGCCGCCTGCGAAAGTGGGGCAGGTTCTTTGGCTGACGATCGGCGTCACGTTGCTGCTGATCGGGCTTGCCGCGGCAGCGCTGCTGATGATCTCCCGCGAGCTACAGGCGGGACGCAGTTCCTATTTCGATCTTCTCCATCGGCGCGCGACGCTCGATCAGGTCCGCATCGTGTTCTCTTCGTTGCAGGATGCTGAGAACGGCGTACAGCGTTACGTGCTCACGGGAGAGGAGGAAGCGCTCTCGCCGTACTACGCCGCCGAGCGCTCGCTCGACGGTCAGCTCGGTCAGCTGACGCAGCTGACCGATGCCGCGGAGAGCCGGCAGACTTCTGACGAGCTGGTGGCGCTGGCGCGCACGCATCTTGCGTTCGTGAGTAACGTGATCTCCATGCAGCGGTCGCAGCGTTCCGCCGCAGCGCTCGAACTGCTCCGCGACGGCGTCGGCAAGCGCCAGATGGATCGCATCCGCGAGCTGACTGCCGCCCTGGAAACGCACGAGCGCGAGCTCCTGTCGCAGCGGCGCAGCGCCTTCGAGCGTGGCTTCACGCAAACCGACGGTGCGGTCCGCGGCGCGCTGGCCATAGCCATCGTTCTGATGCTGGCGGCGGGCGCTCTGCTGATCTGGCATACGCAACGTCGTGTCCGCGCCGAGCGCGCCGTTCAGGAGACCTTCCTGCTGTTGCGCTCGACCATGGAAAACGTGAGCGAGGGCGTCGCAGTCTTCGACACGCAGCAGAAGCTGATCGCCTGGAATGCGCGCTACGTCGAGTTGCGCGGACTGAAGCCGACGCAGTTGCATGCCGGCATGACGTGGACGGACATCCTCGGCGTCGGCGCGAAGCTCATCGTCAGCGATCAGACCGGCGTACGCGATGCCTACAAGGTGCCGGGCATCATGGCGGCCGGCGCGAGTATCGACGTGGAGGCGAGCCGCGCGGATGGCGCAGCACTGCAGGTGCGCGGACAACGCATGCAGGACGGCAACTACATCGTGACGTACACGGACGTGACTGCGCTGAAGCTCTCCGAAACAGCCTATCGCGATCAGGCAACGCGGTTGTCATCGATCCTGGACGGCGTCGTCGATGCGATCGTGACCATCAACGAGAGCGGCAGCATCGAATCGTGGAGCCGCAGCGCCGAGCGCCTGTTCGGCTACACGGCTGCGGAAATTCTGCGGCGAAACGTGCGGGTGCTCATGCCCGACCCGCATTCGTCGGGGCATGACGGCTACATCCGTCGCTACATGCAGACCGGCGAGCGCCGGATCATCGGCCAGCGCCGCGAGATCGAGGCGTTACACAAGGACGGTCGCCGCATCCCGGTGGACCTCGGCATCAGCGAGATGCGCATCGGCTCGCGCCGGCTGTTCATCGGCATCATCCGCGACCTGTCCTCGCGCCAGGAGATCGAGGATCTGAAGTCCGGATTCGTCTCGACCGTCAGTCACGAGCTGCGCACGCCGCTCACGTCGATCTCCGGCTCGCTCGGCCTGCTGGCGGGCGGTATTGCCGGCGTGCTGCCCCCCAAGGCGGCGCGGCTGATCGACATCGCCAAGCTCAACTGCGAGCGCCTGGTGCGGCTGATCAACGACATTCTCGACCTGGAGCGTGCGGAATCCGGCCGCCTGGAGCTGCGCCTGGCGGCGCAGCGCCTGAAGCCGATCGTGCAACAGGCGATCGACGCGAATCGCGCATACGCACAGAACTTCGGCGCGACGATCGAGCTCGCCGCCGACAGCGACGACGCCGATGTGCTGGTCGATCAGGACCGACTGGTTCAGGTGCTCACCAACATATTGTCGAACGCCGCGAAGTTCTCGCCGCGAGGCGGCGCCGTCTCGGTGGCGGTCCGTGCCGGGGCGGACAGCGTGCGGGTCAGCGTGCGCGATCGCGGTCCGGGCATCGCACCGGAATTCTCACCGCGCATCTTTCAGCGCTTCGCGCAGGCCGACAGCTCGGACTCACGCGCCAAAGGCGGTACGGGACTGGGCTTGTCGATTGCGAAGACGATCATGGAGCGCCTGGGCGGCAGCATCGGTTTCGACAGCACGCCAGGGGAGGGCGCGACGTTCTACATCACGCTGCCCGTGCGGCCGGGAATCAGCATGCCGGTGCGCGTGCCGGATAACGTGCTCGCCGGACCGGCGGTGCTCCTGTGCGAGGACGATCCTGACGTCGCGCTTGCCGTCGCAACTGTGCTCGAAGCCGCCGGCATGCGCGTCGCAGCGGTACCGAGCGTGCGCCAGGCAAAGATCGCGCTCAGCCAGGCGCGATACGACATTGCGCTCGTCGATCTGCACCTGGCGGACGCCGACGGCCTGGAATTCATCAGCGACCTGCGCAGCCAGAACGCAACGCGAGCGCTACCGGTCATCATCATGACTGCGCGGGCGCGGACCAGCGCGGATGCCGACCGCCTCGGCACGCTGCAGCTCGCGGACTGGCTGCAGAAGCCGATCGATCCGAGCCGCCTGCTCGACGCGATTCACAACGTGCTGCTGGAACTGCGCGGTCGGCGCGCCCGTATCCTTCACGTGGAAGACGACGAGTCGCTGACGGAGCTCGTCGAGGAATTGCTGTCGGACGAAGCCGAAGTGGTTCGCGCTCATTCGCTCGCGCAAGCGCGGGCACACATCGAAAGGGAGCGGTTCGACCTGGTGATCCTGGATGCTGCGCTTGGCGATGGCTCCGGTCTCGACCTGCTGCCAGTGCTGCACCAGGCGGGCAGCGGAGCGCCGCCGCCAGTCATCCTGTACAGCGCCACTGAGCCGAGCCGCGACCTGTCCGAACGGGTGCAGGCTGCGCTGGTGAAGTCGCGAGACTCGGTCGAAGATCTGCTCGCGACGGTGCGGCGCCTGGCCGGCCGCGCCGGAACGGAGGGTGCGTCATGAGCCAGGGCAGGCTGCGGACGGTGCTGTATGTCGACGACGAGCCCGACATCCGCGAGATCGTGGAGCTGGCGCTCGGTCTGGTCGAAGGCCTGAACGTGGAAGTCTGCGAATCGGGGGAGCGCGCACTGCAGCGACTGCCTGACATAACGCCGGACCTGGTGCTGCTCGACGTCATGATGCCGGGTACCGATGGCCCGATGACGCTGCAACGTATGCGTGCGGATCCGCGCTTCGCAAACATCCCGGTAGTATTCGTGACTGCGAAGGCGATGCCGGCCGAGGTCGCCCGGTTTCGCGAGCTGGGCGCGGTCGCGGTCATCGCCAAGCCGTTCGATCCGCTGCAATTCGGCCAACAGATCGTGGCGATCTGGGAGGGACTCGACCATGGACGAGCGTGACGAGCTGCAACAGAAGATCTCCGACATCGGCGGTCGCTACATCCAGCGCACCGCGGGCGAGCTCGCGGGCCTGCGTGAGCTGATCGCGAAGGTGCGCACGGGCAACACGGCGGCCGTGAAGGACATCGAGCAGCTCGCGCACAAGATCTACGGCAGCGGTTCGATGTTCGGCTTCGAGGCTGTCAGCGAACAGGCACGCGAGCTGGAGCTCGCTACGAGAGAGCCGGTCGAGGCGCAGATGATCGAGAAGCTGCAGCGCCATGCCGATGCGCTGGAGGCACAGGTGCAGGCCGCCTTGCGCGCTCGGGGCGTGCAGTGACGAAAGTCGAGCGGCATCTCGACGCAGTCACTCAACTTCTCGCGCGCTACCACCTCGAGCCGGTCGTCAGCGAACCCGGCGCGGCAATCCCCGGCTCCTATTGGGGCGAAAGCGAGGCCGGCCTCATCGGCAATCGCATCTACTTCCGACCCGACACTCCGCTGCACTCGGTGCTGCACGAAGCCTGCCACTACATCTGCATGGACGACGCGCGCCGCACGCAGCTCGAGCGCGATGCGGGCGGGGACTACGACGAAGAAAATGCAGTCTGCTATCTGCAGATCCTGCTAGCCGACGAGTTCGCCGGAATGGACTCGCAGCAGATGTGCAGCGACATGGACGCCTGGGGCTATACGTTCCGCCTCGGCTCAGCCAGCGCCTGGTTCGAGCGCGACGCCGACGATGCGCGGCGCTGGCTCGTGGCGCACCGGATCATCGACGACGGCGGCCGCGTTACCGGAACCTGTCGGTCGCAGTGATCAGCTCGTGCGTGTTGCCGGTCTCGAACGCGGAGTGGCCGGCATCCGGCACGACGCGCAGATCCGCTTCGGGCCACGCACGATGCAAAGCCCACGCGGTTTGCATCGGGCACACCACGTCGTAGCGACCCTGCACGATCACGGCCGGGATCTTGCGAATCTTCGCTACGTTGCGTAGCAGCTGATCCTCCGACTCCAGGAACCCGCGATTGACGAAGTAGTGACACTCGATGCGGGCGACGGCGATCGCGAACTCTTCTTCGCCCCACTTGTGCAGGTTTTCTTCGTTGACGTGCAGGTAACTGGTCGCGGCTTCCCAGATCGACCATGCGCGTGCAGCTGCCACCCGCGTGGCGCGATCGGCGCTCGTGAGGCGTTTGTAGAACGCCTTGATCAGGTCCTGACGCTCGGCGGGCGGAATCGCGGCGAGGTAGTTTTCCCAGTGGTCCGGATAAATCGCGCTGGCGCCTTCCTGGTAGAACCAGCGCAGCTCGAACTGCGACAGCATGAAGATGCCGCGCAGGACCAGCTCGCTCACGTGCTGTGGATGTGTTTGCGCGTAAGCGAGACCGAGCGTCGAGCCCCACGAGCCGCCGAACACCAGCCAGCGCTCGATGCCCAGGTGCTCGCGCAACTGCTCCATATCCGCGACCAGATGCCAGGTCGTGTTGTCGACCAGACTCGCATGCGGACGGCTGCGCCCGCAGCCGCGCTGGTCGAACAGCACGATGCGATAGGCATCGGGATCGAAAAAGCAGCGGGCGCGATTGTCGCAGCCGGCGCCGGGGCCGCCGTGCACGAAGACCGCGGGTTTGCCGTCGGGATTGCCGCATTCTTCGTAGTAGATCTCGTGCACGTCCGACACGCGGAGCATGCCGCTCTTGTACGGCTGGATCGCGGGATACAGCGTGCGGCGTCCGGCTGTCGGCTTGGCTGACCGCTTGCGTTTCGCGAGCGACGCGCGGCGTGCGCGGCCGCGTTGCTTGTTCGGCGCCGGCTTGCGCACGCTGCGACGGGGAGTTTTACGCTTGCTCGCCATTTCGACGCTCCGAACTAGCACGGCAAAGACCAGAGAACTAACAACGCGCCGCGCATCGTACTTTACAATGCCGCCTTTCGGGAACACGCCGGACACTCGATGCAGTCTCACCTGGCTTCCATTGTCATGCTGCTGGTCACGATGGTGATCTGGGGCAGCACCTTCGTCGTGACCAAGGGCGTCAACGAACAGGTGCAGCCGTTCACGCTGGCGTTGGTGCGCGTGGCGATCGGCGCCGTCATGCTGCTGAGCTGCGCGTTGCTCCGGCAGGCGCGTGGCGGCAACCATTCGCCGTGGTCGGCGCTGCCCTGGAGAACGATGATCGCCATGGGGGTGATCGGTGTCGTGCTGTACTACGCGGTGTTCAACTACGCGCTCGTGTACACGTCCGCCTCGCAGGGAGCGCTGGTCCAGAGCTGCATTCCCGCGATGACGGCACTGGTCGCGGTGGTGTGGTTGCGTGAGCACGCTTCGGCCATGCGTTGGGCCGGCATCGCGCTGTCGATGGTCGGCGTGCTGATCGTCTTCTCGGGAGGAGCAGACGCAGAATCGGGTAGTGCCAGTCTGCTCGGCAACCTGCTGATGTTCATATCGGCGGTGTTGTGGGGCATCTACACGTCGGCGGCGAAGCGCGTCGCGACGTACGATCCGCTGCAAGTCACGGCGGGAATCGTCGCCGCCGGTGCAGTGATGCTGGTGCCGCTGGCTGCTTTCGAAGTCGGCGCGGAAGGCATGCCCAGCGTCGACCTGCAAGGTTGGCTCGGCATGGCGTATCTGGGCGCCGGCGCTTCGGGCGCCGCCTACCTGATGTACAGCGCCGCGCTGAAGCACGTCGATGCGAGCGAGGCGGGGGTCTACACGAATCTGATCCCGATCGTGGGCGTGATCACCGGCATGATGCTCGGCGACCCGCTGTCGGCGCGCGCGATCATCGGCGGCCTCGTGGTGCTGGTGGGCGTGTGGCTCACGAGCCGCCAGCCGGCCGCAACTCAGAGTCAGGCTAAAGCCTGACCCACAACTCTGAATCTTCTGTGGGTCAGGCTTTAGCCTGACACCTTCTTTCCTGCTAAATAGGTCGACAGCACCTTGATGTCGTCGATCTCGCTTTCCGGAATCTTGAAGTAGTCGCGGTCGACGAGGATGAAATCCGCCCACTTGCCCGGCTCCAGCGAGCCGGTCGAGTGCTCCATGTGCGCAGCGTACGCGGCGTCGGTCGTGAACAGGCGCAGCGCTTCTTCGCGCGTCAGCTTTTCCTGCGGATACCAGCCGCCCGGCGGCTTGCCATTGCGGTCCTGGCGCGTGACCGCCGCGTACAGGCCGTGGAATGGATTCGCAAGCTCGACCGGGAAGTCGCTGCCGCCTGCGAGTCGCACCTTCGCGTCGAGCAGCTTGCGCCAGGCATAGGCGCCCTGGATGCGCTTCGGTCCGACGCGGTCTTCCGCCATGTTCATATCGGACGTCGCGTGCGTCGGCTGGATCGAGGCGATCACTTCGAGCCGCGCGAACCGGCGGATGTCGTCGAGCGCGATGACCTGCGCGTGCTCGATCCTCGGGCGCAGCGCGTGACGCTGCTCTTTCGTCAGCAAGGTTTCGAACGTGTCGAGCACGAGCCGATTGCCGGCGTCACCGATCGCGTGCACGTTCAGCTGCCAGCCTTTGGCCGCGGTCAGCGTCGCGAGCTCCTGCATCTGCTCGCGCGTGTACATCATCAGCCCGCGGTGCTGCGGTTGATCCGTGTAGTCCTGCATGAACGCGGCGCCTCTACTGCCGAGTGCGCCGTCGGCCCAGGCTTTCACGGCGCGCATCTGCAGACGATCGTCGTATTCCGGCATGCGCGGACCGGATTGCATCAGGCGGCGGCCTTCGGCGTTGTCGTTCAACATCGCGTAGATGCGGATGGGCAAGCGTCCGGCAGCGCCCAGCTCGCCATACAGACGGTAAACGCGCTCGCTGATGCCGGCATCGTGCACGCCCGTCATGCCGAGCGAGGCAATCTCGCTCATTGCGGCGAGCAGCTGTCGCTTCACTTCTGCATCGGTTGCTTGCGGAATGTGCTTCGCGACCAGCTCTTCCGCTGTATCGACCAGTACGCCGGTTGCCTGACCGGAAGCGTCGCGCACGATCTGGCCGCCTTGCGGGTCCGGCGTCGACGCGGTGATGCCGGCGACCTTCAGCGCGGCGCTGTTGACCCAGACTGCATGACCGTCGACGCGCGACATGATCGCGGGACGATCCGCGACGACGGCGTCGAGCTCGCGCGCAGTCGGGAAGCGACGCTCTTTCCACAGCACCTGGTTCCAGCCGCGACCGATGACCCAGCGCGAGTTCGGATTCGCCGCGATGTGCTTGCGGATTCGCGCCGCCGCGTCGTCGATGCTCGTCGTGTCGCGCAGGTCGACCTGGACCTTCTGCTCACCGAGCCCCGGCACGTGGCCGTGCGCATCGGTGAGGCCGGGGAGCACGTGCTTGCCGCCGCCGTCGATGACCGTCGCGCCAGCGTTCGCGGCCTGATCCTGGTTGCCTGCGAGCAGACGTGTGACGCGCCCGTTCTCGATGACGAGGCCGGAGAACGATTGCATGCCGTCGCGCGTCGGTGTGTACCCTTGCACGTTGCGCAGCACGACCGTGTCGGCGCCCGCCGTACCGATCACTCCTGCCGCGATGAGTACCGTGCAGATCCGCTTAAGCATGCGTTGCGCTCCGTTGTGTTTCTTGAGGGCCAGCGAGACTGCGCACCAGCTCTTGCGCGTGTAAAGGCAGGTCCGCGAGACGACGCACGCAGATGGTCAGGTTGCGCAGCGCCCAGTCGTCGGTGAGATCGATTCGCCGCAGCGCCATCGTCTTCATGCTGCGCACGGCCGTGGTTTCCGGGACGACGCCGACGCCCACGTTGCATTCGACGAGCCGGCATACCGCGTCGAAACTGCGCAGCTGCACGCGCAGTTTGAGCCGTCGCCCGGTGCGCTCGGCTTTCTCCGACAGGAACCGCTGCAGCGAGCTGGTGCGATCGAGCCCGACGAAATCGCAATCGAGCGCCTCGGCGAAAGCTATGCGCCCCGCTGCGGCGAGCTTGTGACCGGGCGCTGTGACGAGCACGAACCGGTCGACGCGGAACGGAAAGACTTCCAGGCCGGTCACGTCCTCGGTGCCGGCGACGATACCGATGTCCGCCTGCCCGTCGGCGACGGCAGCGACGATCTCATCGCTCAGGCGCTCCTCGAGATCGATGTTGACCTGCGGGTGCGAGGCGAGGAACTGGCTGAGCGGCTCCGGCAGGAATTCGGTGAGCGCATTGGTGTTCGACAACAGTCTGATGTGGCCTTTCAGGCCGTCGGCGTACTCGCTCAGCTCGCCGCGCATGCGCTCGGCCTGTTGCAACAGCAGGCGCGCGTGATGAACGAGCGTGCGACCAGCCGGCGTCGGCTGCACGCCCTGCCGATCGCGATTCAGCAGCGCGGTCCCGAGCTCGATCTCCATGTTGCGGATCCGCGTGCTCGCGGCCGCCACGGCCAGGTGCATGCGCTCGGCGCCGGCGGTGATGCTGCCGGCTTCCACGACGTGCAGGAAGAGCTTGAGGTCCGTGAGATCGAAGCGCATGGGGCCGCAGTCTACTGCGGCCGCCGTAAGGGCACGAACATGACCGGTGACACGGTCTTGGTACTGACCTTGCCCTTGGCGTCTTTCTCGAGCAGCTGCAGCTGTTGCACGCTGAAGCGTGGGCCGACCGGCACGATCAGCCGGCCGCCAGGCTTGAGCTGGTCGATCAACGGCTGCGGGACGTGCTCGGGCGCTGCGGTCACCACGATGATGTCGAAAGGTGCGTGCTCCGGCCATCCCCCGTAGCCGTCGCCGACGCGCACCGTGATGTTGTCGTATTTCTGCTCGCGCAGCGCTGTCGACGCCCGGTGGCTCAGCGTTGCTTCGAGCTCGATCGTGTAAACGTGCTTCACGAGCGGCGCAAGCACCGCCGCCTGATACCCGGAACCGGTGCCTACCTCGAGGGCGATGTCGTCGGGTTGCGGCCGAACCAGCTCTGTCATCAATGCGACGATATAGGGCTGCGAGATCGTCTGGCCTTCGCCGATCGGGACGGGCGCGTCGGCATAGGCGCGGTGACGCTCCGCGGGGGGAATGAACAGGTGGCGCGGCGTCTGGCGCATGGCCTCGATGACACGCGGCTCGCGGATGCCTCGCGCCACGATCTGCTCGCGCACCATGGTTTCGCGGGCCGCATCGTACGAAGAGTCGTCCAGCGCTCTCACCTGATCTCCGCCACCGAGGCACGACAAGGCCGTCAGGCATGCCCGTAACGCACGAGATTTGCGTGCGGATGCAACGGAATGCAGCAACTGGCGCAGCATCGTGCTTTCTATGGCCTCGCCGGGCGGCTTGGGCCATAATCGGCCCAACTTTCACCCGGATCAACCTTGGCCGACCGTTCTTTTTCCGAAGTCTTCGCACCGCGCTCGCTCACCGCGATGCCCGCGCTCCTGAAGTGAAGATTTCCGGCGACAACCTCCCTTCCAGCCTGGCCCGTCAGCTCCAGACGATCTACCTCGTGTCCGGTGACGAGCCGTTGCTCGTCAACGAAGCCGCGGATGCGATCCGCGCGACCGCGCGCAGCCAGGGCTTCGTCGAGCGCGAGCTGCACGTCATCGAGCGCGGCTTCGACTGGCAGGGTTTGATCGCGGGCAGCCGCTCGATGTCGCTGTTCGCGCAGCGCAAGATCGTCGAGATTCGCATGGCGAATGCTGCGCCGGGCGAGCAGGGCGCCGACGCAATCGTCGAGCTGGCGGAGCAGTCTTCCCCCGACACGCTGGTGCTGATCATCGCGGCGAAGCTCGACGGCCGCGCGCAAAGCTCGCGCTGGGTGAGCGCAGTGGAGAAGCGCGGCGTGCTGGTGCAAGTGTGGCCGATCGATCTGCCGCGCCTGCCGGCATGGATTCGCGAGCGCTTGGGCCGTCACAAGTTGCAGGCGGATGCCGCAGCGGCTGCGCTCCTCGCCGAACGCGTCGAAGGCAATCTGCTCGCCGCGCACCAGGAGATCGAAAAGCTCGCGTTGCTGCTGCCGCCCGGACCGATCACCGCCGAGACTGTCGTCGACGCAGTCGCCGACAGCGCGCGCTTCGACGTGCTGCAACTCGGCGAGGCAGCGATGCGCGGACAGACCGCGCGGGCGCTGCGGATTCTCGATGGCCTGCGCGGCGAAGATGTCGAACCGACGCTCGTGTTGTGGGCGGTGAACAAAGATCTGCAGTGGATCGCGCGCGCGCGCAACCTGATGCGCAGAGGCCAGAGCGCCGAGTCTGCAATGAACACCCTCTACGTCTGGCGGCCGCGCCAGGCAGCGATGGGACAGGCGCTCAGCCGCACGAACGGCCACACGCTGCGCAACCTGCTGCTCGATGCTGAGCGGGTCGATCGCACGATCAAAGGCGTCGAGAAGGGCGATCCCTGGCTCGCGCTGGAACGGCTCGTCGCCAGACTGGCGGGCGTGAAGGTTGCGACGGTCGCATGACGAGCATCGGCATTTTCGGCGGCACGTTCGACCCGATTCACTTCGGTCACCTGCGCACCGCGTTCGAGCTGCTGCAGTCGCTGAAGCTCAACGAGATCCGCTTCATGCCTGCCGGCAACCCGCCGCACCGCGAGGTGACGGTCGCGAGCCCGGCGGAGCGCTACGCGATGGTGCAGGCGGCGATCGCCGGCCAGCCGGGTTTCGTGGTCGACGATCGCGAGATCCGGCGCGAAGGGTTGTCGTATTCGGTGGATACGATGCGCACGCTGCGCGCCGACTTCCCCGACCATTCGCTGTCGCTGATCGTCGGCATGGATGCGTTCCTCGGCCTGCCCAAGTGGCACCAGTGGCGCGAGCTGCTCGAGCTGGCGCACCTGGTCGTGGCGCATCGGCCGGGCTGGCGTGCGCCCGAGCATGGGACCGCTGGGAGAGCTGCTCGTCGATCGCGGCACCGGCCGCAGCGGCGATCTGCACGAGAAGCGCGCCGGGTGTATCTACATCCACGCGGTGACGCAGCTGGAGATTTCTTCGACGGAAGTTCGCAAGCTGATCGCGGCAGGGCGCGACCCGCGCTACCTGATGCCGGACGGCGTGCGGGAGATCATCGAGCAAACGGGATGTTATCGATCCAAGAGGTGAGCATGGTTGGCAAGCGCGCAAAGACTTCTCGACGTGCAGGGTCGGCTCCGAAGGCCAAGGCTCCGAAAGCCGCAGCTAAAGGTAAGCGCGCGGCGAAGAAGGCTGCGCCTGGCAAGGCCGCTTCGCCGCCGGCGAACGTGAGCAGAATCCGCCCGCTCGTGCAGGTCGTGGAGGGCGCGCTCGACGAGATGAAAGCCGTGAACGTGCGGGTGCTGGACGTACACAAGCTCACCGACATCGCGGACACGATGATCATCGCGAGCGGCAATTCGGATCGCCACGTGCGCTCGATCGCGGACCGCATCGTCGAGCACGCCAAGAAAGCCGGCTTCCGGCCGATGGGCGTGGAAGGCGAGCGCGACGGCGAATGGGTGCTGGTCGACCTGCAGGACATCATCGTGCACATCATGTTGCCGCGGGTGCGCGAGTTCTATCGCCTGGAGAACCTGTGGGACGTGAGCGCTGCGCGGCGCGAAGCGGCTAGCGTCTAGAGGCGCGCTTGCGTTTGCTGCTCGTCGCCGCCGGCACGCGCCTGCCCGACTGGGTCAATCGTGGCTTCGAGGAATATGCCGGACGGCTCGCGGGCGAATATCGGCTGGAGCTGAAGGAAATCGCGCTCGGCCAGCGCGCGGCGGGCGCTGCGCAACAGGCAATCGCTCGGGAAGGCGAACGCATGCTGTCGGCGTTGCCGGCGAGCTGCTACGTCGTGGCGCTGCAGGTCGAGGGGCGCGCGATGTCGAGCGAGCAGCTGGCGAAATTTCTGGAGACTCGCGCTCAGGACGGGCGCGACGTGGTGTTCTGCATCGGCGGCCCGGACGGGTTGGCTCCGCAAATCGACGAGCGAGCGGATATGCGGTGGTCGTTGTCAGCGCTGACGTTGCCGCACGCGCTGGCGAGAGTGGTGGTGGCGGAAGCGCTGTATCGGGCAGTGAGCATTATCAAGCGGCATCCGTATCACCGAGCGTAGATGTCAGGCTGAAGCCTGACCCACGAGGAACAGGATCTCTCCTGTGGGTCAGGCTTCAGCCTGACTCTTCAGACTTTCATTCTCGCCAATTCGGCAATCGCCGTGACCGCGCTGGGAAACCTGTCGCGCGGATCCTTCGCGAGCAGCGCATCGAGCAGGCGCTGGAAAGTGCTCAGCTCGGGCGGCAGTGTCGGAATCGGGTCGTTGCGGTGGGCCTGGATGATCGAGATCACGGTGCTGCCGCGAAACGGGCGTTGACCGGTCAGCATCTCGTAGAACATCACGCCGAGGCTGTACAGGTCGCTGCGTTGATCGACCGGCGCGCCTTCGGCTTGCTCGGGACTGATGTAGTAGGGCGAGCCGCGCACTTCGCCGGCGTTGGTGTTGCTGCTGTCCAGCCGCTTCGCCAGGCCGAAGTCGATCAGCACGATGCGGCCGTCCTGGCGCATCATCACGTTCGCCGGCTTCAGGTCGCGGTGGCACAGTCCGGCACTGTGCACGACCACCAGCGCACCGGCGATCTGCAGGAAGATGTCGACGCTGTCCTTCACCGTCATCAGGTTGCGGATGCGCAGCTCGAGGCTGCCGCTCGGGAAGTACTCGGTGACGATGTAACGGAAGTCATCGCCGTGGCCCCAGTCGTAGACGTCGACGACGGAAGGGTGCTTCAGGCGCATCAGCAGATCGCGCTCGCGCTCGAAACGCTCCTCTTCGCCGGCCGGCGACTCGGACAGCGGGCCGGTGCGCAGCACCTTGATCGCTACGTTGTGGCCAAGCTCGAGCGAGTGCGCGACGTGGATCTCGGACTTCGGCGAGCGGGCGATCGTCTGCAGGAAGCGGTATCCCTGGATCACGGGAAACGCCGCCGGCTGCTGATTGCGCCCGATGCTGGACTTCTTGTCGCCGACCTTGTGCATGCCCCTGCCACGTGGATGGATCAAACCCGGCCAAGGTAGGGGCGCGGGCCGAGGCAGCGCCGCGTACTGCGTCACGTTACTTACGTCTTAAGGGTCGGCGCAGGCCGTATATGATACGGTCCGGCGGAATTGAGCGGGGGAGTCCGGCCGGGCGTTTATGCAGACGAGGTATTCGATCGACACGCAGGAAAATCTCCTGCGTCTTCAGGCCTGGGGAGAGCTGACCGCCGACGGACTGATCGGCCTGCTGAACCGGGCCCAGGCGGACCCGCAGTACCGCTCGGAAATGAACGCGCTCGCCGACTACCGCGAAGCGAAAGGCGAGTGGGATTACTCGGAAATCCAGAAGCTGCGCGACTACATCCTGCGGGTCGAAGTGCCCTGCGAGGTGCGTTGGGCGGCGGTGCTCAAGCCCGGCTCGCTCGCTGCCGCCGGCCACGTCCTGATCGTCATCAGCGAGGCCGTCGGCGTGCGCATCAAGATGCGCATGTTCGACGACCCGCAGTACGCGATGCGCTGGATCCGCCGCGAAGTCGACTGAGGAGCAGCGGCATGACACCGCAGACCTATCTGGCAGGCCGCGTGATCGTCGCCACCGGCGACATCACGAGCATCGCCGTCGATGCGATCGTGAATGCAGCGAACGCGGCGTTGATGGGCGGCGGCGGCGTCGACGGCGAGATCCATCGGCGCGGCGGCCCCGCCATCCCGGCGGCGTGTGCCGAGATCAGGCGCACGCGTTATCCCGACGGCTTGCCCGTGGGCGAGGCGGTGCTGACGACGGCCGGCAATCTGCCCGCGCGCTTCGTGGTCCACACGGTCGGCCCGATCTGGGGAGCGGACGAACCCGCGGCCAAGTTGCTCGCGTCGTGCTATCGCAAGTCGATCGAGCTGGTCGACGCGGAAGGCCTGCAGTCGATCTCGTTCCCGGCCATCTCGACCGGCGCTTACGGGTACCCGAAGGACAAGGCCGCGGCGGTGGTTTCGAAGGCGATCGCCGCAGCGCTGGACAAGGCGCATACGGTCCGGCGGGTGCATCTGGTGTTTTTCAGCGACGCCGACCGCGACACTTTCGTCCGGCACCAGCAATTCCGCTGACCCACAGTTCATTGCGAGTTCATTTCAGGACTCGAACAATGTCACGAACCCTTCGTGACCTTGTATCCTCCTGCGGATGGAAAGTTCATCCAACTCTTTGATCTATCTGGCCTCCGCCTCGCCCCGACGCAGTGCGCTGCTGGACCAGATCGGCGTGGCCCATCGCGTCCAGCCGGTCGACGTCGACGAAACCGCGCGCAGCGCCGAGGCGGCCGACCAATACGTCCGGCGGCTCGCTGTGCTCAAGGCTGAAACGCTGTGGCAGAAGCTTGCTCGCTGCGCAGAGGCAGTCCGTGCTCGGCGCCGACACCGCGGTCGTGCTCGACGACGAGATCCTGGGTAAGCCGCGCGATGAGCAGGATTGCATGCGGATGCTCAAATTGCTGTCGGCGCGCACGCACCAGGTGTTCACTGCTGTCGCGCTGCGCGCATCCGACGGCTGTCAGTCGCGCGTAAACGTGAGCGAGGTGACGTTCCGCAAGCTGGCCGACGAGGAAATCCAGCGCTACTGGCGCTCCGGCGAGCCTGCAGACAAAGCAGGCGCGTACGCAGTGCAGGGACGAGCAGCGCTGTTCATCGAGCGTATCGCCGGCAGCTACTCCGGAATCATGGGCCTGCCGCTGTTCGAGACCGGTGAGCTGCTGGCCGCAGTCGGAGCGCACGCATGACCGAGATCCTGGTCAACGTGAGCCCGCGCGAAGTTCGCGCCGGCCTGGTCGACAACGGCGTGCTGCAGGAAATCTTCCTCGAGCGCGCCAACCGGCGCGGGTTGATCAGCAATATCTACAAAGGTCGCGTGTCGCGCGTGCTGCCGGGCATGCAGGCGGCCTTCGTCGATATCGGGCTGGAGCGGACAGCGTTCCTGCACGCCTCGGACATCGTCCATCCGGCTGTCGGCGAGAACGGCAAGCTCGACGAGCCGGTCGACGAAGCTCGCACCGCCGACATCCAGGCGCTCGTCAGCGAGGGCGGCGAGATCCTGGTGCAGGTGCTGAAAGATCCGCTCGGCACCAAGGGCGCGCGCCTGACCACGTTCATCACGATTCCCTCGCGCTACCTGGTGTATATGCCGAAGGGCCGCGGTGTCGGCATTTCGGCGCGCATCGAGGACGAAGCGGAACGACTGCGGCTGCGCGATGCAGCGAACCTGTTCGTGCGCAGCGATGAAACCGGCGGCTACATCGTGCGTACTGCTGCGGAGGGCGCTACGCCCGACGCATTACGAGCCGACATGCTGTTCCTGCAGAAACTCTGGGCGGTGCTGGGCGAGAAAGCGGCCGTCACGCGTCCCGGCAACCTGGTCTATGAGGACCTGGCGCTGGCCGTGCGCGTCATGCGCGACGTAGTTTCCAGCGGCGTGGACAAAGTGAGCGTCGACCATCGCGAGACGCACCAGCGCATGCTGGAGTTCGCGCGTACGTTCATGCCCGACATGGCGGAGCGCATCCAGCTGTACGAGGGCGACCGGCCGATCTTCGACCTGTACGGCGTCGAAGAGGAGATCCAGAAGTCGCTGGAACGCAAAGTGCCGCTGAAGTCCGGCGGCTACCTGATCTTCGACCAGACCGAGTCGATGACGACCATCGACGTCAACACCGGCGCGTATGTCGGCCATCGCACGCTGGAGGAGACGATCTTCCGCACCAACCTCGAAGCGGCGGTGGCGATCGCGCGCCAGCTGCGGCTGCGCAACCTCGGCGGCATCATCATCGTCGACTTCATCGACATGCAGGAAGAGGAGCATCGCAAGCAGGTGCTGCAGGCGCTGGAGAAATCGCTCGCCAGCGATCACGCGAAGAATCACATCTCGTCGGTGTCGCCGCTCGGCCTGGTCGAGATGACGCGCAAGCGCACGCGCGAGAGCCTGGAGCACATGCTGTGCGTGGCGTGCCCGACCTGCGAGGGCCGCGGCTTCGTCAAGACGCCGGAGACGGTGTGCTACGAGATTTTCCGCGAGATCCTGCGCCAGTCGCGCCAGTTCGAGTTCCAGGAGCTGATGGTGCTGGCCAGCCAGGACGTGATCGAGCGGCTGCTCGACGAGGAATCCGCGGCGCTCGCCGAGCTGGAAGTGCACACGGGCAAGCCGATCCGCCTGCAGACCGAAGCGTTGTACAACCAGGACCAGTACGACGTGGTGTTGATGTGACGAGGTCATGACCGCCCGAATCCGCAAGATGGCGAAGTGGCTGCTCGGTCTGGCAGTCGTCACCGTCGTGCTCGTCGGGCTCACCTTTGCGGCATTCGGCGTCGTCGTCGGCCGTGTGCCGGAGTATCGCGTCCAGCTCCAGAACTGGATCAACGAGCGCGGCGGCGTGCTGGTCGAGTTCAAGACGCTGAGCGCGCGGCTGCGGCTCTACGGGCCGGAGCTGGTGTTCGATCAGGCTGTCGTGCGCACGCCGGACGGCACACACGTGCTCGCGACGGCGAAGCGCGGCAGCGTCGGCTTCGATCTGTGGGGCTCGATCCGCAACACCCGGCTCACCGCGGGCCGCTTCGCGCTCGAATCTCCGGAGATCGGGCTCATCCGCACCAAGGAAGGACGCATCCAGTTGCTCGGCATGAGCGCGCTGCCGGAGCGCGACAAGCCGTTCGCGCTCGATCAGCTGCCCATGGGCCGCTTCGACGTTCGCAACGCGGTCGTCACCTTCCGCGATGCCATTACCGGCCGCGGCCCGTGGTCGCTGTCGGGCGTCAGTTTCGAGGTGACTCGTGACTCCGGTTTGCTGGAGCTGCGCGGCGATGCCTCGCTGCCGCGCACGCTGGGTCGCGAGCTCAAGTTCAGCGCGACCGTCCAAGGTCCGTTGCAGGACGAGGCGGCACTCGTGTCGACGTTCAACGTCGATGGCCGCGAGCTGGATCTGGCGGGGTGGGCGGACCTGCTGCCGGACGAATGGCCCGCTCCCGAGACCGGGCATGGGAGCGTCGAAGTTCGCGGCGTGCTGAAAGGTCCGGCGCTGGTGCAGCTGGCGGCGGATGTCGATCTTTCCCGGGTCGCGGCAGCGCCGCCGCAGTGGGCCAGCGCGTTGCCTGTCGAAGAACGCACGCCAGCCGCGATGCTCAGCTATCCACGCCTGGCTTTCGGCTTGCGCGCGCAGAAGGTGGGTGACACGTGGAACGCCACGGTGTCGAACCTCAACATGGCGCGCCCGACCGCAGCGTGGCTGGCGGCTCGCATCCAGGCGCGCTGGCTGCGCACGGCCGACGGCCGTATCAAAGCGAGCGGCAAGACCGATCGGGTCGTGCTCGACGCCCTGTGGCCACTGCTTGCGTATCTGCCGGAGAGCGAAGCAGCAGCGCGACTGCGAGCGTTGAATGCGACCGGCACGCTCAGTGAGCTCTCGTTCGAGTTCGAACGCGACAGCGCCGACAGTGCGCCGAAGTATTCGCTCCAGACTCTCGCCGAGCACGTGGCTTTCGCGCCTGTGGAGCGCGCGCCGGGCGCTCGCGGCTTGAGCGGCGCAGTGCGGATGACGCATGAGGCCGGCGAGCTGAAGCTCGATTCGCGCGATGTTCAGTTCGAGCTGCCGCAGATGTTCCGTGAACCTCTTGCTGCGCAGGAAGTGGCGGCCACGGTGCGTTGGCGTAACTCGGGGGGCGCATGGACGATCGAGTCCGGCGACGTGCGGATGAACAGCGTCGACGGCAGCGCAACCGCGCGCTTCAGCGCGACGGTCCCAGGCGATGGCTCATCTCCCACGCTCGACCTCTCGGCGCAGGGCAAGGACCTGAAGGTGGGCTCGACGCACAAATACATTCCCGCCGCCCGGCTCGGCGCGCGCACCATGGAGTGGTTCGATCAGGCGTTTCTCGATGGGCGCGTCGTCTCAGCCGAGCTGACGTACCGCGGCTCGATTCGCGACTTCCCGTTCCGCAAGGACGAGGGACTGTTCCTGGCGCGCGCCCACGTCGAGGGCGCGCTGTTCCAGTATCAGCCGGACTGGATGCCGGCGAGCGACGTCACTGCGGATGTCGAGTTCCGCAACGAGGGCATGCACATTCACGCGACCGCTGCGAAGGTCGGCGCGCTGCACGTAACCGAGGCGACTGCCGAGATCGCGGATCTGAAGCAAACGCACCTGCGCATCAAGGCCGCGGCGCGCGGCGACCTGCAAGGAGGCCTGACGTTCCTGGCCGCCAGCCCTATCGCGGCCGCGCTCGGCGAGCCCTTCGCGCGTCTGAGCGGCAACGGCCCGATCGAAGCGGCCGTGGATCTGGATCTACCGATCAAGCGCCTCGACGACCGCAAGATCGAAGTGCGAACCCGTTTCACCGATGCGAGCGTGTCGATGCGCGGCGTCGATGCGCCCGTGCGTTCGCTGGATGGAAGTCTGACCGTGCGCAACACATTGGTCGCCGCTGCTGATCTGCGTGCGCAATGGCTCGGCGGTCCCGTCGAAGTGGTCATCCGGCCGGAGGGTGACAATGCATCCACGTTGCGTGCGACGGGCACTGCGACCGCCGCGCAGATCAAGTCGTTCCTGCCGTCGGCGGTCAAAGTGAGCGGCTCGACGCAGTGGCGCCTTGCAACCGAGTTCTACGGCGACGCTGGCAGCAGCGGCCGCAAGTCGAGCGTGCGCATCGAATCGGATCTGCGCGGCCTGGGCGTCGCGCTGCCCGAGCCGGTCGGCAAGAGCGAGGGCGAGGAGCGACCCTTCCAGGTCACGCTGGAAGCTGACGCTGACGATGCTGTGGTGGCGCGCAGCTGGCTCGGCGAGGTGCGCTCGATCGTACGCGTCGCACGCACCGGCGATCGCTGGTCGCTGGATCGCGGCGGTATTCGTGCCGATGGCAACGCTCCCGCGCTGCCGAGCCATCGCGGCCTGCGAATCGAAGGCGCCGTCGAGCGCTTCGTGCTGGACGATTGGCTCGCGTTGCGAGGCGAAGGTGATTCGAACACTGCCGGCGGCGACGGCAAGGCGCTGTCGGATTTTTTGCAGGCCGCCAACGTACGTGTCGGCACATTCGAGCTGGCAGGTTATCGGTGGTTGGATGTGCGCGGCGTGTTGCAGGCAACGACGGCCGGCTGGCGTGTCGACGTGGATGGTCCCGGCGCAGCAGGTCAGGTCTTGATCCCCGAACAGTTCACCGGCTCGCAGGCGCTGCGCGCCACGCTCGCTCGGTTGGTGTTGGAAAAGGTGGAGTCGAGCGACGCTGGCAGCGGCGAGGACACGCGCGATCCGCGCGAGATTCCGAATCTGCAGGTGCATGTCGGCGAGCTGCGGGTCGGCACTCGCTCGCTCGGCACATTCGACCTGCAGGCGACGCGCGTGCCGCAGGGGATCCGCTTCGACAACGCCTCGATCCACGGCGCTTCGGCGCACGCCGAAGGGCAGGGGGAGTGGCTGATCACGCCGGAAGGCCAGCGCTCTTCGCTCAAGGCGACGGTTACGAGCGACGATGTCGCCGCGACGCTGCGCGCATTGAATTACGGCGACATGATCGAGGCGAAGCACGGCGAGCTCCAGGGCGATCTCGAGTGGTCGGGCGGCTTCGACAGCGCCATGCTCGATCGCGCTGCAGGTTCCATCAGCGTGCGTGCCGAGAACGGTCAACTCGTCGCGGTGCAACCCGGCGCGGGGCGCGTGCTCGGGTTGTTCAGCGTCGCGGCGCTGCCGCGGCGGCTCGCGCTCGATTTCACGGATCTGACGGAGAAGGGTCTTGCATTCGACAGCGTGCGAGGCGATTTCGAGCTGCGCGACGGCAATGCGTTTACCAATAATCTCCTGCTCCGTGGCCCCGCTGCAGAAATCGGCATTGCGGGCCGCACAGGCCTCGCCTCGCGAGACTACGATCAGACCGCAGTGGTTACGGGCAACCTCGGAGCGTCGCTGCCGGTCGCTGGCGCGCTAGCAGGCGGTCCTGCCGTAGGTGCCGCGCTGCTGCTGTTCTCGCAGGTCTTCAAGGAGCCGCTCAAGGGCATCACACGCGGCTATTATCGGATCACCGGACCTTGGGAGAATCCCACAGTCGAACGAGTGGACGCTTCGGCGATCAAAGTCTCGGAGCAACAGGGCTCGAGTACGGGAAAGTAACGACGATGTCGGTAGCAGCTGTCATCCAGATGACCTCCAGTCCCGACGTGGCGGCGAATCTCGCCAGCGCGCGCGGACTGCTGGAACGTGCGCGTGCGCAGGGCGCGGTGCTCGCGGCGTTGCCGGAGAATTTCGCGATCATGGGCCGCAAGGAGGCGGACAAGGTCGACGTGGCGGAGCCCGCAGGCGAGGGCCCCATTCAGGCGTTCCTGGGCCACTGCGCGCGCGAGCTGGGCATGTGGATCGTCGGCGGCACGATCCCGATCCGCGACGAGGCGGAGCCGGGGCGCGTCGCTGCCGCTTGCCTCGTGTTCGACGAGCGCGGGCGCAGCGTCGCGCGCTACGACAAGATCCATCTGTTCGACGTCGATATCCCCGGCCGCGAGGAACGCTATCGCGAGTCGGCGACCATCGTGCCCGGTGCGCAGCCGGTCGTCACGACGACGACCCTCGGCCGTCTCGGCATGGCCGTGTGCTACGACGTGCGTTTTCCGGAGCTGTTCCGGGTGCTGCAAGCGCAGGGCGCGGAGATCTTCAGCCTCCCTTCGGCGTTCACTGCACCGACAGGACGTGCGCACTGGGAACTGCTGCTGCGCGCACGCGCAGTCGAGAATCTCTGCTACGTGCTGGCGCCAGCACAGAGCGGCACGCATGACAACGGCCGCGAAACCTACGGCGATTCGATGATCGTGGACCCGTGGGGTCACGTCATCGCGCGCGTGGCCGAGCCCGGGCCGGGCCTTGCAGTCGCGGAGATCGACCGCACATTGCAACATGAGCTGCGCGGTCATTTCCCGGCGCTCGCTCATCGAAAATTCAAAGTGGCCGAAGTGACGGAGTGACGAAGTGACGAGCGCTACCACCGATAAGTCCAGCCCGTTACACATCGAACTGCCGCAACTGCAGACACCGCTTCAACCGCTCGACCTGGCCCGCCGCGCCATCCTGGCGCCATCCGGGCTCGACGAAGACCGCATCGCGCACGTGCTCGGCACCGTCATGGGGCACAGCGTCGACTACGCCGACCTGTACTTCCAGCTCGTGCGCGAAGAATCCTGGTCGCTCGAAGACAGCATCGTGAAGGACGGCAGTCACAGCATCGAGCAGGGCGTCGGCGTGCGCGCGCTGGCGGGCGAGAAGACGGGTTTCGCGTATTCGGACGAGATCGTGTTGCCGGCGCTCACAGAGGCGACGCAGGCTGCGCGAGCGATCGCGCGCAGCGGCGCGACGAGCTCGGTGCAGGCGTGGCACGCGTCGACCGGTCATCAGCTGTATCTGCCGGACGATCCGATCGACGGCTTGAGCGACGCAGAGAAAGTGCGTTTGCTCGAACGCGTCGACGTCGAGGCGCGGCGGATCGATCCGCGCGTCACGCAAGTCATGGCCAGTCTGTCGGCGGCGCACGAAGTCGTGCTCGTGATGGCGAGCGATGGCACGTTCGCTGCGGATGTGCGGCCGCTGGTACGCCTGAACGTATCGGTGATCGTGCAGGACGGCGACCGACGTGAGCAGGGTTACGCCGGCGGCGGCGGCCGTTACGGCTTCGCAAGGTTCACGGACAACGAGCGCTGGCGCGATCTCGTGCACGAAGCGGTGCGCACTGCGCTGGTGAATCTCGACGCGTCGCCGGCGCCGGCCGGCTCGATGACCGTCGTGCTCGGCCCGGGCTGGCCCGGCATCCTGCTGCACGAGGCGATCGGGCACGGGCTCGAGGGCGACTTCAATCGCAAGGGCACTTCTGCGTTCTCGGGCCGCATCGGCGAGCAGGTCGCAGCGCCGGAATGCACCGTGGTCGACGACGGTACGCTCGGCTCGCGCCGTGGATCGCTCAACGTCGACGACGAAGGCACGCCGACACGCTGCACGACGCTGATCGAGAATGGCGTGCTGCGTGGCTACCTGCAGGACAAGCTCAATGCGCGCCTGATGGGCGTGGCGCCGACGGGCAACGGGCGGCGCGAATCCTTCGCGCACATGACGCTGCCGCGCATGACCAATACTTACATGCTCGCGGGCAAGCACGACCCGCAGGAAATCATCGGCTCGGTGAAGAAGGGCCTGTACTGCAAGAACTTCGGCGGCGGCCAGGTCGACATCACGTCGGGCAAGTTCGTGTTCTCGGCGAGCGAGGCGTATCTGATCGAGAACGGCAAGGTGACCGCGCCGGTGCGCGGCGCGACGCTGATCGGCAACGGACCGGACGTGCTGCGGCGAGTCTCCATGGTCGGCAATGACCTGAAGCTGGACGAAGGCGTCGGCACCTGCGGCAAGGAAGGCCAGGACGTACCGGTGGGCGTCGGTCAGCCGACCCTGCGGATCGACGGCATCACCGTCGGCGGCACGGCTGCCTAAGTCGGACTTCAGTCCGACACCTCTGCTAGCATCTAGGCCCTATGTGGCTCGCCCGCCCGGTCTACGAATTCCTGCCGTACCTGTACATGCTGGTCGGGCTGGCCCTGCTGGTTGCCGCATGGTTCATCGAGATCAGCACGCTGCCGAGCGTGTTCCTGGTGATCGGGGTGCTGAGCATCATGGCGGGGCTGGTGCTGTGGCTGCGGCGTCGGGACTACCGCACGCGCCAGGCTGAGTACAACAACCGATCGCTGGAAGATTGAGGATGTCAGGCTAAAGCCTGACCCACGAAGACGCTGTGGTCAGGCTTTAGCCTGACTCTTCACTTGCGGTCCGCGCGGATCGGGATCGGGGCGACCGCGTCGTCCTCGTCTTCGTCCGTGTCTGCGGTCTGCTGCTTGCGATCCTGCGCGACGTCCTGGACCAGCGGCACTGCATCGTCGTCGCCTTCGCCCGACAACGCGCGCGTGCGCGACAGCCGCTCGTCGAAGTACATGATCTCGTGCTGGCCGATCTGCACGACGTCGCCGTCGTTGAGCATCCGGCGACGCACGCGCTTGGCGCGCACGTAGACGCCGTTGGTGCTGTTCAGATCCTCCAGCACCGAAGTGCTCCCGGTGGTGATGATCTGCGCGTGATGACGGCTGATGAACTTGCTGTCGATCTGCAGGTCGTTGTCCGGCGTGCGGCCGATGATGAAGCGGCCGGGCGTCAGTTCGCGCTCCGCGATCGTCTGGCCGTTGACGCCGACCAGGATGCGGCCGAGCGTGACGCGCCGCTCACCCTGGGAATCGACTGGCGCATGTGCATGCGCATGTACGTGTGCAGAGGAGTGGAGCGCGTGCAGCTTGACCGAGCGCTCGGCGTACTCGACCCACTGCAATTCCTCGATCGCCGCTTTCATGTCCTCGACCTTGACGACATCGCGGTCCTGCGCGAACGCGGCCATCATCGAGGTGTCGCACAGCGTGTTGACCAGGCGCGGGATGCCGCCGGTGTAGCGGAAGATCAGCGGATAGCACTCCGGGTCGAAAATCTCCCGCCCCTGCGAGCCGGCCACTTCCAGGCGGTGCTGGATGTACAGCGAGGTGTCCGTCTTGGAAAGCGCGGTCAGGTGGAAGCGCAGGCGGATGCGCTGCGCCAGCTGGATCAGCATCGACGAGTTCAGCTTGTCGTTGAGCTCGGGCTGGCCGGCCAGGATGATGCGCAGCACCTTCTCCTTGGTCGTCTCGACGCCGGAGAGCAGGCGGATCTCCTCGAGCACCTTGTTCGAGAGGTTCTGCGCCTCATCGACGATCAGCAGCACGCGGCGGCCGTTCGCATACTGCTCGACCAGGAACTCGTTGAGCGTCGACAGCAGCTCCGCCTTCTTCATGCGGAACGGCTGGAAGCCGAACTGCACCAGCACGGTCTGCAGGAATTCGATCGCCGAGACCTGCGTCTGGTTGATCTGCGCGACCACCACGTCCTTCTCGAGCTCCTTGAGGAAGGTCTCGATCAGGGTAGTTTTGCCCGAGCCGATTTCGCCGGTGATCACCACGAAGCCGTCGGTGAACCAGATGGTCGACTCCATGTACGCCTTGGCGCGCGCATGGTGCTTCGACAGGTACAGGAATTGCGGGTCCGGAGTCAGCCGGAACGGCAGTTCGTGCAGCTTGAACAGTTCGAGGTACATCGAGCCTGAAAGTCCTGGCTGAGGCGGGGGCGTCGGGCTTAAGTCAAAAAGGGCCGCGACCAATGGCGAGGCAAGTTTACGGACATTGCCAGGTGTATTCAAAAGAAGGACTCGCTCGCAATCAATCCACCTTGAGTCTTAATAGCTGTTTCAGGGCCCGGTCGCGCGCGCCGGGAGAAGGCGCATTGATCGTGCAATGCCCGAGCTTGCGGTTCGGCCGCGGCTCTTTGCCGTAACTGTGAAAGTGTACGCCCGACACGCGCAGAATGTTCCCGGGCGCCGGCAGGGTGCCGATGAAGTTCAGCATGGCGCAGTGGCCCAGCGCCCGGGTGTCGCCGAGCGGCAACCCGAGAATCGCCCGCACGTGATTCTCGAACTGGCTGGTCTGCGCACCCTCGATGGTCCAGTGGCCGGAATTGTGAACGCGCGGCGCCATCTCGTTGGCGATCAGCCGCCCGCCCGCGACGAAGAACTCGATCGTCAGCACGCCGGCATAGTCGAAGTGGCGCAGCAGGCGTTTCAGATGTGTTTCAGCCTGCTTCTGCAGCGAGGGATGGCGATAGGGCGCGATCGAGTAGCGCAGGATGCCCGCGCTGTGCGTGTTGGCCGCGAGCGGGTAGAAGCGGGTTTCGCCGCGCGTGCTGCGCACGCCGATGATCGAAACCTCGCGGCTGAAATCGATGAACTGCTCATAGATCAGCGGCACCGAGCCGAGCGTTTCCCAGGCGGCCGCCGTGTCCTGCGGCTTGCGCACCTGGTATTGGCCGCGTCCGTCGTAACCCAGTCGTCGCGTCTTGAGCACGCCCGGCGTGCCGATCTTTGCAACGGCCGCTTCGAGGTCGGCGAGCGAGTCGACCGGCGCGAACGCCGGCGTGGGAATCTTCAGTTGCCGGAACAGGGTCTTCTCGGTCAGCCGGTCCTGCGAAGCGCCGAGCGCCGCGACCGGAGGCAGAAACGGCTTCGTTGCAGCGATCTGCGCGACCGCTTCGACGGGCACGTTCTCGACGTCGAAGGTGATTACGTCGACTTCGCGCGCCAGCTCTGCGAGCTTGCTGCGGTCGTCGAATGCGCCGGTGATGATGCGGCCCACCTGCGCGCCGGGTGCATCCGGGCTCTGGTCGAGGAACACGAAGCGCAGTCCGAGAGGATAGCCAGCCAGCGCCAGCATGCGACCGAGCTGGCCCGCACCGATGACGCCGATCCTCATGTCTGCGGCGTTCGGCTGGGGAGCGGTTGGGCGAGCACGCCGGCCGTCTGCTCGGAGCGGAACTGATCCAGGGCCGTGCGCACGTGGTCGTACTTGTTCGCGAGAATCGACGCGGCGAGCAGCGCGGCGTTGGTCGCTCCGGCGACGCCGATGGCGAGCGTGCCGACCGGGATGCCGGCAGGCATTTGCACGATGGATAGCAGGGAGTCGAGCCCGTTGAGCGCCTTCGACTGGACGGGCACGCCGAGCACGGGCAGCGAAGTTTTCGCAGCCGTCATGCCGGGCAGATGCGCAGCGCCGCCCGCACCCGCGATGATGACCTCGAGGCCACGTTCGCGCGCGGTGCCGGCGTATTCGAACAACAGATCCGGCGTGCGGTGTGCCGATACGACGCGAGTCTCGAACGGTACGCCGAGCCGCTGCAGAGTGTCGGCGGCGGACTGGAGTGTGTCCCAATCCGACTTCGATCCCATGATGATGCCGACCAGCGGTTTCATGCGGCGGATTGTAGCTTAGTCGGCTTCGCGTAAAGGCCTCGCGCAGCAGGCGAAACAGCGCGCGGCTGGCTGCGGACGAGTCGCCTGTCGGCTGTTCCGTGCGGGCGCGCGCGACCAGGTCCGTGACCGCAGTCACATCGATGCCTGGCACTTCCGCCGCCAGCCGTTCGATGGCGCTGGCGCCTTCCTGCAGCAATCGATCGCGCCACTGCTCGATGCGACGGAAGCGCAGTGCTTCGACGCGCTCACGCTCGTGTTTCGCCTCCAGCGCAGCGCGGATCGGCTCGGCATCGATCTTGCGCATCAGCTTGCCGATGTATTGTTTCTGTCGATAGAGGCCGCCGTGTTTCGTGATCTTGCGCGCGAGCAGCACGGCATCGCGCAACGTTTCCGGCAATGGCAGTGCATTGAACTCGGAATCGGGCAGATCGATGAGCGCTTCGCCCAGCGACTGCAGGTCGTCGCTGCGGCGCTTGCGCTCGCTCTTGCTGGGGCGTTCGTCCATAGGCTACAGCCTACAGTCTACAGCCTATACAATCCGCGTCATGTCCAAGGCACTCGTCCCTTCGCAGACCGGTTACTCGCAGCAGGACTTGCAGGATCTGGTGACGCTCGCGCTCGCGGAGGCGCGCGGGCTCGGCGCCAGCGATGCCGAAGTCGGCGCCAGCGTCGAGACTGGCCTGTCCGTCACCGCGCGGCTGCGCGAAGTCGAGACGCTGGAATACCAGCGCGATCGCGGCATGGGTATCACCGTGTACCGCGGCCAACGCAAAGGTTCGGCGAGCACGGGCGATCTGAGCGCGAGTGCGATCCGCGACACCGTCGCGAAGGCTTTCAGCATCGCGGGCTTCACTGCCGAGGACGAAGCGGCCGGGTTGCCGGAGCCGGACACGCTCGCACGCGACTTTCCCGATCTCGATCTGTTCCACCCGTGGTCGATCGACCCGGACGCGGCTCGCGATCTGGCGCTCGCCTGCGAAGCGGCGGCGCTCGATGCCGATCCGCGCATCGGTAATTCCGAAGGCGCGACGCTCTCGACTCATCGCGGCATGCGAGTGTTCGGTAACTCGCTCGGGTTCCTCGGCAGCACCGCGACGACTGTTCACAGCCTGAGCTGCGTCGTCATTGCGGAATCCGGTGACGAGATGCAGCGGGACTACTGGTACAGCACCGTTCGCGATTGGCATGACCTTGAAGACGGCGCGAGCATCGGCAAGCAAGCTGCCGCGCGCGCCTTGCGACGTCTCAACGCGCGCAAGCTGTCGACGGTGACGGCGCCGGTGTTGTTCGTGCCCGAGTTGGCGCGTGGCTTGTTCGGGAGTTTTCTCGGCGCAATCCGCGGCGGCAGCCAATATCGTCGCGCATCGTTTCTGCTGGATGCTGCGGGCGAGCAGGTCTTCCCGAAGTGGATGCAGATCTCCGAGCGTCCGCACCTGCGCAAGGCGCTCAGCAGCGCGGCGTTCGACAGCGAAGGCGTCGTGACGCGCGATCGGGAAATCGTCGAGCAGGGTGTGCTGACCGGTTATGTGTTGAGCACGTACTCGGCCCGCAAGCTCGGGCTGAAGACGACGGGCAACGCCGGCGGCGTGCACAACCTCATCGTCGGCGCGGGCTCGGACGACTTCGCGGCTCTGCTGCGTCGGATGGGCCGCGGGCTGGTGGTGACCGAGCTGATGGGGCAGGGCGTCAACGGCGTCACCGGCGATTACTCGCGCGGCGCTGCAGGCTTCTGGGTCGAGAACGGCGCGATCGCCTACCCGGTGCACGAAATCACGGTCGCCGGCAATTTGCGCGAGATGTTCAAGCAAATCGTCGCCGTCGGCAGCGACGTGGACAAGCGCGGCGGCATCCGCACCGGCTCCGTCCTGATCGAACAAATGACCATCGCCGGCGAGTGAGGAAGTCAGGCTAAAGCCTGACCCACAGTGTCTTGTTGTTGTGGGTCAGGCTTCAGCCTGACTCCTTCTCCACCAAATCGCCCACCGTCTGCCCCTTCAGGCTCTTTGCCATCGCTTCTTCCGCCGCCCGCGCGGCTGCGACTGCCGGTGCAATGTCGCGGATGCGTCCGAGCCTGGGTCCGGCCGTGTCGTGCCTCACTGCTTCCAGCACTTCGACCAGCTCGATCATCTGCGGGTCGCGCCCCGGCACCCAGGTCTCGTCCTCGCACAGCAGGAGCAGCTTGGCGCGCTCCAGGGCGGTGACGATCGGACTGAGGCCTGCTCCCGGCAGGTCCAGATGTTCGGCGAGACGGTTGGTGGTCCAGCGATGATTCGCAGCCCGGTAGTCGTTCACGACCAGGTACATGATCGACAGCGCAACGCGCTCGCGCAGGCTCGCGTTGAGCTGGATCACGCCGCGGCCCGGCCTGAGGTATTGCGGGTTCTGCACGTAGAACGACAGCTGCGCGCCGAGCAGGAGGATCAGCCACGAGACGTGCAGCCAGATGAGAGCGACGATCACGATGGCGAAGCTGGCGTACACCACGATTGTGCGCGTCGACTCGACGACGAAGGAGGTGAAGATCATCCCCGTCGCCGCCCACACCGACGCCGGCGAACAGCCCACCGATCAGCGCGGCACGGAAATGCACCTGGGTGTTCGGCATGAACGCGTACAGGAAAGTGAATACGCCGGTCACCAGCACGTAGGGCGTGAGGCGTCCGGACGCCACCAGCATCGTGCCGAACGGCTCGTATTTCGCCAGCGCCTGCATGGCGGTGGTGTGCGCGAACGTGGCGAGCAGGCCGAGCGCGGCGACGATCAGCGCAGGTCCGACGACCATCACGCTGAGATACTCGCTGACGCGCCGCATGAGGCTGCGCGGCTGCTCGACACGCCACACGAAATTGAAGGACTCCTCGACCTTCTGGATCATCGACAGCGTCGTATAAAGCAGGAACAGCACGCCGAGCGAGCCGAGCACGTCGCCGCGCACGTTGTCGACGAAGCTCGTGATCTGATGCGTCACCTCGTAGGCGCGCTCGCCGAGCGGCTCGAGGAACGCATAGAGAACGGGCTCGAGCTCGCGGTGATAGCCGAGCCCTTTGAGGACCGAGAACGACACCGCGATCAGCGGCACGATCGACAGCAGCGTCGTGTAGACCAGGCTCATCGCGCGGAGCGTCAGGTCGCCGCGCAGGATGTCGCGGATGAGCGCGTAGGGATAGCGCAGGATGCGAGTCAGCTTCCACAGCGGCTGCCCGTAGATGGATTCCGGCGGCTCGAACAGCCAGCGTTCCAGGTTACCGAGCAGGGTCTCGATCATGCGCCGGCGAGCCTGACACGCGGGCGGTGACGGGGCAAGATGCGGGAATGACCACGACCGACCAGCTATCCGAGCCGCATCGTCTGCCTCACGGAGGAGACCACCGAGACGCTCTACCTGCTCGAGGAGGACTGGCGCATCGTCGGCATCTCCGGCTTCACGGTGCGCCCGCCGCGCGCGCGGCGCGAGAAGCCGAAGGTCTCGGCTTTCATCAGCGCGAAGGTCGACCGCATTCGCGACCTGCGTCCCGACCTGGTGCTGGGATTCTCCGACCTGCAGGCGGACATCGCCGCACAGCTGGTGCGGCTCGGCCTGAACGTCTGCGTGTTCAACCAACGCGACGTCGCGAGCATCCTGCAGATGATCCGCGTGCTCGGCGGAATGATCGGCTGCGAGGCGAAGGCGGATGCGCTGGCGACGCGTCTCGAGCGTGGCCTCGACGAGGTGCGCGCCACTGCGGCTCGCTTCGAGAAACGGCCGCGCGTGTATTTCGAAGAGTGGGACGAGCCGATGATCTCCGGCATTCGCTGGGTGTCGGAGCTGATCGGCATTGCGGGCGGCGAGGATTGTTTCGCCGACAACGCGCAGCACGCGCTCGGCAAGGATCGCATCATCGCCGACCCGCTCGAAGTCGTGCGACGCTCGCCGGACATCATCCTCGGCTCATGGTGCGGCAAGAAGTTCCGGCCCGATGCGGTCGCGGCGCGCATCGGGATGGGAGAGCGTGCCGGCGGTCGCGCAGCGTCAGCTGCACGAGATCAAGTCATCGATCATCCTGCAGCCCGGCCCCGCCGCGCTGACGGACGGTGTGCGCGCGATCCAGAAAGTGATGGTGGAGTGGCAGAAGGGTCAGGCTGAAGCCTGACACCTCATCGCAGCGTGAAATAAAACGTCGCGCCTTCATCCGGCTTCGCATCCGCCCAGACACGCCCGCCATGCCGCGCGATGATGCGCTGGACCGTCACCAGTCCGATGCCGCTTCCGGGAAACTCCGTCTCGGGATGCAGGCGCTGAAACGGCACGAATAGCTTGTCGGCGTATTTGATGTCGAAGCCGACGCCGTTGTCCCGCACGAAGTAGACGGGGCCGTGCTCTCCAGCCTGCATGCCAACCGACACTCTCGCTTGCGATGCGCGCGCTGTGTATTTCCACGCGTTGCTCAGCAGGTTCTCCAAAGCGATTCGCAGCAACCGCGGGTCCGCGTTGACTTCCAATCCCGGTGCAACTTCCAGCTGCACGTCGCGTTTCGGATGACGCTCGCGTACCGCGGCCGCAGCTTCTGCCGCCACCTGACTCAGGCTGATCGGCCGCGCCGTCAGCTCGCTGCGACCGATACGCGACAGGTTCAGCAGGTCTTCGATCAGGCCCGACATGCGCATGCTGGCGTCGTGGATTCGCTGCAGGTAGTGACGGGACTTCTCGTCGAGACCCGGCGGCGCGCTCTCCTGCAGGATCTGGCTGAAGCCGGACATGCTGCGCAAAGGTGCGCGCAGATCGTGCGAGACCGCGTAGGCGAACGCTTCGAGCTCACGGTTTGCCGCTTCCAGCTGGCGCGTGCGCTCGAGCACACGGTTTTCGAGCTCGGCATTCGCGCAGCGCACCTCGTTGCGCGATTTGATGAGCGCGGCCATCGCGTCGCCGCCGCGGCGTTCATAACTTCGCAGCACGACGTACAGCAGAATCGCCGAGCCGATCACGAACAGCCAGCCCTTCGCGGTCTGCAGTCGCAGGATCAGCTCCGGGCTCAGGTGCAGCCACACGAGCAGGCGATCGGTGAAGAAAATCCAGATTGCGCCGACGACGACGTAGATCAGCGCGATGGTGCGTGGCATGAGCGCACCGGGCTCAGCTGGTGAGGCGGCGCAGGGCTTCGGCGTACTTTTCGCTGGTCCGCGCGAGGACTTCGGGCGGCAGTTTCGGCGCGGGGGGCCGCTTGGGCCAGTCCAGCGTCTCGAGGTAATCGCGCACGTACTGCTTGTCGAAGCTGGGCGGACTGGAACCGGGCCGATAGGTGTCGGCCGGCCAGAAACGCGAGGAATCGGGCGTGAGCGCTTCGTCGATCAGCGTCAGGCGTCCAGCTTCGTCGACGCCGAACTCGAACTTCGTGTCGGCGATGATGATGCCGCGAGCCAGTGCGTGCTCGACAGCGAAGGCGTACAGCGCGAGCGCCGCGGCCCGCACTTGTTCGGCGAGACCCCGACCGATGAGCGTGACGACGCGGTCGTACGGAATGTTCTCGTCGTGCGCGCCCAGCTCAGCCTTGGTCGCCGGCGTGAAGATCGGCTCGGGCAGGCGATCCGCCTGACGCAATCCGGCGGGCAGGGCAATCCCGCACACCGCGCCGGTCTGCTGGTAGTCCTTCCATCCGGAGCCGATCAGATAACCGCGCACCACAGCTTCGATGGGCAACGCACGCAGGCGCCGGACGACGATGCTGCGTTCTTCGAGCGGTGCGCGTTCGGCTGCATCCGGCACGGCGCGCGCCAGCGGATAATCGGCGAGATGGTTCGGCACGATGTGCCGGGTGCGCGCGAACCAGAAATTCGAGATCTGCGTGAGCACGCGGCCCTTGCCGGGAATCGGGTCGGGCATCACCACGTCGAAGGCGCTCAGGCGATCGGTGGTGACGATCAGCATGTGCTGCTCGTCGACCGCGTAGATGTCGCGCACCTTGCCTTGATGGATGCGTTGCAGACTGGAAACGTGCGATTCGAGCATCGCTGATAACATAGCCCAGATGGTGTGGCAGGGCAAAGCGTTGGGTGCGGTGATCGGCGTGTTCGCCGCCGGTCCGGTGGGCGCGCTGTTCGGCACATTCATCGGTCACCTGTTCGACGTCCAGGCGGAGAGCACGCAGGGCGAAGACAGCGACGACGCAGCGCCGGCAGCGAGTCCGGCGCAGGTCCAGGAAGCGTTCTTCCGCGCCACGTTCCTGACGATGGGTCATCTCGCCAAGGCCGACGGGCGGGTGTCCGAGGACGAAATCCGCGCGGCGCGCGCGATGATGAGCGAGTTTCATCTCGGCGAGCGCGAAGTGCAGCTCGCAATCGAATTGTTCACGCGCGGCAAGAGCCGCGATTTTCCGCTCGAGCCGCTGCTGCGCGAGCTGCGGCAAGTGTGTCGCCGGCGTCCCGACCTGTGTCGCATGTTCGTGCAGATTCAGCTGCAGACGGCGTTGTGGGGCGGCAGCCTGAACACCGCCAGCCGCGAAGTGATGGCGCGCATCTGCGCCGCGCTCGGCATCTCGGCTTACGAAGTCGTGCAGATGGAAGCGCTGCTGCGCATGCAGCGGGCATCGCACCGCCCGGAGCCTCGGGCCGCAGTCGATCGCGTCGCGGAGGCGTACGAAGTTCTGGGCGTAACGCGCAGCGCCTCCGACGGCGAGGTCACGAAGGCCTATCGCCGGCTGATGAACCAGAATCATCCCGACAAGCTGGTCGCCAAGGGCCTGCCGGAGTCGATGATGAAAGTCGCCGAAGAGAAGACGCGCCAGATCCGCGCCGCGTACGAGTTGCTGCGCGATGCGCGCGCCATGAGATGAAGGCCAGGAAATGAAAAACGGTGTCGTATGAAACCCTGGATTGCTCCCTCGATCCTCTCCGCCAACTTCGCGCGGCTCGGCGAGGAGGTGCAGTCGGTGCTGGCCGCCGGTGCCGACCTGGTCCACTTCGACGTCATGGACAATCACTACGTGCCGAACCTGACGATCGGTCCGCTGGTGTGCGAGGCACTGCGCAAGCACGGCGTCACCGCGCCGATCGACGTGCACCTGATGGTGAAGCCGGTCGACCGCATCGTCCCGGACTTCGCTCAGGCGGGCGCCACCTGGATCACGTTCCACCCCGAGGCGAGCGAGCACGTCGATCGCACCATCGAGCTGATCCGCGAGCACGGCTGCCGCCCTGGCCTGGTGTTCAACCCCGCGACGCCACTCAGCTGGCTCGATCACACGATCCAGAAGATCGACATGGTGCTGATCATGTCGGTGAACCCCGGGTTCGGCGGCCAGAAATTCATCCCGACCGCGCTCGACAAGCTGCGCCTGGCGCGTGAGCGCATCCGTGCGAGCGGCCGCGAGATCCGGCTGGAGATCGACGGCGGCGTGAAGGCGGACAACATCGAAGCGATCGCCCGCGCCGGCGCCGACACGTTCGTGGCGGGCTCGGCGATCTTCGGCTCGAAGGATTACGCCGCGACGATCGCGGCGATGAGAGCGGGAATCGAGAAGGGTCAAGAGTCAGGCTGAAGCCTGACCCACGAGGGAAGTGGGTCAGCGTGAAGCTGTGGGTCAGGCTTTAGCCTGACATCCTCAGTCTTCGTCGTCGTCCAGATCGTCGTCCTCTTCGTCGTCGTCCGCCCGGCGAGTTTGCATGGCGCCGGCGCGGCCCGCAGCGGCAGCCAGCGGTGGCTTGGTCTTCATCTTCGGCCGAGCGCCGAACACGACGATCGTCTTACCCGTAGCGCGCAGCAGGCCCTGGTCCTCGAGCACCTTGAGCACGCGGCCCGCCATCTCGCGCGAGCAACCGACCAGGCGCGAGAGCTCCTGGCGGCTCACTTTGATCTGCATGCCTTCCGGATGCGTCATCGCGTCCGGCTCGCTGCACAGGTCCATGATCGCGTGTGCGACGCGGCCCGTGACGTCGACGAACGCGAGGTCGCCGAGCTTGCGGTTGGTGCGGTCCAGGCGCGTGGCGAGCTGAGTCGCCAGCTCGAACACCAGCCCCGGGCTCTCGGCCGCGAGCTGGCGGAAGCGGGGATAGGTCATTTCCGCGAGCTCGCACTGCTGACGGGTGCGCACCCAGGCGCTACGTGTCGGCTGCTCGTAGAACAGACCCATCTCGCCGAAGAACTGACCCTTGTTGAGGTAGGCGAGCACCATCTCGTTGCCTTCCTCATCCTCGATCATGACTTCGACGGAGCCGCTGACGATGTAGTACAGAACGTCGGGCAGGTCGCCGGCGTGGATGACGACCGTCTTGGAGGGCACGGTGCGAATCCGGCAATAACTCAGAAACCGGTTGATCGCCGGAATATCACTCAGTGGCCTTGCGCCCTCTTCCATACTCACCCCGTAGTGTTGTGCTTTGGTGTCTAACCGACTGATCGAGCGGCACGGAACAGCATTTGTCTTGCGCGCCTTTTAATACAGGACGGACCTTACCGCAAGCGCTGCACGGCTGCGACCGCTACAGCCAGTACGCCGTGCGCGTCATGATTCGCGCCGTTGCCTTCATCAACGCGCGAGCGATTGGCGGTAACGCAGCTCCTCCAGCGCTCACTGCGTTGTGACCGTGACGCGCTTCGTCCGCGCTCATTTGCTGCACGATTGCGCGGGTGCGAGCGTCCGTCTGCGGCAGCCGATGCAGGTGTCCTTCGAGGTGCTCGACGACCTGTCGCTCCGTTTCCGCGACGAAGCCGAGGCTGGTGCGGTCGCCCGCCAGTCCGGCGAGCGCTCCGATCGCGAATGAGCCTGCGTACCACAGCGGATTGAGCAGGCTGGTGCGGCCACCCAGCTCCTGGATGCGCGTCGCGCACCACGCGAGATGGTCGGTTTCCTCTCGGGCCGCCTCGATCAGCGCCGACTGGGTCGACGAGCTGCCGGCCACGGTTGCCTGCCCCTGGTACAGAGCCTGGGCTGCGACCTCACCCGAGTGATTCACCCTCATCAGAGCCGCGGCGTGTCGGCGGTCGGTCGGCTGTTCGACAGTCTCGGCGATGCCTTCGGCGGGGTAGGGCCGGGCAGCCGAATTCCCGCCGAACAGGGTCCGCAACGCCTGGTCGAAGGAGCCGATCAGCCGATCGGCCGGGGTGTAGTCACGGGGGTCCCGGGCGGGGGTCATGGGGGAGAGTATAGGTGCACATTTATATATGTCTGCGCGCAGACGCCGTCGCGGCCGCCCGGTCGTTTGCAAAGGCGGGGGTCGTCCTTTAGACTTGCCGGCCTTTTCGCCCCGGACCTACGGTTTTTCCCGGAGAATTCAATGAGAACCGTCTTCGCGAATGCGGCTACGGTACGTCGTGATTGGTACCTGGTCGACGCGACCGACAAGACGCTTGGACGGCTGGCGTCGCAGCTCGCCACGCGCTTGCGCGGCAAGCACAAGGCTGCCTATACGCCGCACGTGGACACCGGCGACCACATCGTGGTCATCAACGCGGGCAAGATCCGCGTCACCGGTCGGAAGTTGACCGACAAGTTCTATCACCACCACACCGGCTACCTGGGCAACCTGAAGACCACGAGCCTGGAAAAGCTCCTCGACAAGCACCCCGAGCGAGCCATCGAGTTCGCGGTCAAGGGCATGCTTCCGAAGAACCCCCTCGGCCGCAAGATGTTCAAGAAGCTGCACGTGTTCGCGGGCGCCGAGCACCCGCACATCGCGCAGCAGCCCAAGGCCCTCGAGATCTGAGAGTCATCGCAACCATGCCGACCACGTCCAACTACGGCACCGGCCGCCGCAAAACCGCCACCGCCCGCGTCTTCCTCCGCAAGGGCAGCGGCAACATCCGCGTCAACGAGCGGACGCTCGATGAGTTCTTCGGCCGCAAGACAGCGCGCATGATCGTGCGCCAGCCGCTGGAAGCCGTCAGCCTCGACAAGAACTTCGACGTTGAGGTCACGGTGAAAGGCGGCGGCACCACCGGCCAGGCCGGCGCCATCCGCCACGGCCTGACGCGCGCCCTGATCGAGTACGACGAGACGCTGCGCAAGACGCTGCGCGACGCCGGCTACGTGACGCGCGACGCCCGCGAGGTCGAGCGCAAGAAGGTCGGTTTCCGCAAGGCGCGTCGCGGCACGCAGTTCTCGAAGCGCTAACCGCGTTCGCCCAATACTTGGGGGATCGTCTAGCGGTAGGACTACGGACTCTGACTCCGTCAACCTAGGTTCGAATCCTAGTCCCCCAGCCAAAAATAGAGGGCCCGCATAAGCGGGCCCTTCGTTTTGGCGGACTAGGGAGATCCTAGGTTGGTAACCTGGGCTCGACTAACGTAGCCGGAGCGAAGTTGAACATCGCGAGCCGCGCCTGCGCGGCAGCGATGGCCCGCAGGGCGTAGTGCATGGATGCACGCAGTCATCCTAGTCCTTCGGTTACTTCACCACCGCCCTCTCTCCTCTTTTCCGTCATCATCCTTGCCGCATGCGCATCTACCCGCTGCTGCGCCCACTGTTCTTCTCACTCCCAACCGAGCACGCCCACGCACTCGCGCTGGCCACTCTTCACCGCGCACATTCCCTCGGCCTGATTCGCCCTCGCGCCACCGATCCGCGCACTGCAGTCACTCTCCTCGGCCTGCGATTCCCAAACCGCGTTGGCCTCGCCGCCGGCTTCGACAAGAACGCCCGCTACATCGATGCGCTCGGCGCGCTCGGCTTCGGCTTCGTCGAAGTCGGTACCGTGACGCCACGTCCGCAACCGGGTCAGCCGCGCCCGCGACTGTTTCGCGTTACCGAATCGGCTGCGTTGATCAATCGCATGGGATTTCCGAACGAGGGTGCGGTTGCAGTCGCCGCGCGTCTCGCGCGCAGACGGTTCGCTGGTGTGTGCGGTGTGAACATCGGCAAGAACGCCGCAACGCCGATCGCATCTGCCATCGACGACTACCTCGAATGCTTCCGCATCGTCGCCCCGCACGCCGACTATGTGGCGATCAACGTGTCGTCGCCGAACACCGCAGGTCTGCGCCAGTTGGAGGAGGCAGAACAGTTGCAGCCCATCGCGAGCGCATTGGTCGAGGCACGACGCCAGTTGCACGGTGCGGCGGCACGTCGGGTGCCACTGCTGGTGAAAGTGTCGCCGGATCTTCCGCCCGCCGATCTCGTGCGCAGTGCGCGACTGGCGTGCGAGGCGGGTATCGATGGAATCATCGCGACCAACACCACCGTGAACCGCAGCGGGGTCTCGACGCGCTGGCGCGCGCACACGGGAGGACTGAGTGGCGCCCCGTTGCGTCCGCTTGCCCTGCAGGCGGTGCAGCTTCTGCGTACGGCACTGGGTGCGAGTGTGCCGATCATCGCGGCAGGCGGAATCGATTCGGCGCGCCACGCGCGGGATGCATTCGATGCGGGCGCCGACCTCGTGCAGGTCTACACCGGGCTGATCTATCGGGGACCGGGATTGGTGCAGAGAGGTCGTCATTTCCTCTTGAGGGTCTCGACCCCGCTGTCGCGGGCGACGAGCAGCACGTCCGCCGGGCGACGCGCGAACAATCCGACGGTGACGACGCCGACGATCTGATTGATTTTCTCTTCGAGGCCCACGGGGTCGGCGATCTGCAGGCCGTGCACGTCGAGGATCTGGTTGCCGTTGTCCGTCACCACCCCTTCGCGATAGACCGGGTGACCGCGCAGGCGCACCAGCTCGCGGGCGACGTAGGAGCGCGCCATCGGGATGACTTCGACCGGCAATGGAAAGCGGCCGAGGACCGGCACGAGCTTGGAATCGTCGACGATGCACACGAAGCGGCGCGCCACCGCCGCGACGATCTTCTCGCGCGTGAGCGCGGCGCCGCCGCCCTTGATCAGATGCAGCTGCGGGTCGGACTCGTCGGCGCCGTCGACGTACACCTCGAAGTCGCCCACCGCGTTCAGATCCAGGACTTCGATGCCGTGCTGTTTCAGACGAGCGGTGGAGCTCTCGGAACTCGAAACGGCACCCCTGATCGGCAGTCTGCGCGCAGCCAGCGCATCGATGAAGAAGTTCACGGTGGAGCCGGTCCCGACACCGATGACTTCGTTGTCGGGGATGAAAGCGAGTGCTGCTTCTGCTGCCGACCGCTTCTTCGACTCCGCGCTCATGTCGTTCCCCTCGGGCTGCGTGCGTGCAGATGATGCTTGTTTTACAGGCTCCGGAAACGACTGTGCCCGCTTTCGCGGGCACAGTCTTCATCACAATCGTCTAGAAGAGGTTCTACTTCTTCTTAGCGGCCTTTTTCTTGCCGCCCTTCTTCTTCGACGATTTCTTCTTGGTTGCCATAGTCGTAGATCTCCATGTCGAGTTAGTCCGGGCGCAGTATATACATAAATTAAAAATAGCAAGCAAGGGGTGCGTGCAATTTAGTTGTGCAGAGAGCGAAGCGCATCACGCAACTTCGAGTCGTCGTAACGACGTCGCAGCACGCGAAACGCGCGCTCACTTGCCTGCCAACGACTCGATGAACTGCCATTCCGACTTCGTCACCGGCGTGATCGACAGTCGGTTGCCGCGCTTCAAGACGACCATGTCCTTCAGCTTGCCGCTCGCATGTTTGCGCAACTCTTCCAGCGCGATCACCCGGTCGAACTTCTTCACCAGCTGGACGTCGACCATGTACCAGCGCGGTTTGTCCGGCGCGCTGTCCGCATCGTAGTGATCGTTCTTCGGATCGAACGCCGTGCGGTCCGGATAGGCCTCGCGCACCACCTGGGCGATGCCGGCGACGCCCGGTATGTCGCAACTCGAGTGATAGAAGAAGACGAGGTCGCCGACGCGCATCTCGCGCAGGAAATTGCGGGCCTGGAAGTTGCGCACGCCGTCCCAGCCGCTGGTGCGCTTGGGCGCCTTGGCGAGGTGGTCGATGCCGAACGTGTCCGGTTCCGATTTCATCAGCCAGTAGTTCATGGCGAGCCCTTCGATGGGTAGAGACCTTTTTCGGTGAGCAGCGCGTCCAGCGGCACGTCCCAGGTGCGGGCCGCGAGCGCGGCGACGCGCTGGAACTCGTAGCCGAGCCCGATCAGCTTCGGTCGGCGCCAGTTGCGTCCGGCACGCAGGTGCTGCAGGCAACGGTCGTAGAAGCCCGCGCCGGTTCCCATTCGCGTGCCGCGCGGATCGACGGCGACCAGCGGCACCAGAACCAGGTCGAGACGCCGGACGGCGATGCGCGGCGAGGCGCCACGCTCCGGCTCATCGATGCCGTAACGATTGGGTCGCAGGCGAGTGTCGAGCGAGTAGCGCCGGAACTCCATGCGGCGACGCCGGTAGTCGGCGATCGCTGGGAGGTACAGCTCGCAGCGGTTGCGCCGCGCCAGACGCACGATGGCGGACGGATCGGCTTCGCAATCGTGTGCGACGTAGACGGCAATGCGTCGGCCGGGGCGCAACTGTTGCGAGCGCTGCAGGATGCGTGCGAATTGTCGCGACGCACTCGCGCGCTCGTGCAGCGGCAGGGCGCGGCGCCGAGCCCGCAGCTCGGCGCGTAGTCGCGATCGATCAGAAGAAGGGGCGGCGCCACCCGCATGTGCCGTCATGAGCCATTGCTCTCGACACGGAGCAATAGGTGGGACGCAGCCGCGGCAGCTAAGGCTTTCCGTTCGAGACGGACTTGCACACCGCTCCCGCGAGACCGAATCCCTGGGGTATTAACGTTAGGGTCGAGAGGTAACCCGACACACGTCGAACACCGCAGGCGGCGCCATATCGCAATCTGTCTTCGCCGGACGTTCGCTTCTGCAACGAACGACCGCGAGAAAAAGTTCGATCCGCTCACTTCCAGCGCGCGAGGTCACAGCTCGAGCTGCTTGCCTCGGGTGAGCGCGCCTTCGACGCGCTCGCGCAGCTGGCGGATCTTCTGGCTGACGTCGGTGTCCGCGGCAGCGCCGCGGCCATTCACCTTGAGCAGCTCGTGCGCCAGGTTCAGCGCAACCATCACCGCGATCCGATCCAGGCCGACGATATTCCCGGCGTCGCGGATCTCGCGCATCTTCAGGTTCAGGTATTCGGCGGAATCGAGCAGCTCGGAGCGTTCTTCGGGGAGGCAGGCGACCTGGTATTCCTTCTCGAGGATGCGCACGCTGACCCGCGCCGAGCGATCCGTCATGCGCTGTGCTCCATCGCCTTCAGGCGACCGATCATCGCTTCGACGCGCGCCCGCACCTGCTCGTTCTTCTGCAGCAGGTTGGCCCGCTCGGCCATCATCGAATCCTGCCGCTGGCGCAGGGCGCGATTCTCTTCATGGAGCTGCGTGATCGTGCCGAGCAGCTCGTCGAGCCGATGCTCCAGCTGCTTCAGTTCCTGTTCGACGCCGACCTTCGGTTTGGCTTCGCTCATGTTGGTCAGGATTATGCGGCGGCACCCCCATGCGGTCAAACAACGCAAGGCACGCGGTGCTAACATAACGACGAATGTTTCAGGTCACTTTTCCTGAAGTTGCGCGCGTGCTGCAAACGCTGCAGTCGTCGGTGGCGGCGGCGGAAAGTCACGGTTGCCTGTGCGGCGCGCTCTGCACCACGCAGCAGTACCCCGTCGAGAGCTGGCTCGATGAGCTGGCGCCGGATGCCGACGAAGACCCGGCCGACCAGAACCTCGCCGATGACCGCGCAACTCTGCGTCTGTTGTTCGCCGACACCACGCGAGCCTTGCGCGGCGACGGGATGGAATTCCAACTGCTGTTGCCCGATGACGACGCCGCGCTCATGGAGCGCGCTTTGGCGCTGTCACAGTGGTGCCAGGGCTTCCTGTACGGCTTCGGCACCGGCGGCGCCGTCCCGCGCGAGCAGCTCAGCGGCGAGGTCGAAGAGGTGCTGCGCGACCTCACGCACATCAGCCAGGCATCGGTCGAGACCGGTGCGGAAGCCGAGGAAGAGGAGCAGGCCTACGCGGAGATCGTCGAGTACGTGCGCGCCGGCGTGCAGCTGATCCATGATGAGCTGATCGAGCTGCGCGCTGCCGGCGACACCGCCCGCCCCGATCCTTCCCGCCTGAACTGAACCCAAAGAACCGGGCATGCGCAAAGACGAGTTCCGCCGCCGCCGCCGGCAGTTGATGAAGATGATGGGCAAAGGCGGCATCGTGATCCTGCCGGCCGTGCCCGAGAAGGCGCGCAACGGCGACGTTCACTATCACTACCGGCCCGACAGCGATTTCTTCTACCTCACCGGTTTCGCCGAGCCCGAGGCGGTCGCGGTATTGATCCCGGGCCGCGCGCAGGCGGAGTACGTCCTGTTCGTGCGCGATCGCGATCCGACGCGCGAGACCTGGGACGGGCGGCGCGCCGGACCCGAGGGAGCGACGCGCGACTACGGCGCGGACGACGCGTTCCCGATCTCCGACATCGACGACATCCTGCCGGGCCTGATGGAGAACTGCTCGCGCGTTTACTACACGATGGGCATGCACCAGGAGTTCGATCAGCGCGTGATCGGCTGGGTCAACGGGCTGAAGGCGCAGGGGCAGTCGCGCAGCGGCGTGCAGCCGCCGCAGGAGTTCGTGGCGCTGGATCACCTGCTGCACGACATGCGCCTGTTCAAGTCGCGCCCGGAAGTGGATGCGATGCGTCAGTCGGCCCGCATCGCAGCCGCCGCGCATAAGCGTGCGATGCGCTTCGCGCGGCCCGGCCGCACCGAATACGAGGTGATGGCCGAGCTGCTGCACGAGTTCCGCCGCAACAACGCCGACATCTCGTATCACCCGATCGTGGGCGGTGGCGCGAATGCGTGCATCCTGCACTACCACGAGAACTCGGAGACGCTCGCCGACGGCGACTTGCTGCTGATCGATGCCGGGTGCGAGTACGAGCTTTACGCTTCGGACATCACGCGCACGTTCCCGGTGAACGGTCGCTTCACGCCCGAGCAGCGCGCCATCTACGAGGTCGTGCTGGACGCGCAGTACGCGGCTATCGCCAAGACGCAGCCCGGCAATCACTGGAACGAGCCGCACGACGCCGCGGTCCGCGCGATCACGCATGGGCTGGTGAAGCTCGGCATCCTCAAGGGCAAGGTACCGGCGCTGATCAAGGAGGGCGCGTACCGGCGCTTCTTCATGCATCGCACCGGCCACTGGCTCGGCATGGACGTGCACGACGTCGGCGACTACAAGATCGGCGAGCAGTGGCGCGTGCTCGAGCCCGGGATGACGCTGACCGTCGAGCCCGGCATCTACATTCCCGCCGGCTCGAAGGGCGTCGCGAAGCGCTGGTGGAACATCGGTGTGCGCATCGAGGACGATGTTGCGGTGACCGGCTCGGGTAACGAGGTGCTCACGGCCGGCGCGCCGAAAGATCCGGCCGCAGTAGAGAAGTGGATGAATGGATCCGGGCGCGCATAGTCCTGACGTCGCGATCTGCGGCGGCGGTCTCGTCGGCGCGACGCTCGCCCTGGCGCTGGCCGAGCTATCTCTCGACGTCGTCCTGATCGAAGCCCATCCGTTCGGCACCTTCGGGCAGCCGAGCTTCGACGATCGGACCACGGCGATTTCCAACGGCAGCCGGCGCATCTTCGAGGCGCTGCGCGTGTGGCCGCTGCTCGAGCGCGAAGCGACCGCCATCCGCCGCATTCATGTTTCCGATCGCGGCCGCTTCGGCTTCGCGCGGCTCGACGCCGCCGAGCAAGGACTGAGCGCGCTGGGTTTCGTCTGCGTCAACCGTGCGATGGGCGCGGCGCTGTGGCGTCGGCTGGAGGAGAGCACGGTGCGAGTGCTGGCGCCGGCCCGCGTGCGTGGCATGCAGTCGGTCGACGGGCGCCAGCGGATCGAGTGCGACCTCGGTCCGCAGGGCAGCGTGTCGGTCGAAGCCAAGCTGGCAATTGCCGCCGACGGCGCCCAATCCGTGCTGCGCGAAGCCGCGGGCATTGGCGCACAGACGTGGAACTACGATCAGACCGCGCTCGTCACCAACGTCCTTGCTCAACGCTTCCACGATCACGTGGCGTACGAGCGCTTTACTCCGTCCGGGCCGCTGGCGCTGCTGCCGATGTCGGAAGGGCGGTTGGGCTTGATCTGGACGTTCACTGCCGAAGTCGCCCAGGCGGTCGCTCAGGCGAACGACGCCGACTTCATCGCGCGCCTGCAGGACGCTTTCGGGTTTCGGCTCGGACGCTTCATGCGCGTCGGGGCGCGGCAGTTGTATCCGCTGGCACTGACGCGGGCCGACGAGCACGTGGCGGAGCGACTTGCGATCGTCGGCAATGCCGCGCAGACGCTGCATCCGATCGCCGGTCAGGGTTTCAATCTCGGCCTGCGCGATGCTGCCAGCCTGGCGGAAGTACTCGCCGACGGGCGCGCGCAACAGCGCGACGGGTTCGATCCCGGCGACGGACTCTGGCTCGAGCGCTATCGCGAGTGGCGGGTCGCCGATCGCAGCAACATCGTCCGGTTCACCGACGGTCTGGTGCGGCTGTTCACGCAGCCGTTCGGGCCGATCAAGGCGCTGCGCAACGTCGGCATGCTTGCGTTCGATCTCATGCCGGCGGCCAAGGGCGCGCTGTCGCAGCTTTCCCTCGGTGCAGCCGGTCGGATCCCGAAACTGGCCCGTGGCGCGAGTCTGCTCTGATGCGCTACGACTTCCACATCGTCATTGTCGGCGGCGGCATGGTCGGTGCGTGCGCGGCAGCGCTCGCTGCTGCCGATCCGCACCTCGCGGAGTTGCGCATCGCAGTCCTGGAAGCGCATCCGCCCGCCTCACCGCCTCAGGGCGACATCGACCTGCGAGTCTCCGCCGTGTCGCGCGCTTCGCAACGCATCCTCGCGGCTGCCGGCGCATGGTCGCTGGTCCCGCAGCAATCGCTCTCGCCCTACGACGACATGGTCGTGTGGGACGCGGCCGGCAAGCCGCGCGGCGCCGGCGCGATCCATTTCAGTGCGAGCGCGACCAGCGAGCCGAACCTCGGTCATATCGTCGAGAACCGCCGGTTGCAGTGGGCGCTGTACGATTCGCCGCCATTTCGTCAGCGGATCACGTTGCTGCGCGCCGAGCTCGCGGGCATGACGCTCGAGCACGATCGCGCGGTGATTTCGCTCGGTGACGGGCGCACGTTGAGCGCGGCGCTGGTGGTCGGCTCCGACGGCGCAGCCTCGCTCAGTCGCAAGCTTGCCGGGATCGAGACGGCAGGGTGGAACTACGATCAGCGCGCATTCGTGACCCATGTCCGCACCGAGCATTCACATGCGCGGACGGCGTGGCAGCGCTTTCTCGCCGACGGTCCTATCGCGTTCCTGCCGCTGGCAGACGGTCGCAGCTCGATCGTGTGGACGACGCGCCCCGCACACGCGGAACACCTCGCGACCTGTTCGCCTGAAGATGCATCGCGGGAGATCGAACAGGCGCTGGACGGTGCGCTCGGCAGAGTCGAGGTCGCGGCGGAGCGTGCGCACTTCCCGCTGCGCCTCACGCATGCGCGCCAGTACTGCAAGGAGCGCTTCGCGCTCGTCGGCGACGCGGCGCATTCCATCCATCCGCTGGCAGGGCAGGGCGTCAACCTGGGATTTCTCGACTGCGCCGCGCTCGTGCAGGTGCTGGCGCAGGAAATCGAGAACGGCGGCACCGTCGAGGCGCTCGCCGAGCTGCGCGTGCTGCGACGCTACGAGCGGTGGCGCAAGAGCGAGAATCTGATCGCGCTCGGGCTCGTCGACGGCTTGAACCGCCTGTTCAGCAATCCGGACGGCACGTTGAGCTGGATCCGCCGCGCCGGTCTCGGAGCGGTGGATGGCAGCGCGCTGGCCAAGCGGTTCTTCATGGGCCGTGCAATGGGCACCGCCGGCGAACTTCCCAGGGTCGCGACGTCGTGAGCGACATCTTCGTCCAGGCGGCGCCGCAGCTCGGCAACCAGTACCGCGACGACCGGTTCCTGCGCAGCTATCTGCAGCGAAAGGTTCCTGCTGCAACGCTGAGCACGATCGCGCCGGAGCTGGACCAGCTGGGTGCAATCGCGGGCGGCGAGCTGTATTCGCTGCAGCTCGCCGATCGCGAGAACGAGCCGACCCTGGTGCAGTGGGACGCCTGGGGCAACCGCATCGATCGCATCGAGGTCACGCCGCTGTGGCGCCGCGCCGCGCAGATCGCGGCACAGGCCGGATTGATCGCGATTCCGTACGAGCGCACGCATGGACGCTATTCGCGCATCCATCAGTTCGCGGCCGTCTATCTGTTCCACCCATCGTCGGACGTGTACACCTGTCCGTTGGCGATGACCGACGGCGCAGCTCGCACGCTCTGCGTATCGAACAATACGCAGCTGATCGAGCGCGCCGTGCCGCGCCTGACCAGCCGCGATCCCGCAAAAGCGTGGACCAGTGGTCAATGGATGACCGAATCGACAGGCGGCTCCGACGTCGGCGCGTCGCTCACGCGTGCCGAGCGCGACGAGCAAGGTCAGTGGCGCCTGTACGGCAAGAAGTGGTTCACGTCTGCCATCACTTCGCAGATGGCGCTCACGCTGGCGCGTCCGGCCGGCAACGGTCCCGGCGGCAGCGGCCTTGCGATGTTCTATGTCGAGACGCACGACGACGCTGGACGCCTGAACGGCATGCGCGTCGAACGGCTGAAGGACAAGTTGGGCACGCGCAAGGTTCCGACCGCGGAGTTGATGCTGGACGGCGCGCGGGCGGAGCTGGTGGGCGATACGCGTCACGGCACTCGCCACATCGAACCGATGCTGGTGGTGACGCGCGCATGGAACAGCGTCACCTCGGTCGCATTCATGCGCCGCGCGCTCGCACTGGCCCGGTCCTATGCCGAGCAGCGCCGCGCTTTCGGCTCGATGCTCGACCAGCTGCCGCTGCACGTCGACACGCTAGCCGGGCTCGAAGCAGAAACACGCGGCGCGTTCCTGCTCGCCTTCGAGCTCGTCGAGCTGATGGGCAGACAGGAGGCCGGCGAGTTGAGCGACGAGCAACGCGCGTTCATGCGCCTGCTGACGCCGATCGCGAAACTCCTGACAGCCAAGCAGGCCGTTGCCGTGGTCAGCGAGTGCATCGAAGCGTTCGGCGGCGCAGGTTACGTCGAGGACACGGGCTTGCCGGCTCTGCTGCGCGACACGCAGGTGTTGCCGATCTGGGAAGGCACGACGAACGTCCTCGCGCTCGATGCTCTCCTGCGCGGCGAGCTGACGGCGGCGTTGCCGGCGGTTCACGCGCGGATCACCCAATGCGTGCAAGGTGCAACGGACGAGCGGCTGGCGGCGGCAGGAGCGAAGGCCGAGCAAGCCATCGAGCACGTCGCACGCTGGGTTCGTGAGCACGGCGACGCAGTCGAGGTTCAGTCGCATGCCCGACGCGTCGCGATGACCATCGGCCGGGCGCTGGAGTTGGCGTTCCTGGTCGAGCATGCCCGCTGGGAGCTCGATGCCGGCGCGGGCCGGACGAGTCTTGCGGCCGCGGTCCGGTTTGCTGCCGCACCGGTCGACCTGCTCGCCGAGGTCGACGCACAAGACTCGCGGCTGCTGGTGTAGGCTTGGCGCCCTTTGCCGAAAGCCGCGTGCGCGCTTGAACAACCGCCACCTATACCTGCTGTCGGCAGCGTTGGCGCTGCTCGGCCTGGGACTGTTCGCCTACAAGGTGCACGTGCTGGGCTTCCCGCTGCGTCCGCAGGAGCAGACGCAGATCTGGAACATCGAGGCAGCGGTGCGCTTCGAGCCCGGTCCGGCGGCAGTCAAAGCGACGCTGCGCATCCCGAGCCTGACTCCCGGCTTCGCGTTGCTGGATGAAAACTTCGTCTCGCGCGGCTTCGGCCTGGCAACACGCAACGCACCGGCCGGCCGCGAGGCGCAGTGGACGCTGCGTCAGGCGAGCGGTCCGCAGACGCTCTATTACCGGGCGCTGGTTTATCGGGATGCGGCGCGCATCGCCGAGGACACGACCCCGCCGTTTCCGGCGCCGCCGGAGCTCGATGAGCCATCGCGCATCGCGATGGAAGGGCTCATCGCGGAAGTGCGCCGGCAGTCCGCCGACGTCGCGAGTTTCACGACCGAGCTGCTGCGTCATCTCAGCCTCGCGCAGAACGACCCCTACGTCAGCGTCTTTCTCAAGCGCGGCAGCACAACGTGCAGACCGCGCGCACCTCGCGACGGTGTTACTGGCGGGCGCCCAGATCCCGGCGCGCATCGCACATGGCATCCTGTTGCGCAATGAACCGGGCCCGGTGCAGTCCGAGCAACTGCTGGAAGTGCACGACGGCGTGCAGTGGCTTTACTTCAACCCGCAGACACTGGAGCAGGGGCTGCCGACCGATTTCTACATCTGGTGGCGCGGCGATGAGCGCATCGCCGACATCGAGGGCGGCTCGCCGCCCGACGTGACGCTGGCCGTGCAGCAGAACCTGCTCGACTCGATGCTGGTCGCCGAGCGGCGCGCCGAGAAGCTCGGCTCGCGCTCGATGGACTTCTCGCTGTTCTCGCTGCCGATTGCCACACAGGCGGTCTACAGCGTACTGCTGATGATCCCGATCGGCGCGCTGGTCATCCTGTTCCTGCGCAACTTCGTCGGCGTCAAGACCTTCGGCACGTTCATGCCGGTGCTGGTCGCGCTCGCGTTCCGCGAAACGTTGCTGGTGTGGGGCATCGTGCTGTTCGTCGTGATCGTCGCGCTGGGTCTGGTGATCCGCTTCTACCTGGAGAGGCTGCGGCTGTTGCTCGTGCCACGCCTGACCGTCGTTCTCACCGTCGTGGTGCTGCTGATGGCCGGCATCAGCGTGCTCAGCCACAGGCTCGGTATCCAGCCCGGGTTGTCGATCGCGCTGTTCCCGATGGTCATCATCTCGATGACGATCGAGCGCATGTCGATCGTCTGGGAAGAGCGCGGCGCGTCCGAGGCGATGCAGGAGGGTGTGGGCAGCCTCGTCGTCGCCGCCGTTGCCTACGTCGTAATGGGCATCGGCGCGGTGGAGCACCTTGTCTTTGTCTTCCCCGAGTTGCTGCTGCTGGTGCTCGCAGCGTCGCTGCTCGCTGGTCGCTACACCGGTTACCGCCTGCTCGAGCTGCGTCGCTTCAAAGCGCTGCGGCCCGCTGCGAACAGTTCAGAGACCCCGACGGGGAGCGCGACCTGATGTTCGGCAGCTACGGCGCTCTGCTCGGCGAAGGCGTGCTCGGCCTGAACAAGCGCAATGGCGACTACATCTCGCGCTTCAATCCGCGCCGCCTGTATCCGCTGGTGGACGACAAGCTCAAGACCAAGCGCCTGGCGCTGCAAGCGGGCATCGCCGTGCCGGCGCTCTATGGCGTCATCGAGACGCAGCACGACATTCGCACGCTGCCCGACATCGTGCGCAGTCACAACGAGTTCGCACTCAAACCGGCGCACGGCAGTGCGGGGGACGGCATCGTCGTCATCGCAGGGCGCAGCGGCAATCGCTATCGCACGATCGGCGGGGACATCCTCGATGAGGACTTCCTCCTGCATCACCTGTCGAATGCGATCAACGGCCAGTTCAGCCTCGGCGGCGTGCAGGACGTCGTGATCGTCGAGTACATGGTGCGCTTCTCGCCGCTGTTCGAACGCATCAGCTACCAGGGCGTGCCGGACATTCGCGTGATCGTGTTCCGCGGCGTGCCGGTGATGGCGATGGTGCGTCTGCCGACGCGCGCTTCGCGCGGCAAAGCGAATCTGCACCAGGGAGCGGTGGGCGCGGGCATCGACCTTGCGAGCGGCGTCACGCTGGACGGCGTGATCGGCACCGAAGTCGTGACTCACCATCCCGACACCACGCATGCGATCGCAGGTCTGCAGGTGCCCGACTGGGACACGATCCTCGACATCGCGGCGCGCAGCTACGAGTTGACCGGGCTCGGCTACATCGGCGTCGACGTCGTGCTCGACCGCGACCTCGGACCGCTGGTGCTGGAGCTGAACGCCCGTCCGGGCCTCGCGATCCAGATCGCCAACCGCCAGGGGCTGTTGCGTCGTCTGAAGATTTGCGAAGAGCGCGCCGATTTCAACGCGCCGGCCGCGCAGCGGATAGAATTTGCCAAACAAGAATTCAGGCATCCGGTGGGCGCGAGCGCCTGACCACGGCGGGTCGTTGGGGAGAAGACGATGGCAGCGAAGCAGTTGCTCGGCGCGTGTGCGCTGATCATGACGGTGGGTGCGGCGCAGGCCGCCGATCGAGGGTTCTATTTCGGCGCGTCCGGCGGGCAGGCGAAGTACGACTTCAATCTGCCCGCGGTGCCTGTTCCGGTGGCCGGTTTCCTGCCACCCGGCGCCGGGATCGTGCCGGATCCGACCTTTGTCTTCAGGCCCAACCCCGGTAACCCTGTCTTCATCACGCCCGTGCCTGCGGGCGCCGTGTTCGTGAGCGCACGCCCGGTACTGTGGTTGCCTGGCGACGACGAGGAGGGTACGTCGTGGGGCGTCGGCGGCGGCTATCGCTTCAACCGCTATCTCGCCCTCGAGGCGAGTTATGTGAACCTGGGAACGCTGAACGCCACGCACACCCTCAACACGCCGCCGTTCCTGGGCGGGGGCACGCTCACATTTCATCGGGAGCTGGAAACGACTGGCCCGGCGCTGGCTGCATTCGGCATCCTGCCGATCTCCGACAGCTGGGAGCTGTTTGTCAGAGCGGGAATCATGTTTGCAGACACCGATCTGACGACCCGGTTCAACGGCAGCCGCAATTCGATCAGCTTCGACTCCGAACCGACGACCCTGGGCGCCGGCGCGCAGTTCGATTGGCAGGACCATTGGTCGGCGCGACTGGAGTTTCAGCGCTCCTTCGATGTCGGGGGCGACGACGTTGCGAGCGAAGCCGACGTCGATGGAGTGTCGCTCGCCGTGATCTATCGGCTGTAAGAGACAGGCTGAAGCCTGACCCACGAGCGGCGCTGCGGGTCAGACATTAGACCTGACTCAGGTCCGCGGCAGCGCGTCGATCTTCGCCGCGCAGATGAAGTCGTTCTCCGACAGCCCGTTGATCGCGTGCGTGTTGTAGCGGATGCGGCAATAGCCGTAGCCGAGCTCGACGTCCGGATGATGGTCCTCGGCGTTCGCGATGTGCGCGACCGCGTTGACGAAGCTCATCGTGTGGAAGAAATTGCGAAACTTCCATTCGCTCGCGATGCTCTTCGCGTCTTCCGCCAGCTTCCATTCCGGTTTCAGCTGCTTCATCAGGGCCTGCGCCTCGGCGCGCGACAGCGGCTGCACGCCGCCTTCGCAGGGCACACATTTCTTGCTCGTAAGCTCGCTCATGCCGACTCCTTCCGCGCGTAGGTCTTGGCGACATAATCCTCGACCAGCGACTGGAACTCTTCGGCGATGTGCTCGCCTTTCAGGGTCGGTCCCTTCTCGCCGTCGATGTAGACCGGGGCGACCGGCCGTTCGCCGGTGCCGGGCAGGCTGATGCCGATGTTGGCGTGCTTGCTCTCGCCGGGGCCGTTCACGACGCAGCCCATCACGGCGACCGTCATCTCTTCCACGCCGACGTACTGCTTGCGCCACTGCGGCATCTGGTGGCGGATGTGCGTCTGGATCTTCTGTGCCAGCTCCTGGAAGTACGTGGACGTCGTGCGCCCGCAGCCGGGGCACGCGATCACCATCGGCACGAACGAGCGCAGCCCGAGCGTCTGCAGAATCTCCTGCGCGACGATCACTTCCTGCGTGCGGTCGCCGTTCGGCTCGGGCGTCAGCGAGACGCGGATCGTGTCGCCGATGCCCTCCTGCAGCAGCACGGCCATGGCGGCGGTCGAAGCGACGATGCCCTTCGAGCCCATGCCGGCCTCGGTGAGGCCGAGATGCAGCGCGTAGTCGCAACGCCCGGCGAGGTTGCGGTACACCGCGATCAGATCCTGCACGCCGCTGACCTTGCACGAGATGACGATGCGATCGCGGCCGAGCCCGATCTCCACCGCGCGCTGCGCCGAGTCGAGCGCCGAGACGACCAGCGCCTCGCGCATGACTTCGTTCGCATCGAGCGGCTGCGCGCGCTGCGAGTTCTCGTCCATCATGCGCGTCAGCAGATCCTGGTCGAGGCTGCCCCAGTTCACGCCGATGCGCACGGGCTTGGCGTTGCGACACGCGACCTCGATCATCTCGGCGAACTGCGGATCGCGCTTGCTGCCGCGGCCGACGTTGCCGGGGTTGATGCGATATTTCGCCAGCGCCTGCGCGCACGCCGGATGCGCCTTCAGCAGGCGGTGGCCGTTGAAATGAAAATCTCCGACCAGCGGCACGAACACGCCGGCGCGCGCCAGCCGCTCCGCGATGTGCGGCACTGCGGCCGCGGCTTCATCGGTGTTGACGGTGATGCGCACCAGTTCCGAGCCCGCGCGCGCCAGATCCTGGACCTGGCGGACGGTCGACTCGACGTCGGCCGTGTCGGTATTCGTCATCGACTGCACGGCGACAGGTGCGCCGCCGCCGACGACGACGGAACCGATCTGCACGGGAATGGAGCGGCGGCGGGGGAGAGTCGACATGGGCCCGAATTCTATAGCGCTCTCTGTTACCATACCGCACCCATCGCAAGGCATGGCCGGAGAGAGTCGAAAGGGCTTCCTTTCGTCCGCCGAAGGCGCAACCGCCCGGAAACGCTCAGGCACAAAGAACGGCATGTCGACGTGTGGTCAGGCATCGCCAGCGCATCTCGAGGGGCTCTGGAGAGTAGTCGCCCCATCTGATCAAACATGGGCTCCGACTCACCGAAGGGGAGAGGCGCTGCGCGCCGGATCTCTCAGGTCGCAGGACAGAGGGGCAGCGCGCGAAAGCGCAGGCGCTGCCGTCCTTTTGTTTTGCTGGAGCAACGATGGGCTTCAAGACACCTTTGTACGAAACGCATGTTGCGGCGGGCGCCCGCATGGTGGACTTCGGCGGCTGGGACATGCCGGTCCACTACGGCTCGCAGATCGAAGAGCATCACGCCGTGCGGCGCGATGCCGGCATGTTCGACGTGTCGCACATGCTCATCGCCGACGTCAGCGGCGCGCGTGCGCGCGACTACCTGCGCTACCTGCTCGCGAACGACGTCGCGAAGCTGAAAGATCCCGGCAAGGCGCTCTACAGCTGCATGCTCAACGAGCGCGGCGGCGTCGTCGACGACCTGATCACTTATTTCGGCGACGCAGAGCACTTCCGCGTCGTGGTGAACGCCGGCACGCGCGACAAGGACACGGCGTGGCTGAAACGTTGGGCGCCGCCGTTCAAGGTCGACATCCAGCCGCGCACCGATCTGGCGATGGTCGCCGTGCAGGGACCGAACGCGCGCGCCAAGGCTGCGCAGGTCATCGGCAAGAGCGCCGAGTCAGTGCTCGGCATGAAGCCGTTCTTCTCCCGCCAGCTCGATCGCCACTTCGTCGCCACGACCGGTTACACCGGCGAGGACGGCTGGGAAGTCATTCTCCCCGCCACCGAAATCGCTGCGTTCTGGGCGGCGCTGCGCGACGCGGGCGTGCAGCAATGCGGACTGGGCGCGCGCGACACGTTGCGGCTCGAAGCCGGCATGAATCTCTACGGCAACGACATGGACGAAAACCTCACGCCGCTGGAATCGGGCATTGCGTGGACGGTTGCGTTCGATCCGGCAGATCGCGATTTCATCGGCCGCGCGGCGCTCGAAGCGCAGCGGCGCGGCGGCGTGCCGCGCAAGCTGGTCGGACTCGTGCTCGAAGATCGCGGCGTGCTGCGCAGTCATCAGAAAGTCGTCGTGCCCGGCGTCGGCGAAGGTGAGATGACCAGCGGTACGTTCTCGCCGACGCTGGAGCGCTCGATCGGCTTCGCGCGCGTCCCGGCCGCGACCGGCGAGCAGGTACAGGTCGATATCCGCGGCAAGCTCCTCGCCGCGCGCGTAGTGAAGTATCCGTTCGTGCGCAACGGCAAAGCATTGATCTAAGAAAGCACAGGTGACAGCCATGTCCTCCATTCCAAGCAACCTCAAGTACCTCGACTCTCATGAATGGGCCCGCGTCGAGAGCGACGGCACCGTGACCATCGGCATTTCCGATCATGCGCAGGGCGCGCTCGGCGATCTGGTGTTCGTCGAAGTGCCGGAAGTCGGCCGTGCGCTGACCAAGGGCGGCGCCGCGGCAGTCGTCGAGTCCGTGAAGGCCGCCTCCGACGTGTACAGCCCGGTGTCGGGCGAGGTCATCGCGAATAACAGCGAGGCGCTGAGCGCCACGCCGGAGCTGGTGAACAGCGATCCGTACGGCCAGGGCTGGCTGTTCAAGGTGAAGCCGAGCAACAGTGCCGATCTCGCAAGCCTCCTCGATGCCAAAAGCTACGAGAAGGTCGTCGAGGAGGCGGGGCACTGACATGCCGTTCATTCCGCACACCGAAGGCGACGTCCGCGAGATGCTGGCTGCGATCGGCGCACCCAGCATCGATGCGTTGTTCGAAGAGATCCCGGCCGCGCTGCGCATCAAGTCTCTGGCCGGGATTCCCGAAGCGCTTACCGAGATGGAAGTCGGCCGCCTCATGCAGCAGCGCGCGGCGCGCGACGGCCGCCCGCTCAACTTCCTCGGCGCCGGCGCGTACGAGCATCACATTCCCGCCGCAGTCTGGGCGATCGTGACGCGCGGCGAGTTCTACAGCGCGTACACGCCATACCAGGCGGAAGCGAGCCAGGGCACGCTGCAGCTGCTGTACGAATACCAGTCGATGATGGCGAGCCTGACGGGCATGCAGGTCTCCAATGCATCGCTCTACGACGGCGCATCGGCGCTGGCGGAAGCGTGCCTGATGGCGGTGCGCGCGCATCGCAAGTCGAAGTCGGCGCGCATCCTCGTGCCGGCGGCGCTCAATCCGACGTACGTCGATGTGGCGCGTGCGATCACCGAAGGACAGAACCTCAAGTTCGACGTGCTGCCGTACGAAGCAACGACCGGCACTCTCGGCGTCGCTTCGCTGGACGCCTACAAGGGCCAGGACATCACCGCAGTCGTCGTTCAGCAGCCGAACTTCTTCGGCTTGCTCGAAGACGTCGACGCCATCGCCGATTGGGCTGCGGCCAACAACGCGTTGCTCATCGCTGTGGTGAATCCTCTGTCGCTGGCGCTGCTGAAGCCGCCGGGTGAGTGGGGCCAGAAGGGCGCGGACATCGTCGTCGGCGACGGTCAGCCGTTCGGCGTGCCGCTGTCCTCGGGCGGTCCGTACTTCGGCTTCATGACGGCGCGCATGGAGCACGTGCGACAGATGCCGGGCAGAATCATCGGCCGTACGGTCGACCTGGACGGCAAGCCCGGCTTCACGCTGACGCTGCAAGCGCGCGAACAGCACATCCGGCGCAGCAAGGCGACTTCGAACATCTGCACGAACCAGGGCCTGCTCGTCACCGCTGCGACGATCCACATGTCGCTGCTTGGCTCAGCGGGCCTCGAGAAGGTTGCTGCTGCGTCGCAGACGCAGACGAGCGCGCTCGTCGCGGCGCTCACGCGCATCAAGGGCGTGAAGCTGGCATTCGGCGGTCCGCGTTTCCACGAAGCCGTGCTGCAGCTGGATCGCAAAGTCGGCGACGTGCTCGAGGCGCTGGCGAAGCGCGGCATCGTCGGCGGCTACGACCTGTCGCGACAGTATCCCGAGCTGGGCAATGCGCTGCTGGTGTGTGCGACCGAAACGCGCACGGATGAAGATATCGCTGCGTACGCCACGGCCCTGGCGGAAGTGCTGGAGCGCTTCAGCCGATCCGGAGCTACATGCAAGAACCTTTGATCTTCACGCATTCGCGCACCGGTCGCAGCGCCGCCGGTCAGTACCCGCAGGCGGCTGCCGCGGAAGTGCCGGAGAAGTTCCGCCGCAAGCGTCGCGCCGAGTTGCCGGAAGTCTCCGAGCTGCAGGCGGTGCGCCATTTCACGCGCCTGTCGCAGCTGAACTTCTCGATCGACACGCACTTCTATCCGCTCGGCTCGTGCACGATGAAATACAACCCGCGCGCGTGCAATCAGTTCGCGATGCTGCCGGAGTTTCTCGGCCGGCATCCGCTCGCGCCGGAGTCGGTCAGCCAGGGCTTCCTCGCCTGCATGTTCGAGCTGCAGGAGATGCTGAAGGAAGTCACCGGCATGAAGGGCGTCTCGCTGACGCCGATGGCGGGCGCGCAGGGCGAGTTCGCCGGCGTCGCGATGATCCGCGCGTATCACCGCGCGCGCGGCGATCATGGAGCGCACCGAGATCATCGTGCCGGATGCCGCGCACGGCACGAATCCGGCAACCGCGACGATGTGCGGTTGCACCGTGGTCGAAATTCCCTCGCTGCCGAACGGCGATACGGACGTGGAGGCATTGAAACAGGCGCTCGGTCCGCGCACCGCCGGCATCATGCTCACCAATCCGTCGACGCTCGGCGTGTTCGAGCGTCGCATCCAGGAGATCGCCAAGCTCGTACACGAGGCTGGCGGTCTGCTGTACTACGACGGCGCGAATCTCAATGCGATCCTCGGCAAGGTGCGACCGGGCACCATGGGCTTCGACGTCATCCACATGAATCTGCACAAGACGTTCTCGACGCCGCATGGCGGCGGCGGGCCGGGCTCCGGTGCGGTCGGCGTCGGCGAGCGCCTGCTGCCGTTCCTGCCGATCCCGATCGTCGGCAAGGAAGGCGAGCGCTATCGCTGGCTCGATGCGCGCGACGTGCCGCAGACGATCGGCCGCCTGTCCGCATTCATGGGTAACGCCGGCGTGCTGCTGCGCGCGTACGTCTACATGCGAATGCTCGGACGAGCCGGCATGCAGCGCGTCGCCGAATATGCTGCGCTGAATGCGAACTACATGCTTGCACGGCTGAAGCAGGCGGGTTTCGATGCTGCGTATCCGGATCGGCGTGCGAGCCACGAGTTCATCATCACGCTCAAGCGCCAGGCGAAGCAGCTCGGCGTCAACGCGATGGACTTCGCCAAGCGGCTGCTCGATCACGGCTACCATGCGCCGACGACTTACTTTCCGCTGCTGGTGCCCGAGTGCCTGCTGATCGAGCCGACGGAGACCGAGGCGAAGGAAGAGCTCGACGGCTTCATCGAGGCGATGATTGCGATTCAGCGCGAGGCCGAACAGGATGCCGCGAAGGTCAAGGGCGCCCCGTATACTCTGCCGGTGCGTCGGCTGGACGATGTCCGCGCCGCGAAACAGCTCGACCTGACTTACCAGAAGCGGACGGCGGAAAGCGGCTAGCGGATGGTTGAAACGACACGCCCCATGCAGGAACGGCCGAAGCTTGCCGGCATGCGCCGGCTTGGTGCTGGCATTCGTCAATTCGTGGCAGGGCTTCAAGGGAGCGTTCCGCTCGGAAGCCGCATTCCGCCAGGAGGTCGCTCTCGCCGTAGTGCTGCTGCCGCTGGGCGTGTGGCTCGGGAAAACACCGATCGAGAAGGCGCTGCTGGTCTCCTCGGTACTGCTGGTGTTGATCGTCGAGCTGCTGAACACGGGAATTGAAACTGTTGTCGACCGCATCGGTCTGGAACGTCATGAGCTTTCAGGTCTGGCCAAGGACGTGGGCTCCACCGCCGTGCTGCTATCCTTCGGCGTGCTGGCGGTGATCTGGGGCTTCATATTGCTCGGCTGAGCCCCCTCTGATGTTTTCATGGCTGACGGTCTCCTGCATGCAAAGAACCGCACTGTTGGTATTCCTTGCCGCGTCGCTCGGCAGTCAAGCGCTCTGGAACGAGACGTGGGCCGCCAGCGAGCCTTCGCCAGTCGTGGCGGAGCAGACGCGCGAGGCTGCTGCCAACGTCGTGCCGGTTCCCGAAGCGGAAGATTCGCGCTGGACGCGCACGCTGGAGAAAGTCGCTACCGGCGTCGTCACCATCCAGGTCGACCTGGCGCGCGCGTTCGACACCGAATGGAATATGTCGAGTCAGGCCACCGGCTTCGTCGTCGATGCGAAGCGCGGCCTGATTCTCACCAACCGGCACGTCGTGACGCCGGGGCCGGTCACCGCGCAGGCGGTGTTCCTGAATCGCGAGGAAGTGACGCTGTACCCCGTGTATCGCGACCCGGTGCACGACTTCGGCTTCTATCGCTACGACCCTTCGAAGCTGCGCTTCATCAAGCCGACCGAGCTCAAGCTCCATCCGCAGGGCGCGCAGATCGGTCGCGAGATCCGCGTCATCGGCAACGACGCCGGCGAGCAGCTGTCGATCCTCGCGGGCACGCTGGCGCGACTCGACCGCGAAGCGCCGAACTACGGCATCGGCAAGTACAACGACTTCAACACGTTCTACTACCAGGCGGCGTCGAGCACGTCCGGCGGCTCATCCGGATCGCCCGTCATCGACATCGAGGGCCGCGTGCTGGCGTTGAACGCCGGCGGCAGCTCGGCCGCCGCGTCGAGCTTCTACCTGCCGCTCGATCGCGTCGCTCGCGCGTTGCAGCTGATCCAGGACGGCAAGCCGGTCGCGCGCGGCACGCTGCAGACCGTGTTCGTCTACACACCCTTCGATGAAGTGCACCGCCTCGGGCTGCGTACCGAGACCGAGAGCACCGTGCGTCGCAAGTTCCCGAACAAGACCGGCATGCTGGTCGTGTCGGAAGTGCAGCGCGGCTCGCCGGCGGAGAAGACGCTCGAGCCCGGCGACATCCTGGTGCGCATCAACGGCGAGCTGACCGCCGACTTCGATCTGCTCTCGAAGGTGCTCGACGACGGCGTCGGCAAGACGGTCAAGCTGGAAGTGGAGCGGGGCGGTCAGGTGCTGGAACGCGACCTCGCCGTGCAGGACCTGTATTCGATCACGCCGGACCGATTCATCGAGTTCGGCGACGGTGTCGTGCACAACCTGTCGTGGCAGCAGGCGCGCCACATCAATGTCCCGATCCGCGGCGCGTACGTCGCGAATCCGGGCTACATTCTCGGCGCCGCGGGCGTGCCGCGCGCCGCGGTCATCACTGAAGTCGGCGGCAAGGAAATCGCCGGCCTCGCCGACTTCGAGCAGGTCGTCGGCGAGCTGCACGACGGCCAGCGCGCGCCGGTGCGCTTCTACACGCTCGACGATCCAAACAATGCGCAGGTCCGCGTGATGCGCATGGACCGCCGCTGGTTCCCGGCCCGCGCCTGCAACCGGGACGACGTGGGCGGCACGTGGCCGTGCAAGGGCTGGGCGGAGAGCGACGTCGAGCAGCCGCTCAAGCCGGCGAACACGAGCTACGCGAAGACCGCCGATCCGATCGTCAACAAGCTCGCGCCGTCGCTGGTGCTGGTCAATTTCGACATGCCGTACTCCGTATCCGGCATCACCGAGCGCAGCTACTACGGCACCGGCCTGATCCTCGACGCCGAGCGCGGGCTCGTGCTCGTCGATCGCAACACCGTGCCGTCGCCGCTCGGCGACGTGCGGCTGACGTTCTCGGGAACCATCGAGATCCCGGGCCGGGTCGAGTACGTGCATCCGCTGCACAACCTCGCGATCGTTTCCTACGACCCTGCGCTCATCGGCACGACGCCGGCGCATTCCGCGACGCTGCGTGCCGCCGAGCTGCGCCCCGGCGAGCAGGTCTGGGCGGTCGGCGTGCGGCCGGACGGCAAAGTGCAATCGCGCTCGGCGACCGTCGCATCGATCGATCCGGTCGCGTATCCGTTGTCGCGAACGCTGCAGTTCCGCGAAGCCAATCTCGAGACCATCGCCCTGATCAACGGTCCGGCCGACTACGACGGCGCGCTGGTCAACAAGAACGGCGAGGTGGTCGCGAGCTGGGCGAGCTTCGCCTACGAAGCCGGCCGCGAGACCGTGCAGGAAAACCGCGGCATTCCGGCGGACGTACTGATCGAGATGCTGCCGTTGGTGCGCGACGGACGCGCCCTGCATTCGCTGGAGGCAGAGCTGCAACCGGTGCCGCTGGCAAGCGCTCGCAAGCTCGGTCTGACGGACGCGTGGGTGCAGCGTATGGAGCAGCACAGTCCGGAGCGCCGGCAGGTGCTCGGCGTGCAGCGCCTGGTCGGCGGCTCGCCGGCGGCGCAACTCCTCAAGTCCGGCGATCTGATTCTCGACGTCGACGGCGTCGTGGTGAACCGCTTCCGCGAAGTCGAGCGCGCCGTGCAGAAATCGTCGGTGCGCGTGACGGTGTTGCGCGCAGGCAAGGAGCAGGTGGTCGATGTGCCCACCGTCGTGCTCGGCGGCCGCGATCTCGATCGCATCATCGTGTGGTCGGGCGCAGTGCTGCAGAAACCGCATCGTGCGTTGTCGGCCCAGCGCGGCATCGCGCCGGACGGCGTGTTCATCGCCTACTTCTCATACGGCTCGCCGGCGACGCGCTATCAACTGTGGGCCGGCCGACGCATCGTCGAGGTGGACGGCCAGCCGATCGCCGATCTGGACGCCTTCGTCAAGGCCGTCTCGGGCCGCGAGGACCGCTCGTCGATGCGGCTGCGGACCGTGAGCTGGAACGGCTCGGTCGAAGTCATCACGCTCAAGCTCGACCAGCGTTTCTGGCCGACGTATGAGCTGCGCCGGACGGACCAGGGATGGACGCGGGCAGCGCTCCAGTAACCTAAGTTGTAGCTTGCACGCGACGGCCCGGCGCACGACCCCGGCCTTGTTATCATTCCCCTATGGTTATCGGACGAGTCCTCCAGCAGGAGATCCAGGAAGCTGTCGAAGCGCTGCGCGCCGGCGAGCTGGTCGCGTTTCCGACGGAAACCGTCTACGGCCTCGGTGCGAACGCCAATAACCCGGACGCCGTCCGCAAGATCTTCCGCGCCAAGAACCGCCCCTCGACGCACCCGGTGATCGTGCACATCGATCATCCGCGCTACCTGCAGCGCTGGGTTCGCGAGATGCCGCCGGAAGCGAAGAAGCTCGCCGACGCCTTCTGGCCCGGCCCGCTCACGCTGGTGGCGAAGCGCGCTCCGGCGGTCAACGACGTGATCACCGGCGGCCAGGACACGGTCGCGATCCGCGTGCCGAATCACCCGGTCGCCCAGCAGCTGCTCAACGCCTTCGGCGGCGGTATCGCCGCGCCGAGCGCCAATCGCTACGGACATCTCAGCCCGACCCGCGCCGAGCACGTGCGCGAGGAGTTCGGCGACGAGATCAAGTTCGTGCTGGACGGCGGCGACTGCAAAGTCGGGCTGGAGTCGACGATCGTCTCGTGCCTGGGCGACGGGCCGCGCGTGCTGCGTCCGGGCAGCATCACGATGTCGCAGTTGCGGGCAGTCGTGCCGACCATCCAGTCCGGTCCGAATCCGAACGCGCCGCGCGTGCCGGGCACGACGACGCGCCACTACTCGCCGGTGACCCCGGTGAATGTCGTGCCGAGCCGACGCCTCGAGCAGGTGATGAACGAGTTCACCGACAACCACGAGAAGGTTGCCGTGCTCGCGCAGCGCCCGCCGGGCAGGGCTAACCCGTACATGACATGGATCAACGCCGGCATTCGCCCGGATGCGTACGCGCGGCAGCTGTACGCGAACCTGCGCACGCTCGACAAGGCGGCCGCGAAGATCATCCTGGTCGAGGAAGTGCCGCCGGGCGAGAAGTGGGATGCGGTGCGCGACCGCGTGAAGCGCGCGGCGACCGCCGAGAACATCGTGACCTACGACCAGGACATCGCCGCGTGGGTCGCCGACTACGGCGAAGAGGGCGGCCCCGGATAGAAAGACGTTGGACAGGATGAACAGGATGCACAGGATGTCCGACTCAGAAAAATATCCTGTTGATCCTGTACATCCTGTCCAGTCCTAGTTCGCCGGCACCGTCCTCTCGGCCGCCCACTCTCGCAGCTCTTCCACCTTCTCCGCCATCACCACCGAGAGCGGCCGCGTCGCCTTGATCTCCCGCAGGATGTCCGGCGCGCCAACCGTGCGCCCCGCGGCGTGAGCGGCGTAGACCGCTGACACGACCGCCTGTTCGACCTCCGCACCCGAGAATCCGTCGCAGAGCGCTGCCAGCTGCAGCACCTCAGCGTCGCTGATCTGCAACGAGCGCTTGCCGGTATGGATGCGCAGGATCTCGCCACGCACGGCCGTGTTCGGCAGGTCGACGAAGAAGATCTCGTCGAACCGCCCCTTGCGAATCAGCTCCGGCGGCAGCGCCGCGATGTCGTTGGCTGTCGCGACGACGAACACCTTCGACTTGCGCTCCGCCAGCCACGTCAGGAAGCCGCCGAGCAGTCGCCGCGACGTGCCGCTGTCGCCGTCGCCCGTCGCCAGGCCCTTCTCGATCTCATCGATCCACAGCACGCACGGCTGCATCACCTCGGCCGTCGCCAGCGTCTCGCGCAGGTTGCGCTCCGACTCGCCGATGTACTTGTTGTGGATCGCGCCGAAATCCAGTCGCAGCAGCGGCACGCCGTAGATTCCTGCCGCGGCGCGCGCCGCGACGCTCTTGCCGCAGCCCTGCACGCCGAGCAGCAGCACGCCTTTTGGCGCTTCGAGCTGCGGCGCGGAGCCGTCGAACGCCGGCTTGCGCAGCTTCAGCCACTCTTTGAGGCGCGTCATGCCGCCGAGGTCGGCGAACTGCGCCGTGTCGTATTCGAAGCTGAGCACGCCGCCGCGATTGAGCAATTCGTACTTGGCTTTCATGACCGCCGGCAGATCGCTCGGCAGCAGCGCGCCGTCGTCGAAGATCGCGCCGCGCGCCAGCCGCTCGGTGTCGCCGACAGACAGGCCGGCGAGATTCTCGATCAGCAGGTCGAGCGACTTGCGGTCGGTGCGCACCTTGCCGCCGTTGGTGCGCGTCCAGTCGCTGGCGACCCGCTCGATGATCGCCTGGCGCTCGACGCGGTTCGGGAAGGCCAGGCGGAAGCGCGCCGCCAGGTGCTCCAGCTCGCGCGGCAACGCTACCTCGTGGCTGATCAGCACGACGGTGCGCTGCGTGCGGTCGTAGTTCTGACAGATGTCCTTCAGCAGCCGCACGTGCACCGGGTCGGCCAGGAACGGATGGAAGTCGAGCAGGATGTAGATGCCGGCGACGGCAGAGGCGCGCACCGACTTGAGCACGGCGGCGGGCTCGGCATTGTGTTGCTGCGCGCCGCCCAGATTTACGTCCAGGCGCCGCAGGCCGTCGGTGACGGTCCACTGGAACACCGGCGTGTGCGCGGCGGCGAGACGCGGCGCCAGCGAGGAGAGCAGCTCCAGCACGCGCGGCTCGTCGCGCGTTTCGATGACGAGCAGCGGCACGCGGCTGCGAAGCAGAGCTTCCAGCTCGTGGCGCGCGTCGGGCGATGACGGAACGGCTGTCATCAGCGGAATCTAGCACGGCAGAGTCACGCCTCTGGCCGTGCGTCGTCGAAAGGGCCTCGGCCGCTTCGACCAGACGAGCAGACGTGCGCGCGAAATGTGATCGACGTCGCGCACGCAGTCAGACAAAGCGTGCGCTGCTTCTTGCATCGCTGCGCGTTTTTGTTACATTGCGCGCGACTGTGTAAGAGAGCACCCCGATGCGATGAGCTGCAGGTGCCGCTCGACCAGAACTTTTGAGAGATTCGAACATTCGAAGCTCTCGTTGGTTGGTTAAGTGAGTCCGCAGCTTTTTTGCTTCATGAGGTGCCCGAACGGTGTTGCCACGCGCAGCCAAACAGTCCCTAGCTGTTTCTCCCGCCCATTCCTTCGACTCGACGACGCTGACGGAAGCTGAAATCCGCCGGCTGGCAGCCCGTTTCGGCTCGCCGCTCCTGGTCGTCGACTGCGAACAGGTCCGCCGCCAGTACCGCGCTTTGCGCGCTGCTTTGCCAGGCGTCGACCTGCACTACGCGCTCAAGCCGCTGCCGCATGCGTCGGTAGTCGCGACGCTGCGCGACGAAGGCGCGTTCTTCGACCTGGCGACGACCGGCGAGGTCGAGCTCGTCAAGGCGCAGGGCATCGGCCCGGAGCGCTGCATCCACACGCACCCGATCAAGCGCGACAGCGACATCCGCGACGCGCTGCGCTTCGGTGTGACGACGTTCGTCGTCGACAACCCGGACGAGATCCGCAAGTTCGTGCGCTACCGCAAGCGCGCCGAGCTGCTGCTGCGCGTCTGTTTCCGCAGCCCGACGGCGGTCTGCGACCTGTCGAAGAAGTTCGGCTGCGAACCGGGCGCAGTGCTCGGCCTGATCGAAACCGCGCGCCGGCTGGGTGTGCGCGTGCGCGGCCTGTCGTTCCACGTCGGTTCGCAGGCGGCCGATCCTTCCAAGTACGTCGAGGCGGTCCAGCACTGCACGAACCTCATCGCCGAGGCGTTGCTGGCCGGCCTGCCTTCTCTCGACGTGCTCGACATCGGCGGCGGCTTCCCGGTGTCTTATACCGAGGCCGTGATGCCGATCGACGAGTTCTGCGCGCCGATCCGCACGGCGCTGGCGAAACTGCCGAAGCACGTGCGCGTCATCGCCGAGCCGGGCCGGTTCATTGCCGCGCCGGCCGCAATCGCCGTCAGCACGGTGATGGGCAAGGCCAAGCGCGACGGGCGCTGGTGGTACTACCTCGACGACGGTCTGTACGGCTCGTACAGCGGTCAGCTGTTCGATCACGCCAAGTACCCGGTCGCCGCGCTGCGCGACGGCGGGGAGCTGTTCGAGAGCGTGCTCGCCGGCCCGACCTGCGACTCCATCGACGTCATCGACGACAACATCGCGCTGCCGGAGCTGGAAGTCGGCGACCTGGTCGTGGGCCGCATGATGGGCGCCTACACCTGGGCGAGCGCCACGGACTTCAACTTCTTCAAGCGCGCCAAGGTCGTCGTGATGAACGAGCAGCCCGTGGACGCCAAGCGCGTCGTGAGACTGCAGCGTGCCAAGCGGGTGGCTGCGGGCTAATGTGGGTCAGGCTGTAGCCTGACTTCCCATGCGGATCGAAACGACTGACTTCGTCGCGGGCGCGCAGAGCGCCCGCGGCCTCTCGGTCGTCATCGACGTCTTCCGCGCGTTCTCGCTGGCGGCTCACGCGTTCGCTCGCGGCGCGCGCGCGATCGTTCCGGTCGCCGACGTCGACTACGCGCGCGAGCTCAAGCGCCTCCACCCGGACTGGCTGCTGATCGGCGAGCGTTACGCGCGCCCATTGCCAGGCTTCGACTCCGGCAACTCGCCGGCCGATCTGGAGCGGTTCGACCTGCGCGAGCGCACGCTCATTCACACGACCCATTCGGGAACCCAAGGCCTGGCCGCGGCCCGCGGCGCCGACGAGGTCATCACAGGCGCACTGGTCAACGCCGGCGCCATCGTGCGCTACATCCAGTCCCGGGCGCCGGCAGTCGTCACGCTGGTGCGCATGGGGAAACAGGCCCAGCAACGGTGTGAGGAAGATGACTTGTGCGCGCAGCTGTTAGAGCAGCGCTTGGCCGGCGAGATGCCGCCGATCGACGATGTGCCGCAGCGCCTGCGCGGCGCTGACAGCGCGGCCATGTTCTTCGACCCGGCGTGCGACTGGGCGCCGCAGCGCGATTTCGAGCTGTGCACTCAGGTCGACGCCTTCGACTTCGTGCTACGACTGGAGCGGGGCGAGGTTCCCGAGCGCCTCGGGAGAATCGAGGTGCCGAAATGAATCCGATCGTGCGGACTGTCGTCCTGCTCACGCTGTCCAACGTGTTCATGACCTTCGCCTGGTATGCGCACCTCAAGCATTTCAACCAACGGCCGTGGATCGTGGCGGCGCTGATCAGCTGGGGCATCGCGCTGTTCGAGTACCTGCTGCAAGTTCCCGCGAACCGCGTCGGCTACACGGTCATGACGCTGCCGCAGCTGAAGATCCTGCAGGAAGTGATCACGCTGAGCGTGTTCGTGCCGTTCGTGGTCCTTTACATGCGCCAACCGCTCAAGCTCGATTACCTGTGGGCGGCGCTGTGCATTCTCGCCGCGGTGTATTTCGTGTTCAGGAAGTCGGCATGACGACGGCGATTCATCGGCAGGTCGAGGCGTGTCGTGCGGGCAACGAGCAGGCGGTGATTGCGCGGCTGCCTTCCGGCTGGGCGGTCATGGGCCAACGCCAGGTCCTGGCGGGCTACAGCCTGCTGCTGCCGGACCCGGTCGTGCCGCATCTGAACGCACTGGGCGCGGCGGAGCGTGACCGGTTCCTGGCGGACCTGGGTCGTCTCGGCGACGCCGTGCTCGCGGCAACCGGGGCTTTGCGCATCAACTACGCCATCTTCGGCAATCTGGAGCCGGCGTTGCACGCCCACGTCCACCCGCGCTACGCCGAAGAACCTGAAGCAATGCGCACCAACAATCCATGGGCGTACGACTGGACACAGGCGCCACGCTTCGATCTGCAGCTGCATGGGCAGCTGCGCGATGCGATCCGTGCGCGACTGACGTAAACTCGTCAGCGCCGGGCCACAGTCCGGTCGAATCGAGTCGTTCGAATTTCCGCCAAGCAGCCAATTCAGGAAGAAGCGAGTCGCTCGCCATGCGGGTCAAGTCGGATCTCGCCAGTTACGTGGAGGAGCACCTCGCGTTTCTAGGGCGCCTCTCGACCAAGTCGATTTTCGGCGGCATCGGCATTTTCGTCGACGAGCGCCTGCTCGGCATCGTCATGGAAGACAAGCTGTATCTGCACACCGACGCGAGCAACCTCGGCGCGTACCAGGAGCGCGGCATGCAGCAGTTCAAGCCGTATCCGAACGCGTTCGACCTCACCACCGATCATCACCAGGTGCCGGCCGAGATCGTCGACGATCCGCTGCAGCTCAAGCAGTGGGGCGAGCAGGCGCTGGCGGCAGCGATCGAGGCGGCGAAAATCAAGCAGCTGGCCGGCATCGAACGCTCCCGCCACATGAAGCAAGCGCGCAAGAAACAGAAAGGCGACAAGTAGCCAGTCGGCTGGCTTCGAGCCCGACAATCCGTCGTTCCTCACCCCGTACCAGCGCCACCAGCGCCGCCAGCGCCCGCACAGGCTCCGAGCACTTCGTCCCGCGACACACATACGCGACCGTCGATTCCAGCGATCGCTTGTCGGCGAGCGCCGCAGGCAGTCCCAGCGCATCGGTTTCGATCGCGAACACCTGGCGGGTCGGCGAGTACTTCTTCGCCACGCTGTCCCGCCACTGGCCGGCCGCGTCGCGTTGCCCGCGGATGATGACCTGTTCCGGAGGGTCGAGATGCTCGCTGAGCGCGACCAACATGGACGCGTGCGCGTGCGGATACTGCTGTAGCGGAGCCCACGCCGCGCGCAGGGTGCGAGCGGCAGCATCGAGATAGCGCGTTTCACCCAGCAGCAACCCGAGCCGCGTCAGCGCCTGGGCCGCGATCCCGTTACCTGCGGGCACCGCCTCGTCGCCGAACGACTTCGACCGATGCATCAGCTGCTCGTGATCGTCCGCTGTGAAGTAGAAGCCGCCGTGCTCGCCATCGGTGAAGTGTTCGAGCAGCGCATCGGCGAGCGCCGTTGCGAGTTGCAGGTCGGAGCTGCGCCAGCGGGTTTGCAGCAGCTCGAGCAGGGCGTCGAGCAGGAAGGCGTAGTCGTCGAGGTACGCGGCGAAGCGCGACTGACCGTCCTTGTGAACCGCGAGCAGTCGGCCGTCACGGAACAACTGCTCACGGATGAAATCCACGGCGCGCGTCGCGGACTCTGCAAAGTCAGGCCGGCCGAGCACCCGCGCCGCCACCGCCATGCCCCCGATCGCCAGGCCGTTCCATGAAGTGAGGATCTTCTCGTCGCGTCCGGGCCAGACACGCGCATTGCGCTTCGGCAGCAGGATCTGGCGCGCTTCGGCCAGGCGGCGCTGCACTTCGCTCGCGTCGATGCTCGAGCTCCGTCGCGATCTCTTCCTCCGAGCGGTAGGCGTGCAGATGCCACTTGCCCTCGAAGTTGGGGGCGCCATCCAGCCCGAAGCGCCGCGCGAAAACCGCATGGACGGGAGCGGGCAGCAGCGCGCGCACTTCAGCTGCATCCCAGACGTAGAACTTGCCTTCGTGGCCTTCCGAGTCCGCGTCGAGAGTCGACCAATAGCCGCCGCCGGGCGCCTGCATGTCGCGCACGATCCATTCGGCCGTTTCGGTCGTGACGCGACGAAACAGCTCGTCGCCGGTCGCGAGCGCCGCGTTGGCGTAGATGCGCAGCAGCTGACCGTTGTCGTAAAGCATCTTTTCGAAATGCGGGATCATCCAGTACTGGTCGACCGAATAGCGCGCGAAGCCGCCGCCGAGATGGTCGTAGATGCCGCCTTCGGCCATGCGCTTCAGGGTCAGCGTCGCCATGTACAGGGAATGCAGGTCGGGCGAGTCGCTCGCCGCCGTAGCGCGCCATTGCCGCAGCAGGAACTCGATGTTGGTCGGGTGCGGAAACTTCGGCGCCGCACCGAATCCGCCGAACTGCGGATCGAACTCCTCCGCCAGCTTCTCGCGCGCCGTCGCGAGCGGCGCGAGCGTCAAGGGCGCGTCGGCGGGTGCGGCAGGCGGCGACATCTCTGCGAACGCCTGCTGCAAAGCTTCGCTCTGGCGCGCGATGTCCTCGCGATGCGTGCGGTAGAACGCGCTCACCCGGTGCAGCAGGTCGGTGAACGCCGGCATCCCGTGGCGCGGCTCCTTCGGAAAATAGGTGCCGCCGAAGAACGGTCGCTGCGCGCCCGGCGTCAGGAACATCGTCAACGGCCAGCCGCCCGAGCGCTGCGTGAGCATCTGCTGCGCCAGCTGGTAGATCTTGTCGAGGTCGGGGCGCTCCTCGCGGTCGACCTTGATGTTGACGAACAGCTCGTTCATCACCGCAGCGCTGGCGGGGTCCTCGAACGACTCGTGCGCCATGACGTGGCACCAGTGGCACGCGGAATAGCCGATCGACAGGAGAATGGGCTTGTCCTCGCGCCGTGCCAGCTCGAGTGCTTCCTGGCCCCACGGATACCAGTCGACGGGATTGGCTGCGTGCTGCAACAGGTACGGGCTGGTCTCGCCGGCGAGTCGATTGCGATGCATGAGGCTGGTGCTCGGCTAGAATGCGCGGCCCATTATGAGCCACGAACCTGTCACCGCCAGCCAACTGCCCGAGCTTCGCCTGAAGCGCGGCGAGGACCGCCGGTTGTCCGCGGGCCACCTGTGGGTGTTTTCCAACGAAGTCGACACGGCGCGCACGCCGCTGCCGGGCTTCGAGCCGGGGGCGCTGTGCCGCGTCGTTTCCGATCGCGACAAGTTTCTCGGCTACGCCTACGTCAACCCGCATTCGCTCATCTGCGCACGCATCCTCGGGCGCGATCCCGAGTATCCGCCCAACAAGTCGCTCATCGTGCATCGCTTGCAAGTCGCGCAGTCGCTGCGGCGCTCGCTCTACGACCGACCGTTCTACCGGCTCGCATACGGCGAGTCCGATGCACTGCCCGGGCTCGTGCTCGATCGGTTCGGCGATGTCGTCGTCGGTCAGATCGCAACCGCGGGCATGGAGGCCATGCGCGCTGACGTGGAAGCAGCCGTGCGCAAGGCCATTGCTCCCGCCGCGTTGCTCTGGAAGAACGACTCGGGCGCTCGCGAGCTCGAAGGACTGCCTTCGTACGTGCAGACCGCGTTCGGCGACGTGCCCGAGTTCGTCGAGGTGGACGAGGGCGGGGTCACGTTTCGGATCCCGCTCGGCACCGGGCAGAAGACCGGCTGGTTCTTCGACCAGTCCGCGAACCGGCTGGCATTGCGCAAATACGTCGGCGGCGCGCGGGTGCTCGACGTCTTCAGCTACCTCGGAGGCTGGGGGCTCGGCGCATTGCGGGCGGGCGCCACCGAAGTCACCTGTGTCGATTCGTCAGCGCCCGCGCTGGAAGGACTGCAGGCAGCTGCTGCAGCGAACGGCATGAAGCCTGCGATGATCCGTGGCGACGCCTTCGACGTCATGGAGCAGCTCCACGCAGACAAGCGCCGCTTCGACGTGGTCGTGATCGATCCGCCGGCGTTCATCAAGCGCAAGAAGGACATTCCCAAGGGCGAGGCCGCTTATCGCCGGCTCAATCAGCTCGCGATCCAGCTGCTGGAGCGCGACGGCGTGCTGGTGTCGTGCTCGTGCTCGTACCACCTCGATCCGCAACAGCTGCTGGCTGCCATTCAGCGCGGCGCTCGTCACCTCGACCGCTTCGCACAGGTCGTCGAGGTCGGTGGCCAGGCGCCCGACCACCCGATTCACCCGGCGATTCCCGAGACGCGCTATCTCAAGGCGTACTTCTGCCGCATCGTGCGCGACTGAAGAGTCCTCAAGACAAAGGCCATGCGCCGGCGTTGCTATACTGACGCACAACAATGATTGCCTATCCCTCGATCGATCCCATCCTCGTCTCGATCGGCCCGTTCGGTCCCGTCGGCCCGCTGGCGATCCGCTGGTACGGACTGATGTACGTGATCGGCTTCGCCGTCGGCTGGTGGCTCGGCCGACGTCGCGCGTCGCAGCCCGGTTCGAGCTGGACTGCCGCCGATGTCGATGACGCGATTTTCTTCGCCGCGGTCGGCGTGATTCTCGGCGGCCGGCTCGGCTGGATCCTGTTCTACAGCACGCAGGAAGTGCTGGCCGATCCATTGATGATCCTGCGCATCTGGGAAGGCGGCATGTCGTTTCACGGCGGCCTGCTCGGCGCGATGATGGCGGTTGCAATTTTTGCCGCGCGCCGTAAGCGCAATATCGCCGACGTCCTGGACTTCATGGCCCCGCTGCCCGGGCCGGGCATCCTCGCCGGCCGCATCGGCAATTTCATCAACGGCGAGCTGTGGGGCAAGCCGACCGACGCGCCCTGGGGCTTCAGCGTCGACCCCGCCGTGCTGCATCCGATGCAGGCGGCCGAGGCGCGCCGTCTGTGCGAGCGCTTCGCGATCGATCCGTGCGTGTTGCAGGTACACGCTTCACAGCTCTACGAGGGCCTGCTCGAAGGCCTGCTGCTGTTCGTGATCCTGTGGGTCTTCACCGCGCGGCCGCGGCCGCGTCTTGCGCCGTCCGGGCTGTTTCTGGTTTGCTACGGCGTCTTCCGATTCATCGTGGAATTCGTGCGCGTGCCGGACGAGAACCGCGGCTACCTGTTGTTCGACTGGGTGACGATGGGCCAGATCCTCTCCACGCCCATGATCATCGCCGGCCTGGTGCTCCTTGCGATTGCCTACCGTCGCAATCAGCAAAGCGGCAATCTGCAACTGCAGACCACGTGACATGCAGCAGTACCTCGACCTCCTGCGTCACATTCGCGAGCGCGGCGCCGAAAAATCGGACCGCACCGGCACCGGCACGAAGTCGGTGTTCGGCTACCAGATGCGCTTCGATCTTGCGCAAGGCTTCCCGCTGCTCACGACCAAGAAGCTGCACCTGAAGTCGATCGTGTACGAATTGTTGTGGTTCCTGCAGGGCGACACCAACGTGCGTTACCTGAAGGAACACGGCGTATCGATCTGGGACGAGTGGGCCGACGAGCGCGGCGAGCTCGGCCCCATCTACGGCAAGCAGTGGCGCGCGTGGCCCGGGCCGGACGGGCGGCCGATCGATCAGATCAGCCGAACCATCGACCTGATCCGCCGCAACCCGGATTCGCGTCGCATCGTCGTCAACGCCTGGAACGTCGGCGAGCTCGAGCAGATGGCGCTGACGCCGTGCCACGCGCTGTTCCAGTTCTGGGTCGGCGACGGCAAGCTGTCGTGCCAGCTCTACCAGCGCAGCGCCGACGTGTTCCTCGGCGTGCCGTTCAACATCGCTTCCTACGCACTCCTGACGCATATGTTCGCGCAGCAGTGCGACCTCGCTGTCGGCGACTTCGTCTGGACCGGCGGCGACTGCCACCTGTACCTCAACCATCTCGACCAGGCCGAGGAGCAGCTGCAGCGCACGCCGTTCCCGCTGCCGCGGCTGGCGATCAAGCGCAAGCCGCCGTCGATCTTCGAGTACGAGTTCGAGGATTTCCAGCTCCTGAACTACCAGGCGCACCCCAGCATCAAGGCGCAGATCGCCATTTAGTGTTCATGCCTACCAAGCGAAGTCGCAAGCAGGAGCGCGGCAAAGCGCGCTCGTCCGCGCGGAAGAAAGCGCAGCGAGAAGCCGAGCGGCTCGACCCGTCAGCGGTCGAGACGCGCGATTCCGGCATCCATGGCCGCGGTGTGTACGCGACCCGGACGATCCCCAAGGGCACGCGCATCATCGAGTACCTGGGCGAGCGCATCACGCACGCCGAAGCCGACCGCCGCTACGAGATCAAGGGCGACGATGACGGCCATACGTTCCTGTTCATCGCAAGCCGGCGCACCGTGATCGACGCCGGCGTCAACGGCAACGCGGCCCGCTTCATCAACCACAGCTGCGCTCCCAACTGCGAGACCGTGATCGAGGACGGACGCGTGTTCATCGAGTCGATCAAGCGCATCAAGCCGGGCGAGGAGCTGGGCTACGACTACCAGCTGACGTGGGAAAGCACCGACGATCCGGTCGAGTTGGCGCTGTATGCCTGCCGCTGCGGCGCCAGGCGTTGCCGCGGCACGATGCTCGACCGCGAACCGCTCGACAAGAAGAAATGATCTCGATCATCGTCGCAGCTGCGCAGAACGGTGCGATCGGCAGCGACAACCGCCTGCCGTGGCACCTGCCGGACGACCTGAAGCGCTTCAAGGCGTTGAGCCTGGGCAAGCCCATCGTCATGGGCCGCCGCACCTTCGAGTCGATCGGCCGACCGCTCCCGGGGCGCACCAACATCGTCGTCTCGCGCCAGGCCGGACTCGCACTCGAAGGCGTTGTCCTGGTGCACTCGCTCGACGCGGCGCTGGCCGCTGCCGGCAGCGTGCCGGAGATCGTCGTCATCGGCGGCGCAGAGATCTTCCGGCAGGTGCTGCCACGCACCGACACGATTCATCTGACGCGCGTGCATGCGCACGTCGCCGGCGACGTCTTTTTCCCCGAGCTCGATCCTGCGCATTGGCGAGAGGCAGACGTGGAACACCACGCGGCGGATGAGCGTCATCAGTACGCCTTCAGCTTCGTCACCTTGCAGAGAATCGGGTCATGACGCGCTACAACTGTCTCGAGTGTCCCGGCTATTGCTGCAGTCACGCACGCATCGCGGTGAGCGACTTCGACATCCGCCGCCTGGCCAAGCACTTCGGCTTGACCGAGGACCAGGCGAAAGAGCGCTTCACTTATCGCTACCGCTCGAAAGATGGGGACGAGCAGGTCCTGCGGCACCATCAGGACCACATCTACCAGTCGGTCTGCCGCTTCTTCGACCGCGACGCGCGTCGCTGCACCGTCTACGAGGCGCGGCCCAACGTGTGCCGTCGCTATCCATACGGCAAGGCCTGCGGGTACTACACTTTCCTGAAGTTCGAGCGGGAGCATCAGGGCGACGATGAGTTCATTCCGTCGGCGTAGCGTTTGCGTCTGAACAAGTACATCAGCGAGACCGGCCTGTGCTCGCGCCGTGAGGCTGATGCGCGCATCGAGGCGGGGCGCGTCACCATCAACGGCGTCGTCGCGACGCTCGGCACGCAGGTCGCGGCAGGCGACGTCGTCTGCGTCGACGGCCAGCCGGTGGCCGGGCAGGAGCGCCACGTTTACATCGCGCTCAACAAGCCGGTCGGCATCACCTCGACCATCGAGCCGCACGTCGCGGGCAATCTGCTCGAAGTGGTGAAGTACCCGCAGCGCATCTTTCCGATCGGGCGGCTCGACAAGGACTCGGAAGGGCTGATCCTGCTGACCAACAACGGCGACATCGTCAACGAGATCCTGCGCAGCGAGAACGAGCACGAGAAGGAGTACGTGGTCACGGTCGACCGGCCCGTTACCGAGATATTCCTCAACGGGATGGCAAGCGGCGTGCGCATCCTCGGCACGGTCACCAAGCCGTGCAAAGTCCGGCGCGTCGCTGCCGCGACCTTCCGCATCGTGCTGACGCAGGGCCTGAACCGCCAGATCCGCCGCATGTGCTCGTTCTTCGGCTACAAGGTGCAGCGGCTGCAGCGGGTACGGATCATCAATCTGGACCTCGGCGATCTGAAGCCAGGGCAGTGGCGGGAGCTGAAGCCGGACGAGGTGCGCGGACTGCTACCTGACAGGCCGGACTTCAATTTCTAAAGAGTATTCCGGGATCCGCCCGCTCCGGCCGACAGTTCTATAGACCAACGCGCTACGCAGGCAGTAGGCTTGCCCGCCGTGGACTCCGACTACGACGTCAAAACCCGGGTGACCGGGCTCGAACAGATGAAAGTCGGGCAATCCGGCAAGGGTTGCCTCGTCGTCATCCACGCGCCGACCCAGGCCGAGCTTGGCCGCCTGCACATGCTCGCCAAGGAAATCACGACTATCGGCCGCGGGCGCGACAACGACATCGTGCTGCCGAGCGACTGCGTGTCCCGGCGCCACTCCCATCTGGAGCTGCGCGACAAGCGCGTGTACGTGGTCGACCTCGCGTCGACCAACGGGACTTACGTCAACGACGAGTCGCAATCGGTGCGGGAGCGGCCGCTGGAGCGCGGCGATCGCCTGCGCGTCGGCGACACGATCTTCAAGTACCTGTCGGGCTCGGACATCGAGGTGCAGTATCACGAGATCCTGTTCCGGATGACCGTCACCGACGGCCTCACCAACCTCAGCAACCGTAAGCAGCTCGATGCGACGCTGCACGAGGAAATTCCGCGCGCGCGGCGCCATGGCCGCGAGCTTTCGGTGCTGATGCTCGATATCGATCACTTCAAGAGCATCAACGACACCCACGGCCACCTGGCCGGCGACTCCGTGCTGCGCGGCCTGGCGACGATCCTGCAGAAGCGGTTGCGGCCGAACGACCGGCTGGGCCGCTACGGCGGCGAGGAGTTCTGCGCGATCCTGCCGGAGACGGCGCTGGCGAATGCCGCAAAGATCGGTGAAGAGCTGCGCGCGCTCGTGGAAGCGCACTCTTTCGTCGCCGAAGACAAGCGCATCAACGTGACGATCTCGATCGGCGCCGGCTGTCTGCGTGACGGCATGGAGATCGCGGACCTGTATCGCTGCGCGGACGAAATGCTCTACCAGGCGAAGCGCACGGGTCGAAACAAGGTCTGCCATTGAGAACCTCCGGGCCTCGCTGCGTTGCTGTTGGCGAGCCTGGCCGCCGCAGCGGCGGAGCAGGGCAGCGGCGATTCCCGCGCAGCGGCGCTCGCTGACTATCCCACCGGCGATTCCTGTCTGTTCTGCCATCGCAACGAGATCGGCTCGACGTGGCTCGTCAACGCGCACGCGTGGACTGTGCGGCCGGTCGGCGAGGCACCCGAGGTCGGGAAGGTGCCTGCGGATGCGACACACCTAATCGGCAAGGAGCACTTCCGCCCGCTCAAGCAGAACGGCTACGGCAAGTTCTCGCTGCTCACGCTGGGCGGCACATCGTGGCAGCCGAACGTGTTCGAGAAGCAGTGCGCCGGCTGTCATACGACTGCCGTGAATCCGCAAACGGGCGAATTTTCCAGCATCGCCCTCGACTGCTATTCGTGCCACGGCAACGTGCCGGAGGACCACGCGACGCAGAAGGGCACGGCGTTGCTGTCGCGTACGCGACCGAACGCCGACAAGGAAGTGATTTCGATCTGTGGCTCATGCCACCTGCGGGGTGGGAGATCGAAGACGAGCGGCCGGCCGTATCCGCACGCTTACGTCGCCGGCGACGATCTGTTCAAGGATTTTCGGGTGGACCTGAAGCTGGACAGCAAGTCGGAGATCGACAGCAGCGACTCGCACGTGTACCTGAAGACGCGTGCGGTCATGGAAGGTGGGTCGGACAAGAGCTGCGCGGATTGTCATCGCATCCATGGCCCGCCCGAGCCGCGCAAGCGCGGCGGCAAACAGTTCAGTGAGATCTGCCATTACTGAAGGAGTCGGGCTAAAGCCCGACCTACAGCCCGAGCTTACTCGACTGTGACTGACTTCGCGAGGTTGCGGGGCTGGTCGATGTTGCGATCCTTCGCGAGCGCGACGTGATACGCCAACAGCTGCAACGGAACGTTCAGCAGCAGCGCGTCGAACTCCGGTTCGGACTTCGGCACTTCGATGATGCCGTGAGTTGCGACCGGCAGTGGATCGCCCGGTTGAGTGAGAACGTAGACCGGACCGCTGCGCGCGCGAATCTCCTCGATCGTCGAAACGTTCTTCGTAAACAGATCGTCGCGCGGCATGACGACCACGGTCGGCGTCTGCGGACTGATGAGCGCGAGCGGTCCGTGCTTCAACTCGGAAGCTGGGTAAGCTTCGGCATGCAAATAGCTGATTTCCTTTAGTTTCAGAGCACCTTCCATGGCGACCGGAAAGCCCGCCGCGCGGCCGACGAAATAGGCGTTGTCGTACTTCGCGAGCTCGCGTGCGAGCCCGGCGATGTGTTCCTCCTGCCCGAGGATGCTGTCGATCTGCGCAGGCAGTGCTTCGAGAGCTTTGAGCAGCCGTGCGCCTTGCGCCGTCGACAGATCGCGAATCCGACCGAGATGGATCGCGAGCAACGCGAACGCGACCAGCGTGGACGTAAACGTCTTCGTCGCGACCACTGCGATCTCCGGGCCGGCGTGGAGATAAATTCCGCGGCCGCACTCGCGCGCGACAGTGCTGCCGACGACGTTGACGATGCCGAGCACGCGTCCGCCCTTGCGCTTCACTTCCTGGACGGCGGCGAGCGTGTCGAAGGTTTCGCCGGACTGGCTCACTGCGATGTAGAGCGTGTCCTGCTCGACGACTGGGTTGCGATAGCGAAACTCCGAGGCTTGCTCGGCGTGCGCGGGAATGCGCGCCAGCTGCTCGATGAGATGTGCGCCGGCGCAGCCTGCGATGTAAGCGGAGCCGCAGCCGAGGATCTTCACGCGACGGATTTCCAGCAGCTCGCGTGCGGCCATCTCCACGCCACCGAGATGCGTCGTCTGGAAGCGTGCATCGAGCCGTCCGCTCAGGGTGCGGCGGATTGCCTCCGGCTGCTCCGCAATCTCCTTGCGCATGTAGTGCGTGTAGCCGCTCTTGTCGAACGACTCGTCGGTCCATGCGATGGTCGAAGGAGTCTTCGCCGTGGGCCCGCCGTCGAGCGTCGAGGTCTCGTAACCGTCGGCGCGCACCACCGCGATCTCGCCGTCGTCGAGATGCACGACGCTCTGCGTGTGGCGAACCAGCGCTGCCGGATCGGAGGCGACGAACATCTCGCGATCGCCGATACCTAGCACGACCGGGCTGCCGTTACGCGCAACGACGATCGATTCGGGACGTTGCGCGTCGAGCACCGCCAGGCCGTAGGTGCCTGTCACGAGACGCAGCGCTGCGCGCACCGAGTCTTCGAGCTTGTCGGCCGGCATCGCGGCGATGAGATGTGCGAGCACCTCGGAGTCCGTCTCGGACTGGAATGAAACGCCGCCGGCCTGCAGCTTCGCGCGCAGTTGCGCGGCGTTCTCGATGATGCCGTTGTGAACGATCGCAAAGCGGGCTGCGCCGTCGCAGTGCGGATGAGCGTTGCGATCGCTCGGCTCGCCATGCGTCGCCCAGCGCGTGTGTGCGATGCCCGGCGTGCCCTTCAGCTGCGCGGGCAGTTGCCGCTCCAGCTCACGCACTTTGCCTTTGGCCTTGTGCACGCTGAGCTTGTTGTTGCGCGCGCAGGCGATGCCCGCGGAGTCATAGCCGCGATATTCGAGTCGATGCAGCCCCTCCATGAGGATGGGGCCCGCGTCGCGCTTGCCGATGTAACCGACGATTCCACACATGCTTGCGATCTCCGCGAGGTCAGCCGTAGATGACTCGCCGGATCTGCCGCTGCGTATAGGCGGGCGCGCGAAAGCGGCGCTGGCCCAGCTCGCTGGCAATCTGCGCAAAGATCTCGCTGTTCGACCGGCCCTGGGCCTGCAGCGCCAGGTGGCGCCGGCGGATGAAGTCGTCGACGGTTTCATCGAGGAACGCGATGACTTCGTTGACCACCCGCGAGGCTTCGGCAGGGCTCAGTCGACTCGAGCGGACGAGGTACGCAATCAGCTCGCCGAGTTCGGTCTGATCCGGCATGGGCGCGCAGTCTGCCTCGGGAGGGGTCATAACCCCAACGATCCTGCCCGAATTCGGGCAGGAATTCAGCTTCGGCGTCCCCGCGAGCGGGGGATCCACTGCCTATTTCTTCTCGAACACGATCAAGTGCTGCAGCGGCAGCGTGCGCACCGTCTTCACGTGCCTGAATCCCGCCGCCTCCAGCTCGCGTCGCACCTGGCGCTCCGACATCTTGTGTACCGGCTTGATCGCCACCTGCGGATCCTCGGCGCGATACTCGATCAGTGCCACGCGCCCGCCGGGTTTCAGCGCTGCACGCACCTTCGTCATGACCTCGTACGGATATTCGAGCTCGTGGTACACGTCGACCATGAACAGCAGGTCGACACTGCCGGGCGCGAGGTTCGGATCGCGCACGGAGGCGCGCACCGCTGCGACGTTAGCGATCCGCTCGCGGCTCGCGCGTTGCGCAATCACTTCGAGCATCGCCGGCTCGATGTCGATCGCGAGCACCTTGCCGGTGGGGCCGACGAGCGGAGCGATGCGGAAGCTGTAGTAACCGGAGCCGGCGCCGAGATCGGCGATCGTCTGTCCCGGCTCGATTTCCAGTGCGTCGATCAGCAGCTGCGGCTTCTCTTCCGTCTCGCGCTCCGTACGCTCGAGCCAGAGAATGCCGCCTGGCCCCATGACGTGCGCGATCTCGCGGCCGAGATAGAACTTACCGATGCCGTCGGGATCGTGCGCCGCGCGGTATTCGTAACGGTCTCCAGGCTCGGCGTGAGCGACGAGACCGCCGAACAACAACAGGAAGAGCGCTGCGGCTTTCATGGCCGCATTCTAAGCGTCAGTGCTCGTGCCGGCTCAGATAGAGATAGATGTAACTGGTCACCAGCAGCACGCAGAGACAGCCGGCGAATGCGATGCCCCAGCCTGCAGCGATCACGGCGAACACATTCACGGAACCTGCATGGGGCGCGGGCAACGAGCCGAAACCGCTCGCGACCGCGAATGTTGCCGCGCTGACCAGCACCCACCGCATCAGATATGCCGGCAGATGGATGCGCATGTCGCGGTTGTGCCGGTATGCCGCCGCCCGCGCGTAGCGATCACCGCGAGTAGCGTCCTTGAACAACCAGAACGGCCATACATAGCGGAAAAGCACGCGGGAGAACGGCATGTCGACGTAGCACGAACGACGCATGCGAAATAGATGTGCGGACAGCGCGGATAGTTCCGCGCGCTGGTTCGAGGCGTTGGCCCGTCACACGCGCAGCGTACCGCGCGCCAGCTCGATGACGTCGCCGCTCACGAAAATCCGCCGCTCGCTGTCCACGTCCAGCAGCAGCGTCGACGGACGCTCGGCATATTCTCCCTGCGAGATCTCGAAATGACAGGGGAGCTTGCGACCGGTCGCAATCATCCAGCCGCCGAGGTTGGCGGTCGCGGAACCGGTGGCAGGATCTTCGAGGATGGCGCTGCCGACGGGGAAGAAGAAGCGCGACAGCAGCCGGCCTGGCTGCGCAAGCTCGGCGAAGACGTACGCCATGGCGTGGCCGTCCTCGCTCACCACGCCGGCGAACGTCGTGGCATCAGGGCGAATGTTGCGCACGGCGCGTTCGCTGGTCAGCGGTATCACGAGCTGTTCCTTGCCCGCTTTGACCCACAATGGTTCCGCGCCGATGTCGCCTTCAGTCAATCCGAGCATCTTCGCGAGCGTGCCGCGGGATGCTTCGCACTTGCGCCAGGTCGGTGCGTTCGCCTGCAAGGTCCAGCGGTCGCCGTCGGCCCGCACCGGAATGAGGCCGGCCTGCATCTCCAGCTTCAGGTCGTTGCCACCGAGGCCGAGTGCGCGGCACACGTGTGCGGTGCCCAGCGTCGGATGGCCGGCGAACGGCATCTCGTAACTCGGCGTGAAGATCCGCACCTGCGCTGCTGCGCGCGAGGAGGGCAGGATGAAGGTCGTTTCCGAGAGATTGAACTGACGTGCGAGCGCCTGCATCGTCGTCGTATCGAGCGACTCGGCGCTTTCGAACACGCACAGCGGGTTGCCCGTAAGCGTGCCGCGGTCCTGGGTGAATACATTGACGATGCGAAATGCGAGCTCGCGCATGGCAGCTTCTCCAATTGTGCTGCCTGCATTCTTATTGAGTGGCGCGGGCGCGCCAAGGCACAGTCCGGCGCGCTGCGGACAGCACAGCCCGGAGCCGTGCTGCTATGGGACGATCGGCGAGAGCCGCTCCTCGATCAGGCGTTGCGCGCCCTGGAAATCGACGGCGCCGAGCGTGCTCACGTTGCGCGTGAGTTGCGCGAGGATCTTGTTCTGGATGCGGCCACGTTCCGACGCGACGCCGTACGGGATCTCGTCGTGAAACATCACCATCGAGTAGCGCGGCACGAAGCGTTGCGGGAAGCGCCGCTCCAGCTCCAGCGACAGGGCCCGCTGCAGATGGAATTGCGGATCGCGAACGGTGTCGCGCATCTCCAGGTAGTTCTCGATCGCCATGTCGGCGATAGCGTTGGTATGCGGCCGGCGTTCCTGCTCGAAGCGCCGGAACGCGCTGGTCCAGTCCGGCGCTGCGTCGAGTATGGCGAGCAGCTCGCGACAATCCTCGAACGCGCAGTTCATACCCTGGCCGTGGAAGGGCGTGATCGCGTGCGCAGCGTCGCCGATCAGCAGCAGCCGATCTTCGACCGACCAGCGTTCGCAGCGGACCGTTCCCATGATGCCGGTGGGATGCAGCAGGAACTCATCCGTCAGCGCGGGCAACAACGGAAACACGTCCGGGAAGTAACGGCGGAAGAACCGGGCGATGCGACCCGGCTCGGTAAGCGATGCGAAACTTTCTTCGCCCTGGTGGGGCAGGAACAACGTGACGGTGAAGCTGCCGTCGAGATTCGGCAACGCGATCAGCATGAAGCCGCCGCGCGGCCAGACATGCAGCGCGTGCTTGTCGATCTGGTGAGCGCCGCCGGCGCCGGGCGGCAGCCGTAATTCCTTGTAGCCGTGCTTGAGCAGGTCCTCCGAGGCGAGTACTTCGAGCTCGCTCACCAGCGCACGCCGAACCATCGAGCCTGCGCCATCGGCTGCAATCACCCGACGCAGCGGACACTCCTCGAGTCGTCCCGAGATCTCGTCGCGCAACACCAGGCTGTGATGACGGATGTCCGCGCCGACGGCGGCAGTGCGAAACCGAATGTCTACGCCCGCGCGCTCCGCGGCGTCGATCAGGATGCGGTTGAGGTCGGTCCGCGATACCGAGTAGATCACTTCGTGCTCGCCTTGACCGTACGGCACGAACGTCAGCGCACCGTCGATGGCGTGCAGCATGCGGCCGGGCATCGGAATCAGCAGCGGTTGCACGCGATCCATCACTCCCGCGAGCTCCAGCGCTCGAATGCCGCGCGCGGCAAGAGCAAGGTTGATCGAGCGCCCAGCCGGGATCGTGGAGCTGCGCAGGTCCGGCATTCGCTCGAAGATGCGCACCGGATGTCCGCGGCGTGCGAGCAAGGTCGCGAGCAACGTTCCGGCGAGACCGGCGCCGACGATCGATACCGGATCGTGGCGCTCTTGAGCGGTGGCGCTCATCGTAATGCCCGTCCGAGCGCCGCGGCGAACTCCCACGCATCGGCAAACGTGTTGTACAGCGGCACGGGCGCTGCCCGAATGACATCCGGCTCGCGCCAATCGCCGACGAAGCCACCAGCCTCGAGCGCCTCGAACACCTTGTGCGCTTCAGAGGGAGAGCGCTTGAGGCGCAGCGAAAGTTGGCAACCGCGCGCGTCGGGATCCGTGGGCGTGAGGATAGTCAGCGAATCCGCCAGCTGCGCGCGCAACAGGGATTCCAGGTAAGCGGTCAGCCGCAGCGATTTGGCGCGTAGTGCAGGCATCCCGACGTTGTCGAACTGCGCGAGCGAGGCCAGGAGCGGTGCGGCCGCGAGAATGGGCAGATTGGAAATCTGCCAGCCCTCGGCGCCCGGCAACGGCTGCATCTCGTGCGGCATCTCGAATCGGCTCGCCTTGTCGTGTCCCCACCAGCCGCCCAGACGCACGAGGTCGAAGTCGCGTGCATGGCGCTCATGGACGAAGCATCCGCCGATCGCGCCCGGACCCGCGTTCAGATATTTGTAGTGGCACCAGACGGCGAAATCGGCGCCGCAGTCGTGCAGCTCGATCGGCACGTTGCCGATGGCGTGAGCGAGGTCGAAACCGACTCGACAACCTGCGGCGCGCGCCTGCTGTGCGATCGCGCGCAGATCGAAGCGCTGACCGTTGAGGAATTGAACGCCCGGCAGCATCACTGTCGCGATCTGTGCGCCTTCGCGTTCGATGAGCGCCAGCACGTCCTGCGTGCGAACGGCTTCTTCGCCGGGTCGCGGTGCGATTTCCAGCATCGAGCTCGCCGGGTCGAATCCGTGCAGCCGGATCTGCGATGCAACGGCATAGCGATCCGACGAGAAGGCATGCTTCTCGATCAGAATCTTCGGGCGTTCGCGAGTCGGACGATAGAAAGTCGCCAGCATCAGGTGCAGGTTCACCGTCAGCGTATTCATCGCGACCACTTCCAGCGGCTGCGCGCCCACCAGGCGCGCGAGCGAAGGCGCGAAGCGCTCGTGATAGCTCAGCCACGGGCGCTGCGACTCGAAGTGACCCTCGACGGCGCGGTTCGCCCAGTTGTCCAGCTCTTCCTGAACGAAAGCGGCCACCGTCTTCGGCTGAAGACCCAATGAGTGGCCGCAAAGATAGACCTGCTCGCTGCCGTCCGCCCGCCGCGGGATGCGGAACTCGTTGCGCAGCTGCGCCAGCGGATCGGTGCGATCCTGCTGTTCGGCGAACGAGCGTTCGAGAGAAAAGGTCATGACGGCGTCAGCGGCAGCAGGATCGGGCGACTCGGTGCTGCATCGGCCACGAACGGCGCGACCTGCAGGTTCAACAGATACTGCCCGTCGGCGATGGAATCGTCGATGAATGCCAGCTCCGTGACCGTAGCGTTCGGCCGTTCTGCCTGTGCAGCCGTGGTCGCGCCCGGCGGCAGGCCCCAGAAAATCCGATGGGCCGTCAGGTGCGGATCGTCGCCGCGATCGAGAGAGGGCAGGTCGACGACGAGCGCGGTGATGCCGTTGCTGACGATCCAGTGCATCGATTCAGCATCGAAGTATGCAGCCGGGGCCCGGTCATAGTTGCGCTGAAGCTTGTCGCGCGTGTTCGGGAGCGTGCGCACTACGAGCGCGCGGTAGTGATGCAACTCGTGCGGAGCGATTGCCTCGGCAAGCGCGCTGCGCGTGATCACGGTCGTCGGCTTGATTGAAACGAGGAGCGCGGCGCTGAAATGCTCGCTACTGAGGTCGCGAACGCTCAGGCGCTCCGCTGTGACGTGTCCCACGCACTCCGTGTGGGTGCCGTTGCAATGAGGCGTCAACGTATAGGTCGAGCAATTGCAGCTACCGCCGCGTTGTACGTCGCCGACGAACGAGCCCGCAGAGACTACCGTTGCAGCGGCCGGCGAGGCGCCGAAGAACGTCGGTTGCGGAGCATCGAACTCGAGCGGAATCGAAATGTCGCGGCCCTGCGCGCCGACCCGCCAGCGGCGGCCGGCGATGTCGACCGTGAGCACGGGCGTCGAAGTCGCCACGAAATGCCCGTCGCTCAGCGCTTGTGCGCGACGGTGCCGCACGCCTGGCAGGTGCGGTTCTGCAACGAGCCGTAGAAGCGCTCGAAAATCGGCGGCAGTTGTTTTTCGATGTCGTCGACGTGCACGTACTCCGCATAGAGCGGGTACTGGCAGTGATCGCAGTACCAGAGGAAGCCATCCTGTTCTTCGGGCCGCCGCTGACGCTCGATGACGAGCCCGACAGTGTTCGCGAAGCGCTGCGGCGAATGCGGAACGCGTGGCGGCAGCAGCAGTATTTCGCCCTCTTGAATCGGGATGTCGACACGGCCGCGGTCCTGCATGGTCCGCAGCGTCATCGTGCCTTCGAGCTGGTAGAAGAACTCCTCGCCCGGATCCTCATGGAAGTCGCTGCGCACGTTCGGACCGCCGACCACCATGATGATGAATTCGGAATGCTGGAATACGCGGCGGTTGCAGACCGGCGGCTTGAGCAGCTCGCGGTGCTGTTCGATCCATTGATTCAGGTTGAATGCTTTGAGCGGGTTCATTGACGTCTCACCGGCTGCGCCGACCTGTTGCGCGGCGAGTAGTTTCGTGGACAGCCCGCGCAGTATAACGGTAGGCTGCGGGCATGAGATACGCACTGTTGTGCGCGCTGGCAGGATTGCTGGTGGATGCGCGTGCCGCGGAGCCCGGTTCGCCGGAACCTGTGCAGGCAATCTGGAAGCAGCAGGAATTCTCGTTCTACTTCCACAGTCAGACCACGTTCTATTCCTGCTCCAGCCTGGAGGCCAAGCTCAAGCGCATTCTCAACGCGCTTGGCACACGGCCGAACGTGCGGGTGCGCTCCATCGATTGTCAGCAGGGCCCGGTACGCATGCCGCGCGTGACCGTGAGCGTCAGCGCGCCTGTCGAAGCGACGCCGCAAGCCATCGCGGAGCGCGACAAGAGCAAGAGCACGCGCGAGCTGGCGGCGCGGGTACGCGGCGAGATCGAGGATCCTGCAGCGCTCGCGCCGTTTCCGGCGCAGTGGAAGCGTGTCTCGCTCAGTCGTGGCGCCGTGAATCTGGAGCCCGGCGACTGCGAGCTGATCGACGAGGTCCGTCGCAAGGTACTGCCGAAGCTCGCCGTGCGTCTCGTGGAGAACGGCATGCAATGCACGCCGGGTCAGGTGTCGATGAGCCAACCGCAGCTGCAAGTGGAAGCACTGGTCGCATTGCCGAAGCCGGACGACGAGCAGCAGCAGCCGAAGAAATAGCGGCCGGACCGGCGGCTATTCGCCGTCGGGACTCAGCCCCGACGAGCTGCACGGCACGAAGACAGGTGCAGCACTGCGATCGAGCCGGACCGCACACAACTTGCCGCCCCACACGCAGCCGGAGTCGATGCTCAGGACGCCGTCGCCGTCGTGATAACCGAGAGCCGACCAGTGACCGCAGACGATCCGTAGATCTCGCGAGCGCCGCTGCGGGACGCGGAACCAGGGAAAGACATCAGGCGGCGCGGACTCGACCTTGCCCTTGAACTTCAGCTGCAGCGTGCCGTCGCCGCGACAGAAGCGCAGCCGCGTCAGGCAATTGGTGATGAAGCGCAAGCGCTGCACGCCGCGCAGGTCGTCCGACCAGCGGTTCGGCTGGTCACCGTACATGTGAGTGAAGAGCTCGAGGGACCGGTCCTCGTCGCGCAATGCCTGTTCCAGTTCTGCTGCGCACGACTGCGCCGTTGCGAGATCCCACTGCGGCGGCAGGCCGGCATGGATCATCGTGTAACCGAGCGCGGCGTCGTGATGAAGGAGCGGCAGTGAGCGCAGCCACGTCAGCAGCTCGTCGCGATCCGGGGCCTCGAAAATCTCGCCGAGCGTGTCCTGCGGCTTGAGCTGCTCGCCTGGAGCCAGCGCTGCGGCGAGCAGGTGCAGGTCGTGATTGCCCAATACGGTGATCGCAGCCGGACCGAAGCTCTTCACCAGCCGCAAGACGTCGAGCGAGCGCGGGCCGCGATTGACCAGATCTCCGGTGAGCCACAAACGATCGCGCGCAGGATCGAAGTCGAGCTGCGCGAGCAGCACCTCGAATTCGTCGCAGCAGCCCTGGATGTCGCCGACGGCGTAGATAGCCATGTCGGCTTCTCGATTAGTGCAGCAGCCCCGGCATGGCAAGCGTGAACGGCGCGATGGGCGCATCGAAATGCGCACCGTCGTCCGCCAGCATCTGGTAGCTGCCCTGCATCGCGCCGACCGGCGTCTCGAGCACGGCGCCGCTCGAGTAGCGGAATCCCTGGCCCGGCAGCAGGTAAGGCTGCTCGCCGACCACGCCTTCGCCGCGGACTTCCTTGACCTTGCCGTTCGCGTCGGTAATCACCCAATGCCGCGTGAGCAGGCGAGCCGGCACCTGGCCTTCGTTGCGGATCGTGATCGTGTAGGAAAAAGCGTAGTGCCCTTCCTCGGGCTTGGACTGCTCGCCGACATAGTTTGCGCTGACGTCGACGCGGATCTTGTGGGCCCGGGCGGGCTCGCTCGCAGCCTGGGATGCCGCGCTGCCAGAGCCGTCGGCTTGGTTCTCGGGTGTTCGTTCGGTCATGGACTTCGGACTGCTGCGTTGCCTGGCCCCGGCAAGACCGGCGCATTCTATCAGCACCGAGCCTGCGCTCTCGCTAAGAAATTTCTTCGTTATGTCTGCTGCGTCGGCTTCAGTGCAGACGCACGGCGAGCACGTCGCACGGTGCCGAGTGCAGGATCGTGTCCTCCGTGAAATTCAGCAGGATCGCCAGGCCGTGGCGCTCGCGGCTGCCGAGCACGATCAGATCTGCGCCGAGCTTTTGCGCCGTGCGGATGATTTCGGTCTTGATGCCGCCGGTCTCGACCAGCTGGCGTGCGTCGTTCAGCGCCAGCTTGACGGCCAGCTCGGCGAGACGCTTGCGTGCGCGCTCGACCAGCTCGCTTTCGATTTGCACGGTCGGCAGCAGCGCCTCGCCCATCGGCTCGACGGGCACGTACTCGACGACGTGCAGCAGCGTGATCTCGGATTTGTAACAGGCGGCGATGGCCTTGGCCCGCTCGCCGACGACCTGGCTGTCGTCGGACAGGTCCACGACGAGCAAAATTTTCTTGTAGTCGGGCATCGTGCGCTCCCTCAAGCGGCGCGGCGAATAGTGCGAACGTGGCGGCGCTCAAGTCAAGACGGGCCGGCGGCCGGCGCGTTCTTACTCGCCAGTTGCGCCGCCAGCGCCGCGAATCCCGAGGCCGCCACAGTCTCTGCGCGCGCACCCGGGTCGATGCCGGCCGCGCGGATCTCCTCCTGACTCAGCAACGGCTTGAGCGCGTTGCGCAGGGTCTTGCGTCGCTGCGAGAAGGCGGCCGCGACGACATTCGCGAAGAGGCGCGGTTGCTCGATGTGCAAAGGCTGCACATGCGGTGCGAGTCGCACGAAGGTCGATGTGACGCGCGGCGGCGGGCGGAATGCGCCTGGCCCGATATCGAATAGCGGCTCGACGCGCAACCATGGCGCGAGCATGACCGTCAAACGACCGTAGTGCTCCGAATCCGGCGCCGCGGCCATGCGATCCACCACTTCCTTCTGCAGCATGAAGTGCATGTCGCGGATGTGCTCGCGCTGCTCGATCATCCGGAACAGCAGAGGTGTCGAGATGTTGTACGGCAGGTTGCCGACCAGCCGCAGCCCGCGGCCATCATCGAGTGTGGCGAAGTCGAACTCGAGGGCGTCGGCTTCGTGCAGATGCAAGGTGGCGTTGCCGGTCGCTGCGCGCAAGTGACGAATGGCATCGCGATCGATCTCCACCGCGTGCAGCTCCGGCACTCGTGCGAGCAGCGGCAAGGTGATCGCTCCGAGGCCCGGGCCGATTTCGACCAGTCGCTGCGAGGGGCGGGGATCGATCGCCGCCACGATGCGCTGGATCACACCGGGATCGTGCAGGAAGTGCTGGCCGAAGCGTTTGCGGGCAAAGTGCATCAGGGCATGTTCATCCGGAATGGGCGGCCGCGAGTTGCAGGGCCAGGTCGATGGCGACGGCCAGGCTGCCCGACTCGGCAGTGCCGGTACCGGCAAGCGCGAGCGCCGTGCCGTGATCGACCGAAGTGCGGATGATGGGCAGGCCGAGCGTCACGTTCACTGCGCTTTCGAAGCCGGAGTACTTGATCACCGGCAGACCCTGGTCGTGGAACATCGCGAGCACTGCGTCGGCTTGCTCGAGCATGTGCCTGGTGAATGCGGTGTCCGCGGGCGCAGGGCCGATGAGCTGCATGCCCGCCCGGCGCAGCGCATCCAGCGTCGGTGCGATGACTTCGATCTCCTCGCGACCGAGATGACCGGACTCGCCGGCGTGCGGATTGAGTCCGCAAACGATGATGCGCGGCGTGGGAATCCCGAATCGCGCGCGCAGATCATGGTCGACGATGCGCAGCACTCGCTGCAGCAGCTCGCCAGTGATCGCGGCGCTTACGTCTTTCAATGGGAGATGTGTCGTCGCAAGTGCGACTCGCAACGATCCGTTCGTCAGCATCATCACCGGATGCGCGCCGCCGGTGCGTTCCGCGAGGTACTCGGTATGGCCGGAGAACTTGATACCTGCATCGTTGATCACGCTCTTCTGCACCGGAGCTGTGACCATCGCGGCAAACTCGCCAGCCATGCAGCCGTCGATGGCGCGATCCAGCAACTGGAGAACGTGGCGTGCGTTGGTACGATCGAGCTGGCCCGGGCGAACTATCGATGCAACGGGCACGTGCAGGACCCGCATCGTGCCTGCGCGATGAGCAGTGGGTGCACTGCCGGGTGAGTACGGTACGAGGGCTAGAGGCTTCTGCAGTTGCTGCGCTCGTGCCTGCAGAACCTGCGTGTCACCGGCGACCACCAGTTCGCAGGGCCACTCGCGGCCGGCGATATCGATACAGAGGTCCGGCCCGATGCCTGCCGGCTCGCCGCAGGTCAGGATGAGCCGGGGCGGCGGCATTACATCCTGTATTCCACGAACGCCTCGTCGCGCAGCCGGCGCAGCCACAGCTCGGTTTCTTCTTCAGCTTTGGATTCGCGCAGCTCCGCGAAGGCGCGCTGGCGTCGCACGTCCTCGGTGGCGTCGTGCTGGCGGCGGCCCAGCAGCTGGATGATGTGCCAGCCGTATTGCGACTTGAAGGGCGGGCTGATCTCGTTCTCCTTCAGACTGTCGAGCTGCCGCTCGAACTCCGGCACGAACGTGCCCGGGCCGGCCCAGCCGAGATCGCCGCCATCGGCAGCGGAGCCCGGATCCTGCGAAGTGACGGCGGCGATTGCACCGAAGTCCTCGCCGCCGTTCAGCACGCGCTCGCGGATGTTGCCGAGCTTCTGCTCGACCGTCTGATCGTCTTCGAGCTCGTTGGTCCGCAGCAGGATGTGACGCGCGTGCACTTGGGCGACCACCGACTGCTGGACTCCGCCACGAATCTCGTTCACGCGAAACAGGTGGAAGCCGCTCGGCGTGCGGATCGGCGCGGAGACTTCGCCGGCCTTCATCTGCTGAACGCGCTCCGCGATGATCGACGGCAGCTGCGGTCCGCGGCGCCAGCCGAGCGAGCCGCCTTCGATGTTGGTGCTGCTTTCCGAATACGCCACGGCGAGCTGCGCGAAATCGTCACCGCCCTTCGCCTTGTCGTACACCTCGCGCGCGCGTTGCTCGCGCGACTCGATCTGCTCGGGCGAGGCCGTGACGGGCACGGAGATCAGGATGTGCGAGATGTTGTACTCGGCGTTGCGGTCGGGCGCGTTCTGTTGCCGCGCCATGAACTGCTCGAGCTCGCGCGGCGAGATGTTGATGCGGGCGATGACGTCGCGCTGGCGCAGCAGCTGCAGCTTCATCTGGCGGCGGATCTCGTCGCGGAAATTGCGGTAGTCGATGCCCTGCGCCGCAAGCGCCTGCGGCAGATCGGGGAAGGGGATGTTGTTGCGCTTGGCGACGTCGTCGAGCGCGCCGTTGAGCATCTCGTCGGACACTTCGATGCCGACGCGGTCGGCGCGCTGGAGCTGGATCTCCTCCACGACCAACCGCTCGAGGATCTGCCGGCGCAGCACGTTGCGCGGCGGCAGCTCGGTTTCCTGCTTGCGCAGACGCTCGATGATCTCGTCCGTCTGTATATCGAGGTGGCTGACGAGCACGACGCCCTCGTTGACCACGGCAGCGATGCGATCCAGCAGCACGCCGCTGCTGGAGAGCTCGCGCGTCTGGCCGAACGCCGTGGCGCCGGCGAGCGTGAGCCCCACGAGTAGCCATGGGATCAGGACGAACTTGCGTGCGCGTAGCGTCTGCATCGGGAGCTTCTGACGTGAATTTCTAGGGTTCGGGCGGGCCGGAGGAGTATCCCCGAATCGACCGTTCCAGGAAAGCATCGGCGCCCACTCCGACACTCGACAGGCCGTTTAGTTCAAGCTGCAGGAGGAAGCTGGTGTCGGTGTCGCCCGTACGATCGCTCACGTAGCGGCGTGCGACGGCGCGGATCCGCCAGCAGCACGAGCGGTATTCCAGGCCGGCAAACTGGTCGAGGGACGTGTGGTCCTCGAGCGAGTACACCATGCGCGCGTACGCGCTCCAGTTGTCGCCGATCGGCCATGCGACCGAGCCGTCGACCTGTTCGATGTTGCCGCGGCGGAAACGGTAGCCGACGTTGACGACACGATCGAACTGCGGCTTGTACTGGACCTGCACGTCGCCTTTCTCCGAGCGCGTCTCGCTCGGATCCCACTGCAGGCCCATGCCGACGTTCCAGTCGCCGAACGCGGTGACGTCGAGCTCCGCGATGATGTCGGAGAATTCGGGATCGTCCAGGACCTCTCCCGGCAGCGCGACGCGCGGCTCGTCGAAGTAATACGCCTGGCCGATCGTGCCCGAGATGAACTGCTTGCCGGTGTCCGTGTCGAGCAGCCGCGAGGTGACGCCGATGCTGATCTGGTTCGCATCGCTCAAACGGTCCGCGCCGACGTAGCGGTTGGTGCGAAACAGCTGCACCAGGTTGAGATCGGCCGTGGCCGAATCGAACACCGGCAGGTCGTTCTGATTGCGGAACGGCACGTACAGATACATGAAACGCGGCTCGATCGTCGCGACGCGCTGCCCGCGCGAGCCCGACGGGCGCTCGAAGATCAGGCCGCCGTCGAGACTCGCGATCGGCGCGGCGCGGCTGGGCGAATCGTCGAGGACTGGCGCGCCCATGTCGTCGAGTCGATAGGACGTGTAGCGCCAGCTCGCAGCCGGCTCCAGGTAGATGCCCGCGCCGCGCAGGGGCCAGCGGACTTCCGGCGCCACATCCACGCGCCACCCGGTGGCAACGCGGTCGTCGAAGTTGTGCGTGAAGTTGCCGAGCTCCATGTCGAGACCGAACCGCAGGTTCGCGAGCTGGTCGGGAAAGGCGGCGTGCACTGCCAGCTGCGGCAGCAGGGTATGCGGCCGCAGCTCGGGAGCGATGCCGAGGTCGTCGATCGTCTGGAAGTTCTGCGCGCGCAGTACTGCCAGCCAATGCTGCGTGAGGTACGTGAGGCTGGCCGAGCGATCGAGAAAGCTGATGCTCGTGCCCTCCGGGCCCAGGCCGAAGTCCTCGAACCAGTCGCTGTCGCCGACGTTCGCCGCGTCGATGTCGAGCCGCAGCGAGTCGGTGAAGTCGGAACGGTCGACGAAGCGCACGAAGCTGCGCGAGTCGCCGAACTGCTCGTCGTCCGGCAGGTACTCGGCAGTGAGCGTGCCGCGGCCCAGGTCGGTCAGGTAGCGGAACTCGCCGTCGAGCTTCCCGCCGCGCTTGGTGTACCAGGTCGGCAGGAACGTAGCGTCGTAGTTCGGCGCGATGTTCCAGTACCACGGGACCGAGAGCGACGTGCCGCTGCGCGAGGAGGTCCCGAGCGCGGGAAAGAGGAAGCCCGACTTGCGCTGGTTGCCGACCGGAAAAGAGATGAACGGCGTGTAGAGAATCGGCACGCCCTTGAAGTCCAGCCGCACGCTGCGGCCGAAACCGAGGCCGGCGCGCTGCCGGATGTCGATATCGCCGGCCCGCAGCACCCAGTCTTCCTCGCCGACCGGGCAGGTGGTGTAGCGCACGCCGTTGAGCTTGAGCTGCTGATCGCGCGTGACCTGGATGCGGTCCGCCTCGCCGCGCGCATTGCGGTCCTTCAGCTCGAACTTCGCACCTTCGAACGTGGCCCCGCCGGTCTGGTCGACGCGCGCCGAGCTGCCGCTCACCTTGAGATTCGGATCGGCGTACTCGACGTCCTCGTCGACGCTGAAGCTCTGCTCCTGCGCGTTGAATTTCGCATTGCTCGTCTTCAGCGTCCGTTCGCCCTGCTTGATGAGGACATCGCCCTGGAGCAGCCACTCACCGTCGCGCGTCGCATCGATGCCGTCTGCCTCGTATTCGATCGGCGTATCGGCGATCGGGGTCGCGGATTGCTGCAGCGGGGCGGGGCGCGCGGTACCGGTTGCCCGCAGCGGTGGGGGACACTCTTCGGCAGCGGCGCTGCACGCGAGACATACGGCGATTGCCGCAACGAGCGGCGTACTGCGCGGTGCTCGTGCGACAAGCGATTTTTCCGGACCCGGTGCGTGCATCGGCTGCGATTATAATGAGCGCTTCATCCCGGGAGCACCGATCAACGTGTCATCTTCTCCTCACGCCGGCGCGGCCCCGCGCGATCTGCGACTCGAACAACTCGAAAACTGGCTGGCGAAGCTGTTCGGGACGCGCGATTTCCAGGTGACCACTGCCTCCGCGGACGCGAGCTTCCGCCGCTACTTCCGCGTCGCCCGCGGCAGCGATACCTGGATCGCAATGGACGCGCCGCCCGCCAAGGAAGACATGGAGCCGTACATCCGCATCGCTTCGATGCTCGTCGACGTCGGTGTCAACGCGCCGCGGGTGATGGAGCGCAACGACGAAGAGGGGTTCCTGCTCAATTCGGATCTCGGCTCGCAGACGTACCTGATGGAACTCGACGCGCAGGGCGACGCGGACCGGCTGTACGCCGATGCCATCGAAGCGCTGGTGCGCATCCAGTCGGGCGGGCGCACGCATGCGGCACGCCTGCCGGCCTATGACGACGCGTTGCTGAGGCGCGAGATGGGGCTGTTTCCGGAGTGGTTCTGCGGCCGGCATCTGGGCCTGACGCTCTCGGGACCGGAGGCCGTCGCACTGGCCGGCGTGTTCGATGTGCTGAGCGCGACAGCGCTGCAGCAGCCTCCCGTGTTCGTTCATCGCGACTACCACTCGCGCAATCTCATGGTCGGCGACGGCGCTCGCCACGGTCCCAACCCGGGCATCCTCGACTTTCAGGACGCGGTGTGCGGGCCGGTGACATACGACCTCGTCTCGCTGCTGCGAGATTGCTACGTCGCGTGGCCGGTGGAGCGCGTTCGCGGGTGGGCGTTGCAGTTTCGCGCCTCCGCGCAACGCGCGGGTGTCGAGGTCGGTGCGGACGAGAATCAGTTCCTGCGCTGGTTCGACCTGATGGGCGTGCAGCGGCATCTCAAGGCGATCGGTATTTTTGCGCGCCTGTGGCACCGCGACGGCAAGCCGGGCTATCTGAACGACATTCCCCGCACCCTGAATTACGTGCGCGTTGCGAGCGGCAGCTATCGCGAGCTGCAATTCCTGCAATCCTTCATCGAGGAGCGGGTACTGCCCGCCCTCGATGCGGCGCGTACGCGAGGCTGAATGCGCGCCATGATCCTGGCCGCCGGCCGCGGCGAACGCATGCGTCCGCTGACCGATACGCTGCCGAAGCCGCTGTTGGAAGTCGGCGGCAAGCCGCTCATCCAATATCACCTGGAGGCGCTGGGTCAGGCGGGCATCAGGGACATCGTCATCAACCTCGCCTGGCAGGGCGAGCTCATCCGCGGCGCCTTAGGGGATGGCCAGCGTTTCGGCGTGCAAATTCGCTATAGCGATGAGCCGGCAGGCGCACTGGAAACGGGCGGCGGCATCCTGGCCGCGCTGCCGTTGCTGGGCCCGGGACCTTTTCTGGTGATCAGCGGCGACATCTGGAGCGATTTTGCACTCGCTTCGTGCATCGACCGGCTGGCCGCGGACGATGTGGCGCATTTCGTGGTCGCGCCCAATCCCGGCTTCCATGCGCAGGGCGATTTCGGTCTGGAGAGCGGGCGGCTGGTCGACCGCGCGCCCCGTTTCACATACGCCAACATAGGCGTGCTGCGTGCCGAATTCTTCGCGGGCCGGCAGCCCGGCCGCTTTGCTCTGGCGCCGCTGATGTTCGAATGGATCCGGCAGGGTCGCGTCAGCGGCGAGCTGTTCCTGGGCCGCTGGCATAACCTGGGTACGCCTATGCAACTCGCTCAGCTCGACGCCGAGCTGCGCGCGCGCAGTCCCGACGCAAGCTGATCGTGTCGAAGCAGGGCACTTTCCTGCGTTGATATACAACCGCAGGCTCGGCGTGGCGTCGCAGGGGATTGCTGTGTTGTGTCGCGGTGCTTGCCTTCCGCTGCGAAACTTTATACCTTGCGCGGCGTTTCTGCGGTCTACGATGACTGTAACGTCAATCCGGAATTTACGGACTACTCCTCCTGGCGTTACTCGTTCGGCCCGGGGAAACGGGGGTTGTATGCCGCTATGAGCATACTCAATCGAACGAACACAAGCGGTTGCGCACTAAGTCTGCGGGGCTGAGACGATCCCCGTCATTAACTCAGTCGAGCCACTGTCGAGCTGCACAGAATGCCTTACGCACCAACAACAGATAGTTCGTTTTTGACGCGTCGCGGTTTGGTCTTCGTCCTGATCGTCGCGCTGCATGCCGGGATGTACGGCGTACTCAACTCGGGCCTGTCGCAACATCTGGTCGACGTGGTGCTCGGTCCGATCGAAACCCGCATGATCGAAGAGGCGCCGGACACCGACGAGCCGCCGCCGCCGCCGCCGCCGAAGATTGAAACGCCGCCGCCGTTCGTGCCGCCGCCCGAAGTCTCCATCGAGCTGCCGGCCGAGACGACCCAGTCGACGGCGATCCAAACCGTGACCAACGTGCGCCCGACGGCGCCGCCGCCGCCGGTCGCGCAACAGACCATCCCGCGCACGGCGCCCAAGTCCGATTCGCGCCGGCCGTTGTCGCAACCCGAATATCCCCCTTCGTCGCGCCGCGCCGGTGAGGCCGGCACGGTCATCCTCGAGGTTTACGTGCTCGAGACCGGCCGCGTCGGCGAAGCGCGTGTGAAACAGTCCAGCGGTTTCCCGCGTCTTGACGAGGCTGCGGTGAGGGAAGTCAAGCGCTCGTGGCGCTTGGTGCCTGGAACCGAGAACGGCAAGCCAGTGCCGATGTGGGGGCAGTTCGCCGTCACATTCAAGCTGACCGACTGACGGAAATCCACAGCGGATTCAGAACTCAACCTACCGACCCGGGTCATAGCTTCAACAGTAGAGGATTGCGCTCCATGGCCGAACCAACTCAAACCGCAGTAGAAAACCCGTTTGGCATCGAGCAGATGCTTGCCCAGGGTGGCGTGGTGGCGAAATCCACGTTCGCGATCATGGTGATCATGTCGTTCGCCTCCTGGTACATCCTGCTGACCAAGCTGTGGGACCAGCGGCGCATTCGCAAGGCGTACAAAGAGGTCGAGAAGGGCTTCTGGACCGCCGGCAACTTGCGCGACGGCGTCGCCAAGCTCACCGGCAAGGACAACGCCTTCAAGATGATCGCCGAGGACGGCATTCGCGCCGCCCAGCATCACGAGGGCCGGCTCACCGACCAGATCCCGCTGCACGAGTGGATCACCGTGTCGCTGCATCGCTCGGTCGACAGCATTGCCAATCGTTTGCAAGGCGGTCTCGCTGTGCTAGCGACCACCGGTTCGACTGCCCCGTTCATCGGACTGTTCGGCACGGTCTGGGGCATCTACAACGCACTGATCGCGATCAGCCTCGCCGGCCAGGCGAGCCTCGATAAGACCGCGGGTCCGATCGGCGAAGCGCTGATCATGACGGCCATCGGTCTGTTCGTGGCGGTGCCGGCGGTCATGTCGTACAACTGGCTCCTGCGCCGCAACAAGGACATCATCGAGAAGCTGCGCTACTTCGCTGCCGACCTGCACTCGTATCTGGTGAGCGGCGCCCGCCTCGACAGCGGCGCGACGGCTCCCGCGCGGCCGGCGACCCCGGGTGCGGCAGTTCGCAAGTAACAGCAGCGCAGACCGGAGCCGTTAAATGAGTTCCTATGCAGCAATGAATGCACCGCGCGTCGAGGACGACGAGCGTGCGATGTATGAGATCAACACGACGCCGCTCGTGGACGTCATGCTGGTGCTGCTGATCGTGTTCATGATCACGATCCCGGTGATCACGCAAACGGTTCCGCTCGACCTGCCGAGGGTCCGCAACCTCGCGACGCAGACCAAGCCGGAGAACGTCAACCTCTCCGTCAACCGCGACGGCCAGATCTTCTGGAACCAGTCCTTGATCCCGGACACGAACGCGCTGCTCGAGCGTCTGAAGTCGGTCGCGGTTCAGAAGCCGCAGCCCGAGGTGCACGTGCGCGCCGATCAGACGACGCGCTACGAGTACGTCGGTCGCGTGATCCTGACGGCGCAACGGGCCGGCATCCAGAAGGTGGGCTTCATCACGGAACCCGGGCCCACCGGCAGTCAGTTCTAGTTGTCTAGTTTCGACTAGCTTTCGACCAGGGGTGAATTTTCTATGGCGATGAGCGTAGGCGGGGGCGGAGAAGACGAACCCATGATGGATATCAACACGACGCCGTTGATCGACGTCATGTTGGTGCTCCTGATCATGTTCATCATTACGCTGCCCGTGATGACGCACGCGGTGAAGCTCGACATGCCGCAGTCGAGGAATTCGCCGCCGCCGCCGGTCGTGATCGAGCCGATCCAGCTCGAAGTCGACTGGGACGGCACCGTGATCTGGAACGGCACCCCCGTGCAGCTCGGCGCGCTCGAAGGTTACTTCCGCGTCGAGGCGGCCAAGAACCCGCAGCCCGAAGTGCACGTGCGGCCGAATCGCCGCTCGAATTACGACACCGTGGCCAAAGTGCTGGCGATCGCTCAGCGCAACGGCATGCAGCGCATCGGCTTCGTCGGCAACGAACAATTCATCGAGTAACGCCGGCCGGTGCTTGCCGGCTCGGCTGGCTGTTATGCTGACGGCCTGTAAGAAACGTGCCGCCCACGCTCAGCTCTGCTCTGCAGTAATGAGCCCCGTATTGAACAATGCGGGTGCGTGGTCAGTTTCAACGCTTGTCGGATTTGGACTTTGACGTCGTAGCAGGAACCATCATGACCGTAGCAAGAAGTATCGCCCTGGCGCTGACGCTTGCCATGGGCGCCGTGTCGACGGCAGCTCTCGTCTCCACGAGTGCACAAGCTGCCGAAGCGGCTGCCAACAAGGTGACGACCAAGGCGGTCGCAGAGCCGTTGAAGAAAGCGCAGGAAGCGATGAAGGCCAAGCAGTGGGACGCTGCGCTCGCCGGGATCAAGCAGGCCCAGGCGTCGGAGAAGAAGACGCCGTTCGAGGCTTACCAGATCGACGAGTTCCTCGGCTATGTGCTGATCCAGCAGAAGAAGTTCGGCGAAGCTGCGCCCGTGTTCGAGCGCATGCTGAACTCCGGCTTCCTGCCGGCTGAGCAGGTCGACGAGCGCACCAAGACCGTCGCGCAGCTGTATTTCCAGGTGAAGGAGTACAAGAAGTCGGCCGAGTGGGCCAAGAAGTGGCTCGAAAAGCATCCCGGCCAGCAGGACATGTCCGTGCTGCTCGGTCAGTCGTACTACGTGATGAACGACTACAAGAACGCCGCCACGACCATGATGGGCGTCGTCAATGCGGCGGAGAAGGGCGGGCGTACGCCGGACGAGAACTGGCTGCAGATCGTGCTGAGCTCGCAGTTCAAGCTCGACAACAAGGACGGCATCGCGGAAGCGCTCAAGAAGCTGGTCCGCTACTACCCGAAGGGCGAGTACTGGGAGAACCTGCTCGACATCTATCGGCGCAAGGACTCCAGTGATCGCGTTACGCTCGGCTTCTATCGGCTGATGAACGAGGTCGGCACGCTGAAGCAGGCCGACGACTATATGGAAATGGCGCAGCTCGCGATCGACGCGGGCGTGCCGGGTGAAGCGCAATCGATCGTGGAAAAGGGCGTGCAGGGCGGCACGCTGAAGAGCGACGACAAGACGACGCAGGGTCGTTATGACCGCTTGCTCGCCGGCGCCAAGAAGTCCGCGACGGCGGACAAGGCGTCACTCACGCAGTTGGCGAAGGAAGCGGAGAAGGCAACGCAGGGCCAGGCCGACGTCGCTCTCGGTCAGGCGTACCTGAGCTACGGCATGTACGACGAAGCCATCGGCGCCCTGCAGCGAGGCATCAAGAAGGGCGGCGTGACCGACATCGACGAGGCGCAGATCAGCCTCGGCATCGCCTACCTGAAGAAAGGCCAGAAGGACGCTGCCCGGCAGGCGTTCCGGGCCGTGAAAGGCGAGTCGAAGTGGCACGACCTGGCAGAGATGTGGGAGATCCGCAGTCTGCAGGCCTGATGCACGGCGCGCTGGCGCATCCCATCGAACGCGAAGCCCGGCCGAATGCCGGGCTTCGCTTTTTTCGGCCCCGCGTCGGCGCGAGTTAGAATAGCGGCCGTGAGCGATTTCAAAGGCATTCCCATCGTGCCCGCGGCCGAGCCGAAGCCGCGCAGCGGCGACAAGTACCGGACCCCGCAGGGTTTCACCGCGATCAAGGACGGCATCAAGGCCGCAGCTGCGTCGGAGCCGCTGACCTTCGGGCGCAAGCCGAACTGGCTGCGTGCGCCGATGCCTGCAGGCAAAGCGTTCGACGCCGTTCGCGCCACGGTGCGTGAGCATCGTCTCGCCACGGTTTGCGAAGAGGCGAAGTGCCCGAACATCGGCGAGTGCTGGAACGCGGGCACCGCGACTCTCATGCTGATGGGTGCGGTCTGCACGCGCGCCTGCCGCTTCTGTGCCGTCGACACGGGCAATCCTCGCGGCTGGCTCGACTCGGAAGAGCCGGCCAACAGCGCCCGCACAGTGCAGCTCATGCGACTCAAGTACGTCGTGCTCACCTCCGTGAACCGCGACGATCTGGCGGACGGCGGTGCTGCCCATTTCGCGGCGTGCGTGCGCGAGATCAAGCGCCTGAACCCGGCGACTGCGGTCGAAGCTCTCACACCGGACTTCCAGGGCGTGCTCGTCGATGTCGAGACAGTCGTAGGCAGCGGGCTCGATGTGTTCGCTCAGAATGTCGAGACGGTGCGACGCCTCACGCATCCGGTGCGCGATCCGCGCGCCGGCTACGAGCAGACTCTCCAAGTGCTCGCGCACGCCAAGCGCTTCCGTCCCGACGTACTCACGAAGACCAGCCTGATGCTCGGCCTCGGCGAGACCGACGAAGAAATCGCCGCAACGATGGACGACATCCGTGCTGCGGGCGTCGATCTGCTCACGCTCGGCCAGTATCTGCGGCCGACGTCGAACCACCTGGCTATCGAGCGCTGGGTAACGCCGGAAGAGTTCGCGCGCTATCGCGAATGGGCGCTGGCGAAAGGTTTCCTCGAATGCGTCGCCGGGCCGCTGGTGCGCTCGAGCTATCGCGCCGAGCGCGCGCTCGAACGGAACAATGCGGGACTGAAGCGGATAGCGGATGGCGGATGAGCCGTGATGCGAGCTTCACCGACGCTTCCGTCACCGCATGCGCTGGCTCGGCCGCGCCGAGTACGAGCCGACGTGGCGCGCGATGCAAGCCTTCACCGAGCAGCGCGGTCCGCAGACGCGCGATGAAATCTGGTTCCTCGAACATCCGCCCGTCTTCACGCTCGGCATGAACGCGGCACGCGAGCACGTGCTCGCGCCGGGCGACATTCCGCTGGTGCAGATCGATCGCGGCGGCCAGGTCACGTATCACGGTCCCGGCCAGCTCGTGGTCTATCCGCTGCTCGACGTGCGTCGGCACGGGCTCGGGGTGCGCCAGCTCGTGATGGCACTGGAGAACGGCATCATCGCGCTGCTCGCATCGTGGAACATCGCGGCCGTCGGCCGGCGCGATGCGCCCGGCATCTACGTCGACGGGCGCAAGGTCGCGAGCATCGGGCTGCGGATACGCCGCGGCTGCAGTTATCATGGCCTCGCGTTCAACGTCGCGATGGACCTGGAGCCGTTTCGCCGCATCAATCCGTGCGGTTTTCGCGGGCTGGAAGTGACCGATCTGCGCACGCTCGGCGTCTCGCTGGAGCTGCGCAATGCCGCCGACCTGCTTGCTCCGCACCTGCTGGGCTCGCTCGGCATGCACGTCGATCCTCGCTGGACGTAGTTTTTCTCTTCAACGGGGTATCGCATGCGCGCCGTCGTTCTCAGCAGTTATGGTCCTCCGTCGCAACTCGGCGTGCAGGAAATCCCGCCGCCGCCGCTCAAGCCCGGTCACGTGCGCATTCGCGTGCACGCCGTCGGCTTCGGTTTCCCGGATGCGCTGATGGTCGCGGGCAAATACCAGATCAAGCCCGAAGCGCCGTACACACCCGGCAACGAGACGGCCGGCGTCGTGACCGAAGTTGCGTCCGACGTTCAGTCGGTGCGGCCCGGTGCGCGCGTGCTCGCGATGGCAGGTCAGGGTGGTCTCGCCGAGCAGTGCGTAGCTGCTGCGGAGTCGTTGATCCCGCTGCCCGAGTCGATGAGCATGGCCGCCGCTGCCGGCTTCCTCGTCAACTACGGCACGACCTATCACGCGCTCGCGCAGCGCGCGAATCTCAAGGCGGGTGAGACATTGCTGGTGCTCGGCGCGGCGGGCGGCGTCGGCCTGACTGCCGTCGAGATCGGCAAGGCTCTCGGCGCGCGCGTGCTCGCGGCAGCGAGCACGGACGAAAAGCTGGAGCTGGCGAAACGTCACGGCGCGGACGCCGCGTTCAACTACACGCGCGACACGATCAAGGCGAAGGTGATGGAGTTCACCGGCGACCGCGGCATCGATGTTGCCTACGATCCGGTCGGCGCAGACTATGCCGAGCAGGTCGTGCGCAGCATGGCGTGGAACGGCCGCTACCTGGTCATCGGCTTTGCGGGCGGCAAGATCCCGGCGATTCCTCTCAACCTGCCGCTGCTGAAGGGCTGCTCACTGGTAGGCGTGTTCTGGGGCGCGCACACGCGGCGCGAGCCGCAGGTGCACGCCGCCAACCTCAAGGCGCTGTTCCAGCTGTTCGAGTCGGGCAAGATCCGCCCGCACGTCACCGAGCTCGAAGGCCTCGATCGTTACGCCGAGGCCCTCGACGTGCTCAACAGCCGCCGCTCGCAAGGGAAGGTTGTGATTCGCGTCGCGGCGGGCGAGGGGTAGATCGACCTACAGCACGACCAGCACGCGCTCGCAGGACGTCAGCTCCTGATACAGCGCGTCCAGCTGCTCGCGGCTCTGCGCCGCAAACGTGCAGGTCAGGCTCAGGTAGTTGCCGTCGCGGCTCGGACGCTCTTCGATGTGGCCAGGGTCGATCGCGCCGGCGTGCTTCTGCACGATGCCCAGCACGATGCTGCGGAAATCGTCGCTCCGCCGCCCCATCACCTTGAGCGGGAAATCGCAGGGAAACTTGAACAGCGTTGCTTCGGTCATGCGGCGCTATGTGGAGGCTGCAGGCGCTGACTAACAAGTGGGGCTTCGGCCTCACAGCGCCGGCGTCCCCGCCAGTCGCTCGCGCAGCGCCTTGAACGACTCGTTCATACGCTTCCACAGCGGCCCCGGCTTGCCGGTGCCGACCGGACGGCCGTCGATCCGCGTTATCGGCATGACGTCGCGTGTAGCTGACGAGATCCACACTTCGTCCGCCGCGCGCAGCTCGTCGATGCCGATGCGCCGAACCGTGACTGGCATCGCTCCCTCTGCAAGCTCCAGTGCGACGTCGCGCGTCGTGCCCGGCAGGATGCGACTGCTGTTCGGCGGTGTCGCAATCACGCCCTTCGATACGACGAACACGCTCGTCGACGAGCCTTCGAGAACGTCGCCGTCGCGCACGAGGATCGCTTCCTGAGCGTCCGCGTCCGCAGCGCGCTGTCTCATCAGCACGTTTGCCAGCAGAGCCGTGGTCTTGATGTCGCAGCGGCCCCAGCGGAAATCCTCCACTGTGATCGCCGACAGCCCGGTCGCGCGCAGCTCGTCGGTCAGCGTCGGCAGCGGCGACGCCATCGCGAACACGCCGGGCGTCACCTTGTCCGGGAACGTGTGATTGCGCCCGTATTCCATGCCGCGGGTGACCTGCACGTAGATGTACATGTCGCCGCCGCCGTTGCGGCGGATCAGGTCGTCGAGAATCCCGAGCCATTGCGCGTGCGTGTGCGGTGACGGCAGTCGGATCTCGTTGAGGCTGCGCGCCAGCCGGTCGAAGTGCTCGCGAAAACGGAACATGCGGCCGTCGAACACCGGCAGCACTTCGTAGACGCTGTCGCCGAACAGAAAAGCGCGGTCCAGCGGCGAGACGCGCGCGTCGCGCAGCTTCTGGTATTCGCCATTGAGATAGCAGATGGGAAAAGGCTCGGCCATGGTCACTGCATCCAGAGTTTGACGTCGTCGATCATGCGGCTGAAGAAGCCGGCCTCACCGACATCCTCGACGGGATGCAGCGAGTAGGTGCCGATCGTCTTGTCGCCGAGGGTCACGCGCAACTTGCCGACTTCGTTGTCGCGCGCGAGCGGTGCGAACAGCGGCTCCGGCACGTCGGCAGCAGCGCTGAGCGAGCTGTCCTGACCGCGCGGCACGACAGCGTAGACGTCGTGCGTAACGCCTAATTTCGCAGTATCTGCCTCGCCCTTCCACACCGGTATGGTCAACACTGTGGCATTCGCGTCATAGAGCTTGCGTGTCTGGAAGAAGTTGAAGCCGTAGTTGAGCAACGCCGCGCTCGCATCTTCACGCGCCCCGACGCTCGGCGAGCCCATCACGACGGACACCAGACGCATGTCGCCGCGCTTCGCCGATGACACCAGGCAGTAGCCGGCCGACTCGGTGTGACCGGTCTTCAGACCGTCGACGGTAGGATCGCGATCGAGCAGGCCATTGCGGTTCGGCTGCGAGATCTTGTTCCAGGTGAACGCTCGCTGCGAGTACCACTTGTAATACTCCGGGTACTCGCGGATCAGCGCAGCCGACAGCACGGCGATGTCGCGCGCAGTCGTGTAGTGCTCGGGCGAAGGCATGCCTGGGCTGTTCTGGAAATGAGTGCTCACCAGCCCGAGCCGCTGTGCATATTGATTCATCAGGTCGACGAAGATGGTCTCGCTGCCGGCGACGTGCTCGGCGAGTGCGACCGTCGCGTCGTTGCCGGACTGCACGATCAGGCCCTGGATCAGGTTTTCGACGCTGACGAACGTGTTGACCTCGACGAACATGCGCGAGCCGTCCTGGTCGCGCGCATGCGGGCTGATGCGGACCTCGTCAGTGAGCTTGATGCGGCCGTCCTTCAGCGCGTGGAAGATTGCGTACGCGCTCATCAGTTTGGTCAGGCTCGCGGGTTCCAGCCGCTGATCGGCGTTCATCTCGGCCAGCACCTGGCCGGTGGTCAGATCCATCAGGTAGTAGCCGCGCGCGTTGACCTGCGGCGCTCCCGGAATGGGCGGCGGTTTCAGCGCCGGCGCTGTCGTTGCCGGTGGTGCGACACCGCCGACGGGTGCCGCGACGCTGCGTGTGCCCTGCGGCTGCGTGGAATCGGAGTCGGAGCAGGCGGCCAGGGCGAGCGCGCAGGCGGCGAGCAGCAGGATCCGTGGATGCATGAGTCTTCCGGCTCGGGTTGGACGCCGCGGGATTCTACCCAGCGCGGCGCGCAGAATGTAGGCGAATCATGGCAGATGCTGGCAGCAGCTAATCCGCTGCGAGCTGCGCATCGGTCAGGCCGAGCGAGCGCAGGCGGGCCAGCACGCGATCGAACTCGTTGACGCTCGGAATCGGACCGACACGCACGCGATACAGCGGGCGCCCGTCGACACGGTCCTCGCGCACGAATGTCTTTTCGATGCCCTGCGCGCGCAGTTGCTCCAGCAGTTTCGAAGCATTGGCTTCGGCGCCGAACGCGCCCGCCTGGACGAACAGCGCCTCCGGTTTCTGCGGCGGCGCGGGCGGCGCTGCCTTCTGTTCCGGCGTCAGTGCGCGCACTTCGACGAAGGTAGTCCCGTCCTTGAGCATGTCGAGCTTGCTCGCGGCCGTGTAGGAAACATCGATGATGCGGCCATCCTTGAACGGCCCGCGATCGTTCACGCGCAGGACCACGCTGCGGCCGTTGCGCAGGTTCGTGACCTGTACGAACGCGGGCAGCGGCAGCGTCTTGTGTGCGGCAGTCATCGCGTACATGTCGTAGCGCTCGCCGTTGGACGTCGTTGCGGCGTGAAAGCCGGGCCCATACCAGGATGCAACGCCGCGCTCGGAGTAGCCCTCGGCTGTTTCCAGCACGAAATAGCGCTTGCCCAGCACGGTATAGAACTTCGGATTGCCCTTCTTCGAGCGCGGCTCCGGTTTCGGGATCGGCTCGGGAATCGCTGCGATGTCGCCAGGCGGCGGCAGCGGCGGGTGTGGAGGCGGCGAGCGGATCGGCGTCGTGGAGCAGCCTGCGATGAACAGGAGGAGGAGAAGAGTCGGGCTGAAGCCTGCTGCGCATGGATGCGCGAATGGCGCGGGCGCAGGATGCGCTGGAGCGGCCGACCTACAGAAGAAGTCAGCGGGTCGCATCGCGCATGAAGTTCACGACTGCCTGGCCGAGATCGTGTACGGCCATTGCGTACATCGGGCTGCGGTTGTAGCGCGTGACCACGTAGAAGTTGGTGAAGCCGACCCGGTACACCGGGCCATCCTTGCCCTGCGCGACGATCAGCAGCGCCGGTGCGTCCGCAGGCAGGCTCGTCTCGAAACGCACGCCTTTGTCCCGCAGCGACTGCACGGTTTCGTTCAACTCCAGCTTCGCGATGTTGAAGCGGCTCAGGTCGTCGCTCGGCAGCGTAGCGGTGACGACGACCGGCTCGCCTTCGCGCCAGCCGAACGCGAGCAGATAGTTCGCGACCGAGCCGATCACATCGTCCCAGCTGTTCCACAGATCGCGCTTGCCGTTGCCGTCCCCATCGATCGCGTAGTTGCGGTAGCTGGAGGAGATGAACTGCGGAGCACCCATCGCGCCCGCATACGAGCCGAGCGCAGTGCGCGGATCCACGGCCTCCTCGCGCGACAACAGCAGGAACTGCTGCAACTCGCTGCGGAAGAAATCGCTGCGCGGCGGGTAATCGAAGGCGAGCGTGGCCAGCGCATCGATCACGCGAAAGCGCCCGGTGATGCGCCCGAACGAAGTCTCGACGCCGAGAATGCCGACGACGCTCGCGGCGACGTTCGGGTCGGGGATACGACGCAGCGCCGCGCCGTGCTCGGTCCAGAAGTCCGTGCCCTGCAAGATGCGCTTTTCCGTGAGGAAGCGGTCGCGATATTCGTGCCAGGGCACGACGCGCTCGGCCGGGCGGCTGATGGCATCGAGGATCGTCTGCTTGGTCTCGGCCTGCTTCAGGAGCGATTCGAGCTGGTCGCGCGCTATGCCAAATTCGCGGGTCGTCTCCTCGATGAACGCGCGCACTTCGGGCCGCTTGACGTCGAGCGCGGACGCGGACGCCATCGGTGCAAGACGAGACGAGGAGAGCGGCAAGGGCTATCGACAGGTAGTCATTCATCTTGAGACGAGTTTCCGCTTCGCACACAGCGACATGAGAATACCGAAGCCTGCCATGAGGGTCACCATCGCAGTGCCGCCGTAGCTGATGAATGGCAGAGGCACGCCGACGACGGGCATCAGTCCCGTCACCATGCCGGTGTTCACGAACACGTAGACGCAGAACGTCAGCGCCAGGCTGCCCGCTGCGAGACGTGCGAACGTGTCCTGCGCCGTTGCGGCGAGATACAGCGAGCGCCCGATCACGAACATGAACAGGCAGATCACCGTGACCAGGCCCATCAGCCCCCATTCCTCGCCGATCACGGCGAAGATGAAATCGGTGGAGCGCTCGGGCAGGAACTCCAGCTGCGCCTGGCTACCGTTGAGGTAGCCCTTGCCGAACACGCCACCGGAGCCGATCGCGATCTGCGACTGGATGATGTGATAGCCGCTGCCGAGCGGATCGCTCTGCGGGTCGAGGAACGTCAGCACGCGTTGCCGCTGATAGTCGAGCAGCAGGAACTGCCACGCGCCGTAAGCGATCGGCACGAGCAGGCCGACGGCGGAGAGGATGTAGCGCAGTTGCAGACCGGCGAGCAGGATGACCATTCCGCCAGCGGCTGCAACCAGCAGCGACGTGCCGAGATCCGGCTGCTCGGCGATCAGCAGCGTCGGCAAGCCGATGCCGATCGCAACGACCGCAAGCGAGCTGAAGCTCGGCGGCAGCGGGCGCTCGTGCAGCCACCATGCGCACGCCGAGCGGCACAGCGAGCTTCATCATCTCGGACGGCTGAAAGCGTACGACCCCGAGGTCGAGCCAGCGCTGCGCGCCCATCGAGATGTCGCCGACGAACATGACCGCGAACAGCAACGCGAGCCCGATGACATACGCCCATGGCGCGACGCTGCGGATGAGGCGGGGCGGAATCTGCGCGAGCATGATCATGGCGATGAGCCCGAGCGCGAAGCGCAGCAGGTGTGCTTCGAGCACCGGCAGGCTGCGGCCCGACGCGCTGAAGAGCACGATGGTGCCGACGCCGCCCACCAGGCACAGCGCGACGAACAGCGGCCCGTCCAGGTGCAGCGCGAGCAGCAGCCGCGTCGTGCCCGTGAAGGTGCGCTGCGTTCGCGATGTGTCGAGAGCCTCGTAGTTCATTCGACCACGCTCACTCCGTGTTGGTCGGTGTTGCCACCGGCCCCGCTGGCTTGCGCTTCGCTTCCTGCTCGGCCCATTGCTCCGAAGTCAGCAGGTAGCGGTCGAGGATGCGTCGCGCGATCGGCGACGCGAAAGCCGAGCCGCCGCCCGGCGCGTTCTCGACCACGATGGCCACGGCGATCTTCGGCGCATCGAACGGCGCGAACGCCACGAACAGCGCGTGATCGCGCAGATGCTCGGTGAGCTCGCCGGCCTTGCGCATTTTCTCGTTGATGCCGACCGTGAACACCTGAGCGGTGCCGCTCTTGCCGGCCATCTTGTACGTCGGTGCGGGCTGCAGGTAGTAGCGCGCCGTGCCGTGCGCCGCATTCACGACGTCGAGCATGCCTCCCTGCACGACGTCCCATTCGCCGGGATCGTTCACCTTGACCGGCGGGAGCGGCGACGGCGCTATCTCTCGCACCTTGCCGGTCTCGACGTCGCGAACTGCGCGCACGAGTCGCGGTCGGTACCGCTGTCCACGCGCCGCGACTGCCGCGATCCCATTGGCGAGCTGCACCGGTGTCACGAGCATCTGCCCCTGACCGATGCCGACGTTGATGGTGTCGCCCGGGAACCAGATCTGGTACTCGGGGCGCTTCGCATACGCGCGCTTCTTCCATGCGGTCGACGGCAGAATGCCGACGCGCTCGCCTTCGATGTCGATACCGGTCACTGCGCCCAGGCCGAACTGACCGACCACGCCCGCCATGCGATCGATGCCCATCAACCGTGCGATGTCGAAGAAGTAGATGTCGCACGAGGTCGCTATCGCCCGACGCAGGTCTACGGTGCCATGCCCGCCAGGCTTCCAGTCGCGCTTCACGCGTCCATAGCCGGACGCAAACCAGGTGCCGCGGCAGTAACGCGTGTCCAGCGACGTGACGACGCCGGTTTCGAGCGCCGCGATGGCAAACATCGGCTTCACCGTCGAGCCGGGCGGATACACGCCGCGCAGCGCACGGTCGTACATCGGCCGATCGGGGTCGTCGGTCAGCGCCAGGTATTGCGGCCGGGTCAGGCCGCGCGCGAACAGATTCGGATCGAACGCCGGCGTGCTGACGAAAGCGATCACGTCGCCGTTGTTGGGATCGATTGCAACTGCCGCGGCCCGTTGGCCGCGCAGCGCTTCTTCTGCAGCCTGCTGTACGCGCACGTCGATCGTCAGGAAGAGATCGTTGCCAGCGATCGGCTCCTGCCGGTCCAGCTTGACTGCATCCTGGCCGATGCGCTCGACGCTGCGGCCTTGTGCATTCACGAGCAACTGTTGAACGCCGGCACGACCGTGCAACTCGCGCTCGTAGGCTTTCTCGACGCCGGCCTTGCCCGTAAGCGTCGTGCCCGCGTACTCAGTCAGGTCGAGCGTCTTCTCGTCCTCTTCGCTGATCGCGCCGACGTAACCGATCGCGTGCACGGCGCTGGGGCCGAGCGGGTAGTAACGCGTCAGGCGCGGCCGGATGTCCACACCGGGAAACTGATAGCGGCGCGCCGCGAACCGCGCCAGCTCCTCGTCGGTGAGCTGCAGCTTGACCGGCACCGCTTCGAAGGCACGCCGGCTGCGAATGTCCTTCTTCAGACTCGGGAAGTCGGCGTTGTCGAGCAACCCGAGCTGCGCGAGGCCGATCAGCGTCGCGTCGATGTCGCTGACCTGCTCGCGCGTCACCTCGAGCTGATACGAAGGCGCGTTGGTGGCGAGCGGCTGGCCGTTGCGATCCAGGATCAGCCCGCGGTTCGGCGGGATCGGCTCGATCTTGATGCGGTTACCCTGCGAGAGGTCCGCGAAGTAGTCGTACCGGACGACCTGCAGCCACACCAGTCGCACGATCACCGAGCCGAGCGCGACCAGCATGATCACCGCGGCCGCGACCGCGCGCCCCTCGAACAGGCGCTGCTCGGCGTGATGGTCCTTGATGCGCACGGAGCGGCTCATCGATTTCGCCGGTTCCAGGTGTCCAGGATCGCGACGACCACCGGCCACAGCAGCGCGCTGGTGAACACCGGGATCCAGCGCGTCCAGGTCGTGACCGGGTAGCCGATGATACCGTCGGTCCAGAACATCACGAATTCGTACAACAACAGCAGCAGCAGCACGGTCACCGTTTGTTGCGACAGCGGGAAGATGCGCATGCGCAACTGGAACTTGTGCGTCAGGAAGCTCACCAGCAGGAAGGCTAGGGCATGCTGGCCCAGCGTCGTGCCCTTCAACACGTCGATCGCGAGCCCGCACAGCCAGGCGAACAAGAGACCGGCGATCCGCGGCGCGCTCAGCGACCAGTAGATCACCAGCAGCAGCAGCAGATACGGGCGCGCGATATTCAGCCATTGCGGCAACGGCAGCACGGCAAGGATCAACGCAATGACGACCGTCGCGGTGACGCGCAGTCGGCTGATGCGTCCGTCGGAGACGCTCATTGCTTGTCCGCCTCGATCGCTTCTTCCGGGGTCGGCACCTTGGGCTTATCCGTCCACAACAGCAGCACCTCGCGGTCGCGGTCGAGTTGCGCCAGCGGCTTCGCCTCGACCAGCGCGAAAGTGTCGGTGGAATTGCGTTCGACTTTCGTCACGGTCGCGACCGGGTAGCCGGCCGGGAAGATTTCATCGAGCCCCGAGCTCACCAGCAAGTCGCCGCGCTGCACGTCGGACTCGACGGTCAGGTACGGCAGGCTGAGCTTCGCGGTCTCGCCGGTGCCCATCGCGATGGACCGAATGCCGTTGCGGTTCACTTGTACCGGCACCGCGTGCTCCGTATCCGTGATCAGGATCAAGGTTGCGGTGGATTTGCCGACCTGCATCACCTGGCCGACGACGCCGAACGCGTCGAGCACGGGTTGTCCGCGGAACACGCCGTCGTCCGCACCTTTATTGATGACCACCATGTGACGGAACGGCTGCACGGAGACGTTGATGATTTCCGCGATGAGCGTGCGCTCGCTCACTCCCTTGGACGCCTCGCGGATCTCGCGCAGCCGGCGGTTTTCCTCGTTGAGCGCCTCGAAGCGCAGCAGCTGAGTGCGGGTCACGCGCAGCTGCTCGGTGAGCTGCGCATTCTCGGCACGCAGGCGCCCTCGATCGGCGAAGCTGCCGGTGAGCCAGCTCCACAGCTGATAGGGTGTCTGCACGACCGCGTAGATCGGATTTGCAGCGGCGCTCATCCACAGCCGCGCCGTTTCGAGATAGCCGCCGCGATGGTCCAGGACCATCACGACGACGGAGACGATGCCAAGGAAGAACAAGCCGGCGCCGAGCGGCGGCCCGCGACCTATGATCGGGCGGCTGTCGGAGCTTAGCGTGACCACGACGGGTGAATGCGGGGCTGAGCCTTATTCCAAGTTGAAGAGCGCTGGGCCGTGCTCATCGATCAGCTCCAGCATACGCCCGCCGCCGCGGGCCACACAGGTCAGTGGATCTTCGGCCACCACGACGGGCAGGCCGGTCTCTTCCATCAACAGCTTGTCGATATCGCGCAGCAGGGCGCCGCCGCCCGTGAGCACGATGCCGCGCTCCGCGACGTCCGCGCCAAGCTCGGGCGGAGTCTGCTCGAGCGCCACCTTGACCGCGCCGACGATGCCGGCGAGCGGCTCCTGCAGCGCTTCGAGGATTTCGTTGGAGTTCAGCGTGAAGCTGCGCGGCACGCCCTCGGAAAGGTTGCGGCCCTTCACGGAGATTTCGTTGACCTGCTGGCCGGGATAGGCCGAGCCGATCTCGATCTTGATCTTCTCGGAGGTCGACTCGCCGATCAGGATGCCGTAGTTGCGGCGCACGTAGTTGATGATCGCGTCGTCGAAGCGATCGCCGCCGATTCGCACCGACGAGGCGTACACGATGCCGTTGAGCGAGATCACCGCAACCTCGGAGGTGCCGCCGCCGATGTCGAGCACCATCGAGCCGCGAGCTTCGTGCACCGGCAGGCCTGCGCCGACTGCCGCCGCCATCGGTTCTTCGATGAGACGCACCCAGCGCGCGCCGGCGCCTTCCGCGGATTCCTGAATCGCGCGCCGCTCCACTTGCGTGGATCCGTAAGGCACGCACACCAGCACGCGCGGGCTCGGCCGCATCAGGCGGTTGCCGTGCACTTTCTCGATGAAGTACTGCAGCATCTTTTCCGTGATGGTGAAGTCGGCGATGACGCCGTCCTTCATCGGTCGGATGGCAGTGATGTGGCCGGGCGTGCGGCCCAGCATGTTCTTCGCTTCCTGGCCGACTGCTTCGATCTTCTTGCCGGCGCGGCCGGGCTCCTCGCGGATCGCCACGACCGACGGCTCGTTGAGCACGATGCCCTTGCCGCGAACGTAAATGAGAGTGTTTGCAGTGCCCAGGTCGATCGACAAGTCGTTCGAGAAATAGCCGCGCAGATTCTTGAACATGGTTCTTGTCGGTCGAGGCAGTAAAAATGGAGGGCAAAAAAGTTGCGGTACTCTAACAACGGGTCGCCCTTAGTACAAGCAAAAGGCGTATGATTGGGCTAGGTTTTTTCCGGCTTTTTCCACTGTTTTTTCGTCGAGTCGTCGCTTTCAGATTGGACCTTCCATGAGTCTCACCCGCAGCGATGTCGAGAACATCGCACACCTCGCCCGTCTTGCGATCAGCGAGGAGCAGCTGCCTGTATACGTCGACAGCCTGTCGAAGATCTTGAGCTTCGTCGAACAGCTCAACGCCGCTGACACCGGCGCCGTCGAGCCGATGGCGCACCCACTTGCCGAGCAGGTGCAGCGACTGCGTCCCGACGAAGTGGTCGATGCCGATCGGCACGAGAAATACCAGCGCAACGCACCGCGCGTCGCGGACGGACTTTACCTCGTGCCGAAAGTGATCGAGTGAGACGCGGATAACGCTTTCATGACCGACTTACACCGACTGACGCTCGCGGAGCTCAACGAGGGCCTGCGTGCGCGCCGCTTCTCCAGCGTGGAGCTCGCGCGGCACTTTCTCGCGCGTATCGAGCGCTTCAACCCGGCGCTGAACGCCTTCATCACCGTCACTGGCGAGCAGGCGCTCGCCGCTGCACAGAAGGCCGATGAACTGATCGCGGCGGGGGAGGCGATGCCGCTCGCGGGCCTGCCGCTGGTCCACAAGGACATCTTCTGCACTGACGGTGTCCTGACGACCTGCGGCTCAAAGATGCTGTCCAACTTCGTCGCCCCGTACGACGCGACTGTCGTCGAGCGACTGTCGCAAGTTGGCGTCGTCATGCTGGGCAAGACGAACATGGACGAGTTCGCCATGGGCTCCTCGAACGAGAACAGCTGGTACGGGCCGGTCCGCAACCCCTGGAACCCGAAGAAGGTGCCGGGCGGCTCATCGGGTGGCTCGGCAGCCGCAGTTGCTGCACGTCTTGCGCCCGCAGCGACCGGCACCGATACGGGCGGCTCGATCCGCCAGCCGGCGGCGCTCACGGGATTGACGGGCTTCAAGCCGACCTATGGCCGCGTGTCGCGCTACGGAATGATCGCGTTCGCATCGAGCCTCGATCAGGCCGGCGTGCTCACGCTGACGGTCCGCGACGCGGCGATGCTGCTCGCGCACATGGCGGGCTTCGATCCGCGCGACTCGACCAGCGTCGACACTCCTGTGCCCGACTATGTCGGCACGCTCGAGCAGCCGCTCGCCGGACTGAAGATCGGCCTGTTGAAGGAGTTCTTCGACCAGGGTCTCGAGGAAGAGAGCGGCAAGCGAGTGCGCGACGGGCTGCGTCTGTACGAGAAGCTCGGCGCGAAGCTCGTCGAAGTGAGTCTGCCGAACCTGCCGCTGTCCGTGCCGACGTATTACGTCGTTGCGCCGGCGGAGTGCTCGTCGAACCTTTCGCGCTTCGACGGCGTGCGCTTCGGTCATCGCGCCGAGAATCCGACGGACCTGATGGACATGTACAAGCGCTCGCGCGGCGAAGGCTTCGGCGACGAGGTCAAGCGGCGCATCATGACAGGCACGTATGTCCTGTCCGCGGGCTACTACGACGCCTACTACCTGCGCGCGCAGAAAGTGCGGCGCTTGATCACTGACGACTTCGCGCGCGCCTTCAAGCAGGTCGACGTGCTCATCGGCCCGACGTCGCCGACCACCGCGTTCGACATCGGCGCGAAGGTGGACGATCCGGTGACGATGTATCTCAACGACATCTACACCATCGGCGCTAACCTGGCTGGCTTGCCGGCCGTGTCGGTGTCGTGCGGCCTGGCGAACGGCTTGCCGGTCGGGCTGCAGATCATCGGGCCGCATTTCGCCGAAGCGAAGCTGCTCAACGTCGCGCACTGGTATCAGCGCGAAACGCAGTGGCACAAGCAGATTCCAACAGGATACGAGTAGGTCGGGCTTTAGCCCGACAGCAACATATGAATTGGGAAACCGTCATCGGTTTGGAAATCCACGCGCAGCTCGCGACCGCCAGCAAGATCTTCTCGAGCGCGCCGACGGCCTACGGCGCTGCGCCGAACGCGCAGGCGAATCTCGTCGACCTCGGCTATCCGGGCGTGCTGCCGGTGCTGAATCGCGACGCGGTGCGCATGGCGGTGAAGTTCGGCCTCGCGGTCGGCGCGTCGGTCGCGCGCCGCTCAGTGTTCGCGCGCAAGAACTACTTCTATCCGGACCTGCCGAAGGGCTATCAGATCAGCCAGTACGAGAAGCCGATCGTGGAGAAAGGCCGGCTGGAGATCGTGCTCGACGACGGCGCGCGCAAGGCTATCGGCATCACGCGCGCCCACCTCGAAGAGGACGCCGGCAAATCGCTGCACGAAGGCTTTCTGGACCAGTCGGGCATCGACCTGAATCGTGCCGGCACGCCGCTCCTCGAGATCGTCTCCGAGCCCGACATGCGCTCGGCGAAGGAAGCGGTCGCGTACCTGAAGAAGATCCACACGCTGGTGCGCTACCTCGAGATCTGCGACGGCAACATGCAGGAAGGCTCGTTCCGCTGCGACGCCAACGTCTCGGTGCGCGCGGTCGGCGCGGACAAGCTCGGCACGCGCTGCGAGATCAAGAATCTCAACTCGTTCCGCTTCATCGAGAAGGCGATCAACTACGAAGTCGCGCGGCAGATCGAGGTGATCGAGGGCGGCGGCAAGATCCGGCAGGAGACGCGCCTGTACGACCCCGACAAGGGCGAGACGCGCGCACTGCGTTCCAAGGAAGAAGCGAACGACTACCGCTACTTCCCGGACCCGGACCTGCTGCCGGTCGCGCTCGATGACGCGTTCATCGAATCCATCCGCACGACTCTGCCCGAGCTGCCGGACGAGAAGGCTGCGCGCTACATGCAGAAGTTCGGGCTGTCGCTCTATGACGCCGGTGTGCTGACTGCGAGCCGCGAGATGGGCGACTACTACGAGGCTGTCGTGGCCGCTGTGCCCGGCCACGAGAAGCTCGCGGCGAACTGGGTAATGGGCGAGCTCTCGGGCGCGCTCAACAAGGACGGGATCGAAGTCACGCACTCGCGCATCGACGCGCGGCGCCTGGCGGGCCTGCTCGCGCGCATTGCCGATGCGACCATCTCGGGCAAGATCGCCAAGGAAGTCTTCGAGCAGATGTGGCTGGAAGGCCAGGACGCGGACGCGATCATCGAGTCGAAGGGGCTCAGGCAGATTACCGACACGTCGGCGATCGAGAAGACCATCGACGACGTGATGGCCGCGAACCCGAAGCAGCTGGCCGACTACCGCTCCGGCAAGGACAAGCTGTTCGGCTTTTTCGTCGGCCAGGTGATGAAGGTGACCGGCGGCAAGGCGAACCCGGCGCAGGTGAACGAGCTTCTGAAGAAGAAGCTGGCCCCGTAAAATCGGCTGTAGGTCGGGCTTCAGCCCGACAATCCGTGCATGCACGACCGCGACTGCTTACATCGCTTTCTCTTCGAGCATTACCCGATCCGGGGCCACATCGTGCACCTGGACGCCTCATGGCGCGCGCTGCTGGAACATCGCGACTACCCGCCGGCGATTCGCGACACGCTCGGCGAAGCTGTGGCCGCGTCGGTGCTGCTCGCCGCGACGCTGAAGTTCGATGGGACGCTGAGTCTGCAGCTGCAAGGGCAGGGGCCGATGCATCTCATGCTCGCGCAATGCTCGAGCGAGCTCGGCGTGCGTGCGGTCGCCCGCTATCGCGAAGCTCATGAAGGACGCGATCTGGCGGCGCTGTCCGGCGAAGGGAATCTCACGGTGACGCTGGAGAATGACGATCTGTCGCAACGCTATCAGGGCGTGGTGCCGCTGAGCGGCGAGCGCCTCGCCGATTGCCTGCGCGAATATTTCGAAGCCTCCGAGCAGTTGCCGACGCGCCTGTGGCTGTACGCGACGGAAAAGGGCGCCTCCGGATTGCTGTTGCAGCGGTTGTCGGACGACAGCGTACAGGCGCGCACCGGCCTCGACAGACAAGTGGAGTTACCGGCCCCCGAGGAGATCGAGGATGCATGGCGGCGCGTGCAATTGCTCGCCGATACGTTGCGCGCCGAAGAACTGCAGGCACTGAGCGATCGCGAGATCCTGCGGCGGCTCTTCCATGAGGACGACGTACGGTTGTTCGAGTCGACGCCGGTGTTCTTCCGTTGCCGCTGCTCGCGTGAGCGCGTGGTCGGGATGCTGCGAAGCCTGGGGGCGGACGAGATTCGCTCGGTGCTGGCCGAGCGCGGGGAGGTCGAGGTCAGGTGCGACTTCTGCAACCGGGCGTATAAGTTCGATCCGGTCGATGTGGAGAAGCTGTTTGCGGCGGCGCCGGCGGCGGATGGGAGTGAAACCAGGCATTAGATCAATAGGTTAGGAAGGCGTGTCGGGCTGAAGCCCGACCTACAGCCCGACAAGAGCGAAAATCGCAGGGGGCGTCGTCGGAACCTTTGGGGCACCTTGCGGCTTAGTTGTCGGTCGAATATAAGGACATCCTTATATCCTTAACCAGCCTAACGGATGCCCACATCCTTCCTACCTGCCCTCTCAGCACTGCGCGCGGCTGCCGAGCCCACGCGGCTCCGGCTGCTCGCGCTGCTTGCCCGCGCCGAGCTGACCGTCGGTGAGATCTGCGAGGTGATCGGCCAGAGCCAGCCGCGTGTCTCGCGGCATCTCAAACTCCTGTGCGATGTCGGGCTGCTCGATCGTTTGCGAGAGCAGCACTGGGTCTACTACCGCGCGCCGGCGTCCGATGCCGAGCGCAGCACGGTCCAGCAACTGCTGGCGATGGTCCACGACGACGACGATCTGTTGCGACGGGACCGCAAGCGCATGGAGCAGGTGATTCGCGAGCGTGCGCGTCGCGCGGCGGATCAGTTGCCCCCGGAGTCGCGCATCGCTGCGTCGAGCGCCGTCGATTCGATCATCCTGAGCGAGCTGGCGAACGAGCCGATCGGCGTGCTGCTCGATGTCGGCACCGGCTCGGGCCATCTGCTTGGGCTGCTCGGTGCGCATGCGACGCGAGCGGTCGGCATCGACATTTCGAGCGACGCATTGCGCCTGGCGCGTACCAACGTTCACGGCGCAGGTCTCAGTCATTGCGAGCTGCAGCGTGGCGACATGTACGACCTGCCCTTCGCGGGACCGCTGTTCGACACGGTGACCGTCGATCGCATCCTCGCGACTGCGCAGCGTCCCACGGTGGCGCTCAGCGAGATCGCACGCACGCTCAAGAACGGCGGCCGCGCGGTCGTCATCGAAGACTTCGATGCGCTCAGCGCCGCAGGCGCGAATCCGATTGCGACCCTGCGCGAATGGTTCGCGCGTGCCGGGCTCGAGTGCGCGCGTCTGCGCCCGGTAGATACCGAAAACGCTCACCTGCTGGTCGCGCTCGCACGGCGGCCAATCGTGGATACGAGGCAATCAGCATGACCCTCGAGAAGATCGTGGACCGCATTGGCACTACCGCCGGCCGGCTGCGCGGACGGCCGCAGGTCTCCTTCGAATTCTTCCCGCCGAAAGACGAGGAGATGGAGAAGACGCTGTGGACATCGGTGCAACGGCTGACGACGCTGCAGCCGCGATTCGTATCGGTGACGTACGGCGCCGACGGCTCGACACGGGCCCGCACGCACAACATCGTCACGCGCATTCAGCAATCCACGTCGCTGACGGCCGCTCCGCATCTCACGTGTGTCGGTGCACCCCGCGAGGAGATTCTCGACATCGCGCGCAACTATTGGCAGCACGGCATTCGTCACATCGTCGCGTTGCGCGGCGATCCGCCACAAAGCAGCAGCGGCAAGTACGTGCCGCATCCGGGCGGCTTCGCTTATGCCGTCGACCTGGTCAAAGGATTGAAGTCCGTCGGCGATTTCGAGATCTCGGTGGCGACCTATCCCGAGCCGCATCCCGAGTCGCCGCACGAGGCGTTCGAGCTGGACAATCTCAAGGCCAAGCTCGATGCCGGTGCGACGCGCGCGATCACGCAGTTCTTCTTCGATCACGAGCTGTTCCTGCGCTTCCGCGACCGATGCGCGGCCGCTGGCATCAAGGCCAGCATCGTGCCGGGAATACTGCCGATCACGCGCTTCCCGCAGATGATCCGCATGGCGCAGCGCTGCGGGGCCAGCGTGCCCGACTCCCTCGTGCATCGCTTCGCGGGCCTCGACGACGATCCGGACACTCGCCGGCTGATCGCGGCGGCGGTTGCGATCGAGCAGGTCCAGGCGCTGCAGCAGCACGGGGTGGAAGAGTTCCACTTCTACACGCTGAATCGCTCGGAGCTCACCTACGCGATTTGCCACGCGCTCAACGTCCGCAATCCTGCTGCGCAGGCAGCGACAGGCTGAGAGTCCTTGCATGACCACCGCTAGAAACGAACGGCTCACCGCACTGCGCCAGGCGCTCACTCAGCGCATCCTCGTGATCGACGGCGCGATGGGCACGATGATCCAGGACTATCGCCTCAACGAGAGCGATTACCGCGGCGAGCGCTTCAAGTCCTGGCCGAGCGATCTGAAGGGCAACAACGACATCCTGGTGCTGACCCAGCCGCAGATCGTGGCCGAGATCCACCGTAAATACCTGGATGCCGGCGCGGACATCATCGAAACGAACACCTTCACCGCGAACCATTCCTCGCAGGCCGACTATCGCGCCGAAGAACTGGTGCGCGACATCAACCTGGCTGCCGCGCAGATCGCGCGGCGGGCAGCGGACGAGTACACCGCGCAGACCGGCAAGGTGACGTTCGTGGCCGGCGCGCTCGGCCCGACCAATCGCACGGCATCGTTGTCGCCGAACGTCAACGATCCGGCCTATCGCAACATCGATTTCGACCAGCTTGCGGCGACCTATCTCGACGGTGCACGCGCGCTGATCGAGGGCGGCGTCGATCTGCTGCTCATCGAGACGATCTTCGACACGCTGAACGCCAAGGCTGCGGTGTTCGCGGCGCGACAGGCTGTCGACGAGTCGGGCATCGACATTCCGATCGTCATCTCCGGCACGATCACCGACGCTTCCGGCCGCACGCTGTCGGGCCAGACGACCGAGGCTTTCTGGAATTCAATGCGCCATGCGCGGCCGCTCGCTATCGGGCTGAACTGCGCGCTCGGCGCGAAGCAGTTGCGTCCGTACATCGAAGAGCTTTCGCGCATCGCCGATGTCTACGTCAGCGCTTATCCGAACGCCGGACTGCCGAATGCATTTGGCGAGTACGACGAAGCGGCGTGCCAGACGGCGGAGCTGATCCGCGAGTTCGCGACCAGCGGCTTCGTCAACATCGTCGGCGGCTGTTGCGGGACCACGCCCGAGCACATCCGTCACATCGCGGAGGCGGTCGCGGGCTTGCCGCCGCGCAAGCCACCGCAGATCGAGCGGCGGCTGCGACTGTCGGGTCTGGAGCCGCTGAACATCGGCGCAGACAGCCTGTTCCTCAACGTCGGCGAACGGACCAACGTCACGGGCTCGGCGAAGTTTCGCCGCCTGATCGAGGCGGACGACTACAACGCGGCGCTCGACATCGCGCGTCAGCAGGTCGCCAGCGGCGCCCAGACCATCGACATCAACATGGACGAGGGCATGCTCGACTCGGAAGCCGCGATGGCGCGCTTCCTGAACCTGATCGCCGCGGAGCCGGACATCTCGCGCGTGCCGATCATGATCGACTCCTCCAAGTGGTCGGTGATCGAGGCGGGCCTGAAGCGCATCCAGGGCAAGGGCATCGTCAACTCGATCAGCCTCAAGGAAGGCGAGGAATCGTTCCTGCATTACGCGCGCAAGGTGCGCGCTTACGGCGCTGCAGTCGTCGTCATGGCGTTCGACGAGAAGGGTCAGGCCGACACGGTCGCACGCAAGGTCTCGATCTGCGAGCGCTCCTACAAGTTGCTCACGGAGCAGGCCGGCTTTGCGCCCGAAGACATCATCTTCGACCCGAACATCTTCGCGGTCGCCACCGGCATCGAGGAGCACAACAACTACGCGAAGGATTTCATCGAGGCGACGGCTGAGATCAAGCGCGTCTGCCCGCATGCGCACATCAGCGGCGGCGTCAGCAACGTGTCGTTCTCGTTCCGCGGCAACGACCCGGTGCGCGAGGCGATGCACTCGGTGTTCCTGTATCACGCCATCAAGGCGGGCATGACGATGGGTATCGTCAATGCCGGCCAGCTGGCGATCTACGAAGACATCAAACCGGAGTTGCGGGAGCGCGTCGAGGACGTGATCCTGAATCGGCGCCCGGACGCCACCGAACGATTGCTGGAGATCGCGGCGCGCTTCAAGGGCGAGACCGCGGAGCGCAAGGCGGAGGACCTCGCCTGGCGCAGCTGGCCGGTCGTGAAGCGCCTGGAGCACGCACTCGTCAAGGGCATCGACCAATTCGTCGTTGAAGATACCGAAGAAGCGCGGCAGCAGTTCGAGCGCCCGCTGCAGGTGATCGAAGGTCCGCTGATGGACGGCATGAACGTCGTCGGCGACCTGTTCGGCTCCGGCAAGATGTTCCTGCCGCAGGTCGTGAAGTCTGCGCGGGTCATGAAGAAGGCGGTCGCGCATCTGATTCCGTACATCGAGGCGCAGAAGAAGGCCGCGGGCGGTGTCATGCGCACCAACGGCAAGATCATCATGGCGACCGTCAAAGGCGACGTGCACGACATCGGCAAGAACATCGTCGGCGTCGTGCTCCAGTGCAACAACTTCGAGGTCATCGACCTCGGCGTCATGGTCCCCTGCGAGCGCATCCTGGAGACCGCGCGCCGCGAAGGCGCGGACATGATCGGCCTTTCCGGCCTGATCACGCCGTCGCTCGACGAGATGGTGCACGTCGCGAAGGAGATGCAGCGACAGGGCTTCGAACAGCCGCTGCTGATCGGCGGCGCGACCACGTCGCCCGCGCACACAGCGGTGAAGATCGATCCGCAGTACCAGGGACCGGTCGTGTACGTGAAGGATGCGTCGCGCTCGGTCGGCATCTGCCAGCAGCTCGTGGCCGGCGACCAGCGCGCGGCAGTACGTCGCAAAGCTCAAGAGTGACCACGCGACGCGCCGCGAGCAGCACCACGGCAAGAAGATCAAGAGTCCGCAGCTGACGATCGCGCAGGCGCGCGCCAACCGCTTCAACGGCGGGTGGGACGCCTACACGCCGCCGGTGCCGCGCTTCCTCGGCGTGCGCGTCTTCGACGACTACTCGCTCGAGGATCTGACGCGCTATATCGACTGGATGCCGTTCTTCAACGCCTGGGAGTTCGGCGGCAAGTTCCCGGACATTCTCACCGACGCCAAGATCGGCGAGCAGGCCAGCAACCTGTACGCGGACGCGCGGCGCATGCTCAAGCAGATCACCCGCGAGCGCTGGTTGACCGCGCGCGGCGTGATCGGCCTGTTCCCCGCGAACAGCGTCGACGATGACGACGTCGAGGTTTACACGGACGAGTCGCGCACGCGCGTGCTGACACGGCTGCACTTCCTGCGACAGCAGAAGGGCAAGCCGGCGGGTCAATCGCACGACGCGCTGGCGGACTTCGTTGCGCCGAAGGGATCCGGGCGCCGTGACTACATCGGCGCATTCGCAGTGACGGCGGGTCAGGGAATCGAGCCGCACATCAAACGCTTCGAGCAGGCCCACGACGATTATTCGAGCATCATGCTCAAGGCGCTCGCCGATCGTCTCGCGGAAGCATTCGCAGAACGCCTGCACGAGCGCGTGCGCCGCGAGTTCTGGGGCTACGCGCCCGACGAACGCCTGGGCAACGAGCAGCTGATCCGCGAAGGCTATCGCGGCATCCGCCCCGCGCCCGGATATCCGGCGTGCCCGGACCACACCGAGAAGGCGACGATCTGGAAGCTGATCGACCCGACGGCGAACGCCGGCATTCAGCTGACCGAGTCGTACGCGATGTATCCGACTGCGGCCGTGAGCGGCTGGTACTTCTCGCACCCCGGCTCGCGCTATTTCGCGGTCGGCAAGATCGACCTGGATCAGGTGCAGAACTACGCCGCGCGAAAGAAGATCACGCTGGAGGAAGCGCAGCGCTGGCTGTCGCCGAGTCTGGGGTACGGTTCGGATAGCGACGCCGACGCGGCGTAAAGAGTCAGGCTGAAGCCTGACCCACAAGTGAGGGTCAGGCTGAAGGCTGGCCAAAGTGGGACTGTGGGTCAGGCTTTAGCCTGACATGTACAATTCCCGCCCTATGACCATCAGCAAGATCTATCCGAGCGCCCAGGCCGCGCTTGCCGACGTGGTGCGCGACGGGATGTCGGTGATGTGCGGCGGCTTCGGCCTGTGCGGCATCCCCGAGAACCTGATCCTCGCCTTGTGCGAGTCGGGCGTTCGCAATCTCACCGTCGTCTCCAACAACGCCGGCGTCGATCAGTTCGGCCTCGGCAAGCTACTCAAGACGCGCCAGATCGCCAAGATGATTTCCTCGTACGTCGGCGAGAACAAGGAGTTCGAGCGGCAGTACCTGGCGGGCGAGCTGCAGCTGGAGTTCAACCCGCAGGGTACGCTGTCCGAGCGCATCCGCGCCGGCGGCGCGGGCATCTGGGGCTTCTACACCAAGACCGGCGCGGGCACGCTCGTCGCCGAGGGCAAGGAAACGCGCGTGGTGAACGGCGAGACGTACGTGCTCGAAACCGGGCTCACCGCCGACCTGTCGCTGGTGAAAGCGTGGAAGGGCGACAGCGAGGGCAACCTCGTGTATCGCAAGACCGCGCGCAACTTCAATCCGATGATGGCCACCGCCGGTCGCATGACCGTCGCGGAAGTCGAGCATCTGGTCGAAGCCGGCGAGCTCGATCCCGACGGCATCCATACGCCCGGCATCTTCGTGCAGCGGATCATCCAGGGTCCGAGCTATCTGAAAACGATCGAGCAGCGCACCGTGCGCAAGCGCACGACTCCTTAAGGAAACACGACATGCCCTGGACCCGCGAGCAACTGGCCGAGCGCGCCGCACGCGAGCTGCGCGACGGCTTCTACGTCAACCTCGGCATCGGCATCCCGACGCTGGTCGGCGAACTACATCCCGCCGCGCATGAAGGTCGTGCTGCAGTCGGAGAACGGCATGCTCGGCATGGGCCCGTTCCCGTTCGAAGGCGAGGAGGATCCGGACCTCATCAACGCCGGCAAGCAGACGATCACGCAGCTGCCGATCTCTTCGTATTTTTCTTCGTCGGACAGCTTCGGGATGATCCGCGGCGGGCACATCGACCTGTCGATTCTCGGCGGCATGGAAGTCAGCGAGTCCGGCGATCTGGCGAACTGGATGGTGCCGGGCAAGATGGTAAAGGGCATGGGCGGCGCGATGGACCTGGTCGCCGGCGTCAAGCGCGTCGTGGTCGTCATGGAGCACACCTCGAAGGACGGCGCGCCGAAGTTCAAGCCGCGCTGCGAGCTGCCGCTCACCGGTGCGAACGTCGTCGATATGCTGATCACCGATCTCGCCGTGTTCGAGCGTCCCGACCGCAAGTCGCCCTTCAAGCTCGTCGAGCTCGCCCCCGGCGTCACCGCCGACGAGATCAAAACCAAGACGCCGGCGAAATTCGTGTGAAAACACGCGCTGCCGTGCTTGGGGAAATGGGCCGCCCGCGTCCCTACGCCCAGACGCGCCCGCTCGTCATCGAAGAAATCGATCTCGACCCACCCGGCCCCGGCGAAGTGCTCGTCCGCATGCGCGCCGCCGGGCTCTGCCACTCCGATCTTTCCGTCATCAACGGCGACCGGCCGCGACCGATGCCGATGATCATCGGCCACGAGGGCGCCGGCGAAGTCGCGGAAGTCGGCGCCGGCGTGCGTGATCTGCAGCCCGGCGATCACGTCGTGGCCGCGTTCGTTCCCTGCTGCGGCAGTTGCGAGCCGTGCACGACCGGGCGGCCGGCCTTGTGCGAACCGGGCTTCAAAGCGAATTCCACCGGCACGCTGCTCGGCGGCGCGCAGCGCATGCGTCGCGCAGGCGCGATCGTCAATCATCACCTCGGCGTTTCCGCTTTTGCGGAGTACGCAATCATGGCGCGGCAGTCGCTGATCAAGGTCGATGCCAGTCTCCCGTTCGACGAAGCAGCTGTCTTCGGTTGTGCTGTGATGACAGGTGTTGGTGCCGTGACGAACACGGTTCAGCCGCATCGCGGCTCTAGCATCGCGGTGATCGGTCTCGGCGGCGTCGGGCTCGCGGCGCTGCTCGGCACGCGGCTGTCGGAGGCCTCGATCGTGATTGCCTGCGATCTCAGTGAGGACAAGCTGTCGCTCGCGCGCAGCATGGGCGCGACGCATACGGTCAACGCCGGCGATCCGCAGGCGCTGGAACAGATCAGGGATCTGACGCGCGGCGGCGTGCACTACGCCTTCGAGATGGCAGGCTCGGTCAAAGCGATGGAGCTTGCCTACGCAGCCACGCGCCGCGGCGGAACGACCGTGACCGCGGGATTGCCGAACCCGAAGCACCTGTTCTCGATCCCTCAGGTCAGCATCGTCGCGGAAGAGCGCACGATCAAAGGCAGTTACGTCGGCAGTTGCGACCCGGCACGCGACATCCCGCGCTACATCGAGCTGTACCGGGCAGGGCGCCTGCCGATCGATCGCCTGCTCAGCGAGCGCATCGCACTCGGCCAGCTCAACGAAGGCTTCGACCGCCTCGCCGACGGCCGCACCATCCGCCAGATTTTAGTGCTGTAGGTGTCAGGCTGAAGCCTGACCCACATGGCCTGCGTGGGTCAGGCTTCAGCCTGACAACAACGCCGCTTCCACTGCCGCCATCGCCGTCCGCGCATTCATCCGCTGACACTCCGCTCGCACCGCTTCGAGTCCAGCTCGCGTCTGCTTGCTCATTCCCTTCTCACCTGCATCGGCGAGCAGCCGCGCGCGCTTGATCAGCATGTCCGTCCACGCGAGCGGCTCGGCCGATGTATATGCTTCGAGGCTGGCCGCATACTTGCGCACCGACTGCCAGTCGCGATCCTGCAGCCCCGCGTCGATAGCGTTGCCGTAGAACTCGAAGTAGCTGTGGCTCACGCAGCCGGCAGCGAGCAATTCCTCGCCCTCCGCCAGCGCAGCGGCGCGCTCGGGGCCGTCCGGCGTCAGACGCGCAACCATGCTGAGCAGCATCGGGCCGCAATACGACATGCCGGTCTCTCGCCCCAGCACCAGCGCTTCCTTGGTCAGGTGCAGTGCCTTGGCCGGATCCTCGGCCAGCATGGTCGACGCGACCATGCCGATGCACTCGGCTTCGAAGCGTCGCGCGCCGAGTTGCTTAGCTAGCTTGATCGCCTGCAGCGAATGCTTGCGGCTGTCTTCCAGCTCCGCCTGCATCAGCGTGCCGCTGGCCATAGTCAGCAGTGCCACCAGCTCGCCGCGCACGTCGCCGATGCGCCGGGCCAGCTCGAGCCCCTCACGGCAACTTTCCTGGCTCGCCGCGACGTCGCCACAATACCTGTGGGTGATCCCGAGCATCGGCAGGTTCGCCAGCAGCACGCCGACCAGCCCGTGATCGCGCGCCTCCTGAATGCACTGCGCGAAATGCTTGCGCGCGGTCTCCATTGCGCCGCGCTGATAGTGCGCGTCACCGAGGCCGCTCAGCGCCCGTGCGATCTCGACATGCGACTGCGCCTGCAGCGCGTAATGATGCGCTCGCTCGTGCGCCTGCATGCAGGCGTCGAGTCGGCCGAGCGGAAAACACAGGTTGCCGCGCAGCGTGTGAATCCGCGCGCGCGTTTCCAGGTCAGCGGACTCGCCGAGCGCGGTTTCCGCGTGCTCCAGCGCTTCGAGGGCTTCCTCGTGACGATCCATGATGCGCAGCGTGGACGCGATGCCGATCCATGCGGAACCGTGGCCGCGCTGGTCGATGGCGAAGTCGAGCGCCTCGCGGTAGGCGGTCAGCGCGTCGTGTGTGCGTCCGAGCTGCAACAACAGCTCGCCCAGCACGACGCTGGTCTTGTGCAGCAACGTCGGTTCGCGCGCCAAAGCGCTGGCCTTGCTGACGAGCCCCAGCGCTCTCTCGAAGCGCAGAGCTGCCTGCTCGGCGAGCGCCGCTTCGAGATAGGCGCTGGTCGCACGGTCGTCCTCGGCGGCAGCGAGATGGTCGGCGCGCAGCGCCTGATCGCCACTCGCGTACCACTCGGCTGCCGCGCGATGCAGCTCGCGCCGCTGCGACTTCAAAGTCGATTCATAGATGGCGTCGCGGAACAGTGCGTGGACGAACTCCAGGTCGGCTCCGTTGAGACGCACCAGCGCCGTTTCGGTCAACGCGGTCGGATCGTACTCATGGTCGTTGAGCACATGACGCAGGACGGTCAAAGCCGCACGATGTCCGAGAACCGCCGTTGCCTGCAGTGCCGAGTGATCGCGTGCCGACAAGCGAGCGGCCCGCGCCAGGACGACCGACCGCACGGATCCCGGTAACAGATCGTGGCCCGCGCGCGCAGCGCGTAGCAACTGATCGAGAAACAGCGGATGACCGTCGGCGCGCTGAATGCACGCGGCGATCGTGTCCTGCGGCAACTCCGGGAAGTGCGCAGCGAGTTCCTGCGCCTCGTCCTCGGCGAGCGGCGCGAGGTCGACGGTCGTGACCGGACAACCGCGCGCGCGGGCGCGCCAGCTGGCGTTGATCGGATCGCCTTCGGGGCGCGTCGTCATGATGAACAGGATCTGGCAGTTGGCGACGACCGCGGCGATCTCGCCGAAGCGCGCCAATTCGTCGGTGTCCGCCCAGTGCACATCTTCGACGACCAGCAGTTGCGGTCCGCGCTGCACGGCCGATTCGATCAGGTGCGCGAGGGCGAGGGCGCGGCCGCGCTGACGGGTCGCGATCTCCATCGCCTTTTCCAACGCTGCCAGCTCGGCGTCGATGGGCGCGTCGATGAGGTCGCTGAGAAAGATGATCTGATCGACGGCATTGCGGCCGGCCAGCGCGCGCCGCACGGCTGCAGCGCGGTCGTTCGCGGGCGCATCCGCGCCGAGACCGAGCAGACTCAACGCCAGCGCCGTGATCGGTCGCCGCCCGGGCGATTGGCCGAAGTCGAAGACTTGCGCCGAATGCACGGCGACGCCGCGCTCGCGCGCAGCACTGCGAACCGCGTTGACGAGACACGTCTTGCCGATACCCGCCTCGCCGCGCACGACGATCGCACGCCCGTGACGGCTGTTGGTGCAGCGGTCGAGCGACGCGAGAATCATCGCGAGCTCCGGCCGCCGACCGACGAACGGCTGGGCGTCCGGGCCGATCTCGCTGCGCAATCCCTGCAAGCTCCACGCGACGACGGAATCCGCCTGACCCGGCGATCCGCTACCGGCGCGCGCGCCGCTGACGCGTTCGCCCAGCGACGCCCGCAATTCTTCGGAGATCAGGATCTCGCCGTCCGCCGCGTTGGTCGCGAGCATGTGCGCAACGTGCGTCGGCCGGCCGGTCAGCGGAAAGATCTCGGAGCCGCACAACACCTGGCCCTGCGCGACGCCGATGCGCAGCGAGAGCGCGTTGGCCACTGGCCACGGTGTGCTCGCCACCACGCTCTGCAACGCCAGCGCTGCCTGTGCCGCGCGCTCAGGTTCGTTGCCGTAGGCTGTCGGGATGCCGAAAACTGCGAGCACGTTGCTGCCGACTCGCCGATCGGCGCGACCGCCGAACTCGGTGACCGCTTCGTGGACGCGGCGGTGAAACAGCGTCGCGAGCGTGTGCGCTTCTTCCGGATCGAGCTGCGCTTCCAGCTCCAGCAGGCCTTCGAGGCGCGCCACGAGAATCGTTGCATCGAGCAGCTGCGGCCGCAGCGCGACCGGCGCAGCCGGTGCGCTGACCTGCGGAATGTGGTGCACGCTGGTGTCGTCGAGCGACTCTTCTTCGACATCGGGGCCGTCGAGCGCGGCGCGCCGCCGCTTCATCAGGTCGCGATAGAGCTGTTCGGTCGCGGGCTCGGGCGCGATGTCGAGCTCCCGTCGCAGCACGTCGCGACACACCCGATATTGGCGCAGCGCTTCCGCATACGAGTTGCGCCTCGCGTGCAGTTCCATGACGCGGCGGTGCGCTGCCTCGTTCAGCGGCTCGAGTGCGACCAGCTTGGTCGATGCCGTGAGCGCGCCCTCGCTGTCGCCGTTCGCGCTGCACAGCTCGGCGAGCCTGTTCAATGCATCGCTCAACTCCTTGCGCAAGGTCTGGCGCTCGCTCGTCAGCCATTCGTCGAATGCGGTCGAGCGTGCATCGAAGCCGTCGAGCAGATCGCCGCGATAGTGCGTCATCGCTTCCTGGAGCGACGTGCGTGTGCCGGCATTGAGTGCGCGGCGGAATGCATGCAGGTCGCTGCTTACGATCGCGGGATCGATCCCGACCGACTCCGTGTCCGCGAGCAGCGCCTTGTGTGCGTCGGCCGGCAATGACTTGCGCAGCGCTGCGAGCGCCTGACGCAGGCTCGTACGCGCGAGCTCTTCGTCAGCGTCTTCCCACAGTAATGTCGCCAACCGGTCGCGGCTGTGCGATTCGCCCGGGCGCAAAGCCAGGTAGGCGAGCAGGGCGCGGCCCTTGCGCGAGGCGATGCGAATCTCGGCGCCCGCAGCGTCCTGCACGCGGAATGCGCCGAGCACCTGAAGAGTCAGTTCGGTCATGCCGTCATTTTCACGTATTTTTCACGACTGTCGAGACTAGGGCCTCACGGGCGCCGCCTACAGTTCCTCCCAGCCATCACCCCCGGAGGATTCATGCTCACTGACGCCCGCGGCTGCCTCACCTCGACTCCCAGCAGTGTCTCCCTGCAGCAATACGAGCGGGCGCTGGAGCTGTCGCTGAGCTACGAGCTCGATCCGCTGGCGACCATCCAGAAGGCGTTGGACGCGGATCCGACCTTTGCGATGGGCCACTGCCTGCGCGCGGGGCTGGCGATCATGGCAACCGACCGCGGGGCATTGCCCATGCTGGCGGAGAGCACCGAGGCCATCGAGGCGCTGGGGCGCCGCGCCACCGACCGCGAGCGTGCCCATGGCGCGGCGGCGCGCACGTGGCTGCAGGGCGACTTCGCCGGCGCGATCCAGCGCTACGGCGACATCCTGCTCGATCATCCGCACGACTTGCTGGCGCTGCAGATCGCCCACGTCGGCGACTTCTTTCTCGGCGCGTCCTCGATGTTGCGCGACCGGATCGCGCAGGTACTGCCCATGTGGGATACGAGCACACCGGGCTACGGCTACGTGCTCGGCATGTACGCGTTCGGGCTGGAGGAGACTGCACTGTATTCGCGCGCCGAAGACATCGGCCGGCGCGCGCTCGACGTCAATCGGCGCGACGCGTGGGCGGTCCACGCCGTTACGCACGTGATGGAGATGCAGGGCCGGCTGCGCGACGGGATCGACTGGCTCACGTCGCGCGAGAACGACTGGTCGGTGAACAACGGCTTCGCCTTCCACAACTGGTGGCACCTGGCGCTGTTCCATCTCGAAGCCGGCAACTTCGCGCGGGTGCTGGAGCTGTACGACCAGCGCATCCGCTCGACGCCGTCGCAGTCGCCGCTCGAGATGATCGATGCGACGGCGCTGCTGTGGCGCCTGGAATTGCGCTCGGCGAACGTCGGCGACCGCTGGCAGAAACTGGCCGCGTGCTGGGAGCCGCTGGCGGAGCATTCTTACTATTCATTCAACGACGCGCATGCCGTGATGGCCTTCGCCGCTGCCGGTCGCGACGACCTCGCGCAGCGGACCATCGCAGCGATGGAACGCAAGGCCGCGGGCTCGGACACGAATGCGATGATGACGCGTGACGTCGGCCTGCCGCTGGCGCGCGCCGTTACGGCGTTCGCTGCCGGTCGCTACGGCGACACGATCGCGCTGTTGCAGCCGATTCGCACGATCGCGAATCGCTTCGGCGGCAGTCATGCGCAGCGCGATCTGATTCACCTGACGCTCGTCGAGGCCGCTTTGCGCGCGCGTCACAATCGGCTTGCCCGCGCTCTGATCGCGGAACGCACGCAGCTCAAGCCGTCGAGTCCGTTCAATTGGCAGCTGACGGCGCGTGCCATGGATTTGAACGGCGACAGCGCCGGCGCTGCCAGGGCGCTGGAAAGCGCCGAGGCTCGCACCAAGGCGCAGTTCGGAGTGCACCGCGCCTACGCCTGATGCGGGCGTGACAGGTAATCCTGCGACTGCATCTCGATCAGCCGGCTCTTGGTCCGCTCGAACTCGAACGTGAGCTTCGAGCCGCGATAGAGCTCCGGCACTGGAGCGGCAGCGGACACGATCAGCTTCACGGCGCGATCGTAGAACTCGTCGACCAGCGAGATGAAACGGCGCGCGGCGTTCTCGGCGTCCGGCCCGAGCACGGGAACGTCGGTGAGGAACACCGTGTGATAGCAGCGCGCGATCTCGATGTAGTCGGCCTGCCCGCGCGGACCTTCGCACAGCTCCTTGAACGCGAACCAGATCGCCCCGTCCGCCTGGCGATGGGCGCGCAGCCGTCGATGATTGAGTATCAGCGTGGTGTCGGTCGCGCCCGGCTCGGCGGCAATCGCGTCGAATAGTTTTTCGAGCTCCGCCGTGCTCGCGGTCGCGCGCGTATCGAACCAGGTGTGCGCGCGTTCGAGCAGTCGCAACCGATAGTCCGCACCGCCGTCCATGTGGACGACCTGCGTGTGTTCTTTGAGCAGGCGGATCGCAGGCACGAAGCGCGCGCGCTGCAGACCTTCCTTGTACAAGTCATCCGGCGCGACGTTGGAGGTTGCGACCAGCGTGACGCCGCGCTTGAACAGCCCGCGGAACAGATTGCCGAGCAACATCGCATCGGCGATGTCGGTGACGAACAGCTCGTCGAAGCACAGGATGCGCGCCTTCTGCGCGATGCGGTCGGCGACGCGGTCGAGCGGGTCGGCCTGCTCCTTGTGCTTCTTCAGCTCGTCGTGCACCGACTGCATGAAGCGGTGGAAGTGGCTGCGCTGCTTGTCACGGAACGGCAGGCTCTGGAAGAACAGGTCCATCAGCCACGTCTTGCCCCGGCCGACGCCGCCCCACACGTAGAGCCCGCGCTGCAACTCGTGCTGTTTGCCGCCGGAGAGTAGTTTGCCGAGCAGTCGCTTCGGCTTTGCAGCGATCAGCCGGTCGCGCAACTCATCGAACAGCGCGACGACCTTGGTCTGCGCCGGATCGGGCTTGTAGCCAAGGCGTGCGCACTCGCGCTGGTAGAGCTCCGCGACCTTCACGCCTGCAGCTCGGGCAGGTCTTTGAAATAGTCGAGCGCCTGCGGGTTGGCGAGCGCATCCAGGTTCTTCACGGCCCGGCCGTGGACGACTTCGCGCACCGCCAGCTCGACCAGTTTGCCGTTGATCGTGCGCGGCAGATCCGGCGCCTGCACGATGCGTGCGGGCACGTGGCGCGGTGTCGTGTTGCCGCGGATGGTGGTGCGGATCTTGTCGCGCAGCTTGTCGTCGAGTGTCAGGCCTTCGCGCAGCCGGACGAACAGCACTATGCGTACGTCGCCTTGCCACTGTTGCGCGATCGCGATCGATTCGGCGACTTCCTCGATCTTCTCGACTTGTCGATAGATCTCGGCAGTGCCGATGCGCACGCCGCCGGGATTCAGCACCGTATCCGAGCGGCCGTGCACGACGAGTCCGCCGCGAGGTGTGATCGTCGCGAGGTCGCCGTGCCACCAGACGTTCGGATAGCGCGCGAAGTAAGTGCCGTGAAAGCGCGTGCCGGCGGTGTCGCCCCAGAAGCCGATCGGCACCGAAGGGAAGGGCGCGCTGCAGACCAGCTCGCCCTGTTCGCCCTGGAGCGGCTGGCCGGCATCGTCGAAGACCTCTGTCTTCATGCCGAGGCTGAGCGCCTGGATCTCGCCTTCGTAGACCGGTTGCACCGGGCAGCCGCCGCCGAAGCACGCCATCAGGTCGGTGCCGCCGCTGATCGAGGCGAGCAGCACGTCCGGCTTCACTTCGCGATAGACGTAGCGATAGCTCGACGGATTGAGCGGCGCGCCGGTCGAGATGATCGTGCGCAGCGCGCTCAGCTCGAACTCGCGCCGCGGGCGGATTGCCGCCTGCTCGCAGCTGGCCAGGAAACGCGGGCTGGTGCCGAATATCGTGATGCGCTCGTCGTGCGCCATGCGCCACAGCACCCGCGGATCCGGTTGCAGCGGTGCGCCGTCGAACAGGACGATCGTCGCGCCGGTCGCGAGGCCGCTCGCGAGCGCGTTCCACATGACCCAGCCGGTGGTCGTGTAATAGAAGTAGCGGTCGTCCGGACCCATGTCGGAATGCAGCGTGTGCTCCTTCATCTGCTGCAGCAGGGCGCCGCCTGCGCCGTGCACGATGCACTTCGGCACGCCCGTCGTGCCCGACGAGTACACGATGAAGGCCGGATGATCGAACGGCAACTGCTCGAACGAGAGTTGCGCGGCCGCGTTGCCGAAGTCCGCGAACACGACGGCGCCGTCGATGGTGTCGAGCGCTGGCTGCGCGTTCGAGTACGGCACCAGCACGACGCGTTCGATGCTCGCGATCTGCTGCTTGACCGCGCGGACGGTCGGCATGCAGTCGAGCGTCTTGCCCGCGTAGCGATAGCCGTCGGCTGCAAACAGCACCTTCGGCGTGATCTGCCCGAAGCGGTCGAGCACGCCGCTCAAGCCGAAGTCCGGCGAGCAGGAGGACCAGATGGCTCCGAGGCTCGTGGTCGCGAGCATCGCGATCACGGTCTCGGGAATATTCGGCAGGTACCCGGCGACGCGATCGCCCGGCCGCACGCCGGCGGCGCGCAACCCATCGGCAATGCGAGCGGTCTCGCGCCGCAGCTCGCGCCACGAGATCTCGCGGCGTTGCCCGCGCTCGTTACGGAAGATGATCGCCGGCGTGTCGCCGTCGCTGCGTAGAAGATTTTCCGCGTAGTTCAAGCGCGCGTCGACGAACCAGCGCGCGCCGGGCATGCGATTGCCGTCTTCGAGGATCTGCGTCGCCCGCGTCTGCGCGCGGATCTCGCAGAAGTCCCACAGCGCGCGCCAGAAGTTCTCGGGAAACTCGGTCGACCAGCGGTGGAGCGCGGCGTAATCGGGCACCGGCGCGTGATGGCGCTCGCGCACGAAGCGCATGAAGTGCGTCAGTTTTGCGCGCGCGATGCGCTCGGGCGAAGGCGACCAGATCGGCTCCATGGGCGAGGTACAGGTTCCGCTCAGAGATTCTGGTAGTTCGGCCCGGAGCCGCCTTCCGGCGTGGTCCAGTTGATGATCTCGTACGGGTCCTTGATGTCGCACGCCTTGCAATGCACGCAGTTCGCGGCGTTGATCTGCAGCCGCCGTCCGCCCTGGCCGTCGGCAACCATCTCGTAGACGCCGGCGGGGCAGAAGTTCTCGCACGGGTTGCCGTATTCCTTGGTGCAGCGGTCGACGCAGATCGACGTGTCCAGCACCTTCAGGTGCACCGGCTGCGCTTCATCGTGCACGTTGCCCGCAAAGAACACGGAGGCGAGGCGATCGCGCGGCGGCAGCGAGCGGTCTACCCAGCCGCGATCCGGCGAGGTGTACTCGTCGAGCTTTTCCAGCGCCGACCAGTCGGCCGTGTTGTGCATCGTCCAGGGCACGTGTCCCTTCAGCAGCGAATCGATGCCGGCGTTGAACATCGCGAAGTACAGGCCGCGCTTGAAGGCCGGCTTGAAGTTGCGAATCGCGCGCAACTCACGATGACCTTCGGAGTTGCGCCAGCGCGCGTCGTAGCCGGCGGCCTTGCCGGTTTCCGCGAGGTGCTCGGCAGCCAGCGCGCCGGAGCGGATCGCCTGGTGAATGCCCTTGATCTTGAAAACGTTGAGCGTGCCCGCGGCGTCGCCGATGAGCAGCGCGCCCGGCATCTCCAGCTTCGGCAGCGACTGATAACCACCGGCTGCAATCGTGCGCGCCCCGGCGGCCAGGATCTCGCCGCCTTCGAGCAGCGGCTTGATGCGCGGGTGATGCTTGAACTGCTGGAAGGTCTCGAACGGTTTGAACCGCGGATCGCGGTAGTTCAGGCCGACGACGTAGCCGACGTACACGCGATCCTGATCGAGGTGATACAGGAAGCTGCCGCCGTATGTGGCGGTGTCGAGCGGCCAGCCGAATGCGTGCTCGATGCGGCCCGGCTTCACGCGTCCCGGCGGCAACTGCCACAGCTCCTTGAAGCCGAGGCCGAACGTCGGCGGATCGGTGCCCTCGCGCAGGTTGTACTTCGCGATCAGCTGCTTCGCGAGCGAGCCGCGCGAGCCTTCCGCAAGGATCGTCGTGCCGGCGTGGATCTCGACGCCGGGCGTGTAGTTGGGTCCCGGCGTGCCGTCCTTGTTGAGGCCCATGTCGCCGATGCGCACGCCCCTGACAGCATTTTGCTCATCGAACACCGCTTCCGCGGCGGAGAAGCCCGGGAAGATGTCGACGCCTAGTTTCTCGGCCTGTTGTGCCAGCCACGGCGTGAGCTGCCCGAGCGAGACGATGAAGTTGCCGTGATTGCGCATGGGCGACAGGTTGATCGCCCAGCCCGGCAGCTTGAACGAGCCGGTCCTGGTCATCAGCCGCACGTCGTCCTCGGCCGCCGGGACCTTCATGCCGGTGTACTCGCTGCGCCAGTTCGGCAGCAGCTTTTCCAACACAGCGGGCTCGAGCACGGCGCCGGAGAGCGCGTGCGCGCCGACGGACGAAGCCTTCTCGAGCACGCAGATGTTGGTTTCCGGCTTGAGCTGCTTCAGGCGGATGGCGCAAGCGAGGCCGGCCGGCCCTGCGCCGACGACTACGACGTCGTACTCCATCACCTCGCGATCGGTCATGCGTGGTCTCTCACTTCGGCGCCATGCGGATCGCGCCGTCGAGGCGGATGCATTCGCCGTTGAGCATCGTGTTCTCGCAGATGTGCGCGACCAGCGCCGCGTATTCCTCGGGCCGGCCGAGACGCGAGGGGAACGGCACCTGCTTGCCGAGCGAGTCCTGCACTTCCTGCGACAGCGCTGCCACCATCGGCGTCTTGAAGACGCCGGGCGCGATCGTCATCACACGAATGCCGTTGCCGGCGAGGTCACGCGCCATCGGCAGCGTCATGCCGACGATGCCGCCCTTGGAAGCGGAGTAGGGGACCTGGCCGATCTGGCCGTCGAAAGCCGCGACCGACGCCGTCATCACGATCACGCCGCGCTCGCCTTCCTCGTTCGGCGTGTTGTTGACCATGACGCCCGCAGCCGACTTCGACACGAGCAACGTGCCGACGAGGTTCACCTCGATGACCTTGCGGAAAATCTCACCGGGCAGCGGACCTTCCTTGTTGACCATGCGGCGCGGCCAGCCGATGCCCGCGCAATTTACGGCGACGTTCAAGCCACCCATGTCGCTCTGTGCCTGCGCCATCGCTGCCGTCAAGCGCCGCTTCGTTCGTGACATCGACCTTCTGGAAGCGCGCGGCTGCGCCGAGCGTCTTCGCGGCTGCCTGGCCGGCAGCTTCGTTCACGTCGATCAGCGTGACCTGCGCGCCGGCGCCGACGAGCCGCTGCGCGACCGCATTGCCCAGCCCGGAAGCGCCGCCGGTGATGACGGCGCGAACCTGATTCAATTTCATGCTAGTTCCTCGATCTCTCTTGTGGGTCAGGCTTCAGCCTGACTCCCTAAATCCTCTGCCCGCCATCCACTTCGACGACGCGGCCGGAAAAATAATCGTTCTCGGCGATGAACACCGCGGCATGCGCCATCTCGGCGGGCTCGGCCATGCGCTTGAGCGGCACGGCGCTGACCGCGCGCTCGATCATCTCCGGCTTCATCGCGTCGAGGATCTCGGTGCGCGTGAAGCCCGGAGCGATAGCGCCGGTGCGGATGCCATGGCGCGCCAGCTCTTTCGCCCACACGACGGTCATCGCCACGACGCCGGCCTTGGTCGCCGAGTAGTTCGACTGTCCCATGTTGCCGGCGCGCGAGATGCTCGACGTGCTGATGATGACGCCGCCTTGTCCGAGGCCGATCATGCGTTGCGCAGCTTCACGCGCGCCGAGGAACACGCCGGTCAGGTTGACGTCCATGACGGCGCGCCATTGGTCGAGCGACATCTTGCCGACGACCTTGCCGTCCTGAACCTTGACGAGCAGCGCATCCTTGGTGATGCCGGCGTTGTTGATCATCACGTCGAGCCGGCCGAAGTCGCGCACGACGCAGTCCAGCGTGTTCGACACGTCGTCTTCGCGCGCGACGTTGCAGACGTAGGTGCGGGCCTTGACCGACTGTTCTTCACACAGCTCGCGCGTGCGGTCGAGGTCGGCCTGGTTGAGATCGAGCAATGCCAGATTGGAACGCTTGTGCGCGAAGGCGAGTGCCATGGCCCGGCCGATTCCGCGACCGGCGCCGGTGATGACCGCGAGCTTATTCTCCAATTGCATGGCGTAACTTTAGCAGGTCGCGGTATTGGCCCCTACTCGCCCTGCCAGCTTGGCTTGCGGCGTTCGAGGAATGCCGACAACCCCTCGCGACCTTCCGGGCTCACCCGCAGACGTGCGAGCAGCTCGGCCGTTTCTTCGGCGAGCACATCGCGGTCGCCGAGTTGCGCCATGCGGCGCACGAGCTTCTTCGCGGCGCGCAGCGCCTCGGGTCCGCCGCGCAGGAGGTGATCGACCTGCGCCTCGACCAGCGCGTCGAGCTGCTCTGCAGTCGCCGTAAAGTGCAGCAGACCGATGCTGCGTGCTTCGGGTGCCTCGAACGGCGCGGCGGTCAGGAACAGACGCCGTGCATGTCGATTGCCGATCGCTGCGACGACATAGGGAGAGATGACCGCCGGCACGATGCCGAGCCGCACCTCCGTCAGTGCGAACTTCGCAGTCTCCACGCCGATCGCGATGTCTGCGCATGCGACCAGGCCGACGCCGCCGCCGAATACGTTGCCGTTGACACGTGCAATCACCGGCTTGTCGAGCTCGTCGAGCGTGCGCAGGCAGCGAGCCAGGAGGAGGGCGTCGGCGACGTTCTGCTGCTCCGTTGCGCCCATCATCGAACGCATGTGAGCGATGTCAGCGCCCGCGCAGAAGCTTGCACCGGCACCAGTTACCACGACGACCCGCACGCGTGCATCAGTGGCCAGCGCCACGAGCGCGGCGTGTAGCTCCTGCACGGTCGTGCCGTCGAGGGCGTTGTGTTTGTCAGGACGATTCAGCGTCAGCGTCGCAACGCCGCGCGCATCGACATTGGTAGTGACGAGAGGCATGGCAGCGCACCTACATGCGGAAGACGCCGTAGCGTTCCGCTCCCGGCTTCGGTCCGCGCATCGCGGCGCTGATCGCCTGGCCGAGCACGCGGCGCGTGTCGATCGGATCGATGACGCCATCGTCCCAGAGCCGTGCAGTGGCGTAGTACGGGTTGCCTTGCGCTTCGTACTGTTCGCGAATCTCGCTCATGAACGCCTGACGTTCGTCGTCCGGCCACGTCTGGTTGCGGGACTTCAAACCGTCGCTGCGCACTGTTGCGAGCACCTGCGCCGCCTGCTCGCCGCCCATCACGGAGATGCGCGCGTTCGGCCAGGTCCAGATCATGCGCGGCGAATAGGCGCGGCCGCACATCGCGTAATTACCGGCGCCGAACGAGCCGCCGATGATCACGGTGAACTTCGGGACGCGCGAGGAGGCGACGGCGTTCACCATCTTCGCGCCGTCCTTCGCTATGCCGCCGTGCTCGACCTTCTTGCCGACCATGAAGCCGGTGATGTTCTGCAGGAAGATCAGCGGTACGCCGCGACGGTTCGCCAGCTGGATGAAGTGCGCGGCTTTGAGCGCGGTTTCGGAGAACAGGATGCCGTTGTTCGCGACGATCGCCACCGGGTAACCGTGCAGATGCGCGAAGCCGCAGACGATGGTCTTGCCATAGAGCGGCTTGAACTCGTGGAACTCCGACGCATCGACGAGGCGCGAGATGATCTCGCGGACGTCGTACGGATAGCGTGTGTCGCGCGGGATGATTCCGTAGATCTCTTCGACGTCGTGCACCGGCTCGCGCACTTCCTGCTTGGGCAGCCATGGCTCGCTGCGTCGGGCGAGATGCTTGACGGCGTCGCGCGCCATCGCCAAAGCATGCTGATCGTTATCGGCGAGCTGATCGGCGACACCGGAGATGCGTGTGTGTACGTCACCACCGCCGAGGGATTCTGCGTCGACGACTTCGCCAGTCGCTGCGCGCACCAGCGGCGGGCCGCCGAGAAAGATCGTGCCTTGTTTCTTGACGATGATCGCCTCGTCGCACATCGCGGGCACGTATGCGCCGCCAGCGGTGCACGATCCCATGACCACCGCGAGCTGAGTGATGCCGGCGGCCGACAGGCGCGCCTGGTTGTAAAAGATGCGGCCGAAGTGATCGCGGTCCGGGAAAACCTCGTCCTGCAGCGGCAGGAACGCGCCGCCGGAATCGACCAGGTAGACGCAGGGCAGGTGATTCTCTGCGGCAATCTCCTGCGCGCGCAGATGCTTTTTCACCGTCATCGGAAAGTATGTGCCGCCCTTGACCGTCGCATCGTTCGCAACGACGACGACTTCCGATGCCGTGCACGCGGCCAATGCCAGTAATTACGCCAGCGGCGGGAGCACCGCCGTCGTACATGCCGTCCGCGGCGAGCGGCGAAAGTTCGAGGAACGGCGTGCCGGGGTCGAGGAGAGTGCTGACGCGATCGCGCGGCAGGAGCTTGCCGCGCTCCGTGTGCTTGCGCCGCGCATCTTCGCCGCCGCCTTCGGATGCCATCGCGACGCGCTGCTTGAGCTCGTCGGCGAGCGCGCGCATGTAGGACGCATTGGTGTGAAAGGCCTCTGAGCTCGGATCCACCCGCGTCGGAATCATGCAGTCGCCTCGAAGATTTCCCGTCCGATCAGCATGCGGCGGATTTCGCTCGTGCCCGCGCCGATCTCGTACAGCTTGGCGTCGCGCAGCAGCCGGCCGGCCGGGAAGTCGTTGATGTAGCCGTTGCCGCCGAGCGCCTGGATCGCCTCGAGCGCCATCCACGTCGCGCGCTCGGAGGCCTGCAGGATACAGCCAGCCGCGTCGAAGCGCGTCACCTGGCCGCGATCGCACGCTGCTGCGACCGAATATACGTACGCGCGGCAGGCGTTCATGGTCGTGTACATGTCGGCGATCTTCGCCTGCATCAGCTGGAAGGTGCCGATCGGCTTGTTGAACTGCTTGCGCTCGTGCACGTAAGGCAACACCAGGTCGAGGCACGCGCGCATGATGCCCAGCGAGCCGCCAGCCAGCACGACGCGCTCGTAGTCGAGGCCGCTCATCAGCACCTGCGCGCCGAATCCTTCCTTGTGCAGCAAGTTTGCCGCCGGGATCGCGCAATCCTTGAAGACCAGCTCGCAGGTGTCCGAGCCGCGCATGCCGAGCTTGTCCAGCTTCTGCGCCGTGCTGAAGCCAGGCGTGCCGCGCTCGACGATGAAGGCCGTCACGCCTTTCGGGCCGAGCTGCGGATCGAGCGTGGCGTAGATGATCGCCACGTCGGCCTCGGGACCGTTGGTGATCCACATCTTGCTGCCGTTGAGCACGTAGCCGTCGCCGCGCTTGTCGGCGCGAGTGCGCATGCCGATGACGTCCGAGCCCGCGCCCGGCTCGCTCATCGCGAGCGCGCCGACGTGCTCGCCGGACATCAGCTTCGGCAGGTATTTCTCTTTCTGCGCGGCAGTACCCCAGCGGCGCAGCTGGTTGACGCAGAGATTCGAATGCGCGCCGTAGGACAGGCCCACCGCCGCGGAAGCGCGGCTGATCTCTTCCATCGCGACGACATGCGCGAGATAACCCAGGCCGGTGCCGCCGAGATCTTCCTCGACGGTGATCCCGAGCAGGCCCAGGTCGCCGAGCTGCGGCCACAGCTCGCGCGGGAAGCGGTTCTCCCGATCGATGTCGGCGGCAAGCGGCGCGATGCGTTCCGCGGCAAACTTCGCCACGGTGGCGCGCAAGGTGTCGATGTCTTCCCCGAGTCCGAAGTCGAAGTCCTGCATTTGAAATGCTCCATCCGGGCAGGCTTGTGAAAGTTGTCCTATTGTCCGACAATCCGACCAAGAGTCAATGAATACCACCAACCGTAAGCCTCCGGTCCGCACGCGTCGCAGCACCGCCGCGGCCACCGTCGCGCCCGAAGCTGCCGAAGCGCCGCTGTTCGACCCGGTCGAGCGCGAGCCGGCCTACACCCGGGTGTCGTCGGCTATCGAGGCGAAAATCATGTCGCGCGCGATGAGCGCCGGCGACGTGCTCCCGGCGGAAACCGATCTGGCGCAGCAGTTCCGGGTGCATCGCTCGACGGTCCGCGAAGCACTGCGGCAGCTCGAGAGTGCCGGGCTCGTAGTGCGTCCGCCGGGTGCGAAGCGCATGGTCGTGAGCCGTCCGCACGCTGCGAAGGTTTCCTCCGGCATGCGCCACGCGCTGGTGTTGCACAACGTGACGTTCGTGGACGTGTGGGAAGCGATGATGGTGATCGAGCCGGAAGTCGCGGCGCTGGCGGCGACACGGCGCACTCAGTCCGAGCTCGATGCGCTGGTGCAGGCCGCCGAAGCGTTCCGGACCTGGCCGAAGGATGATCCGAACGCTGTCGACGTCGTGGCGGAGTTCTTCCAGGTGATGGGCGCGGCCTCGCGCAATCAGGTGCTGGTGCTGGCGAAGCAGTCGTTGACCGACGCGCTGGCGCCCTCACTGGCGCGCATGATCGACACGGTGCCGCAGGCGCGCCAGCGCATCGCGGATGCGCAGCGGCGGATCATCACCGCCGTGCGCGACAAGAACGCGGACGAAGCGCGCAAGTGGATGTCGAAGCACGTCCGCGACTATCAGCGCGGGTACGAGCTCGCGGGAATTTCGCCGGATACGCCGATTTCGGTGTAGGTCGGCTAACCCGACTCCGTGGTCGGCTCAGCCTGACTCGCTACACCATCTCGATGGCTACTGCGGTCGCTTCGCCGCCGCCAATACACAGCGACGCCATACCGCGCTTACCGCCGCGGCGCTTCAGAGCATGCACCAGCGTGGTCAGGATGCGCGCGCCCGTCGCGCCGATCGGATGACCGAGCGCACACGCGCCGCCGTTCACGTTGACCCGAGCATGATCCAGCTTCAGATCGTGGATCGCGGCCATGGCTACACACGCGAATGCTTCGTTGACCTCGTACAGATCGACGTCGCCTGCTTTCCAGCCAGTCTTGGCCAGCACCGCCTGCATTGCACCGACCGGTGCGGTCGTGAACCACTCCGGCGCTTGCGCGTAGCTCGCATGAGCGACGATGCGCGCCAGCGGCTTGAGATTGCTCGCGCGAGCCGTGGCTGCGCTGACGACGACCAGCGCCGCTGCGCCGTCCGAAATCGATGACGAGCTTGCCGCAGTCACGGTGCCGTCTTTGCCGAACGCCGGCTTCAGGTTCGGAATCTTCGCGATGTCGCAGGTAAACGGCGTTTCATCCTTCGCGACGACGCGCTCGCCCTTGCGGTCCTGCACGGTGACGGCCGCGACTTCGGCTTCGAAGTAACCCTTCTCGACGGCAGTGAGTGCGCGTCGCACCGACTCAGCCGCGAACTCATCCTGCTGGCCGCGCGTGAAGCCGTACTTCTTGGAGGTCGCGTCCGCAAAGTAGCCCATCATGTTGCCGTCGAACGGGCTCTGCAGGCCGTCGAAGAACATGTGGTCGATGAGCTGCGCGTGACCCATGCGCAAACCGGCGCGAGCCTTCGGCAACAGGTAAGGCGCATTCGTCATCGACTCGATGCCGCCGGCGAGCACGATCTGCGCCGAGCCGGCGCGAATCTGGTCGGCCGCGAGCATCACGGCCTTGAGGCCGGAGCCGCACATCTTGTTCACGGTAGTCGCCGGCACTTTCTGCGGCACACCGGCCGCGAGCGCCGCCTGCCGTCCCGGCGCCTGGCCGATGCCCGCCATGAGCACGCAGCCAAAAATCGACTCGTCGATCTGCGCGGCATCGATGCCGCTGTCCTTGATCGCCGCTTGCGCAGCTACCGCGCCGAGCTGCGGAGCGCTGAGCGCGCTGAGTGCGCCCTGGAAAGAACCGATGGGGGTGCGGCGTGCGGCAACGATGTAGATGTCTTCACTCATGGCGCGATCCTACAGGGGGTCAACGAGCCCGACCAAGCGATTGTGGCGGCCGGCTACGCCAATTCAATACCAGGGCGGAGTCCTAGTTTTCTGTCGAAAGCGGCCAAGGCCCTTTCGACAACGCCGTCAAAAGGCGTGACTTTTGCCGACTAGGGCCGCCGCCCCTGCAGTGCTGCGACGCCGTCCGTTTCCGACAAGTCCGGCTCGTCCAGCGCGGCGAGGATGCGGGCGCGCGCCTGGTCCCGGGTTTGCGTCGTCGCCACGTTGGGGTCGACGCCAGGGAGCGGCGCGAGCGGCGGCAGCACCTGGATGTGAATGCGTCCGGGCCGCGGCAGGAATCGGCCGCTCGGCAGGATGCGGCGCGTACCGCGAATCGCAATGGGCACGATCGGCAACTCCGCGCGCGCAGCGATTGCGAATGCACCGGTGTGAAATTTGCCGAGTCCCGGCTGCGCGAGAAACGTCCCTTCGGGAAAGAACGCCAGCGCCTGGCCGGCGCCCGCGGCCTTGAACAGACGACGCGCGTCCATGCCGCCGGCGTGACGATTGAAGCGATCGACGAACTCCGCGCCGATCCGCCGCAACATGAAGCCGGCCAGTGGCACGCGCGAAACTTCCTTTTTGATCACGAACGAGAAGCGCGCGGGCAGGGCGGCCTTCAGGACGACGCCGTCGAGGTAACTGGCGTGGTTGGCGACGACGACGCAGGGGCCGGCTGGCAAATGCTGGGCGTCGAGCAGGCGAACGGGCATGCCGGCGAGTCGGAAAAATGCCTGCGCCGCGAAGTGCGCCATGTGGCGGCGGGCCGTGATGCCCAACGGCAGCAGGACCAGCGCGAAGGCGAGCAGTCCGCAAACCAGAAAGACCACGACCGCGTACAGACCGTAAACGGTCTCCAGCAGGCGCAGGAGGGAGCGCGTGAGGCTTGCAACCATTGGATCGGGAATGTTTCGGGTGCGGTGTGATGCGCGAAATAGAGGCCCGGTTTCTGTGAACTGCTTCTCTTTATGTCAACCGTACCGGGGTTCTGTGATAACTGTCACGTCCCGTACAGACCCCCGTTTGCATACTGCAGTCACCGCAGGAACGGGGTCGGCACCGGCTGGCTCCGCTGCTTAGCCTGAACGTGATGAGCACCGTTACGAAAGCGTCAGTTTACTCGAGGTCCGCCGAAGACACGCCCGACACGCCGTCGGTGGCGTCGATCGACCGGTTTCTCGATGCCGTCTGGATGGAGCGCGGCCTGTCGCCGAACACGCTCTCGGCGTATCGCGCCGACCTGACGGCGCTCGATCGCTGGCTGCAAAGCCACGGCGGCTCGAGCCTCACTGCCAAGCGCGCAGACGTGCTCGCATTCATCGCATTCCGCGTCGAAGCAGGTGCGCGTCCGCGCTCGACCGCGCGGCAGCTGTCCAGCTTCCGCCGCTACTACCGTTATCTGATCCGCGAGGGCGCGATCAAGGAAGATCCGACCGCGCAGATCGCCATGCCGAAGATCGGCCGCTCGCTGCCGAAGTCGCTGACCGAGGAAGAGGTCGAATCGCTGCTGGCGGCTCCGGAGATGGACGATCCGCTCGGCAACCGCGACCGCTCGATGCTCGAAGTGCTGTACGCCACCGGGCTGCGCGTGTCGGAGCTGGTGAATCTCAAGTCGAGCCAGGTCAACATGAACCAGGGCGTGCTGCGCATCGTCGGCAAGGGCGATCGCGAGCGCCTCATCCCGCTCGGCGAAGAAGCAGTCGGCTGGCTGCAGAAGTTCATGAACGGCCCGCGGCTCGAGATCCTGCTCGAGCGGCAGACCGAATACCTGTTCCCGACCCGACGCGGCGATCGCATGACGCGTCAGGCCTTCTGGCACATCATCAAGCGCTACGCGCAGAAGGCGGGCGTGGCGAAGGCGCTCTCGCCCCACACGCTGCGCCACGCATTCGCCACGCATCTGCTGAATCACGGCGCCGACCTGCGGGTGGTGCAGATGTTGTTGGGTCACAGCGACCTTTCCACGACGCAGATATATACCCACGTCGCCCGCGAGCGCATGAAGGAGCTGCACGCGCAGCACCACCCCCGCGGCTGAAGCCTTCGGCCGCGCCAGCCTCTGTTAGACTTCCGACGTTTGAACCGTTGATCCGCTGCGGCGTCGAACGAGGCAGGGGCGCGTCGCCCCAAGCGAAAGGCCGTCATGAACAAGCTCTTTTCCCGTGCACTGGTCGGACTGCTCGCCGGTCTGCTTTGTGGGTCGCTGCTCGCAGCCGAGCCGGATCCGCGCGCGAACATCGTCAAGAAGTTCCCCGAGATCAGCATCAACGACGTCCAGCCGTCGCCGGTGGCCGGCATCTACCAGATTCCGATGGGCGCGGACATGGCCTACGTCAGCGCCGACGGCCAGTACCTCTTCGCGGGCGATCTCTTCGAGGTCGACACGCGCGCCAACATCACGGAGCGCAGCCGCGCGGGCAATCGCAGCAAGCTGCTCGCCAAGCTCGACGAGCGCGACATGATCGTGTTCTCGCCGAAGGACGTGAAGCACACGATCACCGTGTTCACCGACGTCGAATGCGGCTACTGCCGCAAGCTTCACGGCCAGATCGATCAGCTGACCAAGCTCGGTGTACGCGTGCGCTACGCGGCGTATCCGCGCTCAGGCCCGGGCACGGATGACTGGCGCAAGATGGAAGCGGTGTGGTGCGCGAAGGACCGTCAGACTGCGATCACGCAGGCGAAGCTCGGGCAGGCGCTGAAAGGCGACAACTGCGGCGCGACGCCGGTCAGCAAGCAGTTCGAGCTCGGTGAGAACCTCGGTGTGCGCGGCACACCGGCGATCTTCACGCGCAGCGGCGAGTACATCGGCGGCTACCTGCCGCCCGCCGACCTGCTGAAGAAACTCGAAGAGTCCGAAGGGAAACAGAAGAAGGGTTCTTAGGAGTTCAGGCTGTAAGCCTGACCTCAGCAAAGAGTCAGCGCAGCGGCTTGTGCGTCGGCTTTAGCCTGACTACTTCATCTCTCCAGCAACTTCGCCTTGTCCGGCTTGCCTTCCCATTCCTTCGCATCAGGCGGCGCGGCCTTCTTCTCCGTAATCACCGGCCAACCTTTCGCCAGCTCGGCATTGAGCTGGCGGAACTGCTCCTGCCCCGCCGGCAGCTCCTCCTCGGAGAAGATCGCTTCCACCGGGCACTCCGGCTCGCACAGCGTGCAGTCGATGCACTCGTCCGGATCGATCACCAGAAAATTCGGGCCTTCGTGGAAGCAATCGACCGGACAGACCTCGACGCAGTCCGTGTATTTGCACTTGATGCAGGCTTCAGTGACGACGAAGGTCATCGGCTACTCCGCTGGGGGCGTGCATTGTGCCATCAGCTATCGGTGGTCACCAGTTTGCCGTCCTGCCAGTCGATCGTGCGGAAATGCACGCGCTCCACGCCGTTGCGACGGTCTTCCAGGTAGCGGCGCAGGGCGAACTCGACGCTGAGAAAAGCCACCTCCGGCCAGGGGATTTCCGACTCGGCGTACAGCTGCGTTTCGAGACTTTCGGGTCCGACGCCGAACTGCGGATGCGCGGGATCGAGTCGCGCGCGAAACATGATGTGAACCTGATGGGCGCGCAGCACGCTCACGACCGCGAGCAGCGAGCCGATCTGCACGTGGGCGAGCGCTTCCTCCATCGCCTCGCGCGCCGCACCGTGTTGCACGGATTCGCCGTTCTCCATGAATCCGGCCGGCACGGTCCAGAAGCCGTGGCGCGGCTCGATCGCCCGTTTGCACATGAGGATCTTGCCGTCCACGTCGATGACGCAGCCGGCGATGATCTTCGGATTCTCATAGTGGATCGTCGCGCAGGCCGTACAGACGTAGCGCGGCAGGTGGTCGCCTTCCGGGGTTTTCAGCGCGACCGGCTGGCCGCAGGCGGAACAGAACTTCATGCGGACGAGAGCTTAAACGCTGCGCTATTCTCCAGCCAATGAGCACCTCGCTCCCCGTGATCGATCTGAGCGTCGCGAAGGGCGGCGGCGAGGCGCGGGCAGAGGTCGCGCGCCAGCTCGATCTTGCCTGCAGCGAGTTCGGCTTCTTCTACCTGGTCGGTCATGACATCGCCTGCGCGGTTGACCGACGGCCTGCTCACCCTTGCGCGCGAGTTCTTCGCCCGCGACCAGGCCGAGAAGATGCGGATCCACATGTCGCGCGGCGGTCGCGCCTGGCGCGGCTACTTTCCTGTCGGTGGCGAGCTCACCTCCGGAGAGCCGGATCTGAAGGAAGGTTTGTACTTCGGCACCGAGCTCGACGACGACGACCCGCGAGTGCGTGCGGGTACGCCGATGCATGGACGCAACCTGTTCCCGGATCTGCCGGAGTTTCGCGCGAACCTGCTCGCGTACATGAGTGCGCTCGAAGCTGCCGGCCAGCAGGTGTTGTCGCTGATGGCGGAAGGGCTGCATTTGCCGAGCGATTACTTTCTGCAGCGGTTCACCGCCGATCCCACCGTGCTCTTCAGGATCTTTCGTTATCCACCCGATGAAGCTGCGCGCGAAGGCTGGGGTGTCGGCGCGCACACCGACTATGGGTTGCTCACGCTGCTCCAGCAGGATGCGGTCGGTGGTCTGCAGGTTCTGAATCGCGAGCGTTGGCTCGACGTGCCGCCGCTCGCCGATTCACTCGTCTGCAACGTGGGCGACATGCTGGAGCGGCTGACCAATGGCCGTTATCTGTCGGCACTGCATCGCGCGAAGAATCTGAGCGGACGCGAGCGCCTGTCGATGGTGCTGTTCCTCGACCCCTCATTCGATGCGAAGCTCGAACCGCTTCCGGGCGTCGTGCGCGACTCGATCGAGCCGCACACGAACGTCCGTTGGGATCGCATCGATCCGCACGCGCATGCAGGGCACCTACGGCGAGTACCTGCTCAGTAAGGTCTCGAAGGTCTTTCCGGACCTCGCGCCGAAGGTTCTGTAGGCGCTACGGCTTCAGCTGACCGCGGATCTCGCCACCCTTGTGCGCGGCGCTGTGCACGTTGACGTACAACTCGCCGGCCTTGTAGCTCGCAAGTTGCTCGGCGGTGAGCTTGGAGCCTTTCGGCACGCTCCACATGCCGTCCGCGCCTTTCTCGAGCGTGACGATCGGCGGACCGTTCTTGCCCGGCGGGCCACGTGGATGTGAGCGGCGATGCCTTCGACGCCCTTGGTGGTGACGCTGCCGCTGACTGTGTTGTCTGCGCCGATCGTGATCGTTCCGCTGCCGGTCGCTTCGGTTTGCACGGCCGGCACTTCCTCTTTGCCGGTCAGCGTGACCTTGGAATCGGCGGCGAGCGCCAGGCCCGGTCCGAGGAGCAGTACGGCGGCAAGTACGACGTGAATGTTCGACTTCATGGCTGAACTCCCTAATGCAAAGAAACCCTGACGATTCTTAGTTGTGCGCCCGAACGAACGCTCCGAGAATGATTTCGTTCCGGCGCTGGAGAAGCCTATGACTACGCGATGCGCGAGTGCAATTTTCATTCTGCTCGTGTGCCTGCCCGCTGGCGCTTCTACCTACAAGGCTCCACGCACCAGCGACGGTCAGCCCGATCTGCAGGGCTACTGGACCAACGCGACTCTCACACCCGTCGAGCGGCCCGCATCGCTCGGCGAGAAGGCGGTGCTGTCGGAGGCCGAGGCCAGGGCGATGGAGGGCCAGATGGCGCGGCGCATGGAGGCTGCCAACGCTCCGAGCGATCCGAACGAAGTGCAGCGCGCCGGACAAGCGGTCGGCGGCTACAACATGTTCTGGGCGGATTTCGGTACACGTGTGGCGATCGTCAACGGCGAGCACCGCACTTCGCTGATCGTCGATCCGCCGCAAGGGCGCGTACCGACGCTGCATCCGCAAGCGCAGAAGCTGGTGAGCGCGGCGGAGCGTCGCGGCTATGACGGACCCGAGCAGCGGCCACTGGGCGAACGCTGCATTCTCGCTTTCGGCAATGCTTCCGGACCGCCGATGCTGCCGGTCATGTACAACAGCAACTATCAGATCGTGCAGACGGCGGACACCGTGATGATCCTGGTGGAGATGCCGCACGACGTGCGGATGATCCACCTGGACGCGAAGCCGCTGCCCAAAGGCATGCGCAAGTGGATGGGACATTCGGTCGGCCGTTGGGAAGGTGAGACGCTGGTCGTCGAGACCTCGGGCCTGCGCAAGGAGCAATACATTTCCATCGGCGGCGGCGGCAGTTATCGCTACGTGCCATCGAGCGAGAATCTCAAGGTGATCGAGCGCTTCACGCGCACCGGCCCTCGCGCGATCCTGTACGAGTTCACGGTCGAGGATCCGGAGATCTTCACGCAGTCATGGCGCGGCCAGGTGCCGCTCAACGCGACCGACGCGCCGCTGTACGAGTACGCTTGCCACGAAGGCAACTATGCGTTGCCGGGAATTCTCGCGGGTGCCCGTGAAGCGGAGAAGCAGGGACGCAATCCGGGCACGACGCGAGGGGACGGCGAAGAGTGAGCGCTCAGGTGCCCACGAGCGCCGTCGCGGGAAAGCAGATCGCGAACGTTCCGACGAGGACGACCGCCGCCGAGGCGATGCAGATGAGTCCTTCGAAAACCTGCTCGATGCGCGTGTTCATGACCTTCTCCTGACTGGGACCCCACCGCGGGGTCTCTTCGCACAACAGTCGGAGCCGGCCGGCGGTTTTCGACATTCAAATCCAAAATACTTCTGCCACTGCCTCGACTGCCAACGCGAGAGTGGCTCGCCGTTTGTGACAGACATGAATATCGACGCAGCGGCGTTGCAGATTGCGGGCCCGCTCAGCGATACACGCGTACCGGCGATTCCGGCAAGTCGATCCACAGGAATTTCTGCACCCTCTGCGGCACGACGCTCCTGACGGAGTTCGACGTCGACCCCGAGCACGTCTCCATCAAGGCCTGCTCGCTCGATGACCCCTCGTGGCTCAAGCCCGACCGCCACCTGTTCACGTCGCGGACGCAACCGTGGCTCAAGCTCAACGACGGACTGATGCAGTACGAGCGCGATTGTTGATCTTGGTGCCGGTGGAGGGAATCGAACCCACACTCTGTTGCCAGAACCGGATTTTGAGTCCGGCGCGTCTACCAGTTCCGCCACACCGGCACTGAAGTATTTCAAATACTTAGCGCGCGCACTGCATCCGCTATCGAGACGAGGGGAGCAGCAGCGCCGCATTGTAGCGGACTCGCGCGCCTCTGCGACCTTTTCTCCGGGTGCCGCATCTAAGCACCAACATGTCGGCATTCGCGGGAATAGAAGTGACGGCGGAAGTGCTCAGCGCGGCGTGCGGTGGCGACACCCGCGCGCAGGAGACGATCTATCGCTCGTACCAGCGGCCGGTCTACTCGCTGATCCGCCGGCTGATCTCCCGTCCTGCGATTGCAGACGAGCTGTTCCAGGAAACGTTCATCGAGGTGCTGCGCAGTTTGCGCAGCTATTCCGGTGAGGGCGCATTCGGCGGTTGGGTGCGCGCGATCGCTGTGAACAAGTGCCTCATGTATCTGCGCTCGCCGTGGCATCGCAGCTTCGCTTATCTCGACGCCGACGAGAACGAGCCGATCGCCGACACGCTCATCGACGCGGCGTCGGGCCCGGACGTGCAAGTGCAGGCCAGCGCCGACGTCGGCACATGCAATGGCTTCGCTGCCGCCGCTGACGCGCACTGTCGTCTGGTTGCACGACGTCGAGGGTTACACACACGGCGAAATCGCACGCCTGATGGGCCGCTCAGTCAGTTTCTCCAAGTCGCAGCTCGCGAGAGCGCACCAGCGCCTGCGCGAGTTGCTCGATCCCAAGTCCGAGTCCTTACCATGCACGCATCTATCGACCATCTGCTGAGCTTGCGCGACGGCGAGCCCGTGGATGCCGCGACAGCGGCGCACGTGGAGCAGTGTCAGCATTGTTCGGCCGAGCTGCGCAAGCTTCGCGAGACGCGCGCGCAGTTGCAGTCACTGCCGCAACTCGATGCGCCGACGTCGTTCCAGGAAATTCAACGCGCGATGGCGCGGCCGGTCGCTGCTCCGCGCCGCGTGCTCTCGGCTCGGCTGGTCGCAGGGCTGGCGTTCGTGACGTTGACGACGATCTTCTTCGTCGCGCTGCGCGATGAGACAGCGCCTGCCGTGGCGGACCGTTCCATCGAGCCGCAAGTCGAGCCGGTCGAGCAAACGACCCCGTTGATCGATGTCGGGACCGCGCGCGTCCCCGAGCTGGTCGCGCAGTCGCGGCGGCTGGAAGACCTGTTGCAGCAGCTTCCCGAGCGGCCGCGCATCGAGCGCGTCTCCACCGCCGCGATGATCGACACGATCGAAGAACGCATTCAATGGCTCGACTTCCAGCTGTCCGACGCGCCGGACAGCGGTTTGAACGAGCGGCAGACGCAGCGCCTGTGGAGCGAGCGCGTCGAGCTGATGGATTCGCTGGTGAAGGTGCGATACGCCGAAGGCGGCAGTCACCTTCTAAGAGCACATGACTGATCGATTGGACAGGAGCTTCTCAATGAGTACCAAGAGCCGCGTGTTCGCCTCGCTGACGATTGCCGCATTGCTGGCATTCGCCAGCAGCGCGGGCGCAGCCGAGCAGGACACCAAGTCCGCAGACGACGATGCAAAGTCGCAGGCCGAGTTGGAGCGCAAGCTCGCCGACGCGCGCAAGCGGCTCGACGAAGCGGCGCGCGAAGTCGCGAACCTCAGCATGTCGATGTCCGACGACATGGTGCCGCACATGCGCAAGTTCGGGCGCATGATGGGTGCGCCACGCGCCGTGCTGGGAATCAACCTGGGCACGAAAGACGCAGCGAAGGGCGACGGCGTAGAAGTCGTCAGCGTGAGCCCGGGCGGCGCGGCGGAACGCGCCGGTCTGAAAGCGGGCGACGTGCTCACCGAGATCAACGGCAAGCCGCTCAAGAGCCAGGGCGACGAGTCGGCGCGCGAGCAGTTGCTGGAGGCGATGCGCAAGGTGAACGCAGGCGACTCCGTCGCGCTCAGCTATCGGCGCGACAACAAGGTGGTCAAGGCCAGCCTGGTCGCGCAGCCGCTGAAGGATCGCTTCTTCACGATGGCGGTGCCGGCGCCGGAGGTCGGAGCACTGCCGCGCATGCCGAACTTCGTGTTCATGCGCGGTGAGGGCGTGTTCGGCTCGGCGGAGCTGGTGCCGATGACGCCGAAGCTCGGCCAGTACTTCGGCACCGAGACCGGCCTGCTGGTCGTGCGCGCGCCGGACGACAGCCGCCTGAAGCTGGAAGACGGCGACGTGATCGTCGACATCGACGGACGCACGCCGTCGAGCCCGTCGCATGCGCTGCGCATCCTGTCGTCGTATCAATCCGGCGAGAAGCTGAAGCTCAACGTGCTGCGCGCGAAGAAGCGCATGTCGTTCGAGATCACGGTGCCGGAAGACGCGACGTGGGAGAAGCGTATCGACGGCGCGCGCCTGGAGCACGACCTCGAGCACGGTCTGCGCCTGGAGCGCGGTCTGCGCCATGGGCCGATCATCAAGACATTGCCGGGCGCTCCGGGTATCAGGGTCGAGGGACCGGGACCGTTTTCGATTCCGGCGCCGCCGTTGCCGGACGAGCCCGTGTAGTCTACCGTGCGCGCCCAATGCGGCGCGCCGACTTCGCCTACGACCTGCCTGAAGATCTGATTGCACAGCGGCCCCCGATCGAGCGATCGGGGAGCCGCTTGCTGCATTTGGAGCACGCGACGGCGCGGTTACACGATCTGCGCTTCACGGATCTGCCGACGCTGCTGCGCGCGGGCGATCTGCTCGTGTTCAACGACACGCGCGTGATTCCGGCTCGCGTCGTTGGCAGCAAGCCGACAGGCGGACAGGTCGAGATTCTGCTCGAGCGCGTGCTGGAGGGGCGGCGCATTCTCGCGCACGCACACGCGAGCAAGCCGTTGCGAGCCGACGTGCCGGTGTCGTTGCCGGGCGGTGTGCAAGCTCACTACGTCGGTCGCCGCGACGATCTGTTCGAGATCGAGTTGAGCACCGATCCGCTGCCGTATTTCGAACAGCATGGCTCGATGCCGCTGCCGCCGTACATCGAGCGGGCGGCAGAAGCAGACGACGCGACTCGCTATCAGACGGTCTACGCACGCGAGCCCGGCGCAGTCGCTGCTCCCACCGCAGGCTTGCATTTCGACGAAACGATGCTCGCGCGCTGCCGCGAGATGGGCGTCAATTCCGCATTCGTAACGCTGCACGTCGGAGCCGGGACTTTCCAACCGGTGCGTGTCGACGATCTCGCCGAGCATCGCATGCATGCCGAGCGCGTCACCGTGAGCGCCGAGGTGTGTGCGGCAATCGGGCGCACACATGCGGCTGGACGACGAGTGATCGCAGTCGGCACGACTGTCGTGCGCAGCCTCGAATCCGCCGCACAACAAGGACAACTCGCGCCGTTCTCCGGCGAGACGCGACTGTTCATCACGCCGGGCTTCCGGTTCGCAGTCGTCGACGCGTTGCTGACGAACTTCCACCTGCCCGAGTCGACATTGCTGATGCTCGTCTGCGCCTTCGGAGGCTACGATGCAGTCATGCAGGCCTATCGACACGCAGTGAGCGAGCGCTACCGGTTCTTCAGCTACGGCGACGCCATGTTCCTGGAGCGCGCATGAAGTTCGCGCTGATGGGCACCGACGGACGCGCCCGCCGCGGACGCATGTCGTTCGCGCGCGGTGACGTGGAGACGCCCGCGTTCATGCCCGTCGGCACGTACGGCACCGTGAAGGCGATGACGCCCGAGGAATTGGTCGAGAACGGCGCGCAGATCGTGCTCGGCAACACCTTCCACTTGATGCTGCGGCCGGGCATGGATGTGATTCGCGCGCACGGCGGCTTGCATCGCTTCATGCACTGGGAGCGGCCGATCCTGACCGACTCGGGCGGCTTCCAGGTCTTCAGCCTCGCGACGCTGCGCAAGATCACGGAGGAGGGCGTCAGCTTCCGCTCGCCGCACAATGGCGACCCGGTGCTGCTGACGCCCGAGCGCTCGATGCAGGTGCAGCGCGACCTGGATGCGGACATCGCGATGATCTTCGACGAGTGCACGCCGTATCCGGCGACCGAAGAGGAAGCGCGCACTTCGATGCAGTTGTCGCTGCGCTGGGCCGGGCGCAGTCGCGCCGAGTTCGAACGGCTGCAGAATCCTCATGCGCTGTTCGGCATCGTGCAGGGCGGGATGTATGCGGGGCTGCGGCAGGAATCGCTCGCAGGTCTGCGGAGCATCGGCTTCGAGGGTTACGCAATCGGCGGCCTGGCGGTCGGCGAGCCGAAGGAAGAACGCGAGGCGATGCTCGACGCGATCGAGCCGCACATGCCGACCGACCGCCCACGCTATCTGATGGGTGTCGGCACGCCCGAGGATCTGGTGGAAGCAGTCGGGCGCGGCATGGACATGTTCGATTGCGTCATGCCGACCCGGCATGCGCGCAACGGCCACCTGTTCGTGTCGACCGGCGTGCTGAAGATCCGCAATGCTCGCTACGAGTCCGATACTGCGCCGCTCGATCCCACCTGCGCGTGCTATACGTGTCGCAATTACAGCCGTGCGTATCTGCGGCACCTGGACAAGTGCGGCGAGATTCTGGCCGCGCGGCTCGGCACCATCCATAATCTCCACCAGTACCTGACCCTGATGCAGTCCATGCGTGCGGCGATCGAACAACGACGGTTCGACGCATTCGTGGCCGACTTCTACGCCCGCCGAACACCAAGCGACTGACGCGCACCCGCATGCTCGCCGATCTTCCGACCGCACCCTGGTTCCGACGCGTCCTCGTCGCCGCGCTGATCCTGGGTATCGTGCTGCTCACCTTCAGCGTGCTGCGCCCGTTCATCGTGCCGCTGATCTGGGGTGGGATCCTCGCGTACGTGAGCTGGCCGCTGCAGCAGCGCTTCGTGCGTGCGTTGCGCGGGCGCAATGGACTTGCATCGCTGCTGACGACACTGCTGGTGACGCTCGCCATCGTCGTGCCCCTCATCTGGCTGATCCTGATGGTGCGGGTCGAAGCCGTCGCTGCGTACGGCAAAGTGCAGACCTTCCTCGCTTCGCAACCGACGTTGCCGCAGGCGTTGCGCGATCTGCCGTGGATCGGTGCATGGGCACAGGACATGCTGCAGCAGTTGTCGGCCGACCCGACGGCTATCAGCGAGCAGGTGCTGCTGACCTTGGAGCAATCGTCCGTCGAAGTGTCCAAGCTGATCGGCGGCGTGGGCCGTAACGTAGCGAAACTATTCTTCGCAGTGCTCTCGATGTTTTTCCTGTTGCGCGACGGACCGCGGCTGCTGCGCGAGGCGCGCGCGATTCTCGAAGGAATCCTCGGGCCGCGCGTGCACGACTATCTCGACGCGATCGGCGCAACGACGCAGGCGGTGGTGTACGCGTTGATTCTCGGCGCGATCGCGCAGGGCGCGGTCGCCGGCATCGGTTACTGGATCTTCGGCGTCGAGGCGCCGGCGCTGATGGGTGCGCTGACGGTTCTGATCGCGCTGATCCCGTTCGGCGCGCCGTTCGTGTGGGGCAGCCTTTCGTTGTGGATGCTCGTCACCGGCAACGTCTGGTCGGGCGTCGGACTGCTGCTGTGGGGTGTGTTGCTGGTGAGCTGGATGGACAACATCGTGCGGCCGCTCGTCATCTCCAACGCGACGCGCATGCCATTCCTGCTGGTGGTGTTCGGCGTGCTCGGCGGCGTGCTCGCGTTCGGGCTCGTGGGGCTGTTCATCGGCCCGGTGCTGCTCGCAGTGTCGCTGGCGATCTGGCGCGAGTGGCTGGAGGAGCATCAGCAGAAGACAGAGGTGTCGTCGTCGGGCTAAAGCCTGCTGCGCATGGATGCGCGAATGGCGCGGGGCGCAGGATGCGCTGGAGCGGCCGACCTACAGCGCACTGTCAGTGGGGCCGTTTTTCCGTCTTCGACAGCAGGATCTTGTCGATGCGGACGCCGTCCATGTCCATGATCTCGATCTTCAGGTCGCGCCACGTCAGCGTGTCGCCGGCGCGCGGGATGCGGCCGAGCCGCGCCAGCACGAAGCCGGCGACGGTTTGATAGTCGCGGCCGACCATGTCGCGGCGGTTCAGGCGCCGCTGCAGCTCTTCGATCGGCAGGTGACCGTCGATCAGCCACGAGCCGTCCTCGCGCTGCACGGTTTCCGGGCGCTCGCGGCTGCCGACGTCGGGGAGCTCGCCGGCGATGGCTTTGAGGATGTCGATCGGCGTCGTGATGCCTTCGATCTCACCGTATTCGTCCGTCACCACGGCGAGGTGCGTGCTCGACTTCTGGAACTGATCGAGCAGCTGCAGGATCGAGATCGAATCGGGAATGTGCAGCGGCGGCTCCAGGTCGCGGTCGGGGTCGAGCACACCGCGGTGCACGGCTTCGCTCAGATTCGCGAGCGTGATCATGCCGAGCAGGCTGTCGAGCTTCTCGCGGGCGATCAGGAAGCGCGCGTGGCCGCTCGCTTTCGCCTGTTGCCACAGCGCTTCGATCGGCTCGTCGATGTCGAGCCAGATCACGTCCTGGCGCGGGACCATGATCGAGCCGACCTTACGGTCGGCGAGCGCCAGCACGCCCTCGACCAGACGTCGCTCGGAGGCGAGGAACACGCCGGCGCGCGTGCCTTCCGCGAGCATCGCGCGCACGTCGTCTTCGGTCACTGCCGCCTGAGGCGCCGCCGAGACCGGAATGATTTTCAGCACTGCGTTGACCGAAAGGCGCAGCAGCCAGACCAGCGGCGCGGTGATGGTGGCGATCAGGCGCATCACCGGCGCGACCCGCAACGCGAGCGACTCGGCGTGCAGCAGCGCGACCCGCTTGGGTACCAGCTCGCCGATGATGAGGGAGACGAAGGTGATGATCAGCACGACGATGCCGTAAGCGATCTCCTCGGCGTAGCGCAGCGGCACGCCGTAGCCCGTCAGTTTGTCGGCCAGCGGCCCGGCGAAGGTGGCGCCGCTGTATAGACCGGTAAAGATCGTGATCAGGGTGATGCCGATCTGGATCGCCGAAAGCAGCGTAGTCGGATCCTCCAGCAGCGCGATCGCCGACTTGGCGCCGGTCCGGCCCTGCTCGGCGGCAGCCTGCAGCCGGGAGCGCTTGGCCGAGACCAGCGCCATCTCCGACAGGGCGAAGAAGCCGTTGAGGAGGGTCAGCAGGAGAATGACGAGAACTTCGCTGGATCTCATGGAGGACACTCATCCCACCGGAAAAACGGGTGCGAAGTGTACCTTTCTTATCTCCGCGGGACCCCCAACGGCCGGCGGGGCCTGTGTATAATGCGCCGCTCTTTTTCGGTCTCAAGGCTTCCACATGGACTGGCTGATTTCTACCGCGGCCGCGCAGGCAACGGGCGGATCCGGGCAATCGGGCGCTCTGATGCAGATCCCGTTCCTGATCCTGATGTTCGTGGTCTTCTATTTCCTGTTGATTCGTCCGCAGACCAAGCGCGCCAAGGAGCACCGCGCCATGGTCGCCGCGCTCGAGGTCGGAGCCGAGGTCGCCACCAACGGCGGCATCCTCGGCAAGGTCACGCAGCTCGGCGAGCAATATCTGACGCTGGAGATCGCTGACGGCGTGAACGTCAAGATCCAGCGCGCCACCGTTGCGCAGATATTGCCCAAGGGCACGCTGAAGGGCGTCTGACGCCGCGCGCGTCCTCTCTGCATGTACCAAATTCCAACCTGGCGATATTGGCTCGTAGCTATTGTCGTCGCAGTGTCGCTGCTGCTGGCGTTGCCCAATTTTTTCGGCGAGGAGCTGGCTATCCAGCTGGCGCGCGAAGACCGCGCCGCGATGGACGCGAACGCACAGCAACGCGTGCAGGGCATTCTGGACAAAGAGAAGATTCCGACGACCTCGGCCTATCTCGAGGACGGGCGGCTGGTGCTGCGGTTCGCGGGCGCCGATGAACAGATCAGGGCGCGCGATGCCGTCAACGAGGCGACCAAGGGCGACTACGTCGTCGCGCTGACCAGCGTGTCGCGCACGCCGCGCTTTCTGCAGCGCCATCGGGCTGAAGCCGATGAGCCTCGGCCTGGATCTGCGCGGCGGCGTTTACTTCATGTACCAGGTGGACGTGCGCGGTGCCATCGACAAGGCGTTGCAGCGGCTGTCCCAGGACATCCGTACGCAGCTGCGCAAAGAGCGAATTCCGTATCTCAGCAGCGTGGTCGATGGTCAGACGGTACGTGTCACGTCTGCGCGCCGGCGCGGATGTGGCGGCCGCAACCAAGCTCATTCAGGGCAGCGATCCCGGCATGACCATCACCAACGAGAGCGTCGGCGATCAGGTGGAGCTGACGGTCGCCTTCACGCCGCAGCGTTTGAAGGAACGTCAGGGCCTCGCGATCGAGCAGAACATCACCACGCTGCGCAATCGCGTCAACGAGCTCGGCGTGTCGGAGCCGATCGTGAACCGCCAGGGCGTGGATCGCATCGTCGTGCAGCTGCCCGGCGTGCAGGATCCCAACCAGGCAGTGCGCGTGCTCGGCGCGACCGCAACTGTCGAGTTCCGCCTGGTCGACGAAGCGAACAATCCGTACGAAGCCGAGAGCAACAAGCGCGTGCCGATCGGCTCGAAGCTCTACAAGGAAACGGACGGCCGACCCATCCTGCTGAAGCGCGACGTGATTGCGACCGGCGAGCAGCTCACCGATGCGACTTCGCGGTTCTCGGAAGGCGCGCCGGAAGTCGGCGTGACGCTGGATGCGCGCGGCGGGCAGGAAATGCTCGAAGCGACGCGCGACAACGTCGGGCGCCGCATGGCGGTCGTCTACATCGAAACCAAGAGCCTGGCCGAGGGCGAGGTCTGCAAAGGAACGCGCTCCGGCGATGTCTGCACCGAGGAGCGCGTGATCAACGCAGCGACGATCCAGAGCGTGCTGTCGTCGAGCTTCCGCATCACCGGGCTGCAGTCGGCCGAAGCGCACGAGCTCGCGCTGCTGCTGCGTTCCGGCGCGCTGGCGGCGCCGCAGCGCATCGTCGAGCAACGGTCGATCGGTCCGAGCCTGGGTAAGGACAACATCGTGCGCGGCCTCGAGGCACTGGCCGTCGGCGCAGTGCTGACGTTCATCTTCCTCGCGATCTATTACAAGTGGTTCGGGATGGTGGCGAACGTCATCCTGCTGACCAACGTCGTGCTGCTGGTCGCATTGATGTCGGCGCTGCCTGGAGCCGCGCTGTCGCTGCCGGGCATTGCCGGCGTCGTGCTCACGATCGGCATGGCCGCGGACGCCAACGTGCTGATCTACGAACGAATCCGCGAGGAGCTGCGTAACGGCAACTCGCCCCACGCCGCGATCGCCGCGGGCTTCGACAAAGCGTTTTCGGCGATCGCGGATTCGAACGTCACGACGCTGATCGCCGGTATCGTGCTGTTCGCGTTCGGCACCGGTCCGATCAAGGGCTTTGCCGTGACCTTGGTGCTGGGCATCTTTACCTCGCTGTTCACGGCGGTTGTCTGCAGCCGCGTATTGATCGATGTCATCTGGGGCCGTCGCCGCCGGATCGCGAAACTGCCGGTCTAGCCACGCCCCGGAGTCCGAACGATGGAATTCTTCAAGCGAACGCCGAGCATCGACTTCATGTCGAAGCGGCGTATCACGTACGCCATCTCCGTGGCGCTAATGGTCGCGTCGTTCGTGCTGCTCGCGGTGCGCGGGCTGAACTTGGGCATCGACTTCACCGGTGGCGTCACGATCGAGGTGAACTATCCGGCCGCGGCGAACGTCGACAGCGCGCGTGCCGCGCTCACCAAGGCGGGCTTTCCCGACGCTCGCGTACAAACGTTCGGCAGTTCGCGTGACCTGTCCGTAACGGTGCTGCCGCCGCCAGGCGAGGACGTGAACGTAGTGAGTGCGCGCGTCGCCGAGGCGCTGCGCGCAGCGACTCCCGGCGTGCAGGTGCGACGCACCGAGGTAGTCGGTCCGCAGGTCGGCGAGGAGCTGACGGAGCAGGGCGGGCTTGCCCTGCTGTTCACGTTCATCGGCATCCTCATCTACGTCGGCTTTCGCTTCGAGAAGAAGATGGCGACCGGCACGGTTCTGGCAGCCATGCACGATCCGATCGTCATCCTCGGCTTCTTCGCCGCAACCCAGATGACCTTCGACCTGTCGGTGCTCGCGGCCGTGCTCGCGGTCATCGGCTACTCGATCAACGACACCGTCGTCGTGTTCGATCGGGTCCGCGAGGTGTTCCTGGAGAAACGCAAGTTCACACCGGTCCAGGTGCTCAATACCGCGCTCAACCAGACCTTGTCGCGCACCTTGATGACCAGCTTCTCGGTGCTGTTCGTGGTGGTGTCGCTGTACCTGTTCGGCGGCGAGACGCTCAAGGGCTTCTCGCTCGCGATCATCGTCGGCGTGTTCACGGGCACGTATTCGTCGATCTTCGTCGCCGGCGCCCTGGCGCTCGACATGGGCGTCAAGGGGCAGGACCTGATGACGGTCAAGAAGGAGGACCCCGAGCTGAAGGCCATGCCGTGAGGAAGCGACAGCCCCTTCCATGAACTGGCTCATCTGGCTCTGCTTCTTCGCGATCTTCATCGGCGTTCTGGCGCTCGATCTCGGTGTCCTGCATCGCGAGTCGCGCGTCATGCACGTACGGCAGGCGCTCGGCTGGACGGCGGTCTGGATCGCCGTCGCGCTGTCTTTCGCCGGCCTGGTCTACGGCGTTTACGAGCATCACTGGTTCGGTTGGCACGCGAGCGGCGAGGACGCGCCGGACGGCAGCGAGGCCGCGATCCAGTTCGTGACCGGCTACCTGCTCGAGTGGTCGCTGTCCGTCGACAACATCTTCGTCATCGCGATCATCTTCACGTTCATGAAGATCCCGACGCAGTTCCAGTACCGCGTGCTGTTCTGGGGCATCGTCGGTGCGATCGTGCTGCGCGGTGCGATGATCGCGGCGGGCTCAGCGCTGATCCATGCGTTCGACTGGACCTTCTACCTGTTCGGCGCAATCCTGCTGTACTCCGCCGCGCGCATGCTGAAGAGCGAAGAGGAGCAATTCGATCCGAGCAAGAGCGTGCTGGTGCGCATCGCGCGGCGCGTCTACCCGGTGACGGACAAACTGGACGGCGAACGCTTCTTCACGATGGTCGATGGCAAGCGTGCCGCGACCCCGCTGTTCGTAACGCTGCTGCTGGTGGATTTCGCCGACGTCGTATTCGCCGTCGACTCGATCCCGGCGATCTTCGCCGTGACGCAGGAGCCGTTCATCGTCTTCACCTCGAACGCGTTCGCGATCCTCGGCCTGCGCTCGCTGTACTTCGCGATCGCCGGGCTGATGACGATGTTCAAGTACATCAAGTTCAGCCTGATCTTCATCCTCGGCTTCGTCGGCGTGAAGATGATGCTGCATCATCACCTGGACATCCCGCACGCGATCTCGCTCGGCGTGATCGTCGGCTTCCTCGCGATCGGCATCCTCGCCTCGCTGTGGTCGACGCGGCGCGAGCAGCGTACGCAGCAACAATAGAACGCCGGCCATGGAATTACTCACCGATCCCCAGGTCTGGCTTGCGTTCCTGACGCTGACCGCGCTCGAGATCGTCCTCGGCATCGACAACATCATCTTCATCTCGATCCTGGTCGGGCGCCTGCCGAAGGCGCAGCAGCAGCGCGGCCGCACCATCGGCCTGGCGCTGGCGATGATCACGCGCATCCTGTTGCTGCTGTCGATCACCTGGGTGATGGGGCTGTCGGCGGACCTGTTCACGGTGGCCGGGTTCGGCATCTCGGGGCGCGATCTGATCCTGATCGGCGGCGGCCTGTTCCTGCTGGCGAAGAGCACGCTGGAGATCCACAGCGGCCTGGAAGGCGAGGAGCATCACCGCGAGGGCAAGGGCAGCGCGACCTTCGTGAGCGTGATCGTGCAGATCGCGATCATCGACATCGTGTTCTCGCTCGACTCCGTGATCACGGCCGTCGGCATGGCGGATAACGTCGAGGTGATGATCGCGGCGGTGATCGTCGCCGTGCTGGTGATGATGTTCCTGGCCGGGCCCGATCAGCGATTTCGTCGACCGCCACCCGACGATCAAGATGCTGGCGCTGTCCTTCCTGATCCTGATCGGCATGGCGCTGGTGGGCGAGGGCTTCGAGTTCCACATCCCGAAGGGCTACATCTACTTCGCGATGGCGTTCTCGGTCGCGGTGGAGATGCTCAACATCCGCGTGCGCGCGCGCAAGCGCGATGAGAGCCGGTGAAGCTGAGGAAGAGATTGGAAGAAGAATAAGAGTCAGGCTGAAGCCTGACCCACAAGAGAGGCTGTGGGTCAGGCTTCAGCCTGACAGTTCCTGCCGGGCGCTTACTTGCTGGTCTGCGTACTCACGCCGCCGACCGTCGTGCCCGACGAGCCGTTGCGCAGCGTGCTGTGCTTGTAGCCGTAGCCGAAGTACACGATGAAGCCGAGGATCGTCCAGCCGACGATCCGGTACCAGGTGCCGCCGGTCATGAACAGGCTGCCCAGCATCAGGCCGCAGAACAACGTGCCGCCGATGCCGACGAACCACACCCCTTTCACGCGGAACGGCCGCGGCAGATCGGGCTTCGTTACGCGCAACACCATGATGCCGATGCAGACGGTCACGAATGCCATCAGCGTGCCGGCCGACACCAGCTCGCCGAGCACGTTGAGCGGCAGCAGGCCGCCCATCAGGCCGGCGCCGATGCCCGTCAGCACGGTCGAGAACACCGGCGTCTGCCACTGCGGATGGCAGGCGCGGAATGCGCGGCGGCAGCAGTCCGTCGCGCGACATCGAATAGAAGATGCGCGACTGCGCCAGCATCATGACCAGGATCACCGAGGTGAGACCGGCGAGCGCGCCGAAGATCACCGGGATCGACAGCCAGCGCAGCCCCGGGTGAGCTTCCAGCGCCGTGGCGACCGGCGCCGCATCGTTGAGTTTCGGATACTCGAGCATGCCGGTGAGCACGGCCGACATCAGCACGTACAGGATCGTGCAGATGATGAGACTGGCGAGAATGCCGAACGGCACGTCGCGCTGCGGATTCTTCGCTTCCTGTGCCGCGGTCGATACCGCGTCGAAACCGATGTAGGCGAAGAAGATGATGCCGGAGGCGCGGATGATGCCGCTCCAGCCGAACTGGCCCCACGTGCCGGTGTTCTCGGGAATGAACGGCGACCAGTTGTCCGCGGTGACGTAGAAGGCGCCGAAGCCGATTACCAGCACGACGATGCCGACCTTGATGGCGACGATGATCGCGTTGGTCGTCGAGGACTGCTTGATGCCGAGCATCAGGATGATCGTGACCACCGTGACGATGAAGACCGCCGGCAGGTTCAGCATCGCGCCGGTGGCGAAGAAGCCTTGCTCGACGGTGTAGTCGATCGGCGCGCTACTGAGCGCCGGTGGTATGAAGTTGATCCCGATCGCGTCGAGGAATTTGACCAGGTAGCGCGACCAGCCGACCGAGACGGTCGAGGCCGCGAACAGATATTCGAGCACCAGGTTCCAGCCGATGAACCACGCGACGCCTTCGCCGAGGGTTGCGTACGAGTAGGCGTAAGCGCTGCCGGAGACCGGGATCATCGACGCGAACTCGGCGTAGCACAGACCGGCGAAGACGCAGCCGATGCCGGCGATGATGAACGACAGCACGATCGCGGGGCCGGCGTGTTGCGCGGCCGCCAGACCCGTCAGCACGAAGATGCCGGTGCCGATGATGCCGCCGATGCCGATCGCCGTGAGCGCCCTTGGACCCAGTGATCGACGCAGCTCGCCTTTCGCGCTCTCAGCCTCGAGCTCTTTGACGGATTTGACTGCGAGCAGGTTCTTCAGCATGACTGTACTGGCTCCATTCGCTGGCTTCTGTGGCGCTGCGTTGCGCGGCACTCTAGCGGAGCACTCAATCAAAAGCGAGGCGGCGCCAGCGTGATCACCAGCTACGCAACTTGCGCGCGCGCGGATTCAGGTCCGCAGTTCCGGCGGAACGTGCGGCGCGAGCAATTCCAGCAGCGGGGCGTAGACCTTGGGGGTGCCGACGACGATGTCGCCCTCGTTCTTGTATTCGCCGCCGTTCAGGCGGCCGACCATGCCGCCGGCTTCGGTGATCAGCAACGTTCCCGCTGCCGTGTCCCAGGGCGACAGGCCCAGCTCCCAGAATGCGTCCAGGCGGCCAGCCGCGACATAAGCCAGATCGAGTGCCGCCGCGCCCGGCCGGCGCACGCCGGCGGTCGATTGCATTACGGCCTTGAGCATCGCCATGTACGAATCGATCCAGTGCAGGTTCGCGCGATACGGAAAGCCGGTGCCGATGAGCGCTCGCTCCAGGCCGATGTGCGGGCTGACACGAATTTTCTTGCCGTCGAGCTGCGCGCCTTCGCCGCGCGACGCGGTGAACAGCTCCTGACGCATCGGGTCGTACACGACGGCGTGTTCCATGCGGCCGCGCCGCTGCACGCCGATCGACACCGCGAATTGCGGATAGCCGTGCAGGAAATTGGTGGTGCCGTCGAGCGGGTCGATGATCCAGAGGAACTCGCTGTCGTGACCGCTCTGGCCGCTTTCCTCGGCGAGGAAGTCGTGCTGCGGATAGCGGCGGTGCACGGTGTCGATGATTTCCCGCTCCGCCTGCGTATCGATCTCGCTCACGAAGTCGTTCTCGCCCTTGGCGCGCACCTCGAGGCGGTGCACCCGGTTCAGGCCGCGGACGATGGTTTCCCCGGCGCGGCGGGCGGCCTGAATGGCGATGTTCAATAGCGGTTGCATAGAGGGCGCGTAGAATAGCAGGCGACGCCATGTCCATTCGCATCGTCCTCGTCGACCCGAACCATCCCGGCAACATCGGCGCCGTTGCTCGCGCGATGAAGAACATGGGACTCACCGAGCTGCACCTGGTGCGGCCGAAGTTCTTTCCGAACGCCGACGCCACCGCTCGGGCCTCGGGGGCGGCCGACGTGCTCGAAGCGGCGCGAGTGCACGAAGACTTCGCGGACGCGATCGCCGAGTGCGGCCTGGTGGTCGGCACCAGCGCCCGGCAGCGGCACTTGCCGTTCGACCTGGTCGAGCCGCGCGACTGCGCCGCCCAGATCGTGCAGGCTGGCCGTTCGGGCGGCGCGGCGATCGTTTTCGGCTCCGAGCGCATCGGGCTCACCAACGTCGAGCTCGCACGCTGCAACCTGCTGGCGACGATTCCCACCGATCCGAACTACAGCTCGCTCAATCTGGCGATGGCCGTGCAGGTGTTCGCCTACGAGGTCTGGCTCGCAGGCCGCCCGGGCGCGCCGGAGATCGCGCCGCGTGAGGTGCCGTTGGCAAGCGCCGCGGAGATGACGCGCTTGTACGAGCATTTCGAGCAAGTACTCGAATACATCGATTTCCGCGATCGCACCGGCGGCGGACACCTGATGGCGCGCATCCGCCGCTTGTTCAATCGCGCGTTGCTGGATCAGAACGAGATGAACATCCTGCGCGGCGTGCTCACCGCGGTCCAGGCGCGGCGCCGGCCCGCCAAAAAGCGTAGTGACGAAGTGACAGGGTGACGCAGCGATGCAGTTTTTCTATTCTGCTCACCAGTGAACACAGCGAATACGATCTATCTCGATTACGCGGCCTCGACGCCGGTCGATCCGCGCGTCGCGGACGCGATGATCGAGTGCCTGCGCCCGAGCGGCGCACAGGGGAATCCTTCTTCCGCCGGACACGAATACGGGCGGCGCGCGCGCGGGCTGGTCGAAAAGGCGCGCCAGCAGGTCGCGGCGGCGATCGGCGCGCGGCCGGACTGCATCGTCTGGACTTCCGGGGCCACTGAGTCCGACAACCTCGCGGTCTTCGGCGTCGCGCGCTTCAACGCCGATCGCGGCCGCCATCTCGTGTCGGCCAAGACCGAGCACAAAGCGGTGGTGGATCCGCTGAAGCAGCTGGAGCGTGAAGGCTTCGAGGTCACATGGTTGAAGCCCGACTGCGACGGCATCGTGGGGCCGGAGCAGGTGAGGGCGGCGCTGCGTCCGGATACGCAGCTCGTTTCGCTCATGCACGTCAACAACGAGATCGGCGTCGTGCAGGACATCGCGGCCGTCGGTGCGATTTGTCGCGAGCGCGGCGTCGCATTCCACGTCGACGCGGCGCAGAGCGCGGGCAAGTTGCCGCTGAACGTCGAGACGATGAACGTCGATTTGATGTCGCTCACTGCGCACAAGATCTACGGTCCGAAGGGCATCGGTGCTCTGTACGTGCGGCGCAAGCCGCCGCTTGGCCTCAAGCCGCTGATCTACGGCGGCGGCCAGGAACACGGGCTGCGCTCCGGCACGCTCGCGACACATCAGATCGTCGGCATGGGACTGGCGTTCGAGATCGCGGAGCGTGACCGTGAGCAGGACGTCGAACGCATCGGCGCGCTGCGCGACAAGTTGTGGGCAGGTATTTCCGAAGTCGGCGACGTCGTGTTGAACGGGCATCCGCAGCTGCGCACTGCCGGCCTGCTGAACGTCAGCTTCCGCGGCATCGAAGGCGAGAGCCTGCAGTTCGCGCTGCGCGAGCTGGCTGTCTCGGCCGGCGCCGCGTGCTCTTCGGCTTCGGAAGAAGCTTCGTACGTGCTGCGGGCATTGGGACACAGCGACCAGCTGGCGCAGAGCTCGCTGCGCTTCAGCCTCGGGCGGTTCACGACGGCCGAGCAAGTCGAGACTGCCATCGCGGCAGTGAAGCGCGAAGTCGCGCGGTTACGTTCGTTTGCTCCCCAGACAGTCAACCCGGTCGGGAAACCATGAGCGAAGCACCCTACAGTCCGCACGTCATCGAGCATTTCGAGCAGCCCCGCAACGTCGGCCGCTTCGCGCCGGCCGCGGACGTGATCGCTGCTTCGGCAGGTAACGCCGAGCAAGGCGCGCGGTTCGACCTGAGCGCGCGCGTGCGTGACGATCGCATCGTCGCGCTGCGCTTCGAGGTCTATGGATGCCCGCACTGCATCGCTGCAGGCTCGCTGCTCAGCGAACGGTTGCAGGGAGCCACGCAAGAGCAGCTGCGGCGCTGGAGCTGGCGCGAGACTGCCGACGAGCTGGAGTTCCCGCCGGAAAAGCGCGGACGCCTGCTGGTGCTGGAAGATGCGGTGCACGCGCTCGCCGATGACTGGCAGCGTCGGCTCGATCCGTAGCTTGATCCGCAGAATGCGACCCATGCATCAATTCGGGCGTCCGGTTCGATCGTACAATCGACCCTGGGTCTACCGTCATGCACGATCCGAATGACTCTTCGGCCTTGACTAGCGCACGTTCGACCGCCATCTCCCGCCTATGTCCATCTCACTGACCTCAGCCGCCGCCGACCGTGTCCGCTCTTTCCTCGGGCGCCGCGGCCATGGCGTCGGCCTGCGCCTTTCGGTCAAGAAGACCGGCTGCTCCGGCTTCGCCTACGTCGTGAACTATGCCGATGACATCGGCGCCGATGACGTCGTGTTCGAGGATCGCGGGGTCAAAGTCATCGTCGACCGGGACAGTCTCGGCTTCATCGACGGCACCGAGGTCGACTTCGTCAAGCAGGGCCTGAACGAGGCCTTCCGCTTCCGCAACCCGAACGTGAAGGGCGAGTGCGGCTGCGGCGAAAGCTTTACCGTTTAGCCCGGCACCTTCCCTAACCTCCCGCCCCGACTGGATTTCTTGCTGCTGGCAGGTCTCGCCGGTAGACTGCGCCGCACACTGCGCACCGCCCCCGGCGGGCGTTCCTAATTCATTGATTCCATTCAGATCGAGGACGAGGATTCATGGCGCTCGAACGCACCCTTTCGATTGTGAAGCCCGATGGCGTACAGAAGAACGTGATCGGCAACGTCTACAGCCGGTTCGAGAAGGCCGGCCTGCGCATCGTCGCGGCCCGCATGATGCAGCTGACGCTGGCGCAGGCCGAAGGCTTCTACGCCGTGCATCGCGAGCGTCCGTTCTTCAAGGACCTGACGCGCTACATGAGCTCCGGCCCGATCCTCGTTCAGGTTCTGGAAGGCGAGAACGCGGTGGCGAAGAACCGCGAGCTGATGGGCGCCACCGACCCGAAGAAGGCCGACAAGGGCACGATCCGCGCCGATCTCGCGACCAGCATCGAAGAGAACGTCGTGCACGGCTCGGACAGCGCCGAGAACGCGCGCACCGAGATTGCGTACTTCTTCGCCGCTGCCGACCTGTGCCCGCGGACCCGCTAAGATGCAGGCGCGATGAACGCTAGTCTCGACGCGAAGACGAACCTGCTCGGGCTGACGCGCGCCGAGCTGGAAGCGTTCGTCGCCGGGATGGGCGAGAAGGCGTTCCGGGCGCGTCAGCTGCAGAAGTGGCTGTACAAGCGCTGCGTCGCCGACTTCGATCAGATGACCGATCTGGCGAAGAGCTTCCGCGAGCGCCTCAAGGAAGTGGCCGTCGTCGCGACGCCTTCGATCACCACGATGCAGGTTTCCGCCGACGGCACGCGCAAGTGGCTGCTGGCGATGGACGGCACGCAAGGCATCGAGACCGTCTTCATCCCCGAGCCCGGCCGCGGCACGCTGTGCATCTCCAGCCAGGTCGGCTGCGCGATGGACTGCACGTTCTGCTCGACCGCACAGCAGGGATTCAATCGCAATCTCACGGTCGCAGAGATCGTCGGCCAGGTGTGGCTCGCGAACCGCGAGCTTGGCTACGAGCCCGGTGGCGATCGTGTCGTCACGAACGTCGTCTTCATGGGCATGGGCGAGCCGCTCGCGAACTATCGCAACGTCGTGCCCGCCGCCGAGATCATGATGGACGACCTCGGCTTCGATATCTCGCGGCGTCGCGTGACGGTGAGCACTTCGGGTCTCGTGCCGCAGATGGTGCGGCTCGCCGAAGAGACCAACTGCGCGCTCGCCGTTTCGCTGCACGCGCCGAACGACGCCCTGCGCGACCAGCTCGTGCCGATCAATCGCAAGCATCCGATCGCCGAGCTGCTGGACGCCTGCTGGCAGTACGTGAACAAGCAGAACGCCCGCAGCATCACGTTCGAGTACGTGATGCTCGACGGCATCAACGACCACCCCGAGCATGCGCGCGAGCTGGTGCAGCTGCTGAAGGACCGGCCGGCGAAAGTGAACCTGATTCCGTTCAACCCGTTCCCGGGAACGCGTTACGTGCGCTCCAGCGCGGCGGCGATCGAACGTTTCCGCGAGATTCTCAACAACAACGGTGTGATCGCGACGACGCGGCGCACGCGCGGCGACGACATAGACGCGGCGTGCGGCCAGCTGGTCGGCCGCGTCAACGACCGCACGACAGTACGCCTGGGCTCCAAGCTCATCTCAGTGGCGGTGCAACCGTGAAGCGTGCAGCGACGATCGTGGCGATCGGTGTCGTGGTCCTCGCGGGATGCACGAGCAACCCGTCGAAGAAGATGCCGCAGAACGAAAAGGCCGCGGAGATCAACCTGGAGCTCGGCATCGAGCACCTGCGCAAGGGCAACCTGCAGCAGGCGAAGGACAAGATCGATCGCGCGCTCGAGCAGAACCCGCGCTACGGGCGCGCGCATCTGGTTGCCGGCATGCTGTACAACCGGCTCAACGACGAGAACAAGGCGGAGTCTCACTACGAGCGAGCGGTTTCGCTCGAGCCGAAGAACCCCGAGTTCAAGAACAACTACGCCGTGTATCTGTGCCAGCACAACAAGTTCGAGCGCGGCAAGAAGGTGGCGCTCGAGGCCGCAGCAGATCAGCTCTACAAGACGCGGGAAGTTGCGTACATGAACGCCGGCAATTGCGCGCGCGGCGCCGGCGATATGAAGGGCGCCGAAGAGTACTTCCGGCAATCGCTCGCGGTGCGGCCGCGCTTCACCGAAGCGTTGTTCCAGATGGCGGAGCTCGAATATCAGCAGACCGAATACATGTCGGCGCGCGCTTTCCTCCAGCGCTACATGGAAGTGGGTCGGACCAGTCCCGCCAGCCTGTGGCTGGGAGTGCGCATCGAGCGCGGGCTCGGCAACAAGGCACAGGCGCAGCACTACGCGCAGCGCCTCAAGGCTGAATATCCGGCCGCGGTCCAGACCAAAGAATTGCTGGAGTCCGAGCGGAATCCGGGATGAATGAGCCGGTCGGCGGTGCATCGGGTGCGGCGGCAGCCGAGCCGGACACGCCGGGCGGGATGTTGCGCGTGGAGCGCGAGCGTCGCGGCTACTCGGTGCAGCACGCGGCCGAGGATATGCACCTGGACGCCTGGGTGATCCAGGCGATCGAAGCCAACCGCTTCGAGGCGCTCGGCGCGCCGGTGTACGCGAGAGGTCACCTGCGCAAGTACGCAGCGCTGCTCGGCCTTTCGCCGGCTACGGTGATCGAGCGCTATGAGGCGCTCGGCGGTACGCCGGTGGCGCCGACGCCGATTCCGGCAGCGATAGCAGCGCCTGTGATTGTCGAGCGTCGTCGCGTGTCGAAGCTGCCGTTGTGGATCGCAGTTGCGATTGCGGTCGTCGCCGGCCTTGCATGGCTCGTGTTCGAGCTGTGGTGGAAACCGAGTTCCGACAACGCGACGACCAGCGAAGTCGTTGCGCCGACCGTGTCGGACCCGGTGAGCGAGCCCGTCGAACAGGCGCAACAGGCACCGGCGGCAGCAGCATCGGCACCGGTTGCGCAGGCGCCAGCGGTGGCAGCAACGTCAGCGCCCTCGGGCGAAGTCCGGCTTCGCCTGGAGTTCACCGGGCCGTCGTGGGCCGAGATCTACGACGCCTCCGGGAAGCGGTTGATGTTCGACATGGGAACGCCGGGCCGCGTGCGCACTGTCGCCGGCGTACCGCCGCTGCGAGTGAATCTCGGCATGGCGTCGGCGGTGAATGCCCAGGTGGGCGAGCGGCCGATCGTCATTCCGCGTCGCGCGGGCAAGGACGGCGCCAAGTTTTCGATCGAGGCGGATGGCTCAGTGAGACCGGATACTTTGCAGACGGCGGTGCGCGAGTGACGCAGCAGCAGATCCAGCCACCGCGCGGGATGAACGACGTGCTGCCGGCGGACATTGCCGGCTGGCATCGGCTCGAGGGCGTAGCGCGCGAGTTGTTCGCCGCGTACGGCTACCAGGAAATCCGCGTGCCCATCGTCGAGCACACGGCGTTGTTCAAGCGCTCGATCGGCGAGTTCACCGACATCGTGCAGAAGGAGATGTTCACCTTCGAGGATCCGGGCGGCGACTCGCTGACGCTGCGCCCGGAGGCGACAGCCGGCATCGTGCGCGCGATGATCAGCAACGGTCTGTTGCACAACCAACGTCAGCGCGTCTGGTGCGCCGGGCCGATGTTCCGCTACGAGCGGCCGCAGGCGGGTCGCTTCCGGCAGTTCTATCAGCTCGACGCCGAGGCGTTCGGCTTCCCGGGTCCTGACATCGATGCCGAGCTCATCATGCTCAGCGCACGTCTGTTGCGTACGCTGGGCCTGCAACGGATCGAGCTGCATTTGAATTCGCTCGGCACGCCCGCGTCGCGACGCGCCTATCGCGAAAAGCTGGTCGAATACTTCACGGCGCACAAGTCGCGGCTCGACGCGGACAGCCTGCGGCGTCTCGAGGGCAACCCGCTGCGCATTCTCGACAGCAAAAATCCGGAGCTGCAGGACGTGATCGCAGGTGCGCCGGTGTTGACCGAGTACCTGGACGAGGAGTCGCGCCAGCACTTCTCGGGGCTGTGCCGGCATCTCGACGCAGTCGGGATCCGCTACGTCCTCAATCCGCGCCTGGTGCGCGGGCTCGACTACTATACGCACACGGTTTTCGAGTGGCTGACGACGGAGCTCGGATCGCAGGGCGCCGTGTGCTCGGGCGGTCGCTACGACGGTATGGTCGCGCAGCTCGGGGGCGAGAGCACGCCCGCCATCGGCTGGGCCCTGGGCCAGGAACGCATCGTGTCGCTGCTGCGCGCACAGAACGGCGAGACGCCCGGATATGCGCCGGACGTCTACTTCGTGATCGCCGGGGCGCGCGCCGAAGCCGAGGGTCTCGCGCTCGCCGAACGCATCCGCGATGCAGTCCCGTCGGTGCGCATCGAGAGCAACTGCGGCAGCGGCAGCTTCAAATCCCAGCTGAAGCGCGCCGACAAGAGCGGGGCGCATCTGGCGCTGATTCTCGGCGAGGGCGAAACCGAAAGACGCGTCGTCGGTCTGAAGTCCCTGCGAGCGGAAGCGCCGCAGGTCGAAATCGCCTGGGACCGGGTCGCCGACGAGATCGCGGCACGGCTCAAGCGCTAACAACTTTCCTACACAGATGACACTGCCATGGTCGAAGACTATTTAACCGATCGCGATCAGGAAGAGGCGCTGCGCAACTGGTGGCGCGAGAACTGGAAATGGATCCTCGCGGGCGTGGCCCTCGGGTTGGGGCTGCTGGCCGCCTATCAGTACTGGCAGACGTACCAGACGCAGCGGGCGGGTGCGGCTGCGAAGGTCTACGCCGACTTCCAGAAGGCGCTGGCGGGCAACGACCTGGAGCAGGCCGGCCGGCTGCTGAACGATCTGGCCGGCGATCATTCGAAGTCCGCTTATACCCAGCAGGGCCGCCTGTTGCTCGCCAAACGCGACGTCGATGCGGGTCGCTTCGACGAGGCGAGCAAGCAGTTGCGGCAAGTCGTCGACACCTCGAGCGACGAGGAGCTGGCGTCGATCGCGCGTCTGCGCCTGGCACGCCTGCAGATCCAGACCGGCAAGCCCGATGAGGCTCTTCAGTTACTCGTCATCGAAAAGGCAGGCACCTTTGCCGCGCCTATGCGCGAGATTCGCGGCGATGCTCTGGTGGCGAAGGGCGATGCGCAGGGCGCGCGGGCGGAATATGCCGCGGCGCTTGCCGAAGAGTCCAAGGGCCAGCTCGATCGCGCCACAGTCGAGCTGAAGCTGCGCGACGTCGGCGGTGAAGTTCCGGCTACGCCGGCCAAGCCTGCAGCGCCGGCTGCGCAGGGAGATTCCTGATGTTCGCTGCGAATCGCGCTCGCGTCGCGCTGGCCGCCTTCGGTGCAGCGGCGTTCCTGACACTCGCCGCGTGCGCCGACAAGGAGATCGACCCGCCCGCCGAGTTGGTCGACATCGTGCCGAAGCGCACCGTGCGTCACACCTGGACTGCCGGCCTGGGCGGCGATTCCGAAAACCTGCGGCTCGCGCTGCGGCCGATCGTCGTCGATGGAACGGTGTACGCGGCTTCGCACGACGGCGAAGTCGTCGCGATGGCCGCAGACAGCGGCCGACGGTTGTGGGCAGTGAAGACCAAGCTGGCGTTGTCGGCCGGACCCGAAGTGGACGGCGCTCTGGTCGTGCTCGGCTCGAGCGACGGTGACATCGTCGCGCTCGATGCCACCAACGGCAGCGAGCGCTGGCGCAAGGCGATCGGCAGCGAAGTGCTGGCGCGTCCGCTCATCGCGAAAGATGTCGTCGTCATCCGCACGGTCGACGGTCACGTCGAAGGGCTGGCGACCGCAGATGGAGTGCAGCGCTGGGCCGTCGATGAGCAGGTGCCGCGGCTTACGCTGCGCGGCACGGCCCCGCCGGTGCTGGCGGGCGATCGCATCATCGCCGGCTTCGACAGCGGCAAGGTTCTTGCGATCGACCCACGCAACGGCGACGTGCTGTGGGACGCGATCGTGAACGCACCGCGCGGCCGCACCGAGCTGGAGCGGCTGGCCGACATCGACTCGCCCGCGCGAGTATCCGGCGACGACATCTTCGTGGTCGGCTTCCAGGGCCGGGTCGCGATGCTGGCGCTCGACTCCGGCCAGATCTGGTGGGCGCGCGACGCCTCCAGCTATCGCGGCTTCGCGATGGACGAAGACAACCTGTATCTCACCAACGCGGACAGCGTCGTGATCGCGATGAAGCGCAGCGACGGCGCGGTGCTGTGGGAGCAGGACGCGATGAAACGGCGCGGTCTCACTGCACCTGCGGTGGACGGCGACGCGCTGGTGGTCGGCGACTTCGAAGGCTACGTGCATTGGCTCGACAAGGCGACCGGCGAGATCGTCGCGCGGCAGAAGACGGACGGCGAGCGCATCACCAATCCTGCAGTCACCACCGATGCCGGCGTGTTCGTGCAGACGGACTCCGGCAAGCTGCTCGCCTTCAGGAGCCAGCCCAAGGTATTGCCGTCACCCGATACGATGCCGAAGGCAGACGAGCCGCAGCCCGAAGCCGAGCCGCAGCCCGCAGAACCGAAGCCCGCAGTGCCGAAGCCTGCAGAGCCGAATGGCCCCTAGATGCTGCCGGTCATCGCGCTCGTCGGACGGCCGAATGTCGGCAAGTCGACGCTGTTCAATTTCCTCACGCGCACCCGCGACGCCCTCGTCGCGGACCTGCCCGGGCTGACGCGCGACCGCAACTACGGTTACGGCAAAGTCGGGGAGATTCCCTACCTGGTCGTGGATACCGGCGGCCTGGTCGTCGACGCCCGCGGCGTCGAAGTGCTGATGGCGCAGCAGGCGCTGCGCGCCGTCGAAGAAGCCGATCGCGTGCTGTTCCTGGTCGACGCGCGCGAAGGCCTCGTGTCCTCCGACCATTTCATCGCGCAGACCCTGCGCAAGCTCGGCAAGCAGGTCACCCTCGTCGCCAACAAGGCCGAGGGCCTGGACACGGCAACCGCCGCTGCCGAGTTCCATCAGCTCGGCCTGGGCGATCCGCGAGCCATTTCTTCCACGCACGGCGATGGCGTTCGCTCATTGATGGAGGACGTGCTGGCGGGCCTCGAGCACGCGGAACACGGCGATGGCGCCGGTCCCGGCGATATTCGCGTCGCAGTGATCGGCCGGCCGAACGTCGGCAAGTCGACGCTCATCAACCGGCTGCTGGGCGAAGAGCGCCTGATCACCTTCGATCAGCCGGGCACCACGCGCGACGCGGTGTTCGTGCCGTTCGAGCGCGACGGGCGTCGCTACACGCTCATCGATACCGCCGGCGTGCGCCGCCGCGCGCGCGTCGAGGAGGCGGTCGAGAAGTTCAGCGTCATCAAGGCGCTGCAGGCCGTCGATTCGGCGAACGTCGTGATCGGCGTCATCGACGCGCACGACACGGTCGCTGAGCAGGACGCCACGCTGTTCGGCATGGTCGCCGAGCGCGGCCGATCGTTGCTCATCGCCGTCAACAAGTGGGACAACATTCCCATGGACAAGCGCGACGAGATCCGCGCCGGTCTCGATCTGCGGCTGCCGTTTCTCGACTTCGCACCGATCCATTTCATATCGGCGCTGCACGGCACGGGCGTCGGCGAGCTGATGCGCGGGGTGAGCCAGGCGTACGACGCTTCGATGCGCGAGATACCGACGCCGGAGCTGACACGCGTGCTCGAGCTCGCCATAGAGCAGCACCAGCCGCCGCTCGTGCGCGGCCGCCGCATCAAGCTGCGCTATGCGCACCAGGGCGGCCGCAATCCGCCGATCATCATCGTTCACGGCAACCAGGTGCAGCACGTCCCGGAGGCCTATCGGCGCTATCTCGCGAACCTGTTCCGCAAGCACTTCCGGCTGGAGGGAGCGCCGGTGCGCGTCGAATTCCGCGCCGACGAAAATCCGTTCAAAGGCCGGCGCAATCCGCTCACGCCGCGCCAGGTGCGCGCGCGCAAACGGTTGCTGAAGCGCGTGAAGCGCTGAGCGATTAAACTGCCCCGGCCATGGCGACCGCCCGCAAGATACTGAAGCTGCAGCGGCCGTTCCCGATGCGTCGCGGCGGCGAGATGCCGAACGTCGAAGTCGCCTACGAGACCTGGGGCGACCCGGCCGTACGGCACGACCACGCCGTCATGATCTTCACCGGTCTGTCGCCGTCGGCCCATGCCGCCTCGTCGACCGAAGATTCGTCGCAGGGCTGGTGGGAAGACATGATCGGGCCGGGCCGGCCGATCGACACGCGCCGCTTCTTCGTCATCTGCGTCAACTCGCTCGGCAGCCCGTTCGGCTCGACCTCGCCGATCTCCATCAATCCCAGCGACCGGCCAGCCGTACCGGCTGACCTTCCCGGTGCTCACCGTGGAGGACATGGCGCGCGCCGGACATGAAGTCGCCGTCGTCGCTCGGCATCAAGAAGCTCGCGGCAGTGATCGGGCCGTCGCTCGGCGGCATGACGGTGCTCGCGTACTGCGCGCTGTTCCCGGGCGAGACGCGCAGCGTCGTGTCGATTTCGGCGGCGGCACGCTCGGCGCCGTTCTCGATCGCGTTGCGCTCGCTGCAGCGGGAAATGATCCGGCGCGATCCGGCCTGGCGCGAAGGCAACTACAGCGCCGATGCGATCCCGGTGCAGGGCATGCGCCTGGCACGCAAGCTCGGCATGATCACTTATCGCTCGGCCAAGGAATGGACGCAGCGCTTCGGCCGCGAGCGCGCCAGCGCCGAGCACCAGCCCGGCGATCCGTTCGGCATCGACTTCGAAGTCGAGTCGTACCTGGAGAATCACGCGACCAAGTTCACCGGGCAGTTCGATCCGAACTGCTACCTGTACATCTCGCGCGCCATGGATCTGTTCGATCTCGCCGACCACGGCGGTACGGTGCAGGACGCGCTCAGACGCTTCACGGTGGAGCGCGCGCTGGTCATCGGCGTGGAAACGGATCTGCTGTTTCCGATCGGTCAGCAGCAGGAGCTGGCGGAGGGTCTGTCAGCCGGCGGGCGCGAAGTTCAGTTCGTGCGCATGCCGTCGCTGCAGGGCCACGACTCGTTCCTGGTCGACATGGATCGATTCAGGCCGGTCATCGGCGATTTCCTGCAAGAGAAGACCAAGAGTCCGCCGGAAGGGCTGTAGAGCTGTAGTCAGGCTAAAGCCTGACCCACAAGATGCTGTGGGTCAGGCTTCAGCCTGACTCCCTATTCCCCTTCCAGGAACAACCCCGGATCCACCATCGCGCGATTCAGCGCCACGCCCCAATGCAGATGCGGCCCGGTCACACGCCCGGTCGCACCGACCGTGCCGAGCAGATCGCCCGCTGCGAGCCGGTCGCCGACCTTCACTTTGATCTCGTCGAGATGGCAGTACATCGTCACCAGGCCGTAGCCGTGATCGATGTACAGCGTGTTGCCGTTGAAGAAGAAGTTGCCGGCCTCGACCACCGTGCCCGCGGCCGGCGAGCGAATCGGCGTGCCCTTGGCGGCGGCGATGTCCATGCCGGAATGCGGACTGCGCGGCTGACCGTTGAAAACTCGTCGCGAGCCGTACGAGTCCGATCGCATGCCTTCCACGGGCGACTGCAACGCGAACACCGGCGTCCCCTCCGTCGTGAACCTGGACAGCGCTGCGTCGGAGCGTATGCGCTCAGCTTCGATGCGCTTCAGGTCCTCGGGCGCGGGGTCTACCTGCCGCTGGTTCTTGATCGTCAGGTGCTGAGTGCGATAGCGCTTGTCGACTACCTGGAACGGCACATCGACCGTTCCCTTGCCGGTCGTGACCTTCAATTTCTGCGATCCCGGCTCGGTGGAAAGCGGAATGCCGACGATCGCGATCCAGCGGTCGTCGTGACGGATCACCGCGGCGCGCCGAGCGTCGACCAGCGCCGTCGGTGCAACGTCGCCGCCCGGAATTTCGACGAGGGCGATGCCGCCGGGAACGCGGCTTTCGCGCGGCAGGTCGCCGGCATGAGCAACGCTGGCGAGTGCGGCAAACGTAATGGCGGCGCGAATCATTGCTCGTCGGCTCACTTCTCGTCTTCTTTCGGCATGCGCAGATCCAGCTCCGGATTCGTAGTGCGCTCGATGCGCGCGCGGATCGTGCCGCGCGTCAGCCGTGCATCGATCAGCTGTCCCGCGCGAACGTCCTGAGCATCCGTGATGACAGTGCCTTTCGAGTCGGTGACGATCGCGTAACCGCGCTCGAGCGTCGCGAGCGGGCTGACGGCGTCGAGCGTTCGTCCTGCGATGGCGAGGCGCTTGCCGAATCTCTCCACGTTCTTCCGCACGATGGTTTCGATGCTTGCGCGCGCGCTTTCAAGGCGCCTGCGTGCATTCGCGACGCGCAGTGCCGGCGAGTGCTGGCGCAACTCCGCCGCCAATTGCATGAGCGTTCCGCGCCGGTCGCCGAGATCCGAGCGCACGACGCGGATCAGCCGCTGTTCGAGATCGTCGAGGCGCTGCGCGCGCTGGCGCAGCTCGACGCCCGGATGGAGCTGCTGGAGCCGTCGCTGCAGCCAGGCAGCGCGATCCTGCTGAGTTTTGAGAGAGCGTGTCAGCGCGGTCGTCAGGCGGTTGGTAATCAGCAGCACATTTCTGAGCCACTCGTTGCAGTCAGGAACGATCAGTTCCGCCGCGCCGGATGGCGTCGGCGCCCGCACGTCGGCCACGAAATCCGCGATCGTGAAGTCGACCTCGTGACCGATGCCGGTGACGATCGGTACGGCGCAGTCGTAGATCGCGCGCGCAACGCTCTCTTCGTTGAACGCCCAGAGATCTTCGAGCGAGCCGCCGCCGCGTACCAGAACGAGCACATCGCATTCCGCGCGCGCCGACGCACGCCGGATCGTCCTTGCGATCTGTGCCGCCGCGACCCCGCCTTGCACCTGGACCGGGTAGAGCAGTATCGGGATGCTGCAGAAGCGGCGGCGCAGGATGTGCAGGACGTCGCGGAGCGCGGCGCCCGTCGGCGACGTGATGACGCCGACCCTGCGTGGCATGCGCGGCAGCGGGCGCTTGCGTTCGATGGCGAACAGCCCTTCGGCAGCCAGCTTCACCTTGAGCAGCTCGAAACGCTGGCGCAAAGCGCCTTCGCCGGCCTCTTCCATGAAATCCGCGATGAACTGGTAGTCGCCGCGCTGCTCGTACAGGCTCACGCGACCCCTCACCAGCACGCGCGCGCCGTCCCGCGGCGAGAACCGCGTCATGATATTGCGCTGGCGGAACATGGCGCAGCGGAGTTGGGCGGCTTCGTCCTTGAGGGAGAAATACCAGTGGCCCGAGGAGGGGCGCGACAGGTTCGAGATCTCACCCTCCAGCCACAGCGCCGGCAGGCCGCGCTCCAGCAGCGTGCGAGCCTCGCGATTGAGGCGCGAGGGGGTGTAGATGTCGCGGGTTTCAGTCGGCTGCGGCGGCGGGCGCGGCTCCGAGAAATCCAGCTCCAGGTCCGAGGCAGGCATGGAAAAGGAGGCTACAGGCTGCCCCTGTTCCTGTACAATGGCGCGCTTTCATCGATAACGCGGGTTCCAAGCCATGCGCATTCTCGAGGAAGCACTCACCTTCGACGACGTGCTTTTGGTCCCGGCACACTCCGATTTCCTGCCGCGCGACGCCGACCTGAGCACGCAACTCACCCGCACGATCCGTCTCAACCTGCCGATCCTGTCCGCTGCCATGGACACGGTCACCGAAGCTCGCCTGGCGATCACGATCGCGCAGGAAGGCGGCCTCGGCATCGTGCACAAGAACATGAGCATCGAGGCTCAGGCGCGCGAGGTGCAGCGGGTCAAGAAGTTCGAAAGCGGCGTGATCCACGAGCCGATCACGATTTCGCCCGACAAGACCATCCGTGAAGTGCTGGAGCTGACGCGCTCCAAGAACATCTCGGGCGTGCCGGTGGTCGTCGGGTCGAAGGCGGTCGGCATCGTGACGCACCGCGACCTGCGCTTCGAGACCAAGCTCGACGCGCCGGTGTCCACAGTCATGACGCCACAGGAGCGACTCATCACCGTGCGCGAAAACGCGCCGAAGGACGAGGTGCTCGCACTGCTGCACAAGCATCGCATCGAGAAGGTGCTGGTCGTCGATCAGAACTTCAACCTGAAGGGCATGATCACGGTCAAGGACTTCCAGAAAGCCACGGAATTTCCGCGCGCCGCCAAAGACGAACGCGGCGCCCTGCGCGTCGGCGCGGCTGTCGGCACCGGTGCGGATACATTGAAGCGCGTCGAAGCGCTGCGCGATGCTCGCGTCGACGTGATCGTCGTCGACACTGCCCACGGCCATTCCAGCAACGTGCTGAAGATGGTCAGCGAGATCAAGCGGGCGTGGAAGGATCAGCAAATCATCGCGGGCAACGTCGTTACTGCCGACGCGGCCAAAGCGCTCGTCGAAGCGGGCGCGGACGGCATCAAGGTCGGCATCGGCCCCGGCTCCATCTGCACGACTCGCATCATCGCCGGCGTCGGCGTTCCGCAGATCACGGCGGTCGCAAACGTCGCAGCTGCATTGAAAGGCTCGGGCGTGCCGTTGATTGCCGACGGCGGCATCCGCTTCTCGGGCGATATCGCCAAGGCGCTCGTCGCCGGTGCGCACGGCGTGATGATTGGCGGCTTGTTCGCCGGCACCGAGGAATCGCCGGGCGACGTCGAGCTGTATCAGGGTGCGTCATACAAGTCGTATCGCGGCATGGGCTCGCTCGGTGCGATGGCGCAGTCGCATGGCTCGAAGGATCGCTACTTCCAGGACGCAACCGAGGAGCTCGAGAAACTCGTGCCGGAAGGTGTCGAGGGCCGTGTGCCGTACAAGGGCTCGCTCGTCCAGATCCTGCATCAGCTCGCGGGCGGTCTGCGCGCTGCGATGGGTTACACCGGCAGTCGCACGATCGAAGAGATGCGCACCCGGCCGTCGTTCGTGCGCATCACCAATGCGGGCGTGCGCGAGAGTCACGTCCACGACGTGTCGATCACCAAAGAGGCGCCGAACTACCGTGTCAGCTGAAATGGCCAGCGGCCCGCCGCTTCCGCGACAACGTTGCATCCCCCGGACATCCACGCCCATCGGATCCTGATCCTCGACTTCGGCGCGCAGTACACGCAGCTCATCGCGCGTCGCGTGCGCGAGAGCGGCGTCTATTGCGAGATCCATCCGTGGGACATGAGCAACGACGACGTCCGCGCCTTCGGCGCTCGGGGCGTCATTCTTTCCGGTGGCCCGGAATCGACGACGGAGTCGCAGGCGCCGGTCGCACCGCAGGCGGTCTTCGAGTTGGGCGTGCCGGTCCTCGGTATCTGTTACGGCATGCAGACGATGGCGATGCAGCTCGGCGGCCGCGTAACTCCCAGCACGGACCGGGAGTTCGGTTACGCGCAAGTTACGGCGTCGGCGCCTTGCAAGCTGCTGGATGGCTTCCGCGATCACAGCGACAGCGAGGGCAGGGCGCTCTTCGACGTGTGGATGAGCCACGGCGATCGCGTGGATGCGCTGCCGCCCGGATTCGTCGCTGTCGGCTTCACGAACAACGTGCCGCTCGCGGCGATGGCCGACGAGTCGCGTCACTTCTATGGCGTGCAGTTCCATCCTGAAGTCACGCATACGCTGCAGGGGTTGAAGATTCTGGAGCGCTTCGTGCGCGAGATCTCCGGCTGCGAGGCACGCTGGCAGTCCGGCAACATCATCACTGATTCCATCGCGCGCGTGCGCGAACTGGTCGGGCGCGACAAGGTGCTGCTGGGTCTGTCCGGTGGCGTCGACTCCTCCGTCGTCGGCGCGCTGCTGCACCGTGCGATCGGCGAGCAGCTGGTCTGCGTGTTCGTCGATCACGGCCTGCTGCGCCTCGGCGAAGGCGACCAGGTGATGGAGACGTTCGCGAAGCACATGGGCGTGAAGGTGCTTCGCGTCAACGCCGAAGCCCGCTTCCTCGACGCGCTGAAGGGCGAGAGCGACCCGGAGCGCAAGCGCAAGATCATCGGCCGCCTGTTCGTCGAAGTGTTCGAAGAGGAATCGGCGAAGCTGCCGGGCATTCGCTGGCTCGCGCAGGGCACGATCTATCCGGACGTGATCGAATCGGCCGGCGCGAAAACCGGCAAGGCGCACGTCATCAAGAGCCACCACAACGTCGGCGGCTTGCCGGAGAAGATGAACCTGAAGCTGCTCGAGCCGCTGCGCGAGCTGTTCAAGGACGAAGTGCGCAGGCTCGGCGTCGAGCTCGGCCTGCCGCGCGAGATGGTGTATCGACATCCGTTCCCGGGTCCGGGACTCGGCTGTGCGGATCCTCGGCGAGGTGACGAAGCAATACGCTGACCTGCTGCGCAAGGCCGACGCCATCTATCTCGAAGAGCTGCGCAAGCACGATCTCTACGACCGCACCAGCCAGGCGTTCGCAGTGTTCCTGCCGGTGCGCTCGGTCGCCGTGATGGGCGACGGTCGACGCTACGACTACGTGATTGCGTTGCGCTCGGTCGAGACCATCGACTTCATGACCGCCCGCTGGTCGCGCCTGCCGTACGAGTTCCTGGAGCTGGTGTCCCGGCGCATCATCAACGAAGTGAACGGCATCTCGCGCGTCACCTACGACATTTCGAGCAAGCCGCCGGCGACGATCGAGTGGGAGTGAGCCGTCACCGACGGCTCCACTGACGAAACTCGGACGGCCGCAGCCGGAAGCGTGCAATGTTCCCCTCGTGGAGCCCGCGCAGTTCTGACAGGACGAGATCGACGAACTTCGTTGCGTCTTGGCCCGCGATCAGCCGCTTCGTCAATTTGGTGATTGCGGCTTTCGTCACCGGAGCGCGCTGGCGTACTGCCTGACCAACAGCCTCAGTCAGCTCAGCGCGGTATTTGAGCCGAAATGGATCAGGCTCCGGTAGTGAGTCGCGGACAGTCTTGTAGCGGCGCACGGATCTCTCGTAGGCCCATACGAATACGTCGCGCAATAGCTCGACACGCTGCAACTCGTAGATGCCAATCAGCCCGTCGACATAGGTACGCTCCGGAACGTCGATAAACGACAGCGGCACCAAGTTTCGTTTTATGAGCGGGATGTTCGACGCGAGTCGGGAGGTCCGCTTGTTGACGTCGATGAACGGCTGAAGGTATGGGACGTGCACCAGCAGGAAGAATGCCTGCTCGAACGGGTCGACGATGGCAGCAGCCGTGTCCAGGAGCTTCGAGAACATTTCTTCGACCAGCTGCGGAACCGCTGTAGGAATGTAGGAGGAGCCTGCTATCGCAACCGGTGCCTCTCGAAGGCGACCGGCGTCGCGCGGATCTTCAAGCAGATTGTCTGCGAGCAACGCATGCAGATTCGTGATCGTGTACCGGTTTACGTCGACGTCTTCCGCCGACTCGACCAGCAGTTCGATTGCCTCCTGGTGATTCAGGATCATCTGCGTTTCTTTGGCATCCTTGCCAGGTGCAGCCGTGCCACGCTCGATAAGTTCCGTGGTGTCGAGCAACGAATAAGTGTTGCCCTCTAGGCGGCTCGAAGACCAGGATAGATCGATGAGCAGGCGATCGAAGACATCGCGTGCATAGGTGCCAGCCGGTCGCTCTCCCGCGGGAGTACGACCAAGCTCATGTAGATGTGACGTGACGACCGGGGGCAAGTACGCGAGCTTGTTGGGGACATAGGCTTCGAGGAACTCGCGTCGATAACCTATCGGCTGCCGGTCGATGAGCGGGCGACGAACGAAGGCCAGAATTTCTCTGCCACTCTCCGAAACAGGGATCCCTTCGTCGACGTGGGGCGCGGAGGAGAGAGCCAGTTGGCCGGTTGCCGGCGTTAAAGTCGCAGAAGACTGCGCAGCAGTGTTGAAGTAACGGCGGCCGCGGCGTTGACCCTCGGCGCGGATCTTCTCATCCCGGATCCACGTTTCGAGTCGGCGCTGAAGGGAGCGTCGGCTGACGATATCGCCGAACAGATTCTCCAGGTCGGCAAGAGCCAGACCCTCGGTATGCTCTGCAAGGGCAGCCGCGACCCGATCGAGCAGGTCACTCGGAAGCAGCTTAGGCATGTTTATTGGCGCAGTTGGTACCTATGCGCCAATAAACTAGCTTTTTTGGCCTATAAGTCAAGTCTATGTGCCAAAAGAGGGCCTTTTTGGCACATAAAAGCCAATCAGCTCACCTGCGGCTTGCCAGGGAGGCTGTTCGTCGACGCGTTTGATCCCGGTCTTGGATCGGAATGTTCAGGCCACGCTTGATCGGACTGAACACGAACGACGTCTCGTAGCGCTTGACGTTCGGCGCGTCCAGAAACAGATCGTCGATAACTGTGCGACAACGAGCCATGCTGCTCGCCGCGATCATCACCAGATAGTCCCACGTGCCCGCGAGGTCGTAGCACTGCTGCACCTCGCTGGCCGCCAGGACCCGCTGGCGGAAATCCGAATGCAATCGCTTCGTTTCGCGCTCGAGCGTCACGAGCACGCAGGCAAGCACGGCTCCCGGCACCGCGTCCGGGTTGAGCACGGCGATCTGCTTGGCAATCACGCCGCTCGATCGATAGCGCGACAAGCGGCGTTGCACGGCGCTGGCGGAAAGGCCGACGAGATCGCCCAGCTCGTAGAGCGGACGAGCGGCATCGTTCTGCAGCAGGTCGAGGAGCTTGCGGTCGAGATCGTCGAGCTGGAGGGTTGGTTTGCGCGCCACGCAATATTGTTGCGTCGGCACGCACAAAGAATCAATCGCATCGCGGCGCGACTCCATAGACTTTCGGCCCATGAAGCACCGCCTGTCGCTCCAGAACATCGTCGCCGCCGCCGCAGCCATCGACCCGGCCTTCCGCGATACGCCGCAGTACGAAGCCGAGACGCTGCACGCGCAGCTCGGTTGCCGGCTCGTCGTGAAGGTGGAGACGCTCAACCCGATCCGCTCGTTCAAGGCGCGCGGCGCGCAGTTCCTCGTGTCGCAAATGTCGGGCTCGCCGCATCTGGTCTGCGCCACCGCGGGCAACTTCGGCCAAGGCATGGCATACGCCGCGCGCAGGCGCGGCTGGCCGATCACGATCTTCGTCGGCGCGACGGCCAATCCGATGAAGGTCGATCGGATGCGGCAGCTCGGCGCGACGGTGCGTCACGGAAGCGACGACCCCGACAAGTTGCACGCCGAGGCGGAGGCGTTCGCACGCAACAACGGCTTTCATCTCGTGCAGGATGGCCGCGAAGCCGCCATTGCCGAAGGAGCTGGCACGATAGCGGTCGAGTTGCTGCGCTGGCCGAAGTGCTTCGACGACATCGTCGTGCCACTCGGCGACGGCGCACTGTTGGGCGGCATGGCGCGCTGGGTGAAAGCGCAGTGCCCGACTACGCGCGTGATCGGCGTATGTGCAACGGCATCGCCGGCGATGGAGCGCTCGTGGCGCAGCAAGAAAGTGGTGAGCGCGCCGTGCGACGCCACGATCGCAGCAGGCATCGCTGTAGGAACGCCATTCGAGGAAGCCGTCACCGATCTGACGGGACTGATCGACGACGTGCTGCTGGTTCCCGACAGCTCGCTGATCACCGCCATGCGCCTCGCACACCAAGAACTGGGCGTCGTGCTCGAGCCCGCTGGTGCTGCAGGCCTCGCCGCACTGATGGATCATCGCGAACAATTCCGCGGCCGACTCGTCGCGACGGTGCTGACCGGCGGCAACGTCAGCCCGAACAACCTCACGGAGTGGTTCGGGCTGGCTACCAGATTGGCCTGAGCCGCGCGCGATAAATGGCTCTTCTTCCTCCTCGGAGGACGGGGCACTTTACTCGCATGAAAACTTATCGCCTCATCCTCGCCGCAGCGAGCGCACTCGCAATCATGGGCACCGTCATTCCTGCCGGCGCTTCACAGGACAATCCGCAACGAGTCGAGAAGGCGGATCTCAGCGGCCTGCGCGATTTCGACTTCCTCGTCGGCGAATGGCGCGTGCAGCACCGCCGTCTCAAGGAGCGGCTCGCGAACAATCGCGAGTGGGTCGAGTTCGACGGGACCTGCGTCAACTTTCCGCTGATGGAAGGCTGGGGCAACGTCGATGACAACCGCATCAACATCCCGGGCGACAACTATCGCGGCGTCGGCCTGCGCTCCTACGACCCTAAGACCGGACAGTGGGCGATCTGGTGGGTCGATTCGCGCACGCCGCACGGCGCAGTCGATCCTCCGGTGAAGGGCAAGTTCGTGAACGGCGTCGGCACGTTCTATGCGGACGACACGCTGCGCGGCAAGCCGATCCGCGTCCGCTTCACGTGGTCGAAGATCACAGCGACGAGCGCGCACTGGGAGCAGGCGTTTTCGCCCGACGGCGGCCAGACCTGGGAAGTGAACTGGACGATGGAATTCAAGCGCGTGTCATGACGCACATCGTCATCGTGGGGCGTTACCATAGGAGTCGATGACCAAGCATGCGCGTTCCGTATTCTCCGTCGATGTGACCGGCCTCGAAGCGGGCCAGGATCAGCCCGCGTACGCGCGCATCTGCGATCGGCTGCGCGCCGCGATCACGAGCGGAGCGCTGGCGCCTAACGCGCGATTGCCGTCGAGCCGCGTGCTCGCGAAGGATCTCGGTGTCGCGCGGAACACAGTCGACTGGGCCCTGGGACAACTCGTAGCGGACGGCTACATCGTTCGCCGTCGCGGCGCCGGCACGTTCGTCGTACCGCAACTTCCGGAGCGCGACGCGCCGCCACTCAGGCCACCGCGTTCAGCGAAGTCGCAGCCTCGCGGCGTGCCGCCACGATTGTCGGAGCGCGCCGAGGCGCTGCGCAGTTATCCCGGCAACTATCAGCCGGAAACGACTGCTCCGTTCAAACCTTCGCTGCCGCCGGGCGATCTCTTCCCGCGCAAGGTGTGGAATCGGCTGTTGAGTCGCGAGGCTGGTCGCGCCGGTAACGACTACTGGGGCTACGGCGCGAGCAACGGTTTGCCGGCGTTGCGCGAGGCAATCGCCGAGCACGCCGCGGCGATGCGCGCGACTCGCTGCTCGCCGGATCAAGTGATCGTCGTGACGAGCACGCAGCAGGCCGTCGAGCTCGCCGGCAAGGTGCTCGCGGATCCAGGCGATCGCGCATGGGCAGAGATGCCCGGATATCAGCCCGTGCAGCACTGTCTGCGCGCTGCGGGCTTGCGCATCGTGCATGTGCCGGTCGACGAGCAGGGACTCGACGTCAACGCCGGTCGCTTGCTCGAACCGCAGGCGCGAGTCGCGTACGTCACGCCGGCGCATCAGTATCCGCTCGGCTACGAAATGTCGCTCGAACGCCGCAAGGCGTTGCTCGACTGGGCCACCGAGCAGGAGTCGTACGTTCTCGAAGACGACTACGACGGCGATTATCGCTACGAAGGCCGGCCGATCGCCTCGCTGCAGGGCATGGATGCGAACGGCCGCGTCATCTACATCGGCAGTTTCAACAAGATCCTGTTTCCCGGGCTGCGGATCGCGTACGCGATCGTGCCCGAGGCGCTGGTCGGTGCGTTCATCGACGCCAAGCATGTAGCGGACGGTCACACAGCGCTGCTGACCCAAGGCGTGCTCGCGGCGTTCATTCGCGACGGACACCTGGCACGGCACATCCGCAGGACTCGCACGATCTACGATGAGCGGCGCCGCGCGTTCCTGGAGGAGGCGAAGGTGCTCGAGGACTTGATCGACCTCGGCCCGGCACGCGGCGGCATGCACGTGACCGGCATCTTCAAGGACAATCGCGCGCTGCGTCTGGACGATCGGGCGGTCGCGGCCGAATGCGCGCGCTCGGGCATCGACGTGCATCCGCTTTCCAAGTATGGAGCGACCGGTCGCGGCGGCCTGGTGTTCGGCTTCGCGGTCGCGTCGCGCGCTGCTGCGAAGTCGGGGTTACGGATCGTGCGGCGGGCGATCGTTGCCATCGGTGGACTGGATTCATGAGCGATTCGAAATACATGGCGCGGGCGCTGGAGCTGGCGCGCGAAGCGGAGCGGGCCGGCGAGGTGCCGGTGGGCGCGGTAATCGTCAAGGACGATGCAATCGTCGGCGAAGGATGGAACCGGCCGATCAGCACGAGCGATCCAACGGCACATGCTGAGATCGTCGCAATGCGCGCGGCTGCGCAGAAGCTGGGCACTTATCGACTGCTCGACACGACGCTCTACGTCACGTTGGAGCCCTGTCCAATGTGCGCTGGCGCAATGGTGCACGCGCGAGTGAAGCGGCTGGTTTACGCGGCGACCGATCCGCGTGCGGGCGCTGCTGGCACGATCTTCAACATCGTTCAGCATCCATCGCTGAATCACCGCGTCGAGTGCGAAGCGGGCCTGATGGGCGAGGAGTGCGGAACGATGTTGCGCGCGTTCTTCCAAGGCCGCCGGTAGTGGCGCACTGACTCTCGCCAGAATGGTTCTAGGAAAGAACTGGGCTACCTCGCATAGTTCCCGCGAAGGAGCCCGCCATGAACGCACTGAAGATCATTTCCGCCCTATGTCTGCTGCCGCTGCTCGCGCTCGGCGCCGACGCTCCCGCGCAACGCGACGGTCAGCGTGATTTCGATTGGGAAATCGGCACGTGGAAGACGCATCTGCAGCGACTGCAACGCCCGCTGACGGGCTCGACCACCTGGGTGGAGTACGAAGGGACGACGGTCGTCACCAAAGTGTGGGATGGACGCGCGAATCTCCTGGAGCTGGACGTCAAGGGTCCGGCCGGTGCGATCGAAGCGCTGTCGCTGCGGCTCTACAACCCGGAGTCGCAGCAGTGGAGTTTGAATTTCGCCAGCAGCCGCGGCGGCACGATGGCGATACCGGCGATCGGTGGATTCAGGAACGGCCGCGGCGAGTTCTACAACCAGGAAACGCTGAACGGCCGCTCGATCTTCGTGAAGTTCATCATCCAGTGCCAGTCGGCCGACGTCTGCAAGTTCGAGCAGTCGTTCTCGGCGGACGGCGGCCAGAGCTGGGAAGTGAACTGGATCGCGACGGATACGCGAGTGAAGTGAGCTCAGCCGGGCTGGCGCGAGCGCTCGATCACGCCCGGATAGCTACGGCCCGGATACGGCGCAGCGCGCGACACCGAGCCGAAGCCCGGGATGGATTCCATGTGACGCAGCATCCGTGCCCGCATCGCCTGATCGGGTAGCGGGCCGCGCAGTGCGCCCATGTTGTCCGCTGCGTGACGTGGGTTCGCCGTGGCGGGCAGCGCACAGGTGATCGCAGGATGCGAAACGATCCACTTCAGGAAGTACTGGCCCCAGCTCTGCACGCCGATCTCGCGCGCGAAGTCGGGGAGCGCGCGCCCCTTGATCAACTCGAACAGCCGTCCTTTCTCGAACGGCATGTTCACCATCACCGCCATGCCTCGCTCTGCGGCCGCAGGCAGGATGCGCTGCTCGGCGTCGCGAACGCTGATCGAATAGTGAACCTGCACGACGTCGAGGTCGCCGTTCTCGACCCAGCCTGCGAGCTCGGAAAAGTACTCCAGCTCGTGATGCGAGACGCCCGCATACCTGATGCGTCCGTCCTTGCGCCATTCCTTCAACAGCGGCACGACGATGCTCGCGTTGACGAGGCTGTGACACATCATGACGTCGATCTGCTTGCGCCACAGGCGTTGCAGCGAGTTCTCGAGACTGCGCAGGGCGTGACTGCGATCGCCGAGATACTCGCCGGTCGACCAGATCTTGTTGGTGATGAACAGCTGATCGTTCACACCCAGGCGCGCTGCGAGGTCGCCGACGTTGACCTCGCCCATGCCGTACAGCGGCGATGTGTCGACGACGCGTCCACCGGCATCCCAGAACTGCCGCATCACGGCTTCGAGATCCTCGCGCGGCTCACCCGGCAGCCGATCGAACGCAAGGAACGTACCGAGGCCGATCGCCGGCAGCGATTCGCGCAACCGCCGCGCCGATTTCATGATCGGCGAAGCGGTCTGTGCATGCCCGCCTACCGGCCAGGACAGCGCTGTCGCTGCCGCTGCTACACTCGCCGAGCCTTTCGCGATGAAGTCCCGCCGGCTGAGTGCGGGATGCTGCAAACGTTTCATGGTTCACAGCATACGAGCGCCGTTCGAACTGCCTTGCACCCGATCCTGACGTGAGGGTTCGATCCTGATGAACAATTTCTCGCAGACTGCTGTGCGCCGCGTGGAGCCGCTCGCACACGATTGGCGCTCGGTTCGCTGGGACGGCGGTTGTTTCGATACGGCGCGCAGGTCTCTTACGGAAGTCGTCGAGGGCACGATACGACTGCCGCAATACTTGATCCTTGCAACGCTGCAAGGCGGTGCGCGCACGCTCAGGGTGCGTGCCGAATGCGGCCATCGTTATCAAGGCCCCGAACGCGCCGGTGCGATCTCCCTCGTGATTCCCAACTGCGAGCGACATTTGCAGCTGACGGGTGTAAGCGCACGATGGGCCTCGCTCGCAATCGACGCGGGGGTGTTCGCCGGCTGCGTCGGCCTGGCGTGCGCGAGCAACATCACCGATCCATTTCTGTTGGCGCTGTTGAGCGAGATGCAGCAGTTGCACGCGGAGGATGGCGGCCTCGACGCGTCCTATTGCGAAGCCATGTCGCTCGCCGCTGTTCGTCACTTGCAGCATCGTCATTTCGTCGACCGCGGGTCAGCGCAGTCGAGGATCGCCATGCTGCCACGATGGCAACTGCGCCGAGTCGAGGAGTATGTCGAGAGCAATCTCGAGCACGTCATCCGGATTGCGGACCTCGCGAGCCTGTGCGGCTATTCCGCCGGCCACTTTCACCGTGCCTTCCGTGAGACCTGCGGCATGACTCCGCTCGAGTTCGTCAATCAGCGGCGCGTGCAGCGCGCAGTCGGAATTCTGCAGGCTCAGCCCGGCCTCACGGTGGCGGAGCTGGCCGAGCGGGTCGGTTATACGAGCCCCAACTACTTCGCACGGCTGTTCCGGCGGCTCGTCGGCGTCGGGCCGGCGCGTTATGGAGAGTCGGGCTGAAGCCGGGCCCACAAGCAGGTACTATCGCGACGGCTTTCATCAGCAGCACGGAGTCGCCCATGAATTTGTCCGTCACAGAGATCCGGTTTCTGCCGAGCGGTGCCGTTTCCGTCGAGGTGAGCGCGGGTCCCTCGATGGACCGTCCCACGACGACGGCTGGCGTCGACGCGGTGAGATTTCAGGTGCACATACCGAAGAACGAGGTGAAGAGCGACCTCGAAGAGATCAAGGCCATGGCCTTGAAGGCCGTGAAGACGTTCAAGGCCGGCTAGAGCCCACTCGTTGCGCCAAAAAACCAAAGCCCCGCAGATGCGGGGCTTTTGATTTGTGGCGGAGAGACAGGGATTCGAACCCTGGAACACCTGTGAGGATGTTACTGGAATTCCAGTCCAGCGCCTTCGACCGCTCGGCCATCTCTCCCCAAGGAAAATCGAATCAGAGGTCGCGCAGGTTACAGGCCCGCCCCCCCGTCAGGCAAACCCTATGCCCGCCGACTGGATCGCTTCCATCACCTGCCCGTGGAACTGCTTCGACAGCGGCACGAGCGGCAGTCGGATGCCGTCCTGAGTCAGGCCGAGGCGGGCGACCGCCCATTTGACCGGGATCGGGTTGGTCTCGACGAACATCGCCTTGTGGAGCCGCTGGAGCTGAGCGTCGAGCTTGCGGGCAAGCTCCCGGTTGCCGGCGAGCGCTGCGTCGATGACGCCGCGCACCTGCCGCGGCGCGACGTTGGCGCTCACCGACACGACGCCCTGGTACCCGGCCAGCACGCACTCGCATGCCAGATCGTCGTCGCCACTCAGCAACGTCATGCGGCCGCCGACGCGAGCGAAGTGCTCGCGATTGCGTTCCAGCGAAGCCGCTTCCTTGATGCCCACGATGTTCGGAACGGCCGCGGCGAGCCGCTCGACCGTCTCCGGCTTGATGTCGCAGCCGGTCCGGCTCGGCACGTTGTACAGGACGATTGGAACGGACACGCTTTCGGCGACGGCCTTGTAGTGCTGGAACAGGCCTTCCTGTGTCGGCCTGTTGTAGTAGGGCGTGACCATCAGGCAGGCATCAGCGCCGGCGTCCTTCGCGAGCTGCGTCAGCTCGATTGCCTCGCGAGTCGAGTTCGCGCCGGTGCCGGCAATGACCGGAATCCGCTTGGCAGCGCGCTGTACCACTGTGCGCACGACGCCGATGTGCTCTTCGACGCTCAGCGTCGGCGATTCGCCGGTCGTGCCGACCGCGACGATGCCGTTGGTGCCGTTGGCGACGTGGAATTCGACCAGGCGATCGAGCGCTTCGTTGTCCACCGCTCCGTCCGCCTTCATCGGCGTGACGAGCGCCACGATGCTGCCGCTGAACATGGAGCTCCTTGGGACGATCTCGGACGCGAAGGATGGCCGGATCGTACTGGCCGTCAGCCTCGCGGTGCAAGGCAGGCGCCCTAAAAATCCGCGAAATACCCGCGAAATTCCTGGATCCCGCCGATTCCGCCCGCTTTCGTCATTTTCCGCGCTCGCGGCGTTTTCACCTCGGGGCGCAAGTCTGTAAACTTGCGCCCCGCCCACCTTTTCCGTTCTCCCATTCGATGCAATTTATCGTCATCAGCGCACTCGGCAGCGACCGGACCGGCCTCGTCTACGACCTCACGCGCATCGTGCTCGACTGCAACGGCAACATCGTCGACAGCCGCATGACGGCGCTCGGCAGTGAGTTCGCAATGCTGTTGCTGGTCTCGGGCAACTGGCACACGCTCGCCAAGCTGGAGACGGAGCTCAAGAAGCTCGGCGATGCCGGCGGCGTGACGGTCAGCGTGCGTCGCACCGAGCCGCGAGCTGCGCGGCGCGAGGTGGTCACGTACTCCGTCGACGTCGTTTGCCTCGACCAGCCCGGCATCGTGCACAACCTTGCGGGGTTCTTCAGCTCGCGCGGCATCGACATCGCGGAGCTATCGACGCGTAGCTACGCCGCCGCTCACACCGGCGCGCCGATGTTCGCGGTGCAGATGGTGGTGCACATCCCCGCCAAGATCCACATCGCGGCGCTGCGCGAAGAATTCATGGATCTGTGCGACCAGCTCAATCTCGATGCAATCCTCGAACCGGTGAAGGCATGACCGTCTCCCTGAACAAGAAAGTCCCTGCATTCAGCCGCCCCGCAACCGGCGGCAAGACCTGGAAACTGGCGGATGCTGCCGGCAAGAACCTGGTCCTGTACTTCTACCCGAAGGACAACACCACCGGCTGCACGCTGGAAGGCCAGGCGTTCCGTGACCTGCACGCCGCGTTCAAGAAATCCGGCACGGTCGTGCTCGGCGTTTCGCCGGACAGCATCGCCTCGCACGAGAAGTTCAAGGACAAGATGGAATTCCCCTTCGACCTGCTGTCAGACGAGGACAAGAAAGTGTGCGAGCTGTTCGACGTCTGGAAGGAGAAGAGCATGTACGGCCGCAAGTACATGGGCGTCGAGCGCAGCACGTTCCTGATCGACGGCGGCGGAGTGCTGCGGCAGGAGTGGCGCAAGGTGAAAGTGCCCGGCCACGCGGACGAAGTGCTCGCAGCCGCGAAGGCGCTCTGACGCCATGCCCAGAAGCGAACTTCCCGAGACCCGGCGCGGGCGCGCAACTTCGCGCGACCGTCAGCAGCGACGCATCTTCGTGCTCGACACCAACGTGTTGATGCACGACCCGACCTCGATCTTCCGCTTCGACGAGCACGACATCTACATCCCGATGATCGTGCTGGAGGAGCTCGACGCCGGCAAGAAAGGCCTGTCGGAAGCGGCGCGCAACGTGCGGCAGGTCAGCCGCTTCCTCGACGAGCTGATGGCGAGCGCCACCAAGGCGCAGATCGATAAAGGCCTGGAGCTGCCGACTGCGAAGTACAACAACGGCGGCAAGAAGCAGGCCTCGACCGGACGGCTGTTCTTCCAGACCAAGGTGCTGATCGGCGGATTGCCGGACACGCTGCCCGGTCACGGCGCGGACAACGCGATCCTTGGCCACACGCTCGCGCTCAAGGACGAGTTTCCCGATGCGCGCATCACGCTGGTGTCGAAGGACATCAACCTGCGCATCAAGGCCGCGATCATCGGCGTGCACTCCGAGGACTACTACAGCGACAAGACGATCGAAGACGCGGACCTGCTGTACACCGGCGTGCAGGAGCTGCCGACCAACTTCTGGGAGCGTCACGGCAAGAACATTCATTCGTGGCAGGAGCATTCGCGCACGTTCTATCGCGTGCAGGGCCCGATGGTGCGCGAGTGGCACGTCAATCAGTTCCTGTACCAGAAAGACTCGAACGGCCTGGAAGCGCTGGTGCGCAGCATCGACGGCAACGGCGCGGTGATGGAGCTGGTGCGCGACTTCCGCAACGAACGGCACAGCACCTGGGGCATCACGGCGCGCAACCGCGAGCAGAACTTCGCGCTCAATCTGCTGCTCGACCCGGAGATCGACTTCGTGACGATCCTCGGCCCTGCAGGCACCGGCAAGACGCTGCTGACCCTGGCCGCGGGCCTCGCGCAGACGCTGGAGAGCAATCGCTACAGCGAGATCATCATGACGCGCGTGACGATCCCGCTCGGCGAAGACATCGGCTTCCTGCCCGGCACCGAGGAAGAGAAGATGGAGCCGTGGATGGGCGCGCTGATGGACAACCTGGAAGTGCTGACGCAAAGCCAGGAAGGCGGCAACTGGGGCCGCGCCGCCACCAACGACCTGCTGCGCAATCGCATCAAGATCCGCTCGCTCAATTTCATGCGCGGCCGCACCTTCCTCAACCGCTTCCTGATCCTCGACGAGGCGCAGAACCTGACGCCGAAGCAGATGAAGGCGCTGGTGACGCGCGCAGGTCCGGGCACCAAGCTGGTGTGCCTGGGCAACATCGCGCAGATCGACACGCCATACCTGACGGAGACGACCTCCGGCCTGACGTATGTCGTCAACCGCTTCCGCGGCTGGCAGCATTCCGGGCACATCACGCTGGTGCGCGGCGAACGTTCGCGCTTGGCAGACTACGCCTCGGACATCTTGTAGATCGCTGCAGGTCGGGCTTCAGCCCGACAATCCCGGCATGCCCAAGCGCAAACCACAGACTCTCTCTCAGCTCGGCCAGCGCGTTGCCTGGCCGGAATCGCCGGAAGAGGCCGTGCTGGAGCGCGTGCCGAACCCGCATCCGGACAAGGTGTATCTCGCGCGCTTCACTGCACCGGAGTTCACGTCGCTGTGCCCGGTGACCGGCCAACCCGACTTCGCGCATCTGGTCATCGACTACGTGCCGCGGCGCTGGCTGCTCGAGAGCAAGTCGCTGAAGCTGTATCTCGGCTCGTTCCGCAACCACGGCGCCTTCCACGAGGACTGCACGATCGCGATCGCCGGCCGGCTGGTCGATTTCCTGAAGCCGCGCTGGCTGCGCATCGGCGGCTACTGGTATCCGCGCGGTGGCATGCCGATCGACGTCTTCTGGCAGTCCGGCCGACCGCCTGCGGACCTGTGGATTCCGGACCAGGGCGTGGCGCCCTACAGAGGGCGGGGCTGAACGCTTCCTGCTATAGTCGCCCGCCTTTCAATCGAATGGCGACGCCCCCATTTTTGCTAACGATGGCGGCTCGCGTCGGTTTCTCCGCGACGATGATCCGCGAACCCCGCCAGGCCCGGAAGGGAGCAACGGTAACGGTGATATCGGGCGCCGGAGAGGTGCCGGCGCGGGCCGCCTCCATTTACACTTCGCTGCATGTCCTATCTCGCTCTCGCACGTAAGTGGCGGCCGCGCAATTTCGCGGAGCTGGCCGGCCAGGAGCACGTCATGCGAGCGCTCGTCAACGCGCTCGAGACCGGCCGCGTGCACCATGCTTTCCTGTTCACCGGCACGCGTGGTGTAGGCAAAACGACCATCGCGCGCATCCTGGCGAAGTCGCTCAACTGCGAGACCGGCGTGACGCCGACGCCGTGCGGCAAGTGCAGCGCGTGCCGCGAGATCGACGAGGGGCGCTTCGTCGACCTCATCGAAGTCGATGCCGCCTCGCGCACGAAAGTCGACGACACGCGTGAGCTGCTCGACAACGTGCAGTACTCGCCGGCGCGCGGCCGCTACAAGGTCTATCTCATCGACGAAGTGCACATGCTGTCGACGCACTCCTTCAATGCGCTGCTGAAGACGCTGGAGGAGCCGCCGCCGCACGTCAAGTTCCTGCTCGCGACCACAGATCCGCAGAAGCTGCCGGTGACGGTGCTGTCGCGCTGCCTGCAGTTCAATCTCAAGCGCTTTCCGCCGGGCCTGATCTACAAGCGACTCACCGAGATCGCGCAGGCGGAGAAGCTGGAATTCGAGGCGGATGCGCTGCGACTCGTGGCGCGCGCTGCCGAGGGCAGCATGCGCGACGCGCTGAGTCTGCTCGATCAGGTGATCGCATTCGGCGGCACCAAGCTGACCGCAGCCGATACGCGAATGATGCTCGGCACGCTCGATCGCACGCAGGTCTTCGATATCGTCGAAGCTCTGGTTGCGCGCGACGCGAAGCGAGTGCTCGCGTCCGTCGAAGCGCTCGACGAACGCGCGCCGGACTATCGCGAGGTGCTGGCCGATCTGGCCGCCGTTCTGCAGAAGCTGGCGCTGTTGCAAGCCGTGCCGGACCTGCAGCTCGACGAGGCGGAGGATATCGAGACCTATAAGCGCCTGGCAGGCGCGCTGACGCCGGAAGATTCGCAGCTGTTCTATCAGATCGCGATCGTCGGTCGCCGCGATCTCGAGCTCGCACCCGATGTGCGCGGCGGATTCGAGATGGTTCTGCTCAGGATGCTGGCGTTCGGAATTGCGGACGCTGCGCAACTGCAGACGTCGAATGCGGCAGCGCCGGTCAAGGCGGCTCCGGCGGTGAAGGCGCCCGCAGCTGCGGCGATACCCGCTGCGACATCTGCGGCAGCACCGGCGACCGCGGCGAATTGGCCCGCGATCGTCGCGCAGATGAACCTGCAAGGCATGGTGAAGGAACTGGCGGCGCACACCACGTTTACCGGCAGGCAGGGCAACAAGGTGCAGCTGGTGCTGGACACGGACGGCGAGCACTTCCGCCGTCCGCAACTCGAAGAGAAGCTCGCACAGGCGTTGAGCGCTTATTTCGGCGAGCCGGTGCGGCTCGAGTTGTCCGTTGCCGATCGCGCGCTGGATACGCTCGCACGCCAGCAGAAAGCGGCTGCGGACGATCGCGTGCAGCAGGCACGAGCGGCAATCGAGAACGATCCGAACGTGCGTGCGATGCGCGACATGTTCGGCGCCACCGTCACGCCCGACTCCGTCCGTCCCACCGATTGATTTCGGAGCTTCTTCCCATGAAAGGCAACATCGGCAACATGATGAAACAGGCGCAACAGCTGCAAGCGAACATGCAGCGGGCGCAAGCGGAGATCGCCGCGCTCGAAGTGACGGGCGAGGCGGGCGGCGGCATGGCGAAGGTCACGATGACGGGTCGGCACGAAGTACGCCGCGTGTCGCTCGATCCATCGATCGTCAGCAGCGACGACAAGGACATGCTGGAAGACCTGGTCGCAGCTGCCGTCAACGACGCAGTACAGAAGCTCGAGCGCGCGACGCAGGAGAAGATGGCGAGCGCGATGGGTGGAATGCAGCTGCCGCCCGGCATGAAGATGCCGTTCTAGTGCGGCAAAAGTCACGCCTTTTGACGCACGTCTGTCGAAAGGGCCTCGGTCGCTTTCGACCTGAGAACTAGATGATCTATCCGCCGTCGCTGGTTCGTCTGATCGACGCGTTGCGCTGCCTGCCCGGCGTCGGGCCGAAATCGGCGCAGCGCATGGCGTTCCACTTGCTGGAGAAGGATCGAAACGGCGCCGGCCTGCTGTGCGAGGCGCTGCAGAAAGCAGTGGAAGGTGTGGGCCGTTGCAAGCGCTGCCGTATGTTCGCCGAGGTCGAGCTGTGCCCGATCTGCTCGGCATCTTCCCGCGACCAGTCGCTGTTATGCGTGGTCGAGTCGCCTGCGGATGTCGCTGCGATCGAACAGTCCGGCAGCTATCGCGGCACGTATTTCGTGCTGATGGGTCATCTCTCGCCGCTGGATGGCATCGGTCCGGACGAGTTGGGATTCGCGCAACTCGAAGCGTTGCTGTCTGAAGGCAGCGTCAAGGAAGCGATCCTGGCGACGAACACGACAGTCGAAGGCGATGCGACCGCGCACGTTGTCGCTGAGCTCGCGCACCGTCACAAAGTAAGATCGAGCCGCATCGCGCACGGCGTGCCGGTCGGCGGCGAGCTGGAGTATGTCGATGGCGGTACGCTCGCGCACGCGCTCGCTGGTCGGCATTTGTTGTCAGGCTGAAGCCTGACCCACAAATTCTTCCAGAGTCAGGCTTCAGCCTGAACAATTCTTCTGTGGGTCAGGCTTTAGCCCGAACAATTCTTCTGTGGGTCAGGCTTTAGCCTGACTCCTATCTCCCCCGCTCGTACTCTTTCGGCAGGCCGCGGATGATGTTGATGAGCCGCTTGTAGCTCTCATACCGCCGTGGCGAAATGCGGTTGGCGGCGACCGCTGCGGTCACGGCGCAGCGCGGCTCACGCAGGTGCAGGCAGTTGTTGAAGCGACACTGCGAAGCGAGCGCGAGAATTTCCGGCCAGCCGACCTGCACCTGAGCGTCCTCGACCGGCGGCGGCGCGTAGTCGCGCACACCCGGCGAATCGATCAGCTCGCCGTCGCTGTCGGGAATCTGGAAGAGGGCAGTCGACACCGTCGTGTGGCGACCTTCTCCGGTCGACTCCGAGATCGTGCGAGTCGGCCGTAACGACTCTGGCGCGAGCGCATTCGTCAGCGTCGACTTGCCCATGCCCGATTGCCCCACGAGCATCGCGACCGTTCCCGCGAGCCGCGCCTTCAGCGGCGCGACCGTGCCCGCGGTACGTGCCGAGAGTCGCATGACTTCGTAACCGGCGATCTCGTATTCGCGAATCAGTGTCTGGAAGGGCGCCTCTTCGGCTCCCGCCAGCTCGGATTTGTTGACGACCACGATTCCTGTGATGCCGGCGAGCGCGGCGCCGGCGAGATAGCGATCCGCAATGTAGCCGTCGGGCACCGGCTCGGGTGCCAGGATCACGGCGAGCAGCGACAGATTGGCTGCCAGCGGCTCGGTCCGGCCGCGGCTGTCGGTCCGCGCGAAGGTCGTGCGACGTGGCGCGACCGTCACGACCTTGGCGACATCACCGCTCGCGCGCGAAGGCGGGCGAATCGTGACTTCGTCGCCGCACACGCACGTCAGACGTTTGCCGAAGAGCTCGGCCGGGAACGATGTGCCGTCCGGGGTCGCCACCGTAACCCGGCGCCCGAACGACTCGATGACACGCGCCGGTACCTCGGTACCGTCGGCGCCGCTCATGTGCGCGCTGCGAGTTGCTGGAGCCGCGAAATCCGCACGAGCGCAGGGGGATGAGAGTCGTAGAAGGCCGAGTGCAGGCGGTCCGGCGTCAGCGTCGTCGCATTGTCGCGATAGAGTTTCACCAGCGCCTCGGCGAGCTGACGCGCATCGGCGAACTTCGCCGCGAATTCGTCCGCCTCGAACTCGTGCTTGCGCGACCACCACGCGCCGAGCGGCGTCGTGAAGTAGGTGAAGACTGGCAGCACGAAGACGAACAGCAGCAGCGCTGCGTGCGGCGACGGCGTATCGATGCCGAAGGCGCGATAGAAATCCGGCCACTGCGCCAGGAAGCCGAGCAGGGCCAGGCCGAGCAGCCCGAACGCCAGCGACAGCACCAGGCGCCAGCGCACGTGGTGCAGACGGAAGTGACCGAGCTCGTGCGCAAGCACCGCCTCGACTTCGGCGACCTGCAGACGTTCCAGCAATGTGTCGAAGAATACGATGCGCTTGCTGCGCCCGACCCCGGTGAAATAGGCATTGCCATGCACCGAGCGCCGCGAGCCGTCCATCACGAAGACTCCGCGCGAAGAGAACCCGCAGCGCTGGAGCAGGGCTTCCGCGCGTTGCTTGAGCGCTTCGTCGCTCAGCGGCGTGAACTTGTTGAACAGCGGCGCGATCAGCGTCGGCCATGCCCAGGTGATGAGCACCGTGAAGGCCAGCCACACGAACCAGGCATACAGCCACCACAGACTCCCGGCCCGTTCCATCAGGAACAGGATCACGAACACCAGCGGTCCGCCGAGCAGCAGTCCCAGCAGCAGGCCCTTGAACAGGTCGGCGATGAACAGGCCGACGGTCATGCGATTGAAACCGAAGCGGGCCTCGACGCCGAAGGTGCGCCAGAGCGACAGCGGCAGGCCTATGAGCGAGACCAGCAGGAACGTGGAAAGCACGACAACCGTGCCGTGCCACACTGCAGGCAGGTGAGCGGCTTGCCACGCGCTGTCGATGGCGCTGAGTCCGCCTCCCAGCGTGAGCAGCAGCGCCAGTGCGGCATCCAGTAAGTTGTCCCAGCGGCCGATCTGCGCGCTCGCGACGGTGTAATCGGCTGCCTTCTGATGAGCTGCAAGGTCGATTTGCGCGCGGAAGGCTTCCGGCACCGCGTCGCGGTGGCGCTGGACTGCCGCGACCTGGCGCTGATTCAACCAGCTGCGCGTCAGCGTCGACGCGACGAGGAGCAACACGAACAATCCTGCGAACCAGTGCATGGCCGCGGCACTTTAGCGTCTGCTGGTATGATGCCGCAATGAGCGATAGAGATCCCATGCGCCTGATCTGGATCGACCTGGAGATGACGGGCCTCAAGCCCGACAGCGATCACATCATCGAGATCGCCACCATCGTCACGGACCGGCATCTGAACACGCTGGCCGAAGGGCCGGTGCTCGCAATCCACCAGTCGGACGCCGTGCTCGATGCGATGGACGACTGGAACCGGCGCCAGCACGGCGCCTCCGGTCTCGCGGCGCGCGTTCGCGAGAGCAAGGTCACTGCAGCACAAGCTGAGCGCGAGACGCTCGACTTCCTGGCGCGGTGGATCGAGCCGGGCGTTTCGCCGATGTGCGGCAACAGCATCTGTCAGGACCGCCGCTTTCTCGCGCGCGAAATGCCGGCGCTGGAGCGGTATTTTCATTACCGCAATCTCGACGTGAGCACGCTCAAGGAGCTCGCGCGGCGCTGGGCGCCGGAGGCTTTCAGCGGCTTCCAGAAGAGCTCCACACACCTCGCGCTCGACGATATCCGCGACTCGATCCGCGAGATGCAGCACTACCGGCAAACCTTCCTGCGCGCACCGTGAAGCCGCATTCCGAGGCTTGCGAGCGCAATCGCGAGCCGATCCTCCAGGTCCTACGCCAGTGGTTCACGCAGCCCGGCAGCGCGCTGGAAATCGGCGCGGGCACGGGCCAGCACGCGGTGCACTTCGCCGGGAATCTTCCTCACCTGCAATGGCAACCGACGGACTGCGAGCAGAATCTCGCCGGCATCGGGCTGTGGGTGAGCGAAGCGGCGCTGCCGAACCTGCGCGCACCGCTGAAGCTCGACGTGCGCGACAGCGAGTGGCCGGTCCAGACTGTCGACTACATCTTCAGCGCCAACACCGCGCACATCATGAGTTGGGCGGAAGTGGAGTCGATGTTTGCCGGCGTTGCTCGCGTGTTGCGCACACGGGGCGTGTTCGCCCTGTACGGTCCGTTCAATCGCGACGGACGCTTCACCAGCGAATCCAACCAGGCGTTCGATGCGTCGCTGCGGGAGCGCGATCCAAAGATGGGATTGCGCGACGACAAGGCGCTGCAGGCGCTGGCTCGTGAGCACGGGCTGCGATTCACCGGCGAGCACGCAATGCCCGCCAACAACCGCCTGCTGCTGTGGACGCGATAGAGGTGCCGGGAGAGAAAAACAGGGGAAACTCAGCACTGCAACATCAAGTGATGCTCGGTGCACGAAGTCAGGACGCCGTGCATGCTGCGTTGCTCAGTTTCCCCGGTTTTTCTCTCCCGGCACCTGGGTCCCGGCCAGGAAAAGCCAGGTTTCCACGACTGTGTCGGGATTCAGCGAGATGCTCTCGATCTTCTGCTCGAGCAGCCAGCGCGCGAAATCGGGGTGATCGGACGGACCCTGGCCGCAGATGCCGATGTACTTGCCGTGCTTGCGGCAGGCGTCGATCGCCATCTTCAGCAGCGCCTTGACGGCTTCGTCGCGCTCGTCGAATAGCTTGGCGATGATCGCAGAGTCGCGGTCCAGCCCGAGCGTCAGCTGTGTCATGTCGTTCGAGCCGATCGACATGCCGTCGAAGTATTCCAGGTATTGCTCGGCGAGCAGTGCGTTGGTGGGCAGCTCGCACATCATGATGATCTTGAGGCCGTTCTCGCCGCGCTTCAGGCCGTTCTCAGCCAGCAGCGTGGTGACCTGCTCGGCCTCTTTCACGGTGCGTACGAACGGCACCATGATCTGCACGTTCGTCAATCCCATCTGTTCGCGCACTCGTTTCAGCGCCCGGCATTCGAGCTCGAAGCATGGGCGGAACGCTTCGTCGACGTAGCGCGAAGCGCCGCGGAAGCCGATCATCGGGTTCTCCTCGTGCGGCTCGTACTGCCGTCCGCCGATGAGGTTGGCGTATTCGTTCGACTTGAAGTCCGACAGGCGCACGATCACCGGCTCTGGCGCGAACGCCGCGGCGATCGTGCTGATGCCCTCGCATAGCTTCTCGACGTAGAACGACACGGGATCGCTGTAGCCGCTCATCTGGCGCTGGATCGTTCGCTGCAGCTCCGGCTGCAGCTGATCGAATTCGAGCAGCGCACGCGGATGCACGCCGATCATGCGGTTGATGATGAACTCCAGGCGCGCGAGGCCTACGCCCCGGTGCGGGATGCCGGCGAAGTCGAACGCGCGGTCCGGATTGCCGACGTTCATCATGATCTTGGTCGAGATCGGCGGCAGCGAGTCCAGCTCCAACACCTTCTGCTCGAACGGCAGCGCACCCTCGTAGACGAAGCCGGTGTCGCCCTCGGCGCACGACACGGTGATCTCGGCGCCTTCGAGGATCGTTTCCGTCGCATCGCTGCAGCCGACGACCGCGGGGATGCCAAGCTCGCGCGCGATGATCGCGGCGTGACACGTGCGGCCGCCACGGTTGGTGACGATCGCCGCGGCCCGCTTCATCACCGGTTCCCAGTCCGGATCCGTCATGTCGGCGACCAGCACGTCGCCGCTCTGCACGCGCGTCATCTCCTTGACGTCGCGAATGATGCGCGCAGGCCCCGCGCCGATGCGCTGGCCGATCGAGCGGCCGGTCGCCAGCACCTTCGACTTCTTCTTGAGCGCGAAGCGTTGCACCGTGCGGCCTGCGCGGCTCTGCACGGTCTCCGGTCGCGCCTGCAGGATGTAGATCTTGCCCGTCTCGCCGTCCTTACCCCACTCGATGTCCATCGGGCAGCCGTAATGCTCTTCGATGATCAGCGCCTGCTTGGCCAGCTCGATGATGTCGAGGTCTGTGATGGAAAAGCGGCGACGATCTTCAGGTGCAACGTCGACAGTCGCGGTGCGCACCGTGGAGCCAGGTGCGCCATACACCATCTTGATGGCTTTCGCGCCGAGCGTGCGGCGGAGGATCGGTGCGTGACCGGAACGCAGCGCGGCCTTGTAGACGTAGAACTCATCCGGGTTCACGGCGCCCTGGACGACGGTTTCGCCGAGCCCGTACGACGACGTGATGAAGACGACGTTGCGGAATCCGGAGTCCGTATCGAGCGTGAACATGACGCCGCTCGCACCGAGATCGGAGCGAACCATGTACTGGACGCCCGCCGACAGCGCGACCTGATCGTGGTCGAAGCCCTGGTGCACGCGATAGGCGATGGCCCGATCGTTGAACAGAGACGCGAACACTTCGTGCGCGCACTTCAGCAGCGCCTCGCGTCCGCGCACGTTGAGGAACGTTTCCTGCTGACCGGCGAACGATGCGTCCGGCAGATCTTCGGCTGTCGCCGAGGAGCGTACGGCGACCGCGATGTCGCGCCCGCCACTCATGCGCTCGAACGATTCGAGAATCTCGCGCTCGAGCTGCGGCTGAAACGGCGTCGCCAGGATCCACTGGCGGATGCGCGCGCCGACGCTCGCGAGCGTTTCGACGTCATCGACGTCGAGCGTCGCCAGCTCCTTGGAGATGCGCGCGGCGAGACCCTCGTGCTGCAGGAAATCGCGATAGGCCTGGGCCGTGGTGGCAAAGCCGTCCGGCACTGCGACGCCGGCCTTCGCGAGGTGGCTGATCATCTCGCCGAGCGAGGAGTTCTTGCCGCCGACAGTCTCGACGTCGTGCCGGCCGAGCTTGGCGAAGGGAATGGTGTAAGAGGTCATGTAGACGCCGCGAGGTCCTGCTCTTGATCCCGGCGCCGGTCAGGTGAGACAGTCCAGCGATGGACAGACGAACGGTTTTTTTCGTATCCGACCAGACCGGCGTGACAGCGGAAACGATGGGTCACAGTCTGCTGACGCAATTCGATGGGCAAGCGTTCAGGCAGGTGACTCTGCCATTTATCTCCACCGTTGACAAGGCGGAGGAAGCGGTGCGCAGGATCAATGCGACCGGTGCAGCCGAAGGCGTGCGGCCCGTGATTTTCAGCACGCTCGTGCAGGAGGACATGCGCGAGATAATCAAGCGTGCGAACGGATTGTTCCTCGACTTCTTCGACGCCTTCCTCGGTCCGCTCGAGCAGGAGCTGAAGGCGAAGTCTTCGCGCGCGCAGGGCAGGGCGCACGGCATGCTGGACATCGGCGCCTACACGCTGCGCATCAACGCAACGAACTTCGCACTGGCCAACGATGACGGTGCAGTCACGCGCGACTACGAGCGCGCGGACCTCGTGCTGGTCGGCGTGTCGCGCTCGGGCAAGACGCCGACGTGCCTGTACATGGCCTTGCAGTACGGCATTTTCGCCGCGAATTTTCCGTTTGCGGAAGAGGAGTTCGAGAGCGGCGCGTTGCCGGCTTCGCTGGCGAAGGTCCAGCGCAAGCTGTACGGATTGACGATTGCGCCGGAGCGTCTGCAACAGATCCGCAACGAGCGGCGACCCAACAGCAAGTATTCCTCGCCGTCGCAGGTGGAATTCGAGGTGCGCGCGGCCGAGTCGATCTTCAGACGCTACGACATTCCGTTCATCAGCACAACCGAATGCTCGATCGAAGAGATCGCCAGCCGCATTCTCGACAAGACCGGACTCGAGCGACGGCTGCGACCATGATGTCTCCGTGACGCAAGTCTCATGCCGCTGGCAGCACACGAAAATCGCTGTGCTATATTCGGGCTCATGTTGGCGACACTGGAATACGACACCAATTGCGCAGTCAGCTGGCGAGCCCGCCCGGGCAGTTTCGTCAGCCTGATGTCGCTCTACGAGAGCAACTACATTCGCCTTGCATGGCTCGTGCCGGATCTGCGCGCCGTCGAGGGATCGCACGTTTCGCGCGTCGCGGGCGACTGCACGCTGCATCTCGCGGTCGACGAGCGCTCGCGTTACACGACGTCGTTTCGGCTGACGTATGTATTCGACGACGCTGGCGTGCCGCTCGCCGATCCGGATCTGCAGATTCGCGTTTATCACGACGCGCGGCTCGCTGAAGTGCAAGCCTGCGCGCGCTGGCATCGTCACTCGATGCTCGAAGCTCTCCGCTCGCAACTCGCGCGCGATCTCGGCGACCGCTGGCTGCGCAACGTCATGCTGAACAAGTGGCTCGATTACTGCGTCGAGCGCGGCCATCGTTTCCCGGGCGCGCCGCCTGGCTGAGCGCCTGACCGAAGGCCGCCATCGCATCCCGCGAACATGGCCATCTCCAACCGACTGAGCAACATCCGCCAGCTGCTGCCCGGGGCCCGTCAGCCCGAGCAGGATGAGCGGCTGCTGCAATTGTTCTGGAATCGCGCCGAGCTCAAGAAGGAGCTGACGCGGCTGCAGGACGAGCGTCTCAAGCTTCTCGAGCAGATCCGCAATCAGGAAACCGCGACGGCGCGCGCGAAGGAGCACGTGCAGGTGCTCGAGGAATATCTGGGCAATCCCGAGATCGCCGTGCACGCGCTCGTCTACTTCCAGCTGCGCGCCATGTGGCGAACGGGAGCCGCGCGCGTCGCCCGATTCGCCGGGCAACTGCTGCAGCAGCAGACGGATCGCGAGCAGCGCCGGCAAGTGATCGAGTTCGACCAGACGCGCCGCCGCGAGCTCGCGGACTTCGATCGGCGCATTCACGATGCGCGCTCCCGCGCCGACATGCTGGAAGCGCAGCTCAAGCTGATGGAAGCGAAGCTGGCGGCAATGCGCGGCTTCTGGAACTACTTCCGTCGTCGCCGTCTCGCGGAGGAGATCGAAGCCGAGCGCTCGCAGTGGGACCAGGCGATGACGCTGGTGACCGATCTGTCCGACGATCGCACCAATCTCGAAGAAACTCCGCCGCCGGAATTTCCCGGTATCTCCGTCGACGGTCGCCGGGTCGTGAACACGGCAGTGATCGCGTACGCGCAGCAGCTCGTGAGCGCGCTCGCGGGCGGCGGTCTGGCGATGCTGGCGAAGGAGACCACGTCGAAGCGTTTGTTCGACGTGCGCTACGGCAGCCCGACGGACTGCGCGCGTCTGATGACGTTGCTGCGCGACGCGCTCGCGATGCTCAAGGAGGAGAACGAGAACATTGCCGGCCTGAAAGAACGCACGGATGCAGTGCGGGCAACCGCGAGCTACCGCAGCGACGCGGATACTGTTCCGCTGACGGATTCGATCGGCACGTTGCCGGCGCCGACGTCGCCTGTATCGGGACTGGAGACTGCGAACCGCGCCGGCGTCAATGTATTGGTTGATGACTACTGGGACGTGTATCAGGCGCTACTTCAGTAGGTCGGGCTTCAGCCTGACTCAGCCGCTTCGTCCATCGCGCGGCATTGTCCAGCCACACGTACATCGACGGCACGATCAGCAGCGACACGATAGTTGAGAAGGCGAGGCCGCCGATGATCGCACGCGCCATCGGGTAGTACGCCGGGCCGCCGTTGCTGCCGCCGCCGACCTGCGCGTCGCCGATCGCGAGCGGTAACATCGCCAGCAGTGTCGTGAGAGTCGTCATCAGGATCGGCCGCAGCCGGTCGCGTCCCGCCTGGATGATTGCTTCCATGCGTTCCATGCCAGTGTCGCGCAGCTGTGCGATATGGGCGACCAGCACGATGCCGTTGTTCACGACGACGCCCATCAGGATCAGGATGCCGATCATCGCCATGAAGGTCATTGGCGTCACTGTCACGAACAGAAACCAGCACACACCGACGATCGCGAACAGGATCGAGCTCAGGATCGAAACCGGCAGCAGCGTGGACTCGAACAGCGCGGCCATCACCAGGTAGATCATGATGAAAGCCAGCGCGATGTTGATCAGCATCGTCTGCACGGTTTCGTCGTTCTGCTCGGCGCCGCGTCCGAACTTCCAGGTGTAGCCCGGCGGCAGCGGGAAGCCCTTCATGATCGGCTCGACGACCTTCTTGATCTCATCGAGTGTCGTGCCGGCAGTGAGGTTGCCCGCGATGACCACGGAGGTCAGGCGGTTGATGCGCTCGATGGCGCGGTCGCCGGCCTCGACGCGGAACGTCGCGACGCTGCCGAGGCCGACGGTCGAACCGTCGGGCAGCGCGATGGGCAACGAAGCGAGATCCTCGATTGCTTGTCGATCGGACGCGCGGAACAGGAGCCGCATCGTCACCTCCCGTTCCGCGGTACGCAGCTCGCGCAACCGGTCGCCGCGCATAGCAGCTGCAACAGTGGCTGCAATCACCTCTGACGTCAGGCCCAGCTGCGCCGCGCGGTCGCGGTCGACCACGATGTGAACTTGCTCGTCGCCGCTGCGGGCCTCCGAGTGCACACCTTCGAGGCCGCTGATCGCAGCGAGCTGACGCGATACCTCGAATGACAGATCGTAGAGACGCTCGGTCGAATCGCCCGACAGCTGCAGGCTGAAGCCTCTGCCAGGGCCTTGTTGATCGAACTGAAAGCTCGGCTCGCCGATGAGTATCTCGGGCATCTCATCGGCGATCCACTGCATCACGTCCTTCGATCGAACCCGCGCTGCATCCTTCGGCGACAGCTGCAGTAACGTCTGTGCGCTGACGGTGTCGTAGCGCGAATAGACACTCTTGATGTCGAAGCGCTCACGGTTGGCGAGCAGGAACGCCTCGATGCGATCCACGGCCTGCTCGACCTGCTCCAGCGGGTGTGCGCCCTTGATGTGATAGTCGAGGAACAGACCGCGACCGGCGTCCTGCGGAAACGGGTCGACCTTCAGCGCCTTGGTCGCGAACAACGCCACCGGCGAGGCGATGATGACGAGCAGCGCCACGCCGGTCTTGCGCGGATGGCTCAGCACCCAATGCAAGGCAGCGGCGTAGCGGTCTTGCAAGCGACCGAGGAACGAGCCGCGGGCGATCGCGAGCGGCGCAGCGATCCGCACGCTGAGCATCGGGATGATGGTCTGCGCGACCAGGAGCGAGGCGACCATCGCGATGACGATCGGTATCGCGACGTGCTTCATCAGGATCGTGATCTCGCTCGGCGAGCCGAATACCAGCGGCACGAACACAATGATCGTTGCCAGCGTGCCGGCAAGCGTCGCGACGCCGACCTCGCGCACGCCGCGCAGTGTCGCGCCACGCGGATCGCCAGGATCGAGCTGACGGTGCCGGAACACGCTCTCGGTGATCACGACGGAGTTGTCCACCAGCATGCCGATGGCCAGCATCATGCCCATCATCGAAAAGATGTTGAGCGTGAGCCCGAGGAAGTACAGCGACGCGAGCGTGATCAGCAGCGAGCCCGGTACGGCGAGCGCGACGATCGCAGTCATCGACCAGTCGCGCAGGAAGAAGAACAGCACTGCGATCGCGAGCACCAGTCCGATCAGCCCTGCATCGCGCAGGTCGCCGAGCGAATTGCGAATGCTCTCGGCCTGGTTGCCGATGACGATGATGCTGATGCCCTGGAGCTGCGGCAGAGCTTTGGCGCGCTCGATCTCCTTGAGCGCCGCTTCGACCACCTCGACCACGTTGGCCTGCGTCGTCTTGAAGACGTCCAGGCCGACGGCCGGGCGGTTGTCGAGGTGGCGGCCGATCTCCAGCTCCGGTGCGACCAGCTCGACGTCGGCGATGTCGGCCAGGCGCACGGACGAGGTGACGCGCAGAGCGCGGATGTCATCGAGCGAACGGAATTCGCCCATCGGGCGGATGCTGAAGCGCTGGCCCTGCTCGGTGATCTCGCCGGCGCTCACGGAGAAATTGCTCTTCTGCAGGAGCGTGGCGAGCCGTTGCACATCGATGTTGTGCGCAGCCATCCGCCCGGCATTGATGAGAATGCGAACCTCGCGCGGCGCGACGCCCTGCAGCTCGACGCGAGCGACGCCGGGCACGCGTTCCAGCGGCCGTTGCAAATAACGCTCGAGCGCATCGTACTGGTCGGTGAGATCCTGATCGGCCGAGATACGGACGACCACGACCGGCTGGTCGGAGGCGTTGAACGAGAACGCGAGGATGCGATCGGCGCCGGCAGGCAGCTCGGAGCGGATCGCGTCGAGCTTGGTGCGCACTTCGAACGCCGCAGCGTCGATGTCGCGGCCCCAGTCGAAGGCGATCTGGAAGGTCGCCTGCTCGGCCTCGGAGCGCGAGCGCAGCTCTTCGATGCCCGCAAGCGTCGAGAGCGCTTCCTCGACCGGCCGCGTGATCAGCTGTTCCACTTCCTCGGGCGTCGAGCCGGGGTAGGGGATGATCACCTGCATGCCAGGGAACGTGACGTCCGGAAACTCCTCCAGCGGCAGCAGGCGCAGCGCGATCAAACCGACGATGACCAGGGCGACGAAGGACATCACCGTCGTCACGGGACGTCGCAAGGCCGTGCTCGTGTGGAGCATCGTCAGCCTCCGGTCGACGCAGGCGCCGCTACGGCTGTCGCTGTGTACGTCTTGCGGTCCATCACCGAGTACACGACCGGGATCACGAGCAGCGTCAGGAAGGTCGTGAGCGTCACGCCGCCGATCACCGTGATCGCCATCGGCGCGCGCAGTTCCGCACCTTCACCGATGCCGATCGCCATCGGCACCAGGCCGAGGATCGTCGTGAGCTTCGTGATCAGGATCGGCCGCAGTCGCGCACGACCGGCAGCGACGATTGCGTCGACCTTGTCGAGCCCGCGCTCGCGCGCCTGGTTCACGGCGTCGATCAGCACGATCGATTGGTTCACGACGATGCCCGCGAGCATGATCAGGCCGATGTAAGCAACGACGTTGACGGTCGTGCCGGTCAGCCATAGCGCCCAGACAGCGCCGATCACCGCGAGCGGAATGGTAAGCAGAATCACGAACGGATGGACCAGCGACTCGAACTGCGAGGCCATCACGAGGTAGACGAGGAACACTGCCAGCACGAGCGTGAGCTGGAGCGAGGAGAACGAGTCGCGCATTTCTTCGCTCTGGCCTGAGACGTACGCCGTCACGCCGACAGGCATCGTGGTCGACTGCAAGATCTCCTGCAGCGCCAGTGCGCCGGTGCCGAGATCCGCCCCGACGACGTCGGCGGACACGATGGCTACGCGTTCCTGGCCGATGCGGCGGATCTCTGCCGGTCCGCTCGCGAGCGTGACGTTAGCGACTGCAGTCAGCGGGACTGGTCGCTCGCTGCCTGGGTTGACGATCAGACGGCGGATCTCTTCGATCGACGCCGAGCGTGTGTCGACACTGCGCACCAGCACGTCGATCTTCTTATCGTTGAGCCGGTAGCGCGTGGCGACTTCACCGCGCACGCTTTGCACCACGCGGTCGGCGATGTCGCGAACTGCGAGCCCGAGCTGCGTCGCGCGCTCCTGGTCGAACACGATCTGGATTTCAGGATTGCCGGCCTCCACGGTCGAGCGCACGTCGCGGAACAGCGGCGTCGCGAGCATGCGGGCATGCACGCCCTCGGCGGCTTGAGACAGGCGCTCGAGGTCGTAGCCCGTGATCACGACCTCCAGCGGCGTCGACAGTGCGAACAGGCTGGGACGGCTGAACTGATGCTGCACGCCCGGCATCTGCAGCAGGGAGTCGCGGAGCTGGGCGATGGCACGCTCTTCGTCTTCGCGCGTTGCGCCGTGGCCGAGCGTGATACTGACGCGGCCCGTGTTCTCTCCGGCATCGACCGGATTGGCATCGAGGCGGTTGCCGGTGCCCGCAACAGCGTAGGAGAGGGCGAGGTTCGGCAACTGCTCGCCGGACATCTGCACGCGCGAGACCGCCTGGTCGGTCACTTCGAGCGGCGTGCCGGCCGCAAGACGCAGGTCGATGTTGAACTCGCCTTGCGAGATCTGCGGTACCAGCTCGCTGCCGAGCTGCGGCACGATCAGCATCGTGAGCAGGAACAGCGCAAGCGAGCCGCCGAGGACTTTGATCCGATGCGTCAGCGCCCAACGGATCGCCGGCGGGTAGACCCGCTCGCAGAGCAGGTAGAGCGATTGCGTTGCATTCACGGCGGGGCGGAACAGCCGCTCCATCGTTCGCGAGATCGTCCCTGCAACACGACCGACAGCGGCCAATGCCGTCGACACGGCCGCGGAGATTCGGCCGAGCGGCTTCTGCTGGGGGACGTCGGCTTCGCTGGCGTCCTTTTCCGGATCGCCGCCGGCAGCCAGCATCGGCACCAGTGTCAAAGCTACTGCGAGCGACAGCAGCAGCGAGTACGTGACAGTCAGCGCTTGATCTTTGAACAGTTGGCCGGCGATGCCGGAGATGAACACCATCGGGAAGAACACGGCGACGGAGGTCAGCGTCGCCGCGGTCACGGCGGTCGAGACTTCTCTCGTGCCTGACTGCGCGGCTTCGACTCGCGACATGCCGTGTTCGCGTTTGCGAACGATTGCTTCCAGCACGACGACGGCGTTGTCGACGAGCATGCCGACAGCGAGCGCCAGGCCGCCGAGCGACATGATGTTCAGCGACAGGTCCGACATGTACATCAGCATGAACGTGCCGACGACCGACACCGGGATCGCCACGCTCGTGATCAGCGTCGTTCGCGCGTCGCGCAGGAAGAGATAGAGCACGACGATCGCCAGCAGCCCGCCGAGCACGGCCGCGAACTTCACTTCGCCGATTGCGGCGCCGATGAAGCGCGACTGGTCGTAGACCGTGACGATCTCTGCCTGGGCCGGGAACGCCTTGCCGATCTGTTCCAGCTTCTTGCCGACGCCGGCGGCGAGCTGCACGGTGTTGGCGTCGCCTTCCTTGTAGACGGCGAGCTCGATGCACTCACGGCCATTCACTCGCGTGATCGCCTCGCGGTCCTTGTGACCGTGAGTGACTCTCGCGACGTCACGGAGGTACACAGGGCGTCCGCCGACCGTCGCGATGATCGAGTTCGCCATCTGCTCGATCGACTGGAACTCGTTGAGAGTGCGCACCAGGAAGCGCTGCGTGCCCTGTTCGAGCCGCCCGCCGGAAAGATTGACGTTCTCGGCTCGAACACGCCGCGTCACTGCGTCGATCGACAAGCCGAGCTGCGCGAGCTTCTGCTGGTCGACATGAATCTGGATTTCGTCCTCGTAGCCGCCGCTCACTTTGACGGCGGCCGAGCCTTCCACCGACTCCAGCTCCGGCTTGAGCCGGTCTTCGGCGAAGCGACGCAGGTCGCGCAACCGCGCTTGCGCAGCGTCGGGCGTGGTGACGCTCGACTTGTCGGTGAACGCCAAGCGCATCACTGGCTCGCTGGCAGGATCGAACCGCAGCAGCAGAGGACGCTTCGCTTCCAGCGGCAACAGCAGCAGGTCCAGCTTCTCGCGCACGTCGATGCCGGCGAGGTCCATGTCCGTGCCCCACGCGAACTCGAGCGTGACGTCGGACTGGCCTGAGCGCGACACTGAGCGCACGTGGCGCACGTTGCGGATGATGCCGACCGCTTCCTCCACGGGCCGCGTGATGAGGTTCTCGACCTCCAGCGGCGCGGAGCCCGGCAGCTCGGTGCGGACCGTGAGCGTCGGGTAGGAGAGGTCGGGGAGCAGGTCGACCTTCAGGCGCAGCAGCGAAACGATGCCGAACAGCAGCAGCGCCACCGTCAGCATGAGGATCGTTACACGCCGACGGATCGCGAACTCGACGATGTTCATGGAGTTCCTGTGGTCGGGCTTCGGACCTGACTCAGCTCGCTTCCGAGCCGCGCTCGACCACTGCGGCGCGCGGCGACTCGGCGATGAGCCGGATCGCGCTGCCGGACTTCAGGCCGTTCTGGCCGACGACGACGATGCGCTCATCGCCGCTCAGGCCGTCGACGACCTCGATGAGGCCGGCGTTCGTGAGCCCGGTCTTGATGCTGCGCTGTTCGGCCTTGTCGCCGTTCGCGACGAACACTGTGGGTGCGCCCTCGGCCTCGACGATCGCGCCGCGCGGGATGCGCAGCGCGGCGTTGCGACGCTCGAGCACGATGCCGACGCGAGCGAACATGCCCGGCTTCAAGGATCGCTTCGGGTCGAGAACTTCGATCGTCGCTTTGAAGGTGCCGGTCGCGGCATCGAGCGTCGGGCTGATGCGCTGGACGCGGCCGGCGAAGTTGGCGCCGGCGAGCGCGTCGACGACGATCGTCACTGTCTGCTCGGCGCGGAGCTTCGCGAACTCGCGCTCCGGTACATGCACCTCGGCGATCAGCGGATCGAGGTCGGTGACCTGGAAGGTGCGGTCATTGACGTTGATGGTGTTGCCGACCTTGATGTGGCGGGCCGAGACCACGCCGGCGATCGGCGCGCGGATTTCCGTGTAGCCGAGGTTCAGCTGCGCCAGATCGCGCGCTGCCTTGAGCCATTCCATCTCGGAGCGGGCGTTGTCGACTGCTGCCGAGGCGACGAGCTTGCGGTTGAACAGCTCCAGCGTGCGCTGGTACTCGCGCTCGAGCTTGCGCAGGTTCACTTCGGTTTGCTGCAACTCGAAGCGCAGGCGATCGCCGTCGAGCCGCGCGAGCACCTGCCCGTCCTTCACGACGTCCCCTTCCTCCACCAGGATCTCGCGAACTTCGCCTCCGACCTTGGCGACGACCGTGGCCTCCTGGTCCGCCTGCAGAGGCGCTGTGCCGGCGTACACGGAGAGCATCTCCCCGCGGGAGGGCAGCTCAACCTGCACGGGGATGGCGGCTGTGGCGCTCTCCGCGCCATCCTTCGCCGCGCCCTTGCCGCAGCCATTCAAGGCCAGGGTGGAAAGCCCGATCAGCAGCGAAGTAGTTGCCAAACGACCCGTACGACGGGGTAACCGCGTCGAAAGCATTATGTTCATTGGACGTGTGCCAGGCAGATGCGTGCAAGCCAAGCCCGCTTGCGAGGTGGCCGCATAGTAGAAGTGTTTGGTGTTGTAGTCAACTACAACACCAGCTCATCATTGGATCAGCCGCCCTGAGCGGGCGGCCGTGGGCCGGTCAGGGCGTTGCCGGCCGCTCCGCGTTCGACTTCAGACGAGAAAGGTAGAGACCCTTCATGCCACTCAGGTCGGCTGCTATCTCTGCCGACTCGGTGAGCACGGCGTCGGGAGGCTCGGCGCCATTGAGATCGGTCAATGACTTCAAAGGTTGCAGTCCGCGCGAAGCTCGCCGGTCGTTTTCGCGAGCCATGCGTTCTTTCTCCAGCTGCTCGCGCTCAGCTATGCGCGTCTTCAGGTTCAGCGACAGCTGCTTCTGCGTGCGCACCTTCTCGAATGAATCGAGGTCGCCGAGCAGCAGCCGGAAGTCCGGATCGGTGGCGATGCGCGCTTCGTGCGAGTGCTCCAGCGCCGCGACGGCCTGGCTGAGCTGCGCCTCGCGCCCGAACTCGACCGGGCGGATGCGATCCCAGGGCAGGGCGCTTTCGCGCGTGCTCTCGCCGACTTCCTCGGTGCTGATCGCCGTCGGCATTGCGATGTCGGGCTGCACGCCGCGATGCTGTGTGCTCTCGCCAGTGACGCGATAGTACTTGCCGATAGTCACGGTGAGCTGGCCGAAGCCCGGATCCGGGCCGAGCGCATAGCGATCGAGCGGATACAGGTTCTGCACCGAACCTTTACCGTAGGTCTGCTGGCCGACGACGATGCCGCGGCCGTAATCCTGGATGGCTGCCGCGAAGATCTCCGACGCGGAGGCGCTGAAGCGATCCACCAGCACGATCAGCGGCCCGTCCCACGCGATGCTGGGCTCGGGATCGTCGAGCACTTCGACACGGCCGCCGGTTTCGCGCAGCTGCACGATCGGACCGCCGGGGATGAAAAGACCCGACAGCGCCGTGGCCTCGGTGAGATGGCCGCCGCCGTTGCCGCGCAGATCCATGATCAGCGCATCGATGTGGTCGGTCTTCTGCAGCTCCTCGATGAGCTTGCGCACGTCGCGAGTGGTGCTGCGGTAATCCTTGGCACCGGACGACTTGGCTTCGAAGTCCTGATAGAAGCTCGGCACGTTGATGACGCCGACCGCGACCTCCTGTTCGCCGCGCTTCACCTTGCGCACTTCCTTCTGGGCCGCCTGCGCCTCGAGCGTGACCTTGCTGCGCGTGAGCGCCAGCTCCTTCTCCTGCGAGCCTGGCGTCGCACCGGCGGGCAGTACCTGCAGACGAACGGTCGTGCCGACCTTGCCGCGAATGATCTGCACCACATCGTCGAGTCGCCAGCCGACCACGTCGACGAATTTCCCGGACTTGCCTTCGCCGACCGCGAGGATGCGGTCATTGGCGTTGAGCGAGCCGTCCACGGCCGCCGCGCCGCCCGGCAGGATGTTCAGCACGGTGACGTAGTCGTCGACGAGCTGCAGCGAAGCGCCGATGCCCTCGTACGACAGGCTCATCTGGATGCGGTACTCCTCGGAATTGCGCGGCGAGAAGTAGCTGGAGTGCGGATCGAACACGTGCGCGAACGCGTTCATGAACACTTCGAAGATGTCGTCGCTCGTGACCTGCTCGGTGCGCTTGAGAACCCGCTCGTAGCGCTTCTGCAGGATGTCGCGCGCTTCCGGCCAGGTCTTCTCGGTGAGCATCAGCGACAGCGCATCGTTCTTGACGCGCTTGCGCCAGATCTCGTTCAGTTCCTCGCGGCGTCTTGGCCCACGGCGCCTTGGCGCGATCGAACTCGAAGGATTCATCGACGGTGTAATCCGGCTCCGTCTTCAGCAGCTGCAAGGCGTAGGTGACCCGCTCGCGGTTGCGGATCTGGAAGCGGTTGAACATCGTGAACACCGGCTCGAGCTGCCCGGCGACGACGGCGTCGTCCAGCTGATAACGGAAGTGCTCGAACTCGGCGATGTCGCTGCCGAGGAAGTAGCTGCGCCCGCCGTCCAGCTGCTCGATGAAGCGGTCCAGCACCAGCGCGGAGACCGGATCGTTGATCGGCGACTGGCGGTAGTGCGAGCGCTCGATGACGTTGCTGACGAGCTTGCTGACGCGGCGCTGGCGCTCGGTCGGCGAGAGGTCCTGTGAATCCGCAGTCGCGACAGCTTTGGCGACTGGCGCCTGCGCCGTACCGGCGAGCAGACCGCAGACCACCAGCAGGGCCGGCAGGCTGAACAACAGCGTCGTGCGGCGGGAGCGGGCGGGCGCGCGGGCGGGTTCGGGCAGGCGGCGACTGATACACTTGTTCACATCCTCATCTTCAGCGGACCGGAGGCATCGATATACAGATCTCGGTGCGAGCCGGCGGGTTCCCGAATTCACGTCGAACCGTTCTATGGGCAAGGCTAGAGACACCCTGCGCTTCGATCAAGTACGCCGCGGCCGCATGGCTGGAGGCGGGTCTGCGCCGCGGTTCTGCCGGAGCCGGCCATGCGTCCGCTCGCTGTCCTGAACGCAATCGTCTTCGGCTCGGCGGCCGCCATCACGTTCGGCCTGGGCGGCGTCCTGGTCATCTTCCTGATCCTGCAGGGGCAGTATCCGCAGATGCGCGCGGAATTTCCTGTCCTGGTTCGCAGCAGCGCTGCTGTTCGCCGTGCTTGCCGCGGTTTCCGGCGCCAGTCTGCTGGGAATGCTGAAGGGCAGGCCGTGGCGCTGGGCGGCGCACGCAGCCATGTGGCTGGTCGTGGGGGGCATAGCGGCTATTTACTGGCCGCGCTGACGTTAGGGACATGGGGGAAACCCCCAAAAAGCGCTCGGAATTGCGCTCGGGGAGCAAAGCGCGCTGACCAGCGCGCGTCGGCTGTCAGCGCTTGCTGACCTTTGCCCAGGCGTTGCGTTGCTCGAACGCGCCGCTGTTGTACGGATCGAAGCCTTTGAGGCTTCCCGGTTTTCTCGCGCGGACGATCGTCGTGCTGGACTGCTGCGTCGAACGAGTCGGAGGCGCTATGAAGCGCGCCGGCTCGTCGTTGTCCTCAAGCTCGTTACGCCCGCCAAACCACTTGGCGAACCACATATGCCTTGCTTCCCGAATCACAACCAAATCAACAGGATCTTTTCTTCTTGTGAGCCGCAGGATTACACGCGCGCGGGTGCGGGGAAATCCCCAATCGATTGAATTGTGAGAGAGGTCACATTCCCTACGCGCGGGTCGTGATCCCAGCGCGGCCTGCTGCGCAGGTCACTCGGCGCTGACGCGGGGCTCGACGCGACGGACTTCTTCGGCCGCGCGCCGGGAGGTGGCGGGTCGATCCGGTTCAGCTTGCGGTTCCTGCGAATCGCGGCCGGCCCCGGCAAACACGAGCCGCAGCAGCGAGATGAGGGTCAGCGGTCCGAGCGCGATTGCCCACGCACGCACCGACGGCTCGGCGAGATCGCCGAAAAAGTCGCCGTAAAATCGGCCGAGGCCGCTGTTGTCGCCGTACGGTCCGAGCAGCGCTCCGCCGACGATGAAGATCGTCGCGGGCAGCACGAATAGCCCGACAGCGAGCCAGATGCTCGTGAAGATCACTTCGAAACGCGCGCGGCGTCGGTAGCGGTTGCCGGCGCCATCCGCGGGGGACGTGGCCGGTTCAGCATCGGGTCGATCCATGAATTGAGGATATCATCGCCGCCTTTGCAACACGGGATCCGGGACCACGATGACTGCCGCGTCTGACGCACGAGCTCCAACTCGCACGGCCGTGATCGGCGTGGGCTATCTCGGACGCTTTCACGCGCAGAAGTACGCACAGCTCCCGCAGTCGCGACTCGTCGCGGTCGTCGATGCGGATGCCGCGGCCGCGGCGCGAGTCGGTGCGGAGCTCGGCGTCCCGGGAGTCGGCGACTATCGCGAGATCCTCGACCAGGTCGACGCAGTCAGTCTCGCGGTGCCGACTCCACTGCATCATCCGATCGGCTGCGCGCTGCTCGGGCACGGCATTCACGTGCTCGTCGAAAAGCCCATCGCGACGAGCGTTGCCGAGGCGCGCGAGCTCATCGATGTCGCGCGTGCCCACAACCGCACGTTGCAGGTCGGCCACCTCGAACGTTTCAATCCGGCGATTCTGGCCGCGGCCGGCCGCTTGAAGCAGCTGCGCTTCGTCGAGTCGCACCGGCTCGCGCCGTTCAAGCTGCGCGGCACCGACGTGAGCGTCGTGCTCGATCTCATGATCCACGACATCGACCTCATTCAGGAGCTGGTCGGCGCGCCGATCGAGAGCATCGATGCCGTCGGTGCGAGTGTGTTCTCCAGCGAGATCGACATCGTCAACGCACGTATCCGCTTTCACGGCGGCTGCGTCGCCAACACCACGGCCAGCCGGATCAGCATGAAGCAGGAGCGCAAGCTGCGCATCTTCCAGGACGACGCCTACCTGTCGATAGATCTGCAACAGAAGATCCTGACGGTGATCCGCAAGAAGGATGCGGCGCCGGTGGAGTCGCCCGCGCAGGTGTCGATCGAAGAGGACTCGTTCGAGCAGGGCGATGCGCTGCTCGCCGAAATCGAGGCCTTCCTGGGTTCGGTGCGCGACGGAACTGCACCGGTGGTCAGCGGCGAAGACGGGCTGCGCGCGCTCGAAACGGCGATGCAGATCACCCGGCTCGTGCAGGAGTCGGCGCAGAGGCCGGCTTAGAGAGCTGGTCCCGTTCCAGCGAGCGCAGTGGACGTCCCGCTACTTCCTGCGCCGCCTTCTGCAGTCGCACCAGGCTTACCGTGCCACGTTCACTCGCAAGCTTGCGCGCCACATCGTCGAGGCTCGCCTTGCCGGCGGTAACGCTGCGAATCTCCGCGTCGGCCGCGCGCAGTGCAAGCACGGCGCGCGCAGTCGTCGGCCCGTTCGAATGCGAGCCGAATAACGTCTGCGAGCGCTTCGCCCACTGCGACTGGTGCTTCAGCGCCTGCTTGTAGCGTTGCTCGCTGATGCCGCCGGACCGCCGCAGCGCTTCCAGCGAGTAGAGCTCCGCGAACCCTTCGACGATCCAATCGCTTTCCTCGTCGCCGCGAATGCCGAGCGCGATGTGTGCGAGCTCGTGCAGCAGCGTGCTGGTGCGGTTCTCGCTGATCAGCGGACGGTCCGAGTGCAGGAACATCGACGCTGGTCCGGACAGGCCGCCGCGCCACATCGGGTCGCCGGCAGAAACGATCAACAGCCGCGGCGGCAACTGCGGAAAGACTTCCTCCAGGCGCGGCAGCGTGAACTTCAGAAACGCCAACGTGTCCTGGCGCCGCGCGTTGTCGCCAGACGGTGCTGCGACCACCACGCGCACATTGCCGATCTTGTCGTTGCGACTGCCGATCTTGCCCGCCAGCATCCAGCCCTCGGGCTGATCGAAACGACGCGTCGGATCGTCGATGGTGTATCGCAGATCGCCGACAGAGCCATAAGGCGTCGCGACCGACCAGCCCTGCGGCAGCTCGAATTCCAGCGTGGCTCGCGAATGCAGGCTGCGGCGCGCTGTGACGCTCGCGCGCGGCACCATCTTTTCGGCACGGAAGATCGCCCAGTCGTCGGTCATGCGCGAGTCGTAGCGTTTCGGCGAGCGTTCGTGATCGACGACGAACTGGTAGCGCAAGCGCGACGCGCGGCCGCGCGGCTGCCACGTCACATGCGACGGCTCGATCTGCAGCGGATCGGTGGACGTGAATTTCTGGTGCCGGCGCGGATCGACGTGCAGCACGACGCGGCTGGGCAGGCGATCGCCGCTGAGCGCGATCTCCATTTCGACGACGCCGGAGTCCGGACGAAAGTGCGCGCGATATATAGCGTCGTAGTAGCGGGGCGCGGCGGCTGCCGTCGCCGCCCCGGACATCAGTAGGGATATCGCTAGCAGGAGCAGGGCGCGGCGCAGGGCAGGCATCTTGGTGCCAGTCTACCCATGGGTACAGGCGCCTTGAAATCAAATCTGCCCGCCCTATGTATCGGCTCATCGAACTTCTGTCACCCGCAGTCACTATGGAGATTCGACCATGACACTCATTCGCTACGAGCCCTGGAGCGTACTCAATCAGCTGCACGGGCAGATCAACCGCCTGTTCGACGCAGAGGTCGACCGCGACGCGGCAACTTCGGCAGCGACCGCCGACTGGATTCCGCAGGCGGACATTGAGGAGTACGCGGACCGCTTCGTGCTGAAGCTGGATGTTCCTGGCGTCGAGCTCGAGGCAGTCGAGATCACACTCGACAATGGCCTGCTCACCCTCAGCGGCGAGCGTGCCAAGGACGCCTCTGGCAAGGACGTGCAGCGCACCCGCGTGGAGCGCCCGCACGGCCGCTTCCATCGGCGCTTTACGTTGCCTGACACTGTCGATGCAGCGGGCGTGCATGCGACCGGTCGCAACGGCATCGTCGAAGTGACGATTCCGAAGCAGCCGAAAGCGCAGCCGCGCCGCATTCAGGTCGCAACGACCTAAGGCAACGCTCCGCAGCGGACCGACACGGGCTTGACGGCAGTGCCGTCAGGCCCGTTTTCGTTTACGATGCGCCGCCGTCCCCGCGAGGTTTCTACGGAGAGCGAATGACAATTTCGGCTGGCGCCCGGCTGCGGGCAGCCGTAGCAGAAGAGCGACCGCTGCAGGTCGTCGGTGCAATCAACGCCTACAGCGCCCTGTTGGCGCAGCGTGCCGGATTTCGCGCCTTGTACCTGTCGGGTGCCGGCGTCGCGAATGCTTCCTTCGGACTTCCCGATCTCGGCATCACCAGTCTCAACGACGTCTGCGAAGACGTCCGACGTATCGCCGGCGCGACCGAGCTGCCGCTGCTCGTCGATGCCGACACAGGTTGGGGCGCGGCTTTCAACATCGCGCGCACGACCCAGGAGCTGAGCCGCGCGGGCGCGGGCGGCATGCACCTCGAGGACCAGGTTCAGGCGAAGCGCTGCGGCCATCGTCCGGGCAAGGCACTGGTCGGTCTCGATGAGATGGTCGACCGCATCAAGGCAGCCGTCGACGGCCGCGGCGACGATTCCTTCGTGATCATGGCGCGCACCGACGCGCACGCCGTGGAAGGGCAGGCCGCCGCAATCGAACGCGCCCAGCGTTACGTCGCGGCCGGCGCCGATATGATTTTCGCGGAAGCGCTGGCGACGCTCGACGAGTACCGCCAGTTCACCGCCGCCGTCAAAGTCCCGGTGCTCGCGAACATCACCGAGTTCGGCAAGACGCCGTTATTCACCGTCACCGAGCTCGCATCGGTCGGCGTCGGTCTCGTGCTCTATCCGCTGTCGGCGTTCCGCGCGATGAGCCGCGCGGCGGAAAAGGTCTACGGGACGATCCGCTCGCAGGGCAGCCAGACGGGCCGCGATCGAGACCATGCAGACCCGCGCCGAGTTGTACGAAGTGCTCGGCTATCACGAATACGAGCGCAAGCTCGACGACCTGTTCGGAAGGCAACCTCAGTCATGAGCGAAGCAACTCCCGGCTTCAAGCCGAAGAAGTCGGTCGCGCTGTCCGGCGTAGTCGCGGGCAACACTGCGCTGTGCACGGTCGGGCGTACCGGCAACGATCTGCATTACCGCGGTTACGACATCCTCGACGTCGCATCGAGCTGCGAGTTCGAGGAGATCGCGTACCTGCTGATTCACGGCAAGCTGCCGAACCACGCCGAGCTGGCGGCCTACAAGGCGAAGCTGGTGCGGCTGCGCACGTTACCGGCTGCCGTGCGTGCCGTACTCGAACAACTCCCGGCGGCCAGCCATCCGATGGACGTGATGCGTTCCGCCGTTTCGGTGCTCGGTTGCGTGCTCCCCGAGAAGGACGATCACAGCGCCGCCGGTGCGCGCGACATCGCGGACCGGCTCATCGCGAGCCTCGGCTCGATGCTGGTTTATTGGTATCACTACAGCCACGCCGGCAAGCGCATCGACGTCGAGAGCGAGGACGATTCGATCGGCGGCCACTTCCTGCACCTGCTGCACGGCGAGCGGCCCGACCGCGATTGGGTGCACGCAATGCACACGTCGCTCATCCTCTACGCCGAGCACGAGTTCAATGCTTCGACGTTTGCGGCGCGCGTCATTGCCGGCACCGGCGCCGATATGTACTCGGCGATTGCGGGAGCCATCGGCGCGTTGCGCGGTCCCAAGCACGGCGGCGCCAACGAGGTCTCGTTCGAAATCCAGCAGCGCTACGAAACGCCCGACCAGGCGGAGCAGGACATCCGCGCTCGCGTCGCGAACAAGGAAGTGATCATCGGCTTCGGCCATCCCGGTGTACACGATTTCCGATCCGCGCAACGAGGTCATCAAAGGCGTCGCGCGCCGGCTCGCGGAAGGCGGCGGCGACACGAAGATGTTTGCGATCGCCGAGCGCCTGGAAGCCGTGATGAAGCAGGCGAAGAACATGTTCCCGAACCTCGACTGGTACTCGGCCGTGTCCTATTACCTGATGGGCGTGCCGACGGCGATGTTCACGCCGCTGTTCGTCATCGCGCGCACGACCGGCTGGGCCGCCCACGTGATCGAGCAGCGCATCGACGGCAAGATCATCCGGCCGAGCGCCAATTACATCGGGCCCGAGAACCTGAAGTTCGCGCCGCTCGACGAGAGAAAGTGAAACGAGAGGATTTGACGTAAGCATGTCGACCCACGATTACAAGTCCGCCGAACGACCCGCCCCCGACAAAGTTCTCACCGATATCGCCGATTACGCGCTGTCCTACCGCGTCGACAGCAACTCCGCCTACGAGACCGCGTACTACTGCCTCATGGATACGCTTGCCTGCGGCTTCCAGGCGCTGCAGTACCCGGCGTGTACCAAGTTGATGGGGCCGGTGGTTCCAGGCGCAACGCTGCCCGGCGGCGCACGCGTGCCGGGTACTTCATACGAGCTCGATCCGGTGCAGGCCGCTTTCAACATCGGCACGATGATCCGCTGGCTCGATTTCAATGACACCTGGCTCGCGGCGGAGTGGGGCCATCCTTCCGACAACCTGGGAGCAATCCTTGGCGTCGCGGACTATCTCTCGCGCCGCAGTGCTGCGCAGGGCAAGAAGGGGCTGGTGGTTCGCGATGTGCTGACGGCGATGATCAAGGCGCACGAGATCCAGGGCGTCACTGCACTGGAGAACAGCTTCAATCGCGTCGGCCTCGATCACGTGCTGCTCGTGCGCATTGCTTCGACAGCGGTCGCCGCCGCGATGCTCGGCGGCACGCGCGATCAGGTCATCAACGCCGTGTCGAATGCATGGATCGACGGCGGTGCGCTGCGTACCTATCGTCACGCGCCGAACACCGGTTCGCGTAAGAGCTGGGCCGCAGGCGACGCCACGAGTCGCGCTGTGCGCCACGCGCTGATCGCTCTCACCGGCGAGATGGGTTATCCGTCGGCACTGTCCGCGAAGACCTGGGGCTTCCAGGACGTGCTCTTCAAAGGCAAGGCGCTGTCGTACCCGCAGGGCCTCGGCAGCTACGTGATGGAGAACGTGCTGTTCAAGATCTCCTACCCGGCAGAGTTCCATGCGCAGACAGCGGTCGAGGCAGCCATGACGCTGCACCCGCAGGTTGCGAGCCGCATCGACCAGATCGAGCGGATCGTGATCGAGACGCAGGAGCCGGGCGTGCGGATCATCGACAAGACCGGCAAGCTCGCGAACCCCGCGGATCGCGATCACTGCATCCAGTACATGGTGGCGATCCCGCTGATCTTCGGCCGACTCACTGCAGCAGACTACGAAGACAGCATTGCGAACGATCCGCGCGTCGATCGGCTGCGCAGCGTGATGCAGGTTCGCGAGAACACTCAGTTCACCCAGGAATACTACGCAGCCGACAAGCGGTTCATCGGCAACGCCGTGCAGGTATTCTTCCGCGACGGCAGCTCGACGCCGCGGATCGCCGTGGACTTTCCCATCGGTCATCGCAAGCGCCGCGCGGAGGGCATGCCGGTGCTGGTCAGGAAGTTCGAGGCCTCGGTGGCCGCGCACTTCGCGCCGAAGCAGACGGAATCGATCAAGGCGCTGTTCGCGGACCGTGCGCGTCTCGAGCAGCTGCCGGTACAGGAGTTCGTCGCAGGGCTCGTCAAGAATTAAGAACAAGCCGGCCGGTCCGCGGGCCGGTCGGTGCATTGGGCTAGTGGGGTTGTTTGGGGATGTCCGCCACGTTTCGCACGCTGGTGATCGGCGCGGGCGCCGCGAGCCGAAATCTGCTCGCGCGCCTCATCGACGGCTCCGACATCGTCATCGACGATGTCGTCGGCCCGGAGCAGCTGGTCGCGAGTGTCGCGCGGCGCGCGCCGGACCTGTTCGTCATCGATGCGGAGCGCGATCCCCAGACGCTCGTCATGGTCTGCGGCCTTCTCAAAGCGAATCCCGTGACCGTGTTGCTGCCGCTGCTCGCCATTGCGAAGTCGGCGAAGCAGCGTCTGGTTGCGTTCGAAGCGGGCGTCGACGACTTTCTGACGTACACGGTCCGACGCGAGGAGTTCCTGGTGCGAGCCCATGCGCTGCTGCGCGTGAGCGCCGCACGACGGCAACTCGCAGCCGAACAGTTGTCGCAGGAGGTGCAACAGCGCGAGCTGATCCGGGCCGCGTTCCGCCGCTACATCTCGCCGAAGCTCGCCGACAAGATCCTCGCCGATCCGCAGCTGCGCGACTTCACGTTCGCGCAGACGCAGGTACGCACCCGCGCCGCGGTCATGTTCGCGGACATGCGTGGCTTCACCGCGATTTCGGAAAAGCTGAACCCGGGCGAGGTCGTCACGCTGCTGAACGAGTTCTTCGCGCTGCTGACCGATATCACGTTCGAATACGACGGCACCGTCTTCAACATGGCGGGCGACGGTCTCATGGTCGGCTTCGGCGTTCCGATCGAGCAGGCGGACGGCAGCGCCCGCGCCATCGCGGCGGCGCGCCGCATGCTCGACAACTTCGCGCTGCTCGCCGAGCAATGGCGCGAGCGCTTTGGAGTCGAGACCGGGCTGGGCATCGGCATCAATGTCGGCGAGGTCATCGCGGGCAACGTGGGCTCGGCCGCGTACATGAACTACACGATCATCGGCGACACCGTGAACGTGGCTTCGCGGCTCGGTCAGCGGGCGCGGGCAGGGGAGATGCTGTTCTCCGATGCCGTGAAGCATTCCCTGGACGAGCACGGCGTGAGCATCGGCGCATTGCCGCTGCCCGCCCTGGTATTACGCGGGCGCTCGACTCCAATCGACATCTTCTGCGTGCCCTCCGTGAGCCGCCTCGACTTTCGGCCGGCCTGACGCTAGATTCGGGTCATGTCTTCTGCGCGCACACACCTGTTCGCTTTTCGATTTACCGGCCCCGGCCTGTTCCAGGCGTCGGGCGTCGCGATCGTGCGCTAGCAACTCAACCGTTTCTTTCGTCCATTTCGCGCAGTCCTTATCCGCCTGAACCGGTCCGGGGTTCGCCTGCGTCCGCCGCGCTCGCGCGGCGCCCTGACCCGAACTTCATAGGTGTGAAATGGCTACGCAACTTCTCGATTCGCAGGCATACGGCCGCCTGCTGGCGCTGCGCGACCTGACCGACGCGGCGCTCGGCCCGCATGCGATGCAACTTCTCGTGCAACAGGCGCTGGATGCCTTGCGCACGGCGTGGAACTGCCCGGTCGTCGTGTATCGCGCGCCGCCCGTCGTCCCGTCTGCCGACAATTACGATGATCTCGGCTATCCGCCGGACGGCGCATCCCGCGACGCCCGTTACACGCGCTATCTGACTCCGGAGCTGCTCCTGCGTACGCAGACGTCGGCGATGATTCCTCGCGCGCTGCGCATGATTGCGCCGGCGCGCTACGAGGATGTGCTGCTCGCGTGCCCCGGCCTCACTTATCGGCGCGATGCGATCGACCGACTGCACGTCGGCGAGCCGCATCAGCTCGACCTGTGGCGGATCGCGCAACGGCCGCTGACGCGCGACGATCTGATCGCGATGATCGAGACCGTTGCCGGCGCGATGCTTCCTGGCGTGCCGCTACGGCTGGACCCAGCAGTGCATCCGTACACGCTCGACGGTCTCGAGGTCTACGGCAAGGTGCAGGGACGGTGGGTCGAAATTCTCGAATGCGGCCGCGCGCACCCGGATTTGCTCGCCGCAGCGGGCCTCACGTCGGGTCTGGCCATGGGCATCGGTCTGGACCGCATGCTCATGCTGCGTAAAGGCATCGACGACATTCGTGCGCTGCGCTCCACGGACCCGCGAATCGAGTCGCAGATGCTCGACCTGCAGCCGTATCGCGCGGTGTCTTCGCAACCGCCCATCTATCGCGACCTTTCGGTCGCGGTGGCGGAGGAGGCGAGTGCCGAGGAACTAGGTGATCGCGTGCGCTCCAGTCTCGCGGCTGCGAGCGGCGGCATCGAGTCCGTCGAAGTGCTGTCCGAGACTTCGTATCTCGAGCTGTCGCTCGCTGCGCGCAGGCGTCTGGGCATTGCACCCGGTCAGAAGAACGTGTTGGTACGCCTGGTCATCCGCGATCTGGATCGCACTCTGACCTCGGCCGAAGCGAACGAGCTGCGCGATGCCGTGTACGCAGTACTGCACGCAGGCAGCGTCAGCACCTGGGCATCGAAGGAGATGCAGCTATGACGCGTATGGGCGGATGAGCTTCAGATCGGCGACGAAGCGCTCGTAGGCTGCATCGCGGTCCTCGTCCGGCACGCGCAGCAGGAACGAGGGATGCACGGTAACGAGCACGTCTGCATCGATGCCCAGCTTCGCTTGCGCGGCCGGAATGACCCGGCCGCGATTCTTTTCGATCGCGGTCGCGCGCCCGAAGATCGCGCGGGCAGCGGTCGCGCCGAGGGCGACGATCAGATCGGGCTGCACCACTGCGAGCTCGCGCTCGAGCCATTGGTGACAGGCATTGATTTCCAGCTCGCTCGGCTTCTTGTGGATGCGTCGCTTGCCGCGTGGCTCCCACTTGAAGTGCTTGACTGCATTGGTGACGTAGGTCGCCTTGCGGTCGATCGCTGCGTCGGTCAGCGCACGATCGAGGAGCCGGCCGGCCGGGCCGACGAAGGGTTTGCCGGCGAGGTCTTCCTGATCGCCGGGCTGCTCGCCGACGAACATGACGTTCGCGGACTCACGTCCGACACCGAACACGGTCTGCGTGGCGTTCTTCCACAGGGGACAGTCGCGACAGTGGGCCGCCTGCTCGCGCACGACGGCGAGCGACCTGGAGGGGCGTGGCTTGCTGGCGGCGCGCATGCCCGAGCAACGGGCGCGCTTTTCGCGGAGTTCCGGCTACCTGCCGCTCACTTGTTACGTTTCGGTTTCAGCTCGCCGTCGCCGATCTCGTAGTCGTCGAAATCCGACAACTGCTCTGCGGTCTGGCGCTCCTCGCGGATGCGCTCCAGGCGCCGCCACGCAGGCTCACCGACTTTCACGACGGTTTTCTTGCGTTTGTCGAGGTCGGCCATGAGGTGATCGACGTCGAGGTCGTCGGAGTCGACGGCGGCGCCATCGTCTTCCTCATCTTCGAACTCTTCGGATTCCGGCTTCTCGCTCATCGCAGAAGGCAGTAGCGCGTTCGGTTGCGCAGGTCTCGTGGAGTTGGCGACTATATAAGAGGTCGCGTGCCGTCCCGCAATAGCGACTTTTGGGCAACGCGCGCGCGCGTCAGGCAATGAGTTGATTGAGCTGGAAAATCGGCAGCAGCATCGCGAGCACGATCAGCAGCACGAGCCCGCCCATCACGAGAATCATCAACGGCCCGAGCAGGCCGACCACGGCGCCGAGGATGGAATCCATCTCGCGCTCCTGGTTGGTCGCCGCGCGGTCCAGCATGGTCTCGATGTCGCCGCTGCTTTCGCCCGACGAGATCAGGTGGATCATCATCGGCGGAAACAGCTTCGAGGCGCCGAGCGAACGGCCGATCGGCGCGCCCTCGCGCACGCGCGCGGCGGCGGCCTGCACCGCATCCCGCATCGGCAGATTCGTGACGACCTCGCCAGAGATGCGCATGGCTTCCAGCACCGGCACCGCGCTGGAGGTCAGCGTGGAGAACGTGCGCGCAAAGCGCGCCGTATTGTTGCCGCGGACCACTTTGCCAATCAGCGGCAGCCGCAGCAGGAAGGTGTCGAAGCGACGTCGCGCCGCGGGGTCGCGCAGCCAGCGGACGAAGCCAATGGACCCGAGAATGAGAACGGCCAGGAGCAGCAGGCCCCAGTTGCGCAGGAAGTCGGAGAACGCGATCAGCACCTGCGTGAGGAACGGCAGCTCGGCCTTCGAATTCTCGAACTGCTTGACGATCTTCGGCACCACGAACGTCAGCAGCATGGCGACGATCGAGACGCAAACGATGAACAGCAGCACCGGATACAGCATCGCGGTCAGCGTGCGGCTGCGCAGCTGCTCGCGGCTCTCGGTGTAGTCGGCAAGGCGTTCCAGCACGGTGTCGAGGTGTCCCGACTGCTCGCCGGCGGAGACAGTTGCCCGATACAGTTCGGGGAACACGGCCGGGAAATCCCCCAGGCCGTCCGCGAGTGCATGGCCTTCCATCACTTTCGCTCGCACACCCATGATGATACTGCGGATGCGTGGCCGCTCGGTCTGCTCCGAGACCGCCAGCAACGATTCTTCCAGCGGCAAGCCTGAGCGGACCAGCGTCGCGATCTGACGCGTCAGGAGCGAGAGATCTGCGGCGGAGATGCCACGACGCAGCGAGAATTGCTTGCGCTCGCGCCGGTTTTCGGTCAGCAGCACCTCGTTGACTGCGAGCGGTAGCAGGCTCTGGTCGCGGAGCATCTGCCGCACCGCCCGGGCAGTGTCGCCTTCGAGAACGCCTTTGCGCTCTCGCCCGGTCGCATCGACCGCTGTGTATTCGAATGCGCCCAATGGCTGACTAGTCCTCGCGCGTCACGCGCAGCACTTCTTCGATCGTCGTGGTGCCCGCGAGAATCTTCGCACGTCCGTCGTCGCGGATGCTGTGGGTCATGGTGCGGGCGTGCTTCTCCAGATCCTGCTCGCTCGCCCCGTCGTGAATCATCGTACGCATGGCGTCGTCGACCATCACCAGCTCGTAGATGCCGGTGCGGCCCTTGAAGCCCTGGTTGGTGTCGGAGCCGGGTCGATAAAGCGTCGGGGACGCTGCCGTAGCCGGCAGGTTGAGCAGACGGCGTTCGTATTCGCCGGCGACATAGGCTTCCTTGGTGTCCGGGTTCAGTACGCGCACCAGGCGCTGGGCGAGAACGCCGACCAGGCTCGAGGAGAGCAGGAAGGGCTCCACACCCATGTCGCGCAGGCGGGTGAGTGCACCGACTGCCGTGTTGGTGTGCAAGGTCGAGAGCACGAGATGTCCGGTCAGCGATGCCTGAACGGCGATGTGCGCGGTTTCCAGGTCGCGGATTTCGCCGACCATCACCACGTCCGGATCCTGGCGCAGGATCGCGCGCAGGCCGCGCGCGAAGGTCATCTCGACCTTGGTGTTGACCTGGGTCTGGCCGATGCCGTCGATGTAGTACTCGATGGGGTCCTCGACCGTCATGATGTTGCGCGTGTTGTCGTTGATGCGCTCGAGCGACGCGTACAGCGTCGTGGTCTTGCCCGAGCCGGTCGGGCCCGTGACCAGCAGGATTCCGTGCGGCTTGTGGATCAGCTCATCCATCTGCTTCTGCGTGCGCGGATCCATGCCGAGCGAATTCAGCTCGAGGCGGCCGGCCTGCTTGTCGAGCAGACGCAGCACCACGCGCTCGCCATGGCCTGCCGGAATCGTCGACACGCGCACGTCGACCGCGCGGCCGGCGACGCGCAGCGAGATGCGGCCGTCCTGCGGCAGGCGCTTCTCGGCGATGTCGAGCTTCGACATGACCTTGATGCGCGAGACGACGAGCGGCGCGACTGCGCGCTTCGACTGCAGCACTTCGCGCAGCACGCCGTCGATGCGGAAGCGCACGACGAGGCGGTTCTCGAACGGCTCGATGTGAATGTCGGACGCGTTGTCCTTCACCGCCTGGGTGAGGATCGCGTTGATCAGCTTGATGATCGGCGCCTGGTCGTCGCTTTCGAGCAGGTCGGAGGGTTCCGGCAGATCCTGCGCCAGGTGGGCGAGATCGGTGTCGTCTTCCATGCCGCCGACCATCTGCATCGCGACGCTCGTGCCGCCCTCGTACTGCGTTCGCAGCAGCTGATCGAAGGCTTCGCTGTCGACGCGTCGTAGCTGCAGCGGCATGCCGAGCACGCGGCGCACTTCGTGGATAGCAGCGGGCTGCGCACCGACGCGATAAACCGCTTCGGCGAACTGATCGCCGATCTTCTGGATGAGCACACCGTGACGTTTGCAGAACGCGAACGACAACGTCTGGATGGGGCGCGCAGCGGGCGCGGCGGCCGAAGCAGATTCTGGTTGCGCGCTCATACGACCTCCGTCTCGCGAACGATGCCTACTGTTGCTGAGGCTGCGACTGCTGCTGCTCTTGCGGCGGCGGCTGCTCCGGCTGGGGAGTTTCCCGGAGCGGCGCAGTCTCCAGCGGCTTGGTCGGATCCGTTCCAGGCTCGGGCGCCTTGGCACCTGCCGTCGGATCCGCATACTTCGACAGCTCTTCGATCGGCGGCAACAGCGGCTGGCGCTCGCCGGGAAGAAGCGTGACCTTGCCCCTGCGACGGTTCAGCTGCTGGTTGCGCACCACGTTGTACTTCGCGTTCGTCTCGATCGCTGCCTGGGCGCCGTCGCGGATGATCGTCGGACGGATGAACAGCATCAGGTTGCGCTTTTCCTTGTTGCCGGAACGAGTCTTGAACAGCTCGCCGATGAGCGGGATCGAGCCGAGGATCGGCACGCGGTTCTCGTTCTCGAGCGCTGTGTCCGTGATCAGGCCGCCGAGCACGACCACGCCGCCGTCGTCGACGAGCACGGTGGTCGTGACGGTGCGCTTGTTGGTGACCAAGTCGACCGCGCCCTGCGTGCCGGCCGCGACGCTGGAGTCTTCCTGCTCGATCTTGAGCATCACCGCATCGCCCTCGTTGATCTGCGGCGTGATCTTGAGGATCGTGCCCACTTCCTCGCGCTGGATCGTCTGGAACGGGTTTACCTGGCCCTGCTGGTTCGACACGCCGGTGTTGCTGAACGAGCCGGTCAGGAACGGCACCTCCTGCGCGACCTTGATCTCCGCCTCTTCGTTGTCGAGCGTGATGATCGAGGGCGTCTGCAGGATGTTGGTGGTGCTGTCGCCGCGCAGTGCGCGCAGCAGCAGCGCGAAATTCGTACCGGAATCGAGGAAACGGCCGGCGCCGAGCGTCAGGCCGCTGGGCAGGAGCGAGGGATCGATGTTGTCGGGGTCGGAGATCGCAGCCGCGATGCTGCCGATGCTGGCGCCGCCGACGTTCTGGTTGAACGTACCGATCGGCACGGTGCTGTCGGAGTCGGTATTGCCCACCGCCCAGTTCACGCCGAGCTCGGCGCTCTTGCGCTCGGACACTTCGACCAGGATTGCCTCGACCAGCACCTGCAGGCGGCGGATGTCGAGCTTGTCCACGACGCCCATGATCGAGCGCATGATCTTCGGCGGTGCGGTGACGACCAGCGCGTTGGTCTGCTTGTCGGCCCAGATCGTGGTGCTGCGGTCCGCTGCCGCCTGCGGTCCGCCTTGTGCACCGGGCGCGCCCGGCGCAGCTTGCGTGATGCCGGTGATTTGCTCTTTCAGCTTGCCGGCGATCTGCTCGGCGTCGGCGTAGTTCAGATAGCGCACTCGCGTGTCGCCGCCGGTCTCGAGCGGAGTGTCGAGGTGAGTGACCAGCGTCCTCAGCCGCAGACGTTGCGCTTTCTCGCCGGAGATCAGCACGCTGTTGGTGCGGTCGTCCGCAACCAGGCGGGCGCCCGTTGCGGCTGCTTCCGCCTGCTGGCCCGGCCCCTGGTTCAGTGCATTGACGACGCGCACGATATCGGCGGCGCTCGCATTCTCCAGCCGCACGATGTCGATTTCCTCGTCGCCGCCCAGGTCGATGCGCTGGATGATGCGCATCATGCGGCTGACGTTGCTGGCGCGGTCCGAGATGATCAGCATGTTCGAGGGCGGATACGCGACCAGGTGGCCGTACTGCGGGATCAGCGGCCGCAGCACCGGCACGAGTTGCGCGGCGCTCACGTTGCGCACGCCGATGACCTGCGTGATGAATTCGTCGGAGCCGCCGTTGATCCGCTCCGGCAGATCTGCCTGGCCCGGCCCCTGACGAGCGTTGGCGTCCGGAATGATCTTGATGGAGTTGCCGGCCGGCACCGCGACGAAGCCGTGCACCTGCAGGATCGACAGGAACGTCTCGTAGAAAGCTTCCGGCGACATCGGCGTGGAGGACAGGATCGTTACCTGAGCGCGCACGCGCGGATCGACGATGAATGTCTTGCCCGTGATCTGGCTGACTGCCTCGATGATCTGCGTGAGGTCGGCGTCGCGGAATGCCGGCGTGATCGTCGTCTGCTGCTGACCCTGCGCCGGCTGCTGCGCCGGCGCGGCTCCCCAGGTCAGCGCGCACGCGACCGCGAACGCAGTCAGGCGCGCGCGGTGGCGGTTGTTCTTGAAGATCGTCATGGACGGTCCTTGCTTTCTTGGGCGGGGGCCTGAGAGTTATTCCGGCTCGGGCGTGAACGAGGGTGTCGGGATCGGCCGCTGCTGGGCCCGGCCCGGCGGCGGCGAGTTCGCATCCGGCAGCATGATCTGGGCGGTGTTGAGCATGAGCTCCTGAGATTGCCCGTTGCGCTCGACAGTTACCGAGACGCGATCGGAAGTACCGATGGTGTTGAAGATCTCCATGCCCCGCTGCGGGTCGTCGAGCGGCGTGCCGTTGATCGAGAGCACCAGGTCGCCAGGTTGCAGGCCGAGCTTCGCGAACTGCTGCCGGTTGCGGCCGGGGTAGACGCGATAGCCGCGCTGCACGCCGTTGGCGAACACCGGCTGCGGGCGCACGACTTCCGCGAACGCCGTCGGATTCGTCTCCGCGATGCGTCGGAGGTTGTCCGCGAATTGATTGCCGCCCGGCCGCGGCGGGGTGGCGGCGGAACGCGTGATGGCGATGCCTGCAGTGCTCGGTCGCGGCAACGACAGCGTCTCGAGCTGGCCGTTGCGATCGAGGATGACGCGATCCAGGTAAACGGAGTGCAGGCGCGTGCCGGGACGGACCGTTGCGCCGACTGCAAAGACTTTCGCCGATTGGGGCGACTCGCCGATCACCGCCAGGCCCTTGGTGGGATCGTTCGCGGCGAAGACCGCGGACAGCACCAGGTTCATTTGCGTGGGCTGCGCATCTTCCGGGGCTGACTGTTCGGCCTGCGGCTCGCCGAACAGATGCGCTGTCGCAATCGCCTGAACGTCGATGCCCTTGCGGGCCGCGGTAGCGGGCGGCGGCGCCATCTCGAGGTCGCCGGCGTCGGCGGGCGCGCGACGCTCCAGCAACAGCCAGGTCAGCTGAACGAGCTGCCAGGCGATGGCGACGACCAGGACCACGGTCAGCGCCTGCGGCAGGGTCCGCGTGGCGCGGTCCACCCACTGCTGTCCCGACAGCGTCTGAAACTCACGCAAGCTGGCTGAAAACGACATTTAGCGATGCACGACCGACTTGATGCAGTAGAACGGGCCTATTAACGCAACGACCATGGCTTCGGGTTGCGGGCGCGCCATGATAAGGAGTCGCGTTAGTCTGTCACAAGAGATTGTTCTCATTGGTGAAAGTTGCGGCGCCAAACACGGTGCGCTGACTGCAGGATGCGACACGTGCGGCGCGGCCTGCACGGGGTCCGCAGGTGCGCCCGCAACTTAAGGCAAGCCGGCCGCATGACCGGGTAAATTCGCCGTGCGATTCGTGCGTAACTCACTGCGGCTGCTGTAGTTGCGCAATGCTCGACGCAGCGCACGTTACGAAGGCTGCTGCCTTGTATTGTCTGGATTTCCACCCTATAAAGAGTCCGAATTGAGCATGCGTCGACGTTGATGTCTGAAGAGAGCACACGGCGTGAGCACGAACTCGTTACCGAAGAGGCCGAGCCGAAGCTCAAGCGACCGCCGCTTTATCAGGTCGTCCTGCTGAACGACGACTACACGCCCATGGAGTTCGTGGTGGATGTGCTGGAGCGCATCTTCAACATGGATCGGACGACGGCGACGCGCGTTATGCTGGAGGTGCACACCCGGGGCAAGGGCGTCTGCGGCGTCTTCACATTCGAGATCGCCGAGACCAAGGTCGCGCAGGTGACGACATACGCGCGGCAGCATCAGCACCCGCTCCTGTGCACGATGGAAGAGACGTAAGGGTGAGACGTTAAGTGTTAAGCAGCGAACTCGAAATCTGTCTGAACGAGGCGTTCCAGTCGGCGCGCGAGGCGCGTCACGAGTTCATGACGGTGGAGCACCTGCTGCTCGCCATCGTGGACACGCCCAAGGTGCGCGAAATTCTGCGGGCGTGTGGCGCCGATGTCGCCCGCCTGCGCAAGGACCTGAAGGATTTCATCGACCAGACCACCCCGCGGCTCAAGGACGACGACGATCGCGAGGTGCAACCGACGCTGGGGTTCCAGCGTGTCCTGCAGCGCGCCGTGTTCCACGTGCAGTCGAGCGGCAAGAAGGAAGTCACCGCGGCGAACGTCCTGGTCGCGATCTTCAGCGAGAAGCACTCGCACGCCGCCTACCTGCTGTCGATGCAGGACGTCGCGCGGCTCGACGTCGTCAACTACATCTCCCACGGCCTGTCGAAGATCGAGGACCGTGCGGACAAGCCCGACGAGCCGGCGGCCGGCACCGAGGGCGAGCGTAGCGAGCCGGACGGCGGCACCGCGCTCGAGAAGTTCACGACCAACCTGAACAAGCTGGCGATGGAAGGGCGGATCGACCCGCTGATCGGCCGGCGCCTGGAGATCGAGCGCACGGTCGAGATCCTGTGCCGCCGTCGCAAGAACAATCCGCTGTACGTCGGCGAAGCCGGCGTCGGCAAGACCGCGCTGGTCGAAGGCCTGGCGCGCATGATCGTCGAGGACAAGGTCCCGGAAGTGCTGAGCGACAGCACGGTCTATGCGCTCGACATGGGCGCGCTGATCGCCGGCACGAAGTACCGCGGCGATTTCGAGAAGCGCCTGAAGGGCGTGCTCCTCGAGCTGAAGAAGAACCCCGGCTCGATCCTGTTCATCGACGAGATCCACACGGTGATCGGCGCCGGCGCCGCCTCGGGCGGCGTCATGGACGCCTCGAACCTGATCAAGCCGGCGCTCGCCAACGGCGAGCTGCGCTGCATCGGCTCGACGACGTATACCGAGTATCGCGGCATCTTCGAGAAGGACCACGCGCTCGCGCGGCGCTTCCAGAAGGTCGACATCACCGAGCCGTCGGTCCAGGAGACGATCGAGATCCTGAAGGGCCTGCGCACGCGCTTCGAAGAGCATCACGGCGTCAAGTACGCGGACGATGCGCTGACCGCCGCGGCCGAGCTCGCTGCCCGGCACATCAACGACCGGCAGCTGCCGGACAAGGCCATCGACGTCATCGACGAGGCGGGCGCGCGTCTGCGGCTGAAGCCGGAAGGCGAGCGCGAACAGATAGTCACGACGCAGATGGTCGAGGACGTCGTAGCGCGCATCGCGCGCATTCCGCCGAAGAACGTCTCGACCAACGACAAGGACACGCTGCGCAACCTCGATCGCAACCTGAAGCTGGTCATCTACGGCCAGGACCCGGCAATCGAGTCGCTCTCCGCGGCGATCAAGATGTCCCGGTCCGGGCTCGGCGATCAGCGCCGTCCGGTCGGCTCCTTCCTGTTCGCCGGCCCGACCGGCGTCGGCAAGACCGAGGTCACGCGGCAGCTGGCGATCGCGCTCGGCGTCGAGCTGATCCGCTTCGACATGTCCGAATACATGGAGCGGCACACCGTGTCGCGCCTGATCGGCGCGCCTCCGGGCTACGTCGGGTTCGATCAGGGCGGCCTGTTGACCGAGGCGATCAACAAGCATCCGCACTCGGTGCTGCTGCTGGACGAAATCGAGAAGGCGCATCCGGACGTCTTCAATCTGCTGCTGCAGGTCATGGACCACGGCACGCTGACGGACAACAACGGCCGCAAGGCCGACTTCCGTCACGTCATCATCGTCATGACCACGAACGCCGGTGCGTTCGAAATGAACCGCCCGTCGATCGGCTTCACGCAGCAGGATCATGCGAGCGACGGCATGGAAGCGATCAAGCGGCTGTTCTCGCCGGAGTTCCGCAACCGCCTGGACGGCATCATTCAGTTCAACGGCCTGGATACGCGCACGATCCAGCGCGTCGTCGACAAGCTGCTCGTGGAAGTCGAAGCGCAGCTGGAGCAGAAGGGCGTGCAGCTGCACGTCGACGATGCCGCACGCGAATGGCTGTCCCGCAAGGGTTACGACCCGAAGATGGGCGCGCGCCCGATGGCGCGGGTCATCCAGGAGTCGATCAAGCGGCCGCTGGCGGAGGAACTGCTGTTCGGTCGTCTCGCCGGCGGCGGGCATGCCTTCGTGACGCTCGGCGCGGACGATGCGTTGAAAGTGGAAGCTCGCGCCGACAGCGAGCAGGCATTACTCGAAGGTAGTTGAGGTCGCTGTACGTCGGGCTTCAGCCCGACTCTTATCTGCCGCGGTAGATGATGCGGCCCTTAGTCAGGTCGTACGGCGTGAGCTCGACCGTCACCTGATCGCCGGTCAGGATGCGGATGTAGTTTTTCCGCATCTTTCCCGAGATGTGCGCAATGACCGTGTGACCGTTCGTCAGCTGGACGCGAAAGGTCGTGTTCGGAAGTGTGTCGACCACACGTCCTTCCATCTGAATTGCGTCCTCTTTCGCCATGCACTCTTTGAGTATTACCCGGGGCGCCGCCCGGAAAGCGCGCGAATTGTGCATAAAGGGATGGGGCAATGCAACGAACGCGCGGTGCGCCATCCCGCCTTCGCAGCGCGGGCGGCGGTCAGGTCGCGGAATCGCTGTCAGCGGATGCCGGCGTCGCATCCGACCAACGTTCCGCAGCCGCGTCACCGACGCGGTCCGCCAGCATGTCGATGAAGGTCGGGCGGGGGATGAGCTGGGCGCCGAGGCTGAGCAGGTGCGGCGTCGCCATCTGGCAGTCGATCATGTGGAAGCCGCGGACGATCAGTTCGTCGCACAGCCGCTTGAGGGCGACCTTCGAGGCGTCGCGCTCGAGGCTGAACATGGACTCACCGAAGAACACTGCGCCCAGCGCGACGCCATAGAGTCCGCCGACCAGCCGCTCGCCCTGCCAGGTCTCGACGGAGTGCGCGAAGCCCTGCCTGTGGAGCTTGAGGTAGGCAGCGCGCATTTCCGGCGACAGCCACGTGCCGCCCGGCCGCAGCTCGCTGCTGCCGCAAGCGCGGATCACGTCGCGGAACGCCGTGTTCAATCGCGTCACGTACCCGCGGTTGCGCATTGATTTCGCGAGACTTCGCGATACGCGGACCTCGCCGGGAAACAGCACCGCGCGCGGATCCGGGCACCACCACAGGATGGGCTGGCCGCGCGAGTACCAGGGAAAGATGCCGCGGCGGTATGCGGCGAGCAGACGCGGCGGCGACAGGTCGCCGCCCGCCGCGAGCAGGCCATCGGGCTCACGCAGCGCGCGATCGACGGGTGGAAACGCGTCGGGAGAGTCGCGTTCGGAGAGCCATACGATCGAGCCGCGCATGTCTCGTGGGTCAGGCTTCAGCCTGACTCCCTCTTGAACGGAACGTGTTCCTGCACCTGCCGCATGTATTCGTCCACGGCGGTCCGCTCCTGATCCAGATAGCTGTCGATCGCGCGCCGGAAGCGTGGATCCGCGATCCAGTGCGCCGACCAGGTCTGCGTCGGCTCGAAGCCGCGCGGCACCTTGTGCTCGCCCTGCGTTCCCGGCTCGAAGCGCCGCAAGCCCTGCTCGATACAGTACTCGATTCCCTGGTAATAGCACGTCTCGAAATGCAGGCTGTGAAACTCCGCCGCAGCGCCCCAGTAGCGGCCGTAGAGCGTGTCGCCGCCGCGAAAGAAGATCGCAGTCGCGATCGGTGTGCCCTCGAATTCGGCCAGCTTCACCACGACGGCTCCAGGCAACGCCGCAGACACCGCGCGGAAGAAGTCCACGTTGAGGTAATGCTCGTGGCCACGCACGGCGAACGTGCCGGCGGAAAATCCGAACACGATTTCCCACAGCCGCGCGTCCATTTCCTCGCCGGGCAACGTGCGGAAGCTGATGCCGTTCTCCTGCACGCGCCGCCGCTCGCGCAGGGCTTTCTTGCGCTTTTCGGAGCGGAACGTCGCCAGGAAAGCATCGAAGCTCGGATAGTCGCGGTTGTGCCAGTGAAACTGGCAATCCTTGCGCCAGAGATAGTCGTGTGATCCGAGCGCGGCCCGATCCGCATCGGTGACGAACAGAAGATGAGCAGACGAAACGCGCTGTTCGCGCGCGTATTCGATCAATGCGGCCGACAGCCGGGTGCGCGCGTCTTGTGTCTTGGCGAGCAGGCGAGGGCCAGTCGCCGGCGTGAACGGCGGCATGCTGATGAGCTTCGGGTAATAGCTCAGGCCGGCCTGCTGGTAAGCGCGCGCCCAGCTCCAATCGAAGACGAACTCACCCCACGAATCGCTCTTGCTGTAGAGAGGCAGCGCAGCTTCGATTTCGCCGCTGGCGGTTTGCAGCAGCAAATGGCAGGGCGTCCAGCCGGTACCGCCGCCGACGCAGCCCGTGCGTTCGAGCGTGAGCAGGAACTCGTGACGCACGAATGGGTTGCCACCCGTCTCCAGCGCATTCCACTGTTGCGCCGGAACGCTCGCGATCGAATCGACGATGCGCAGCGTCACTTCAGCGCTTGGACGCGGCGTCGAGTTGGTCCAGATACTTGTCCGCATCGAGCGCTGCCATGCAGCCGGTGCCGGCGGAGGTGATCGCCTGGCGGTAGACGTGATCGGCGACGTCGCCCGCGGCGAACACGCCGGGCACGCTCGTCTGCGTCGCGTTGCCGCCCAGGCCGGTCTTGACGATCAGATAACCGCCTTTCATTTCCAGCTGCCCTTCGAAGAGTTGCGTGTTCGGCGCGTGGCCCACCGCGATGAATACCCCGGTGAGGTCGAGCTTGCGCAGCGGGCCACCCGCGACCGGCGCGATCGACAGTCCGGTCACGCCGTTGTCGTCACCCAGCACTTCCGCGACGTTGTGGTTCCACACCAGATCGACCTTGCCTGCATGCTGCTTCTCGAAGAGGTGATCCTGCAGGATCTTTTCCGCGCGCAGCGTATCGCGCCGGTGCACGAGCGTGACGTGCGATGCGATGTTCGACAGGTACAGCGCTTCTTCGACGGCAGTGTTGCCGCCGCCGATCACTGCGACCTTCTGGTTCTTGAAGAAGAACCCGTCGCACGTGGCGCACGCCGAAACGCCGCGGCCGCGATAATGCTGCTCGGATTCCAGTCCCAGGTATTTCGCTGTGGCGCCGGTTGCGATGACGAGCGCATCGCACGTGTACTTGCCGCTGTCGCCCTCGAGATAGAACGGTCGCTGCGACAGATCGACTTTGTTGACGTGATCGTTCACGACTTCGGTATTGAACCGCTCGGCGTGCTTGCGCATTCGCTCCATGAGCCCGGGGCCGGTGAGGCCGTGCGGATCGCCCGGCCAGTTGTCGACCTCGACGGTGGTCATGAGCTGACCGCCTTCTTCGATTCCCGTGAGCACGACCGGCTTGCGGTTGGCGCGCGCCGCGTAGACGGCGGCGGCGTAACCGGCGGGCCCGGAGCCCAGGATCAGGAGTCGGCAGTGACGCGGAGCGCTCATGTATGGATACTTCCTCGCGAGTTTCGGAACCGGTTCGGCATGGTATGTAAATGAGTGGAGTGCCGCCAAATAGATCGCGTCGATGCGCGCGATAAACAAGGCTGCGATTTCCCTTGCAATGCGCGGCTGATCTCGTTTGAATATCAAAAAGTTAGTGTACTTACTTGAGGTGAATTGACTTTGGCGACCACTGCTGAAGCTCGAGGCGGAATGCGGCTGGGTGCGACCGTCGTGCGCTCGCTGCGGGAAAGTGCGTTGTGGGTGTTCGGCGCGCTGGCGCTGATCGTGCTCGCAGCGCTCGCCAGCTACGACCGCAACGATCCATCGTTCGCCACCACCGGCGAGCCCGGACCGATCTCCAACTTCATCGGCCCGCTCGGCGCGCATTTGTCGGGCTTGCTGATCATGCTGTTCGGCGCGCCCGCGTTTCTGTTCCCGGTCATGATCGGTCTCACCGGCTGGCTGCTGTACCAGGATCGCAGCAAGATGGACGCGCCCTCGCGCGCGACGGTTGCGTTCCGCACCGTCGGGTTCGTGCTCACATTGATCACGAGCTGCGGGCTTGCGAGCCTGCATTTCACCGTCGCCACTTACCCGAGCTCCGCTGGCGGCGTGCTGGGTTCGTTCGTCGGTCAGGGATTGGAGGCGGGATTGAGCTTCCTCGGCGCGACGCTGCTGATGCTCGCGTTGTGGCTGGCAGGCGTGTCGTTGTTCGCCGGCGTGTCGTGGATCGAAATCATGGATCGCACGGGTCGCGTGACGCTGAACGCGCTCGGCTGGCTGTCCGGTCGCATCACCAGCGCACGCCAGATCAAGGCGGGTCGCCAGGTCAAGGAGGCGCGCACCGAAGTGATCCGCGAGGAGCAGAAGCGCGTCGCGAGCCGCCCGCCGCCGAAGATCGAGCCGGTCGTGCACAAGGTCGAGAAGAGCGAGCGTCACGAGAAGGAGCGGCAGGCGGCGCTGTTCGAGCGTCCAACCGCCAAGGAGCTGCCGGCGCTCTCGCTGCTCGACGATGCACCGGCGCGGCAGTCGGGCTATTCCGCCGAAGCGCTCGAAGCGATGTCGCGTCTGGTCGAGCTGAAGCTGCGCGATTTCGACGTCGAGGCCGAGGTCGTCGAAGTGCATCCGGGCCCGGTGATCACGCGTTTCGAGCTGCGTCCGGCGCCCGGCGTCAAGGTCAGCCAGATCTCGAACCTCGCGAAGGACCTCGCGCGTGCGTTGTCCGCAGTCAGCGTGCGCATCGTCGAAATCATTCCGGGCAAGTCGACCGTGGGCCTGGAAATACCGAACGAGAAGCGCGAGCTGGTCACGCTGGGCGAGATCATCAAGTCGAAGGCCTATGACGAGATGACTTCGCCGTTGGCGCTCGTGCTCGGCAAGGACATCAGCGGTGCGCCGGTGGTCGCCGATCTCGCCCGCATGCCGCACCTGCTGGTCGGCGGCACGACGGGCTCCGGCAAGTCCACGGCCGTCAATGCGATGGTGCTCTCGCTGCTCTACAAAGCCACCGCCGAGCACATCCGCCTGATCATGATCGATCCGAAGATGCTGGAGCTCTCGGTCTACGAAGGCATCCCGCATCTGCTCGCACCCGTCGTCACCGACATGAAAGAGGCGGCGAACGCGCTGCGCTGGTGCGTGGCGGAAATGGAGCGTCGCTATCAACTGATGGCCGCGCTCGGCGTGCGCAACCTCGCGGGCTTCAATCGCAAGCTGAAGGAGTCGCAGGAGGCGGGCCAGCCGATCCGCGATCCGCTGCTGATGAAGGCGCTCGGCCCCGACGGCAATCCGAACGAAGTGCCGATCCTGGAGCCGCTGCCGTTCATCGTGGTGATCGTCGACGAGCTCGCCGACATGATGATGATCGTCGGCAAGAAGGTCGAAGAGCTGATCGCGCGACTCGCGCAGAAGGCGCGCGCTTCGGGCATCCACCTGATTCTGGCCACGCAGCGTCCGTCGGTCGACGTCATCACGGGTCTGATCAAAGCCAACATTCCCACGCGCATCGCATTCCAGGTTTCCGCGAAAGTCGACTCGCGCACGATTCTCGATCAGATGGGCGCGGAGCAGCTGCTCGGACACGGCGACAGTCTGTTCCTGCAGCCCGGCACGTCGGTGCCGATCCGCGTGCACGGCGCATTCGTTTCCGACCAGGAAGTGCATCGCGTCGTCGGTGGGCTGCGCGGCGCAGAGCCGAACTACCTGCGTGAGATTCTCGAAGGACCGACCATGCCGATTCCCGGCATGCCGGGCGAACCGGGCGATCCCGGCGTGGAAAGCGGCGAAGGCGGAGTCGATGGCGAGCAGGATCCACTGTACGACCAGGCCGTGCGCATCGTCGTCGAGAGCCGCAAGGCATCGATTTCCGGCGTGCAGCGGCGCCTGAAGATCGGCTACAACCGTGCCGCGCGCATGATCGAGACGATGGAGGCAACCGGCCTCGTCGGGCCGTTGCAGTCCAACGGCATGCGCGAAGTACTGGCGCCCGCTCCGCCCGAAGAGTGATCCAAATGAAGCGTCTGCACTGCGCGCGCCTTGCCGGCGCGCTGATCTTTCTCGCCGCTACGAGCGGTGCGGCTTTCGGCGCGGCGCCAGCGCCGCAAGCCGGCCAGAAGCGCGTCGAGGCATTCCTGCAAGGGCTCGATGGGCTGCAGGCGCAGTTCAAGCAGGTCCTCACGGATCGCAACGGCCAGTCGGTCGACGAAGCGAGCGGCACGCTGGCGATCTCGCGTCCGGATCGCTTCCGCTGGGATTATCGCGAGCCGTACAGCCAGGTCATCGTCGCGGATGGCACGCGCATCTGGATCTACGACAGCGACCTGGAGCAGGTGACCGTGCGCAAGCTCGACGAAACGCTGTCGGCGACGCCGGCGATGTTGCTGAGTGGCCGCAGCAACCTCGCCGACAACTTCAACGTCACGCAGCTCGCGAAGGAAGGCTCGGTGGAGTGGGTCAGGATGGAACCCAAGCGCGACGACACCGATTTCAAGTGGGTCCGGCTCGGCTTCGAGGGCCCGCTCCTGAAATACATGCAGCTCGCCGACAAGCTCGGACAGACCACGAGCCTGGAATTCAGCAAGGTCGAGCGCAATCCGCCGCTCGACCCGTCGCGATTCACCTTCACCGTGCCGCCCGGCGCCGACGTGATCGGCGATGCCTCGGCGGCGGCGCCTGCGCGCAAGCCCTGATCGCATGCTGCTCGCCCTGCGTCACCCACGTCTGTGGCTCGTGTCCGGCTGGATCCTGGTCGTGCTCGCCGTCATCGCCAGCATCGTGCCTCTGAGCGAGATGCCGAAGATGGGCGGCGTCAGCGACAAGCTGGAGCATGCCGTTGCGTATTCGGCGCTGGCGCTGTGGTTCGCCGGCATTTATCCGAAGTCGCGCTACCCGATGATCGGTCGTCGCGTTGCTCGTCATGGGCATCGTGATCGAAGGCTTGCAGGGCGCGATGAACCTCGGTCGTCAGGCCGACATGCGAGACGTGTACGCCAACACCATCGGCATCGTGTCCGGTCTGCTGCTCGCGTTGATCTGGCTCGGCGGCTGGGCGCAGCGCGTCGAGTCGTGGACGAAGAAGTAATGAGCGCACGAACCGCAGCGACGCCGGATACGCGGCCGCTCGCAGATCGCCTGCGGCCTGCGTCGCTCGACGAATACGTCGGCCAATCGCACCTGCTCGGCGCGGGCAAGCCGTTGCGCCGGATGCTCGAAGGCGGACATCTGCACTCGATGATCCTGTGGGGCCCGCCTGGCACCGGAAAGACGACGCTGGCGCGGCTCGTTGCTCAGACGTGCGATGCCGAGTTCATTGCGTCGTCCGCCGTCATGGCAGGCGTGAAGGACATTCGCGCCGCAGCGGAACGCGCCGCCGAAACACGCAGGGAATCGGGGAGGCGCACTGTGTTGTTCCTCGACGAAGTGCATCGCTTCAACAAGGCGCAGCAGGATGCGTTCCTGCCGTGGGTCGAGGACGGCACGCTGGTATTCATCGGTGCGACCACCGAGAACCCGTCGTTCGAGCTGAACAACGCGCTGCTGTCGCGCGCACGCGTCTACGTGCTGCGTGCGCTGACTGAGGAAGATCTGCGCAAGGTGCTCGATCGAGCGCTCGAACAGCAGGCGCGCACGGGTCCGCCGATCGAAGCGGACGAGCAGGTGCTGACGCTGATTGCAAAGGCGGCGGACGGCGATGCGCGCCGTGCGCTCAACATGATCGAGCTGTCGTTCGACCTGGCTGCGGCCACCGACCCTCCGCGCATCACCGAAGCGATCGCGGCCGAGATCGCGACGGGCGGGCTGCGGCGCTTCGACAAGCAGGGCGAAGCCTTCTACGACCAGATCTCCGCGCTTCACAAATCGGTGCGCGGCAGTGACCCCGATGCTGCGCTCTATTGGTTCTGCAGGATGCTCGACGGCGGCTGCGACCCGCGTTACCTCGCGCGCCGCGTGCTGCGCATGGCATCCGAAGACATCGGCAACGCGGATCCGCGCGGCCTGACGATGGCTCTCGAGGCCTGCGAGATCTACGAGCGCCTCGGCACGCCGGAAGGCGAGCTCGCGATCGCACAGGCCGTTGTCTTTCTCGCCTGCACGGCGAAGAGCAATGCGGTGTATGTGGCGTTCGGCGAGGCGATGGAAGATGCAAAGAAGGGCGGCTCGCTCGAAGTGCCGCTGCATCTGCGCAATGCGCCGACGCGGCTGATGAAGGAGCTGGGCTACGGCAAGAACTATCGCTACGCGCACAACGAGCCGGACGCCTTTGCCGCGGGCGAAACCTATTTCCCCGAAGGCATGCCGCCGCGCGAGTACTACCGCCCGGTTCCTCGCGGCCTCGAAATCAAGATTGCCGAAGCGTTGGAAAAAAGAAAAAAGAAGTAGAATTCTTCCATGCTCGATCCCAAGTTGCTCCGTTCCGATCCCGCCGGCGTTGCGGCCAACCTTGCGCGTCGCGGCTTCACGCTCGACGTCGCGCGCCTCGGTGCGCTCGAAGAATCGCGCAAGAAATGGCAGATCCGCGCCGATGAGCTGCGCAACGAGCGCAACGTCCACGCCAAGAGCGTCGGCAAGGCGAAGGCGCAGGGTCAGGACATCGCGCCGCTGCTGAAGCAAACCGAAACGCTGGGTGCGCAACTCGCGCAGGCGGAGGCGGAGTTCGCCAAGGTGCAGAAGGAGCTGGACGACCTGGCGCTGGTCATCCCGAACACACTGCATGCGAGCGTGCCTGAAGGACGTGACGAAACCGCGAACGTGGAAGTCCGGCGTTGGGGCGAGCCGCGGCGCTTCGACTTCAAGCCGCGCGATCACGTCGACCTCGGTGAGCAGTTGAAGATGGTCGACTTCGCGGCGGCCGGCAAGATTTCCGGCGCGCGTTTCACCGTGCTGACGGGCCCGATCGCGCGTCTGCAACGCGCCATCATCCAGTTCATGCTCGACCTGCACACCGGCGAGCACGGTTACCGCGAGACCTACGTTCCCTATCTGGTCAACGCGCAATCGCTGACGGGCACGGGGAACCTGCCGAAGTTCGAGGCGGATCTGTTCGCGATCCGCGGCGAGTCGGGCCTGTATCTGATCCCGACTGCAGAAGTGCCGGTCACGAATCTCGTCCGCGACTCGATCATCGAGGCGAATGCGCTACCAATGCGCTTCGCCGCGCACACGCCGTGCTTCCGCTCCGAGGCCGGCTCGTACGGCAAGGACACGCGCGGCATGATCCGCCAGCATCAGTTCGAGAAGGTCGAGCTGGTGCACTTCGCACGCCCGCAGGATTCGTACGCCGAGCACGAGACGCTCGTGCGCAATGCCGAGGAAGTGCTGAAGCGGCTGGAGCTGCCGTATCGAGTCGTGGCGCTATGCGCGGGAGATGTCAGTTTCCAGTCCGCAAAAACCTACGATCTGGAAGTCTGGCTGCCGGGGCAGAACGCCTATCGCGAGATTTCTTCGTGTTCGAACTTCGAGGCGTTCCAGGCGCGACGCATGCAGGCGCGCTGGCGTAACCCGGAGACGGGCAAGCCCGAGCCGTTGCACACGTTGAATGGCTCAGGTGTCGCGGCAGGCCGCGCGCTGGTGGCAGTGATGGAGAACTATCAGCAGGCCGACGGCAGCGTTGTCGTGCCGCCGGTGCTGCGCAGCTACATGGCCGGGCTCGAGGTTGATCAAGCCCGGCACATAGCATCGATCAGTCGTCGCCCGAGGCCACACCGAGGATGTGGAGCAGGCTGAGGAACATGTTGTAGATGGCGACGTACAAGGTCACCGTGGCGAGGATGTAGTTCGTCTCGCCGCCGCGGATGATCTCGCTGGTCTGCCACAGGATGTAGCCGCCGGAAACCAGCAGGAACATGCCGGACACGACGAGCGACAGCGTCGACAGATTGAAGAAGTAAGCGACCAGACCCAGCACGAACGCCCCGATGGCGCCGACGGCCAGGAAGCCGCCCAGGAAGCTGAAGTCCTTCTGGCTCTTCACTGCGAACGCCGACAGCCCCAGGAACGCAGCGCCGGTGACACCCAGCGAAGTCATGATGAGCTGCGAGCCGTTCGGCAGCGCCTTGATGTAGAAATCCAGGATCGGTCCGAGCGTCAGGCCCATGAAGCCCGTGAGCGCGAACGTCCACACGATGCCCCAGCTGCTGTTACGCGTCTTGTGCACGGCGAACAGCAGGCCGAAGTAGCCGAGTAGCGTGAAGAGGCCGAAGTAGGGCACATCGAGCGCCATCGCGACGCCGGCCATCGCCGCGCTGAACGCGAGCGTGGCGCCCAACAGCAGATAGGTGTTGCGGAGGACTTTGTTGGTCGTCAGGGCCGACTCGCGGCCAGTGCTGACGACAGTACTCGGATAACGATCCATTCGACTGATCTCCCGGCGTTGCAGACGCGCCTATTCTACCCATGAGCCTGAGCCGGTGACATGGGTGTATTTGCCGGATTTTCAAGGAGCTGTGACAATGCGGCCCGCGCGGAAGGGTGCCAGAGCGGTTGAATGGACCGGTCTTGAAAACCGGCAGGGGCGCAAGCCTCTCGTGGGTTCGAATCCCACCCCTTCCGCCAAACCAGCTCGTCCATCGCGGCGACGGCGATCTCCGTCGCATCGTCCGGAAAGCGACGCCGAAGTTGCCTAAGGTGCCTCCACATCCACATCGGAGGCATGGAATGAAGACGGCATTGCGGATTGCAGCGCTCACTGCAGCGACAGGCGTCATCCTCGGTCTCGCAGTCGCGGCGTTCGGGCAGACCGCCGCGCCGGCGAAACGGCTCGAGGTCGCGAAACTCACGGCAGACGGCAGCCTGAGCAAACCGGCCGACCTGGATAGCTGGGTCTTTCTCGGCACTTCGCTCGGCATGGGCTACAACCCGGGCTCGTTCAACGCCGCGCAGCCTGGGCAGTTTCAGGTTGTGCTGATGGAACCGAACGCCTATCGCCACTTCGTGAAGCATCGCAGCTATGCGCCCGGCTCGATGTTCCTGCTGTCGTTCTACGACAGCGATAAACAGCAGCGCTCGATCAACCAGAACGGCTTCACTCAGGCCGATCTCACCAACTTCGAGATCCACCTGATCGATCCAGCGCAGGGCAAGGATGGACGCGCGTTCTACATGTTCGGCGCCAACGACACGCAGGGCCACGTCATGCCGCCGGGCAACGGCTGCGTGAGCTGTCATAACAAGCACGGTGCGTTCGACGGAACGTTTGCGCAGTTCTACCCGACGCTGCGTCCGTACATCTCGAAGGAGGCGCTGGAGCGCGCGGCGCGGGACCACGACATCCGCTGAGGGGTACGATTCGTCCTCGCATGAGAGAGTCTTCGCATCCGCTCGATCGCCCGCTGCCGCCCGACGTCGCCGCGGGCGAAGCTGCGTTCATCCAGTTCTATCAGCAGTACGCAGTCTTCAGCTGGCCGTGGGCGTGGCGCCGGACCGCAATACTCGGCGCGTTCGGCGCGTTCGCCGGAATCTCGTTCGGCGTTTCTCATGGCCTCATGGTCAGGGACGTGTGGGAAGCCGTCGAGCTCTCGCTGGTCGCCACCGCCGCCAATCTCACCCTGGTGGGCGCGGGCCCGGTGCTCGCCGCGCTCTTTCGACATGCCAACTGGCCGCTGCGCGTGGAACGTGCGTTCGTGGTCGGCGCGGTGATCTGCGGGATGATTCTCGCCACGCTGGCCGATGACTTCGCGGTGCAGTTCCACGACGGTCTCATGGCTCGTCATGGGCTCGACAGCTCGATGGACGCATTGCCGCTGACGGACGTGCACTCGATCGTGCGGCGCGGCCTGGAGATGAGCGGCGATCTGCTGATCCTGTTCATTGCCAGCGGCGGGCTCGCCTGGTCGGCGTATTTCTCCGAAGGGCGACGCTGGGCGGAGCATTGGCGGCGGGTCGAGATCGAACGGATGAGCCTGCAGAAGGCCGAGGCGGATTTGCGGCTCACTGTTCTGCAGGCGCAGGTCGAGCCGCATTTTCTCTTCAACACACTGGCGTCGGTTCGCTCGCTCGTGGCCACTGACCCGCAGCGCGCGTCGCAGACTATCGACGCACTCGCGCAGCATCTGCGCGCGACGCTGCCGAAGCTGCGAGCAACGACAGGCGCTGCGCAATCGACGCTCGGCGAGCAGTTCGCGATTTGCGAGAGCTATCTCGAGATCATGAAGCTGCGGCTCGGCGCAAGACTGCGAGTAGACATTCGTCTGCCGCCCGAGCTGCGCGATGTCCCGTTCCCGCCGTTTCTGCTGATCTCGCTGGTCGAGAACGCCATCAAGCACGGCGTGGAGCCGAAGCCGGGCGTGACGCACGTCGTGCTGACCGCAAGGGTCGCGCAGGACGCGCAGGGCAAGCGGCTCGAAGTCCAAGTGGAAGACGATGGCGCCGGTCTGAAGCTCGGCATGGGCGAAGGCACCGGGCTCGCGAACATTCGCGCGCAGCTGCTCACACGGTTTGCTTCGGCCGCTTCGCTGGAGCTTGCGGAACGCGGTGCTGGGGGTGTGCTCGCACGCCTGGTCCTGCCGCTGGAGCCGGCCGGCGCATGACACGTCCAACGGCGATCATCGCGGAAGACGAGACTCCGCAGCGACAGGAGTTACGTGCATTGCTCGCGGAGCTGTGGCCGGAGCTGAGCATCGTTGCCGAATGCGAAGACGGGCTGGCGGCACTGGAAGCGCTCGAACAGCACCGGCCGCAGGTCGCATTTCTCGATATCCGCATGCCCGGCATGAGTGGTCTGGAAGTGGCGCGAGCGGCGGGCGCTCACTGCCATGTGATCTTTCTCACTGCCTATGAAGAGTACGCACTGCGAGCCTTCGATGAAGGTGCAGTCGACTATCTCCTCAAGCCGGTAGCGCGCGATCGGCTCGCTCTGGCGATCGAGCGCGCCCAGTCGCGATTCGCCGGTGGGCCACGAGTCGACATGACGGCGCTGATCGACATGGTGCAGGCCCGACTGGCGCCGAGCGGGAAGCCGGGCATCAGGTGGATCACGGCGAGCGTAGGCAATGCGGTGAAGATGTACTCGATCGACGAAGTGCTGTTCTTCCAGGCGCAGGACAAGTACACGCGCGTGGTGACTGCGACGAGCGAAGGGCACATTCGGACGCCGCTCAAGGAGCTGCTGCCCGCGCTCGATTCAGAGACGTTCTGGCAGGTGCATCGAAGCGTGATCGTGCGCGTCGGGGCGATTCACGCCGTCGAGAAGGGCGACGACGGGAAACTGCAGCTCACCGTCCGCGGTCGTCCGGACGTCCTGCCCGTCAGCAGCACGTTTCAGCATCGCTTCAGGGGCATGTGAGCGCTGCTCGGAAGTAGACTTCGGCGAAGTCGACAAGAGCGCGGGTGGAGAACAGCAATGCATCCGCCTCGCCGACCTTGCCGCTGCGCACATGACCGGCTGCAACGAACTGCTTGCCGACGATGGGGAAGTGCGTGCTGTCGTCCGTGGCCATGGAGAGCTTCTCGACCCACACCCGCACTGCGTTTTCGACAATCGGGAAGCGGCTGATCATCGTCCTGCGGTTCGGCGTGCGCGACTCTGCATAGTGCAGGGATGTGCAGCGATTGAATCCAACTCCGAGCAGCAGCGTCCACGCATCCAGCTCGTAGAGTTTCTCGAAGGGCGTGCCGGGTCCTTCATAGAGCTCGAGCGCGTGCTGCTTGGTAATCTCCCGTGCGAGATGGCCGTTGGCGCAGACGGAGCCAAGCGGGTGATGGCTCCGCAGCGTTCCCGGATAGCTGCGGAAGGCCTCAGGGATCGCGCCCATTGTTGTGGGCGTGGTCAGCGGATCGAACACTGCCTCGCTCGTCGGATCTGCAACCTGAGGCGACTCTGCGGGCATCACCAGCGTGCCGCGCGGGCCGAGCACGTCGAGCAGGGCCGCAATCACGGTAGCAGGACCGCCTTGCGTCCAACCGATGCGGCTGAGCGAGGAGTGCACCATCACGATCGCGTCTCGCTGCAATCCGAGCGCAACGAAGTCGGCGACGAGCGAAGCTGTCGTATTGGCCCGGCTCATACGCATCTCAACGGGACTTGCGACTCGCGCGACGCTTGCCGGCGCGCTCGCGGAACGTCGCGACCTTGACGCGGTTCTGGCACGTCAGGGAGCAAAACCTGCGGCTCGCGTTCTTCGAGACGTCGACGTAGACGCGGTCGCAATCGGGGCGCTCGCAGGTGCCGAGACGCTGAGCTTCGCCGTCGCCGATCAGCTCCGCGAGCGCGGCAGCGCAGATCGACGTCCACATAGGCACGAGCGGCGCATCGTGCGGGTGATGATGCAAGCGCCACACGCCGCGCTCTTTGGCGAGATGCGGATGCGCAGGATGAGCGGCAAGCAGCTCGTTGAGTGTCGTAGCAGCCGCATCGAGACTGCGACCGTGCAGAGCGGCGAACACGGTACGGATGCGCCGCGCGAGCGCTACGAAGGCCGGAATGTGAGCCTGCGTCAGCTGCGCTACTGAGGGTGGGTCGATGGCGAGAATGCGCGAGAGCGTGGCCACGGCTTCGCGCGCCGGCGGCGGCATCTCGCGTTCGTCGTTCGCTGCCAGCTCGTTGACCAGCTCGGCCGACACCAGCAGGCCGGCGTCTTTGTAACTGTCTAACTTCACTTGACCAGTCACTCCTGGTTACGATACGGTGTTACTGTCTAATCATCGTACACCAGTTACAGGAGCCGATGCCATGGCGGGACCGTTAGCAGGCAAGGTCGCGTTGGTAGCCGGAGCGACGCGCGGCGCCGGCCGCGGGATCGCGGTTCAGCTCGGGGCATGCGGCGCTACGGTTTATTGCACCGGACGCACGAGCGGTAGCCAGCGCTCGGAGATGAATCGATCCGAGACGATCGAGGAAACCGCCGCTCTGGTCGACGCCGCCGGCGGTCGCGGCATTGCGGTTCAGGTGGACCATCTGGATCCGCAGCAGGTCCGAGCGCTGGTCGCGCGCATCGAGCGTGAGCAGGGCAGGCTGCACGTCCTGGTCAACGACATCTTCGGCGCGACGAAGATCGAATGGAACAAGTCGGTCTGGGAATCGGATCTCGACTACGGCCTGCACCTGCTGCGCCTGGCGATCGATACGCACGCGATCACGAGTCACTTCGCGCTCCCGCTGCTGCTGAAAGAGCAGGGCGGGCTGGTCGTCGAAGTGAACGACGGCACCGCCGAGTACAACGACACGACGTATCGCAACTCGTTCTTCTATGACCTGGCGAAGTCCGGCGTGCAACGCATGGGCTTCTCGCTCGCGCACGAGCTGGCACCGCACGGCGCGACCGCGCTTTCACTCACGCCGGGCTGGCTGCGCTCGGAAGCGATGCTGGATGCCTTCCAGGTCACCGAAGCGAACTGGCGTGACGCAACGAAGTTTCAGCCGCACTTCGCGATCTCCGAGACACCGGCGTTCGTCGGCCGCGCAGTCGCGGCGCTCGCCCAGGATCCAAACGTGGCACGCTGGAACGGTAAGTCGCTGTCGAGCGGCCAGCTGGCGAAGGTTTACGGCTACACGGATCTCGACGGCAGCCAGCCGGACGCGTGGCGCTATCTGGTGGAAGTTCAGGATCGGGGCAAGCCGGCCGACGTCACCGGCTATCGCTGAGAAGCTGACGCCGGTCAACCGTGCACGGCGCGCTGCAGAGCCGCCCGCGCAAGCAGGCGCGTCGAATCGAGCGTCGGCAGCGCTGAATTGCCGTCGTTCATGATCAGCGGGATCTCCGTGCACCCGAGGACGACAGCGTCGCAACCTTCGTCCTTGAGCCGGGCAATCACACGTTGGAAGTAGGCGACAGCCTCCGGCTTGAACACGCCGCATACGAGCTCATCCATGATGATGCGATTGATCTGGTCGCGTTCCCCCGCGGTCGGGCGAACGTATTTCAGACCGCGTGCCGTGAGCTTGTCGGGATAGACGTTGCTGTCGACGAGCCAGCGCGTGCCGGTCAATGCCAGGCAGCCGTAGCCGCGCTCGACAGCCTGGGCCGCGACAACTTCGGCAATGTGCAACCAGGGAAGCGGCGAGCGTGGCTCGACGTAACGCAAGGCCTGATGAATCGTGTTGTCGGGGCAGATGAGAAACTCCGCACCGGTCTTCGCCAGCTTGTGCGCCGACGCCAGCATGAGCTCGCCGACGGCCTGCCAGTCGTTGCGATAGATCGGTTGCATGTAGTCGTCGAGCGAGAAGGTGTGCATCGAGACTTCAGGATGCGCGTGCTTTCCCAGCAGCTGCTCACCCTCGACGCAGATGGTGCGGTAACACAGAGCTGCTCCTTCGGCGGAGCAGGCGACGATACCGATGTGCTTGGGCATGGCGGGATTGTATTCGCTACTGGAAGCGTGAGCGATATTCTGCCGGCGTGACGCCGAGCAGCCGTTTGTAGGCGCGACGCATGTGCTGGTCGTCGGTAAAACCGCTCGAACGTGCGACGTGCTTTACGCGCGCGCTGCCGCTTTCGATCTGACGGCGGGCCTCCTCTACGCGCAGCCGGCGCACGTAGGCCGCCGGCGTCGTGCCGAGCCGCAGCTTGAACAGGCGCGCGAAATGCCGCGGACTCATGCTCGCGCGCCGCGCGAGTGTTTCGACGGACAAGTCGGCGTCGAGATGCTCGAGCATCCACAGCTCCAGCGTGCCGAAGACATCATCGCGTTGCTGCGCGGCCAGGTGCCGGCTGAATTGCGACTGCCCGCCGGGTCGTTTGAGGAACATCACCAGTTCCTGAGCGACCGCGACCGCCGTCGCTTTGCCCCAGTCCGCTTCCACCATCGCCAGCGCCATGTCCATTCCGGCGGTGACGCCTGCAGAGGTATAGATGTTGCCGCTGCGTACGAAGATGGCGTCACGATCGACCTCGACCTCGGGTGCCACTTCGCGCAGGAGATCGAAGTACGCCCAATGCGTGGTGGCCCGCTTCGAGCGCAGCACACCTGCGCCTGCGAGCAACAGCGCTCCGGTACAGATCGACCCGAGCCGGGCAACTTGCGGCGCCTGGGCAGCTATCCATTTCAGCAGCGCACGATCGGCGAGCTGGTTGCGATAGCCGATGCCGCCAGCGATCAGCAATGTGTGGGCTCTGCTTGCCTTGGAGTACGAGCAGGCGGCTTGCAGGCGCAGGCCGCCTGATGTCTCGAACCAGCCGGCGCGCGGTGCCACCAGCTGGAGGGGATAAGCGTCGTAGGCCAGGCGGCGGTGATCGCGCAACCAGCGTGACGTACGCGCGAAGACTTCCAGCGGCCCGGTGATATCGAGGATCTGGGCGCCCGGATAGCCGAGCATGACGATGCGGCGGACTGAGCGTTGCATGAATCGCCTCGCTGGCGCGATGGCAGAAACTGATGGTCAGGAGCAGGGCTGCCATGAGTGGCCGGACGCAGAATAGCGGAAAGCGAGCCCGTGCTACACTCCGCGCTCATTTTTTGCTGCGAAAACCCAGCGCGAAGGACCATGCAGCGCGATCTCGACAAAATGCGGCGGCGGCCATTCTTCTTCCCGCTGGTGCTGCCGGTTCTCCTCTTCATCGCCGTGGTGGCGGCTGCCGCCTGGCTGTTCGACGCACGCGCGACGACGGTCGTGTTCGTATTGCGTCACGCGGAGGTCGAGACGGCTGCCGATGCCGATCCGGACTTGAGCGTGGAGGGTCGCGAACGCGCCGCGCGGCTCGCCAAGATGCTGTCGCAGGCTCGTCCGGTGCGCGGCATCGATGCAATCTTCGCATCGGAGTTCAAGCGCACTCAGCAGACGGCGACGCCGCTGTCGGAAACGGTCGCACTGCCGGTGAACGTCGTTGCTTCGGCCGCATGGTCGGAGATGCCGCGCCGGATCACGCGCGACCATCGCGGCGAATATGTGGTGGTGGTCGGCAGCTCCAGCACAGTGTCCGAGCTGGTCGAGGCGCTGAGCGGCGAGAAAGTCACCCTGCGCGAGGACGAGTACGACGCGATGTTCGTGGTCTTCGTGCCGCAGATCGCCAAGACGAAAGTCGTCCGTCTGCGGTACTAGAAACGGCCGCGGACGCGCCTCACGTTGGCGCTTTCGACCGCTTGCCAGACGGCCTTGCCGGCGTCACAATTCGCGGCCTTCAAACGGTGGGGCCGTAGCTCAGCTGGGAGAGCGTCTCGTTCGCAATGAGAAGGTCAGCGGTTCGATCCCGCTCGGCTCCACCATCTTCTGACCTGACGGCGCAATCACTCCTGTTCCAGGGAGAAGAAGCCGTCCATATCCACGACCGACATCGTCTGCAACGACTCCAGGCTTGCGAGCGTGGTGAGCGTCGTGTCGAACAGCGACTCGAGTGAGATCGGCATCGGCCTGCCGGCTCTGACTGCATCGACGAACGCGGCGAGCTGGTTGGCCTGCCCCTTGTCGTGCGCCACCCGCACCTTGTCCGCCCTGGCTCGGTCGAAGAACGTCAGACGCTTCGAAGTTGATGAGCTGAGCCGTGCTGCCGCCGCCGAACACTTCGACATATTCCTTCGGAATCTTGGCTCCGCCCTGCGTCAGGTACATGAGGTTGCCGACCGAGCCGTTCGCGTACTGAACGGAAACCACCACGTTCTCGAGGTCATCCTGCAGGGTCTTCGGCGGCCGCAGCACGTTGGCGTTGACCCGAACCGCGCGCGAGCGCGTCAGGTAGGACATGGCGTCGAAGAAGTGCCCCGACTCGCCCATGAAGCGCGAGCCTTCGGAGGTGTCGAGATACCACGATCCGGATTCGAGTTGCCCCGCGTGCACGCGGTAATGGACCACCATGGGGCACTGGCTGCGATGGAAGCGTTCGGCGACCGCACGCACCATGGGCGAGAAGCGCCGATTGAAGCCCACCATCAGGCGAGCGTTGCCGCACTTGGCAATCGTGCGGCCGATGGTCTGCAGCTCTTCGACCGACAGCGCCAGCGGTTTTTCGACAAACGTCGCCTTGCCGGCGCTCAATGCTTCGCACACCAGTCGCGCATGCGATGAGTGGCGCGTCGCGATCAACACAGCGTCGATCGCGGGATCCGCGAGGATTTGCTGATAGTCGGTCGTCGCCTGCGCGAACGCGAACTTGCGGCGTGCATTCTCGCTGGACAGCGACGACGACGTCGCCACCGTGCTCATCACCACCTTGTCGTTGGTCTTGAGATGCGGCAACAGCATGCTGGACGCGTAATTGCCGGCCCCGATGACGCCGAGTCGCACGGTGTCGTGCTTGCGCGCAGGCACTGCGCTGCGGACCACAGGAACGATGGTCCGCTCCGGCAGGGGCTTCTCGAACTCATATTCGAAGACCGTGGAGATTCCCTGTGCCTTTCCCTCAGCCATGTCCTGATAGACCTGCTCGGCTTGCGCGAACGGCTGCACCGCCGAGATGATCGGATCCATCTGCACCTTGCCGTCGGCGAGCAAGTCGAGGAAGGCGCCAAGGTTGCGTCGCTCGGTCCAGCGCACGTAACCGATCGGATAGTCGAGGCCGCGTTCCTCGTACTGCGGGTCATAGCGACCCGGGCCGTACGAGCGCGAGAAGCGGACGTCCAGCTCCTTCATGTAGTAGTCGTTCCATGGCAGATCGAGCTTGGTCTTACCGATGTCCACCACGCGGGCGCGATCGCGCGCCATCGCAACTGCCAGCTCCGTCGCACTGTTGCTGTCGCCGCCCGCCGTGATGAAGATGCAGTCGGCACCGAAGCCGCCCGTCATGTGAGCGATGGTTGCAGGCAATGACTGATCGGAAGGTGTGAGCGCGGCATGCGCACCCAATGTCCGCGCGAGCTCGCAACGCGCTTCGACGATATCCACGCCGATCACTCGAATGCCCGCCGCGCGCAGGATCTGCACGAGCAGCTGTCCGATCAATCCAAGGCCGACGACGCAGGCGGTCTCGCCCAACTGCATCTGCGCCTGTCGAAAACCGTGCAGGGCGATGCTGCCGATGGTCGCGAACGCAGCGTGCTTCATCGGCACGCCGTCAGGAACGGGCACCGCCAGGTTCCTCGGGACGAAGTTGAGCTCGGCGTGATTGCAGTAGCCGACGCCGGCGCAAGCGACGCGTTGCCCGATGTGAAAGCCTTCGGTATCCGGTCCGAGCGCTACGACCTCACCCGAGCCGGCATAGCCGAGGGGAGTGAGCGTGTCGAGCTTGTTCATCACCTTGCGATAGGTCGCAAGGAGCCCCTGTTGCTGGACGGTGCTGAGCACCTGCTTGACCTTGTCCGGTCTCGCACGCGCCTTGCCCAGGTACGAGAGGTTGCCCTCTTTGACCTTCATGCCTTCCGTGCCGGCGGAGATGACGCTGTAGTGCATTCGCACCAGCAGACCGCCGGACTTCAGTGTCGGTACGCTGACTTCCTCGAGCGCGATCTTCCCTGTCTTGTAGTTCTGCGATACCTGCTTCATGGAGCGGTGGACCTGCTGGGGCCGGTGGGGAGTCATCCATAATCCACCGGGTCGTAGACAGTTCCACCGCAGCGCGGGTGTAGCTCCTCCACGCCGTCAACCATGCAAGATTGACAGGGTAGAGGGCCTCGTCACGCGATGAGGCCGGGGAAACACATCGCCGCGGTGCCCGCAGAAACCACCACTACGGTCGCGGCGAACGCCACGCCAGCAAAGGCCTTTTCAACGATGGCGCGGAGGCCGTAGGAACCAATGTGCTTGCTCATGTCTATCTCCTCGAATGGGTTGGTGATCAGATGGACACATGATGGCGGGCCGCGGACGGCAGATCTGTCAACCGGATGACATTGGCGAGGAGCGCCGGGGGCTCCGGAGCGCTAGTGCGCGCCGCTGCGTGCCTGGCGCTGCTCCTCTGCAGTTTCGCGGCGTTCGCGGCAGACGGGCCGACCACACGCACGATCGAGCTAGAGGGAACGAGTGTCCGCGTCGATTTCGAGTCGACGAACCTCAAGCACGGCGTCGTGCCGATCGTTACCTGGATCCGGCGCTCGATGGCCATCGTGGCGCGCTACTACGGCCAGTTCCCCGCCAAGCAGCTTCGCATCCACGTGATAGTTCGCGACGGGAATCGTGTTCGACATGGAACGACGTATGGCACGTCCGTGCCGTTCATCCGCCTGCAGATCGGCCGCGACGTCACTGCCGATGAGTTGCGCAACGATTGGGTGCTGGTGCACGAGATGGTGCATCTCGCGTTGCCCGAAGTCGGCGACGATCACTTGTGGTTCACGGAAGGACTGTCGACATATATAGAAGGCATCGCGCGCGTGCAGGCCGGCGACCTTCCGGCCGAGCGCGTGTGGAAGGAGCAGGTGCGTTCCATGCCGAAGGGTCTGCCCGGGCCGGGCGACAAAGGTCTCGATCGCACTCACACCTGGGGCCGCACGTACTGGGGCGGAGCGTTGTTCTGCCTGCTGGCCGATGTCGAGATTCGCAAGAAGACGTCGAACCGCCTGGGCCTGCGCGATGCCATGCGCGCGGTCCTGCGCGAGACCGGAGGAGTGGCATTCAACGTGCCGATCGAGCGCGTGCTGAAGATCGGCGACGAGGCGACGAGCACGACAGTGCTGCAGGATCTCTACGCGCAGATGAAGGACAAGCCGGTGTCGCCGGATCTGCCGGAGTTGTGGCTGCAACTGGGCGTCCAGCTACGCGGCGAGAACGTGGAACTGCGCAACGACGCGCCTCTGGCTGCTACACGCAATGCCATCATGACGCCGTAGGCTCAATTCCTCGCCGCCGGCAACACATCATTCACGATGATCGTGAGCACCGTGCCCGCGAACGTCGTCGGATTCGTCTCAGCCGCAGAGCCCCTGCCAGTGCGTCGTCGCCACGACCACGAGATCCAGCGACGGCACGACGTATGCGAATTGACCGCCGTGACCCCACGCAAAGACCGCGACGGTCGCCGGCGGCTGCGCGACCCACCACAGATACCCATACGTGGTGCCGCGCTGAGCGCCATACGTCTCCCGCCATGTGAACTGAGGCGCAGTGCCCGAGTCGATCCACGATTCAGGCACGACCTGCCGACTCGCCGAGCGTCCCCTCTGTAGCACGAGCTGGCCGAAACGCAGCAGATCGGTCGCGGTCATCTTGATGCCCGAGCCCGCATTCACCATGCTCGGCTCGAGCTGTTCCCATTGCACGCTGGTGATCCCGATGGGTTCGAACAGCACCTCGTTGGCGAAATCCGGCAGAGGCTCGGCAACCGCCTCCTGTAAAACCAGGCCTAGCAGGTTCACTGCCGCGGAGTTGTAAGTGAACGTGCCCGTCGGATCCGTCTGGCGCCGGTCGAGCAGGAACTGCACGTGGTCGCCCGACAGCACCCATTGGTTGTAATCGTCGCCGTTCGACTCGTTCCACTGATAACGCGAAGTCATCGTCAGCAGCTGGCGCACGGAGACTGCGCGATCGTTCGCATCGAGCGCATAGGGCGCATCGACGTACGAGCCGACGGTTGCATCGATATTCGGCAGCTGCCCGCTTTGGATGGCGATGCCAGTGAGCACGCTGACGACGCTCTTCGTCACTGAGCGCAGGTCGAATACGGTGGAGCTGTCCGCGCCGCCGAAGTAATTCTCCGCGACGAGCTTGCCGCGACGTGCGACGAGCAGGCTGCGAAACCGCGGGATCGCTGCGGCGTCGCTCGCGGCGCGCCCCAGCATGACTTCGTCCATGCTGACTTCGGCGGGTGTGGCTCTCGCCCAGGGCTGGGCGATATCGATGATCGTGACGGGCGGAGGCGGCGAGCCGGTGGGCGGTGCCGGGGCTGGCGGATTGGAAGAACCGTATCCGCCACCGCCACCACCGCCACATGCGCAGAGCAGGGTTGCAAGGAGGGCGATCAGCAGCCGACGCGTGATCATGCCCTCAGTATACGTCCGCTCACGCGATGTTCGGGAAGCACATCACCGCCGTGCCAGCGCCGACGAAAGCGACGATCACTGCAGCGGCGAAGCCGGCGAACACCTTCTCGATCGTGGAACGGAACGAGAACGAATCGGTGTGCTTGTCCATGTGTATCTCCTCGGGTCAGTTGCCATCAGGTGAGGCACATGATGGCGACCGCCGCCCGCGAAGACTGTCAACACGGCGAGACACTTATTCCTTTCTCGTCAGCGCGCGCAGCGCGCGTTCATCCCCCAGCGTCACGCTCCCGCGTCCCAGCGTGATCCAGCCCTGCTTTTTCCAGGTCTGCAGATACTTGTTGACGATCTGGCGCGACAGCCCGAGAAACTGCGCGAGATCCTCCTGCGAGATCTTCAGCTGCGCGCCCGCCGGACGTCTTGCGTCCGTGCGAGGCCGCGAGACTCAGCAGCCGCTTGGCGAGCCGCGCGGGCACAGTGAGGAGCGAGGAGTCCTCCATCTGTTCCGAGGTCCAGCGCACGCGCTTGCACAGCAGCTCGATCAGATGCACGGCGAGTTGCGGCTCGCGCTTCACCAGCGACAGAAACTCCTCGCGCCGGATGATCATCAGCTCGGTCGGTGCAAGCGTAGTCGCAGCGGCAGTGCGCGGCTGGCCGTCGAGCAGCGCGATCTCACCGAACGCGTCGCCGGGCTCCATGATGTTGAGAAACACTTCCTTGCCGCCCGAGCCGCTCGCGCTGATGCGCACACGCCCGGTGACGACACCGTACAGCGCATCGCCCGGGTCGCCGCGCATGAATACGACCGAGTCGGCCTTGTACGAGCGGCGGGACGCGAGCGCGGTGATCTGCGCAATGGTCTGCTCGGGAAGCGCTCGGAACAGGCTGTTGCGCGCGATGATCGTGGTGGCATTCAAGGGCACTGCGCGATTCTCCGACGTCACTTGCTGCCTTTGGGCAGTGGCAGCGTGTGCGGCGCGACTATACCATTGCGGCTTTTCCGGCCGACGACCCGTCATGTCTCGCCGCTTCCCTTCCATCGCAGTGTTGCTTGCCTGCTGCGGCCTCGCGCCGCCGCTGGCGCATGCTCAATATGAAGTCGACGAAGAAGACCGCGTCTGGCTGCGCGCGCTCATCGACGTGCGCGTGGCGCGCGGTCCCGAGTTTCCGAGCTGGACCGATAGCGGGCCGGGAAAACTGCGGTACGGCGGCCGGTCCCGCGACGCAGGCTTCGAGCAGGTGACACGTATCGATCTGGCGAAACTCGCTGTGCAGGTCGGTGCGTCGCTTCCCTGGGGAATCCGCGCGCAGGCGCAAGCCAACGTGCAGCCGGACCTCGCGGATGGCTACGAGCCGTGGCTGGTCGAAGCGCTGCTGCGCAAAGAGTGGGGCGGGGAAGCGAGCGGCTGGGGATTGCAGGCTGGCTTGACCAGCACACCTTTCTCGCTCGAGCACACCGGACCTGCTTGGACGCCCGAGTACGCGCTGTCGGCTTCGGCGCTCGACAACTGGCTGTGGGAGGAGATCAGCATCGCGGGCATCGAAGGCGAGTGGTGGCACGCCGGCGAACGCGGTCCGCATCTCGGGCTCGTGCTCGGCGCAGGTTTCGGCCCGGATCAGCTCGGACGCCTGCTCGCGCTACGTGGCTGGGTCATCGGCGATGGGCTGAGCGGCCTCAACAGCGACCTGCCGCTGCCGAACGGCACGCGCACCGATATCTTCGACGAGCGCGACGACCGGCCCGCTGCATATGCCTTGGCAACGCTCAGCGATCCAGGCGAGCGCGCCGCGCTCAAAGTCGGCTACTTCGACAACCGCGGCGACGAGAATGCCGACGGCTCCTGGAACACGCACTTCACGACGATTGGCGCGGTCCTGCATCCGTTGTCGAATCTCGACGTCGTCGTCCAGTACCTGGATGGCGAAGCGCGGGTACGTGACACGACCAACGACAGTTCACTGCGCGCCTTCTATGCATTGCTCTCGTATCGCTATCGCTCGCATCGTGCGACGGTTCGCTACGACGAATTCCGGCTCGACGACATCGATGGCGGTAACTCGACCTCGGAGCGCGGCGACGGCATCACAGCCGCGTACGCTTTCGAGTGGGGCCTGCGGCAGCGGATTGCCGTCGAGTACACTTGGCTCGACAGCAAGCGTCCAGCCAGCTCGCCGACCGAGCGTTCGCACGATGGCTGGCAGTTGAGTTATCGGTTCCGCTACTGATGCAAGCATTCAAACTCCTTCTGGCATTTCTCGTGACCGCTGCATCGTTCGTGGCAATGTCGCCCGATGCTATCGCGCGGACGGTCTCGGGCCAGGTGGTCGGCCAGGACGGCAAGCCGATCGCAAACGCCGTCGTGTTCGTGCAGGAACCTGCGGCGATGTCATCGGCGGCAACGTCGCCGGCGATCATGGACCAGTTCAACAAGACGTTCGTGCCGGAGATGCTGCCGATTGCAGTCGGCACTCAGGTGCGCTTTCCAAATCGCGATCAGATCCGCCACCACGTGTATTCGTTCTCGCGGCCGAAGCGCTTCGAGCTGCCGCTGTACAAGGGCGAGGACGCGCCGCCGGTGCTGTTCGACAAGCCTGGAGTAGTGAAGATCGGCTGCAACATTCACGACTGGATGTCCGCGATCATCCTGGTGCTGCCGAACGACCGCTTCGCCGTGACCAAGGAGGATGGGACTTTCAGCCTGACCGGCTTCGACTCGGGCAACTACACGATCGCCGCGTGGCATGCGCAGGCCCGCGAAAAGACCGAAGACGTCGCGCAGCGCGTTGCCGTCGTCGACCACGATCCGCAGCTGACATTCAAACTCTCGCTCGCCCCGGCGCGCTCGCGCCCGGCGACGCGCGGCGCGCGGTGGGACCAATGAACTGGTGGGTGCGCGCCCGCCTGCGCACCAAGATCTTCATCGCTTTCTCGTCGCTGATCATCGCCGTACTGCTGGCGACACTCGGCTTCACGCAAATCGTCGTTTCGCGCGAAGTCGAGCGCAACCTCGACCGCGACCTGATGACGACAGGCGAAGTCTTCGAGGTGCTGTTCAACGAGCGGGGCGCGCGGCTGCAGACGAACTCCATCCTGCTGGCGAGCGACTTCGCGTTGAAGAGCGCGGTCGCTACGCATTTCGATCTCTCGACCTACGAGCCCGAGACACTGGCGTCGGCCGCGCAGAGCTGGCAGGAGCGCATCGACGTCGATTTGTTCTGGATCACCGACGAGCTCGGCGCAGTGCTCGTGGCGTCGTCGGAGAAGGATCGCACCGGTGACGAAATCGAGGAGCTCTCGCCGCTGCGCGAGGCGATCGAGTCGGAGGAGCCTGCGGCGGGGATCTCCGAAGTGGATGGAGTGCTGTTCCAGCTGGTCGCCGTGCCGGTGTTCGCGCCCGACGTGATCGGCTTCCTGCTGCTCGGCGAAGCCGTCGACGACCGTTTCGCGGGAAGGCTCGAGGGTTCGACGGGCACCGACGTTTCGTTTCTGACCGCGCAGCGCGTCTTCGCGTCCTCATGGCCGAAGGACCGACGAGGTCGGGTCATCCCGCCGCCCGAAGCGCGGTCCGCATTGCTCAGAACCCGAACGCGCACGACATCGCCGTTCACAGCGGAGGATGAGCGATTCCAGTCGCTGATCGTGCCGGTGGAATCGCAGCTCCCGCAGCCGCTCTTCGCCCTGATGCAGCGGTCGTACGACGAAGCGTTGGCGCCGCTACGCGCGTTGCGACAGCGAATCATCATCATCGGCACAGCCGGTCTGCTCGGCGCATTGCTGATCGGCGGCGGACTGGCCGGCGGCATCATCGCGCCACTGCAGGGACTGGTCGCCGGCATGCGCGAAGTCCTGCGCGGCAATCTGCAATACCGTTCGCGCATCGAGCGCCACGATGAGCTCGGGTTCATCGCGAAGTCGTTCAACGAAATGGTCGACGGCCTCGAAGAGCGCGAGCTGATCCGCGATACGTTCGGTCGTTTCGTCTCGCACGATGTCGCGGAAGCGGTGCTGACCGGCCGCGTGCCGCTGCAAGGCGAGCGGCGCGACGTCAGCATCCTGTTCCAGGACATTCGCGGGTTCACGGCCTTGAGCGAGCAACTCGATCCGGCCGTGCTCCTGCGGCTGCTGAACCAGTTTTTCACCGAAGTGGTCGCGGCAGTGGAAGCGGAGGGCGGTGTCGTCAAGCAGTTCCTCGGCGACGGCGTCATGGCGCTGTTCGGTGCGCCGCAGCCGTATCCAGACCATCCTGAGCGCGCAGTGCGCGCCGCCCTCGGCATCGTGCAGCGGTTGAAAGGTCTGAACGAGACCTTCGCGGAGCAGGGCCTCGCGCCGCTGGAAATCGGCGTCGGCATTCACAGCGGCGCCGTCGTTGCGGGGCTGATCGGCCCGGACAACCGCATCGAGTACGGCGTGGTGGGCGACGCCGTGAACCTGGCCAGCCGTGTCGAGGCGCTGACGCGCGAGATGCAGGCCACGATCCTGGTTTCGCGCGACATTTCCGCGCAGCTCGGCCCGACCTTCGTGCTCGGCCGCACTGCCACGATGCTGGTCAAGGGCAAGTCCCAGCCGGTCGAAGTCTTCGAGGTGCTGTCCTTGTGTCAACCGGTTGACAGTTCCGCCCCGCCGTAATCGCCATCCTTTGAGCCGACCGAGCAAATCGTGTTGGCCTCAAGGAGATGGACATGAAAAAGCCTGATCGTCCGATCGCGGATCGAGCCACGCCCGAGATGGTGGACTGGCTGGAGACAGTCGATCGCAACGCCAGCCAGCAGACCACCGTGCTGCAGCGGGTACGCGCCGTGCACGAGGCCGTGTGGCAGGCGCCGCGGACCCAGCCGCTTTTCTCTTCGGTCGCGGGTACCGGCGCAGCGCGACAGGAGGACTTTTCCTTCTTCTTCTACTCTGCGCCGGGCAGTGGAGCGACTGCGGTGGAGGACGATGCAACGGCGCGGCGTTTGCGGCGACTGCAGATGTTGAAATTGATGCTGCAGCAGGCGCAGGTAGCGAAAGCAACGAAGGATTCGTAGCAGCGTTGACGGGCGCACCTCGCCATCTCTCGCTGCAACGGCTGGCCAGCCTCTGAGTGTTCGGAAGGCGGCCAGCCGACCAGGGATGGTATAGAGTCTCGCGGTGATGGCCGCCCGAATTCTTCGCAGCGTCGATTACGTCGCCCGACCGTGGAAGAACGGCGGCGGCACGACGCGCGACATTGCGGTGTCACCGCCGGGTGCGTCGCTCGATACCTTCGACTGGCGGCTCAGTCTTGCGCAAGTCGATCGCGACGGTCCTTTCTCGCGTTTCGACAACGTCGACCGCACGCTTGTCCTGCTCAGCGGCGCGATGACGCTGCACGAACACGATCGGCGAATCGATCTCGTGCGCAACGAACCATTTGCGTTCGAAGGCGAGCGCGCGATCGAGGCCACGGTCGCCGGCGGCTCCACGCTGGACTTCAACGTGATGACCCGTCGTGGACGCGCGAGTCACACTGCTCGGCGAGAATCGTTCAGCAAGCAGGCTCACGTAGAGACGCGAGTCGGAAGCACCGTCGTTCTCTTCGCACTCGAATGCGGCTTGATCGTCGACGGCGAGCAACTCGACGTCCACGACACGGCGATCATCACTGCTCAACGCGTTTCAGTCACGACAGCGGCGCGCGCAGCCGCGGCGCTCGTCATCGAGATCGTCGATATTCATCCGAACGTGCTCTGATCGCTGCGCATCTCATGTCATGATCGCGCCTCGCACAGGGGATCGCGCGATCGAACCGGGTCAACGCAGCGGCTGGGAGAAGTGGCACGACTGGAATGCAGTCGTGTTCGCGTCGATGACGCGCTGGTTCTGCGACGCCAGCGGCGCCGCGCCCAAGCAAGTGATTCTCGACGCAGCGTGTGGCACGGGACTGCCATCGCTCGCACTCGCTGAACGAACGCATCCGGGCGGCAAAGTCGTGGCTATCGATGCCTCGCCTGTAATGCTCGCCGCGGCGATGCGCATCGCGAGGTCCGCCGGAGTGTCGAACATCGAGCATCTGCCGATGGATCTGACGGCGCTGGATTTTGCGGACGCATCGTTCGATGCGGTGACGTGCAAGGACGGGTTGATGTTCTGCACCGATCCGGTGAACGCCGCGAGCGAGTTGCGCCGCGTTCTCAAACCGAACGGCCGCTTCGCGATGTCGGCGTGGGACGAGCCGGACAAGAACGCGTTCTTCATGACGATCAACGCTGCGGTCTCGCAGTTCATGCCACGCCCACCGCCGCGGGCCGGTGCACCGGGGCCGTTCCGACTCGCACCTGCCGCCGAGTTCGAGTCCGTGCTGCGGCAGGCGGGGTTCAGCGAGCTCACGGTTCAGTCGATGGAAGTCGTGTTCGAGGTCGACTCCACGGACCTGCACTGGCAGATCGTCGGCGACATGGCGGCGCCCGTCGAACAGGCCAAAGCGACGCTCTCCGTGGCGGACGTGCAGCGCCTGAAGCGCGCGATGGCAGAGGCGATCGAGCCGTATCGCACCGGTCACCGCATACGTCTTCCCAACACGGCGTTGTGCATCTCGGGCATCGCTGCGCTTGCCGCGGCAGTGGAGCGATTTCGCGGATAATATGCTTGCGCGCATGCGAATCACAGTTGCTCATCACAGTCCGGCTTCCTGCCAGCGCTGGCGCGATGCGCTTGCGCGCGAATTGCCTGACGCCGAAGTCGATATCTGGGGCCAGGGCCGGGCAGGCAGTGCGGACTACGCGATCGCGTGGGCCGCGCCGGCGAAAGAATTCTTCGATCAGCACAATCGCCTGAAGGCGTTCTTCTGCACCGGGGCGGGCGTCGAGAAGCTGCTCGCCAGCCCCGTCATGCCGCAGACGATTCCGGTGATTCGCCTGGAAGACGCGGGCATGGGCGCGCAGATGGTCGACTACTGCGTCTACGCCGTCCTCCATTGGCTCCGCCGACGCAGCTGAGTACGACGAACAACAACGCGCGCGCGTATGGAAGCAACTGCCGGCCTACGATCTGCCCGACTGGCCGATCGGCGTCTTCGGGCTCGGCGTGCTGGGACTGCAAGTCGCGACGGCGTTTCGCACGCTCGGGTTCAATGTGAATGCCTTCTCACGCTCGGCGCACGAGCATCCGGGCATCCGATCGTTCGCAGAGCAGGGCGGTGCCGGCGACTTCGCCGCATTCATGCGGGCGTCGCGCGTGCTCATCATCATCGCGCCGCTGACGCCAGCGACGCAGGATCGCTTCAACCGCGAAACGCTGGCGCTGATGCCGCCATCGTCATACGTGATCAACGTTGCTCGCGGTGGCTTGCTGGTGGAGGAAGACTTGATCGAGCTGCTCGATCGCGGTCACCTGGCGGGTGCCGCCCTCGATGTCTTTCGCCAGGAGCCGCTGCCGCAGGATCATCCGCTGTGGTCGCATCCCAAAGTTCGCATCACGCCTCACGTGTCCGCGATCACGGTGATCGGTCCATCGGCGCAGCAGGTGGCAGAGAAGATTCAGCGCCTGGAACGTGGCGAATCGATCAGCGGCATCGTGGACCGACGCCGCGGCTACTGAGCGCGAGCTGCGGGCGCCTTGATTTGCAGGTTGCAGATTTCGGCGCGGACTGCGCCGTCACCGATGAACATCTTGGCAACCGCGACCGGCAGCGCGAAGCGTCGCGGTCCCGCGCTACCGGGATTCAGGAAGAGAACGCCGTCCTTCTCTATCACCGCCGGTTTGTGCGAGTGACCGGCGATGATGGCTGCAATTCCATCGGCAACCGGATCGACATCGAGATGGGCGATGTCGTGCACGATGTAGAGCCGCTGGCCGCAGATGTCGACGATCGCCGTGGCAGGCAGGGGATCGGCCCACTCGCCCTTGTCGTTGTTGCCGCGAACCGCCGTGACCGGCGCGATGCGACTCAGACGCTCGAGAATCTCGGGCGTGCCGATGTCACCTGCGTGGATGATGTGATCGACGTTCGCGAGCGCGGCTTCGGCTTCCCAGCGAAGCAGTCCGTGCGTGTCGGAGATGACGCCAATGGTCTTCATAAACGGACGCGAAGTGTACCCGCGGATCGCTCCGCGTCGCCTGTGCAGAAGACGTAGGTCTTTTGCCCGAATCGCAGCGCAGAAAAATTTCGACCCGCAGTGTCAGCGGCGAGTGACCGAGCCCATCCGGCCTACTTGCCGTAGTCGGTGATTTCGCTCGTTCGATGACGCGACGTCGATGTCGAAACGGCGTTGCCACGATTGGTCGCCCACCTCGCGTTGCTCGGCGACACGTCATCTTCCGTACCCGCGCCCGCTCCTGCGAGTGTTCGCATTCGATATTCCTGAGCGCGGGCGACGACCGGAGGCGAATGGTAATATGCGCGCCGCGCAGCTGACCCAAACACGCCCCCGTAGCTCAGTGGATAGAGCGACCGCCTCCTAAGCGGTAGGTCGTCGGTTCAACTCCGGCCGGGGGCGCCATTCCCCTGATTGCGGCATCCACGTGCGGTCGAACGCCTGGGACGCGGAAACAGCATGCATTGGCGGCAGAACGAACGCCGCGACAGTCTCGACTACTGTTTCCAGGGCCGACGGTGCGTCACTGCCGATTCGCTTGTTGAAGGCTGCCCACTGCCTCGCGTGAGATGCGTCCTTGCCAAACTCAGCAGTCAGACCGATGGGCGTGTTCGTTGGGATGGCGGTTTCTCGACGGGTGAATGTTGCGCGGATGGCGGGCACGAGAACGGAGCCGGCGAATTCAAAGCGACAGGACAGGAACCAGAGGTCGTAGTAGTCCTTCATTCGGCTGTTCGCCATACCGAGTTGCACGATGGCGTCGACCTTCTCAGCGACAACTGTTTCGCGTGGATAGATGCGGATACGAGGCTGCGGCTGATTCAGCATCGTCGGAAAATCGGTTGTCTGCGGCGCCGGTGTGATGGCGTCACCGATGCCCACGTCCACTTGCACAGGCACTCGCGCGGTTCCTAGCTTTGCAGATAGCGACAGACGGAAACCGCCGTACTCTTGATCATCGCGGATCTCGGCGATTCGCACGCTCGAAGCTTCGAAGACCAAGCCGTCATCTTCGACATCCTGCTCACAGATTGAAACAAAGATCTGCCGTAGCGGTTCGGATTCCTCGCGCACAAATCCCAAGAGATCAAGATCCTTCGTTGCGCGGAAGTTCGTACCGCCCCACACCCGAAAGAGCATCGCGCCTTTGAGCACGAACTTATCCCTGTGCGGTGAGAGTGAAAGCCGGTAGAGCAGCCGCTCGATCCCGTACCAGATCAGGACCAGGTTCGGGTCGGCCTTGATCGTGGTCGAATAGTTCAGAAGCCGTTGGCGGACGGATGCAGCGACGTTTCGTGTCTTGTTCATGCGTCGGCGGCGGTCGAATTACAGAGCTTCCAGATACGGACGGATCACACCGGTCACGCGGCAAACCTTTGCTGCCGCCCACACAGAGTCTCGGTTGACGCGCTTGGTACGCAGCCCCTCACGCAGCGCCTCGAGCGCCACGTCCAGGCCGACCTTGTTTCGGAACTTGAAGCAATCGGCGACTGTCTTGGATGCCGAATAGACTTTTATTGGAATTCCGTCGATTACGTGGCGCTCCATGCCGAAGGTGAACGCGACACCGGAGAAGACAGCCATGCGGATCGGGGGATAGTCGATTCGCGGCCTTGCTTCGTTCTTCTCAACAGCAATCCATACCTCACGGGGAGATTGCGTTCCGATGCCATGGAATTGCAGGGCGGACAGCAGACAGACGATCGCTTTGGGCGCGGCGGCTGCGACCAGAGCGAGGCCGAGGTTTTCGGAGTGCTCATTGCCAGCAAGCACATAGCGTCCACGACCCACGCGGATAAGCTCGCCTTGCTCGACCAGGCGGCTTACCTGCTGAGGGTGGATACTGAGTCGCGCGAAATCCCGTGGCTGCAGGACAGCCTTCGATCGGGCCGATTGCGCGAGGCGACGCTGTCGCTGAGTTGTGGATGGCATGTGACAAAGTAACCATAGATATGAATAAGTATGGTGACTTAATCACACTTCCCATCGAAAATCCAGGGAATACAGGGGTATGTGACCGAGGCAATGTGCTCGGCCGGTGCGAGTGCAGTTTGGTCGTCTTGTCCATTCCAGTTCCTTGGTCCTATCGCTGTTCGCGACGCGCCCGAATCCGTCGGCGCTCCCAGAGTATGACCGGGTAACGCCGACGGAATGCGCAGAAGGCGAATAGATGAGGTCGACGACTGATCGGCGTTATTCTCTACGCCGCTCAATTCACGGCGAGTGAACTGCCATGACTACGACCTCCGTCATCCTGCGCAAATGGACCGGCCGCATTCGCACAGCCGAGGAACAGGAATACGTCGCCTATATCGCAGGCACCGGGCTGGAGGATTACGCGAAGACGCCCGGCAATCTCGGATTCGAGATGCTCCTACGTGATCTTGGTAACGGCGAGAGTGAAGTGACGACGCTGAGCTGGTGGGCATCGATGGATGCGATTCGCGCCTTCGCCGGCGCGACGCCGGAGCTTGCGAAGTATTACCCGGAGGACCAGCGCTACCTGACGCACCGGCCGCTGCATGTCGAGCACCATCGCATCGTCGCGAGCGACCTGCGCGTGCCGAAGGTCGAGTTACGTCGCAGGTAAAGCCTGATCGGCCGAACTCACCGCATCGGCCGGGCGCCTGTGAAGCGCGACGGTGCCCGCGATGCGGGCGGCGAGGGCACGGCGACTCGCGACGCCGAGCTTGGCGTAAACACGCGTCCGATGTGTGCCGACAGTGGAGTGACTGATGCCCAGACGGCGACCGATGGCCTTGCTGTCGAAGCCCTGCGCGATCAGCACCGCGATCTGCAATTCCCGCGCAGTGAGCACATCCGTAGGCGAGCTCACGCCCGGCTGGTCGGAGCAGATCGAATAGCGACGCTTGTCGATCGTGACGAATCCGACGATCCGCACTCCGCTGGTCGCGTCGCGCGCGTCTTCCGGGACGAGGTAGCACGCGTGCCCATCGACCGAGAAGCGGGCGACTGACGCGTCCTGCGCCTGCACATGATCTGACATGCGGCCGATCATGCGCCGACCGCCCGGCGGTTGTATTGGCCATAAGTGCGTAAATGGCGTCTACAATTGCGCACATTCACTCGCTGGAAAACAACATGCCTCTCGATACGCAGGAATATGTGCCCGGCATGAGCGACACGGCCGTCAAGGCCAAGACCGGCAAGGACTGGGCCGGCTGGTTCGGCGCGCTCGACCGAGCAGGCGCCGCGAAGCTCCGGCATCCGCAGATCGCGCAGCTGCTTCACGAAAAGCACGGCATGCCCGGTTGGTGGTGCCAGATGGTCACGGTCGAGTACGAGCTGGCGCGCGGCCTGCGCGTGCGGCATCAGACGGCAACCGGATTCTCTGCGTCGGTTTCCAAAACCATGACGACCAGCGTCGCGGCGCTCTACACGGCGACTGCGAACGCGACGAAGCGCAAGCAATGGTTTCCGAAAGGCGATCTCGAGCCGTCGTCGCAGACCCGGGACAAATATTTCCGCGGCTCCTGGAATGGCACTGCGCGGCTGGAGATCGGCTTCTATCCGAAAGAGGGCAAAGCGCAGATCGCCGTTCAGGTGAGGAAGCTCGCGAAGCGTGCGGACGTCGAACGCGAGAAGGCCGCCTGGAAGGCGGCCCTCGCGAAATTGCAGAAGATGCTCGAAGACTGAGCTACAGCTTGGCGACGCGCGCGGCGCCGTCCGAGCGCGTGTAGACGCGAACTTTCTCGCCCGTGCTGAAGCTCTGATCGGCGGGCTGCACGATCGCGAGCGTTTCCGCGCCGCCTTGCAACTCGACCAGGATCTCCCAGGCGCGCTTCTCCGTGGCCTTCTTCTCTGCCTTCTGCCCGACGATCGCGCCGGCAACCGCACCGACAGCACCCGCGATACTGGACCCGGCGCCGTGGCCGATCGAATGGCCGACTGCGTGACCGATGAAGCCGCCGCCGATCGTGCCGATCTGACCCTGTTCGCGTCCTTCGATCGTCGCTTCCGTCACCTGCACAACGGTCGCTTCCTGAACCGACCATGGCTTGCCGACGTCGTGACGCGAATACGTCGTATGGCCGCTGCGACTGGCACAGCCAGCGAGCAGAGCAAGCAGCACGATCCCCAGAACCGACCGAATCCGCATGGCGGCATCTCCTTTTTATGCACGTCGCCCGACCAAGACGTCGGTGAATTCTGCGGTGTTGTGCCTGAACCGCAGCTAACTGCGGCAACTCGATTGGACTAGACTCGGGCGGATGAACGACGCCGCCGGCTGCCCCAAGCGCTCCAGACCCTGGGTGCTCGCGGCAACGATTCTCGGCTCGAGCACCGCATTCATCGACGGCTCGGTGGTCAGCGTCGCCCTGCCGGCGATGCAGGCTGACCTCGCTGCGCCCGTCAGCGAAGCGCAGTGGATCGTCAACGCCTACATGCTCTTGCTCGGCGCGCTGATTCTCATCGGCGGCGCGGCCGGCGATCACTTCGGACGGCGACTGATATTCGTCATCGGCGTGCTCGTGTTTACCGGAGCCTCCGTCGCCTGCGGCTTCGCACCGAACGCAGCGGCGCTGATCGTAGCGCGAGCAGTGCAGGGTGCAGGAGCCGCGCTGCTCGTTCCGACGAGTCTCGCGATCATCAGCGCCGCGTTTCCGGAAAAGGAACGTGGGCGAGCCATCGGTACGTGGGCAGGTGCTTCGGCTTTGACGACGGCCCTCGGCCCGGTGCTCGGCGGCTGGCTTGCCGACGCGTGGTCGTGGCGGGCGATCTTCTTCATCAACGTTCCGGTTGCGGCGCTCGCGCTCGCGATCACGGTGTGGCACATGCCGGAGAGTCACGACCGGGACGCAGGGCCGCACCTCGACTGGACCGGCGCGGTGTTGGCGGTCGTCGGGTTGGGATCGCTGACCTACGGGCTGACGCTCGCTTCGGACCTGAGCTGGAGCGATCCGAAAGTGATTGCCGCGTTGCTCGTCGGCGCCGCGGTGTTGGGGACGTTCGTCTGGTTCGAAGGTCGCACGCGCACGCCGATGATGCCGCTGCAGCTGTTTCGCGGCGCCGACTTCAGCGGCGCGAATGCGATCACGCTGCTGCTGTACTTCGCGCTCGCCGGCGCGTTCTTCTTCCTGCCATTCAACCTCATTCGGATCCAGGGCTATCCCGCAGCGCTGGCCGGCGCGGCGTTCCTGCCGATGAGCCTCATCATGGGCGTGCTCTCGCGCTGGTCCGGCGGGCTCATCGAACGCCACGGAGCGCGGCGACTGCTGATGGTCGGGCCGGCAATCGCTGCGGTGGGTTTTGCGCTGTTCGCCGTCCCCGGGATTGGCGGGTCGTACTGGACGACGTTCTTCCCGCCGATGGCGGTGCTCGGCTTCGGCATGGCGATTGCCGTCGCGCCTTTGACCACGACCGTCATGCGTGGAGCGCGGGAGCGCTATGCCGGCGTGGCATCGGGCGTCAACAACGCCACTGCACGCGTGGCCGGCCTGCTCGCAGTTGCGTTGCTCGGATCGATCGCGGTCGGTCTGTTCGCGCGCACTGTGAACGAACGGATGGATCGTCTGCAGGTCTCGCACGAAGTAAGATCGGCCCTGCAGGCTGAAGTGCCGAGGCTTGCCGAGGCTGCGGTCCCCAAGAACGTCGCACCGGCGCAGCGGCCGGCTCTGGAGCGCGCGCTGCGCGAATCGTTCGTCCACAGCTTTCGGGTCGTATCGCTGATCGCCGCAGCTCTTGCTGCGCTGAGTGCGGCAGTCGCATGGCTGACAATCGATAGGAAGACAAGATGAAGAAGACTTTCGCTGTCGGACTGCTGCTGATCGCTGCACGCGCCTGGGCCGAGCCGGTCGCTGGCTCGCTCGAAGTGCAGTGGAACCAGGGCGCCGAGGACTGCGAGAGGTCCAAGGAGCCGGCGCTGCAGATCCATCAGTACGAGCCTCAGACGCTCATCTTGCGGCAGAGTCTGTGCGCGAATTTCGAAGCACCGTTGTTGTATCTGCTCATCGGCGAGGACGAAGCGCTGCTGATCGACACGGGAGCGACGGAAGATCCGGCGCAGATGCCGCTGGCGATGGCAGTAATGGACCTGGTGCCCAGCAAGGCTGGAGCGAAGATTCCGTTGCTGGTCCTGCATACGCACGGGCATGGCGATCACCGTGCGGGCGACGCGCAGTTCGCAGCGCTGTCGGGAGTCAAGGTCGTGCCGGCAGAGGTCGACGACCTGCGCACGGCGCTCAGCTTGCCGAAATGGCCGGAAGGCGTCGCACGCATCGCGCTCGGCGGACGCACGATCGAGGTCATCGCAGCGCCCGGCCATCAACCGGCTCACTTGATCTTCTACGACGACCGGACCGCGCTGCTGTTCACCGGCGACTTTCTGCTGCCGGGTCGCTTGATGGTCGACGAGATCGACGCGTATCGCGCGAGTGCACAGCGGCTAGTCGCATTCCTGGGCGAGCGGCCGATCAGTCACGTACTCGGTGCGCACGTCGAGCTCGACACGGCCGGTGAGCTGTTTCCTAGCGGTTCGCAGCATCATCCCAACGAGCGCGCACTGGCGCTGTCGAAGGGCGACGTACTGGGTCTGCCGGCCGCGCTCGCCGACTTCAACGGCTTTTATGCGAAGCATGCCAACTACGTCGTGA
>CAWISC010000076.1:0-19893 GCA_963838635.1 uncultured Gammaproteobacteria bacterium | reverse complement strand
GCTGCGCTGCGCGTACCGGACCGCGGCTTCATCAACTATTCCGGCGACGATTGGTCGTGCGAGGAGGGATTCCGCAGACAAGAGAGCGCTTGCCTCGCGTTGCCGAGCTCTCCGTAACGGAAGGCTGTTCGGCAAATGCGGCGCATCGACGCTCGTTCATACGTGCCTGTTTCGCGGTTGCGCCTTTTTCGACCGTGCGATGACGCATTCGTCCACTCGGTCAACGCAAGGTGCTCCATGGCTCCAATCTCTCGGCTGGCTTTCATCGGCAATTCACTGCCGCGTCGCTGTGGGATCGCGACCTTCACTACCGATCTGCAGCAGGCAATCGCATCGCGCAGCTCCGCTCGATCCGCGATCGTCGCTATGACCGAGGGGTCGCGGGTACGAATATCCGGAGGTCGTTCAGATCAAGTCGACGCCGAGGAGCGGGCCGCCTACACGCGGCAGCCAATTTCTGAACACGAACGAGTTTCAGGTCTCGTTGCAGCATGAGTTTGGCATTTTCGGCGGCGACGCGGGCGGGTACATCGTGGGGATGCTGTCGAAATTCAACCCGCCGATTGTCACGACGCTTCATACGGTTCTTGAGACGCCGGAGCGCGCGCAGCGCGCCGTCCTCGAGCAGATCGTCGAAGCTTAGCAAAGCTCGTCGTGATGGCCGAGAAGGGCGAGAGGCTGCTGCGCAGCGTGTACGACGTGCCGCGGGAACGAATCGAATCATTCCGCACGGCATTCCGGACTGCATCTTCACCGAGCCCGACGATGCGAAGCTCGACTCGGATTCGCCGGCCGGCGAGTCATCCTCACGTTCGGCCTGCTCTCGCCGAGCAAGGGCATCGAAGTGATGATCGATGCGATGCCGTCGATTCTCGAGCGCCGCCCTGATGCGGTTTACGTCGTGCTCGGAGCAACGCATCCGACTCTGGTTCGCCGCGAGGGCGAGGCTTATCGCGAAAGTCTTGCAGCGCGCGTGCGCGCGCTTGGCATCGAGGACCACGTCGTCTTTCTCGATCAGTTCGTCGACCAGGCGACGCTGCTGGAGTTCATCTCCATGTGCGACGTCTACGTGACGCCTTACCTGAATGAAGCACAGATGACTTCCGGCACGCTGGCATACAGCTTCGGGCTCGGGAAGGCCGTGGTGTCGACACCCTACTGGCACGCGCGCGAGTTGCTCGCCGACGATCGCGGTGTCCTGGTGCCGTTCGGCGATTCCCGCGCAATCGGCGCTGCCATTACCGGCCTGCTCACTGACGACGTGCGGCGGCAGAGCATGCGCTGGCGCGCCTATGCAAGCAGTCGCTCGATGACCTGGGATCGAACAGCGGAGCGCTACCTGGCAACTTTCGACAAAGTTCGGCGCGAGCAGCGGCTCAGAATCGTGGCGTCGCAGTCCGACAGCGTCATTCGATATCACGGCCAGATTCCGCCGCAGATCCAGATCGGGCACTTGCTCTCGATGTGCGACGACACCGGTCTGCTGCAGCACGCGATACACGCCGTGCCGGATCGTGCCCATGGCTATTGCGTCGACGACAACGCCCGCGCGCTGCTCGTGGCTTGTGCCCTCAATACTGCAACCGAGCAGCGCCTGCCCGAGACATTGACGACGCGCCTCGCATCGTTCGTGCAACACGCTTGGAATCCGGACACGCGGCGCTTTCGTAACTTCATGAGCTTCGAGCGGCGTTGGCTCGAAGACACCGGTTCGGAAGACTCTCATGGCCGCGCACTCTGGGCACTGGGCGAGTGTGCCCGCAGCGATACGAGTGTCTCGCGACGCCGCTGGGCCACGGCGCTGTTTCGCGAAGCGCTGCCCTCGACAGCAGCATTTCATTCGCCGCGCGCCTGGGCCTTCGCGCTCCTCGGACTGGACGCATACTGCTCCCTGCCTACGCACGATTCTCAGGCGCGAGAGTTGCGCCATGAGCTCGCGGACAGATTGATGTCGCTCCTGAAAGCCGTCGAGACCAAGGATTGGGTATGGTTCGAAGAAGTCCTGGCCTACGAGAACGCGCGCTTGCCACAGGCGCTGATCGCGACGGGGTTGTCTACCGGCGTGCTCGGGTACGCCACAGCCGGCTTGCGGTCACTGCGCTGGCTGATGACGCTGCAAACGACGGAAACGGGATTGTTTCGACCCGTCGGTTCTGCAAGCTTCGGAGCCAAGCGTGTCGCGCCCCGGCAGTTCGACCAGCAACCGTTGGAAGCTGCGGCAACCATCTCCGCCTGTCTCGCCGCGCTGCATGCGGACGGCGACCTCAAGTGGAAGATCGATGCGGAGCGCGCGTTCGCCTGGTTTCTCGGCAGCAACGACCTGTCCGTGCCGCTGGTCGATCTCGACACGGGAAGCTGCCGGGATGGGCTGCATCCCGAGCGGGTGAATGAGAACAGGGGCGGCGAATCCGTCGTGTCGTATCTGCTCGGGCTCGCGGAGATGCGTGCGCTGGCTCGCGCCAACGGCAATCGCACGAGCCCGCCGCCGTTGCGTGTCCTGCACGGATGACGTTACTGAAGCGCTACGACCTGTTCCTGCGGCCCGACCCGGCGAGGGTCGTGGTGCGGCCATTCAGGCCGGCGACCGAGCCGCGGGACTTCAACGCCACCGACAAGACGCGTGCAAATCACATTGTCGATCGGGTGCTCGCGCTCGCTCCGGACGTGGCCGAGCAGCAACTGGCGGAAGTCCTCGAGTACTTTCAGACGCGTCACCGCAAGCTGATAGAGACCTTCGAAGCGCGCGCCGATGAGATGGAAGACGCGTTTGCGTCGCACGCGACTTTCACGAGGCAACAGCGTCAGCTCGTCGGTGCCTATTTCCTCCACGAGTATTCCTTCGAAGCGGCGGCGTTGTTCAATCCCAGCATCGTCGACCATCCGGATCAGTCGGCGGCGCCGCCGGGTGGGCGTCGCTTCATCCTGAGCGTGCGCGCCGTCGGCGAAGGACATATCTCTTCGCTGACGTTCCGCTCGGGATCCATCGCAGCGAACGGCAACCTGACGATCGACGCACCCGCGTGCCTGGCGTCCATTCCGAAGTTGCAGAGCCGGGCGCCGGGGGCTTACGGAGATCACATCGAGCTGGCTTTCCGGCCCGAAGAGGACGTCAGCGAGCGCGTGATCTTTCCGGTCACCCAGTTTCAGTCCAACGGCGTCGAAGATGCGCGCTTCGTCAGGTTCGACGCGGATGGACAGCACATCTATTACGCGACGTACACGGCCTACAGCGGCAGGGCGATCAGGTCGGAGTTGATCGAGACGCGCGACTTCGTGTCTTTCCGCATGACACCGCTCAACGGCAGCGCGGCGCTGAACAAGGGCATGGCGCTCTTTCCGCGCAAGATCGCACGGCAAGTTCGCCATGATCGCCCGGCAGGACAACGAGAACCTGTATCTGATCCTCTCGGACGATCTGTACACGTGGGATGGCGGAGTGGCGCTGCTCAAGCCGCGCTATCCCTGGGAGTTCGTGCAGATCGGCAACTGCGGCTCGCCGATCGAGCTCGACGAGGGCTGGTTGCTACTGACTCATGGCGTCGGCCCGGTGCGCAAGTACTCCATCGGCGCGGTTCTGCTCGACAAGGCGGATCCCTCCAGGGTGCTTGCACGTTCGCGCGAGCCGCTGATCCGGCCCGAACCTTCGCGGCGGGAGGGTTATGTTCCGAACGTGGTCTACACGTGCGGAGCGACGCGGCACAACGATCAGATCATTCTGCCGTATGCGGTATCCGACACGTTCTGCACCTTCGCGTCGATGAAGATCGCCGACCTGCTCAGGAGCATGGACGGTTGACCGACCATCGGCAGCGCTACCACGCCCACACTGCCCAGACCGATACGGTCGTGTTCGCAGCGACACCGGTGGCGACCGCACGCAGAAACTGAATGGGTTGAACGTGCAACAGAGCGCAATCGCGATGCGCCGGCCCGATGCTCTGCCAGGGTGCGTCGCGCGCGATTCGACCCTGGATCTGCACACTGGCGCTGCCGCCGATCGCGATCTGGATGACCATGTGCGGCGGCGGCTCGCGGGTGCCGATCACTCTGAGCACCACTTCGGGACCTTCGGCGTCCTGCTTGACACAGTTCAACAGATTGCCGGACATCGCAGGTCGGGGCTCAGCGAACGCTACATCGGGCGAGTGGCATTGCGATCGGCACGCTTGGCCTTCTTCGCAGCACGCTTCTCTTCGAGCGTCTTCGCCGGCTTGCGCTTCTGCTCCCGCTTCTGGTCCATGCCTTTGCTCATCGGTCAGCTCCTCATGAATAGGCCGAAAGACTATACATCCCGTGCCGCGCGGCCGCTCGGGTTTCGGTCCGTATCAATTCATTCTCGATTGGCGCACACTGCTTCGTGCGCTCGGACAGATGGAGAACAGCATGCAGGATTCACGTCGATTGGCGGCCCTTCATGCGGCACTTCGCTTCGTGATCACGAACGATACGGGCGCCGAGCACAAGCCGATTCTCATCGATCTTCTGACACAGGCGCTGCGTGACGATGAAACCGCCGAGCTGCGTCGGAACGAAGTCGCGAAGGCGGGCGACGAGTGGCAGGAGCACGAGATCGCGCAGCTGACAGCTCATCTTCAGGGCCGGCTTGCAAGGAGCTGGCAGCATGCAGACGAGTCGGTGATGCAGCTGGCCGCGCAGTTGCATCGCAACCCCGGGGCCGTTCGCGACAAGGCAACGAAGCTCGGCCTGGGCGCCGCGGTCGACTACCGTTTCGCCAAGGCGCTCAAACAGGCCAGCGGCGAATAGCTCTTTCAGCGCAGGCGAACGGAGCGCTGAAACTCTGCGGGCGTGCGGCCGTACGTCTGACGGAACGCCGAGCTGAAATGACTGTGACTCGAGAAGCCGAGATCCATGCTCAGCGTGGTCAGGTCTTCGTAGCGGCCTAACAGATCCAGTGCACGCGCCAAACGCAGCCGCAGCTGATAGCGATACAGCGGCATGCCCTCCACTTGCTGAAATACCTGCGTGAGGTAGACGGGCGAAACGCCGATCGCCGCGCCGATGTCGCCCAGTGTCCAGCGGCGCGCAGGATCGGATGACAGCAGGAGCTTGGCGCGGTCGACCAATTTCTGTCGGCCGATGCTGGCGCGTGTTGCATGCGACGTGCGCTCGCCCAGCGCTGTTCTGATCAGCGTCAACGTCAGGGTTTCAGCTTCCAGCGTCTGCGCCACGTGACGATCCAGACTGTAGCGCAGAGTTGCGACGAGTGCCTGCGTGCGCGCGTCGATGCGTCGTCGATGACGGCGAAACGCCAGTTCGTCGCCGCTACGCATTTCTTCCTTCGGCGCCAGCTCTTCGAGCCAGTGCTCGGCGACGCCGACGGAAAGACAGGCATCGCCGCCTTGGACCGGATGGCTGATGCAGTATTCCTCTGCCTTGTTGAAGAAGACGACCTGGTTGCCCTCGGCCACGCAATCGTGGCGACCGACGTGGCGCACATAGACGCCGCGATACGGAAAAACGAAGAACGTCGACTGCGCGCACTCGGCCGGGCCCGGGTGCCGGCATTCGCCGCTGCAGACCACGTCGCGGACGTTCGCGGTCGCGGTGTCGAGCAGCAATTTGATCGAAAGCGTGGTCATGGCTGACCGCGATTATCTCAGCTCGCCGGTGAGTCGCTAAAGAGTTTGATAGCGGCCCGGACGCTCCGTCGGGCCTGCTACGCCTGTGCCAACGACCCTTCGGAGCTCCCAGATCATGAAATGCATGACCTCGACAGGACGACTGCTCGCGACGCTGCTCGCCGGCATCACGGTGGCGAGCGTTTTGCCACCGGTTCACGCGTCCGACCATCTCGATACGCCGACGGTTGCGATGAATCCGCGAGCGGACATCGGCGATCTCTATACGTGGATATCCGCGGATGGCAAGCAGCTGAATCTGGTGATGACGCTCGTGGGCCAATCGTTCTCGGACGTCGTGGAATACGCGTTCCACATTGACAGCGGTAAGACGATGGGCGCCACCACGAACACTACGACGATCCGCTGCAAATTCAGCGACGAGCAGCAGGCCGCCTGTCGTGCCGATGGTTCGCAGCGTCCAGTGCGGGTATTCGCCGGTCAGCGCGACGATCCGTTCTTCAACAACGTAAGGGGAACGCGTGCTGCCTATCAACGGGCGGCTGCAGCGCTGCAAGGCGGAGCCGCCACGGATGCCGCCGGCTGCCCGAGCTTCGATACGGACACGACGAATGCAATCCTGTCCGAATGGCGTCACACGGACGGCGGCGATGCGCGCGACTTCCTGGCGGGATGGTCGCCAGCTTCGCTGGTGGTGTCGATCGATCTGGATCTCGTTACGCAGGGTGGGGCGATGCTGGGCGTCTGGGCCGTGACTTCATCGCACGATGGTCCACTCGATCGCATGGGTCGTCCGCTGACTGGCAATGCGCTGCTCGGAACGCTCGCTTCGGCCATAGTGAGCGACAAGCTGAAGGAGGATTACAACCACGCGACTCCAGCGACAGCAGCTCGCTTCGTGCAGGAGATGGAGAAGACACTCGGCCTCTATGACGGCTTCGACGGCAAGTGCGGCAATCAGCTGCTCGCCGGCAAGGTCGCGAGTGCAGGGCGTTATCGTCAGCTCGCTACGCTGCTCACCGACGATCGGCTCTGGGTGAACAGCGCAGCGAAGGTGTGCACGCACTTCTTTGCCGTGGAGCTGGCGGAGCTGACGGGTCAGCGTGCGCCCGCGAACGACTGCGGCGGTCGCAGTCCGACTTACTCGGCGGCGAACATCTATCGATCGCTGCTGGCCAACGGTAAGCCGGTGGGCATCGATGACGGTCTCACACGCGACGAGCATGACCATTCGTCGAGTGAATTCCCTTTCCTGGCGGCGCCCGCTGCGACATACAGGGAGTGAGCAAAGTGCGAGCGGCGCTCCTGCTGCTGGTCGCATACGGCATCGCACGCACCGGTCACGCGCACGAGTTCTGGGTCCAACCGGGCAAATTCCAGGTCCCGCCCGGGGCGGTGCTGTCCCTGGCGCTTCACGTGGGCGACGCAGGCATGCGACAGCCTTCGCCTATACCGCTGCATCGAATCACCCGATTCGATGCGATCGGCCCGCGTGGCGATGCGCTCGACGTGCGGGCGAGTCTCGCCGCCACCGCAAAACGCGACCTCGTGCTCGATGCGCCCGGGACGTATGTGCTGGCTTTGGCGACTGACAATCGTGCGTACAGCCGCCAATCGGCGGAGCGCTTCAACGCGTATCTCGAAACGGAAGGCTTGACACGTGCGCTCGAACACCGGGCGCGCACGCATCAGATGCACGTGGACGGCTTCGAGCGCTACAGCCGCGCGGCGAAATCCATCGTGCTCGTCGGCGCGTGCGGCGGGCAATCGCAGCCGTACGTCACGAAGCCATTGGGCCTGCCGCTGGAAATCGTTCCCTTAGTGAATCCATACAGCGAGCCACGCCCGACGAGCTTTCAGGTGCGAGTGCTTTACAACGGCGGCATCCTGCCCGGCGCACTCGTAAAGCTCATCAATCTCGAACAGGATCTCGCGCCAGTCGACGCGAGACGCAGCGACAAGTCTGGACTGGTGACTTTCACGATGCCTCAAGACGGCAGCTGGCTGGTCAGCGTGGTCTGGACGAAGCGCCTGGAGCACTCGTCCGAGGCGGACTTCGAGACCATCTTCGCGAGCCTTACGTTTGGCTTGGGCTCTGCAACCAGCGCTCCAGCCAGCGGTGCACTTCGCCGTAGAACTCGCGGCTGTTCTCGCCTTGCAGGATCCAGTGGTTTTCATCCGGAAACACCAGCAGGCGGCTCTCGATCTTCTGGCGCTGGAGCACCGACCAGTATTCCAGCGTGTTGTTGAGCGGCACGCGGAAGTCGCGCTCGCCGACCGTCACCAGCACCGGCGTCTTCCACTTCGGCGCGTAGCGGATCGGGTTCTGCTTGCTCCAGTCCACACCCGACTGCCACGGCGGGCCGCCCATGTTCTGCTCGCGCGAGTAGGTGATGTCGCTCGTCGCCCACTGGCTTTCCAGGTTGATCAGGCCGGCGTGGCTGACCAGGCAGCGATAGCGATCGGTGCTCGCTTGCTGCCAGTTCGCGAGATGGCCGCCGTAACTCGCGCCGCCCGCGCATTGGCGGCTCGCGTCGATGAATGAGTAGCGCGCGATCGCCTCGTCGGCCGCCTGGTTGATCTCGAGCGTCGGACCTTCGAGCGGATCGCCCTGAATGCCCTGCGCGAAGCGCGCACCGAAGCCGGTCGAGCCGGTGTAGTTGGTCAGCACGAGGACGTAGCCCGGCGCGGCCAGCAGGTGATAGTTCCAGCGCAGGAAATACGTGTCCCGCCACATCGTGTGCGGCCCGCCGTGCATCATCACGAACAGCGGATATTTCCTGGTCGGGTCGAAGCCCGCCGGCTTCACGATCATGTTGTGAATGCGCGCGCCGCGCTTGCTCTCGAACCAGAAGTGTTCGGGCGCGGACATGTCCAGTTGCGCGAGTGCGCCAGTGGTGAACTGCGTGAGCGCCTGGTGACTGCCGCGCTCCGGATCGATGCGCACGACCTCCGGTGGGTGGGTTGCCGCGTCGAAGTTCGCGATCAACACCGGCTTGGCAGCTCGGTCTGCGCCGACGAGGTTGAGGTAGATACCGGAGGTCATATCGAAGGCCAGCTTGGCTTCGCCGCCGCGGCTCGCGCCCCGATAGAGTTTGACGTGTCCGGAATCCTCGCTGAGCATGAAGATGTCGCGATTGTTCGGCGCGACGGCAAAGGCGATCACATCGCGTTCGGCCGGCAGCGTGATCGACGGACGCTCCTTCGCGGCAGGCCAATCGAGCGCGCCGAGATGCGTCGGTTTGAAGACGCGATCGGTGCGTCCTTCGCGCAACGCGTACAGGCTGCGGCCGTCGGGGCTGAACTTCGGCTCGCTCCAGCCCTCGCTGCCTTCGATTGCATCGCTGCCGGTGAGCCGGCGTGGCTCGCCGCCTGTCATCCCGATCTGCCAGAGCTCGGTATTCGTGAAGTCGTAAGCGGTGCGATGTGCGTTACGTGTCGCGGCGAACACGAGCGACTTTCCGTCGGGAGTCCACACGAGATCGATCTCGGTGCTGCCGGGCGTAGTGCGGCCGGCAAATCCCGGCTGCTTGATGAACGCCGTGCCCGCGAACAGGTCGCGCGCCTGCGGCTCGCCGAGCACTTGCACGAACGCATGCGGTTGCCGGTTGGCAGGCAGCCATTGATCCCAATTGCGGATCGGGAAGCTCGTATAGGCGCGCACGTTGTATTTGCGGGCCTTCTCTTCCTCGACGATCTGGCGCATGTGAGCATCGTCGCGCGCATCCGGGTGGACGTTGCTCGTGAAGGCGATCCGCGAGCCATCCGGAGAAAACTTCGGCAGGCGCGCACCGGTGCTGATCTGCGTTACGCGCTGCGCTTCGCCACCGACGACGAGATCGAGCACGTAGATCTGATCGGCTTCATCGCCGTCACGCTTCGCCGTAAAGGCGATGCGCTTGCTGTCTGCACTCCACGTCTGGCCCGCTTCCGGCGTACGCGTTTGCGTCAGGCGACGCGGCTCAGACTTGCCGTCCGTCGCGACCAGCCACAGATCGCTCGCCTGTTTGTCCTTCTCATAAGAGGGCTCGACTACGGAGAACACCGCGAAACGCCCGTCCGGGCTGACAGCTGGAGCGCCGACGCGCGGCATGAGCCAGATGTCTCCATGAGTGACGGCTTTGCGATCCTGCGCGTGCAACAGCGCTGGAAGCAGACATGCGAGCGAGGCGAGCAAGCGCAGGAGGCTTCTGTTCACGGACGGGCTCCCTTGTGAGGGCGGCCAGCCTCGCATCGCGCAGCCCGCAGGTCAATTTGACTCGGGTGAGCATCGTCTGGCCCCCGAGTAGCGGCGGCGCTGCCCGCGCTGTGGGCCGTGAGGGTAGCGCCCGATTATTCCGGCAATCGGGCGCCATGGACTAGAATGCCTCTACTCGCCGACGTCCTCCTGACGGGGCAAGAGGTGGATATGACAAATTTGGATCGCATTACGCAGCAGCCCGGAATGATGGGCGGCAAACCGTGCATCCGTGGAATGCGCGTCACGGTCGGACTGGTTGTTGGACAGATCGGCGCGGGCCGCACGATCGAGGAGGTCCTCGCTGACTATCCCTATCTTGAACGCGAAGATATCCTCCAGGCCCTTCGATATGCCGCATGGCTTGCTGAAGAACGGCAAATCGACATCGCCAACGCATGAAACTGCTGGTCGACATGAATCTGTCGCCCCGCTGGGTCGACTTGCTGACGCGATCCCACTTGGAGGCGGTGCACTGGTCAAGCGTCGGCAGCCCCCAGGCACTCGACCAGGAAATCATGACGTACGCCGCCAAGCACGACTATGTCGTGCTCACGAACGATCTGGACTTTGGCGCAATCCTCGCTGTCACCCATGGCGAAAAACCGAGCGTCGTCCAGATTCGCTCCGAGACCTCAGCCCGGATGTGATCGGAGGGCAGACGATCAATGCGCTGCGACAGCTCGCCGATCAGCTCAATGAAGGGGCACTCGTCAACGTCGACCCGCTACGCACGCGCGTCCGATTGCTTCCTCTGAAGTAGTTGTCCGTCGTCCTTCGCGACTTTGCGCCGCGATGGCATCGTTGATGATCTCGCTCGCGACCCGGAGCGCATCCATCAAAAAAATAAGCAAGGCGCGTTGCCGCGGCTCTAGTGAGCTATGTCGCCGGTCAGCGCCTGCGCCAGTACGATCTGGTTGCCGTCGGGGTCCGACAGGATCGCCGTCTTGACGACTTTGGACACATTCTTGCTCTCGATTTCCACGCCCTGGCCGCTCAGCCGCTCGAGCGTCTCGTCCAGGTCGTCCACCGCGAGGGTGACCGAGGACGATCCCGCGCGCCGTTCGTCATGAAATACCTGGATCCAGCCGCCTCGCTCGAAGCGCCATTCGGCGACCTCGGGCATTGGCTTCGAATCTGCACGCCGGCCGAGAAGAGTCTCGTACCAGCGCTCCGCGGAGCCCAGATTCCTGACGGCCACGCCGGCCAGCGCATTTTGAAACGACATTGCCGTTCTCCTTTCGAGTTGCAACTGCAACCCCACGACGCCCCGCAATGTTCCGGCGGCCATGGCATAGGCGGATGGGCGAGAGCACAGGTGGCTGACGATTCGGCCATGTGATTTAGTAAGCGCTCAGCCCAACCTCAGCTTCGAGAGCCACCATTGGGCGCTCCACGATCTGGCGCGCGCGTCGAACCGGCCGTGCGCACCGAAGTCGCCGGGCACCGGCTCGAAGAGGTTGTCCGCTCGATTGCGATCCGCAGGCTCGTCGGTCATCTGCGCTTCGTACGCGTTGCGGGCTGCGAGCCGATCGCCGAGCCCGGGAAACAGGCGCGTCGAGAGGATCGTCTTCACTGCCGGCCAGCCGACCCAGACTTCCCGCCTGGAATGCATCGCCGCCCGTACGATCGCGTCGGCAGCCATCTCGGGCTGGAAGATCGGCGGAACCGGTTGCAGCCGCCGCGGCAGCTTGCTGCGTGCCCAGTCGAACTGCGGTGTGTTGAACGCGGAGAGTTGCATCATCGTCAGGCGAACGCGCGAGCGATCGTGGATCAGCTCGCAACGCAGGGCATCGGTGAAGCCACGAATTGCCGCCTTCGCCGCGCAGTATGCGGATTGCAATGGGATCGAGCGGTACGCGAGCGCCGAGCCTGTTTGAATGATGACGCCTCGATCGCGCGGGTGCATGCGCTTGAGTGCAGCCATCGTCCCGTGCACGACGCCGAGATAGGCTACTGCCGTGACCTGTCGATATTCCTCGGCGGTCATGTCGAGCACGCGTGCGAACACTGTCGTGGAGGCGTTGTTCACCCAGACTGAAATCAGTCCAAGCTCGTGCTCGATGCGCTCGGCGGCGAGCTCCACTTGCGCGGCATCGGCGACATCGGTCGAGATGCCGAGCGCACGACCGCCGTTGCTGCGAATCTCCTCGCACGCCGACTCGACTCGTTGCGGATCGCGCGCCAGCACGCCGACGCTGTAACCTGCGCGAGCGAAGGCCTGCGCAGTCGCTCGCCCGACCCCTGCCGATCCGCCGGTGATGACGACAACCTTCGGCATGTCACCCTCCGGCGCCATCGATAATCCGTTGCGAGATCTGCCCGAACCCGCCGAGCGTCAAGCCATAGATCGTTTGTGCAAGCAGTGTGGTGAGCGGCGTTGCGCGGCCGTAGTTGAGTCCCATGAAGCCCGGTGGCTCCAGCCGAAAGCCGCTCGCGGGGCCGTCGTGTTCGGAGGCGAGCCGCGGATGCATGTACGACAGCAAGGGCAGGGCACAGAGAAGCAGAAACAGTCCGTGCAGAAATCCGAGCGCGGCGCCGAGCCACCAGCTGGCCTTGTCGATGCTCGCGAACAATGCAAAGTAGAGCAGGGCGAACAGCCAGCCGCCGATCACATACAAGATGAAGCCGAAGATCGTTGCCTTGCTGCGGTTCGCCGTGAACATCGTGCCGACGAGAAAAGGCAGGCTGAGGCGCGACAACCCCAGCCCCTGGCTGCCCGAGAGGATCGTCGTCATCGCCACGGTCGCGATCAATCCCCAGAGCACCAGGCTTGGCAGCAGATCGATCGTCATCGATCGCGCTCCTTGCGCCGCTGCGCGCGTGCCAGCGACAAGGCGGCGAAGATCGCGCCGACATGCGTGAAGGCCTGTGGAAAGTTGCCCAGCTGACTGCCGTCTTCCGGATCGATCTCCTCGGCGAAGAGGCCGAGATCGTTCGCCAGCGAGATCACGTGCTCGAACATCTTTCGAGCGGCATCTACGTCGCCACGACAGACGAGGTAGTCGACGGCCCAGAACGAGCAGATGCCGAACGCGCCTTCCCCAGGCGGCAGGCCGTCGACGTCCTGCTCATATCTATATAGGAGTCCATTGCGACCGAGCCGTTTACAGATGAGGTCGTACGTGCCGCGCATACGCGGGTCGTTCGGGTCCTTGTAGCCCAGGCACGCCATGAGCAGGAGACTCGCGTCCGCTCGATCGCCATCGAAGGTCTGCACGTAGCTCTGGAGCTGCGCGTTGAAACCACGCGACTCGATGGCGTTCATGATCGCCTCGCGACCTGCTCGTATGGGCGCTGTATCGACGTCGATGACTCCTCGCTCCTGGAGCTGGAGCAGGCAATCGAGTGCAACCCAGCACCAGAACTTGCTGAGCGTGTAGTCGCGGCAGCCGCCGCGGATTTCCCAGATGCCGTTGTCCGGCTCGGTCCAGAGCTTGAGCACGCTGCGGCCGAAACCGGCCAGCAGCTTCGCCTCGTCAGCCTGGACTTCACCGCCGCTGCGCACGTAGTCGAGCGCGGCGGAGAGCACACCACCGTAGGTGTCGAGTTGCAGTTGCTCGGCAGCGCCGTTGCCGATGCGGACCGGTTTCGAGCGAGCGTAGCCCTCCCACTGCGGCAGTTCGAATTCAGGCACGTCGGTACGACCGTGGATGTCGTAGAGGACCTGCAGCTTCGGCCAGGTAAGTCGCGTCGTGTGCAGGAGCCATGCGAAGAATGCGCGCGCTTCCTCCATGAAGCCGAGCTCGGTGAACGCGCGCATCGTCAACGCGGCATCGCGCATCCAGCAGTATCGATAGTCCCAGTTACGGTTGCCGCCCAACGCTTCGGGCAACGACGTCGTCGGTGCAGCGATGACGCCGCCTGACAATGAATACGTCATGAGCTTGAGCGCGAGAGCACTGCGGATCACGACAGTGCGATAGGGGCCGTCGTAGCTGCAGCGACGTGCCCACTGCTTCCACCACTCGAGTGTGGACGCGAGTCGTTGCTCCGAGGCCGCTCCGAGCGGGGCGGTGCAGCCGATGTCGCCCTTCGCGTAACACAAAGAGAATGAGTACTTCGTACCTGCGGCGATGGTGACGCGCGCATCGAGTGCGGTCGCGTTCGTGCCGGACACCGCTGAGAGTGGCGCATCGGTTTTCAGAGTGAGCAATTCGTTGCCCCAGGTCCATGCGCAACCCAATGCATTCACGCGCGATCGCCTCGCGCGGCGACGGCCGTAGTCCGGTCTGGGATCCACGATCACGCTCAGGGCGACATTGCCCTCGATGCCTTCGACAATGCGCAGCACTTCGCGCATCGGCTCCAGGCGATGCGGATCCGCGGGCATCGGCATGAAGTCCGTGACACGCACGACGCCGGTCGTCGTGCTGAAGGTGGTCTCGAGGACATTCGTATCATCGATATAGCGCCGGGTGCTCGTGTATCGCCGCTCAGGCGAGATCGCGAACACGCCGCCGCTGTCGCGATCGAGCAACGCGGCAAACACGGACGGTGCAGAAAAATGCGGGAGGCAAAGCCATTCGATCGCACCTGCGCGCGATAGCAACGCGACGGTGCGCCCGTCGCCGATCGCAGAATAGTCTGCGATCGGCGGGTAGGACGACTGCGCAATGAGTGGCTGCTGGCTTGGAGTGCTGATTGCGCGGTCAGGTGCGGGGGTGCGGTTCATCGCGATGTCCCGCCACTTCGCCCGTGTGTTGAGGCTGCGTGACGCCCAGAACGTGCACCAGGTGGCCGCCCAGCCAGCCGGAAATCACCAGCGCGACGATCGCGACAATCGAGATCGCTCTGGGAAGCACCGCGGCGTCTCCCGCGTCCTCCATGCGTAACCAGAAATTCCCGGCTTGCACGGCGACGATCGCGAGATTCAACACCAGGTGATAGGTGCCTACTCGCACGGCTCGCGGATCGCGCATTCCAAGCAAGTCGAGCAGGCCCGGTACGGCCGCGATGAGCGCGCCGATGATGCCGCCGCCGAGGGTGAAATATGCCGTCACCGCCCAGCGGGCATCGTCCGTGCCGACGTACGCGAAATCGCAGATCAGCGAAAAAATCCACAGCCCGATCGGAATAGTCACGAGCATTGGGTGGACAGGATGTCCGGCGATCGTAACTCGCGTGCTCATGGGGGATACCTCCTTGCGTGGTACGCTGCTGATAACGTTCCATTCGGGACAGGGGTTGCGGCACCGCCGCCATTCTGCCAATCGCCCGGTCTGGAATTTCTACACAGGAGCCAGCATGAATCGCCGCCTACATGTATTCATGACTATCGCAGCGGCACTCTTGGTATCGACCGCGGCCGTCGCGCATCACGGCTGGACCGGTTACAACGAAGAGGCCCAGAAGCTCAGCGGTGTGATCGAGGAGTCGAGCTACGTGAGTCCGCACGGCACGATCCGCCTGAAGGTCGACGACAAGATCTGGCTCGTCATTCTCGCGCCGCCGTCGCGCATGACGAACCGCGGCCTGACGCCCGAGATGATCAAGGTCGGCAGCAACGTGTCCGTCGAGGGCTATCAGCACAAGACGGATCCGGGCGAAATGCGCGCGGAGCGGATCATCGTGGACGGCAAGACGGTCGAGCTGCGTTAGCCTCGCGATAGACCGTGCAGTACGCGGTCGCGGATTTCGTCGCGCGGCATGCGATCGCCGTGCTGAGCGTCATCGCGATCGCGACGCTCGCGTTGTCCGCTATCGCATGGCACGTGCTGGGCACTCTTGCCCCGCGCACGTGGCCGCTGGCGATCGAACTCTGGGATCGCGTCCGTAAGTCGAGATTTGCGCGTTGGCTGCGCGAGTTGCCGCTGGTGGGGCGGTTTCTCAGCAGCACGCTCACCATCGCGCGCTACCTTGGCATCGTCGCGATCATCGGGTTCGGTCTCTCCGTCGGCGCGCTCGTGCTGTTCGTCGAGCTCGCCGATGAGATCGGCGCGGGCGAATCGTTCGCCGAATTCGACGTCGCGCTCAGTGCGGCGCTGGGCGAGCACGTGTCGCTCGGGACGCTGCGCGTCTTCTCGATCATCACGCATCTCGGCGACGGGGTGGTGCTGTTCGCGATCGGGGCGGTCGTGTTCGCGGTGCTCGCCGTCAAACGCCTCAAGCTCCTGGCCGCAGCGTGGGTTGTCACGACGCTCAGCGGCGCAGTGCTGAATCGCCTCCTCAAGGCGATCTTCGAGCGCAGCCGGCCGTTGCACGATCACGGCCTCACCGCCGTGGAAGGCTGGAGTTTCCCGAGCGGTCACGCGTCCGGCTCGATGCTGGTCTATGGCCTGCTCGCGTATGTCGTCGTCCGCAGCACGCCGTCTGCGTGGCACGTTCCTGCGGCGCTCGCCGGCATCGCCATCGTCATCTTCGTCGGCTCGAGTCGCGTGCTCCTGCAAGTGCACTATTTGAGTGACGTGCTTGCGGGCTATGCATCCGCAGCCGCGTGGATCGCTATCTGCGTCGCAGCCCTGGAAACGGTGCGATGGCGCGAGCGGCAGCGCTCACGCGCCTCGGCGCGTTAGTCAGGCTGCTTGGATTCCCACAGCTCGATGGGGTTGCCGTCCGGATCGTGCAGTCGGGCAAAATCGCCATTCGGATAGCTGGTGGGATCTTCGACCTCGATGTTGGCTGCACGGAGCTGAGCGACCATAGCTTTGAGATTACCCACCCGGAAATTGATCATCCACGCCTGCTCCGGCTTGCCGAAGTACGTCGTGTCCTTCTTGAACGGAGCGAACACGGTGGGTCCCGCTTCCTGGCGCCAGCACTCCGCCTCGTAACTCGTCGGCACGACCGTAATACCCAGGTGCGTCTCGTACCATTTGGCGATGCGCTCGGGATCGCTGGATTTGAAAAACAGGCCGCCGATGCCCAGAACCTTCTGCATGATTGTTCTCCTCGAGTGCGATGACTTCAGCCGGCCGCGGGCAGAAGCTTCGGATTACGCAATAACAACGCCGACACCAGCGAGACCAGCAGTCCCACGGGGAAGATCTCCAGGAACGTCATCGGAATCCGCAACAGCGGATTGGCGTAGCTGGTGCGCATCGATTCCATTTTGGCCATCTCCTGCGCGAGCGCTGCCGCCGATATGCCGGCGGCCTGCCGGGCGCGCACGATTCCGGCGATGTATTCGTCCATGAATTTGTAGTCGGTCATCGCCAGGTAGACCTCCCATACCGCGACATAGGCGACGCCCGCAGCCGCGGCGATGGCGAGCCCCATGGCGAACGCGGCGCCGAACTTGATCACGCCGCCCCGCTCGACGTCGCGGTAGCGCTTCACCCCGACGAAGATGAAGGTCAGCGCCACCAGCATCACGAGGTAGCCGAACCATTCGGAGCTGAAGAAGCTCTTCTGGTCGGACAGGGCGATCCCGGTGATCATCGTCACGATGATCACGAAGCCGGACAGCAGGCCGTAGGTCAGCACGTATCTCATTGTTGTCTCCATCCTCCCGCAGGTGCTGGCGCTAAATTCGCCCCGGAACCCTGTCGGCGCCATCACCCGGATGGATGATTCCGGTGGTTTTGCCGAACGGATTATGGAATCAGCGCCAGCTCGCGCGCCTTGTGGATCGCCTGCGTGCGCCGTTGTACCTCGAGCTTCTGATAAACCCTGGCGAGGTGCGTCTTGGCCGTATTCGGTGAGATCGCCAGTTGCCGGGCGATTTCCTTGGTCGACTGGCCGGCAGCGAGCAGTTGGAGGATTTCGTATTCACGCGGCGTCAGACCCAGCGAGCGGATGGCGGCGTCGTTGCGCTCGAAAGCCGACGACGGCGGTACGCGGCGTCGGGTCAAACGATGCCCCGCCCACAGGCCAAGGGCAGCGAAGCCTGCGGCCAGCAGGACGATGTAAATCTCCGTCGAGAACGCGCGCGTGACGTAGCGGTACTCGAGCCACTCGAGCCCGGCGACTGCCAGAGCGAGCGCGATCGCGTAGAGGATCACCAGCCTTGCCATGTGGGAAAGCTGCCAGAAATCTCCGATCCGGGCCAGCGGAACCACCAGTCGCTTTGCCAGCTTTGCCAGAGGTGGTACGCAAGCGCCTCATCTTCGTCGCGATCGCCGCGCTGCTGACCGTCGGCGCAATCGCGGCATTGGCTTTGCACGCGCGAATCCCGGACGAGTGGAAGCCGTGGGCGCCGCTGCAGCTCGCCGACCCGCCGAATTTCCTGACGCGGTACAAGCTGAGCCGCGCATCCGCAAACGACGCAATCTGTCGCGCGACGCTCGAACAAGCGCCGTGGGTGTATGTGCCGATCGCCGATGAAACGACTGCGCCCGGCTGTGGCTACCGTAATGCGGTTCGCATCGACCGAATGCGGGCGAGCGTCAGCGAGCCGTTCGCTGCTTCATGCCGTGAGGCTCTGTCGCTGGCGGTATGGGAGTTGCACGTGCTGCAACCCGCGGCGCTCCGTCATTTCGGCGCTCCCGTCACGAAGGTCGAACACTTCGGCAGCTATTCCTGTCGCGGTGTCTATGGACGGCCGAACGCTCGAAAGAGTCATCACGCCACTGCCGATGCGCTCGATGTCGCGGGATTCGTGATCGGGGACGAGCGCCGCGTGCGCGTTCTCTCGGCATGGCCGAGTGAAGGTCCAGAAGGCAGATTCGTGCGCGAAGTGCACGACGGCGCCTGCGACTTTTTCGACACGGTACTCGGGCCGGAATACAACGCCGCCCATCACGATCACCTGCACCTGGACCGAGGCGCGTTTCGTCTATGCCGGTGATCCCGCGTCGCTCTGTCGGGTCCGGATCAACTCCACGAACTCCTTGCCGTAGCGGGCCAGCTTCGCCTGTCCTACACCCGCGATCGTCGCAAAGTCCTCGAGCGTCATGGGCTGACGCTGCGCCATGTCCCGCAAGCTGGCGTCGTTGAAGACGATGTACGGCGGCATCCCCGCTTCGTCGGCAAGGCGTTTGCGCAGCGTGCGCAAGGCCTGGAACAGCGCGTCGTCGCCGTCTCCTGTTACGAGGGCCTTGCCCGCCCGCCGTCCGCGAGCAGGCTTGACCGATTCGCCGACCTGCACCGCGCGTTCTCCGCGCAGCACTTGCCAGCTCGCCTCGTTCAGCGACAGCACCGCATAACCGTCCTGCGATTGAGTCAGCAGGCCCTGATGCAGCAGTGCGCGGGCAATGTCGCGCCATTCGTTCAAGCCCAGATGTTTGCCGATGCCGTAGACGCTCAGGCTCGAATGACCGCGGCTGATCACGCGCTGAGTCTCGCCGCCGCGCAGGACCTCGATGACGTAAGCGACGCCGTACCGCTCATGCCGCTGGGCGAGCCGCGCGATGCACGACAGGAACTGTTTTGCCTCGGTCGTGCGATCGAGCAGAGTTCGCGGTTCGAGGCAGTTGTCGCATGCGTCGCACTTGCCTTGGAAGATCTCGCCGAAGTAGCGCAGCTGCACGGCTCGCCGGCACTCGCTCGATTCCGCGTAGTTCAGGACGTGTCGCAACTGCTGGCGGGCGATGCGCTGCTCGTCCGCCAGCGGTTCGAAGCTCACCGGGTCGATCTTCTGCGCGATGATCATCTCCGCGGTGCGAATGTCGCCCGCGCCGAAATACAGGACGCAGCGCGCAGGCTCGCCGTCGCGGCCCGCGCGGCCGGATTCCTGGTAGTAACCTTCGAGCGTCTTGGGCAGGTCGTAGTGCACGACCCAGCGCACGTCCGGCTTGTTGATGCCCATGCCGAAAGCGATGGTCGCAACCATCACCTGTGCATTGTCGCGAATGAACGCTTCCTGGTTGTCGCGGCGCGTGGTTGCGTCGAGGCCCGCGTGATAGGGCAGGGCGCGAACGCCATCGCCTTGCAGTTGACCCGCAAGCTCGTCGACTCGCTTGCGCGAGAGGCAATACACGATGCCCGCGCCGTTGTTGGCACGAGCGCGCTCCAGCACTTCCGGATATGTAGCCTTGGTCTTCGGCCGCACGCAGTAGTGCAGGTTGGGGCGATTGAAACTTGCGACGTGAATGCAAGGCTCGCGCAGCGCGAGTTGTCGCACGATGTCCTGGCGCACGCGTTCGGTGGCGGTGGCCGTAAACGCTGCAGTCGGTA
>CAWISC010000075.1:0-17926 GCA_963838635.1 uncultured Gammaproteobacteria bacterium | reverse complement strand
AGAAGACCAAGGCAGCGCGCGAGGCACCGGCCGGTATGGTCTCGATTCCTGCCGCCGAGTTCGATTTCGCGGTGCATGGCAACGAGATCGAGGGCGCGACGTGGGACGGACTGGACGTTCAGTACCCGTGGGAGTCGAGCCCGCGGCGCGCGCATCGCGGGCGAGTGCGCATCGGCGCGTTTCATATCGATCGCTATCCGATTACGAACGCGCAGTTCAAAGCATTTCTCGACGCCAGTCACTATCGGCCGCGCGACGACCACAACTTCCTGCGTCATTGGGAACGCGGCGCGCCGAGCCGGGGGTGGGAGAACAAGCCGGTCACGTGGGTATCGATCGAAGATGCGCGCGTTATGCGCAGTGGGCGGGCAAGCGCCTGCCGCACGACTGGGAATGGCAGTACGCCGCGCAGGGCAGTGACGGCCGACGTTTCCCGTGGGGCAACGAGTGGAATGCCGCGGCAGTACCCACACCCTCGACGGCGCGCGAAATGCCGGCGCCTGACGACGTCGATGCACATCCGTCGGGCGCGAGCCCGTTCGGCGTCATGGATCTCGTCGGCAACGTATGGCAGTGGACCGATGAGTTCGTCGATGCGCACACGCGCTCGGCAATCCTGCGCGGCGGCAGCAACTACCAGCCGCAGACTTCGCACTGGTATTTCCCGCAGGCGTACCGGCTCGATCAGCATGGCAAATATCTGCTGATGGCGCCGTGCAAGGACCGCTCGGGCGGCATCGGCTTTCGCTGCGTCGTTGACGCTGCATGATCGCGAAGCTGCACGGCATCCTTGGCGAGGCGCTGGCCGCAAACCATCGCGGCCGCCTCGCGAAGTTCATCGTCGATGAGACCAGCCCCGCGATCGCGATCTTCGCGCCGGCGCACGCGCATGCTAACCACGCGGGCGACTGGTATGGCGAGCATGCCGGCAAATGGCTGTATGCCGCTTCCAAGGCCGCCGCGCGCACCGACGATGCAGCGTTGTCCGAGCGGGTTCGACGCGTCGCCGATTATCTCGTCAGCGTGCAGGACACTGACGGCTATCTGGGAAACTACGCGCCCGAGCGACGCTTCATGCACAAGCAGCCGCCCAAGCCCGTGACCTGGGACGGCGCGCCGTCTTTACGTACGTGGGATATCTGGATCCACAGCTACCAGATCCTCGGCCTGCTCGAAGCGCATCGGCATCTCGGCAGCCGTTCCTATCTCGATGCGGCAGTCAGAATCGGCGATCTCTGCCTGCGCACGCTGACGAGCGGCGGCATCGACATCACCGATCTCGGCAATCATCACGGCATGTCGGCGACGGTGCTGATGGATCCTGCGCTGGAGTTGCACTTCGCGACTGGCGAGCAACGCTTCCTCGATCTCGCCTTGCGCATTCTGGAGCAGGCCGAGCGCAATCCTCGCCTGGCGCTGCTGACGCAAGCGCTCGCCGGCGCGGACGCTTCGGAGATCGCGACCGGCAAGGCGTATCAGCTGATCTGGAATCTGCTCGCGCTGGCGAAATTGCATCGCGCGACGGGTGAAGCGACATATCTGCGCGCGGTGACGAATGTGTGGCGGAACATCCGCGACCATCACCTGACGCTCGGCGGCGGACCGTGGGGCGGCGTCGCGCATCGGTCGCGCGAGGTTTTCAATCCTGCGCCGGTGTTCAGTCCGTACGGCTACGTCGAGACGTGCTCGACGTTCGCGTGGATTCAGCTCAACCGCGAGTTGCTCGGAATCACGGGCGAGGCTGCGTACGCAGAGGAAATCGAGCGCAGCGCGTACAACGATCTGCTCGGCGCGCAGGCACCGGACGGCGAGAACTGGTGCTACTACTCCTTTCCGAACGGCCGACGCGTGCACACGACTTATTGGCGCTGCTGCAAGTCGAGCGGCGCGATGGCGCTCGAAGAGTTGCCTTCACTCGCATACACCGCGAGTGCTGAAGGCGTGCAAGTGAACTTGCTCGGCGCGTCGGAGGCGACGGTGCAGGTGCCGGATGTTGGCACTGTGCGCCTGGAGCAGCGCACGGGATACCCATTCGACGGCGAAGTTGCGATCCGAGTGACGCCGGACCGCACGGCGACATTCAGGATTCAGGTGCGCATTCCGCAGTGGGCAGCGGGTGCCAGCATTCGCGTGAACGGTGCGGGCGTGGAAGCTGCGCCGCCGGGCGCCTTCTTCCCGATTCGGCGCGAGTGGCGCAAGGACGACGCGATCACGCTGTCGTTGCCAATGCAGCCGCAGACGCATTTCAGAGCTCACAGCAACACGCAGGAATCGCGCGCACCGGACGATTCGCTGGTGCGCCAGGAAGTGCTGCATTTCGACTATGTCGCCGTCACGCGCGGCCCGCTCGTGTACTCGACCGGTTTGATCGACGGCTACAAAATCGAGGAAACACTGCGCATACCGCAGCAAACCGATCCGACGTGGCTCTCCATCGTGTCCGCAGCGGACGCCGAAGGACCTGACGTGCGCCTGACGCCGCGCGACCGGCAGGCGCTGGTGTTTTCTCCTTACTATCGCGCGGGTGGACGTCGCGACCGCACCTGGCGGCTGACGTGGATGCCGCTCGCGCCGGAATCACAATGACAGCTTCCTCACCTTTCGGCAGCGCGCGACGCTCCGGCCCTGCAGGTCCGCTCAGCGGCGTGCGCGTGCTCGACCTGAGCGCTTACATCGCAGGCCCGTACGGTTGCACGCTGCTGGCCGATCAGGGCGCAGACGTGATCAAGGTCGAGCCGCCCGGCGGCGATAACCTGCGGCAGTACCCTTCCACGCTGACCTCGGAGAATCGTGCGTTCCTCGGCGTCAATCGCAGCAAGCAGGGCGTCGTGCTGGATCTGAAGAATCCGGAAAGTCTCGAAGTGCTGTTGCGACTGGTGGAGGTCGCGGACGTCCTGGTGCACAACTTCCGTCCCGGTGTGCCCGAACGACTCGGTTTCGAATACGAACGGCTGAGCCGCCTGAATCCGCGGCTGATCTACTGCGCGGTGACCGGCTACGGCGAGACCGGTCCGCTCAAGGACAAAGCCGGCTACGACCAGGTGCTGCAGGCGATGAGCGGCATGTGCGTGCTCCAGGGCAAGCCCGACGGCGCACCCGAAATCGTGCACGGCTCGATGGTCGACTACTACGCGGCCGCGCTGGTCGCGGCCGGCGTCGCGTCCGCGTTGTTCGAGCGCGAGCGCAGCGGGCAGGGACAGTTCGTCGGCGTGTCGTTGCTGCGAAGCGCGTTGACGATGCAGTCGGCACGAATGATCTGGGCGGAAGGCGAGGCGCTCGACATCTGGCGCGACATGCGCTCCGGCGGCATCACCGGCTTGCATCCGACGCGCGAGGGTTACTTATATCTCTCCGCCAACACTTCGCATTTCTGGAAGGCGTTGTGCGAGAAGACAGGTCTCACTGAGCTTGCAAACGATCCGCGCTACGACACCGTGCGCAAGCGTGCACAGCACGCAGCGGACATCGTGCCGAAGCTGCGGGCTGCATTGATGGAGCACACCGCGCTGGAATGGGAGCAGTTGTTCGGCGACAAGGTGCCGTGTGCGATGGCGCGGCGGATCGAGGACATGTTCGATCATCCGCAAGTGCTCGCCGAAGAGATCGTCACGGAGATCGAGCATCCGACGCTGGGCAGCTACCGCGGCGTCGCGCGACCGATCAAGTTTGGACGCACGCCGGGGCCTGCGCCATTTGCGGCGCCGGCGCTGGGGCAGGATTCCGCTGCCGTAATTGCAGCCGCAACCCCGAAACAGCGGTCGCGCATCGGCTCTTAGAGCGGTCGTATACTGCGCATCACGGATGCGCACGCTCGAAGACTGGTGGAGCGAGATCAGCCCTTTGCTCGATGAGGCAATGGAGCTGCCGGCCAGCGCGCGCGAGTCCTGGCTCGCAGATCTCGAACAGCGCTCCCCGGAGCAGGCCGCGCACGTCCGATCCTGCCTTTCGCAGGTGGCGGGCCTTTCCGAACGCAAGTTCCTGGAAGACCCGATCCGTCGCCATCTCCCGCCCGGGCTCGAAGGCCGTGCTTTCGGCGCGTACACGCTCGAGCGACCGCTCGGGTTCGGCGGCATGGGCACCGTCTGGCTCGCACATCGCAGCGATGGCCGGTTCGAAGGGCAGGTGGCGGTCAAGCTCCTGAATGCGGCTCTCGTCGGGCATCCGTCGGAGCAGCGCTTCGCGCGCGAGGGACGCGTGCTGGCCCGCTTGCAGCATCCGAACATCGCTCATCTGCTGGATGCCGGTGTCGAAGGCGAGCGCCAGCCGTACCTCGTCCTGGAATATGTGCGGGGCGAGCCCATCGACAAGTACTGCAAGCGCAACGATCTGCGCATCGAGCAGCGCATCCGGTTGTTTCTCGACGTGCTGGCGGCGGTGGCGCACGCGCACAGCAATCTCGTGGTCCATCGCGATCTCAAGCCTTCGAACATCCTCGTCACCGGGCAGGGCGAGGTGAAGCTGCTCGACTTCGGCGTCGCGGCGCTGTTGTCCGGCGGCGGCGATCACGTCACGCCGCTGACGCACCAGATGGGCCCGGGGCTCACGCCGGGCTATGCGTCGCCCGAGCAGTTGCTCGGCCAGCCGATCACCACGGCGACGGATGTTTATTCGCTTGGCGTCGTGTTGTTCGAGCTGCTCGCCGGCAGGCGTCCGACTGCTACGAGCGGCGAAGCGAAAACCAATGCCGAGGTGATTCGGTTGACGCTGGAGACGGATGCGCCACGTCTGTCCGAGGTCGCTTCGAACACGCAATGGCGGCGCAGCCTGCGAGGCGATCTCGACAACATCGTCGCGATGGCGTTGCGCAGGACGCCTGGCGAGCGCTACCGGACTGCCGAAGCCTTCGCGCAGGACTTGCGGCACTACCTGGCGCTCGAGCCTGTGTCGGCGCGGCCGCGCTCGGTTGGCTATCGCACGGCGAAGTTCGTGCAGAGGAATCGCGTAGCAGTGGCCAGCGCTTGCGCCGTGATCATTGCGCTGATCGGCGCGGGCGGCTTCTCGTTCTGGCAGATGATCCAGGCGAACGAGCAGCGACGGCTCGCCGAGGATCAGGCGATGCGCGCGGAGTTCGCGCGCGACTTCGCCGAGTTCGTGCTCACCGATGCGGGCGCGACCGGCCGTCCGTTCACGACATCCGAGCTGCTGCTGCGGGCCGAGCAGGCGATTCAGAATTACGGCTCGCCGGACAGCCCGGTGGCGATCGAGCAGGTCATCAAGCTGGGCATGCTGTTTGCGCGGCTCGGGCGGTACCGCAAGGCGCTGCAGCTGTTCGAGAACGCGCACACACGCGCGCTCGCAGGAAATCACGCCGAGCTGGGGTGGCAGTCGGCGTGCGAGCTCGGTCGAATGCATCACTATGCCGGACGCTTGCGGCAGAGCGTTGCCTTGCTGGATGGCGCGATCGCCGAGCTGCGATTGCAGGCGCCGGACTCGCCGGCGCTGATCGAATGCCTGGAGCAGAAGTCGGATCTGGAGTTGACGCGACAGAATGTCGCGGCGGCGCTCGAAGCAGCGCAAGCGTCCGTGGCGCAGGCGGAGCGGTTGTTTCCGCGGGCGAGAATCCATCAGGTCTCGCCACGCGTTCAGCTCGCCATCTCGAATCGCGCTGGCAGGAAACCTGGCGGTCGCCGACGACCTGCTGCGCGATACGTTCGAGCTGCTGAAGGAGCTCGGCCGCGAACGCACGGCCAATGCAATGCTTCTGTACAGCACCTGGGGAATCGTGAAAGCCGACATCGGCGACATCGTGGGCGCCGTACAGCTGATGGAAGCCGGGCTCGGCATCGGCCATGCGCTGTCGGGCGAGGCCGACGTGGATCAGTGGGTGAGCGTCACGTATGCACGACGTCTCGTGTGGCTCAACAGGCTCGACGACTGCCGAGAAATATTTCTCGAGCGCCCGGCAGCGCTCGAGCGGCGAAGACGATGCAGAGATGCAGGCGGCCGCAATGCTCGGGCTCGTCTCCGTGAGTCGAGCGAGAGGCGACCTCGAAGCGGCCCGCGCAGCACGCGACCGAGCTACTCAGTTCATCCAGCAATTGCCGCCTGAGCACGCGATGCACGTGAACCTGGCTTTCGAGAGCGGCTTGCTGGACGCCGCAGATCGCTCCTTCGGCGACGCAAAGGTCCGATTGCAGCAGGCACTCACGCGGTTCCAGCGACACGAAGCGGCGTCAGGCGGACCAGATCGTGGCGCTCAGCGAGCTCGCGCGCTGCGAGTTGCAGACCGGGGAGCTCGACCGTGCAGCCAGCCGTGCGTCCGAAGCAGTTGCGCTCGCACGCAAGTTCGCGCTGCCTGACCAGCCGTCGTATTGGCTAGGCATGGCCCTGCTTGCGCAAGTCGATGTGGAACAGGCGCTCGGTCACTCCGCGAAGGCAAAGGAGCTTGCCGTAGAAGCGCTATCGCAGCTCACGCCGACGGTGGGCGTCCGATCACCCGCTGACGATCAAAGCGGCTGCGCTCGCCAAATAGTCTTGGCGGCCGGCCCGCCGGACCTACTTGTCCGCAGCCTGGACGCGAGCCTGCGACAAGGCCGGCGCATCGATTGCGCCGATGGCGCGTGCGATCGCATCCTCGCGGCACTCCTTGAACACCGTCGCTGTATAGCTGGGCGTCATGTCATAGCTCGAATGCCGCCGCGGATTGCCGCCGCAGGCGCGGTAGGCTGCCTTCTCGATCCGGCCAAGCAGGGTCTGGACATCTGCCCGCCGCGTCAGATCGAGATCCGCGTACGCGACGCGTACGCTTCCCACCAGCTCCTTCTCTGCCGACGGCAGTGTGGCGTGCGCGGCCGGAATGATGGCAAGACACAGCAACGCGGCCCACGCCGGGCTCGTAAGTCGTATCGATTCGGGAAAGTGCTTCATGCTCGGGTCTCCTGAGTTGGGTTTGGCCGGTCCGTCGGTCGGGAACGCGGCTGTTCAAGTCAGGTGTAATGTCGGAGACCGCCGTTCGAAAGGTGTGATCGCGGCCGTGATAAGTTCGTGAATCTGTGCTCGGATCGAACGCTCGTCAACTGCTCCGGATTACAGCGAGGCGCCCCACGGACGGGGCGTCTTCGGCAAGGATCGCGATCAGCTCCTGCGCTCGCGCCGGCTTCACGATCACCGGAAATCCACTGGAGCGCAGCTGCGCCAGCCGTGTCGGTTCCGTGTTGCCGGTGACCAGGCAGACGCGGCCGAAGCCGAAGCGGCTCGACAGAATCTGCGCGGTTTCCAGGCCCGATAGCGCGGTGCCGAGCATGTCGTCGGTGAAGATCCAGCGGGGGAGCTCCACGGTCGCCCGCAGCCGGTCGAGCATGACCTGCGGATCCGAGAAAACTTCCACCTTCGCGCCCCAGGCGGTCAGCTGCTCCTGGAAGCTTTCGAGGATGGCTGAATCGTCGTCGAGCACCCACACGCGACAAGCGGTTCTGAACTCGGTTACGCGGGCGTCGCTGCGAACGAGGGGCGTCAGCGTTTCATCGGATGCGGGAACGACGAAGCGGAAGGTCGTGCCGGCTCCGGCCGCAGATTCCAGCGTGAGGCGCAGCTGTAGCAGCGAGTCGATGCGCTTGACGATGGCGAGGCCGAGGCCGACGCCGTGGCGGAGCTGCCGCGCGGGGTTCGCGAGCTGCACATACTCTTCGAAGATCCTTTCCTGCTGGTCCTGTCGGAATGCCGGGTCCCGTATCGCTCACTTCCACGACCACCTCGCCCGCTTGCCGTTGCGCGCGTACGGTGACCGTGCCTGCACTCGTATATTTCACGGCATTCGCGAGCAGGTTGCGCAGCACTCGCTCGATCAACCCGGCATCCGATCGCACGGACGCAATGTCGACGGCGGCAACCAGCGTCAGCTTCCTGGCATCCGCCTCCGGGCGCAGTTCCTCGACGAGGGTGCGCACGAGAAGCGCGAGATCGAACGACGCGACGTCCGGTTGCACGGCCCCGGCGTCGAACTTGGACAAGTCGAGCAGCCTGTCGAACTGGTCGCGCAGCACGTCCGTCGTTTCCTTGATGCGGCCGAGCAGGCGCTTCGCATCGTCGGTCGTCACGTGGAACGACAACGTGCCCAGGAACATCGTCAGCGCATGCAACGGCTGCCGCAGGTCATGGCTCGCGGCAGCGAGGAACCGGCTCTTCGACTCGCTCGCGCGCCGCGCCTCGCCGAGCGCGTGCTCGACGGCTTTCTTTTCGGCTGCGAGCTGCTCGAGCAGCGCGAGGTTCTCGGTGCGGATTGCCAGCGACTCCTGGAACTGCCGCGAATTGTTGCGCGCGAAGCCCAGCATCAGCAGCGTGACCGCCAGGAACGGAATTGCGACTTCGAGCTGCGCGCCGCCTTCGCGGCCGACGCCGAACCAGAAGAGCACGCCTTGTCCCAGGTGCACGATCGTGACGGCGAAGAAAACCCAGAACTGCCGCGACGCGTTGGCGATCGTGGCGATCGCGAAGAAGCAGTTGATCAGCGTCATGACGAGCTGCGCCGTCACGTCGCCGTGCGCCGCCACCAGCCAGAAGCTCGATCCCATCGCCGTGCCGTTCAGGATCGAGGTGACGAATCCGAAACGCTCGTAGCGGTCGAGGGCGGCGAGTGTCGCGGTCCGGATCTTCGGAATCAGCGAGAAGTAGTAGAGACCTCGCAGAATCGTCGCGCCGCTGAGCAGATACGCCCACAGCCGCATGCGGCCTTCGTCGACGCGTCCCTGAAAAGCGAAGTCGATCGCGACCAGAGAAATGATGACGAGCGGCACGGTCAGTGCCATCTGCGACACGCGCACGCGCAGCAGGCCGCGAGTCATGGCGGCCTCGAGCGGCTCGCGCGCGAGTGAGCTGTCGAGGACAGCGGCGCCCACTACATCACCTTTATGCCGCTCCTCGCGGCGATCATGACGGCCTCGACGCGGTTGCGTGCGCCGAGGATCTGGAAGATCGCCGAGACGTGCGCCTTCACCGTGCCCTCCGACAAGCCCAGGTGCCTTCGCGATTACTTTGTTGGGACAGCCCTGCAGCAGCAGTTGCGACACCTGCTGCTGGCGCGGCGAGAGTCGCGTGAACGAAGCAGCGGCGCTCTCCGCCTGCGCATCGACGGCGTGCGGCGGAAGATAGACGCCGCCCGCGAGCACGAAGCGCAACGCTGCGATCATCAGGTCGGACGAATGCGACTTCGGGACGAAGCCGACGGCGCCGCGGTCGATGGCGGATCTGATGTGGCGCGGCTCCTGGTCGCCGGACAGCACGACAACCGGCACGTCCGGAATGGCGGCGCGAAAGCGGTCCAGCGTGTCGAGCCCGCTCGTGCTCGTCAGGCCGAGATCGAGCAGCACCATGCGGAAGGGCGTCGCGCGGCACGCGTCGACGGCATCTTCCACGGTGGCAGCTTCGTGAATGGCGACACCCGGGCTGATGTTCGCGAGCAAGCCGCGCAGCCCCTCGCGAAACAGCGTGTGATCGTCTACCAGCAGCAGGTTCATCGTTGTTGGATTCGAAGCGACCGGTTGCAAGATAACCCGCTGCGTGCTCCGTGCGCCAATGGAGCACCGGCTAAACGTAGGTTTAGCCGACGGGCGAATCGCCGCCGCGTCCCGGGCCGACTAGAACATACGCCGTCCGAAGGGTTGAACGAAAACGATGGGGAGGCGGTATGGGGAGCGCAGTGTGGTTCAGGCTCGGTGGCATCGCATTGGCGGCCGGTCTGGCAGCGTGCAGCGGCGGGGGCGGTGAGGATGAAGAGGACGGTGATGCTCCGCCAGTCGGACCGGGCTGGGCAGCACCGCTGCCGCCTCCAGCCCAACCGACGGCGGGCGCCACGGTGGACGGCGTGTTCCGCGACGCATTGGTCCAGGGGCTCGACTACAGCGACGGCGGTGCGCTCGCGGGCACGACCGGCGCCGATGGTCGCTTCCAGTACGCGCAGGGGAGCACCGTCACCTTCCGCATTGGCGGTCTGACACTCGGCAGCCTGCAGGGGCAGCCGTACATGAGTCCGCTGCACATCGTAGGATCGAGCAGCAATCTGGCTCAGCGCGTCAACAACCGCGCGCGATTGCTCCAGATGCTGGACATCGACGGCAATCCGGAGAACGGCATCGTGATCTCCGAAGCAGTGCGCGCCGTCGCCGCGAACTGGACCACGCCCGACTTCTCGTTGAGCTACCCGGAGTTCGCCAACGCAATCCAACCGATCATCGCCGACGCCAATGACGCCGACGGTGTGACGCACATGCTTCCCAGCGACTCCGTCGCAGCCGCGCACTTCGTTCGTACCGCTTGGTGTACCTATAACGGGTTGTACCGCGGCACCTATACGGGCGGCGGGGACAACGGCGTGTGGACGATAGTGGTTTACGGCACCGGCGGACTGATGTTCGGCGGCGGCTACAGCAGGGACGATCGCGAAGGATTCGAGCTGGAGAAGCAGGCGCAGACCGGGCTGTCCATCTTCCCCGACTTCTCGGCCGGGCAGTCGAGCACCGGCGCGAGCTTCTCCGGAAGTTTCCGCACGCCCGATCACATCACCGGCAACTGGAGTAACGGGCCCGACACCGGCACTTTTCTCGGCGGCCGCGCCGGCGGCTCCAACTCCGCGATCTATCGCCTGAGCGGTTATGTATTTCCCGTCGGCACTGCGTTGCTGATGAGCTTCGAGATCGACGCAGACGACCGGATCACCGGCACCATCGTCGATCGCGACTATCTGCGCACGGCGGAGCCGGTGACGCTCACCGGGACGTTGTCCGGCACGACGTTCTCTGCATCCGCGGCGGCTAACCAATACGTCGTGAACGGCACGTTCGACAAGGCCGCAGCGCCCAGCAACCTGCAGCTCAACGGCACGTTACGCGACAACGTGAAGAGCAGGGACGTGCAGCTCAGCGGCCGCGTGCCAGGGTGCCGGCTGAACTAAGTCAGCGTGATAGCGCTCCCAGGATAACGCAGTGCAATATCCATGCTGCGGCTACGGGCACTGGCCCGGGTCCCGCACCAGACGCCGGCAGCCATAGGTCGCCGGCGTCATTGACTGGCGCCGCCCGTATGCGCTAATGATAGCGGTACCAGTAAACAGGGAGGAATTGCCATGACGTGCCTCATGCGACCCCACGCGCACTGGCTGCGCGGATTGCTGCCTGCGATTGCATCGACTTCGCTCTTCATCTGTTCTTTCGCCGCACAAGCGCAGACCGAGCCGGTCATCATCGAAGCCGAGTCGGGCAACGTCAGTCCCAGCATCTACGCCACCGGCACGCTCGACGGCGCCACCTACATCACCATCATCAACGATTCCCCGAATTTCGCGCCGCCCACGACAGCGGCAGGCGCGGTCATCTACAACGTGACCTTTCCCTCCGCAGGCAACTACGAGCTGTATGCCCGCTTTCGTGTCGGCGCCGGCGGCGGCAGCGACGATAGCTTCTTCGTCGGCAACGGCTTCGGCGACAAGGTCGCCACGGCCGGTCCGTGGACGCTGCTCAACCAGGTCGACCAGGGCGGTTATACGCTGCCAGCCGACACCGTTCGCAACGGCGGAGCTGCGGCGACCAATGTCTTCAAGTGGTTCAAGATCACGGGATTCGCCGGCCCTGCAGTGTGGACCGTGACAGGCGGCAACCTGATGCAACAGTTCTCCGTCGCGGGCCGCGAGACCGGCAACTTCATCGACAAGTTCGCATTCGGACGCCAGGGCTCGTTCTACACCGTGAACGATCTCGACACCGGCGGTCCCGCGACGGGCACGCCGCCGCCGCCGGATCCGCCGCCCTTCACCCGCTCCGGCCCACCGCTCGCCACCGGCCAGGACAAGTTCCTCGGCAGTGCGCACAGCCCGCTCAACTCGCTGAACTTCGGCGCCTACTGGAACCAGGTGACACCGGAGAACGGCGGCAAGTGGAGCAGCGTCGAAGGCACGCGCGACGTCTACAACTTCGCCGAAGCGCGCGCGGCGTACAACCAGGCCCGCAGCAACGGCCACATGTTCAAGTGGCACGTGCTCTTCTGGGGCAACCAGCAGCCCGCCTGGATCGAGAGCCTGTCGACGACGCAGCAGCTCGAAGAGATCCATGAATGGCTGGCCGCGATCGCCCAGGAGTTCCCGGATCTGGAGCAGATCGAAGTAGTCAACGAGCCGCTGCACGATCCGCCGCGCGGGCCTGGCAACGGCAACTACATCGAGGCACTGGGCGGCGACGGCGCCACCGGCTGGGACTGGATCATCAACGCCTTCACGCTGGCGCGGCAGTACTTCCCGAACGCCAAGTTGTGGCTCAACGATTTCAGCATCACCAACGACGGCAACGCCACCACGACCTATCTGCAGATCATCAGGCTGCTGCAGGAGCGCGGTCTCATCGATGCCATTGGCGTACAGGGTCATGCGTTCTCGACCACCGGGCCGATGTCGACGCACACCGCCAACATCGCACGGCTGGCTGAGACCGGGCTGCCGATCTACGTGACCGAGCTGGACATCGACGGCAACGACGATCCGGTGCAGCTGGCCAACTACCAGCGCATCTTCCCGGCGTTCTGGGAGAACCCCAACATCAAGGGCATCACGATGTGGGGCTACACCCGCAACGGCCATTGGCGTCGGGGGGCGGGCGCATGGCTGATGTACGAAAACGGCGCGGAGCGTCCGGCGTTGCAGTGGCTGGTGCGCTACGTAGAGAACAAGCTTGCAGTCGTCACGGCCGGGCAGACGTTCAGCATCAGCGAAAGCGCTGCGAACGGCACTGCTGCGGGAACTGTCGTCGCAACCGATACCGACGCAGGCACGACGTTCAGCGCCTGGCAGATCGACGGCGGGACGGGAGCTTCGGCGTTCGCGATCGATGCGGCGAGCGGAGCATTGAGTCTCATCGACGACGCAGCGCTCGACTTCGAGACCACGACGTCCTACAGCGTCGACGTTTCAGTGTTCGACGGCTATCGCCGCAGCCTGCCTGCGAGCGTGGCGATCAACGTCACGAACGAGAACGACAATACGCCGGTCGTCGCTACACCACAGAGCTTCCAGATCGATGGCGGTGTGCGCAATGTCGTCGGCAAGGCGCTGGCCAACGACGCCGACGACACCAACCAGCCGGGCTTCACGACGCTGCAGAACTGGCAGCTCATCGGCGGCACCGGCGCTGCGCTGTTCGCGATTCAGCCGGCCAGCGGCGCGATCCGCGTTGCGAAGCCCACGGGGATCGACTTCCGCAAGAGCAGCTACACGCTGGTCACGACCGTCGGCGACGGCGCAAACACGAGCGAACCGGCGTCGATCACGGTGACGATCCCGCAGCAGCTCAACATGTGCCTGCTCATCGTCGACGTGAAGGTGCCGAAGAAGCTGGCGCCGTTGCTGCTGCAACTCGGCGCGAGCCTCGGGTCGTGTCGCGCGCGGTGAGCGACTGAGGCGGTGAAAAAACGCGGGGTGAAAAACGCGGGGCCGGCCGCAAGAGCCGGCCTCCGTCTGACGCAGCGTGTGAAGTCGATTCCCGGCGGGAGCACTGCGGTGAGCCTCATCTTGGAACATCCTGCAAAAATAAACGTTCGACGCTTAACGCAAGCGCGTACGTGTCTGTCAGCGTTTCCTCGGGAGGTACCCATGAAAACGCCGAGCATCGTCATTTTTTCGGCGGCAATGCTGCTCTTCAGCGCCGCTGCAGCGCACGGCCAGACGCCGGTCGACAAGCGCGGACCCCCTGCGAATGTCGAGGCGATATTCAAGGCCCTGGACCGTAATCGCGATCGTGCGCTCAGCAAGATCGAGGCGAAGGCTGATTCATCTATCTGGGGCGCATTCGACAAGGCCGATGTGAATCTGGACGGTTACATCACCAAGCCTGAGTACCAGGCGTACCTGGAGGTTTCGCGTGCGCCGGCCAGTCCTGAATCGCCGCCTCGGTAGCCGAACCTGCACGCTGGCGCAGCCGCATGAGCTGCACGCAGATGAAATGACCATCGGCACGCCTAGAGGCGGGGGAGCACACGTTCGGCAAACGTGTCGATGAAGTCCGCTTGATTCCGCCCGACGTTGTGTAGAACGATCGTGTCGAATCCCAGCTCGGCCAGTGTCCGCAAACGCTCGATGTGCGCAGCCGGTTCGTGCGAGACGAACACGCTCTCGTGCATGTCCTCAGGACGCACGAACCGGGTGGCCTGTTCGAAGTCCTGTGGCCGGGCCAGCTCCCAGCTGACATCGCCCCCGAGTGCGTTGAACCGCCACTGTTCATGCGCCTGGCGCAGCGCTTCTGCTGACGCCGCGGCCCAACTCAGTCCTACCTTCAAGTAGATGGGCTTACCAACACCGCCGCCACCGCGAAAGGCGGCGATGACTTTCGCCAGCTTCTCCGGCTCGTGACCTGCCGTCAGCAGGCCGTCGGCCCAGCCACCGATCCATGCGGCGGTCTCTTCGGTCACTGCCGCTCCAACCAACTGCGGAATCTGCCGCGGCCGGCTCCATATTCTCGCGTCCAGTGCGCCGACGCTGCCTTGCCGGGTGACTGTCTCGCCTGCGAGCAAGCGCTTGATGATCTGAGCACCCGCGAGGAGTCGCGCGTTGCGTTCGTCCTTGCCTGGCCAACCCTGCCCGATGGCGCGTTCGCTGATGGCCTGGCCACTGCCGAGCGCTACCCACGGCAAGCGGCCCTCGTACATTTGCGCCAGTGTGGCGATCGCTTGCGCGAGTACGACGGGTTGATATCGCCACCCGCCCGGCACCGTGATCAGGCTGAACGACAGCTTGCGGGTTGCCTGCAACGCCGCGCCCAACCAGGACCACGCGAACCCGGAATGACCCTGCGCGCTGCCCCATGGTTGCAGATGATCCGAAGAAAAGCCGCCGCCGAAGCCTGCATCCTCGGCCCTGCGTACCCACTGCAGCAGCTCGCTCGGTGCGAATTGCTCATGTGACGCGTGGTAGCTGAACGTAGTCATCGATCCGTGGAGAGACGGCAGCGCATGCACTAGGACGCGCGAGCTGCAGACGTGTTCCGAGCGGAACTCCGTGGACCGCGGCTAGGTCGGTGTTTGCTGATGCTGGATCAGTTTCCATCCACTCTGGTCTTGCCGATAAGTGGAAGTGCAGTAGGCCGTGTACGCGCCGCCACCGTTGCGTCTCGCTGAGACGAAGTACGCCAGCACGACCAGATTCACTGCCGGTTGATGCAGATACTTGTCGACCATGACCACCGTGTGCCAGCGCGGTGCCGCTCTCATGCTCGAGATGATCTGATCGCCGGAAACGATTCCCGCCGGCGGTGGAAACGCCATCAAACAATGGGGATCCAGCGCGTGCCGGGACTCATCCGGGTTGGCGGTCCAGAACGCCGTCTCGAGCTGCCAGAGGTCATCACTCATCAGTGAATTGGAGCAGAGGTATGCCTGATATTGCATGACTCACCTGACCGACTCGAGTTCCGCTCGGATGGCTCAGGTGCGCTCTTCACCGACGCCGAATACCAGCATCGAATGCGACTTGAAGCGAACAGCGCAATCCCCATACGCGAAGCGGGAAGTAGCTTGTCAGGAGGGTACGAACATGGCAGAGACACGTACGAATGAAACTGAGTCTGCGAATGTGCGCCAGGCCTCGCGGTCGGGAAACGGTGGCCGCACTCAGCAAGATCAGAATCAACCTACGAGTCAGCAGGCGCAGGGCGGCAGCTTGATGCGTCAGGGATCCGAGGCTGGCAGCGGTCGGGGAATGACCCGGACCGGCTCACGGCAGCTCTCCCAGAGCTCGCAGCATCCGTTCTCAATGATGAGGCAGCTCTCGCGCGACATGGATCGTTTGTTCGATTCGTTCTTCGGCACCGGCTTCGGTTCGAACTTGTGGGGCGGCGGCGGTCGTGAAGCCCTGGATGCTCCGACGTTGTGGTCGCCCCAGATCGATGTTCAGCGCCGTGACGACGCCTTGGTGCTGAAGGCCGATCTGCCCGGCGTAAGCAAAGAGGATCTGAAGATCGACATCGATGACAACACGCTCGTCATTTCAGGTCAGCGCCAGGAGGAGCACGAGGAAGGTGGCAAGGACCAGGGCTATCAGCTCTATGAGCGCAGCTACGGCACCTTCTATCGCGCGATCCCGCTGCCGCAGGACGTCAACGCGGACGATATCCAGGCTGAGATGCGCGATGGTGTGCTGAAGGTGACGGTGCCGCTGCCGCAGAGCGCACGGCGGCGGCGCATTCAGATTCAGAGCTGAGAGTTCCGACGCGATTCGCGCAGGCATCCTGCCCCCTCTGCGGAGCGATCCGCGGAGGGGGTGCGAATCTGCCTCACAGCTCACTGGATCGAGATTCGCTTCACCGGACGCTGAGCTTCGGGCCTCTTCGGCAGGCGGATCGTCAGCACGCCATTCTTGAAGGACGCTTTGACTTTATCCGGGTCCACGTCCTGACCGACAGGAATAATGCGCTGGAACGCGCCTTCCCAACGTTCGCAATATACCGTGCCATTCCTCTCCAGACGCTTCTGGCCCTTCAGGGTGAGCACGCCTTCATCCAGTGTCATGTCGACGTCTCGCTGCTCGAGTCCGGCAAGCTCCGCAACTACCCGGAGCTCGTCCGGGGTTTCCGACAGCTCGATCTGAGGCCAGGCGGACCCGGCGCGCCCATCCATGTCGCGTGCAAAATCATCGAACATCCGGTTCATTTCACGGTGAAGCGCCAGAAACGGACTTTCGTGTCCCCCAAAGCGTTGCCCCTCCAGGCTGCGGCTCTTGCGCCACGGAATGAGATTTTTCACATTCATGACTCGATACCCCTTACTCAGATCGGTTCGGCACTGCTGTACTCAATGCTGCAACCTGGGATTGAGTCCGCTTGCATATGGGGCAGGATCGATCTTGTCGATCGTGAACTCGACGCGCTGACCGACGCTCAGCGCTTTTGGCTCGCAGTTCGGCCGCAGTGAGTCGCGACCGAATAGAACGATCTCGCCCGTGTCGGACTCGATGATCCCGAAGCATCCCTGCGGATCCATTTCCATGATCACGCCCGCATGCATACGATGTCTTCTGTCAGCCCTTCGCCGGGCGGTTCAATCCGTGAACGCGATCTTCGTGTTCGGGTTCCATGCAAAAGAGGCGAGCACAGCTTGTGCTCGCCTCTTACTATTTTGAAGGTCAGCCGGTTCCTGGGGTCTGACGGTGTCCTTCCTTCAGCTTACGAATGTCCAGGTCACGCAGCAGTTGGTGGCACTGGTCTTCGTTTCAAGCGCCGCCGCGAAGCTCTTGAACAAGCGAACCGAGGCCCTATATGACACGCACTTTCGCAGGCCGACCGTGCGTTGCCGCACGACGTGCAGCGCGTGACCATTCGCAGGCTCGCGCTGAGCGGGCTGGGTCACGAGGAAATAGCGATGCGGACCGGCCTGCCGCAAGAAGCTGTACGACGCACCATTTCGGAAGACGAATGTCTTCAGGCCTTGGTGACGGGGCGTTGAAATCCTTCGTCACGGGGTCGCGCGACGTCGCGCAACTCTCTGGCCACGACACCCCACGCGGGAATCATCCGATCGGTGAGCAGAACGCCATCGAGATGGTCGAGCTCATGCTGAATCAGCTCGGCAACGTCGCTCGACACACGTTCCAGGCGTCTGCCTTGCATTGACTCGTCCACGAACGAAATCGTCAGCGAACGAGCCCGCTCCACGCGCACCGCAATCTCGGGCATGCACATGCAGTCGTCCCACAGCTCGAACTTCTCTTCGCTCACCCACTCCACGATGGGGTTCAGAACGAAGAACGGCTGCACGCCAAGATCGAAGGCGATGACGCGCTTGGGCGTCCCGAGCTGCGGCAGGGCGATCGCGCGTCCCCAGCCGTGATTCGATCGGAACGACCTCAGGGCGCCGGCCAGGTCTTGCAGCTCCCGCTGCAGCGTTGGATCGCCCGGCTCGACGGCGACGGAAATCGCCCGCAAACGCGGATCTCCGAGCTTGAGAATGTTCATGGCGAGCC
>CAWISC010000074.1:0-92300 GCA_963838635.1 uncultured Gammaproteobacteria bacterium | reverse complement strand
CAACCCGAAGCGAAATTTGTTGGTCGTGGCCACGGCAGTTGTGTTAGCGCTCGTCCTGATCGTGTGGGCATGGCGTCGCATGCGACGACGCAAACGATCATGACGGAATCGCGCGAGCTGCAGGCGGCACGCGAGCACCTGGCTCGCGGCGAAGCCGAGCTTTCGTTCGGCGGCAGGGCTGGCGGAGCTGGAGCAGGGCATCGATCTGCTGGACGAGGTGATGTCCGGGAAGGATGCCCGCAATCGGAGCATCGCCGAGAACATCGCGAAGACCTATTCGACCAGGATCTATCGCAGTATCGGCGCGCAGCTCGAAGCGGACCGCGCCGTCCCCGAGCCGCAGCTGGAGCATCTGTTCAAGGTCGTGCTGGCGTTCGACTCAAGCGCGGTCGAGCTGCCCGACAACGCGCGCGCGGTGAAGATCGAGATCGCCCGCCGCCTGATCGACCGCTACTACGAAGGTCACTCGCCGGAATACAAGCGCAACGCGCTCGAAGAGCTGACGAAGCTGCGCGGCAGGCGCTAACCGACGACCGCCTTCTTTTTCTCTTCCATGTGCTCCTTCAGGCATCGCCGCAGCTGCTCGCGATCGAGCGGCTTGGTCAAATAGTCATCCATGCCGGCGCTAAAGCAATCGTCTGCGGCGCCTTTCATCGCGTGCGCGGTCAGCGCGATGATCGGGATGCGCCTCACTGCGCTCGTTTCGCGCTCCGCGCGACGGATCTCGCGCGTCGCCTCGTAGCCGTCGAGATCCGGCATCTGGCAGTCCATCAGGATCAGGTCGTACGTTCCGCGCCGCCAGGCATCCACGGCCTGGCGTCCGTCGGATGCGACGTCGACGACGAAGCCTTCCTTCTCCAGCACGCGGGCGGCGACCTTCTGGTTGACCACATTGTCTTCCGCCAGGAGGATGCGCGGCCGGCGGTGGGCGGCGGCTGCCGGCGGCGCCAGAACAAGAACCGGCAGCGGATTCTCCGGCGGGACCGCTGAAGCTTCGGCAGGAGAACGATCCTGGAGTGCCGCATCGGCCGTCGCGGCAGTAGCGATCGTGACCCAGAACGTCGAGCCCATGCCCGGGATGCTCTCGACACCGACAGTGCCGCCCATCAATTCCGCAAGCCGTTTGACGATCGACAACCCCAGGCCGGTACCGCCGTAGCGGCGGGTAGTCGACGCATCGACTTGCGAGAAAGTGTTGAAGAGCATGGCGCGCCGCTCCGGCGCGATGCCGATGCCCGTATCGCACACCGCGATGCGCACGGTCAGATCGGGCTCCCGGCGATTCAGTACGCGCACGTCGATCATGATCTCGCCGCGCTCGGTGAACTTTGCGGCGTTGCCGCCGAGATTGACCAGTATCTGCCGGATGCGAGCGGCGTCGCCGATGATGTGCGCAGGCAGGCGCGGATCGATGATCGCGCGCACCGGGACGCCCTTCGCTTGCGCCGGCACACTCACCAGGCGCACGACGTCATGCACCAACGCGCGCAGGTCGACAGGAGCGCGTTCCATGTCGAGCTTGCCGGCTTCGATCTTCGAGAAGTCGAGAATGTCGTTGATGATGCGCAGGAGCGCGGACGCGCTGTCGCGGATCGTCTCGACGGACTCGCGCTGTGCCGGGTCGAGCTTCGTGTCCAGCACCAGCTCGGTCATGCCGATCACGCCGTTCATCGGCGTGCGGATCTCGTGACTCATGTTGGCGAGGAACTCCGACTTGGCACGCGTGGCGGCCTCTGCAGCTTCCTTGGCGTGTGCCAGATCCTGCGTGCGCTCGTCGACCAGCACTCTCAGCTCGCGGGAGCGGCGCTGCAGCTGTTGCTCGCGCACGCGGAACATCATGAAGCCGAGCAACAGCACCACGCCGCCGCAGACACCCTTGAACCAGGTCGTCTCGTAGAAGTGCGGCAGCAACTCGAAGGTTTGGGCGGCGCCGATCTCGTTCCACAGCCCGTCGTCATTGCTCGCGACGACGCGGAACACGTATTTGCCGGGCGGCAGCCGCGTGTAGTAAGCGGTGCGGCGCGTGTTCGCATCGACCCAGTTGGTCTCGTAGCCTTCCAGCTTGTAGCGGAAGTGCACGCGCTCCGGCGCCACCATGCTCAGCGCCGCGTAATGAAATTCCCAGTTCGTGCTGCCCGGCGGCGCACGCAACTCGCCGTCGAGGTCGAGCTCCTTGCCGTCGGCGATGACGCTTTCGAGCACGACCGGCGGCACCAGCTCGTTCGCACGGATGCGGCTCGGATCGACGCGCACCATGCCGCGGATGCTCGGCAGCCATACGGTACCGTCGTTCGCACGGAACCCGGCGTGAGTATTGCCGCCGCTGAATTCGCTGCTACGTAATCCATCGGCGATGTGATACGCACGAATCTGCGGCGCTGCCGAGCCGGGGCGAGCCACCAATGTTTCGAGGTCTTTGCGCGCGACTGCGAACAAGCCTCGATTGGTCGCGAGCCACAGCGAGCCGCGCGCGTCTTCCACGACCTGCAGCATGTTCTCGCGCAAGGCAGGTGCGGCCTGCGCGAGCGAGACGAAGCGGCCATCCCGGTAGTGCGCGAGTCCTTCGAGAGTGCCGAACCACAGTGCGCCGCTCGCGTCCTCGTGGATCGACACGATGCGAGGGCTTGGCAGTCCGTCGGCGACGCCATAGCGATGCAACTGCTCGCCTTCGAGCATGAGCAGCCCGAACGCGTCGGTCGCGATCCACATGCGTTTGCGGCCATCTTCGAACACGATGCTCGTCATGAACGGGCCCGATGTCGCGCAGCGCCGCGGGCGGCGGCTCGATGCGGCCATCGACGACGGTATGGACGCCGATGTTCGTCGCGAGCCAGATGCGGCCCGTATGGTCCTGCGTGATGGCTTTCACCGCGTCGCCGCTCAGACCTTCCGCAGTGCTGAACCGCGTCAGCCGGCCGCTCTGCAAGCGAAAAGCGCCGCGGCCCTGTGTGCCGAACCAGAGTGCGCCCGAGCTGATCTTCGAGCACCGCCCGCACGCGGACGTCTTTGAGCCCGAGCCGCGGGGCCAGGTAGTCGAATTTGCCATCAGCGTAGCGCGTGAGGCCGGCGTCGGTGGCGAGCCACAAACTGCCATCGCGCGACGGAGCGACGCTCCACGCGAGGCTGCCGGGCAAGCCTTCGGACGGTCCGTATGGAATGAACTTGCCGGTGCGCAGGCGTTCCAGGCCGGCGCCAAACGTGCCGATCCACAGGCTCCCTTCGGGATCTTCGAGCAGCGCGCGAACGTCGTTGCTGGTGCGGTCGCGCATGTCGAGCCAGGCAGGCGCGCCGAGGCCCAGCCGCATCGCGCCTGCGCCGGTCGTTGCGACCCACAGGTTGTTGTCGCGGTCCCGCAGGATCGCGCTGACTGCAGCGCCCAGATTCTGCGCGCCGGGGTAGGGCTCGAAATGACCGTCGCGACCGCTGAACAACCGGCCGTCCTCGGTGCCGAGCCAGAGAGCGCCGTCTTCATCCTCGAACATCGCGCGCGTCCCGCCGGTCCGTGAGTCGCCGGCGACCGCGACTTTCTCGAAGCGGTCAGCCACCCGGCGATACAGGCCGCCGACATTGGTCGCAGCCCACACTGTGCCGTTCCTGCCGATCTGCAGTGCGCGGATCGCAGTGTCGTCGAATCCCTGCTCGCGCCCGTATGCGCGCACGCTCGTCCCGGCGATCTCGAACAGCGCGTGCTCGGTGCCGATCCACACGTGCCCGGCCGGGTCGGAGGCGATCGCGCGAATGTAGCCGTCGCGCAGCCCCGGCTCGTCGTGTGCCTCGAACTGACCGGCGGCAAATGTGAGCACGCCGACGCGCGTGCCGATCCACAGACGTCCGCCGGTATCGACGTGCAGCTTTGTGATGACGCGGGAGCGCAGCTGCGGAGTGTTGCTGCGATCGAAAACGGTGAAGCGCACGCCGTCGAAGCGCACCAGCCCCTCATGGCTCGCCAGCCACAGGTAGCCATCGGGTGTGCGCGCCAGGGCTTCGACCGAGTTCTGCGGCAGGCCCTGCTGGATCTGCCAGTTGTCGAACACGTACTGGCTGACGGCCAGCTGCGGGTCGAGCGCTTGTGCCGGCCGCGCCAGTGCGAATAGCACACAGGCCGCGGCCAGCAGCCGCACGGCTGCCCCAGCTGTGCGACCTGTGTTTACGCGATGTGAGTTTGACATTGAGCCCGTCCGATACGGATATCGGCCGAAGTGCTCGCGGCTGGAGATTCCGCTGCGGCAGAATGTGTGAACCAGTCCGCCGGCCGGGGACGTGCGAGGCAACATATGTCCGAAATTCGGTCCGTAGGGACTCTCAGGTCGACCCTGATCGGCGTCGGCGTGCTCGCCTTCACGTTTTTTCCGCCGACCCGCACCTTGATGCTTTGGGGCGTCGGCGTGCAGATTGCCGTGATCCTCGCGCGCCTGCTGATCGAGCGTCGGGTGGGCGATCCCGCGATCGCGGGACAGGCGCTGACCGTCGTGGAGTTGCTCGGCGACGGCGTCACCGTGGCGCTGTTTGCAATCGCAACGCTCGGCGGCATCATGCAGCTCGGGGCAGAGGTCTGAGGACTTCCGAATGAGCGAATGCTTCGACGGCGGCTGCACGTGCCGCGCCGTGCGCTATCGCATGACGAGCAAGCCGATGTTCGTGCACTGCTGCCACTGCCGCTGGTGCCAGCGCGAGACGGGCGCGTCGTTCGCGCTCAACGCGCTGATCGAAGCCAACCGCGTGGAGTTGCTGCAAGGTCAGCCGGAAGTCGTCGACACGCCTTCCAACAGCGGCAAGGGTCAGAAGGTCGCGCGCTGTCCCGTCTGCCGGATTGCTCTATGGAGCAACTATGGCGGGGCGGGAGATGTCATTCGTTTCGTGCGCGTCGGCACGCTCGACGAGCCGGACCGCTGTCCGCCCGACATTCATATCTTCACTTCGTCGAAGCAGCCGTGGGTGGTGCTGCCGCCAGGTGCTCGCGCCGTGCCCGAGTACTACAGCAGCAAGAGCGTGTGGCCGCAGGAGAGTCTGGCGAGGCGCGCGGCGGTTCTAGGGTGAATTTGTCAGGCTAAAGCCTGAGCCACAGGACAAAGAAACGATGCTGCAACTCAGACCGAATTGCGAATGTTGCGATAAAGATCTGCCGGCGGATTCGGCGGAGGCGCACATCTGCTCGTTCGAGTGCACGTTCTGCACTTCGTGTGTCACAAGCGTACTAAAGGGCAAGTGTCCGAACTGCGGCGGCGAGCTCGTCGCGCGTCCGCGGCGTCCCACAGAGAAGCTCGCGAAGTATCCGGCCTCCACGCAGCGCGTGCTGAAACCACGAGGCTGCGCCGGCGCAGCCTGAAAAACTCGCGGAAAACTGCTCTCCGCGCCGAAGGTTCTGAGTCGCGGAGGGAATGGATCACTGACGATCGTTAGCTTGCGCTTACCCCGCTGCGCACTGCCGGCGCGCGCGGATCCCCGGCATTTTGTGTTCCATCGATCCCTGGCCCCTCCTCGAGGAGACAATCGCTGTGAACACCCTGACGAGATCACTGCTGTCGGTCGCTGTCGCTGCCACGTTGGCGGCGTGCGGCGGAGGTGGCTACGGCGGAGACGACAACAATCCGCCGCCACCCGTCACGCTCGCCGACGGCCAGTTCGTCCTCGAACGCTTCGAGGGCCTGGGTGTGAGCAGCAACGGCGCGAACGACGCCGCGACCGATTCAGCCGGTAAATTCAAATTCGCGGTCGGCCAGGACGTGCGCCTGTTCGTCGGGCAGGGCGCGAACAAGCTGACCATCGGCACCGTCACGCCGACGGCTGTCAACGGCGGCTTCGCGCCGGTCGGACTGCAGGACCTGAAGGAAGTGCAGAACGACAACGACCAGGTGCTGGGCAACATACTCGTGCTGCTGCGGGCGCTCGATGCAGATGGCGATCCGACCAACGGCGTGAAGATCGACGCGGCGGCCAACGCCGCGATCGCCACCGCGGTGGCTGGCGGCAAGACCGTGAACTTCAACCAGGCAGCTGCGGCGTTCGCGGCCGACCCGGTGATCGTCGCGGTGCTCGCGGAGCTCAAGCGGCAGCTCGCCGACGCCAAGGCCGCGTTGATCGACTTCACCGAGCTGTTCCCGCAGAGCCACTCGAGCTCGATCGCGCTGACGAGCGACGACACGCGGCTGGTCGTCGTGAACAGGCAGAAGGCTTCCGCTTCCGTGTTCCGCGTCCGGGCGGCCAATGGCGCCGACGTCAACGAGCCGCCGGTCGAAGTGACCGTCGGCAAAGAGCCGCGCTACGTTGCCATCACTCCCGACAACAGGCGCGCGCTCGTGACCAATACCATCGAGGGCTCGGTGTCGGTGATCGATCTCGCCGCGGCGACGCCGGCCGTGGTCGGCGCGCCGATCAACGTGGGCGTCGAGCCGCGCGGCATCGCAATCACGCCGAACGGCACGTATGCGTTCGTTGCCAACTTCACGACCGGCGAAGTGACGGTGATCCGCCTGTCGACGTTGCAGGTCGTCCGCTCGATCAAGACCGGCGGCAATCCGCACGCCGTGGCGATCACCAACGACGGTGACAAGAACGATCTGGACGAGCGGGTCTACGTGACGCGCATGTTCGGCGAGCTCATCGATCCGTCGCGGCCGGACGGTTTCGACGACGCCAAGCAGGGCGTCATCGACACGTTCACGGTCGGCGCCGCCGTCGATGGGACCGCGCAGGCTTCGCAGATCACCCTGGCGCCGTTTGGCTCCGGCTTCAACGCCGATCGCCGGCAGTTCTGCCAGGCCACCCGCGACCAGATCGAAGGCACAGTGCTAGCTGTCAACACCCCGCCGCTGATCTTCTTCAACAGCGGCGCGGTGCCGGCGACGGGACCGGACGCCAATCCTGCCGATGATGTGGCGAACGATACGTTCTGCCCCAACGTGAACTCCAATGACGCCTTGCCCGACGGAGAGATCGGCAAGGTTGCGCAGCAGGTCTATCCGAACATGCTGTATGCGGCGCTGATCCGCGGCCGGCACCTGTACGTGCCGAATGTCGGCGCTTCGCCCGAGCCGCCGGTCAAGTTCAACGTCAACGTGCAAGGGCTGGTCGGCGTGATCGATCGCACCCAGGGCGGCGCGGCTGGCGCGGAGGACACGACGCTGTCGCTCAACCTCAACGCGCAGGTCGCGAAGGAGACCGTGGTCGGCGACCCGAAGGCAGACGCTCGACAAGCTGTTCCTGAACGACCTCGTGGCGGTCGACGCCGATCGCGGCGGTCGCAACTTCCTGTTCGTCAGCCGCGGCGGCAACTACGTGCTGCGTGCCAGTCTCGACGCCACCGGCAAGCTCAATATCCTCGACGCCGGCACGCCGCAGAAGGCGCAGCGCCTGCAGACCGGCAACATGCCCACCGGCGTCGTGATGAGCAGCGACGGCACGCGCGCCTACGTCGACAACGAGCTGAACATGTCCGTGACTGCGCTCGACCTCGTCAACAACGTGGTTCTGGCTCGCGACATGGAGTCGAGCAAGCCGCCGGCGATCGACTCGCAGGAGCATCGCAATCTCGTCGGCAAGCTGGTGTTCTTCACTGCGCTCGGCGTGCCGGACGTGCTGGACAAGGACGGCAACGGCGTGTTCGACGTCGCGTTGCGCGAGATCGATCCGCTGCAACATCGCGGCAAGGCGTCCGACAACGCATGGTCCAGCTGTGCTTCGTGTCACGAAGACGGCCACAGCGACAATGTCACGTGGATCTTCGAGACAGGCCCGCGCCAGACGATTCCGCTGGAAGGGATGTTCACGCACGACGTGCCTGACGTCGCCGGCCGCCTGCAGGATCAGCGCGCGCTGAACTGGAGCGCGGTGCGCGCCTCCAATACCGACTTCAACCAGAACGCCATCGGCATTCAGGGCGGCATTGGCTTCGCGACCGAAACTCTGGGCGGCAACCGCTCGGGGCTGGTGTTCAACCACGGCCCGGTTTTCGGCGTCAGCGACTCGCTCGACGCGTTGCAGGAGTGGGCGACGACGATCCGCGCGCCGATCGTTCCCGACCTGGCCAGCGAGCAGCCCGGCCGGACGGTGTTCGATGCCAACTGCGCGTCGTGCCATGGCGGTGCGAAGTGGAGCAAGAGCCAGGTCACGCAAGCGTTCCTGCTGGGCAACGCCGGCGGACTGCCGGCGACGTTCCCGCGCAATCCGCTCGGCGCCGGCTTCTTCGAGCTGGATGGCGGCACTCCGGGCGTCAAGCCGTTCGACCCTGCGCTCGCAGTGAACGGACCGCAGCTGCTGTCGATCACGCGCGATGGGGTCAAGGTGAACATCCTCGACGACGTGGGCACTTTCGTCGGTCCCAAGGTCCTGCCGGCCGGTCAGCTGGAGATTCGTGGCGCCGCGGCCGTCGCCGGGCAGTCCACGCAAGGCTTCGGCGCGTTCGGCGGTGCAGGCTTCAATTCGCCCTCGCTGCTCGGTCTGAGCATGTCGGCGCCGTACTTCCACGACGGCTCGGCCCAGACGCTCGAGGAGGTCATGGCGAAGCACAAGCTCGTGAAGGATGGGCCGGCGATCAGCACCGTGCTGAATGCGCAGGAGCTCAAGGACGTGCTCGACTTCATCCGCAGCATCGACGACAACACGCAGCCGTCGATCTCGGATATGGATGAATTCCTCGAGGCGCACCCGCCCCAGCAGTAGCTCCCGGCGCCGCGGGCTCCCCCCGTGCCCCGCGGCCACTGCGAAAGCCGCACACTCCGGTGTGCGGCTTTTTTTTCTACAGCTGAAACTCGAACACGACGTGCTCGCGCGTGCCGCCGTCATCGGCGGATCTTCGCGCGGGATTCCGATTGGCCGTATAGTCGGCCACGAGGATTCCTGCATGGCGAGCTGGCAAGCAAAAACCACGAGCTTCGTGTTGCGGCACTGGTTCAAGCCGCGACTGGCGCGCACGCCCGATGCGGTGTCGGCACGCAAGGTCATGAGCAGCGGCCCGGAAATGCCGGTGCCGCGCGGAGCGCGCACAGCGTCTGCGAGTGTGGGTGGGATCGAAGGTGAGTGGGTCACGGCGGACGCCGTCCCGACAGTGGCGACGCTGCTCTACCTGCACGGCGGCGGCTACTTCGCTTGCACGCCGCAAACCCATCGACCCGTCACGTCTTCGTTCGCGCTCGCGGGTTTCAGGACGTTCGCTCCGGACTATCGACTGGCGCCCGAACATCCCTTTCCGGCGGGGCTCGAAGACGCCATCGCCGCGTATCGCGGGCTGCTGCAAGACCATGCTCCACATGAGCTCGTGGTCGCGGGCGACTCTGCGGGTGGCGGACTCAGCATGGCGCTGCTGCTTTCGTTGCGCGAACGTGGCATTCCGCTGCCCGCCGCAGCCGCGCTCTTCTCGCCCTTCGTCGATCTCGCGGCGACCGGCGAGTCTGCTCGCACCAACAGCAGCCGCTGCGCGATGTTTACGAGCGAATCGTTCGGCCGCGCCGCTCAGTACTACCTTGGTGACCGCGATCGCTGCGCGCCCGCTTGCATCGCCGCTCTACGCCGATCTGCAGGGACTGCCGCCGCTGTTGATCCACGTCGGTGCAGACGAAACGCTGCTCGATGACTCACGACGCCTGGCGGAGCGGGCACAACGTGCCGGCGTCAGGACGCAGCTCAAGATCTGGCCGGCGGTCCCGCATGTCTGGCAGCTGTTCCAACGCTGGATTCCGGAAGGTCGCAGCTCGCTGCGCGAGGCGGGCATGTTCTTCGCGCGCGAAGTCGGAACCGCCGGTGCTCGCTAAGCGGGAAGCGATGAGCAAGTCGTCCGCGCAGCCCGTGACGTTGCAGGTGAGCGAGAGCTGCACTGTTTCCGGTCTGCTCGATCTGCCGACCAACGCTCGTGCGTGCTTCGTCTTCGCTCACGGCGCCGGTGCCGGCATGCAGCACGCTTCGATGGCGTCGGTTGCAGCCGATCTGTCGCAACAGGGAATCGCGACGTTGCGCTACCAGTTTCCGTACATGGAACGCGGCTCACGGCGTCCAGACCCGCCCGCGTTGTGTCACGCCACAGTGCGCGCGGCCGTGGACGAAGCCATTCGCGTTGCGCCGGGGCTGCGGCTGGTCGCCGGCGGTAGATCGTTTGGTGGTCGCATGACTTCGCAGGCGCAGGCGCTCGCGCCGCTCCCCGGTGTTGCGGGTCTGGCGTTCCTCGCCTTCCCGTTACATCCGGCCGGACGCCCGTCGCAGGAGCGAGCCGATCACCTGTCGAATGTGGCGATTCCGATGCTGTTCCTGCAGGGAACGCGCGACGAGCTCGCGACGCTCGAACTGTTGCAGCCGGTTGTGCAGCGGCTGAGTACGCGAGCAACGCTGAAACTCCTGCAGGACGCCGACCATTCATTTCACGTGCGCGCCTCGTCGGGCCGCCGTGACCCGGACGTCAGGCAGGAGCTGATCCTCGCGCTGGTCGACTGGATCGACGGATTGCGCTCATGAGCGAGGATAAACGCGAGAACAGACGAAAACTCAAGATCGCGGCCGCGATCTCGCTGACCTTCACGGGCATCGTCGTGTTCATCTTCGCGCTCATGATCAAGGGCGTGGTCACGTTCCAGCTGGGGATGCTGATGCTGGTGGCGCTGCTCGGCCTGTACTTCGGGTTCGGCGTGCTCATCCTCATCTACCGTTTCGTCGCCAAACTCGAGTAACCGGGGCTCGCTTTGTAGGGGAACTTCCTCTGTCCCGTGTACGTTTGCGCAGGCAGTGTGGTTGTACTGGCGGAGGAAAGCATGAATATCAGAGTAATTGCGGCCGCTTTGGCGGCGACAGCGGCGCTCGGTCTGGCGGCCTGCGAGAAGAAGGGCCCGCTCGAGCAGGCCGGCGAAGAGGTCGACGAGGCAGTCGACACGATCAAGAACGGCGGCGAAGAGTCCACGGCCAACAAGGTGGACGACGCGGTGGATGAAGCCCGCGAAGCCGTCGAAGACCCTAAGAATTGAGACGAGATCACGCAGCGTCCTTGCAGTCCGCCGCGTCTCACGGCGTGGGCGGCCCGCGGGGTGCGCGCGTTCTGGTCGTAGAGGACGACGGCGTCCTCGCGTTGGACCTGGCCGAGACGCTGGACGATCTCGGTTACACGGTCGCGGGCACTGCCACGCGGGGTGAGGAGGCAATCGATCTCGCGCGGCGTCTGCATCCGAATTTGATCCTGATGGACGTGGGACTCGCCGGCGACATCGACGGTATCGCGGCGGCCGAAGCGATCCGCGACGAGCACGACGTGCCGGTGGTGTTCCTGACTGCGCATGCGGACGACGACACGCTGCATCGTGCGACTCGCTCGGATGCGTCTGCGTATCTCGTCAAGCCTTTCAAGCCTCCGGACCTGCGCTGTGTCATCGAGATCGCTCTTCACAAGCACGCGACCGACGTACGTCTGCGCGAGAACGAGCGCTGGCTGGAACTGACGCTGCAGCAGCGGACCGCCGCGCTCGAGGCGGCGAACAGCAGAGCTCGAAGCTTTCAACTATTCCGTCGCGCACGATCTGCGCGCGCCGCTGCGGGGAATCGACAGCTTCAGCCAGCTGCTGATCGAACGGCACTCGCAGCAGCTCGACGAGGAAGGGCTCAGTCACTTGAATCGCGTCCGAAGTGCAGCGGGACGCATGTCGCAGCTCATCGACGCGTTGTTGTCATTAGCCCAAGTCGGACGCGGCGAGCTGCAGCCCATCGACCTGGACTTCTCGTATCTCGTGCAATCCGTGGCGGGCGAGCTCGCGGCTGCCAATCCGGAACGCAGTGTTGCCATCACGATCGCGCCGCGGATGCGCGCCTATGGCGATCCGCGGCTCCTGCGCATCGTGGTCGCCAATCTGCTGGAGAATGCCTGGAAGTTCACGGGGCGGCGCGAGCAACCGGTCGTCGAGGTCGGTCTTCGCAAGAACACCAAGGTGCCGACGTACTTCGTACGCGACAACGGCGCCGGGTTCGATCAGGAGTACGCATCGAGACTGTTCGGTGCATTCCAGCGTCTGCATTCGGACCGGGACTTTCCCGGGACCGGGATCGGGCTGGCGATCGTGCATCGGGTGATCGCGCGGCATGGGGGCGCGGTCTGGGCGGAGTCGCGGCCGGAGCAGGGCGCGACGTTCTACTTTACGTTGCCGAAGAAGTCGGGCTGAAGCCCGACCCACAGAAGAGTCGGCTGAAGCCTGCCCCACAAGAAGCAGTCACGAGGTCGATTTGAGCTGTGGGTCAGGCTTTAGCCTGACAGCGCTAATATTGGCTCCATGAAACGTCCCCTTGAACGCTACGCGGAGAAGCGAGCGTTCACGCGCACACCCGAGCCTGCACCGAAGCTGCCAACCGATCGGCGCGGGCCGTTACTGTTCGTGATCCAGAAGCACGCGGCGCGCCGCCTGCATTACGACTTCCGCCTCGAGCTCGACGGTGTGCTCAAGTCCTGGGCGGTGCCGAAGGGGCCGTCGCTGGAGTATGGCGACAAGCGCCTCGCGGTCGAGGTCGAGGACCATCCGTTCGACTACGGCTCGTTCGAGGGTGTAATTCCCGCGAAGGAGTACGGCGCCGGCAACGTCATCGTCTGGGACTGCGGCGTCTATTCGCCGGACGAGGACCATCGCTATTCGTTCGGCAATCGCGAGGAAGCGCAGGAGCGGATCCGCACCGAGCTGGCCGAAGGCAAGCTGAACTTCTTCCTGCGCGGCGAGAAGCTGAAAGGATCGTTCGCACTGGTGCGAACGTCGTCCGACAAGCAATGGTTGCTCCTCAAGCACAAAGATCGCTTCGTGAGCAGCAGCGGCAGCGACATCCTCGCGCGCAGTCGTTCCGTGCTGACCGGGCGATCACTCGACGAGCTTGCGGCAGGCACGGGAGTGCAGCGTCTCGACGCCGCGGTGTTGGGCCCGACGGGGCCGAGCGAAACCCTGCCGAAGAAGCTCGATCCCATGCTCGCCGAAAGCGCCGAGACGGCGACCTCCGACCCGCAGTGGCTCTACGAGCCGAAAGTCGACGGCTATCGCGTGATCGCTTTCGTGCAGGATGGCGTCGTTCGCCTGCAGTCGCGGCGAGGCATCGATCTCACCGTCGCGTTTCCCGAGCTCGTTGCTGACCTCGCGGCTCAAGCGGTCGATTCCATGATCCTCGACGGCGAGATCGTCGCGCTCGACGCGGCGACGGGGCGTCCGTCGTTCAACCACCTGCAGAACCGACGCGAGCTGAAGACGCAGGCGGAAATCGCAGCCGCGCAACGCGAAGCGCCGGTCGTGATGTTGTGCTTCGACCTGCTGCATTTCGCAGGCATCAACCTGCGCGGTTCGCCGTACATCGATCGGCGTCGCTATCTGTCGCAATGCCTGCTGACCACCTCGCATCTGCAGCTGGTGCACGCGACCGACGATGCAGAGAAGCTCTACGCTGCGTCGCTCGCCAGCGGCTTCGAAGGCATCGTCGCCAAGCGGAAAGACAGCACGTACCAACCCGGCAAGCGCACCAACGCGTGGCTCAAGATCAAGGCGACGCAAACCGCGGAGTTCGTGGTCGGCGGCTACACGAAAGGGAAGGGAGGCCGCGAAGCGCTGGGCTCGCTGCTGCTCGGTTACTGGAGCGGCAGCAAGCTGCACTTTGCAGGCCACGTCGGCTCCGGCCTCGACGACCGGGTCATCGCGGAACTGAGCAAGCGCTTCGGCAAGCTCGAGCGCAAGGCGCAGCCGTTCGTCGAGAAGCCGCCGCTGCACCGGCCCACGACGTGGCTCGACCCGGAGCTGGTTGTCGAAGTGACGTTCGTCGAATGGACGCCGGACGGCATGTTGCGCGCACCGGTATTCCAGCGCCTGCGCGACGACATCGAGTCTCGCAGCATCAAGGGCGGACCCAAGGCGAAGCGCGCCAAGCCGGCGCGGCTGGCGACGCCGCCGAACGAAGTGGCGGAGGTGCTGCAACAGCTGGAAAACAAGTCGAATCGCCTCGACCTGGCGGTCGGCGGCGCGAAGATCCGCCTCACGAATCTCGAGCGCGTGTACTGGCCCGCCAATCCCGAGACGAAGCAACCGGCGGTGACCAAACGCGACCTCGTCCGCTATCTCGCAGCAGTGTCGCGCCACATGCTGCCGCACCTGCGCGATCGGCCGCTGACGATGATTCGCATGCCGGAGGGAATCACCGGCGAGCGCTTCTACCAGAAGCACTGGGAGCAGGCGCGTCCCGACTTCGTGCCGATGGTGAGCGTCTACTCCGGGCACAAGGACGAAAAGCATCAGTACGTCGTCGCCAACAATCTGCCGACGCTGTTGTGGCTCGGCCAGAGCGGCACGCTCGAATTCCACGTCTGGCATTCGCGCGCCAACGTGGCGGCGGACGCGGCGAGTAAGAGCACGGACTACGACAGCTCCGAAGAATCGCTGGCCGGCTCGGTGCTGAACTACCCGGACTATCTCGTGTTCGACATCGACCCCTATATCTACTCCGGCAAGGAACAGCCGGGCGAGGAACCGGAGTTGAACAAGAAGGGCTTCGAGGGCGGCCGGCGCGTCGCGTTCTGGCTGCGCGCGCTGCTGAAGCAGATGTCGCTCGAAGCTGTGGTGAAAACGTCCGGCAAGACCGGCCTGCACGTGTTCGTGCCGATCAATCGCACGGTGACGTTCGATGGCGCCCGGCAGATCACCGAGATGGTCGGGCGGCACCTGCTGAAGGAGCACCCGAAGGAGATCACGATGGAGTGGGCGACGGGCAAGCGCACCGGCAAGATCTTCATCGACCACAACATGAACGTGCGTGGCAAGACCCTGCGGGTCGCGTATTCGCCCTGCGGGTCGCCCGGGGCGCACAGTGTCGATGCCGCTGACCTGGGAAGAGCTGGAAGCGGCCGATCCGACGGACTTCACCGTTAATAATGTGCCGGCGCGCTTGGAAAAGGCGGGCGACCGGTGGCAAGATGCGCTCTCGTCAAAACAGAGCCTTGCAGACGCTTTCGGAAGTAACGGGCGAACAAAATAGGCACTCTCACATGGCTGCACCACGCTCCATCGGCTCACTCACGGTCTCGTTCGGACTGGTCGCAATTCCGGTGAAGCTGTACACCGCGACCCAATCCGCAGAACTCGATCTCCTTCAACATGCTGCACAAGGGTTGCGGCTCGCGCCTGAAGCAGCAGTACGTCTGCATCAAGGACGGCTCGATCGTCGAGCGCGACGAGATGATCAAGGGCTACGAGTTCGCCAAGGACCAGTACGTGCAGTTCACGCCCGAGGAGATCAAGGCGCTCGAAGAGGCCGGCTCGCGCTCGGTGGAGATCACTGAGTTCGTGCCGGTCGAATCGATCGACCCGGTGTACTTCGACAAGACGTACTACCTGTCGCCGGACAAGGGCGCCAACAAGCCGTACGGGCTGCTGATCGAAGCGATGAAGGAAGCGAAGCTGGCGGCCGTCGGTCGCTGGGCGACGCGTGGCAAGGCGTACATCGTGCTGATCCGGCCGATCAACGACGTGCTGACGATGCAGCAGCTGCACTTCGCAGCGGACGTGCGGCCGTCGACCGAAGTCGAGATTCCCAAGACCGAAGTGAAACCGCAGGAGATGAAGCTCGCGAAGATGTTGATCGAGCAGCAGACCTCGCAGCGCTTCGATCCGACTGCTTACACCGACGAGCACCGCGGCCGCATCCAGGCCGAAATCCAGAAGAAAGTCGAAGGACAGGAGATTTCCGTGACCGAAATCGAACCCGAGAGCAGCGGCAAGGTCATCGATCTGATGGAGGCGCTGCGCGCCAGCCTGGAGCGCACCGAGTCGGCGAAGGAGTCGGCCGCCAAGCTCGGCCCGCGCAAGGAAGCCAAACGCGTCGAGCAACCTGCCAAGACCGCACGCAAGGCCAGTCGTCGGTAACCCTCACCGGGCCATCCGATGCAATCGTACAGCGTGCGGGACATCGAACGGGTCCTGCATCTCCCTCGCAGCACCATTCGAAGTCTCATCGACGTCGGCTTCGTCACGCCGACGCGCGGGCCGCGGCGCGAATACCGTTTCTCGTTCCAGGATCTCATCGTGCTGCGCGCGGCGCGCGCGCTCATCCAGGCGAAAGTCTCGCGACGGCGCATCCGCCGCTCGCTCGAAGATTTGCGCAAGCATCTGCCGGAGACGATGCCGCTGTCCGGCCTCAGCATCTGTGCCGTCGGCGATCGCGTGGTCGTGCGCGACGGCAACAGCCAATATCAGGTCGACAGCGGGCAATACGTGCTCGGCCTGGATGTGAGCGTCGAAGACGGCGTGCTGCGTGTGGTGGAAAAGGAGTTCGGACCGAAGCCCGATGAAGCCGCCGCGCCGCCGAGAAATGCGGAGGATTGGTTCGACGACGCGCTGGATTTCGAAGAGAACGGCGACATCGACGCGGCCATCGACGCGTATCAGCAAACCGTCGCCCTCGACGCGCAAAACGTCGCCGCGTGGATCAACTGGGGCCGGCTCCTGCACGATCGCGGCAACAAGCGCGAGGCGGAAGCGGTGTACCTCCGCGCGGTCGAGCAGTGCGGTCCGGATTCGGTGCTGATGTTCAACCTCGGCGTGCTGCTCGAGGATCTGGGTCGCACGCAAGCTGCACTCGAAGCCTATCAGTCCGCGGTCAGCGAAGACCCTGCGCTCGCCGACGGGCACTACAACCTCGCGCGGCTGTACGAATCTCTCGGCCAGCCGCAACACGCGATCCGTCATCTCGGTCAATACCGCCGCCTGCTCAACAGCGAGACGCGCTGACCATGGGGTTGTGGGTCGGCACGTCGGGCTATGCCTATCCGGAATGGCGCGGCAGCTTCTATCCGGAAAAGATGCAGACGACGAAGATGCTGCCGTACTACGCGGAGCATTTCCCGACCGTCGAGATCAACAACACGTTCTATCGCATGCCGAACGCGAAGCTCCTGGAAGGCTGGAGCGCGCAGGTTCCGGAGCAGTTCAAGCTGACGCTCAAAGCGCCGCAGCGGATCACGCACCAGAAGCGGCTCAAGGACTGCGCCGACGACGTGAAGTACTTCCTGGAGGTCGCGAGCACGCTCGGACCGAAGCTCGGCGCGATTCTGTTCCAGACCCCGCCGTACCTGCGCATGAACCTGGAAGTGTTCGACGGCTTCCTGGAAATGCTGCCGCCGGGGCTCGTGGCTGCGTTCGAGTTCCGCCACAAGTCGTGGCTGGAGGCGGACGTCTTCAGCAGGCTGCAGGCCAAGGGCCTCGCGCTGTGTGTCGCCGATAGCGAAAATTTCTCCACGCCGGTGGAAATCACCGCCGGCTATGCATACTTCAGGTTGCGCGACGAGGGCTACCAGCCGGCGGACATCGAGCGCTGGGCGCAGGTGATCCGGGAGAAGACAGCGGGCTGCAGCGAAGTGTTCGTCTACTTCAAGCATGAAGAGGCGGGCATCGGAACCGAGTTTGCGAAGCAGTTGATCAAGAATCTGTCGGGCTGAAGCCCGACCTACAGGGGAGCAGACATGCGTCGTGCAGCATCGGCTGGACTCATTGCCATTACGTTGCTCGCTGCGTGCAGCAAGGAACCCGCGCCGACTGCACCAGAGGCGCCGCCGAAGGCTGCGGTCGGCAGTTTCGGCGTCGATCTCGCGGCGATGGATACGAGCGTCAAGCCAGGCGACGACTTCTATCGCTACGTGAACGGCAAGTGGCTCGACAGCTTCAAGATCCCCGCCGACCGCGCCAGCTATGGGACCGGCACGGTCGTCTTCGAGAAGACCGAGGCCGACCTGCACGCAATCCTCGACGAGCTCACCGCGAGCACGCCGTCGCAGGGCAGCGTGGAGCAGAAAGTTGCCGACCTGTATGGCGGCTGGATGGACGAAGCCGCGATCGAAGCGCGCGGGATCGAGCCGTTGCAGCCTTTCCTGTCGCGCATCGCTGCGGTGAAGGACAAGGCCGGCCTGATGGAGCATCATCGGCTCGATCGATTATCAGGCGCCGTTCGGCGTATCGATCAACCCCGACACGGCGGATCCGAGCCGCTACACGGTGTGGATCAGCCAGGCGGGGCTCGGCATGCCGAACCGCGATTACTACCTCAAGAAAGGCGAAAAGTTCGACGGCTATCGCGCGGCCTATGCCACCTACGTGACGAAGATCTTCGAGCTGATCGGCTACAAGGATCCGGCCGGCGCCGCCAAGCAGGTGATCGGCATCGAGAACAAGATCGCGGCCGTGGCGTGGGCGCCGGAGCGCCAGCGCAAGGTCGCCGAGGTCATCAATCCCATGGACCTTGCGGGACTGAAGAAGCTGGCGCCGAACGTGGACTGGAAGATCGTCCTCGCAGGCGTCGGCCTCGGCGACCGGCAGCAGTTCATCGTCAACGAGACGACCGCCATCCGCGACGGCGCAAAGCTTCTGGACAGTGAGCCGCTCGCCGCCTGGAAGGCGTACCTGAGTTTCCACTTCGCCAACGCGTTCTCGACCGACCTGCCGAAGGCGTTCGACACTGCGCAGTTCGATTTCAACCTGAGAGCGCTGCGCGGGGTGGAGAAGCAACGCGATCGCTGGAAGCGCGGCCTCTCGCTGGTCGACGCGACGCTCGGTGAAGGACTCGGCCAGATCTACGTGCGCAAGCACTTTCCGCCCGAGAACAAGGCCAAGATGGACGAGCTGGTGGTCAATCTGCGCGCGGCGGTCAAGGAGCGGCTCGGCACGCTCGCGTGGATGGACGACGCGACCCGGGCGGAAGCGCTCAAAAAGCTCGATGCCTTCGAGGCGCGCATCGGCTATCCGGACAAGTGGCGCGACTACTCGGCACTCAGCATCGAGCGCGGCAAGCACTTCGAGAACGCCCGCAACTCGCGGCTGTTCGAATGGGAACGTCGGGTCAAGCGCATCAACGAGCCGGTCGACCGCAGCGAGTGGTTCATGAGCCCGCAGACGGTCGACGCCTACTACGATTCGCTGAAGAATCAGATCACCTTCCCGGCGGGCATCCTGCAGCCGCCGTTCTTCGATCCGAATGCCGATCCTGCGGTCAACTACGGCGCGATCGGCGCGATCATCGGCCACGAGATCGGACACGGCTTCGACGATCAGGGTCGCGAGTTCGACGGCTCGGGCAAGGTACGCAATTGGTGGACCCCTGAGACCAACGCACGCTTCGTCGAGGCGACGAAGAAACTCGGCGCGCTGTACGCGACCCATTGCCCGCTCGAAGGCGCCTGCGTGAACGGCGACCTCACGATGGGCGAGAACATCGGCGATCTCGGCGGCCTGGAGATGGCGTACACCGCCTACAAGCTCTCACTGAAGGGCAGCGAGCCACCCGTTCTCGACGGCTTCACGGGCGATCAGCGTTTCTTCCTGTCGTTCGCGCAAGCCTGGCGAGGCAAAGCGCGTGACGACGCACTGCGCGCGCAGATACTCACGGATCCGCACTCGCCGCGCGAAGCTCGCGGCACATTCCCGGAGCGCAACATGGATGCGTGGTACGCGGCGTTCGACGTGAAGCCGGGCGACAAGCTGTATCTCGATCCCAAGGATCGCGTGAAGATCTGGTGAAGTAGGAGAAAGAAGTTGTGACAGGATGAACAGGATTAACAGGATGTGAGAAAGGGAGACAAGTCAGAAGGGCTGCTTCTCTTCTCCGACAATCCTGTTCATCCTGTTAATCCTGTCCAGTCTTCCTCCTAACTCCCCGCGAACTCCAGCAGGTCCTTGTTCAGCCGCTCGGTGTGCGTGAGGAACAGCCCGTGCGGCGCGCCTTCGTAGATTTTCACCGTCGCGCGCGGCATTAGGGCCGCAGTTTTGCGTCCTGTGATCGGCAGCGGCGCCGAGACGTCGCGGTCGCCGTGCACGATCAGCGTTGGCACGTCGATCTTCGCCAGCTCGGCGCGGAAGTCGGTCCCGGTCAGCGCGCGATTGCATTCGACCAGCGCCTTCATCGAACAGCGCAGCATCAGCTCTGCAATCCAGTCGAGCATCGCGTCCGATGTTTCGGCGACACCGAAAGGCCGCATGTTGTCGCGCAGTGCTTTCGGGAAGTCGCGCAGCAGGACGTTGCGTCGTGCGTTGTCGAACACGGCCGGGTCGATGCCGTCCGGGTTATCGGCGGTCTTCGTCAGGAAAGGCAAAGTCGCAGCGACCAGTGCGACACGCGCGATTCGCTTCGAGCCGTGTCGCGTGAGATAGCGGATGGCCTCGCCACCGGCCATGGAATGCGTCACCAGCGTGACGTTCTTCAGATCCAGGGCGTCGAGCACCGCGGCGAGATCGTCGGCGAGCGAGTCGTAGTCGAAGCCGCGCCCCGGATCGCTGGAACGCCCGTGACCGCGACGATCGTATGCAATGCAGCGCAGCCCGCTGTCCGATAGCGGACCCATCTGGTATCCCCAGCAGTCCGAAGTGAGCGCCCAGCCGCTGAGGAACACCAGCGGCGAGCCGCTGCCCCAGTCTCGATAGAACAGCTGCGTGCCGTCACGAGTCTCGATGAAGGGACCGACGACGCGAGGGGACTGGTTCGAGCCGCGCGCGGAGCGCCGATCTGCGATTGCAGTGTCTGCAGTCAGCAACGCTGCGGCGCCGATGGCGCCAGCACCCTTCAACAGATCCCGTCGAAACATCGTCGCTCTCCTCGCAGGTCCTCGGTAATTCGCGAGGAATCATGCGAGCGAGCGACGCGGCGAGTCGATTACCTGGGAGGTAAGGATTGCACCTGGTGCAGCGAAAACGACGGCCGGATGACGGTGAGGCGAGCACGCATGCTCGGGCTCGCGCGGCCAGCCGGCGCAGCGCTGTCGTGCCACGCGTCGGCAACCCGTTGCCCCGGGCCAGGTGCCGCGCCCCCTGCACTCAAATGGGTCGCGATCGCTTCGGCCATGGTCACGAAACTTCCCTTGAACATGCTTACCCCGGACTTGAGTCTAAGTACCTGAGCTAAAGACGCTCGGTAACCGTGCGGTTCGACAACGAGCGTGCTTTTTTAGTTTCACTGCGTTTGCGCAGTCTCGGCGCCGGCCCCATCGACCTTCGCCATGGCAGGGCCGTTGAACTCGCTCTCGATAACGATCGCTACCTGATCGCCGACGCCCATGTTGCCGCCCGCCGGTGGAATTCCGCCCGAGATGCCGAATTCGGATCGGCGCAACACGCCCCGTGCAGAGAATCCCACGCGCGCGTGCGGGTCCATCGGATGGCCGACATAGCCGCCGTTGTACGTTGCGTCGAGCACGATCGGCCGCGTCACACCATGCATGGACAACTCCGCGTGCACGCGCATTGCCTGGTTGCCGAGATCCTCGACCCGCGTCGTGCGGAACGCGATCTCGGGAAACTTCGCCGGCGTCCAACCACTGTGGGCCTGCGAGCTCGGCATTGAAGTTGTACTTCGGGTCGGGGAAGTCGGTCTCGATAGAGCGCGGGTCCACGGTCGCAGTGAGCTGCGTGGCCGTGAGATTGCGCGGGTCGAAGCGCAGCTGCGCGTCGAAACGGCGAAAACGCAGCGTGTATTTCGAGAAGCCCAGGTGGTCGACGCGGAAGATCAGCGAGGAGTGCGCGGGATCCATCTTGTAGTCGCCGGCAGGCACATCGGGGGCGAGCGCGGCAGTCCGGGATGGCTCACCAGCCGGTTCAGTGGCAGGTGCAGGTGCCGCTGGCGCAGGCTCGTTGGTTGCCTGCGGCGGCGCATCCTTCTGAGCGCATGCGGCCAGGGTGGCGAGCGCCAGCAGCACTACGAAGCGATTCATGGCCATTGTCCAAGCTCCATCGGTGAGGGTCTGTCCATAAGGACGAACGGCTCGTGCCGCAGCCGACATTGGAACCTGGAAAGATGACAGGGACTGTCGGGTTCTCTGGTCAGTCCAGCAATTGCAGCTCTCGAGCGCGGGCAATGGCGCCGGTCCGCGTATTGACATCCAGTTTCGCGAACACGTTCTTGAGGTGCCATTTGGCAGTCGACACCGCTATCCGCGAGCGTGCTCCGATCTCCTGGTTGCTCAGGCCGCGCGCCGCGAGCTTGAGAATCTCTATTTCGCGGTCGGTGAGCGGCTCGAGCGGCAGCGTGGGCTTGCGGCGCGGCGCAGCGGGGGCAGGGTGCTCCCGGAACACGTCGCCGAACTTGCAGAAATAACGGTCCGGCAACAGATGGCGGAGCTTTCGCGACTCGACGGCGGCCGCCATGATCTGCGTCAGTGCAGGCGTATCGTCGAAGATGCCGCGCGTGAAGCCGTAACCGCGCGTCAGGGCGAAGCCGCGATTCAAAGCCTGGAACGCCGCGTCCGGATCGCCGGCGTGCCATGCGCACTCGGACAATGCGGCTTCCAGCGCGACTTCCCGATACACATATCCCGCCGCCCGCGCGCTGTCGCGCAGGACCGAGAGAATCGCGCGTGCCTCGTCCGTGCGCTTGCTATGCACGAGCAACAGTGTGTACGCGAATCCGAAGCGCTCCCACTCTTCATCGTAGGGCCGGACCTGCCGCCAGGTTCCCGCCTCGGCACGACGCTCGAGGCCGAGCTCGGCGGCTATGGCGAGCGCCCGCGCCGCATTGTTCTGCAACAGGTGCAACCGCATCTTTTCGCGGCACACCTGCGCGAGAAAACGTTGATGGCAGCCGCTCTCCAGGACGCTGTGCACGTAGTCGAGCAGCTGAAAGGCTTCGCCGAAGCGCTCGTTGATCGCCTTGAGCCGCGCCATCGTGAGATGCGCGATCGTGAAGTTCTCGATTGTCGAGGCGACCGACAGCAGCGGCAGCGATTCGCGGCACAAAGTTTCGGCCTCTGCGAGGCGGTTCTCTTCGTAGCGCACGCACGCCAGCGCGGTGGCTGCGTTCACCCAGGCGGGATTGCGTCGACCGCGCCGGACGGACGCGAACATCCGCTCGCAACGCTCCGCTGCCGATTTCATGTCGCCCTGGGCGCGTTCCGCCAGCGAGGCGACCACGTCCGCGTAGCCGAAGCCGTAGACACTGACGTTCTCCAACGCGTCGCGCGCCCGCATCGACAAGCGCCAGGCGAGATCGAACTGGTTTCGCCGCAACAGCGCATAAGCTTGCAGTGTCAGCACCGTCGCGCTCAGGAAGCTATCTGCACCTTCCAGGCGCGCTGAGTCGGCGACGGCAATGCTGACGTGGCAATCGCTGTCCGCCAGGATCGTATGCATCGCATGCAGCAGCTGCAGATGCACGGGTTCGACGACGTGTCCGGCGGCAACACACGCTTCGACTTCGCGCAGGGCGATCGTCGCGTCGTGGAAGCGGCGGCACAGAATCAGCGCCGAGATGTAGGCGGTACCGATGCGAGCGTGCGTGAGGATCTCCGCCCGCGGCAGTCGCTCGCTCCAGCGAATGACTTCCGCAACCTCGCCCTCCTGCAGCCAGAAGGCGAGGCATCGCGCAACGAGCTCGAGTCGCCACTGCGGGTCGTTCGCCAGGAAAGCGTGCTGCAGGGCTTCCTCGTAGAGCTGATGCTCGGCAAACCAGCGGCTGGCGCGCTCGTGCAGGATCGGGATGCGCGCTACATCCCGACGCAGGACGCTGCGCAGGAAATCCAGGAACAGCGTGTGATAACGATACCAGTGGCCGTGACTATCGAGCGGCTGGATGAACAGCTGCGAGCGTTCGAGGCGTTCGAGCAGCGACTGGCTGTGCGAGATCCCGAGCAGGGCGTTGCAAAGCTCGCCCGTCATCCGGTCGACGATGCTGCTCGCGACCAGGAATTCGCGGATCTCCTCGCTCTGCTCATGCAACACCGAAGCACCGAGGTAGCGCGCAACTTCGGAGTGCGAGCCTGCGAATTCCTGCAACGTCTGGGCAGGGGCGGGACCGGCCGCGGCCGCCAGGAGCGCCAGCTTGGTGCCGGCAACCCATCCTTCTGTACGCGCCTTGATGCCGGCGGCTTCTTCGGTCGACAGCGCGCGGCGGCACAGTTTGCGGCTCAGCTGCACGATCAGGCCGTCGTCGAAGTTCAGGTCCTGCGCGTCGACGATCAGCAGCTGATCGGCCAGGCGCAGCTGGCTCAGGCCGAGCTCCGGCATGCCGCGACCGGAGATGATCCAGTGCACGTTATCGGGCGAGCGATACAGCAGGAAGTCGACCGTGCGGATGAGCGAAGGCGCGGTCAGCCACTGGAAGTCGTCGAGCACGATCGTCAACTCATGGCCGACGCGGTCGAGACTCTCGCTGAACAGCGCCGCGCCGGGATCGATCGGCGATACGGGCTCGCCGGCGCGGCGGCTCGCGATGTAGGCGTCGAAGCCCGGCGCCACGCCATGGACGGCGCCGATCAGGTAGGAAAAGAAGCGGACCGGGTCGTTGTCCCGCTCATCGAGCGACAGCCATGCGACGCAGTGCGTCGGGGCTGCGCGTCGATGCCACTGGGTCAGCAACGTCGTCTTGCCCGATCCGATCGGTGCTGTCAGCAATACGAGCTTGTGGCGGAACACGCAGTCGAGGCGCGCGATCAGCGACCGTCGCTCGATGCAGGCCGCAGCACGCAGTGGCGGCTTCAGCTTGGAGTTGATGAGGTGCTGAGAGGCGATCGCGCTGGCACCCGCTGCAGCGCCGGCCAGCGACTGCTGCGGTTCCATGGCGCCGAGGGCGGCACCCTCGCTGGCGAGCGGATTGTGCACGGTCGTTCGCGCGGCTGGTGGGAGGGGCCGACCGATTATGCACACCGCCGTCAGTAACGTCATCCGGTGTTGCTGCCGGCAAAAAATGCACTGACCAATACATCGATCTATAGAATAGACGCCCACTGCTCTGTCGCAGCGGGAGAAAGATATGAGAACGATTGCAGGGCTCGCGGCGCTGCTTTGTGCAGTCACTTGGGTCACCGTCGCACACGCCGATGAGCCCGCCGCAGCGGATACTGCCGGATGGAAAGCCGTCGCAGGCGGACACGGCACGGGTTGCGCGACCGATGCCACGCCCTATGAGTTCTACGTTCACGAGGGCGATCCGAAGCGGCTCGCGATCTACTTCCAGGGCGGCGGCGGGTGCTGGAACAGCCGCAACTGCGGGCTGGACGGCCAGAGAACGTTCGACAACTCGATCGACGACACCGACCGCCCGTGGCTGAACAAGACCATCGTGGGCGGCATCCTCGACGCCGCCAATCCTGCCAATCCGCTGCGCGAATTCACGATCGTGTTCGCGCCGTATTGCACGGCCGACGTCCACCTCGGCGCGCGCACCGAGCGCTTCGAGACCGCAGACGGCAAGCACCTCGACATTGCCTATCGCGGTCTCGCCAATGCACAGCGGGTGATGGACTGGGTAACCCAGCAGTACAGCGACCCGCAGCGGATCTTCGTGAGCGGCGGCAGCGCGGGCGCGATTCCTTCGCCGATCTTCGCGTCCCAGCTCGCGCGTCACTATACGAAGGCGCAGGTCGTGGGAGTGGGTGACGGCGCTGGCGGCTATCGCACCAAGCGCCTGGCGCAGTGGCTGGAGCTGTGGGGCGCGACGCGGGCGCTGAAGCACGATCCCCTGTATCGCGACCTCGACGTCGAGACCGCGAACTTCGAGGACTTCTACTCGCGCGCGGCGCCGGTGCCCAATCTGCAGCTGGGGCAGATCAACAGCATCGAAGATGGGGTCCAGATCTTTTTCCTGGCGCAGCTGGGTAACGAGGTGAAGTCGCTGGCGCCGCTGCTGAGCGCGAACATCGCGGACCTGCGCAAGTCGAACCCCAAGCTGCGTACCTACACGATGCCGGGCAAGGTCCACACGGTGCTGACGCGGCCGGACTTCTTCACCGCGAAGGTAGACGAGGTGGCGTTGTCGAAGTGGGTCGATGACCTGGTGAACGGCCGCAAGGCTGCCAACGTCGGTGACTCGTTGTTCGTGGCCGGCGCCGACCGGCTCCAGTAATAAAAAGGAAAGCTCGTGATATTCAAGCGCTCCATCGCCGCACTCGCTGCTTTCCTGTTCGTCAGCGTCTCGACTGCCGCCCGCGCGGCGGACGAGGCTGCGCTGGCGCACGCTCGCAAGCTCCTGCGTTCGGCAATTCTCGTCGACGGTCACAACGACCTGCCGTGGGCAGTGCGCACCAACAAGGCGGCGCCCGGCGATGTCGCCGCGTACGATCTGCGGACCACGACGTCAGGTCAGACGGATCTCGCGCGGCTGAAGCTCGGCGGCGTCGGTGCGCAGTTCTGGTCCGTGTACATTCCCGGCGAAACCGGCAGCGGTTTCGCGCGTACGCAGCTCGAGCAGATCGATATCGCGCGGCGGATCATCGCGCGCTATCCGGACCACCTGCGATTCGCGACGACTGTTGCCGACATTCGCGCGGCGCATCGCGCCGGGCGCATCGCCTCGCTGCTGGGGATGGAGGGCGGGCACGCCATCGAAGACTCGCTCGGCGCATTGCGCGCTTACTACGATCTGGGCGTGCGCTACATGACGTTGACCCACAACGTGCACACGAGTTGGGCTGACTCGCAGGCGCTCCCGCCGGTGCACGGCGGCCTCACGCCGTTCGGCGAGCAGATCGTGCTGGAGATGAACAAGCTCGGAATGCTGGTCGATCTGTCGCACACCTCCGACGGCACGATGGACGACGCGCTGCGCGTGTCGCAGGCGCCGGTGATCTACTCGCATTCCTCGGCGCGCGCGCTCTGCGACGTGCCCCGTAACGTGCCTGACGACATTCTGAAGCGTCTCAAGGCGAACGGCGGCGTGGTGATGGTCACGTTCGTCGGCGGCTTCATCGATCCCGCAGTCGCCGCCGTGCAAGTACCGGCGATGGCCGAGATCAACCGCCGCGCGGCCGGCAAGAGCATCGAGGAGCGCGAGAAGATCGAGGAGGAAGTGCTCGGCAAGGTGCAGGTGCCGAAGATCCCGATCGGCAAGGTCGCCGATCACATCGAGCACATCCGCGACGTCGCGGGCATCGAGCACGTCGGCATCGGCGGCGACTACGACGGCAACACCGCTGTGGCCGGAAGGGCTGTCGGACGTCTCCATGTATCCGAACCTGTTCGCCGAGCTGATCCGCCGCGGCTGGAGCGACCAGGACCTGAAGCTGCTGGCCGGTGAGAACGTGCTGCGTGCGATGGAGCGGGCCGAGGCGGTCTCGCGTCGGCTCTCGCGGTGACCGGACGCTGGCAATTCTGGATCGATCGCGGCGGCACGTTCACCGATATCGTCGGCCGCAAGCCGGACGGCACCCTCGTCACCCTCAAGCTCCTGTCGGAGAACCCGGGACGTTATAGCGACGCGGCCGTGCAGGGCATCCGCGAGCTGCTCGGCGTCGGCGACCAGCCGATCCCGCCCGGCGAGATCGACGTCGTGCGGATGGGCACGACGGTTGCGACGAACGCGCTGCTGGAGCGGAAGGGCGATCGCACGGTGCTCGCCATCACGCGCGGCTTCGCCGACGCTCTGCGCATCGGCTATCAGCATCGCCCCAAGCTGTTCGTGCGGCACATCGAATTGCCCTCGATGCTGTACGAGCAGGTGGTCGAGATCGACGAGCGCCTCGGCGCACACGGCGACGTCATACGGCCGCTCGATCTTCAGCAAGCAGAGCGCGACTTGCGCGCGGCGTTCGATCGCGGCATCAGGTCGTGCGCCATCGCGCTGCTGCACGGATATCGCTATCACCAGCACGAGGCGCAGCTCGAGGAGCTTGCGCGACGCATCGGCTTCGCGCAGGTGTCGGTGTCGCATCAGGTCAGTCCGCTGATGAAGCTGGTCGCGCGAGGCGACACGACCGTCGTCGACGCGTATCTGTCGCCAGTCCTGCGCCGCTACGTGAATCAGGTCGCCGCGCAGCTGCCAGGCGTGAAGCTGCAGTTCATGCAATCGTCCGGTGGGCTCGCCGATGCGCAGCAGTTTCACGGCAAGGACGCGATTCTCTCTGGCCCCGCGGGCGGCATCGTCGGCGCGGCGCGCACGGCGCAGCAGGCGGGCATCGGCAAGATCATCAGTTTCGACATGGGCGGCACTTCGACCGATGTCGCGCATTTCGCCGGCGAATATGAGCGCGCGTTCGACGCGGAAGTCGCCGGCGTCCGACTGCGAGCGCCGTTGATGCAGATTCATACGGTCGCCGCAGGCGGTGGTTCGATCTGCCAGTTCGATGGAGTGCGTCTGCGGGTTGGTCCGGAGTCCGCAGGCGCAGATCCGGGTCCCGCGTCGTATCGGCGCGGCGGTCCGTTGACGGTGACCGATTGCAACGTGCTGCTCGGCCGGATTCAACCGGAGTTCTTTCCTGCGGTGTTCGGCGAGGCTGGGGATTCTCCCTTGGATGCGGCTGTCGTTGCAGATCAGTTCCGCGTGCTCGCGGCAGACATCGAGCGCGCCACCGGAGTGCCGCAGACGCCGCAGGGTGTGGCGGCAGGCTGCGTCCGGATCGCGGTCGAGAACATGGCGAACGCAATCAAGAAGATTTCCGTGCAGCGCGGTCATGACGTGACCGAATACACGTTGTCGTGCTTCGGCGGCGCGGCCGGGCAGCATGCGTGTCTGGTTGCGGACGCACTCGGGATGCAGACGGTGTTCATGCATCCGCTCGCTGGCGTGCTGTCGGCCTACGGTATCGGTCTTGCCGACGTCACCGTGATGAAGCAGCGCGCGATTGAGGCGGTTCTGGACGATCGCGCGCTGACGGATCTCGCGACGCCGTTCGCGACGCTCGTCGCCGAGGCGCGCGATGCGTTGCTCCTGCAGGGCGTGCCGGCAGCAGATATCACGATCGAGCGCAGAGTAGCGCTGAAGTACGAAGGCACGGACAGCACGCTGCAGTTGCCGATCGAGAAAGATGCCGCGACGCTGACGGCAACGTTTCTGGATCAGTATCGCGTGAGATATGGATTCCTGATGCCGGAACGGCGGTTGGTGGTCGAGTCGATTTCGGCCGAGGCCGTCGGGAAGACACATCAGAGTTGGGCTAAAGCCCAACCCACATCGGTCCGATCCGCTGCGGCACCGACCAAGCGCCCGGCTGTTCTTTGACGGTCAGTGGCACGACACGCAGATTTACGACCGCGATGCATTGCAAGCGCAGGACACGATCACCGGCCCGGCGATCCTCCGCGAGCGCAACACCACGATCGTCATCGATCCGGGCTGGCGCGCCGAGGTCACGCCGCTCAATCACCTGATCCTCCGCCGCGTGCAGCCGCTGCAGCGAGCCAACGCCATCGGCACGCGCGTCGACCCGGTGCTGCTCGAAGTCTTCAACAACCTGTTCATGTCCATCGCCGAGCAGATGGGCGTGACGCTCGCGAACACTGCGACGTCGGTGAACATCAAGGAGCGCCTCGATTTCTCGTGCGCATTGTTCGACGAGCACGGCAACCTGATCGCGAATGCGCCGCACATGCCGGTGCACCTGGGCTCGATGGGCGAGTCGGTGCAGGAGATCATGCGACGCCGCGGCGAGACGATGCGGCCGGGCGATGTGTACGTGCTGAATGCGCCTTACGCGGGCGGGACGCATTTGCCGGACGTCACTGTGGTGATGCCGGTGTTCCTGGAAGGGATGCCTTCCGTTCTTCGTCGCTGCCCGCGGCCACCACGCCGATATCGGTGGCATCACGCCGGGCTCGATGCCTTCGGACTCCTCGCACATCGACGAGGAGGGCGTGCTGCTCGACAACGTCCAGCTGGTCACCAACGGAATTTTCCTGGAAGGTGAGCTGCGCGCACTGCTGGGCGGCGGCAAGTATCCGGCGCGCAACGTCGAGCAGAATCTCGCCGACCTGCGCGCCCAAGTCGCTGCCTGCCAGAAGGGCGCGGCCGAGCTCGCTGCGATGGTCGAGCACTTCGGGCTGCAGGTCGTGCAAGCGTACATGCAGCACGTTCAGGACAATGCGGAAGAAGCCGTGCGCCGCGTGATCGATGCGCTCACCGATGGCGACTTCGAATATGCGATGGACAACGGCGCCTGCGTACGCGTCTCCATCCGCATCGACAAGCAGGCACGAGCCGCACGCATCGACTTCACGGGCACCAGCCCACAGCAGCCCAACAACTTCAACGCTCCGGTCCCCGTCACTCGCGCAGCTGTGCTGTACGTCTTCCGCACGCTCGTGAACGACGAGATCCCGATGAACGCGGGCTGTCTCAAGCCACTGCAGATCCTCGTGCCGGAAGCGTCGATGCTGAAGCCGCAGTACCCGGCCGCCGTCGTCGCCGGCAACGTCGAGACGTCGCAGGTCGTCACGGATTGCCTGTACGGTGCGCTCGGCGTGCTCGCGGCCAGCCAGGGCACGATGAACAACTTCACGTTCGGCGACGGCGCGCACCAGTACTACGAGACCATCGCGGGCGGCTCCGGCGCAGGACCGGACTTCGACGGCACCTCGGCCGTCCAGACGCACATGACGAACTCGCGTCTCACCGACCCGGAAGTGCTGGAATGGCGCTTCCCGGTGCGGCTGGAGGACTTTCGCATCCGTCGCGGCTCGGGCGGCGCAGGCCGTCATCGTGGCGGCGACGGCAGCGAACGTCGCGTGCGCTTCCTGCAACCGATGACCGCCGTGCTGCTCGCCAATCATCGCGTCGTCGCTCCATTCGGGCTCGCGGGTGGACGGCCCGGCGCGACCGGCCAGAACTGGATCGAGCGTGTCGACGGCAGCATCGAGCACTTCGGCGCGACGCATTCGGCGCAGGTGGGTGCGGGCGACATCTTCGTGATCCAGACGCCAGGCGGAGGCGGCTTTGGCTGAGCAGCCGCCGCGCATGGCTCGACTGGCGACTGCGAGCATCGTCGGCACGATGCTCGAATACTACGACTTCGCGATCTACAACACGCTCGCGGCACTCGCATTCAACCGCCTGTTCTTCCCGTCATTCGATCCGCTGACCGGCACGATCCTCGCGTTCTCGACGTTCGCGGTCGGCTACTTCTCGCGGCCGATCGGCGGCGTGATCTTCGGACACCTCGGCGATCGGTACGGCCGACGCTTCGTGCTGGTCGCGACGCTGATCGTGATGGGCATAACGACAGCTCTGATCGGCGCGCTGCCCACCTATGCGGCAGCAGGAGTGCTCAGCCCGGTGCTGCTCGTGGCGCTGCGCTTCGTGCAAGGCGCGGCGCTTGGTGGCGAGTGGGCCGGTGCGGTGCTGCTCTCCGTCGAACACGGCGATCACCGGCAGCGCGGTCGCAACGCCTCGTGGGCGCAGATGGGACCTTCGCTTGGCACTTTGCTGGCCACAGGCTCGATCGCTGCAGTGACTGTGCTGCTTCCAGACGAGAGTTTTCTGTCGTGGGGTTGGCGGCTGCCGTTCTTCGCGAGTGTCCTGCTCGTCGGATTCGGCTTGTGGATCCGCATCGGCGTGCAGGAGACGCCGCTGTTTCGCCGACTCGAGCGCGAGAAGTTGCAGGCGCGCGCACCGGTGGGCGAGGTCGTTCGCGAGCATTGGCGCAAACTCCTGCTCGGCGGCGGCGTGCGTATCGGACCCGACGTCCTGTACTCACTCACGGCAGTGTTCTCGCTTTCATATCTGACCCAGACACTCGGCGTTTCGCGCACGCTGGCGCTGATCGCGCTTTCGATCGGCGGCGCCTGCAATGCAGTGACGATCCCGATCTTCGGGTCGCTCTCCGATCGTTACGGTCGCCGCGTGATGTACGGCATCGGCGTGGTGTGCGCGCTCGGGCTCGCGTTCGCGTTCTTCCCGCTGCTCGATACCGGATCGCCGGTCGCCATCGCGTTCGCGATCTCCGCCGCGCTGATCGTGCACGCCATGATGTACGGGCCGCAGGCAGCATTCATCGCCGAGCAGTTCCCAACGCGCGTGCGTTATGCCGGCGCCTCGCTCGCGTACACGCTGGCAGGCATCGTTGGCGGCGGCATCGCGCCTTTGATGTTCGCCACATTGCAGAAAACATTCGGTACTACGCATGCGCTCAGCGCGTATCTTGCGGTCGCCTTGCTCATCACCGGCATCGTGCTGCTCATTGCGCGCGAGCGCGCCGGCGAGTCGCTCGACTAGCGCCTTCGGGAGTCACCCATGATCGAAGTCCACCATCTCAACAACTCCCGCTCGCAGCGCGTGCTGTGGATGCTGGAAGAGCTCGGCGCCGAGTATCGCGTCGTACGCTACGAGCGCGATGCCAAGACCATGTTGGCGCCGCCCGAGCTCAAGCAGGTGCATCCGCTCGGCCGCTCGCCGGTCATCCGCGATGGCGACTTCGTGCTCGCTGAGTCGGGCGCGATTCTCGAATACCTGGTGGATCGATACGGCAGCGGCCGCTTCGTCCCGCAGCGAGGCACGCGCGAGTACGAGACCTGCCGCTATTGGATGCACTATGCGGAAGGCTCGCTGATGATGCAGCTGCTGGTGAAGCTCTATCTCGATCGCGTCGGCGAGCCGGCGAAGGCGCCGCTGGAGCGCGTCAATGGAGCCATCCGCATGCATCTTGCGTATGTCGAAGAGGCGCTCGGCTCTTCGCACTTCTTGACGGGCCCGACGCTGAGCGTTGCGGATGTGCAGATGAGCTTTCCTCTGGAGGTGAGTGCGACTCAGAAGATGCTGGGTGACGCTCATCCGCGACTGAAAGCGCTGTTGGCTCGCATGCACGAGCGGCCGGCATACCAGGCTGCGCTGGTGAAGGGTGGGCCATACGTATATGCAAAGGAATCAGGTTAGGGCCTGACTTTGGTTAGTTGTCGGGCTGAAGCCCGACCTACAGCATCGCCATCGAACTGCCTGCCTTCCTTACATGTCGGAACTCCACCGGCAGCACATTCATTGGGGATGCGGAATATTCCGCTCACGAATCACAACCCTTCGAATCGTTCGGGACGGACCTATGAAACACGAGAAGTCGATCCTGGCGGCCGCGGTGGCGGCCTGTCTGCTGGCCGCAGCTCCGAGCGCCCTGTCACAGTCGGCGAGTGCGACGTTGCGCGGCCAGGTCCTCGCAGGCGAGCAGGCCGTTCCTGCCGCGTCCGTGACTGCAAGCAACACTGCAACTGGTTTTTCACGCCAGGTCGAGACTGACGCGCAGGGCAACTACACGCTGGCGGGCCTGCCGCCGGGCACATACAAAGTCGAGGTCACCGGACCCACTGGCGCCGTCGCGCGGCTCGTCACGCTGCAAGTCGGTCAGACTGCCAGCCTCGACCTGGGACTCGCGTCCGCCCAGGAGACCATCGAGTCGGTCACCGTCACCGCGACGCAGCTGTTCGAGACCCGCACGTCCGAAGTCGCGTCGTACGTGACGCCGAAGCAGATCGAAGCGTTGCCGCAGAACTCGCGCAACTTCCTGGCGTTCGTGGACATCGTGCCGGGGGTGCAGTTCGTAACCAGCGGCGATGGCGCCACGAGCGAGATTCGCAGCGGCGCGCAGTCGGCGAGCGGCGTCAACGTGTTCATCGACGGCGTCGGCCAGAAGAACTACGTCCTGCGCGGCGGTGTCAGCGGCCAGGCCTTGTCGCGCGGCAATCCGTTCCCGCAGCTCGCAATCGGCGAATACAAGGTGATCACGTCGAACTACAAGGCGGAGTTCGATCAGTTGAGCAGTGCCGCGGTGGTCGCTGTGACGCGCTCGGGCACGAACGAGTTCGAATCCGAGGCCTTCTTCGATCGCACGGCCGAGAACTGGCGCGCCTCCGATCCGATCGAAAGCCGCGATGACCGCAAGGCAAAATCCGAGCAGGAGCAGTACGGCATCGCGTTCGGCGGCCCGATCATCCAGGACAAGATGCACTTCTTCGTGACCTACGAAGGCAAGGAGTTCGAAACGCCGCAGACCATAACGCTCGGGCAGGGCATTCCATCGAGTGCAGCGCCGCCGGAGATCCAGCCGTTGCTCGGCGTCGTGACCGCGCCGTTCGAGGAGGACCTGTACTTCGGCAAGATCGACTGGCAGGTCGCGGACGATCACCTGCTCGAGCTGACGGGCAAGGTGCGCAAGGAGAGCGAGATTTCCGCGCTCGGCGGCCAGAACACCGCGAGCTTCGCCAGCGACAAGATCAACGAGGAAACGCGCATCGATCTGCGCCACCAGTTCACCGGCGCGCGCATTCTCAACGACGCGCATCTCACGTACGAGGACGCCCAGTTCAATCCGCGCCCGGTGACGTTGGAGCCCGGCATCCGCGTGGTGACACCCAGCCGCCAGAACATCCTCAATCTCGGCGGCGGTGAGGACTTCCAGGACAAGGGCCAGAAGGGTTGGGGCTTCCAGGACGACCTGACATTCACCTCGTTCGAATGGAACGGCGCGCATACCGTGAAGACCGGCTTCAAATACAAGCAGGTCGAGGTCAATGCGTTCGAGCAGCAGCCGTTCAACCCGCAGTTCTTCTTCGACGTGACGCAGGGTCTGGCGGTGCCGTTCGTGGTGCAGTTCGGCGCGCCGATTCCCGGCTTGCCGGCCCGCAACGTGACGTCCGAGAACAAGCAGTACGGCATCTACATCCAGGACGACTGGGAGGTGACCGAGAAGCTGCTGGTGAACCTCGGCATCCGCTACGACTACGAAGAGACGCCGAGCTATCTCGACTACGTGACGCCTGCGGACGTGCTCGGCGGCCTGAATGCGGTAGACACGTCGCCGGGCGCACTACCTGGCCAGACGTATCGGCAATCGCTGGCCCTCGGCGGCGTCAACGTCGACGACTACATCAGTACGGGTAACAACCGGGACGCGTTCGAGAGCGCCATTCAGCCGCGTGTCGGCTTCTCGTACGACTTTTCGGAAGATGAGAGCTTCGTGCTGTTCGGCGGCGCGGGCCGCGCTTACGACCGCAACGTGTTCGACTTTCTCGCGCTCGAGCGCTCGAAGGGTACGTTCCCGCGCTACGAGTTCAACTTCAACGTCGCCGGGCATCCCTGCGACTCCACTACGGACCCGCGATGCCTGGAGTTCGATGAATCGTTCTTCGAGCGCGCGAACCTCGAAGCGCTGGTCGCGGCCAATCCGAATATCGGCCGCGAGATCAACCTGATCAACAATGACCTGAAGACGCCGTACTCGGATCAGTACAGCCTCGGCCTGCGCAACCGCATCGACCTGTGGAACCAGAGCTGGGTGACCTCCGCCACGATCTCGTACGTCGAGTCGAAAGACGGCGTCGTGTTCCTGCTCGGCAACCGGCGCGGCAACGGCAGTTTCCGCGAGAATCCGGCAGCTGAGTGGGAGCAGGTACCGTTCGGCAACGGCATTCCCGGGCTCGGCTCGCTGATCATCATCGACAACGGCATCGAGTCGCGCAGCTCGTCGTTCCTGCTGTCGGTCGAGAAGCCGTACAGCGAAGAATCGAACTGGGGCGTGACGTTCGCTTACACGTTCCTCGACGCGGAGGAGAACCGCACGAACGCGGGCCTGCGCGACGAGCGCTTCATCCTCGACTTCCCGACGGTGGAGGGCTTCGGCTGGCACACTGCGACAGGCGTGCCGCGCCACCGTCTCGTGGCAACCGGAATCTGGGACGGCCCGTGGGAAATGACTCTGTCGGCCAAGCTGGCGGTGGAAACGCCGGTGGAGTTCGAGGCGCTGAACTGCCGCGACGTCCCCACCGCAGCGGAGCGGCCGCCCGGTCTCGGTGCCAACAATTTCTGCTTCTTCCAGAACTTCAAGCCCGATAGGACCATCGGTCGCAAGCAGCTCGACCTGGCAGCGCAGAAGGACTTCGGCATGGGCGACTTCAGCGTCGGTCTGCGCGCGGATGTGCTCAACGTGCTCAACTGGGAGAACCCGGACAACTACGAGAACTTCCGTGGCTTCGATGGCAACGACAACGAAAACTTTGGGAATGTCACCAGTTGGCGTCAGCCGACGCGCACGTTCAAGTTGTCATTCAACGTCAGCTGGCGATAATCGACCGAGGTTCACAACGGTGCCGGGAGAGGAAATCTTGCTTCTCCCGGCACCGACGCGAGGTTAATGATGCGATCGGTTGGTCGATGAAGGCTGATTCGCGCGGGCGGCGGGCGGCCCTGCACGTGCTGGCTGGACTGACGGTGCTGCTCGCCGGTGCACCGTCGTTCGGTGCGAGCAAGGAGCGGATCCCCGGCGTCACCGTCGAGGGCTCCCGCGTGTACGACCCCGAGCGCGACGGCGATCCCGTCATCAACAACCTCGAACGGCGCACGTTCCGCTTCTTCTGGGACACCACGAACAAGCAGAACGGCCTTGCTCCGGACCGCTTTCCCTCGCCGTCGTTCGCCAGCACGGCGGGCGTCGGCTTCGCGCTCACTGCCTACGTGATCGGATCCGAGCGCGGCTTCGTGTCGCGCAGCCAGGCGCGGTTGCGTACGTTACGTACGCTGCGGTTTCTCGCGACCGCGCCGCAGGGTCCCGACGAGACCGGCATGAGCGGCTATCGCGGCTTTTTCTATCACTTCCTGCACATGCATAACGGCCAGCGCTTCGGCACGTCCGAGCTGTCGACGGTCGATACCGCGTTGCTGCTCGGCGGCGTGCTGCTCGCGCAGGTCTACTTCGATCGGGACACGCGCGCCGAGAAAGAGATCCGCGACCTCGCCGAGCTGATCTACAGCCGCGTCGAGTGGACCTGGGCGCAGAACCGCCCGCCGATCGTCTCGCACGGCTGGCGGCCCGAGACCGGCTTCCTGCGCTTCGACTGGCGCGGCTACAACGAGGCGATGCTCGTCTACATCCTGGCGCTCGGCTCGCCGACGCATGCGATCGAGCCCGAGGCCTGGAAGGAATGGCTGAAAACCTACAAGGACTCGTGGGGCAAGTTCAGCGGCCAGGAGTTCCAGTCGTTCGGCCCGATGTTCGGCCACCAGTATTCGCACGTCTGGATCGACTTCCGCGGTATCCAGGACGAGTACATGCGCGAGAAGGGCATCGACTACTTCGAGAACAGCCGGCGCGCGGCCTACGCGCATCGCGAGTACTCGATCCAGAACCCGATGCGCTGGCGCGGCTACGACAGCGAGATCTGGGGCCTGACCGCATGCGACGGCCCGGCCGACACCGTGCAGATTTTCAACAACGAAGAGCGCGGCTTCTTCACGTACGCAGCGCGCGGCACAGCCGCGACGCACCTGCTCGACGACGGGACGATTGCGCCGACCGCCGCGGTCGCTTCCATCGCGTTCGCGCCGGAGATCGTGATTCCGACCATCCGCGCCTTCCGCGTACGTTTCGGCGAGAACCTGTATCAGAAATACGGCTTCCTGGACGCGGTCAACCCGAGCTTCACGTTCACGAACGTGCCCCTGCGCCACGGCAAGATCGTCGAGAACGTCGGTTGGATCGACAACGACTATCTGAGCATCGACCAGGGGCCGATCGTGGCGATGATCGAGAACTATCGCAGCGGGCTCGTGTGGAAGCTGATGCAACGCCATCCGCACATTCGCCGCGGCCTGGAGCGCGCAGGTTTCACCGGTGGCTGGCTCGCGCAGCCTCCGCCGCCGCAGCCGAGCTCGTGACTCGTGGTCAATCGCCGGCAGACGATGCTCGCGGTGGCCGCGCTCGCAGCGGCTCCCCTCGGTTGCACGCGCCGCTCGCAGGCAGCCAACGTCGTGCGCTTCTGGGCCGTCGGGCGCGAAGGTGAATACGCAGTCGAGCTGCTCAAGGATTTCCTGCGCGAGCGGCCCGACATCGAAGTCGAAGTGCAGAGGCTGCCGTGGACAGCCGCGCACGAGAAGCTCCTGACGGCGTACGCGGGCGAAACCCTTCCGGACCTGTGCTCGCTCGGCAACACCTGGATCCCCGAGTTCACCGCGCTGAGTGCGCTCACGCCGCTCGATGAGCTGGCGCGCGACTCGCGCGACATTGCGCTCGACGATTACTTCCCCGGCATCCTCGACTCCAATCGTGTCGACGGGCCGCTGTTCGGCATCCCGTGGTACGTCGATACCAACGTGATGTACTACCGGCGCGACCTGCTGCAGCAGGCCGGCTTCAACACGCCGCCGACGACGTGGGACGAGTGGACGCAGGCGCTCGGCGCGATCAAGACGCTGGTCGGCGCCGACCGCTATTCGATCCTGCTGCCGCTCAACGAATTCTGGCCGCTGGTCACACTGTCGCTGCAGCACCCTTCGGAGCTGTTGCGCGACCGCGGGCGCTACGGGAATTTCCGCAACCCCGATTTCCGCCGCACGCTGGAGTTCTACGCGAGCATGTACCGGCGCGACTGGGCGCCGAAGATGACCAACACGCAGGTGTCGAACGTCTGGGACGAGTTCGGCCGCGGCATGTTCTCGTTCTACATCTCCGGGCCGTGGAACATCGCGGAGTTCAGAAAGCGCATGCCGCGCGACTTGCAGGACGCGTGGATGACGGCACCGATGCCGGGCCCGAGCGGTCCGGGTATTTCGAGCGCCGGCGGTGCGAGCCTCGTGATCTTCAGTCACTCGCAGAGCAAGCCCGCTACGTGGGCAGTGATGGAGTACCTGTCGCGCCCGTCAGTGCAGGAGCGCTTCTACGAGCTCACGGGCAACATGCCGCCGCGTCGTTCGACCTGGCAGTCCGCGGCACTGACTGGGTCGCCGTATGCCAAAGCGTTTCGGACGCAGCTCGATCGGGTGCGCTCGCCGCCGAAGGTGCCGGAGTGGGAGAGAATCGCGCAGGAGATGCGGATGGCTGCCGAGCGCGTCGTGCAGGGCGTCGCCAGCGTGGACCAGGCGTGCGTCGCGCTCGATCGCAAGACGGACGAGATTCTCGAAAAGCGACGCTGGATGATGGACAAGGATCGCGTCACATGAGAACGCAACGCGCCGCATGGTGGTTCGTTGCGCCCGCACTGCTCGTGATCGGCGTGTTCTTCTTCCTGCCGGTGCTCGCGGCGCTGGCGATGAGCCTGACCGACTTCGACCTGTACGCGCTCAACGATTTCGGCGACCTGCGCTGGATCGGCTTCGAGAACTACGCGCGTCTGCTGCGCGAGCCGCTGTTCTGGAAGGCGCTCGGCAACACCTTCTACTTCGTCGTGCTCGGCGTGCCGTTGTCGATCGCTGTGTCGCTTGGCGCGGCGCTGCTCGTGAACTCGAAGGTCGCAAGACTCCGTGGCCTGTTCCGCACGGTGTACTTCGCGCCGGTGGTCACCACGCTGGTCGCCGTCGCGGTCGTGTGGCGCTACATCTTTCACACGCGCTACGGTTTCCTGAACTACTCGCTCGCCTCGGTCGGGCTCGATCCCATCGACTGGATGGGCGATCCGCGCTTTGCGATGCCGGCGATCGTGATCCTCGCCGTGTGGAAGAACTTCGGCTACAACATGATCATCCTGCTGGCGGCGCTGCAGAACATCCCCGATGACCTGTACGAAGCGGCGCGCATCGACGGCGCTTCGGGATGGCAGCAGTTCCGCCACGTCACGCTGCCCGGCATCGGTCCGGTGCTTCTTCTCGTCAGCATCCTGACGATGACCGGCTATTTCCAATTGTTCGCTGAGCCGTACGTGATGACGGAGGGCGGGCCGCTGCAGGCAACGTACAGCGTGCTCTATTTCATGTTCGACGAAGGCTTCAAGTGGTGGAGCCTCGGGCGCGCTTCGGCGGTTGCGTTCCTGCTGTTCATACTCATGTTCATCGTTACCATGGTGCAGCTGCGCCTGGGTCGCGATCGGAGCGCGGCATGACGCGCACGACGCGAACGCTGCTCGTCAACACGCTGCTGGTCATCGGCGCGCTGCTCGTTGCCTTTCCGTTGCTGTGGATGATCTCGGTGTCGTTCATGCCCACCGGCGCAGCCAGCACCTACCCGCCGCCGTTGTTTCCGGCAGAACCGACGCTGGACAACTACCGCGAGCTGTTCGCGAAACACACGGCCGGGCGCTACATGCTCAACAGCGCATTGGTCGCAACGTTCGCGACGCTGATCTCGCTGGTGTTCAACACCATGGCAGGCTATGCGTTCGCGAAGCTGCGCTTCCGGGGACGTGACCGTATCTTCCGCAGCCTGCTCGGTGCGCTGGTGATCCCGAGCCAGGTGGCGATGATTCCGCTGTTTGCACTCGTCAAGGAGCTCGGGCTGGTCAGCACGTACGGCGGCGTCGTCGTGCCGGCGATGGCCAGCGTGTTCGGCATCTTTCTCATCCGCCAGTACGCGCTGTCGCTGCCGGACGAGCTGCTGGAAGCCGCACGCATCGATGGGGCGAGCGAGGCGCGGATCTTCTGGTCGCTGGTCGTGCCGCTCATCCGGCCGATCCTCGTGACGCTGGCGATCCTGACGTTCCTCGCGACCTGGAACGATTTCATGTGGCCGCTGATCGTGCTGACCGACGCGAAGCTGCACACGCTGCCGGTGGCGCTCGCGGGACTGTCGCGCGAGCACGTGCAGGACAACGAGCTGATGATGGCGGGTTCAGTGATCACGGTCGTGCCGGTGTTGCTGCTGTTCCTGGGTCTGCAGCGTTACTACATCGCGGGCATTCTTGCGGGCAGCGTGAAGGGATGAACGTGCGCTCGCTCGTCGGCCTTGTGCCTCTTGTACTACTACTGCTCCTCATCAGCTCCATGACCAATGCCGCCGAGCAGCCGCCGCAACTCGAGATCCGCTACCTCGACGAGATGGAGGACATCTCCGCCTGGGAGTCGCTCGCCTCGGACGGCGTCAGCGCATCGGTGCATTCGGCCAAGGGTGTCGAGGGCAATGCGCTGGTGCTCGAGTTCAATCTCGCCAACACCGCCGGCTATGCAGCGGCGACCCGCCAGCTGCCCACGCAGCTCCCGGAGGACTACGAAATTTCTTTCTGGATGCGGGCCGAGGCGGGGCGCAACCACTTCGAGGTGAAGTTCGTCGATGCGTCCGGCGACAACGTCTGGTGGTACCGCCGCGCAAACTATCAGTTCTCCGGCGACTGGCAGCAGGTGCGGATCAAACGGCGGCAGATCGACTTCGCGTGGGGTCCGACGACCGATCGCACGCTGCGGCAGTTCCAGTCGATCGAGTTCGTGCTCGCCGCGGGTGACGAAGGCGGCAACGGCAGCCTGTGGTTCGATCGCTTGTCTCTGAAGCCGCTGCGGCCGCAGCGCGCCGTTTCGCCACCGACAGCGAAAGCATCATCCGAAGCCACCGGAAGCAGCGCCGCCCTCGCCATCGACGGCAAGACGAGCACGATGTGGCGCAGTGCGCGAACCGACGGCACGACGCCGCAGACATTCGAGATCGACCTCAAGGCCGTGCGCGAGTTCGGCGGCATCGAGATCGACTGGCCGCGCGGGCTGCACGCACCTCGCTATTCGCTCGAGACGTCGCTCGACGGCAGCCGCTGGACGAAGGTTCGCACCATCGATGGGAGCAACGGCGGCCGCGACTCGCATCTCATGCCCGAGTCGGAGGCGCGCTACATCCGCGTCACGATGCCCGATCCGGGCCGCGACGTCGGCATCGCCGAACTGTCCGTGCGCGACCTGGAGTTCGGCGCTTCGCCGAACGCGTTCATCAGCTCGCTCGCCAAGCAGGCCCGTCGCGGCTGTTATCCGCGGCCATACCTGAACGAGCAGATCTACTGGACCATCGTCGGCGTCGACGGCGACACGGAGGAGGGCATGCTGTCCGAGGACGGCGCGCTCGAAGTTCGCAAGGGCAGCTATTCGATCGAGCCGTTCGTCAGGACCCGCACGGGCTGGCTCACGTGGGCCGACGTCACGATCGGTCATTCTCTCGCAGACGGCTACCTGCCGATCCCGAGCGTCGAGTGGAAGCATCGCTCGATCGAGCTGACGACGACGGCGTATGCGAGCGGTGCAGTCGGGAGCGGTGTCGTTCACGCTGTTTATCGGCTGCGCAACCCGACTCAGAGCCGGCAGAAAGTGACGCTGGCTCTCGCTGTACGGCCGTTCCAGGTCAATTCGCCGGCGCAGTTTCTCAATACCGAGGGCGGCGTGAGCCGGATCTACGATCTCGCCTTCGAGGACAAGCTCATCAAAGTCGATGGTAAGCCCGCGGTGTATCCGCGTACCCAGCCACGCACCTTCCGCGCGGTGACGCTCGCGGCGGACACACCGTGCGACTGGTTGCCGACGAACGTAGGAAGCGCACGCATTCACGACGACAGTGGCTTCGCGTCGGGTGCGCTGATGTACGACGTCGATCTGCAGCCGGGGCAGAGCCAGGAGATCGTGCTCGATCTGCCGCAGCATGGAACAGCGCCCGGTGCGCCAGCATCGCTCGAAAGCGTTGCCGCGCTCTGGCGCGAAAAACTCGATCGCGTCGAGCTGACCGTGCCGTCGAAGTACAAGTCGCTCGCCGACACGCTCAAGACTTCGCTCGCGCACGTCCTGATCAATCGCGACGGACCGGCGATTCAACCGGGATCGCGGGCGTACGAGCGCTCGTGGATTCGCGATGGCGCGATGACGTCGGAGATGCTGCTGCGCCTCGGGCACGAGCAAGAGGCGAAGGAATTCCTGCAGTGGTTCGCACGCTATCAGTTCGCAAACGGCAAGGTTCCCTGCTGCGTCGATCGGCGCGGCGCAGATCCCGTTCCGGAGAACGACAGCCACGGCGAATTCCTGTTCCTGATCGACAGCGTGCATCGCTACACCGGCGATATGGAGCTGCTGCGCGAGTTGTGGCCGGCGGCGGTCAAAGCAGTTGCCTACATGGACAAGCTGCGTCTGTCGGAGCGCACCGAGAAAAATACACAAGGCGAGCGCAAGGCGTTCTATGGCCTCATGCCAGCCTCGATCAGTCACGAGGGCTACTCGGCGAAGCCGATGCATTCGTACTGGGATGATTTCTGGGCGCTGGCGGGCTACGAGTCTGCGATCCGCATTGCGCGCGCGCTGGATCAGAAGACGCAGATGCATGCCTTCATCGAGTCGCGCGACCAGTTCCGCCGCGATCTGTACGTCTCGCTCAACGTGGCGATGCAGGCCCACGGCATCGACTACCTGCCGGGCGCCGCGGAGCTCGGCGACTTCGACGCCACCTCGACTTCCATCGCGCTGTCGCCGGTCGGCGAGCAACAGATGTTGCCGCCGGAAGCGCTGGTCGCAACCTTCGAGCGCTACTGGAAGGATTTCGCGGCGCGCCGCACCGACAAGAGCTGGGATGCGTACACGCCGTACGAGTGGCGCAATCTGGGCACGTTCATCCGGCTGCGCTGGCGCGACCGTGGCATGGAGCTGATCGAGTTCCTGATGAACGACCGGCGGCCGCACGAGTGGAATCAGTGGGCGGAAGTCGTCGGCCGCGAGGTGCGCAAGTCGCGCTTCGTCGGCGACATGCCGCACGGCTGGGTCGCATCGGACTACGGACGCTCGCTGCTCGACATGTTCGCGTTCGAGCGGCCCGCCGACGAGACGCTCGTGCTGATGGCCGGCGTACCGAAGGCAGTGGACGCAGCACGAAGGCTTCGCGCTGAAAAACCTGCGGACGCCGTTCGGTCCGCTCAGCTATTCACTGCGCGTCGAGGACAAGCAGGTCGTGCTCGACGTGGCCGAGATCAACATGCCGCCGGGTGGGCTCTCGGTCGCGTGGCCGGAGGGCGATCAGCCGGCGCAGCAGTCGATCCAGCGGGGCCAGGCGCGGTGGATCGGCACGGAGCTGCGCATCACGCAAGCTGCCGTTCACGATCGCGTTCCCGCGCGGAGCGGGCGCTCAATGAGCGGCTGGCTCGTCGAGCGCAGCGCCGTTCGAGGCGATCACTCGCGAATAGAAATGAGCGCTCGTCTTCGGCGTGCGCTCGAGCGTCTGGTAGTCGACGTGGACCAGGCCGAAGCGCTTGGTGAAGCCATACGCCCATTCGAGATTGTCGAGCAGCGACCACGCGAAATAGCCGCGAATGTCTGCGCCCTGGCGGATCGCGTCGTGGACGGCTCGCAGATGCTTGCGCAAATAGTCGACGCGCAGCGGATCTTCGAGCATCGCACCCTCAACCGTGGGCGGATCGAAGAACGCCGCGCCGTTCTCAGTGATGTAGACGGGCGGATTGCCATAGCGGTTCTTGATCCACAGCAGCGTGTCCGTCAGCCCTTGCGGGAAGACTTCCCAGCCGGTTTCGGTGTGCGTGCGATGCTTTTGCCGCACGCCCGCCGTGCGCAGCGGCCACGCATTGGGGTCGGCCTTTACTACGCTGCGCGTGTAGTAGTTCACGCCGATGTAGTCGAGCGGCTGGTGGATCGTCACAAGGTCGCTTGCGGAAATCGCCGGCCAGGCCTGGTCGAAAATCACCGGCAGCTCTTCGGGGTACATGCCGCGCAGCGCGGGTTCGAGGAACTGGCGGTTCATGTACGCGTCGGCGCGGCGCGTCGCCGCGAGGTCGGCGTCCTCGTTGGACGCGGGATACTTGGGCTCGATGTTGACGACGAGGCCGATCTGATTGCGACCGACCGCACGATACGCCTGCACGGCCTTGCCGTGCGCCATCAGCAGGTGATGCGCGACGCGTGTCGCTTCGAAGACGCTGCGATGACCGGGCGCGTGGATGCCGAGCATGTAGCCGTCGTTCATCGAGACCCACGGCTCGTTCAGCGTCGCCCAGTACCGAACACGATCGTCCAGTTTGCGAAACACGACGTCGGCGTACTCGGCGAACCAGCTCGCGACATCGGGGTTGAGCCAGCCGCCGCGATCGTCGAGCGCTGCCGGCAGGTCCCAGTGATACAGCGTCGCCATCGGCTGGATGCCGCGTGCGAGCAGGCTGTCGACCAGCCGTTCGTAGAAGCCGAGCCCGGCCGGGTTGACGCGACCCGTGCCCTGCGGCAACACCCGACTCCAGGAGATGCTGAAGCGATACGCACCGAGCTTGAGCGAGTGCATCAGGTCGACATCGCTCTGGAAGCGCCGATAATGGTCGCACGCGACGTCGCCGGTATCGCCGTCAGCAATGCGCCCCGGCGTATGCGCGAAACGATGCCAGGTGCTCGGGCCGGCGCCGTCAGCGAGCGGCGAGCCTTCGATCTGGTACGCCGAAGTCGCGCAGCCCCACAGAAAATCCTTCGGAAAAAGGGTGGCCATGGAGTCGCAGTGTATATGAGAGTGACGCAGCATGGCTGAGGTCAAGCTGCGTGCGGTCCGTAAGGTTTATCCGAATGGGCACGTCGCGATCGACGATGCCACGTTCGATATCCGCGACGGCGAGTTGCTCGTCCTGGTCGGACCTTCCGGCTGCGGCAAGAGCACGTTGCTGCGCCTGATCGCCGGCCTGGAGGAGGCGAGCGCCGGCACGATCCTCATCGGCGAACGCGACGTCACGCGCCTGGAGCCGCGCGATCGCGACATCGCGATGGTGTTCCAGAGCTACGCGCTCTATCCGCACATGACTGTCGCGCGCAATCTCGGCTTCGGGCTCGAATTGCGAGGTCATGAGCCTGCGGATATCGAGGAGCGGGTCAAGCAAGCGGCGCAGACACTGGAACTGACGCAGTTCATGGATCGACTGCCGCGACAACTCTCCGGCGGGCAGCGCCAGCGCGTCGCGCTCGGCCGCGCACTCGTGCGCCATCCGCAGGTGTTCCTGCTCGACGAGCCGCTGTCGAATCTCGATGCGAAGCTGCGAGCTTCAACGCGTGCGGAGATCGCGCGTCTGCATCGCACGCTCGGGACGACGATGATCTACGTCACGCACGATCAGGTCGAAGCGATGACGCTCGGGCAGCGCATCGTGGTGCTGGACAAGGGCGTCATCCAGCAGATCGATGCGCCGATGCAGATCTACGAGCGGCCGGTGAATCTGTTCGTCGCCGGTTTCCTCGGCAACCCGGCGATGAACTTCTTCCGCGGCCGGCTGCGTCAGACGGACGGCACGGTGCTCGAAGGAAATGGTGTGGAGTTGCAGCTGCCCGCGCTCACGAAACAGGCTGGGGCAAGCGGGGCGGGAGATCGTTGCCGGCGTTCGTCCCGAAGATCTGCACGTCGTAGCAGGCACAGTGCCCGGTGCGCTCACCGGGACAGTCGAGCTGATCGAATCCGTCGGCAGCGAAGCCTTCATCCATGCGACCAGCGGCGGCTGGAAGCTGATCGCGCGCGCCTCGCCGTATAATCTGCCCGCCATCGGCGCCACCATTACACTACAGCCCGCGCCGGACCGGATTCACTTCTTCGACGCGCAGACCGGCAAACGACTGGAGCAATGAGCAGATCACCTTTCATCGAGGCCCTGGAGCGCGGCGTGACCGCACACCAGGCGGGACGGCTGGACGACGCCCTGAAATCCTATCGCGCAGCGCTGGAGCTGCGCCCGAACGACCCGGAAGCTTCGAGCCTGTGCGGACTCGCGTTGCTTCACAGCGGCAAGGGTGAGGAAGCCATGCCGTTGCTGCAGCATGCTGTCAACGCAGAGCCCGGCCGGAGCGGTTATCGATTGAACCTCGCCGAGGGACTTGCGCAGACCGGCAAGGCAGATCGTGCGATGGTGGAGCTGGGACTGATCATCGCCACCGAGCCCACCAACGTCGCTGCGCTGAGCCGCTTCCACACGCTCGAAAGCGATGCGCTGATCGCACGCCGCGATTGGCACAAGCTCTACAGGAACGGCATCGCCTGGACCCAGGCAGATCCGCAAGCGCCACTTGCGTGGCGCACGCTCGCGCGCGGCGCGCTGGAGGAAGGTCGATTCAACGAAGCCGTGTCGGCTTTTGCGCGCTTCCTGACTCTGACGAAGCCGACGGCCGCAGATTTCACTGCGTATGCCAGCCTCTGTCTGCAAGCGCTTCATGTCGATACCGCGCTCAAAGCTCTCGACCGGGCGGAGGAGCTCGATCCGAACTTCCCGCAGATGCTCGCGCAGCGTGCGTTGATGTTGATGTATCTCGGACGTTTTGCAGAGGCCGAGATGTATTGCCGCCGCTGCCTGCAGCAGAAACCGGATTTCATGCCTGCGTACACGACGCTCAGTCGCTTGCGGCGCGGTGCTCTGGACGACGCAGACCTGAGGCAGCTGAACGAGCTCGCCCGACGCAACGACGTCGACCCCGACCGGCGGATCACGGCGACCTTCGCAATCGCCGATGCTTACGACGCGCGCGGCGAGATCGATACTGCATTTGCTGCGTACCAGGCAGCGCACAGAATGTCGGTCGAGCGCGACACGATCGAAAAGCGTTCGCACGATCAGACGCAGGATCTCGCGCGGATTCAGAGCATCGTGGAGTTGTGGGAGCGCTTGCCGGAGGTTGCTCCGCCGGCCGATACGCCGCGTCCGATCTTCATCGTCGGCATGCTGCGCTCGGGCACGACACTCATCGAGGCTGTGCTGGGTGCACACTCGCGTGTCTTCGCCTGCGGCGACCGACCGGCGATGCGCCGGATCCTGCGCTGGCCGACCGGTCTCGACCAGATTCAGCCGCAGGCATACGAGAGCACGCTGCAGGATTGGGCGAAGTTCTATTTCCGCGATCTGCCGGAAAACCTGCGCGGCGCGGACCACATCACCGACAAGCATCCGCGCAATTTCGAAGCTGCCGGTCTGATTGCGCGCATGCTGCCCAATGCCGCCATCGTGCACGTCCGCCGCAATCCGGTCGAAACGTGCCTGTCGATCTATCGGCAGGAGTTCAACAAGAACTGGACAGTCGCGCACCGGCTCACCGACATCGCGGCTTACTATGCGCGGTACGCTCAGCTGGTGACGCATTGGGAGCGCGTGCTGCCGGGACGATTCATGACGATTCAGTATGAGGATTTCGTCGCGGACTTCGCCAAGGCGGCGCCGCGGTTGGTGCAGGCATGCGGCCTGGAGTGGCAGCCGCAGTGCCTGGAATTTCAGAAGAGCCCGCGTGCGATCGTGACGTTCAGCTCGGTGCAGGCGCGGTCGGAAGTTGCCAATGGTAACGGGCGTGCGCAGAAGTACCAGAAGCATCTCAAGCCGTTGCTCGCTGCTCTCGAAGCGGCAGGCGTCGATCTGCAGACCGAAGCGCTGAAAGTCCGCGGATAGCCAGCTTTTCCGTCATCGCTGCGCTCAGGGCGGGCGCAGACTAGCGCCGTCGATGGCTAACAAAGGGAGTTGTCATGGAAGACCCAAAGCGATGGATCGCGAGCGTCACCTTGTTGCTCGCAATGTTCGCGGCAGAGCCGACGCCGGCTGCGCCGTTCGATGAGAAGGCGAAAGCGCCACGCGTAGCGTCATCGCAAGCGCTGCGGACGAAACTCGAAGCGCACTTCGCTGCATTCCAGCGCAAACAGGAAGACCCGGATCCGGCCGCGTTCATCCGCGACGCAGCCGCCCACAGGCAGTGGTCGGATCTGTACTTCGCCGTGCAGCTGGCGATGGATGAGAAGACACCGCTCAAGGGCCTCGACGCCTTCGGCCTCGTCGCCCAACCGCAGGGGAAATATGTCGTCGATCTGCGTGCGTTCCCGCAGTGGGAGCCACTCGATTCGCGGCTCAACAAACTGAGGAACGAGGAAGTGGTCGAGTCGTACGTGCCCGCACTCAGGGCGCGCGGCTTCAGGGACGAGGATGTCGGCGCACTGCAAGCCTATCTCGCGAACAACGACCCGGACATGGTGGTCTACGCCAAAGGACGGCAACTCGTCGAAACGTTCGCCAGGCGCCTGCAAGGGCAGCGCAAGGCCGGACAAGGGCTGAACCTGCAAGAGGTGCTGGCGTATCGCTATCAGAAGGCGATGCTGAGGGCGGAGGCTCAACGCAGTTGGGCGGTCGGCCTCATGGATGCGCTCGACAAGCAACGCCAGCGCGCGCTGGTATCGTTTCTCGACGAAGGGTTCCAATCCGAGATGATGTTCGGTGAGGCCGCTGAGTCCATCGATGCGACGCTCGAGCAGGAGGTTCAGCCGATCGTCTCGGGCGAGTACGCGCAGATCATCACGTCCGAGGAGGCGCGGCTGCGTCAGCGCATGGAGCGCCGGGCAGAGAAACTCATGGAAGGAGAACGACGATGAATATCTGCATGCGCGCCCTTGCGGCGCTGAGCTTGAGCCTGCTTTGCGGACACGCTGCTGCAGTTCCGACACTGAAGAATGTCACCCCGACGTTTCACCAGGCCGGCTATGGCAGCAGCACCCTCAACGTGGGCCTGCTCGTGGAGGCATCGACGAGCTTGCCGGTGCTGATCATCGCCGGCGGGTTCACGATCACGTGCACGAGCAGCACACTGCCGCTGACCGCGGAGCGACGCGCGACCTTTAGCGGCTTTCTCGGTGTCAATGAAACGCTGCGCATACCGCAGGTCGTCCCCGGCAGGTATTCGATTCCCGGATGGACGAGCATCCCGATGGGATCCTGCGGACAGTGCGTGATGCAATACAAGGGCGAGGCAAAGGACGAAACCAGTCTGTCGGTGCGCGTGGGCAATCAGGGCGTCGGCGTGAGTTTTACGCTGATTCCGGCCGGTGAGCAGTTGCTCGGCAACGCCCTGCTGATCAACGTCTGTCGGCTGCCTCAGCGGCAGTGCTGCACACCGCTCTGCTCGATTCCTTGACGAACCTGAAAGGAAAGGACTCCTATGAAAACTCTCATCAGTCTGCTTCTGTGCCTGCTCTGCCGGCCACGTCTGGGGCGAGTGCAGCCCGATCGTCGTCGACACGCGCCGCGATGGCGTCGAGCTCGGTGCCGCCGGCCGCGGCGTGTCGTTCGACGTCAATGCCGACGGGTTCCCCGAGTACGTGCAGTGGGTGCGGCCGCGCGGCGACGAGGCGTTCTTGACGCTCGACCGCAATCGCAACGGTCTGGTCGATGACGGCTCGGAGCTCTTCGGCGTCGGCACGCCGTTGCTGGAGGGCGGCACCGCTCCCAACGGGTTCGTCGCCCTGGCGCAGTACGATCGGCCATTGCTGGGCGGCAACGATGACGGCCTCATCTCGCGCGCGGATGCGATCTGGCCCGAGCTCTCGATGTGGCTGGACTCCAACGCGGACGGTATCGCGACACGCGCCGAGATGCGACGGCCCGACTCGTTCGGGCTCACGTCGTTCGGCACGATCCCGAAGGTCCGCCGCTACATCGATGCTGCCGGCAACTCTTTGCCGTACTGGGCGTGGGCCGGCAGCGCTCGGCGCGGACGGGCAATCATGGTCGATGTCTTCTTCCTGCTGCTCGGCCCGACGCTCACAGCCCCGGAACTGGAAAGCGACGGCACAGTGTCTGCACAGCTGCGCGCAGCTCCTCGAGCTTCGCCGTGCTGGAGTGCGACTGCATCGCTTCGACCATCCACTGCGCGACGTGCGACATCTCCGACTCCTTCATGCCGCGCGTCGTCAATGCCGGCGTGCCAAGGCGGATGCCGCTCGGGCGCAACGGCGGATGCGGATCGTCAGGAATCACTTGTTTGTTGACCGTGAGGCCGGCGTCGTCGAGAGCTTTCTCGGCGACGCGGCCGTCGATGCCGAACGACTTGATCGTGTCGACGACCATCAGGTGATTCTCGGTGCCGCCGGTGATGAGCGTGCAGCCGCGCTGCTGCAGCTCCTTCGCCAGAGCGCTGGCATTCAAGAGCACCTGCTTCGCATACACACGAAACGCCGGCTGCGCGGCCAGCTTCAAGGTCACCGCGATGCCGGCAACCGCATTCATGTGCGGACCGCCTTGCATGCCGGGGAACACGGCCTGGTCGATCTTCTGCGCGAGCTTCGACTTGCACAGGATCATGCCGCCGCGCGGACCGCGCAGCGACTTGTGCGTGGTCGTGGTGACGATGTCGAATCCCGCATCGAGCGGATTCGCGAGCGCGCCGCCGGCGATCAGTCCGCCGACGTGCGAGACGTCGGCCATCGTCAACGCGCCGACCTCATCGGCAATCGAGCGAAATTGTGCATAGTCGAACTCGCGCGGATACGACGAATGTCCGCACAGCACGATCTTCGGCTGCACGTTCTTCGCCGTCTCACGCACGGCGTCGTAGTCGATTTCGCCGCGCGGCGGCAGCGTGCGATAGCGCACGAACTTGAAGATCTTGCCCATGCAGGAAACCGGCGCGCCGTGCGTCAGGTGACCGCCGTGCGACAGGTCCATCGCGAGGATCGTGTCACCGGGTTCGAGACACGCCATGTACACGGCCTGGTTCATCGGCGAGCCACTCAGCGGTTGCACGTTGGCGTGCTCGGCGCGGAACAGCGCCTTCGCACGCTCGACCGCCAGCAGCTCGATGCGGTCCGTGAACTGCTGACCGCCGTAGTAGCGGCGCCCCGGATAGCCCTCGGAATACTTGTTGGCGAACACGCTGCCGTTGGTCGCGTAGACCTCCGGGAACGCGTAATTCTCGGACGGAATCAGCTCGATGCCGTCGCGCTGCCGCTGCTCTTCGCCCTGCAGGGCGGCATACACGTCGGGATCGGAAGCCTGGACGAGATCGAATGAGATTTGCATGACGGGCGCTCCAGACGAGGAAGTGGGAGGAGTGCCCAGGCGAGCGGCCGCAGCAGGTCAGAGCCCTGCACGCATGCTTCCCAATGGTTGATCCCATTTACGCCAGTCACATGCGCGCGAAGATGCTAGCACGGAAGCCGGCGGATGGCGGTAGAGTACCGCCAACACTAAGCACCGAACGCTTCTCTGCTATGCCGCTGAACTACGACAAGCTGATGAGCACGACCTTCGAGCCCACGCGGCAGACCTACGCGCGGCGGGACACGATTCTGTACGCGTTGGGCGTCGGCGTGGGCGCACTCGACCCGTGCGATCCGCAGGAGCTCAAGTACGTCTACGAAAAGAATCTGGTCGCGCTGCCGACCCTCGCGGTGACGCTCGCCGCCGGCGCGATGCGGCTCGCGGATCCGGCATACGGCATCAACTACCGCATGCTGCTGCATGCCGAGCAGACGCTCCAGATGCACAAGCCGCTGCCGGTGGAAGGCACGGTCGTCAGCGAGGCGAAGATCGACGAGATCTACGACAAGGGCGCGAACAAAGGCGCGATCATGTACATGACGCGCAAATTGTACGAAGCATCGAGCGGCGATCTGCTCGTCACGATGGGCAACGTCGCCTTCCTGCGTGCCGACGGCGGATTCGGCGGCAAGAGCGAGGGCGCGCCGAAGCCGCGGCCCGTGCCGACCGACCGGCCGGCGGATCTGCAGACGAAGTTGCCGGTGACGTTGAACCAGGCGCTGATCTATCGCCTCGCCGGCGACTACAACCCGTTGCACATCGATCCGGACGTCGCGCGCAGCGCGGGCTTCGATCGGCCGATCCTCCACGGGCTCGGTGCATACGGCAGCGTCGGTCGCGCGTTGATCAAAGTGTTGTGCGGCGACGATCCCGGACGGTTGCGTCGCCTCGACGTGCGCTTCACGAGCCCGGTCTATCCCGGTGAGCCGCTGCACGCGGACATCTGGAAAATCGGCGCCGGCGACGCCGCGTTCCGTCTCGTCGCAGGCGAGCGCAACGTCGTCGTCGAGGATTTCGGCCGCGTCGAATACGAAGCGTAGCCTGGCAAAAGTCGCGCCTTTTGCCGGGCGTCGTCGAAAGGGCCTTGGCCGCTTTCGACCAGAAGACCACAGGATCAGTACCAGTCATGTTCACCGCTTGCGGCGTCATCACGATCACCACGGACTTCGGTCATCAGGGGCCGTTCGTCGCCACGATGAAGGGCCGCATGCTCGCGCACATGCCGAGCGCACGGATCATCGACGTCACGCACGAGGTGCCGGTCTACTGGCCGGCGGAGGCGGGGTTCTGGCTGGCGCGTGCGTACTCGTATTTTCCCAGCGGCACCGTGCACGTCGCAGTCGTCGATCCGGGTGTGGGAACCGCGCGCGACATCATCGTCGTGGCCGCCGCGGGTCATGCGTTCCTCGCGCCGGACAATGGCTTGCTCGCGCCGGTCGTCGCGCGCAGCGACTCTGCTTCGGTCTACCGACTCGATACCGCAAAGGCGATTGCGCGCTTCAAACTGCCCGTGCCGAGTGCGACCTTCCACGGTCGCGACATCTTCGCCCCGATCGGCGCGGAGCTGGCGGCCGGCCGAGTGACCCCCGCGGACCTGGGCTCGAAGACGACGGACATCGTGCCTTCGTGGGTCGACGAGCCGACAGTCACCGCCGAGCAGGTCGCGGGCGTGATCATCACGATCGACCACTTCGGCAATCTCGTCACCAACATCGACGCGGCCCTGATCCGCGCGTTTCCGGCCCCGGTGGTGCGTACCGGCGGCCACATCCTGCCGCTGCGCCGGACCTACGGCGACGTCCGCCCCGGCGAGTTTCTCGCCCTGGTGAATTCCTTCGGCGTCATCGAGATCGCCCGGGCGGAGCAGAGCGCGGCCGAGGCGCTCGGCCTGGGGCGAGGCGCCCCGGTGACGATTTCCAGCCGCTGACAGCCTGACTGTCGCCCCAGGACATTCCCTTGTAGAACTCCCGTAGCGGACCCAGTCTAAGGGTCCAGCAGGCCTGGAACGTGCGGGTGCGACCAGCCATTGAAAACGCCGGCGCATCGTATATAGTCCGCAGGCTTCCGCCCCCGCAGGGGTTCCAATCTAGTTGATTTGGCTGGAATTTTTTTAGGAATCGCCATTGTGGAGAGAGACGACGACCATTTCGATCTCGATGAGGAGTTCGTCGCCGAGACTGACGAGGCCGCGGGTTACGAGAAGTTCATCGACCCAGGCGGCCGCCGGGCGCGCCCCAGCGCAGCGGCTGCAGCCAAGAAGGGCAAGGCGGCGTGGAGCAAGCTGGAGGACGTGCTCGCAGAGCGGCGTCTGCAAAAAGAACTCAAAGATTTCGAGGGCGAATAGGCTTTAGCCTCGCGCCGGCCACTCGAGGCCGCGCGTCTGGCGTGACCGCGCCCCATCGCTGGCGCGGTCGTGGGGAACAGAATGACGATGGCTGATCCGACCGCCGGCGCCTCGCCGTGGGTCGTCCTGAAGTTCGGCGGCACCAGCGTTTCATCGGTCGCAAACTGGAAAAACATCGCCGGGGTGCTGCGCGATCGGCTGGCCGAAGGCCTGCGACCCGTCGTCGTCCATTCCGCCCTGTCAGGCATCACCGACCGGCTCGAGCAGCTGCTCAGCCTCGCCCTCGGCAACCAGTGGCAGCCGGTCATGGAGCAGATCGAGCAGCGCCACCGCGACCTGGCTCGCGACCTCGGCGTCATTCCCAGCCCTGAGCTCGAAGAACAGTTCAAGCGGCTGCGACAGATCGCAGCCGGCATCGCGCTGGTCGGCGAGGTGAGCGAGCGCTTGCGCGCCCGCGTGCTGGCGCAAGGCGAGTTGATGGCGACGCGTCTCGGCGCCGCATTCCTCACGTCCCAAGGTCTCGACACGCAATGGGTCGATGCGCGCGCGGTCATCAAGGCCGAGCAACGGCGCAACGCCAACATGCGCTCGACCTATCTCTCGGCGACGTGCCCCTACGATCCCGATCCTGAACTGCAGCAACGCTGGTCGACGCCCGGCACCGTCTGGATCTCGCAGGGTTTCATCGGCAGCGACGAGAACGGCGATACGGTGCTGCTCGGGCGCGGCGGCTCCGATACTTCGGCCAGCTACTTCGCCGCGAAATTACAGGCGCGCCGGCTGGAGATCTGGACCGACGTGCCGGGCATGTTCAGCGCCAACCCGCGCTCGGTGCCTACCGCGCGGTTGCTGCGCGCGCTGGAATACGACGAGGCGCAGGAAATCGCCAGCAGCGGCGCGAAGGTTCTGCATCCCCGCTGCATCATGCCGGTCAAGCAATACGGCATTCCGTTGTACGTCTACGCGACGCAGACGCCGAAGCTCGAAGGCACCGTCGTCACCACGCACGGCGGCAACGTCGCGGCGCAGGTGAAGGCGGTCACGATCAAGAAGAACATCACGCTCATCTCGATGGAGACCGTCGGGATGTGGCACTCGGTCGGCTTCCTCGCCGACTCGTTCGCCGTGTTCAAGCAGCATGGCTTGTCGGTCGATCTCGTTTCCACGTCGGAGACCAGCGTCACGGTGTCGCTCGATCCGGCTGCGAACTCGCTCGACAAGTCGGCGCTCGATGCACTGGTCGCCGATCTCGGCAAGCTGTGCCGCGTCGAAGTGATCGGGCCGTGCGCCGCGGTGAGCCTGGTCGGTCGCAACATCCGCGCGATCCTGCATCGCCTCGGCGAGGCGCTCGAGCTGTTCGAAGAGCAGAAGATCTATCTCGTCACGCAGGCGGCGAACGACCTGAACATCACGTTCGTCATCGACGAAGAGCACGGCGATCGGCTGGTCGCAAGGCTGCACGAGATCGCGATCCGCAAGATGACTGCCGATCGCGTCCTCGGCCCGACCTGGGAAGAGCTGTACGGCGGCGCGGACAAGGTCGCGGTCGCTGCGCGGCAATGGTGGCAGGATCGTCGCAGCGAGCTGCTCGCGCTCGGCCGCGAGCACGGCGCTGCCTTCGTCTACGACCGCGAGATCGCTCAAGACTCGCGCGCAGTCACTCAAGGCGCTCCCGGGTATCGATGCAGTCTTCTATGCGATGAAGGCCAATTGGCACCCGCAGATCCTGCAGGTGTTCGAGAGCCAGGGCCTCGGCTTCGAGTGCGTGTCGCGCGGCGAAGTCGAGCACGTTCTTGCTACGTTCAAGGGCATCGATCGCAAGCGCATCCTGTTCACGCCGAACTTCGCGCCGCGCGCGGAATACGAATGGGCGGTGGAGCAGGGCATCTGGGTGACGCTCGACAACCTGCACCCGATCAGGAAATGGCCGGAGTTGTTCAAAGGTCGCGAGCTGTTCGTTCGTATCGATACCGGTCAGGGTCGTGGACATCACGACAAGGTGCGCACCGCGGGCGTCCACTCGAAGTTCGGCGTGCCGCTGTTCGAAGTCGAGGAACTGGAACGCCTGGTCAAGGCAGCGGGAGCCAAGGTCATCGGACTGCACGCGCACACCGGCAGCGGCGTGTTCAGCGTCGACAACTGGCAGTCGGTGGGCGACACGCTGACGGCGCTGACGAAGCGATTCACGCGACGTCCGCACGGTCGACCTCGGCGGCGGGCTCGGCGTGCCGGAGCGTCTCGGTCAGCAAGGCGTCATGCTGTCGGAGTTCGGCGCGACGCTCGCTGCGATCAAGGCTGCGCATCCGAAGCTGGCGCTGTGGATCGAGCCGGGCCGCTATCTCGTTGCAGAAGCCGGTGTGCTGCTGGCCCAGGTCACGCAGCTGAAAGGGAAGGGCGAAGTTCATTACGTCGGCGTCGCGACGGGCATGAACTCGCTGATCCGCCCGGCGCTGTACGGCGCGCATCACGAGATCCTGAATCTGACCCGGCTCGACGACCCGGCGACCGAAGTCGTCAACGTCGTCGGCCCGATCTGCGAGTCCGGCGATCTGCTCGGCGTCGATCGCCTGCTGCCGCCGAGCGAAGAAGGCGACGTCCTGCTGATCGCCACTGCCGGCGCGTATAGCCGTGCGATGAGCTCGCGCTACAACCTGCGCGATCCGGCCGCGGAGTTCGTCATCTGATGGATTTCGAAGTCCTCGCTGAGGGATTGCTGTTCCCCGAGGGCCCGATTGCAATGCCCGACGGTTCCGTCGTGCTCGTCGAGATTGCGCGCGGCACGCTGACGCGCGTGTGGAACGGACGCACCGAAGTGATCGCCACCCTTGGCGGCGGCCCGAACGGCGCGGCGATCGGACCGGACGGCGCAGTCTATGTCTGCAACAACGGTGGATTGGACTGGCGCGAAGCGAACGGTGTGCTCCTGCCGCTGCGCGCAGCCGCTGACTACACCACCGGGCGCATCGAGCGCGTCGATCTCGCGACCGGCCGCTTCGACCGTCTCTATGAGTCGTTCGATGGCCACCGGCTCAGCAGTCCGAACGACATCGTCTTCGATCGCAGCGGCGGGTTCTGGTTCACGGACATCGGCAAGAGCTTCCGGCGCCAGCGGGATCATAGTGGCCTGTACTATGCGCGGCCGGACGGCTCGCATCTGCATCGTGCGGTCTATCCAGCCGTCTCATTCAATGGCGTCGGCCTGTCGCCCGACGAAACTGTCGTTTACTGCAACGAGACGGAGACGCAAAAGCTCTGGGCGTTCGATGTCGCAGAGCCCGGCAAGCTGGCGCCGTTATCGTTCGCTCGCCGCGATAGCGTCGTCTGCACGCTGCCCGGACATCAATGGCTCGACAGCCTCGCGGTAGAAGCAGGCGGCAACGTGTGTTCGGCGACGTTGTTCAACGGCGGCATCACGGTGTTCGCGCCGGACGGCTCGTTCGAGCACATCGCGTTCCCGGATCCGATGACGACCAACATCTGCTTCGGCGGCGCAGATATGCGCGATGCCTACATCACGCTGTCGGGAACCGGGAAGCTGGTGAAAGCGCGCTGGCCGCGCCCAGGATTGAAGCTGAATTTCTTGTAGATGACGCTGACCTACGGCCTGTGCCGCTGCTCCAGTTCTCGCACAACCGTCGACAGCGATAGATTCCGGTTCTTCAGCAGCAGCGCCAGGTGATACAGCAGGTCCGCTGATTCTCCGACCAACCGCTCGTCGTCCTGCGTCACCGCCGCCAACGCGACTTCCACACCTTCCTCGCCGACCTTCTGCGCGATGCGCGTCGGGCCTTCCGACCACAAGCGCGCCGTATAGCTGCCTTCCGGCCGATCGCTGATTCGCTGCGCGATCACGGACTCCAGCCGCGTCAGGAACGACAATCCTGCGGCATCCGTTGCCATCTCATCGCCGAAGCAGCTGCGCGTGCCGGTGTGGCACGTGGGACCTTCCGGATTCGCCAGCACCAGGAGCGTGTCCCGATCGCAATCGGTTTCGACATCGACCACGTGCAGCCAGTGACCGGACGACTCGCCCTTGGTCCACAGCTTGTTGCGGCTGCGGCTGAAGAAGGTCGCGCGCTTCTCCGCGAGCGTGATGCGCAGCGCTTCGCGATTCATGTAGGCGAGCATCAGCACCTGGCCGCTGCGCGCATCCTGCACGATTGCCGGCAGCAAGCCGTCGGTCTTGTCCCAGTCGAGCGCGGTCACCTGGTCGAGCTTCATAGGCGTACCTCGATCGCCTGCGTGCGCAGAAATCGCTTCAGGTCCGGAACTTCCAGTACGCCCGTGTGAAACACGCTGGCTGCGAGCGCACCGTCGACGCGCGCTTCATTGAATACAGCCGCGAAGTGTTCCTGTGTGCCGGCGCCGCCGGACGCGATCAGCGGCACTTTGCAGATGCGCCTGACCGCTGTCAGCTGCGCGATGTCGTAGCCCTTACGTACGCCGTCACTGGCCATGCAATTGAGCACGATCTCGCCGGCGCCGCGCTCCTGCACCTCGCGCACCCAGTCGAGCGTGCGCCGCGCAGTGTTCCGCGTGCGCTGTGGATCGCCGGTGAACTGATACACGTAGTAATCGCCGTCGATCGACTGGCTGTCGATGCCGACGACGACGCATTGCGCGCCGAACCGCGCATTGAGCCGGCCGATCAGCTCGGGATCGGCGAGCGCCGGCGAGTTGATCGAAATCTTCTCGGCCCCTTCGCGCAGCACTTCCTCTGCGTCGGCGACGCTGCGAATACCACCGGCCACACAGAACGGAATGTCCAGAATCGCGCGCGACCCGTCGCACCCAACTGCGGTCGACCGAGCGACCGTCCGGGCTCGCCGTGATGTCGTAGAACACCAGCTCGTCCGCGCCTTGCTCACGATAGCGCCTCGGCCAACTCCAGGATGTCGCCCACGACGACGTGGTCGCGGAAGCGCACGCCCTTGACGACCTGGCCGTCCCTCACATCGAGGCAGGGGATGATGCGTTTGGCAAGAATGGTCGCAGCTCCTCGGGAGAGATCTTGTTTTCCAGCAGCGCGCGCCCGCTGATCGCGGCAGCGACGCCGCATTCCGACAACGAGCGCAGATCGCGCGCCGCAGCTATGCCGCCGGAAGCTTGCCAATGCAGCTCCGGGTAGCGACGCACGGCTTCCGCATACAGAGTCAGGTTGGGTCCGGCCAGTGTGCCGTCGCGGCCGATGTCGGTGCACAGCACGTGCGTCAGGCCGACGTTCATGAAGCGCTCGATGAGCGTCCACAAAGTCGCCGTGCTCGTCTGTTGCCAGCCGTGCGTCGCGAGGCGTGGAATACCCGTTCCATCCAGGCGCACGTCGAGCGCGAGTACGAAGCGCCGTGGATCCAGCTCGAACATCCAGCTCATGACGCGATCCGGCTCGGTGACCGCGATGCTGCCGATCACCGCGCGGTCGACGCCCGCATCGAACAGCTCGCGAATCCGCTCGATGGTGCGCAGGCCGCCGCCGACTTGCAGTTTCACGCCGCCGATCTTCGCCAGCAGCAGCACAATCGGGCGATTGGGTTGAGTGCCGTCGCGGGCGCCGTCGAGGTCGACGATGTGCACGCGACGCGCGCCGAGCTCCCGATAGCCGTCGAGAACGCTCTGCGGATCGTCGGAATAGACGGTTTCCGCGGAGAAATCACCCTTCAGCAGGCGCACGCAGCGCCCGTCCCGCAGATCGATAGCTGGAATCAGTTCCATAGCGCCGAATCCCTTCATGACACGAGCAGAAAGTTACGCAGGACCAGCGCGCCGGCTCGCGCGGAACGCTCGGGATGGAACTGCGTGCCGAACACGTTGCCGTGCCGGACGATGGCGGCGAAGCGCTCGCCGTACGTCGCCGTAGCGACCGTGGTCTCGTTCACGGGCGCGCAGTAGCTGTGCACGAAATAAACATGATCGCCGCTGGCGACGTCGTCGAGCAGCGGCGATGGCCGCGCAAACTCGAGCTGATTCCAGCCCATATGCGGCACAGGCAGGCCGTCGCGGTCGGGGAAGCGGCGGACGCGTCCCGGAAGCAGGCCGAGACACGTGACGTCGCCTTCCTCGGACGATTCGAACAGCAGCTGCATGCCGACGCAAACGCCGAGCAGTGGCTGCCGCAGGTTGCGGATGGTCCCGGGCAGGTCCGCGTTGCGCAACCGTTCCATGCAATCGGCCGCAGCGCCGACGCCCGGAAGGATCACGTGCGTGGCCGCTCGCAGCGTTGCCGCGTCGGTGGTGACCTGCGAGTCGATGCCGAGCCGCTCGATCGCGAAACGCAGGGACGCGATGTTGGCTCCGCCGCTGTCGATGATCGCCAGCCGTATCACAACGATTCCCTTCGTGCTCGGCAGTTGCGTGTCGGTGATGCGGATCGCCTGGCGCAGCGCGCGCCCGACGCCCTTGAAGCAGGCTTCGATCATGTGGTGCGTGTTCTCGCCACTGACCTTGATGTTGATGGCCGCGCCCAGCGTTTCCGCGAGCGAGCGGAAGAAGTGGGGCACGAGCTCGGTCGGCAGCTGGCCGACCTGGTCGCGACCGAACGTCCCTTCGAACACGAAGTACGGACGGCCCGACAGATCGATGGCGACACGCGCGAGCGCTTCGTCCATCGGCAGCATGAACCCGTATCGGTGGATGCCGTGCTTGTCGCCAAGCGCCGTCTTCAACGCTTGTCCCAGCGCAAGCGCGCAGTCCTCGACCGTGTGGTGCTCGTCGATGTGCAGGTCGCCAGCACACGAGAGCTGCAGCGAGAAGCCGCCGTGCTTCGCGATCTGCTCCAGCATGTGATCGAAGAAGCCGATGCCGGTGCTGATGCGGATCGGCGTCTCGTCGTCGAGCCGCACTTCGACGTTGATCTCGGTCTCTTTCGTCTTGCGGGTCACTGTCGCTGTACGAATGCCAGTTGTGAGGCGACGTGCGATCTGCGGCCACGTCTCCTCGGCTGCGCGCTTGCCGTCAATACGAATGTCAGCGTCGGAGGTACCGACTACGGCTTCGAAGGCAGCGCCCTGCGATGCGAACAGCTCACGCAAGAAGTCCGTCGTGCTGTCTTGCTTCGCGACCATCACGAGCTCATAGCCCGCATTGCGTAGTGTCTTGAGTGCAGGCACGACGTCCGGCAGCAAGCGCAGATTCTGGAGTGTGACGTTCTCGTCCGGTGGACGGACAATCAGCGCGCCGTCGCGATCGATGAAGACTACGCGACTCATGCGGCCGCTCCAGTCGCCTGCGCGATGCCCCGCAGGAGCCGGTCGTTCTGCTCTGCCGTACCGACGGAGATTCGCAGGCTGCTGCCGAGGCCCGGCTGCGAGCGCGGATCGCGCACGATGAGTCCCACGCGCCGTGGCGGCTCGCAGCACGCGATCAGGATCGATGCAGTCGATCAGGATGAAATTCGAATCGCTGGGCCACACGCGGCGGATTGCCGGCAGGCGTGCCAGCTGTTCGCTCAGGCGCGCGCGTTCGCTACGGATCACGCCGATGCGCTGCTGCGACTCGGCACGATGCGCTCCATCCGTGAATTTCAGGACTGCCTCGATGGTGTGTGTCGGCAAGGAGTAGGGCGTGATCACACGAGCCAGCAAGCTGACGATGTCGGCGTGCGCCAGCAACGCCCCGCAGCGCGCGCCGGCGAGCGCATAGGCTTTGGAGAGCGTGCGCAGGATGACCAGATTCGGATATTGCTCGAGCCGATCCTTCAGACTCGCCACGCCGGCGAATTCAATGTAGGCCTCGTCGACTACGACAATGGCTCGGTCACGCAGCTGCTCGCACAGCGATTCGATCGCCGCGCGGTCCAGAAGATTGCCGGTCGGATTGTTCGGCGTGCACAGGAACACCAGCTTCACGCTGCTGCGCCAGGCGTCGAGCACGGCTTGAGCATCCAGAGCGAAGCCGCGCTCCTTGAGCAATGGAACCTCGACGACACCCGCGCCCTGGATGCGCGCCGAGACCTTGTACATGCCGAACGTCGGTGGGCAGATCACAACGCTGTCCTGCCCGGCGCGGCAAAACGCTCGCACCAGCAAGTCGATGCCTTCGTCGCTACCGCGACCCGCGAGCAGGTTGTCCGGAGTGACGCCGTACAGCGATGCAAGATGTGCAATCAGCTCGGCAGGCTGCGGCTCCGGATACCTGTTGAGGCCAGCGGTCGAGGTGTCGCCGCTCGCGCGCCATGGCATCTCGTTCGCGTGCATGCGTTCGAGCGAGGGCTCCCACGCCGCGTGTTGATACGGCTGCAACGACAGAATGTCCGGACGCGCCAGTTCGAGGATCGGGTTCATGCGCGCCCCCGCTCCAGCTGCGCGAGGCGAACCTGCACGGCATTCGCATGCGCATCCAGTCCTTCGAGCATCGCGAGCGTTATCGCGGTCGGCCCGAGGTCGCGCAGACCATCTGACGTAAGCTCCTGGACCGTCATGCGCCTGACGAAGTCGTGCAGCGACAGGCCGCTGTAGGCGCGCGCGAATCCATAGGTCGGCAACACGTGATTGGTGCCGCTGCAATAGTCGCCCATCGTTTCGGGTGTCCACGCGCCAAGGAACACAGAGCCGGCATTGCGAACTTTCGGCAGCCAGTCCCGTGCATTGGCGACCTGCAGGATCAGGTGCTCGGGTGCGTACGTGTTGTTGATCTCGATGGCGGTGTCGATCGTGTCGACGACCACCAGACGCGCGTGCTCGACCGACTTCCTGCAGCGTGTCTGCGCGGCCGAGCCTTTGCATCTGCGTCTCGACCTGCGCCGCGGTTGCCTCGGCGAGCGTGCTCGACGTCGTGACCAACACAGCCTGCGCATCGCTGCTGTGTTCCGCTTGCGCCAGAAGGTCGGCTGCCACGAACTCGGCGCGCGCAGTGGCATCCGCGATCACGAGAACTTCGGACGGCCCTGCGGGAAGGTCGAGCGCCGCACCTTCGGGATCGTTCGCGACCTGCAGCTTCGCTGCCGTCACCCAGGAATTGCCGGGACCGAAAACCTTGTCCACCTTCGGCACGCTCTGAGTGCCGTATGCCATCGCTGCAATCGCCTGCGCGCCGCCCAGCTTGAAGACCCGTCGCACGCCACACAGGTTGGCGATCGTGAGCACCGCCGGATCCGCGGTCCCGTCCGGGCGCGGTGGCGTACAGATGATTCGCGTCGGACAGCCGGCGATTCGCGCGGGCACCGCGAGCATGATTGCTGTGGAGGGCAGGGGAGCGACACCGGCCGGAACATACAGGCCAACCGCATCGATGGGATGGAAGTGACGCTCGCAGACGACGCCAGGATCCATCTCCACGCGCAGCGGAGTGCCGACCTGTGCTTCATGGAAGCGCCGCACGTTGGCGATGGCACGGTCGATCGCTATTCGCTTCTCGCTGTCGAGCGCAGTTTCGGCAGCGGCAAACTCCGCGGTGCTGACTTCGATTGCAGTCAACGCAACGCCGTCGAAGCGACGCGTGTATTCGAGCAGCGCGGCGTCGCCTCGGGCGCGCACTTCGCGAACGATCTCCCGCACGCTCTCCTGGAACGCGGGTGTGCTTTGCTGCACCGGCCGGCGCAGTGCTTGACGGCGTTGCTCCGCCGACAGCGACGACCAATTGAGGATGGCGATAGTCATGCCGTCAGGCCAGCATCTTCTCGACCGGCAGGACGAGGATCGCGCTCGCGCCGGCGCTCTTCAGGCTCTCGAGGGTTTCCCAGAACACGTTCTCCCGGCACACCGCGTGGACTGCAACTTTGTCGCTGACACCGTCGAGCGGCACGATCGTCGGTGACTCGCTGCCGGGCAGCAGCTTCTTGATCTCCGCCAGCGCGGAGCGCGGCGCGTGCAGCATGATGTACTTGCTTTCCTTGACCTGCTGAACGCCGTCGATGCGCATAGACAGCCGGTGAATCCAGTCCTGCTTTTCAGCCGCGACCGGCACCGGGGTGCTGATGATCGCGGCCTGGCTCTCCAGGATCGTGTCCGCCTCCCACAGGTGATTGGCGACCAGCGTCGAGCCGGTCGAGACCAGGTCGCAGATGAAGTCGGCGCGGCCGAGGCGAGGCGCAATCTCGACTGCGCCGGAGAGCGTCACGATCTCCGCCTGCACGTCGTTCTGACGCAGGTAGCGCGCGAGGATGTTCGGGTAGGTCGTCGCGATGCGCTTGCCGTGCAGGGATGAGATGCCGTCGTACTTCACGCCGTCAGGCACCGCGATCGACAGCCGGCACTTGCCGAAGTCGAGCACCATCAGCTGCTCGAACGGCGGCTCGATGCCGCGCGCCTTGAACGCGAGGCGTTTCTCTTCGATGACGTTCAACCCGACGATGCCGAGGTCGCAGACATCCTGCTGCACCAGGTCGGGAATGTCGTCGTCGCGCACGAACAGCACGTCGAGCGGCATGTTCTCGCCGTAGCACATCAGCTGGTCCTTGCCGCGGCTGTACTTGAGGCCGCAGCGGACCAGCAGGTCGAGCGAGTTGTCGGTCAGTCGGCCGGACTTCTGCAGCGCGACCTTGAGGCGGGAGGATTTGTCCATGAGTGCTCTATGTGGGTCGCTGCTCTTTGAGGCGGGTAGCGGCAAGCGCATAACCGCCGTTGCCATTCGTCAAGTAACGAGCGACACGCCCGACCGTCGTGACACTGACACCCGTCTGCTTGTAAATCTCGCGATAGGGGACGCCCTGCTGCAGGAGGGCAACGACAGCCCAGCGATCCGCCAGCGCCTGCAGCTCGGCGGGTGTGCACAGGTCGCGAAAGAACGCGCGGCACTCGTCGACGCTACGCAAAGTGAGGACGGCGCTGAATAACGCCCGTTCCGCCAGCACCTCCTGGCGAGGTGTAACTGCCCGATGCTCTTTCATAATGCAGTGCTTGTAATAATGTACTAGCACGTTAATACAATGGAGCGGCGAGCTCAAGGAAAAAGTGCGCGTGCGAAGTTGACGCTGCCGATGCTGCGCCTCTAGACTGTGGACCGCTCATCGAGACCGGCTGAGGGTCAGGCCCTTTGAAGCCGGGGCAACCATCGAATCTAACCAGTTCGAAATGGTGCCAACTCCTGCGGAAGTGGCCGTAAGCCGGCCAGATCCGACAGATGAGTTGCTGTGAAGCTGGCTGCGCTCCGTTGCGACGGGGGGTGGCCGGTCGGTCACGGCGACCTGCCACTACGGGTACTCCGTGGGGTTTCAGCGATGCGCGAAACCTGTCTGGCCATCGGGGCCGGCGCGGAAATGGAGTGCTCGATCAATGAGTTCGTTACTCGAAGCCGGCTTCGGGCGTAGCCCGCCGGATGTGCATGCCGCTCGATTGGCCACCCCAGTGGTACCGGTCGCGCCCATGCGTGAGGGCATTCTGCAGCTGGAGCAGGCGCTTCCTCTGCACTACGGCGGTAGCCTCGAGGGCGTACGCGTCGCCTGGCGTGTGACAGGAAATCCAGACGGTCCCCTGGTTGCAGCGCTGGGCGGTATTTCCGCGGGGCGCGCCGTGGCGGACATCGGCACCCGCCAGAAGGGCTGGTGGTGCGAGGTGATCGGCTCGGGCAAGGCGCTCGACACGGAGCGCTACCAGGTGCTCGGCCTCGACTTCCTCGGCGGCAGCGGGGCGACCACCGGACCGCGCGCCGGACAAACCAATTTTCCTTCGATCAGCAGCTACGACCAGGCAGAGATCCTGCGACGGGTCCTGGACCACGTGCACGCAGCGCCGCTCGCCGCAATAATTGGTGCGTCTTACGGCGGCATGGTCGCGCTGGCATTCGCCGAACGGTATCCGCAGCTCGTGAAGCATGCGATAGCGATCAGTGCCGCGGATCGGTCACATCCGATGGCGACCGCATGGCGCAGCGTCCAGCGCGCGATGGTGCGTTACGCAGCGAAGAATGACGATGCGCCGGAAGGTTTGCGGCTCGCCCGTGCCCTCGCGATGGCGACTTATCGCAGTCCCGAAGAGTTTGCCGCGCGCTTCAACGGTGCACCTTCGCGGATCGACGGCCGCTTCCAGTTTCCGGTCGAGGCCTATCTGCTCGCCCGCGGCGATGCCTACGCGGCCACCTATGTGCCGGAGGCGTTCGTGTGTCTGTCCGAGTCCATCGACCTGCACGTCGTCGACGCAGCTCGCATCCGGGTGCCGGTGACGCTCGTCGGGATTCTCGAAGATCAGCTCATTCCCGATCTCCGATCTGCGTTCGCTACGAGCGCGGCTCGGCGGTGAGGCTTCGCTGGTCGAGCTCTCGTCACTCTACGGTCACGATGCGTTCCTGAAGGAAGCTGCTGCGCTGGAGCCGGTCTTTGCACGGGCGCTCGAAGGGCAGGGAGGTGCGTCATGAGTCACGACTTGTCGGGAACGACGCGCGCGGTGCGCGCAGCGCTGGAATCGGACACTCAGCACGGCGCGGTCATCCCGCCGATCCACCTCACCTCGACGTTCGCGTTCGAGTCGTTCGGCGAGAAAGGAAAATACGACTACACGCGATCCGGTAACCCGACACGCGACGCGCTTGCAGAAGCGCTTGCCGAGCTCGAGGGCGGCACGGGTGCGGTGGTCACATCGTCCGGGATGTCGGCGGTTCACCTGGTCGTGCAGCTGCTCGGATCGGACGATCTGCTCATAGCGCCGCACGACTGTTATGGCGGCACGTATCGCCTGTTCAGCAATCTCGCCAAGCGCGGCGTGATCCGGGTTCAGTTCGTCGACCAGACGGACGATCGGGCTTTCGCGGCGGCGCTGGCGCTGCGTCCGAAGCTGGTCTGGATCGAGACGCCGAGCAATCCACTCCTGCGCATCGTCGACATTCGCGCGCTGTCGCAAAGAGCTCATGCAGCCGGCGCTCTGGTCCTCGTCGACAACACTTTCCTGTCGCCGGTGTGGCAACGGCCGATCGCGCTGGGTGCCGATCTCGTGCTGCACTCGACGACGAAATACTTGAACGGTCACAGCGATGTCGTCGGCGGCGCGGTCGTCGCCGCGACGCCGGAGTTGCACGAGCGTCTGGTGTGGTGGGCGAACTGTACCGGCGTGACGGGTGCGCCGTTCGATAGCTATCTGACCTTGCGCGGCCTGCGCACGCTGCACGCACGCCTGCGGGTGCATGGCGAGAACGCCGCGCTGGTATCACATCTGCTCGCGGGCCATCCGGCGGTCCGCCACGTCTACTATCCGGGTCTGCGCTCCCATCCGCAGCACGAGTTGGCGCGCAGCCAGCAATCCGGCTTCGGCGGCATGCTGAGCTTCGAGCTCCATGGCGGGATCGGCAACGTGCGGGCGTTCCTGAGCGGGCTGCAATGCTTCTCGCTGGCCGAGTCGCTCGGCGGCGTCGAGAGCCTGGTCGCGCATCCTGCGAGCATGACCCACGCTGCGATGGATGAAGAGGCGCGGCGTATTGCCGGCATCTCCGACACACTGCTGCGGCTCTCGATCGGTATCGAGTCGGCTGACGATCTCATCCGGGATCTGCATGGCGGGCTCGAGCGTGCAGCGGCCGTGCACGAGCGTCGAGCGCAGTCCGAGACGGAGCCGCGTCGCCTCGAATTCTGCTGAGCGTTCTTTTCGCGGGGACGTGCTGTACTCTGTCGCGGTTTCCGCCGCGGGTGCAGTCACCAGATGAGAACGCAAGTCACCGAGCTGCTCGGCATCGAGTATCCGATCATTCAAGGCGGCATGCAGTGGGTCGGCTATGCCGAGCTGGCATCCGCCGTCTCCAATGCCGGCGGGCTCGGCGTCCTGACCGCGCTCACGCAGCCGACACCCGAAGACCTGCGACGCGAGATCGAGCGCTGTCGCGGCATGACGGACAAGCCGTTCGGCGTGAATCTCACGATCCTGCCTGCGATCAAGACGCCGCCGTATGCGGAGTATCTGAGCGCGATCATCGAGAGCGGCATCAAGATCGTGGAAACCGCGGGCAACAACCCGAAGGACATGCTGCCGCGTCTCAAGGAGCACGGCATCAAGACCATTCACAAGTGCACGTCGGTGCGCCATGCGCTGTCGGCGGAGCGGCACGGCATCGACATCGTCAGCATCGACGGTTTCGAGTGCGCCGGTCATCCGGGCGAAGACGACGTTCCGGGTCTGATTCTGTTTCCGGCAGCAGTGCGTGCGCTGAAGGTCCCGATCGTCGCTTCGGGCGGGATCGGTGACGGGCGCGGCATGGCAGCGGCGCTCGCGCTCGGTGCGCAGGGGATCAACATGGGGACGCGCTTCATGTGCACGAAGGAAGCGCCGATCCACGACAACATCAAGCAGGCACTGGTCGCTGCCGGCGAGCGCGACACGAACCTGATGTTCCGCACGATGCACAACACAGCACGCGTGTTCAAGAACGCGGTTTCGAGCGAAGTGGTTGCCATGGAAAAACGCGGCGCCAAGTTCGAGGAGGTGCGGCACCTGGTGACCGGCGCACGCGGCAAGGTGGCCCTCAGCAATGGAGAAGTCGACGGTGGCGTCATCAGCGCCGGCATGGTGATCGGTCTGATCGACGACGTACCGACCTGTGCCGAGCTGATTCAGCGCATCGTGCGCGAATGTCGCGAACATTTACGCGCCGCTGCCGCGATGGCGGCGGCCTAGACGGAAGACCTCGATGGACTTCAAGACAATCCGCTACGAGCTGGACGACGGCATCCTGACCATCACGCTCAACCGTCCGGAGCAACTGAATGCGTTCACACCGCAAATGGCGGCGGAGCTGATCGAGGCCTTTCATGCAGCGAGCGCCGATGACGCGGTGAGAGCGGTGATCGTGACCGGTGCGGGCCGCGCCTTCTGCGCCGGCATGGACCTGTCCGCAGTCGGCAATGTGTTCGGGCTCGACGAGCAGCTGCGCCCGACGCTCGCGGACATGCACGATCGTCTGGACGATCCGACGATCATCCATCGTGTGCGCGACACGGGCGGCCGCGTGACGCTCGCGATCTACGATTGTGCGAAGCCCGTTATCGCTGCGATCAACGGCGCGGCGGTCGGCATCGGTGCGACCATGACGCTGGCGATGGACATCCGCCTTGCCTCCGACAAGGCGCGCGTCGGTTTCGTGTTCGGCAAGATCGGCATCGTGCCCGAGGCCTGCTCATCGTGGTTTCTGCCGCGCATCGTCGGCATCCAGCAGGCGCTCGAATGGGTGTACACCGCAGACATCTTCGATGCCGAGGAGGCGAAACGCGGCGGGCTCGTGAAGGCTGTCTATTCAGCCGATCGGTTGCTGGATGAAGCGAGGCAGCTGGCGCGACGGATCGTCGACAATCGCTCGCCGGTCGCCATCGCACTGACACGACAGATGATGTATCGCAACGCCGCCCAGCCGCATCCGCTGGAGGCGCATCGCATCGATTCGCTCGGTGTGTTCTACACGAGCGTGAAGGATGGCAAGGAAGGTGTGCGGGCGTTTCTGGAGAAACGTCCGCCGAACTTCACGGCGCGTGTGTCCACCGACCTGCCGCCGTTCTATGCGCAGTGGCTCGACGCGTACACGAAACCAGGGCGACAAATAAAAACAGGCCGGCGGAAACGCCGGCCTGGATGTGGCAACGTAGAACTGCTGTCGTGGCGACGTCGGCTCGAAGAGCCGACACCGACCTTGGGGACTAACCCGACACGAGTCCCGGTTTCCACCAAAAATACCCCGACCGCGAAGGTCGAGACATGGAGAATGGGCCCGAAGGCTTTGAGCGCGAGGAGATCGGAAACCCGCGCCGGCCGAAATCATAACCGGTCTCGAACGGCTTTGGGGCAAGAATCTTTGGTGTATACCGAGGCTATCTGAGCCCCATGCAAATTCAATAGCTTACGTAGTTATCCTAGAAGCCGGCTGACTACGGCTTCCCCCGCGTCCGAGGTGCTGGCGACGGCTCCGCTGCCTGCAATATCCGCTGTTCGCACGCCCGCGGAAATGCTCGCCGCGACAGCTTTTTCGACGGCCGCGGCTTCGTCGTGCAGGTCGAGCGAAAGACGCAAAAGCATCGCTGCACTGAGCATCGTTGCGTACGGATTCGCGATCCCGCGGCCGGCGATATCCGGTGCAGAACCGTGGATCGGTTCGTACACGCCGAGCTTGCCTGCGCCGAGCGATGCGGAGGGCAACAAGCCGAGCGACCCCGCCAGCATCGACGCTTCGTCGGTGAGGATGTCGCCGAACATGTTCTCGGTGACGATCACGTCGAAGCTCGACGGCTTGCGGATCAAATGCATCGCGGCCGAATCGACCAGCATGTGTTCGAGCGCTACATCCGGGAACTCGGCGCGCAGCACCGACTCGACTGTCGTGCGCCACAGGCGCGAAGTCTCGAGCACATTGGCCTTGTCGACCGACACGATGCGCTTGCGGCGCGCTCGCGCGAGCCGACCCGCAACTCGCGTGACGCGCAGAATCTCATCGACGCTGTAGGTGCACAGGTCGCTGGCGAAGTCCTCGGTGCGGCGTTTCTCGCCGAAGTAGATGCCGCCTGTCAGCTCGCGTACGACCATGATGTCCGTACCGCGCAGGACTTCGGGCTTGAGCGGCGAGACATCGAACAGATCGGGGTGGATCGTGACCGGCCGCAGGTTCGCAAACAGGTTCAGACCTTTGCGTAACGCGAGCAGGCCCTGTTCGGGCCGGACTTTCGCGTTCGGGTCGGACCACTTCGGCCCGCCGACTGCGCCGAGCAGCACTGCGTCAGCTGTGCCGCACGCGGACAGCGTCTGCGCCGGCAATGCGGTCTGCATTTCGTCGATCGCAGCGCCGCCGATGAGGTGCTCGGCGAACTTGAAGCCGTGGCCGTAGCGCGAGGCGATCGCCTGCAGGACGCGGACGCCTTCGCGCGTTACTTCAGGACCGATGCCGTCGCCGCCGAGGACGACGATCGTTGCTTCAATGCCCACGTACGGGAATCCCGCCTAAGCTGTGTGTCTGCTCGTAACGCGCGATGGCGTCGCCTTGTTGCAGCAGGAATCCCAGTTCGTCGACGCCGTTCAGCAGGCAGTACCGCGAGAACGCTTCGATCGGAAACTGAACTGCGGTGCCGTCGGGCAGCGTGAGCGTGCTCGCCTGCAAGTCGACCTTCAGCGACACGCCGGGATGCTCCAGCAGCCAGGCGTGGGTCTGCTCGTCGACGACGATCGGCAGCAGGCCGTTCTTGAGCGAATTGCTACGGAAGATGTCGGCGATCTCGGTGCTGATGACGGCGCGGAAGCCGAAATCCAGCAATGCCCACGGCGCGTGCTCGCGCGAGGAGCCGCAGCCGAAATTGCGCCCGGCGACGAGAATCGCGCAGCCTGCGGCCTCCGGTCGGTTGAGCGCGAAGTCCGGCTTCAGCGCGCCGTTGGCGTCGTAGCGCCAGTCTGCGAAAGCCTGTCGGCCCAGGCCTTCCTTCGTCGTCGTCGTGAGAAACCGCGCGGGGATGATCTGGTCCGTGTCGATGTTGGTGAACGGCAGCACGACGGTGCGCGAGGTGAGGGTGCGGATCGGTTGCATGGTTACGCCTCGAGGAATTCGCGCGGATCGGAGATTCGACCGGCCACCGCCGCGGCGGCAGCAGTCAGCGGACTCGCGAGCAACGTTCGCGCACCGGCGCCCTGGCGGCCTTCGAAATTGCGGTTGCTCGTGCTTACCGCGTACTGGCCCTTTGCCACGAGGTCGCCGTTCATGCCGATACACATCGAGCAACCGGATTCGCGCCACTCGGCGCCAGCGTCCGTAAAGACCTTGGCAAGCCCGCGCGCTTCGGCTTCGCGCTTGACCTGCTGCGATCCCGGCACCACCAGCATGCGAACACCGCTTGCAACCTTCCTGCCGCGCAACACGCGAGCGGCTTGCTCCAGGTCTGACAAGCGCGCATTCGTGCAGCTGCCGACGAACACGACCTGCACGGCTTTGCCGAGCAGCGGCTCGCCGCCTTGCAGTCCCATGTACGCGAGCGACTTCGCGTGAACGGCGTCGCTCGGGTGATCCGGCACGGCCGCTGTGATCGGCACGACCATGCCGGGATTCGTGCCGTAGGTGATCATCGGCTCGAGTTTGCTCGCATCCATCTCGACGACCCGGTCGTAGCGCGCGCCGGCGTCAGTCCGCAAATTCCGCCAGCGTTCGACGGCGCGATCCCACGCATCGCCCTCAGGTGCGAAGCGGCGACCTTTGAGATACGCGAACGTCGTCTCGTCGGGTGCGATCATTCCGGCGCGTGCACCCGCTTCGATCGACATGTTGCAAACGGTCATGCGCTCGTCCATCGAGAGCGCTTCGATTCCCGAGCCGCGATATTCGATGACTTGTCCGGTGCCGCCGGATACGCCGATCTTGCCGATGATCGCGAGAATGAGGTCCTTGGCAGTGACCGCCTCGCGCAGTCGTCCAGTGACTTCGATTGCAAGCGTTTTGGGTCGTCGCTGCAGCAGGCATTGTGTCGCGAGCACCTGGCCGACTTCCGTCGTACCGATGCCGAAGGCGAGGGCGCCGAAAGCTCCGTGAGTCGCGGTGTGGCTGTCGCCGCAGACGATGGTCTTGCCGGGCTGCGTCGCTCCGAGCTCCGGACCGATGACGTGGACGATGCCGCGCTGCTCGCTGCCGAGTCCGAGCAGTTCGATACCGAACTCGCGGCAGTTCTTTTCCATCGCCTGGACCTGGCGCGCCGCGGATTCGACCTTGATCGGCACGCGACCGAAGACTTCGGCGGGATCGGTCGGGGTCGAATGATCCAGGGTCGCAAGCGTGCGGTCGGGCCGCCGCACCTTCAGTCCCTGCGAGCGCAGCTCCGCGAACGCCTGCGGCGTGGTCACTTCGTGAATCAGGTGCAGGTCGATGTACAGCACGGCGGGCGTGTCCGCCGTCTCGGGGGCGACCTCGTGCTGTTCCCAGACCTTCTCAAACAGTGTCTTCGGTTTCATCGCCTGAGCATGGCCAAGCAGGGCACGCCGCGGGATGACGAATCCTCAGCGAGGCATCGTCGACCGCGATCCCTCAGCAGCACCCCATTAGCCTGCGGCGGCAACGCCGCGCGACTTCGCCGGCTCGGCCGGCTCCAGCCAGCCCCACTTGTCCGGAGTCTTGCCGTTGAACAAGCCGAAGAAGGCGGCCTGCAGCGCTTCGGTGATCGGACCGCGCTTGCCGGCGCCGATCTTGATGTGATCCACGGAGCGGACCGGCGTGATTTCCGCCGCGGTGCCGGTCAGGAAGATCTCGTCCGCGAGATACAGCAGCTCGCGCGGAATCGGTGTCTCGCGAACCTCGAAGCCGTGCGCGCGGGCGAGCGTCATTACGGTATCGCGGGTGATTCCCTGCAGAATCGCGTTCACGATCGTTGGCGTGTAAATGACGCCGTCACGGATCAGGAACAGATTCTCGCCGGCGCCTTCGCTCACCGTGCCGTCGACGCTCAGGCCGATGCCTTCCGCGAAGCCGAGCCGCTTCGCTTCCATGCTGATCAGCTGGCTCGACAGGTAGTTGCCGGCCGCTTTACCGAGCGTCGGAATCGTGTTCGGTGCGAGCCGTGTCCACGAGGACACGCAGACGTCGATACCGTTCTCCAGTCCCTCGGCGCCGAGATAGGCACCCCATTCGAACGCTGCGATCACCGTCTCGACCGGCGGCGGCGTAGTCGGCGCGACGCCGATCTCACCGTAGCCGCGAAACACGAAAGGCCGCAGGTAGGCGCCGCGGTTCAGTGCATTGGTGACGATGATCTCCTTGCACGCGGCGTTGATCTCATCCTGGGTGTAGGGGATATCGATGCGGTAGATCTTCGCTGAGTCGAACAGACGGCGCGTGTGGTCGCGCAGCCGGAACATCGCGACGCCCTGAGGCGTCGCATACGCCCGTTCACCCTCGAACACCGTCGAGCCGTAGTGCAGAGCATGCGACAGCACATGGACTGTCGCCTTTTCCCAGGGCACCAGCTTGCCGTTGTGCCAGATGTACTTCGCTTGGGTGATCGGCATGGAGATGCTCCTGGGGTGCGCTCTGCGCGTCAGCGCGACTGCTGCAACCACGGCATGCGGTCGCGCAGCTTCACGCCAACTTTCTCGATCGGGTGCTTCAGGTCCTTGTTCATCAGCCGTGTGTAGTTCTTGCGGCCGCTGCGGCTTTCCTTGATCCACTGGCGCGCGAACTTGCCTTCCTGGATCTCGCTCAGCACCTTCTTCATCTCGCGCTTGGTGGCCTTGTTCACGATGCGCGGACCGCGCGTCAGGTCGCCGTACTTCGCCGTCTCGCTGATGAAGCGATGCATCTTCGACAGGCCGCCTTCGTGCAGCAGGTCGACGATGAGCTTGAGCTCGTGCAGACACTCGTAATACGCGACTTCCGGCTGGTAGCCGGCCTCGACCAGCGTCTCGAAGCCTTTCACGACCAGCTCGGTCGCTCCGCCACACAACACCACCTGCTCGCCGAACAGATCGGTCTCGGTCTCCTCGGCGAAGGTCGTGGTCAACACGCCGCCGCGAGTGCCGCCGATGCCGTGGGCATAGGCGAGTGCATTGGCCTTCGCGCGACCCGTCGCGTTCTGGCCGATCGCCATGAGGCATGGCACGCCGCGGCCCTGCTGGTACTGGCGACGCACGAGGTCGCCCGGACCTTTCGGCGCGATCAGCACGACATCGAGGTCTTTGCGTGGCTTGATCTGCTTGAAGTGAACGTTGAAACCGTGCGCGAACAGGATGGTCGCGCGCTTGCCGATGGCGCCGATCACTTCTTTGTACAGGTCTTTCTGCGTCATGTCCGGGGTCAGAAACGCCACCAGCGCCGCGTCGGCGACTGCGTCGACGGGCTCCGCGACCTTCAATCCGTCCTTCTTCGCCTTGGCCCAGCTGGCGCCCGACTTGCGGACGCCGACGATGACGTCGAAGCCGCTGTCTTTGAGATTGAGTGCATGGGCACGGCCCTGGCTGCCGTAGCCGAGAATGGCGATGCGAGCGCCCTTCAGCGCCTTCTTGTCGACATCCTTCTGCGAATAGATCTGCATGTACGCTCCCGACGCGTCGTGACGAGTGAATTCGTAGGTCCGATGTGCGCGTTCGCAACGCATCAACGGCCGGCAGTGAGGGCGCGAGGCGGGGAAGGCGAGACCGGAAAATCGGCGGGGATCGCACCATATGGCTGCGGAGCTTGTCAAGCTGCGCTACCCTGCGTGCTGCAGCGATCCCACGTTACTGCCCAGCGCACGCCGATGACCGTCAACGAAGAACGCCACGGTTCGATACCTATATATCTGCTGTACGAGGATGACCTCGAGCAGTGGCGCACGACGCAGGACGAATCGACGCGGAACTGGAGCGCTGCCAACTGCTTCAAGGCCGAGCGCGGCAAGCTGCTGGTGATACCCGGCTCGAATGGCCGGCCATCAGCGGTGGTCGTCGGTCTCGGCCGGCGGAATCCACGCGAAGAACTGAGCTGCTGGGCAGCGGCGGCAATTCCCGATCGATTGCCTGACGGCGACTACCATTTGGCCGAGACATTGCCGGCCCGCTTGGCGACGCAGTTTGCGTTCGGGTGGGCGTACGGGCAGTACAAGTTCGAGCGTTATCGACGCGCGAATCCGCAGCGAGCCGTCAACCTGCGAACTCCGCCCGAAGCCGACGCTGCAGAGGTCGCGCGACTGCGAGCCGCGACTGCGCTTGCACGCGATCTCATCAATACGCCGGCCAACGATCTTTCTCCGGAAGCATTGGCGCAGGCGGCCGTAGAGGTTGCGCGTCGCTACGGAGCGAAACATCGCGTGATCATCGGCGACGATCTGCTCAAGGAGCGGTTCTGCGCCATTCACGCTGTCGGTCGTGCGGCCGCTGTAGCGCCACGCCTGGTCGATATCGAGTGGGGCGATCCGTCGCATCCAAAGGTCGGCATCGTCGGCAAAGGCGTGTGCTTCGACACCGGCGGTCTCGACATCAAGCCCGGCGCATCGATGCTGCTGATGAAGAAGGACATGGGTGGCGCCGCCGTCGCCCTTGCGCTCGCGCAGCTCGTAATGGATGCGAAGCTGCCGGTGCGCCTGCGCCTGTTACTGCCAGCAGTCGAGAACGCCATTTCCGCCAATGCGTACCGTCCCGGCGACGTGCTCGGGACTCGCAAGGGGCTGACGGTCGAGATCGGCAACACGGACGCCGAAGGTCGCGTGATCCTCTGCGATGCGCTCGCGCTGGCGGACGAAGAGAAGCCCGATCTGCTGATCGATCTTGCAACACTGACAGGTGCGGCGCGCGTCGCTCTCGGCCCGGAGCTTCCGGCGCTGTTCACCGCCGACGACACGCTGGCCCGCGAGCTGGTGGATATCGCTGCACAACAGGGCGATCCGGTCTGGCGCATGCCGCTGTGGAGCGCCTACGACGACGAGTTATCGAGCAAGATCGCGGACGTCAACAACGTATCGAACTCGTCGTTCTCCGGAGCGATCTTCGGCGCTTTGTTTTTGCAGCGGTTCGTAACGGAAGCGCGCAGCTGGGTTCATCTCGATCTGTATGGATGGAACGGCAAGGAGCGTCCGGGACGGCCGGTCGGCGCGGAACCGCAGACGGTCCGCGCGCTCTACGCTTTCCTGAAGCACCGTTACGCGCGCTGACCGACCCGCATGTCTGTGACCACCACGAGTGCGGGCGAGCCCACGTCGCTGGCGGGGCGAGACCTCGCGCTGCTCGTCTTCATGAATCTGATCTGGGGGCTCAATCTCATCGCCTCCAAGATCGGCGTCGGCGAGTTTCCGCCGATCTTCTTCACGGCCCTGCGCTTCGGCTCGCTGGCGCTGTTCCTGGTGCCGATGCTCAGGATGCATCGCGGGCAGATGACCAATCTGTTCGCCGCGGTGATGCTCACCGGGCCGGCCGCGTTTGCGCTGTTGTTCGCCGGCATCTTTCTCACGGAGGACGCCGCGACCGTGGCAGTCGCGAGCCAGATGGGTGTGCCGTTCTCGACGCTCATGTCCATCTGGTTTCTCGGCGAGACCATTCGCTGGCGACGCACGCTCGGCATCGTGCTGGCCTTCGGCGGCATCGTGATCATCAGCTTCGATCCGCGCGTGCTCGCGTATTGGGAGGGACTGGCGCTGGTCGTGGCCTCGTCGTTCGTGAGCGCGCTCGGCCTGATCTTCCTCAAGCGGCTCAAGGGAATCCGGCCGCTCGAACTGCAAGCGTGGGTCGCGTTTGTCGGCGGCTCGATTCTGCTGATGCTCAGCCTGATCCTCGAAGGAGGGCAGATGAGCGCGGTCCGCAATGCGACGTGGGAAGGCTGGGCGGCGCTGTTCTTCACGACGGTGATGTCGAGCCTGATCGCGCACACCGCTTGGTACTACCTCGTCGGACGCTATCCCGTGACGAGTCTGTCGCCGATCACGCTGCTCTCGCCGCTGTTCGGCATCTTCTTCGGCGTGACGCTGCTGGACGACCAGCTCACCGCGCGCATGCTCGCCGGCGGCGCCGTCACGCTCATCGGCGTCTTGATCGTCGTGCTGCGCGAAAAGCGTATCGTGGATACCGGAACGTGAGCTGTCAGGCTGAGCTGAAACGAATCCCGACTCTGGTCGGCTTTAGCCTGACGAATTGACCCGGCGCCAGCCCTTCCAACGTCCACTCCCCAACCGACCATCGAATCAACCTCAACGTCGGATACCCAACCGCCGCGGTCATCCGCCGCACCTGCCGATTCCGCCCCTCTCGAATCGTCAGCTCGATCCAGCTCGTCGGAATTGCCTTGCGAAAGCGGATCGGCGGATCGCGTGGCCACAACCACGCCGGCTCATCCACGCGACGCGCGGACGCGGGCAATGTCTTGCCGTCATTCAACATCACGCCTTGCCGCAGGCTCGACAACGCAGCTTCATCCGGCTCGCCTTCGACCTGCACGAAGTAGGTCTTCTCGGTTTTCCAGCGCGGGTCCGCGAGTCGCGCTTGCAGAGCGCCGTCGCTCGTCAGCAATACGAGGCCTTCGCTGTCGTAGTCGAGACGACCGGCGGGGCGCATGTCCGGCGCGTGAATGAAGTCGCGCAGCGTCGCCTTGCCATCCGTGCTCGTGAACTGAGTGAGCACCTGGAATGGCTTGTTGAACAACAGCACGACGGACATCAGCCCGGCTCGCTCTCGGTATCGATGTGCTCGGCCGTGCTCTGTACGAGATCGATGAAGCGTTGCACTGAAGCTGCGTTCTCGCCGCGCCGGCAGGCGAGAATCAGCGGTGCGGTGAGGTGGGCATTGTCCGCCAGCTTGCGGTAGACCACGCCGTCCATCTGCAAGCGACGCAGCGACTCCGGTACGAGCGAAACGCCCAGGCCGGCGGCAACCAGATTCAGAGTCGAGATGATGCGCGGCGCCTCCTGCCCGACGTGAGGACTGAAACCAGCGCCTCGGCATGCGGTGATGATCGTGTCGTACAGACCGGGACCGCCGGGGCGCTTGTACAGGATGAAAGTTTCGGCGGCGAGATCCGCGAGTGCGAGCGACGTCGTGCGACCCTGCGCCGTCTTCTTCTTGCGCCCACCGCCGGCTAGAGGATGTCCCTCCGGGAGCGCGACGACCATATTCTCCTGGAGCAGGGGTCGTACGGTCAGCCCGACGACGTCCGCGACTGGCGAGCGAATGAAGGCTGCGTCGATTTCCTCGTTGTGCAGTCCCTGCACCAGCTCGCTGCTGCCGCTCTCTTCGAGCACGAGCGAGACGAGCGGGGACATTTCTCGAAACGCCCGGATCACGCGCGGCACGAAGGGGTGGAAGGGCGCCGAGCTGGTGAAGCCGACGACGACGCGACCCTGTTCGCCGCGCGCCGTGCGACGCGTCGTGGCGGTGGCGCGGTCCACCTGGTCGAGAATCACGCGAGCGCGATCGAGAAAAGCGGCGCCGGCGTCGGTCAGCTCGACGCCGCGCGGCTGGCGGCGGAACAGCTGTACCTCCAGCTCCTGTTCCAGTGCGCGGATCTGCATGCTCAGCGGCGGCTGCTGGATGCCGAGCCGTTTCGCGGCCCGGGTCATGTGCTTTTCTTCAGCAACGGCTATGAAATAGCGCAGGTGTCGGAGCTCCATGTGCCATATGTATCAAATATCAATTACCAACTCATCATATATTTTACCCGCACCTCGGAAAAAGCTATGGTGCCGACCTGCGTAATGGGGGTGAGCAAATGGCGAACAATCGGACCGTGCCCGCCGGGATGGAAATCCGTGGCCCGATGCAGCCCGGCTATGAATCCGTGCTCACGCCGGCCGCCCTCGAGTTCGTAGCCGATCTGACACGGCGCTTCGGCGATCGCGTCACCGACCTGCTGGCTGCACGCGCAACGCTGCAGAAGCGCCTCGACGACGGCGTGCTACCCGATTTCCTTCCCGAGACCGCCGACGTGCGCAAAGCGCAGTGGCGCGTCACCCGCATTCCCGACGATTTGCAGGATCGACGCGTCGAAATCACCGGCCCGACCGATCGCAAGATGGTCATCAACGCGCTCAACTCGGGCGCGAAAGTCTTCATGGCGGACTGCGAAGACTCGCTGACGCCGACCTGGGACAACGTCGTGCAGGGTCAGATCAACCTGCGCGATGCCGTGAACCGCGAAATCTCTTTCACGAATCCGGACGGCAAGCAGTATCGCCTCAACCCGCAGATCGCGACGTTGCTCGTGCGTCCGCGCGGCTGGCATCTCTACGAGAAGCACGTGCTGCTCGACGGCAAGCAGGTCCCCGGTGCATTCGTCGACTTCGGCCTTTACCTGTTCCACAACCACGCGGCGCTCAAAGCGCGCGGCACGGGACCGTACTTTTATCTGCCGAAGCTCGAGAACCATCGCGAGGCGCGGCTGTGGGCGGACGTCCTGAAGCACTCCGAAGCCACGCTCGGCATCGCGCCGCAGACGATCAAGGTCACGGTGCTGATCGAAACCATTCTCGCCGCGTTCGAGATGGACGAGATCCTGTACGAGCTGAAGGACCACATCGTCGGGCTGAACTGCGGTCGCTGGGACTACATCTTCAGCTTCATCAAGAAATTCAGCCGCCGGCCGGATTTCGTGCTGCCGGACCGCCAGCAGGTGACGATGACGACGCACTTCCTGCGCTCGTATTCGAAGCTGCTGATCAAGACCTGCCACCGCCGCGGCGCCTTCGCGATGGGCGGCATGGCGCCGCAGATCCCGATCAAGAACGATCCGAAGGCGAATGAAGAAGCGCTCGCCAAGGTGCGTGCCGACAAGGAGCGCGAGGCGGGCGACGGTCACGATGGCACCTGGGTCGCGCACCCCGGCCTCGTGCCGATCGCGATGGAGATATTCAACCGGCTGATGCCGACGCCGAACCAGCTGCAGAAGACGCTGGCGGATGTCGAGATCAGTGCGCGCGACCTGTTGCAGATTCCGCCGGGAACGATTACCGAGACCGGCCTGCGCTCCAACGTCAGCGTTTCGATTCAGTACATCGCCGCGTGGCTCGGCGGGCTCGGCTGCGTGCCGATCAACAACCTGATGGAAGACGCAGCCACTGCCGAGATCTCGCGTGCGCAGATCTGGCAATGGATCAAGCATCCTGCCGGCAAGCTCGACGACGGTCGCAAAGTGACTGTCGAACTGTTCCGCAAGGTCGTGCGTGAGGAGCTCGACAAGCTCGCCGCAACCTTCGGTGCGCAAGCCTATGCGGCCGGCAACTACGAAGCCGCCGCCGCGCTGATCGATCGGATTACCACCGCGCCCGAGTTTGGGACCTTCATCACCTTGCCGGCGTACCAAGAAATCAACTGAAGCGAGAACCTCAATGACCACACCCGCTGCCGAGCAACTTCGCAAAGAATGGCAAACCAACCCGCGCTGGAAAGGCGTGGAGCGGCCCTACAAGGCCGAGGACGTCGTGCGCCTGCGCGGCAGCGTGCACATCGAACATTCGCTCGCGCGGTTAGGTGCCGAAAAACTCTGGCGCTTCATGCACGAGAAGCCGTTCGTCAATGCGCTTGGCGCGCTGACCGGCAACCAGGCGATGCAACAGGTCAAGGCTGGGCTGGACGCCATCTATCTGTCGGGCTGGCAGGTCGCGGGCGACGCCAACCTGTCCGGCGAGATGTATCCGGACCAATCGCTGTATCCCGCGAACTCCGTGCCGTCGGTCGTCCGCCGCATCAACAACACGCTCGTGCGTGCGGATCAGATCTACCACGCCGAGGGCAATGACTCGGTCGACTGGCTGAAGCCGATCGTCGCGGATGCGGAAGCGGGTTTCGGCGGCGTGCTGAACGCGTTCGAGCTGATGAAGGGCATGATCGAAGCGGGCGCTGCCGGTGTGCACTTCGAGGACCAGCTGTCGTCTGCGAAAAAATGCGGCCACATGGGCGGTAAGGTGCTCGTGCCGACTTCCGAGGCGATCAGCAAGCTCGCAGCGGCACGCCTCGCTGCCGACACCTGTGGCGTCCCCACTGTGCTGGTTGCGCGCACGGACGCGGAGTCGGCGAACCTGCTGACTTCGGATGTCGACGAGCGCGATCGGCCGTTCATCGAGAACAAGGGCCGCACGAGCGAAGGCTTCTTCTACGTGAACGCCGGCCTCGACCAGGCGATTGCGCGCGGCCTCGCGTACGCGCCCTATGCCGACCTGATCTGGTGTGAGACCGGTCACCCGGACCTGCACGAAGCCAAGACGTTCGCCGAGGCGATCCACCAGAAATTCCCGGGCAAGATGCTGGCCTACAACTGCTCGCCGTCGTTCAACTGGAAAAAGAAGCTCGACGACGCGACGATCGCGAAGTTCCAGCGCGAGCTCGGCGCGATGGGCTACAAGTTCCAGTTCATCACGCTGGCGGGCTTCCACGCGCTCAACTACTCGATGTTCCAGCTGGCGCGCGGCTACAAGGCGTCGCAGATGGCGGCATACGTGCAGCTGCAGGAGCAGGAGTTCGCCGCCGAGAAAGACGGCTACACGGCGACGAAGCACCAGCGCGAAGTGGGCGCGGGCTACTTCGACGACGTGACGCAGACGGTCACGGCCGGTCAGTCGTCGGTGACGGCGATGAAGGGCTCGACGGAAGAGGCGCAGTTCCACAAGGCGCACGCCGTAGGAGGGTAAACTGCGCGGGTGGCTCAGCAATTGTGGCCGTCCGACGGCGTAATCTTCGATCGCACCTGCACGGATTGCCCGCGTCTCGCGCGCTTTCTCGTTGCAGGTCGCGAAGAACATCCCGACTACTACTGCGCACCGGTCGCGCCTTTCGGTGATCCGAAGGCGCGACTGATCATCGTCGGCCTCGCACCGGGCTTTCATGGAGCGAACGCCAGCGGCCGACCGTTCACGGGCGACCACGCAGGCCTGCTCCTCTATCGCACGCTCCATCGTTTCGGCTTCGCAAGCCGGCCCGAGTCGACTTCGCGCGACGACGGTCTGAAGCTGCTCGACTGCCGCATCACGAACTCGGTGAAGTGCGTGCCGCCGCAGAACAAGCCCACGCCGGCGGAGATCCGCGCCTGCAATCGGTATCTGACAGCGGAGCTGAGTCGTCGGCCGATGCCGCCGCTGCTCCTTGCTCTCGGTTCGATCGCTCATAACGCGGCGCTGCGTGCGCTGGCCCTCAAGCCGTCCGAGTACAAGTTCGCGCACGCGGCGGAGCACGAGCTGCCGACGGGGCAGATCCTGATGAACTCCTATCATTGCAGCCGCTACAACACGCAGACGCGGCGCCTGACCGAACAGATGTTCGTCGACGTGTTCGCCCGCGCCCGCAAGCTCCTGGACGGGCGTTAAAATGAGGCGCACATGAGCGCCTTCGATCCCAAGCCCTTCCTCTCCAACCTCAGCCAGCGACCCGGCGTGTATCGCATGCTCGCCGCGGACGGCGAAGTGCTGTACGTGGGCAAGGCGCGCAACCTGAAGAATCGCGTCAGTACTTATTTCTCCGGCAGCAAAGCCCATGGTGGAAGGACCATGGCGATGGTCGCGCAGATCGCCAGCATCGAAGTCACGGCGACGGCGTCGGAGACCGAGGCGCTGCTGCTCGAGTACAACCTGATCAAGCGGCATCGGCCGCGCTACAACGTCACACTCCGCGACGACAAGAGCTTCCCGTATCTGTACGTCACGACCGAGCAGGACTACCCGCGGATCACCTTCTATCGCGGCACTCGCAAGCTCCCGGGGCGATTCTTCGGCCCCTATCCGAACGCGCGCGCGACCCGCGAAACCGTATTGCTGCTGCAGAAGTTGTTCCTGCTGCGTCCATGCAGCGACTCGTTTTTCGCCAACCGCTCGCGCCCGTGTCTGCAGCACCAGATCAAGCGCTGCTCGGGCCCGTGCGTCGGCCTGATCTCGGTCGAGAACTACAAGCAGGACGTCGAGGACGCGATCAAGGTCCTGGAAGGGCGCGGGGCGGAGCTGATCGACGATCTCGCGCAACGCATGGAGGAGGCCGCCCAGCAGCTCGCGTTCGAACGCGCCGCGCGCCTGCGGGACCAGATCAACGGCATCAAGGCGATTCACTCGACGCAGTCGGTGACGCGTAACGTGACCGAGGACATCGATGCCGTCGCCCTCGTTTCGCGCGGCGGCGGTCACTGCGTCTCGATCGTGTTCGTGCGCGGCGGCCGCAACCTCGGCAGCACGAATTTCTTTCCGCGCGCCGGGCTTGCGGAGGAAAGCGAGCTGCTCTCGGGCTTCCTCTCGCAGTATTACCTGGGCCGCGACGCGCCCGGCGAGATCCTCATCAGTCAGCCGATCGAGGACGCGGACCTGCTCGAAGCCACCTTGTCGGAGCGACTGGAGCGGACCGTGCGGATTCGCTCCGGCGTGCGCGGCGTGCGCGCGCGGTGGCTCGACATGGCGCGCACCAATGCCGAGCTCGGGCTCAACATGCGTCGCGCGACCGAAGCGACTACCGCCGAGCAACTCCAGTCCGTCGCCGAGGTGTTCGGGCTCAGCGCGCCGCCGAAGCGCATGGAATGTTTCGACGTGAGCCACACCATGGGTGAGCGGACCGTCGCTTCGTGCGTGGTGTTCGGTCCGGAGGGGCCGCTCAAGAGCGACTATCGCCGCTTCAATATCGAAGGCCTCGCCCCGGGCGACGATTACGGCGCCATGCGCCAGGCGTTATCGCGACGCTATGCGCGGATCAAGAAAGGGGAGGCGCCGCTGCCCGACCTGCTATTGATCGACGGCGGTCCGGGGCAGCTCGCGGAAGCGATCAGCGCCTTGCAGGAGCTCGAGATCGAAGGTGTCTGCATCGCCGGCGTCGCGAAGGGTGCAGACCGGCGGCCAGGGCAGGAACGCCTGTTCCTCGCCGGCGAAGAAACGCCGCGCGTTCTTCCCCCCGATTCGCCGGCGCTGCATCTGATCCAGCGCATCCGCGACGAGGCTCATCGCTTCGCCATCACCGGTCACCGTCAACGCCGGGCCAAAGCACGCACGCATTCCGTGCTGGAAACGGTGCCGGGACTCGGCCCGCGCAAGCGCCGTGAGTTGTTGCGACAGTTCGGCGGGTTGCAGGGCGTCGTGCGCGCCGGCGTGGATGACCTGGCGAAGGTGCATGGCATCGGCAGGAAGCTCGCACAGTCGATCTACGACACTTTGCACGCGACGGGCTGAAATTCCTTACAATCGCTCCCCAGTGAAGTTTCCGATCGCGAATTACCTGACAGTGGCGCGGATCGTAATGATCCCGCTGGTCGTCATCCTCTTCTACGCGCCGTATTCATGGTCGAACCCCGCGGCGGCGATCGTATTCATCGCGGCGGCGGTGACCGACTCCCTCGACGGCTACCTCGCGCGCAAGCTGGGCCAGACTTCGGCGCTCGGTGCATTCCTCGATCCCGTCGCCGACAAGTTGATGGTCGCGGTCGCGCTGGTGCTGCTCGTCAGTCAGCCACCGCCCCTGATGCGCTTCCCCAAGTTCGATCCGCACGTGCTGATCACGCTGACGGCCGCGGTGATCGTCGGCCGCGAGATCACGATCTCCGCGCTGCGCGAATGGATGGCGGAGATGGGCGCGCGCGGCAAAGTGGCAGTGTCGGCGGTGGGCAAGCTCAAGACGATTTTCCAGATGACCGGCCTGTCGATGATGCTGTTCCGGAGCGACGTCTGGTTCATCCCGGCGCCCGAGCTGGGCGTGTTTTGCCTGGTTGCTGCGGCGGCGCTGACGCTGTGGTCGATGATCGTATACCTGCGCGCGGCCTGGCCGGAGCTGATGCGCTCGGGCGATCGCTGACCTGGGCTCCCTTGCCTTGACAGTAGGTCGGTCGGCCCTAGAATATCGCCCGTTCGGCCGGACCCGTGTCCGGCAACCCAAGCGGGAATAGCTCAGTTGGTAGAGCGTAACCTTGCCAAGGTTAAGGTCGCGAGTTCGAGCCTCGTTTCCCGCTCCAGCTTTTGAGTAAAACCCCGGGCAGCTCCCGGGGTTTTGCGCTTCACGGGCGCAGCAATTGCGCTCGCGCACGCCCACCTGGCTAGGTGGCAGAGTGGTCATGCAGCGGCCTGCAAAGCCGTCTACGCCGGTTCGATTCCGACCCTAGCCTCCACTGACTGATCGCCTGAAGGTATCTATAGCGAGCGGCCGCGCCGCCGACTTCGGTTGACTGCGCTCGAGCTGGACCCTCTGCGACATGTGGCGTACGTCTTCACGACATCTGTCACTGGGTGTGTTATGACCGCCAGACGTAGTTCGCAGGTGCAGACGGGCAGGGCACACAAGGCTGCGGCGCGCACGGCCGCTAAATCCGCGCTGAGCAGGCGTATTGCCGAAGTTCGCAAAGGTCTGCCGTTGGCGGAGCTCGATCGAACGGCCGAGCTCCTCGGCATCGACCGGACGCAGCTGGCGGGTATTCTGGACACATCGTTGCGGACACTGCAGCGAAAGGCCGAGGTTGATGCGCGGCTGGGTCCGGCCGCCTCCGATCGGCTCGCGCGCATCAAACGAATCCACGAGCTGGCCACGCACGTGCTCGGTGAGCTCGACAAGGCATCGCGCTGGCTGACCACTGCGAGCCGCGGGCTTGGTGGTGAAGTTCCATTGCAGATGCTCGATACCGACATCGGCACACAACGTGTGCAGCAGGAGCTGCGCGAGATCGAATACGGCATGCCGCTTTGAAACTGTGGCGCTTGTATCGTCGGGCACATGGACAGGGCCTCGACGGCGCCGGTGGCCGATATGCGGCCGGACGTTGGCACCTCCTGGGAACACCTGTCGTCTACTTTGGCGCGGGGGCTGCGATCGTCGTGCTGGAGAAGCTGGCTCATCTGAATCCGGACACCCTGCCGGCAGATCTCATGCTCGGCTTGTTCGAGGCGGATGTAAGTGTCGGAGACGTTTGGCCGGAGGGAAGCGCGCGCAGCCGTGAGTTGGAGGACATCGATCTCACGCGAGCTGCCGGGCAGGAATGGCTGCAAAGCGGTCGCTCGTGCGTGTTACGCGTGCCGTCGATAGTCGTTCCGGAGGAGCACAATCTCGTGATGAATCCGCTTCATGCGGAGGCGCGAGCTGTCACACTGGTAACGGAGCGGCCCTTCACCTTCGACGGACGCCTGCTCTAGTCTAGAGTCGATCGTCGATTGGCTCGCTCGTTTCCGCAGGAGAGCACCCATGAATCGCAAACTCGGCCGCGACGGCCCGCAACTCTTTCCGATCGGCCTGGGCTGCATGGGCATGAGCGAAGGCTACGGCGAGCACGCGGAGCGTGACGAGCAGGAATCGATCGCTACGATCCACCGCGCGCTCGACATCGGCGCGAACTTCCTGGACACCGCCGACATCTACGGTCCGCACGAGAACGAGCGCCTGGTCGGTCGCGCCTTGCAAGGTAGACGCTCGCAGGCGGTGCTCGCTACCAAGTTCGGTTTCGTGGCCGATCGCGAGAAGGCGAAAAAGCGGCGTATCGATGGACGGCCCGAGTACGCACGCGCGGCGTGCGACGCGAGCTTGAAGCGCCTCGGCGTCGAGACTATCGACCTGTGGTACCTGCATCGCGCCGACCCGGCGGTGCCGATCGAAGACACCGTGGGTGCGATGGCCGACTGCGTTCGCGCCGGCAAGGTGCGTTACCTCGGACTCTCCGAAGTGAGCGCTGAGACGCTGCGACGAGCGCACGCAGTCCATCCGATTTCGGCACTACAAAGCGAATACTCCATGTGGACGCGCGACCCGGAGCACAACGGCACGCTCGCGACCTGCAAGGAGCTCGGCGTGACGTTCGTCGCCTTCAGTCCGCTCGGACGCGGCTTTCTGACGGGCACCGTTCGCTCGACAGACGCGCTCGCAAGCGACGACATGCGCCGTCGCCTGCCGAGATTTCAGGGCGACAACCTCGCACAGAACATGAAACTGGTCGACGCCGTGACGCAACTCGCGAGCAAGCGAGGCTGCACGCCTGCGCAGCTCGCGTTGGCCTGGGTGCTCGGCAGGGGCGAGCACATCGTGCCCATCCCCGGCACGAAACGTCGCTCGCGACTGGAAGAAAACACTGCAGCGGCGCGCATCACATTGTCAGATGAAGAAGTCCGCGCGATCGACGACCTGCTTCCGCCGGATGCAATCGCCGGCGCGCGTTATCCCGACTCACTGATGGAACTGGTCAACCGCTAGGAGGCTCACGCCCATGCATCGTTGCATCGGTATTGCAGTCATTCTCGCGCTCTTCGCGCCACTCTCCTCGTCGGCCGCCACCGACGTGAAATCAGCTGCACCGAGCGCTGCCGAACGCATGCAGCAGCCCGGGCCCGAGGAGCAACAGCTGAAGCGTCGCACGGGCACATGGACGGTGAAGGCGACGTTCCGGCCGACCCCGGACGCGCAGCCGATGATCACTGACCACCTCGTGGCCGATCGCAAGATGGTGGGCCTGTACATGGAGGAAGTGATGCACCCGGATGCGGGCGCGCAGATGCCGACTTCAAACGCCTCGCGTATCAGTACTACAGCCGCTTGGAAGGGCGTTGGCAGTACGTTTCCATGGACACGCGCTTTCCGGTCGGAATCATGCCGGCGTACAGCTTCGCGAACGAGTCGGAGGGCAAACTGACGATGCACTTCGAAAGCCTCGCGTTCGTCGGGCTCGGCCGCGAGGTCGAAGGTCGCATGATCCGCTCGAATCTCGAGATCGTGCGTGAGAACGACGATCACGAATTCGTGCGCCAGTACTGGGTACAGGCTGATGGCTCCGCGCGTCGGTGGCTCGCCGTCGAGTACGAATACACGCGCCGCAAGTGAGCGGCGGCAAGTCGATCGATCAGGTGCCTGAAGCGTCGATCGCGAACAATTCCTTGCAGCCGTTCTCGCAGCCGAACAGCGCGACGCTGTCGGCCGATGCGCCGCGGATGAAACCGAAGCGGCCGATGTTGATCGAGAACTGGTAGCGCGCTGCGCCGATCGAAATCGATCCGGAGTACTGGCAGGGAAGAACCGAATAAGAAGAGCGCAACTCGTCCGGGCTGATCGCGCTCGCCTGCGCGAAGAAGCTCAGTACCTGAGCTTCAGTCAGTTTCCAGCCCCGGCACGCGCGGGCAAACGCGCCCTCGGGCACCTCGGGCGGCCCGAGATGCCTTGCGATGCTGACGACCTTGACCGTGCCTTTCTTCAGCGACGCTCTCAGCGCGTCCTCATCTATGACGGGTGCGCTGGCGGCGGAGGCTGCGACCAGCACGGCAACACCGGCAAGGATGCACTTCATCTACTGCTTCTCCTTCGGCTTCAACTGTTGCAACAGGATCGAGTTCCCTTCCGAATCATCCGTGATCGGGTACATTGTGAACGCTACCTTTCTGAACACGGGACACCTCCAGTCATGGCCGCCGGATTGATCGATCGCCTGTTTCTCGCACACCCACGCAGCGCAGGACAAGGGTACTTCGAGCACCTGCGCTTCGCGTGGAGCTTCGGCGCAACGATGGCCGTCGGGACTGTCGCCGCGCTCGTGCACGGTCTGTTCCCGTTCCTCTGCCAGACAGCTGCAGGAGACAGAGTGCGCACACTCAACGCTCGACTCGCCGGACGCGAACCTGACAGCGCGACCTAGGCAGCCGCGCGTCGCGCCTTGCGCACGGAGAAAAACAGCTGCCGGTTCTCACCGGCTTTCTGAATGGCGGCCTGGTTCAGCGCGACCATCACGTAAAGGATGTTGAGCGCCTGCAGCCGACCTGTGATGTGCTTGGTACGCCGGCCGGCGTGCACGACGTCTTTCGCCGTGACGCCACTGTGTCCGCCCATTCGGCCTTGCACGTAGTCGACGGCAGCCGAGTCGATGAGATTGAAATAACCCGAGCCCTTGCGACCCTTCGCCCGTGCGAAGGACAGGACCAGGTACGAATCCTTGGCCTGGAACACGTGATAGGTCTGGAGCACGGCCTCGACCCGGCCGCAGTAATCGAGCCCCTGTTGAAGCTGCTTGATGTTCACGTAACCCCCAACCGCTTACGCGTCGTCAGGCCCGGATGGCTCATTCTCGACCGATTGCGTGGGGAGTGCCACCTTTTGCGCATCGGGCGCGGGCATGGCGCATTCGTTCCTACGCAGCGCCCTTCGAGTGCTGCAAGCTCCTTAGCGCGTCGGCCAGCCGGCTATACGTTTCCCGTGTGCCGCTCTCGAGGCCTGCCTTCAGCACCGCATCGCGCACGTCGCGGGATGGATAAAGTCCGGTCGAAGTCAGCGTCGTCTTGCCGGCTCGCTCGGTAAACACGACCGTCTCGATGATTTCGCCGGCGTCCCAGTCCTCCCATGTCTCCGTGCGAACCAGACGCTCGGGACGCACGACTTCGCGATGGACGCCGCGCATCCCGACGTCCTTCCTGCCTTCACCGCGCCAGAGGAAGCGATAAGCGCCACCTACTCGCAGGTCGATCTCGCATACGACGAGCGAGCGGCCGGGTGCGTCATACCAGCGCTTCAGCAGCTCGGGCTGTGTGTATGCATCGAACACCAGTGTGCGCGGCGCGTCGAAGGTCCGCGTCACCACGACCTCGCGATCTGTCGGCGTGGAGATCTTCACGTCTTCGGCGGTGTCCATCGCAGTCTCCTCGTTTCGTGTGTGAGTACGGATGCGCTATCAACGCCGCTTGCGTTTGCTCGCGGCGCGCTTGCCCTGTGAGCTCTTCAGTTCCTGCAACACCGCGTCCAGTTTCCGGAAACTGGTTTCCCAGAGCCGGCGGTAGTCCTTCAGCCAGTCGTTCGCCTCGGCGAGCGGCCGGGCCTCGATGCGGCACGGACGGCGCTGTGCATCGCGCCCGCGCGAGATCAACCCTGCGCGCTCCAGCACTTTGAGGTGCTTGGAGATCGCCGGCTGCGTCATCTCGAACGGTTCCGCGAGTTCCAGGACCGACGCCTCGCCGGAAGCGAGGCGGGCGAGTATCGCTCGCCGCGTCGGGTCCGCCAGCGCAGCGAAAGTCGAATCGAGCCGGTCGGACATCGCCATTGCATAACCCATTGGTTGATTAACTGAATGGTTATATAACTGATGAGCATTGATGTAGTCAAGCGCTCGTCAGCGACCATGCGGTGAGCGCGTGGACGAACTCATGACAGCGCTCCGCGCAGCGTCGGAGTACAGTCCGCGCCAGCCGCAAAACAATACGAACGAGGCGGAGTGAGGAATGGAACGACGCTGAACTGGAGGGAAGTCGATGACTCGAGGAATTTACCGCTTGCTCGGCGGGCTGGCGCTCGCCAGTGCGACCGCCGCGGCATTGGCAGCGGCACCGCCGCAACAGACACAAGAGCGCACCGCGTTCGCGAACTTCGCGAGGTCGGCGAAAGCCGGCACGTCCGCCAAACTCGGCGGACATCTCCAATCTCTGGCACGGGCGGCCGAGTCGCAGGCGCAGCCGAGTGCTCGCGCGCGATCGACTGTCGTGAGCAGATTGCCGGCGCTGACAGTACGCGACCGATACGTCGCGGTCAGCGCGTATGCAGACGGAGACGTCAACGCATTACGCACCGAGTTGGTCGCAAAAGGGATGATCGCTGCAGCGGTGCACGGTAATGCCGTAACAGGTCGCGTGCCGGTCGAGGCGCTGTCGGACATGAGCACGATTCCGTCGCTGCGGTTCATGCGTCCCTCGATGGCGCGGACGCATGTCGGACTGACGACGAGCCAGGGCGACCGTTCGCAGCGTAGCGACGTCGCGCGGCAGCGCTTCAACGTCAATGGGCGCGGAGTGCGGGTCGGCGTGATGTCCGACAGCTACAACTGCTCGGAAGGCGCGCTCGTACCGGGTGAACCATTCACGACAGCACCGCAAGACAAGGCCAGTGGAGATCTGCCGCAGGATATATTGGTACTGAAGGATCTGTCGCCCACGCCGTCGTCCGATTGTGCCGACGAAGGGCGCGGGATGATGCAGCTGATCCACGACGTCGCGCCGGCTTCGTCGCTGGCGTTCTACACCGCATTCGAGAGCGCTGAGGATTTCGCTGCCGGCATCGTTGCGCTGGCCGACGCCGGCTCGAAGATCATCGTCGACGATGTCATCTACTTCGCCGAGCCGATGTTCCTCGATGGTCCGATCGCGCAGGCTGCCGATCGTGTGAAGTCACGCGGCGTCGCGTACTTCTCATCGGCGGGTAATCAGGCACGGCAGTCCTACGAATCCACATTCCGCAGGTCCGGAAGCGAAGGCGCCGGCGGCGGCGTGCTTCACGATTTCGCCGCGGGCCAGGCTGTCGACGATCTGCAAGGCATCACTGCGCAGGCGGGCAGCGCTTCGCTGCTGTCCTTTCAATGGGATCAGCCGTGGTTCTCCGTGAACGGCACAGGCTCGGCCAGCGACCTGGACATCTACTTCGTCGACGACAGCGGCAACCCGTTCACGCTGTGCGACGACGATCCCGAGGCGTTGGTATGCCAGTTCCCGGGTGTCGATCGTAACGAAGGCGTCGATGCCGTCGAAGTTCCGGTGCTGATCAACGACAGCGAAGAGGACGTGCACGCGAACATCGCGATCGAGCTGTTCTCCGGACCGGCGCCGCGCCGAATGAAGTACGTGTGGTTCGACCTGGGCAATGGCTTGATGATCGTCGAGGAGCACGACACACAAAGCGGTACGGTGTACGGCCACGCGAATGCGGCGGGCGCAGAGGCTGTCGGCGCAGCTCCCTGGTACAACACTGCAGCGTTCGGGCCGCAGAACAAGCCTGAGTGCGCACCGGCGTGCCTCGAACTGTTCTCGTCGGCGGGCGGCGTGCCGATTCTCTTCGACAAGAGCGGACGACGCTTTCCGTTCCCGCTGATCCGGATAAAGCCCGGCCTGACCGGCCCGGACGGCGGCAACACGACGTTCTTCATCGCGGACATTCCAGCGCCGATTCCCGGATCGACCGAACCGGATGGCTTCCCGAACTTCTTCGGCACCTCCGCGTCGGCGCCGCATGTCGCGGCGATCGGTGCGTTGATGCTCGATCAGCGCGCACGCGACATCGCCGCCGGCAAACGCTTCATCGGCCCGAAGCAGTTGCGACCGGACGTGATGTACATATCGCTGCGACTGTCGGCAGTCCGGCAGGACATCCGGTTGCGAGCGGGGCGCGTGACGGGACCGATCGCAATTCCGAACTCGAGGGGCTTCGACTTCGACTCGGGCTTCGGCTTCGTCGACGCGGCGAGGGCGCTGCGACTGACTGCCGGCTTCTAGCGGAATTGAACCGCACCCCGAGCCGCGAGCGCACGTCACTACCGGGAGGGGTGCCCGCGACAAAGCGACACGGGGCGCGGTCCGCAGCCAGAATGCCCGCGGCAGCGCAGCGGGCGAACTGGACAGTGGCCTTAGGTGGATCCCCTAGGCTGCATTGACGGTGCATGACCGCGACTCGCGCAACCATTTCTTGAACTGAGCGCGGGAAAATTTCCCGCTCGACTACCACAAGCGGACCGCGCCTCGCGGCGTCTAGGGCGAAGCGCCGGCGCCGCGTGCGTGAAAGCGTGTGCGTTCTCCTGGAGCTGCTCAAGGCGACGCGCGCTCGGCCTTCCCTTGCATCCGCCAATTCGGATGCTGCATACTGAGCCACATGGTTCAGTAT
>CAWISC010000073.1:0-37053 GCA_963838635.1 uncultured Gammaproteobacteria bacterium | reverse complement strand
GCGCTTGACATCTGATCGGTAGGCCGGCGAGATCGAGGCGCCATGAACCTCGACCTGCATCCCGACCTGCGTCTGTGCCAGCTGGCGATCGGCGCCGAGCGCGCGCCCTTGCTCGTAGTCGACAACTTCGTCGCCAACGCGGAGGCGCTGGTCGCGGACGCGTGTGCGCGACCGTTCACGGTGCGCAGCCGCTACTTTCCAGGCATCAGGGCCGAGGCGCCGCCCGCATACCAACAATTGCTTCTCACGCGACTGAGGAGTGCGCTACTCGACTGTCTCGGCATGCGGGAGGGGGCGTTCACGCTCTCCATGTGCCACTACTCGCTGATCACGACACCGGCGAAGGAGCTGGCGCCGCCGCAGCGGATCCCGCACGTCGATTCGTTCGCGAAATCCGGGTTGGCGACCATTCACTATCTGTTCAAAGCGGATCTCGGCGGCACTGCGTTCTACCGCCACCGCAGAACTGGGTTCGAATCCATCGACGAGGCGCGCCGAGCGGAGTACTCGCGGGCGCTGGACGAGGAACATTCGGGCCCTGCGGCGCCCGGGCCGGGATACATCAACGGCAGCACCGATCTGTTCGAGCAGATCGCAAAACAGGACGGCGTTTTCAACCGTCTGCTGGTCTATCGACGCAACTCGCTGCACTCGGGTTGCATCGAGGCCGGCTTCGTCCCGGACCCGAACCCCTCGACCGGTCGCCTGTCCATCAACAGTTTCATCGACTGGGCGCCGTCGTAGCACGATACAGATCGTGAACAGCGGAGCCGGCGAGCAGGAATGCGCCGACGCCGTAAAACTGCGTATCGCTCGGCGCAACTTGTTCGGGACGATCGCTGACTTGCTGGACCCAGCCAAGCATGCCGTCAGATTGGACGGCTCGCTCCAGTGCGCGCCAACCGCGTCGTACGACCGGCTCGTATTCCTGTCGATCGAGCAGACCCGCCGCGATACCCCACGCCATACCGTAGACGAAGAAGCCAGTGCCGCTCGATTCCGGTGGCGTTGCTTCCGGCGCGGCAAGCAGTGATGGCGCCCAATACCCGTCGGGTTTCTGTACGGCCTTCAGCTTCGCTGCCATCTCCTTGAACAGCTCTTCATACATCGGCCGCGCCGGGTCACTTGCAGGCAGACGCTCCAGAACTCGCGCGATGCCCGCGAAGACCCAGCCGTTGCCGCGGCTCCAGAACAGCTTCCTGCCGTTGCTGTCGCGCTGCTCGAAGAAACGGCTGTCCCGATAGAAGAGATGTTCCTCACGGTCGTAGAGGTAGTCTCTGGTTGCCTTGAACTCGGCGTGCGCGTACTCGCATAGCGTCGTTCGCCCGTCGCCGCCGCAAGCCCGATCCACACCGGCGGCGCCATGAACAAGGCATCGCACCAGCACCAGCGGTCCCAGCATTGCTCCGATGCATGAGCCGCAAGACTGCCGCGCGGAGGATCCGCGAGGATCTCGTCGAAGCGTTTGCGCAACGGGGCGATCGCGTCCTGTCCGGCGCCGTGCGTCGCCGCCCATAGATAGCTCTGCCCGATGACATGATCGTCCGCATGATAGCGGCGATCGCCCAGCTGCCAGCCGGTGCTGCGCCCGTGTGCGAGCACGGCGTCGCGGAAGCGAGTCGATTTGCTCCGCTCGGCAAGCGCGGTCAGCCCTGCGTAGAACGCTCCTTGCTGCCAGCTGCGAGGACTGCGTGTTTCCTCTCGCATGACCTTGATGGATGCAACCGGCTCGAGATGCGCGAGCTGCCAGTCAGCGACTTTCTCCATGAGCGCGAGCGTGTGCCCTGCATCGATCGTTTCGTGGCCGACCACCGCTGCATCTTCACGCTGTGCGATGTTCCTGTAGAAATTCTGCAGCACATAGAACGCCTTCTTCTTCACGCCCTTGTCGCTGATCAGGCCCTTACGATTCCAGCCGTCCTGCACGCCGGGCAGCGGGCGGCGCGGCGAGCGGAAGTCCGCGAGAATCCACGGCGTCGTGCCGCGCCACTGCGGCAGTCGCTGCAACATGAGGAGTGTCTGGCGATACAGGTCTTCCTGGTACTCCTCACTGAAGCGCGTGAGACGATCACCGTGTCGGCCCTGCAGGGCGTCCGCGCCGAACTCGCTGATCACGACCGGCTTGTCGTAGCCGAACGTCCAGCGGATCCGCGGCAGCTTGTCCGGCAGCCCGTCGTACCAGCCGACGTACTGGTTGAAGCTCAGCAGGTCGATGTATGCGCCGAACGGATCGTCGACGATGCGATGGTCTGCATCGGCTGGATCGCGGCGCACCTCGAGCGCGGCCGATACGAGGCGCGTCGCATCGAGCGCTCGCGCGGACTCGACGAGCGTCCGGAGAAACTGCGTGCGCTGTGCGCCGACAGGCGTCTCGTTCGCGACCGACCAGACGATGACGCTCGCGCGGTTGCGATCGCGCAGCATCAGCTCCCTCAGCTGCTCTTTGCGTTCGCCAGCGTTTCGGGATTTTCCCATTGGATCGTCCAGTAGACCGGCACCTCCGCCCACACCATCAGGCCGAGCTCGTCCGCGACGCGCGCCATGTGCTCATTGTGCGGATAATGCGCGAGCCGCACGAAGTTGCAGCCGAGCTCCTTCGCCCAGCCCAGCAGCAGCCGCGCGTCCTGATCGGAATGCGCGCGCCCGCCGCGCAGCGGATTCTCCTCGTGCAGCGAGATTCCGCGCAGAAATACCGGCGCGCCGTTGAGCAGGATGTCCGCGCCCCGCACGGCGATGCTGCGAAAGCCAATGCGCTCGCTGATCCGATCATCGTCGGTCGCGAGCTCGACATCGTAGAGACGCGCATTGCGCGGCGACCACATTTCGATGGCGCGCGCTGCGACGTCGAACGTCGCGATGCCACGTGCGTCGCTCAGCGTGCGAACGCGAATGCCGGCTTCGGGAATCGACAGCGTCACGCCCACGCCCGCCGCCTTCGCACCGTCGAGCTGGACGCTCGCGGCGATTCGGTCGCTGGAACCCGCCGCCAGCTGCACGGCATAGTCGCGAATATAGGTCGCCGGCGTCTCGACGATCGTCACGTCGCGCGTCAAGCCCCCGTAGTTCCACCAATCGGTGTTGACCGTCGGTATGCCCTCGACCCGGCGCGTGTTGTCGACCTTGACCACGAGCGAGTTGCCGCGTGCGGCGAGCATGCCGGTGATCTCGAACTGGAACGGCGTGAAGCCGCCGACGTGGCGACCGAGCTTGCGGCCGTTCAGATACACGTCCGCCTGGTAGTTGGCCGCCCCGAAGTGCACGAACACCCGCCGCCCGGCGGTCGGCGTGTAGTCGAACTTGCGGCGATACCAGACCGTGCCCTCGTAGTAGTAGAGCCGCTCGTCCTGCGAGTTCCAGTCGCCCGGGACGGCGAGCTTCGGGCTCGCATCGAAGTCGTACTCGACGAGCTCCGAGCGATCGGCTGGCTTGCGGTCGAGGAAGTATCCGCCGCTCGGCTCAGCGGCGGCATCGAACGGCTCGCGCCGGTAGTTGTAGTAGCCGTTCTCGTACGGATCGACGATCACGCGCCACTCGCCGTTCAGCGTCGTGCCGGCGCGGCCGTACACGTTCTGCAGCGCCTCCGCGGCGTCGGCTGATGAAATTGCGGCCGCGCCGAGCGCCGTCAGGATCCAAGCAGCGCCTGGTACCACAATCCGCTGCTCTTCAGCGTGCGACGCTGCGTCGAATAGTCGACGTGCACGATGCCGAAGCGTTTGCGATAGCCTTCGGCCCATTCGAAGTTGTCCATCAGGCTCCAGACGAAATAGCCGCGGACGTCCACGCCGCGCGCGATCACGTCCGCGACGGCGACCAGGTGCGATTCGATGTACTGGCGGCGTTGCTCGTCGTCGACGCGGCCGCCCACGAAGTCGTCCTGGTACGCCGCGCCGTTTTCCGTGATGAACAAGGGCGGCAGCTCGTAGTCGCGATCGAGGCGCAGCAGCAACTCCGCGAGGCTCTGCGGCGCCACTTCCCAACCCATGTCGGTCACCGCGGCGCCGCTCGATGCCGGCAACGCAGCGTTCGCGCTGCTGGAGAAGACCGTGGGACTGTAGTAATTCACGCCGACGAAGTCGAGCGGTTGCGCGATGAGCTCCGCATCGCCGGCTTGCACTACGGGCGCGTCCATCCCGAGATGCTCGAGGATGTCCGGTGGATAGCGGCCCTTGAACAGCGCATCCATGTACCAGCGCACGAGCCGGCCGTCTTCCAGCCGGGCGTGCGTTGCATCGAGCTCCGAGTCTGTCTCCGGATAGACCGGCGACAGGTTCAACACGATGCCCACCTCAGCCTTGCTGCCCGTCGCGCGAATCGCCTGTAGTGCGAGCCCGTGACTGACGAGCACGTGGTGGCCGACCTGATAGGCCACGCGCCGGTCGCGCACGCCCGGAGCAAATATGCCGCGCTCGTGCCCCAGCACCGCGGTGACCCACGGCTCGTTATGAGTCGCGATCGAAACGATCCGATCGCCGAGCCGCTCGGCAACGATCTGCGCGTAGTCCGCGAAGCGCTCGGCGGTCTCGCGTGCGAGCCAGCCGCCGTGGCGGCGCTGCAGTTCTGCGGGCAGATCCCAGTGATACAGCGTCGCGTACGGCTGGATATTGCGCGCGAGCAATCCGTCGAGGAGCCGCTCGTAGAAGGCGAGACCTGCCTCGTTCACCGCACCGCTCCCGGCCGGCTGGATCCTCGGCCAGGAAATCGAGAAGCGGTAAGCGCGCACGCCGCAGATGTGCGATCAGGTCCAGGTCGGACTCGAGCCGGTGATAGTGATCGCACGCGACGTCGGCATTGCTGCCATCTGCGATCGCGCCGGGCACACGGCAGAACTCGTCCCAGATGGAGGGTCCCTTGCCGTCCGCGCGAGCCGCGCCCTCGATCTGAAACGCGCTGGTCGCGACGCCCCAGACGAAGTCCCGTGGAAATCGCCGCCGCAGTTCGGCCAGGCTCGTCATGCGGCCGTCGACCTCGGGCGCGACAGCAACTCGCCCTCCAGTTCTTCGAGCGTCCGGCCCTTGGTTTCCGGGACGAACATCAGCACGAACACCAGCGCCGCGCTGGCGAACAGCCCGTACACGAGGAAAGTGCCGGCGGGGCCGAGTGTCGACAGCTCCCACGGGAACACGAACGTCACGCTCGCGCTGACGAGCGCGTTCCAGAAACCTGCGGCGGAGATTGCGACGCCGCGGTACTCGTTCGGGAAGATCTCCGAGAGCAGCACCCACATCACCGGGCCGAGCGAGATCGCGAACGAGGCGACGAAGCCGATGATCGCGATCAGCACGAGCCGCGGATTCGTCGTCGGAGCAGCACCGGCCAGCGCCTGGCCATGCGGCTCGCCACTGAAAGCCCACGCGATCGTCAGCAGCGACAGCGCCATCCCGGCGATGCCGATCGCGAGCAGGGGCTTGCGACCCAGGCGATCGATGAGCCAGATCGCAACGACGGTCATGACCACGTTGACCAGGCCGACGATCACGGCCTGACGGAACGCGTCGCCGACGCCGCCGCCGGCCTGCGCGAATATCGTCGGCAGGTAGTAGAAGATCGCGTTGATGCCGGTGATCTGCTGGAAGAAGGCGAGTCCGAGCGCGACCAGCATGACGAAACGAATGCGCCGGTCGAACAAGGCGCGCCAGCCGTGCGAGACGTTCCTTCTTGCGAGGCTCTGGCGGATCTGCTGCAGACTCTCCTGCGCCTGAGCCGCGCCGTAGACGCGCGTCAGCACCTCCCGCGCTTCCTCCTCACGGCCCTTGATCACGAGCCAGCGCGGACTCTCCGGAATGAGCGACAGCAGCAGGAGGTACAACAGTGCTGGAAATATCTGCACGCCGAGCATCCAGCGCCAATTGTGCTCGCCGACGTCGAGCAGGAAATAATTCGAGAAGAACGAGGCGGAGATACCGATCACGATCATGAGCTGATTGAGCGACACGAGCCCGCCGCGCCGACGTGCGGGCGCGATCTCCGCAATGTAGACCGGTGCGATCAGTATCGCGGCGCCGACCGCGAGTCCACCCACGATGCGCGCAGCCACGAAAGTGGCGAAGGTCGTCGCGAGCGACGCCAGCAGCGCCGACATCACGAACAGCACGGCGGCGCCCAACAGCACTTTCCGGCGTCCGAGCCGATCGCTCAGCACGCCTGCGAATGCGTTGCCGGCGAGGGCACCCCAGCCCAGGCTGCTCACCGCCCAGCCGAGTTTGAGATCGCCGCCGGCACCGCTGAGCGCGAAGTACTCGCGAATGAACGGCACGACGCCGGAGATCACCGTGGCGTCGAAGCCCAGCAACAGGCCGCCGATCGCGGCCGTAAGGGCCACGAATCCGACGTTGAGTCTGCGCGGCCCGAGCGAATCGCGCGGTTCGTCGTTTGTCATTGCGTTGTTCTTGCAACCGGCTTGCCAGCGTTCTTCGAGCGTGCTACAAGGCAAATTGTAAGCGCTTACATTTTTCGGCACAAGAACCGAAATCGTTGCCAACAGGGGGCAGAGCCGTGAACGATCGCGTACTGAGACGTTCGACGATTGCGCAGGCCATTTCGCTGATTCTCGGGACCTCGGTCGCCGTCCCAGCGTTCGCGCAGGAACAGATCGAAGAGGTTGTCGTCACGGGCATCCGCGGCAGTCTCACATCTTCCATGAACCTGAAGCGCGACGCGCAGGGCGTGCTGGACGGGATTGTCGCCGAAGACATCGGCAAGTTTCCCGACACGAACCTCGCGGAGTCGCTGCAACGCATCAGCGGCGTATCCATCGACCGTTCTTCGATCGGCGAAGGCCAGCGCGTCACGGTCCGCGGCGTGGGCCCGGACTTCAACCTGGTGCTGCTGAACGGCCGCCAGATGCCGGTCTCGTCCATCCAGGACACGACCGCATCCAACTCGCGCGCCTTCGACTTCGCGAATCTCGCCTCGGAAGCGGTCGCGGGGATCGAGGTCTACAAGACCAGCCGCGCCAACACGCCGACCGGCGGTATCGGCGCGACGATCAACATCAAGACGGCGCGGCCGCTGGAGAATCCCGGCCTGCGCACCAGCTTCGGCGTGAAAGGCGTGATCGACGACTCGGGGCAGAACCTCCCGGATCATCTGCAGGGCGATGAGATCACGCCGGAAGTGTCCGGCATCTACAGCCAGACGTTTGCAGACGACAAGTTCGGCGTCTCGCTCAGCGCGAGCTACCAGGAGCGCAACTCCGGTTTCAACCAGGCGGCGGTCGGCAACGGCTGGCGCGCGTTCGCCGGCGACGAGAACAACTGGGGCACGATTCCGCAACCGGGCCAGCCCGGCTCGGAAAACATTACGAACCGTCCGGATGCTACCGACACCTATTCGGTGCCGCAGAACCTCGGCTACAGCGTCAACGGCATCGAGCGCAAGCGCACCAACGGACAACTCGCTCTGCAATGGCGTCCGGTCGACGCGGTCACCGCGACGCTCGATTACACCTACTCCGAGAACAAGATCCAGACCGAGCGCAACGAGCTGTCGGTGTGGTTCAACTTCGGCCCCTCGACCAGCAGCTGGACCGACGGTCCGGTGGCGGGCCCGCTCGTCTACACCGAGCTGATTCCCGCCGCGAACAGCGACCTGTCGATGGGCGGCGCCAAATTCGCCTCCAAGAACGAGAACAAATCGATAGGCTTCAACCTGGCGTGGGAAGCCTCCGATCGCCTCGGCTTCCAGCTCGACTACCACGACTCGAGCGCTGAATCCGGCGCCGACAGCCCGTACGGCTCGAACTCCGTGCTCGGCGTCGCCGCCTTCGTGCGCGGCAATACCACGGCCGACTTCACCAAGGACTTCCCGGTCATCAGCGTGCAGCTGCCGGCTGGAATGACCGGCGTCAGCCCGTCGCTGATGACGGTCACCGGCTCGGCGTTCCGCGACGGCTACATGAAGATGGACATCGAGCAGACGCAGCTCGGCGGAAACTTCGACTTCAGCGACAGCTCGCGCCTGGACTTCGGCGTGGCCTTGACGGAGATGAACAACCGTACCGCGTTCTCGACCGTGCAGAACGACACCTGGGGCTCCGACGTCGCGTTCGACCCGGCGGCGTTCCCGGACGACGTGTGGCGCGCCGATACGATCCGTCAGTACTTCGACCAGATCTCCGGCAGCGGCAATTCGAATCTGTTCAACAACTTCTTCACGTTCGACTTCGACCGGGCGCGCAACATCGCTGCCGGCCTGCGGGGCGAGGACCGCTTCAGCGCAGCCCCGAACTTCACGACCGATCGCCACGTCGAGGAGGAATCGCAGAGCGCCTATGTGCAGTTCAGTCAGTCGTTCGACACTGCAATGCCGATCCAGGTGGCGGTCGGTGTGCGTTACGAGCAGACAGACGTGACGTCCAGTGCACTGGTGCCGTCACCGACAGGTATCAGCTGGGCATCGGATAACGAGTTGAATGTCGTCATCCCGGCAGGAGCTTCGACCACCACGACCCTGGAGGGCGACTACGACTACGTGTTGCCGAACGTCGACTTCGCCGTCGGGATCACGGACAGCGTGAAGTTCCGCGCCGGTTGGGGCAAGACGATCGGCCGTCCGGGTTGGGGCGACATCCAGGGCGGCCAGGTGCTCGACCTGCTGGTGCGCGTCGACGGCGGCACCGGCTCGCAGGGCAATCCGGCGCTGAAACCGCTGGAGTCGACCAACATCGACCTCTCGCTCGAGTGGTACTACGCCGAAGGTAGCTACGCATCTGTCGGTTTCTTCAAGAAGGACATCGACAACTACGTCGGCGTCACTCAGATCGTCGAGCAGCCTTTCGACCTGCATACGCCGATCGGCGGCGCGCTCTACAACGAAGCCGTGGCGGCCGCATGCGCGGACCGCAGCACCACCTGCATCCGCAACTGGATTTTCACGAACCGTCCCAGCGCTCCGGGCGTGGATGCGGTCGCTCGCACCATCACCGGACAGGCGGGCGATCCCATCGCCGACTTCCGCATCACGGTGCCGGCGAACCAGCGCTCGGAAACGCTCGACGGCTTCGAGTTCAACATCCAGCACATGTTCGGCGCCAGCGGCTTCGGCGTGTCGGCGAACTACACGCTGGTCGACTCGGGCCTGACCTATAACAACCAGCTGCGCAACCAGCAGTTCGCGCTCGAAGGCCTGAGCGATGCGGCGAACGTGGTCGCGTTCTATGAGAACTTTGGCTGGGGCGTGCGTCTGGCCTACAACTGGCGCGACGAGTTCCTGTCGAGCCGCTTCGACGGCGCCGGCGCGAACCCGAATTACGTCGAGGAGTACGGTCAGTTCGACGTCAATGTCAGTTACCAGTGGGGCGACAACCTGACGCTGCAGGCCGAGGCGATCAACATCACGGATGAGATCCAGCGCATTCACGGCCGCACCGCCACTGAGGCGCTGTTCGTGACGCAGACCGGACCTCGCTACATGATCGGAGCGCGGTACAAGTTCGGGCAGTAACGACGCGAGATCGAGTCCCGCGTTCGAGGCAGAGCCGCTGGCACCCCCAACCAGCGGCTCTTTCGTTACGATGGCAGGTGCAATGACGACGGGGAGCAATCGGATCAGGCATGTAGTGATCGCAGGCGGCGGCTCGGCCGGCTGGCTGACTGCGGGCGTCATTGCCGCTGACCATTGCGCGGCTTCGAGCTCCGGACTGCAGGTCACTGTGATCGAATCGCCCGAGGTCGGGCCGATCGGAGTGGGCGAGGGCACATGGCCGACCATGCGCGACACCCTGCGCCGTATCGGCGTCAGCGAGAGCGATTTCCTGCGCGAGTGCGACGCCTCCTTCAAGCAGGGCTCGCGCTTCAATGGCTGGCGCGACGGCCAGGACGGCGACTACTACTTCCATCCTTTCGTTCTGCCGCAAGGCTACACGGAGACGAACCTCGTCGCCGGCTGGCAGCAGCGTCACGCCAACGTGCCCTTTGCCGACCTGGTGAGTTTCCAGCCGCACCTCTGCGTGCAGAACAAGGCGCCGAAGCAGGCGGCGACGCCCGAGTACGCAGCGGTCGCGAACTACGCCTATCACCTCGACGCCGCCAAGTTCGGAGTCTTTCTGCGCAAGCACTGTACCGAGCGCCTTGGAGTGCGGCTGGTGCTCGATCACGTGGTCGGCGTCGAGTCGCATCCCAACGGCGATATCGCCGCGCTGCAGACCAGGTCGCAGGGACCGCTGGCAGGAGATCTGTTCGTCGACTGCACGGGTCTGCAGTCACTGCTCCTCGGCCGGCACTATCAAACGCCGTTCGTGTCGCAGAAGCACGTGCTGTTCAATGACTCGGCGCTGGCGCTGCAAGTGCCTTACCCGGACGACAACAGCCCGATCGCCTCGCAGACCCTCTCGACTGCACAGAGCAGCGGTTGGATCTGGGACATCGGATTGCCTACGCGACGCGGCATCGGTCACGTCTACTCGAGCGCGCACATTTCGGACGACGAGGCCGAGGCCGAGTTGCGCTGCTACGTGGAGCGAGTATCCGGTCAGGCAAATGGGGGCACGCCGCGCAAGCTCACCTTCGAGCCGGGCTATCGCCGGCACTTCTGGCGCCACAACTGCGTCGCCATCGGACTGTCGGCTGGCTTCATCGAACCGCTCGAAGCCTCGGCGCTGGCGCTGGTCGAGCTGTCTGCCGCCATGCTCAGCGACCAGATGCCGGCGACGCGCGAGGAAATGGACATCGTCGCGCGGCGCTTCGACGATTCGTTCACTTATCGATGGGAGCGCGTCATCGATTTTCTGAAGCTGCACTACGTGCTGAGCCAACGCAGAGCTTCCGCTTTCTGGCGCGACAACGTCGTCGCGGCCACCATTCCCGAGCGGCTGCGCGACTTGCTCGTGCTGTGGCGACACCAGCCGCCCTCGCGCTACGACCTGCACCGGATCGAGGAAGTGTTTCCATCGGCGAGCTACCAGTACGTGCTGTACGGGATGGGCTTTCGCCCGGAGCCGGCCGTCGCGACCCGCCGCTTCGACGACTGCGATCGCGCCGACGCATTTTTTCGCGAAGCTGCGGCGCTGACTGGCAAGATGCTGGCGGCGCTCCCGTCCAACCGGGAGCTGATCACGCACATCAGGCGGCACGGGCTGCCGAGAATCTAGGCTCAGAGCATAAGAATGAGTAACCACGTTACGTTGAACAACGTCGACCACAAGGACCTGAGGGTCATCACCACGCGTGGCGCGGCGTACGGCGACGACGTGAAGTTCGCGCTGACGTTTCCGGCCGAATTCCGCAACGTCCAGGCCTGCTATCCGATCGTGTTCCAGAAGACTGCGGACGGAAAGTTTCAGTCGATCGCCCTGTTCGGCTTCCAGGATAAGGAGAATCTGTTCCTCGGCCCGGACGGGTGGGATGCGAGCTACGTGCCGTTGACGGTCGAGCGCCAGCCGTTCCTCATCGGCTTTCGCGATCGCGAGCCGCTGGTGCATATCGATCTCGCCAGTCCGCGCGTGAGCCGGACCGAAGGCGAAGCCCTGTTCCGCGAATACGGCGGCTCGACCGACTTTCTCGAGCGCATCAGCTCGGTGCTGCTGACGATTCATCAGGGCTTGGAAGCGGCGCCTGCGTTCATCGACGCCTTGCTGCAGCACGACCTGCTGGAGTCGTTCGTGCTCGACGTCGAGCTCGACGACCGCTCGCAGCATCGTCTCACGGGCTTCTACACGATCAACGAGGAGCGTCTTGGCGCGCTCGACGCGGGCGCGCTCGAACGCATGCACAAGGCAGGTTATCTGCAGGCGATCTATATGGCGATCGCTTCGCAATCTCACTTCCGCGATCTGATCGAGCGCCGGAACCGACTGCATGCTGCCCGTCGCTAACGCAATCGAGGAGATCGCCGGAGTCGATCCGCAGTCGTTGTCGGACGAGCTGCTGACGCGGACGCAGCCGGCGGTCTTCCGTGGCCTCGTTTCGCGCTGGCCCGTCGCGCGAGCGGGCCGCGAATCGGCCGCGGCGACCGATGCGTACCTGCGGCGCTTCTACCAGGACGCGACCGTCAACGCGATGCTCGGCGCGCCCGACATCGGCGGCCGGTTCTTCTACAGCGACGACCTCACCGGCTTCAATTTCAAGCCGGTGCGCATCAGGCTGGACGCCGTGCTCGACGAAATCGCGCGCCAGAGCAACGTCGGAGATTCCGCCGGCGATCTATGTCGGCTCCACGACGGTCGACACGTGCCTGCCGGGCTTTCGCGCCGAGAACGATCTCGCTTTCGGCAATCGCCAGCCGCTCGTAAGCATCTGGCTGGGCAATCGCACGCGCATCGCCGCCCATCACGATCTGCCGGATAACATCGCGTGCGTCGTCGCGGGGCGCCGCCGCTTCACGCTGTTCCCGCCCGAACAGCTGGAGAACCTTTACATCGGTCCACTCGACTTCACGCCGGCAGGCCAGGCGATCAGCCTGGTGGATTTCGCGCAGCCGGATTTCGAGAAATTCCCGAAGTTCGCCGAGGCGCTGCGGCAAGCGCAGGTCGCGGAGCTCGGCCCGGGCGATGCGATCTTCATTCCCAGCATGTGGTGGCATCACATCGAGTCGCTCGAAGCCCTGAACGTGCTGGTGAACTACTGGTGGCGCCAGTCGCCGGCGTTCATGGACTCGCCGATGAACGCGCTCATGCTCGCGATCCTGACTGTGCGCGATCTGCCGCCGCAGCAGCTCAAGGCCTGGCAGAACCTGTTCCGGCACTACGTGTTCGAGGCGGACGAGCGCACGGCCGCCCACATTCCGCCGCAAGCCCGCCGCGTCCTTGGGCCGCTGGACGCCGAATCGGCGCGCGAGTTGCGAGCACGACTGTTGCAGAGATTGAATCGCTGAGGGGAGGGCGCGTGGAACAGAAACTGATCAGCAGAGTCGTCATCGCCGGCGGCGGCACCGCGGGCTGGATGGTGGCCGCGTGCCTGTCGAAGATGCTCGGCAAGGTGCTCGACATCAAGCTGATCGAGTCCGACGAGATCGGCACCGTCGGCGTCGGCGAGGCGACGATTCCGACGCTCGTGACCTTCCATCGCCTGCTCGACATCAACGAGCAGGAGTTCATGGCCGCAACGCAGGGGACGTTCAAGCTCGGCATCGGCTTCGAGAACTGGCGCGACGTCGGCCGGAACTACGTTCATTCCTTCGGCCTCACCGGCACGGATCACTGGAGCGCCGGCTTTCAACACTTCTGGCTCAAGGGACGCGAGCGCAAGCTGGCGGGCGACTACGGTGATTACTGCCTGGAGCTCAAGGCGGCGCAAGCGGACCGCTTCGCGCATCTGCCGCGCGGCGGGCTGAACTATGCCTTCCACATCGATGCCAGCCTGTATGCGAAATTCCTGCGCAAGTTCAGCGAAGGCTTCGGCGCGCAGCGCATCGAGGGGAAGATCGTCGAGGTCAAGACCGATCCGACGTCCGGCTACATCACCGCGATCAGGCTGGATTCGGGCACGGACATCGAAGGCGACCTGTTCATCGACTGCACCGGCTTCCGCGGCCTGCTGATCGGACAGGCGCTGCACGTCGGCTACGAAGACTGGTCGCATTGGCTCTACAACGACAGCGCCATCGCGCTGCAAACCGAATCCGTGCGCGATGCCTGGCCGTACACTCGCTCGATCGCGCGCGAGGCAGGATGGCAATGGCGCATTCCGCTGCAGCACCGCGTCGGCAACGGCATCGTGTACTGCAGCCGCTATCTTCCGGACGAGCAGGCGAAGCAAACTCTGCTGGCGAACGTCGAAGGCAAGGTGCTGACCGAGCCGCGTGTGATCAAGTTCCGCCCGGGCCAGCGGCGTGAGCACTGGAAGAAGAATTGCATCGCGGTCGGTTTGGCCAGCGGCTTCATCGAGCCGCTGGAGTCGACCAGCATCCACCTGATCCAGCGCAGCATGATCCGGCTGATGCAGATGTTCCCGCGCACCTCCATCCAGCAATCCGACATCGACGAGTTCAACCAGCAGATGAGCTCCGAGATCGAGCACATCCGCGATTTCATCGTGCTGCACTATCATGTCACCGATCGCCAGGACACGCCTTTCTGGCGGGCTGTGCGCAACATGAGCATTCCGGCGTCGCTTCAGCACCGCATCGACCTGTTCCGCGAGACCGGCCGCGTCTTCCGCGTGCCGAACGAGCTGTTCGCGGAAAACTCATGGATACAGGTCATGCTCGGCCAGGGCATCATGCCGCAGCAGCATCATCCGGTCGCCGACCTGATGGGCGATGAGGAACTGTCGCGGTTCCTCGAGGGAATTCGCTCGAAGGTCGATCGCACGGTGCTGCAGCTGCCTAAGCACCAGGCCTATCTCGAGCAGTACTGCAAAGCGCCGGACGTGCGCCGCGGAGTCGGCGGGTGAAGCGCGGGTCGGCGAACATGTACGCGGTCGCGAAACTCGCGGACGTGTCGATCGCGACCGTCTCGCGCGTAGTCAACACCGACGCGCGCGTCAAAGAGAAGACGCGGCAGAAAGTGCTGTCGGCCATGCTCCAGCTCGGCTACCAGCCGAATTCGATCGCGCAGTCGCTCGCGACCCGTACCTCCAACAGCGTCGGCGTACTGGTCTCGGAGCTGCACGGCGCGTTCTACGGCGCGATGCTGAGTGCGATCGAGGAGACGCTGCGCGCCGCCGGGAAGTTCGTACTGGTCGCGACCGGTCACGACCGCGAGGACCAGGAGCGCGAGGGCATCAGATTCCTCGTCGGCCGCAACTGCGACGCGTTGATCGTGCACGTCTCGGGGCTGCCCGACAAATTCCTGGTCGAGCAGAACAAGAAGCACACGCCCGTCGTGATCGTCAACCGCAAGGTGCGCGGCATCGCCGATCGCTGCTTCAGCCTCGACAACGAGCTCGGCGGTTATCTCGCCGCACGTTCGCTCTTGCAAGCGCAGCATCGCAAGATCGCCTATATCTCCGGTCCACTCGATTTGACCGACGCGCGGCAGCGCCTGCAGGGCCACAAGCGCGCGCTCGCGGAGGCGCGCGTCGCCTTCGACGAGCGGCTGCTGTACGAAGGCGACTACCACGAGGCGGGCGGCAGCCGGGCGCTCAATCATCTGTTCGGCAAGGGCATCCCATTCACCGCCGTGGTCTGTGCGAACGACGAGATGGCGGCCGGCGCGATGGCGGCCGCGCACGATCGGGGTCTGAAGCTTCCAGACGAGCTCTCGATCGTCGGCTTCGACGATGCTCCGATCTCGCGCTACATCTATCCGAAGCTGTCGACCGTCCATTACCCGATCACCGACATGGGCCACATGGCCGCCCGCTGGGTCCTGCAGAACGTCTACAAGCACGAGGACCTCGACGTTCGGCAGCGCGTCTTCAAGCCGAACTTCGTCGAGCGCGACTCGGTTGCTCCGCCGCGCTGACCGGTGAGGTCCAATGAACAGTTCGTTGAGGCTCCTGGTACTGGCGATCTGCTGGACGTGGGGAACTGGCGCTGCGCAAGCATGTTCATGCGATCCCATCACTCCCGCAGCAGGGTTCGACCACGCCCAATATGTCTTCACCGGGAAGGTCGTGAAAGCCGAGCATCACGTATGGCTCGTTGACGTCGAGCGTGTGTGGAAAGGCCACGCAAAACTCCGTCGCACGATCAAGCTGATGGATGTCTATGCCAAGATGGATTGCGAGTTCTACTTTGAGCTCGGCCAGCGCTATCTCTTTTTCGCGATTCTGGCGAAGGGCGGTCGAGACGTCTTCTATCACCCGCAAGCCTGTAACTGGACGAGGCCATTGCAATCGACCCGCGTCCGTGCTCCCGGCAACGAGTCGCTATGGCTCGAGGACTTGATCGTTCGGCAACAGGGTCCGGGAGAACCACCCCGCGACGAGCGACCTTGAAACACCTGTTCGGGCGGCCCTGATCGCTCGCTCCCCGTCGCTGGCAGGTTCGTCTAAAGTGTCGAACTCGCATCGGGTACCTAGCGGAGAACGATCATGGAGTTGCCGTTTACGCCCCTGGATTTCGCGCGCCGCGCGCGCAAGCTCTATGCGGATCGTGAAGCGGTCGTGGATGGCACCCTGCGGCTGAGCTACGCCGAGTTCGGCGACCGCTGCGACCGATGGGCGGCTGCCTTGCAACGGCTCGGCGTCAGGCACGGCGATCGAGTAGCCGTGATCTCACCGAACACGCACGCCATGCTGGAAGCCTTCTACGCCGTGCCGGAGCTTGGCGCGGTTATCGTGCCGCTCAACTACCGATTGACCGCTGAAGACTTCGTCTACCTGATCGGACATAGCGGTGCGCGCGTAGTTTGCGCCCATTCCGACTACCTGGAGGCAATCGACAGCGTCCGCCCGCGCCTGACGCAGGTCGAGCATTTCGTGGCGCTCGAAGGAGCCCGCAGCGGGTGGCTCGATTACGAAGCCACGCTCGCCACGACGCCACCGGACTTCACCAGGCCAGCCATCGCCGAAAGCGACCTCATCGCGATCAACTACACGAGCGGCACGACCTCGAAGCCCAAGGGCGTGATGATCACGCATCGCAATGCCTGGACGAATAGCGTCGGAACACTCGTACACATCCACATGACTCCTGCCGACCGGTACTTGTGGACGCTGCCGATGTTCCATGCGAATGGCTGGACGTTCGTCTGGACTGTTACCGCTGTCGGCGGCACGCACGTGTGCTTGCGCAAGGTCGAGGCGGCCGCCGTGTACGAGCAGGTCGATCAAGAGCGCATCAGCGTCATGTGCGCCGCGCCGACCGTGCTGATTGCAGTCGCGAATGGTCCTGCGGAACGCCGTCGTACCGTGCGCCGCGGTGTGCGGGTCCTTACGGCCGGTGCGCCGCCCGCAGCCGCCACGATTGCGCGCGTCGAAGGCGAGCTGGGGTGGGAGATAACTCAGGTGTATGGCCTTACCGAGACCGCGCCGTTCATTACGATCTGCGAGCCACGGCCGGAAGATGCGCGCCTGTCGCCAGATCTGCTCGCCACCGCCAAGGCGCGGCAGGGCGTTGAGCTCATCACCTCCGGCGAGCTTCGCGTCGTCGACGAAAACGGCGCTGAAGTTCCGCACGACGGCGTGACGCTCGGCGAGATCGTCGCGCGCGGCAACGTGGTGATGAAAGGCTATTACGACGACCCGGGCGCGACCGAAGAGGCGTTCCGCGGCGGATGGTTTCATTCCGGCGATGCCGCTGTCGTGCACCCGGACGGCTATGTCGAGATCCGCGACCGCTTCAAGGACGTGATCATCAGCGGCGGCGAGAACATCTCCTCCATTGAAGTCGAAGGCGTGCTGTTACGGCATGCAGCCGTACTCGAAGCGGCCGTGGTCGGCATGCCGCATGAAAAGTGGGGTGAGGCGCCTTGCGCGTTCGTCGTGCTGCGGCCCGGTGCGAACCTCAGCGACCAGGAGTTGCGCGCCTTCTGCCGCGATCACCTGGCTCACTTCAAGGTTCCACACACGTACAGCTTCGTCGCGGAGCTGCCAAAAACGGCGACCGGCAAGATCCAGAAATACGTGCTGCGCAAACAGCGCAGTGCGATCAGCCGGCAGTAGGCGTAACAGCAGTTCGAATCCGGACCCGCAACCAATGGGCGACCCGCTCTTCTATCTCGCCGCAGTCCCTGCCGTCATTCTGATGGGCCTGGCGAAGGGTGGGTTTGCAGGAATCGGGGCGTTCGCCATGCCGTTGCTCGCCCTCGCCATTTCACCTGTTCAGGCGGCAGCCATTCTACTGCCGCTGCTGATCTTGCAAGACGCGGTCGGGATCTGGGCATTCAGAAAGGAGTGGGATGGCGGAATCCTGTTGCTGATGGTCCCATCCGCGGCGGTGGGCATCGTGCTGGGCTACCTACTTGCTGCGAAGAGTCTCGGTTAACGCAGTGCTTGCCGCGCTCGGCGTCATTTCGATCGCATTTGCAGCTCTGCGGTTGTGGAGCGCTCGCGGTGGACGCGTCGCGGCACCGCGCGATGCCCCTGCGATCCTGGGAGCTCTGCTGGGCGTCGCGGCGGGGTTCACGTCGCAGGTGGCACACGCAGGAACACCGCCGTTTCAAATGTGGGTCTTGCCGAAAGGCCTGGCTCCGCCGGTCCTCATCGGCACGACTGCAATCTTTTTCGGCGTGATCAACTGGCTGAAGGTTCCGGCGTACTTTGCGCTCGGACAATTCACGCACGAAAATCTGATGACATCGGCAGTGCTTGCACCCCTGGCAATCGCATCGACCTTCGCAGGCGTGTGGCTGGTTCGAAGGGTGAATGCCGAGAAGTTCTACACGCTGATCTACGTGCTCATGATTCTGGTCGGCGCGCAGCTTCTTTGGGAGGCAACAGGATGACGCAGTTCAGTCGACGTTCGCTGATCGCAGGCTCTCTTGGAGCCGGTCTGGCCTTGCCTGCGATGGCACGCGCCATCGAAGGATGCGGCGAGCAGCCCAACACGGCGCCAGCGCTGCAGCCGCCGCGTCTGCTGACAGATTGGGCTTGGCTCGGCAGATATCGTCAAGCCAACCTCGAGCTCATTTCGAGTGGCGCAAACGTCGACGCGGTATTTCTGGGTGACTCCATCACCGAAGGGTGGGCCAGTATAGATCCGGGCTTTTTCGCAGGAGCCAATATAGGCCGCGGCATCAGTGCGCAGACCACGCCACAGCTGCTCGTGCGCATGCATGCTGACGTCATTGCATTGAAGCCGCGTGTAGTGCACATCATGGCCGGCACCAACGACATTGCCCAGAACACCGGACCGATGTTGCCGGAAGAGTCGAAGAACAACTTCATGGCGATGTGCGAAATCGCCCGCGCTCACGGGATCCGCGTCGTACTCGGTTCCATACCGCCGGCATCGAAGTACTGGTGGCGACCGGACCTCCAGCCCAAGGCGGTAGCCATCGCCCTGAACGAATGGATGCGCACCTATGCAAAGGAGATCGGCGCGACGTACGCTGACTATGCCGCCGCGCTGACGGACGCCAACGGCAATGTGAAGCTCAGCCTTGCCAAGGACGAGGTGCACCCGACGGCTGAAGGTTATGCCGCGATGCGCCCGATCGCCGAGGCGGCGATCAGCGAGCGGCGCCGCCCGGCACCCTGACAAACTTCATACCGCACTTTTTGCCTATAGGCGCCGCGCTGCCGCGGCTACCTTGGCGGTATAGCCGGGGGTACTATGGCAATCATGCAACTCTCTGCATGCAGCGTCTGCGCCGCTCTGTTCCTTGCCGGACTGAGTACGGCGGCTGGGGCTGAGGACCCTGCTTGGGTCGGGACCTTCGTCAGCGAAGAGCAGACCGACGCCGGCATTCAGAAAGCGATCGACGACGCGACAGCGGACATGAACTTCCTCACTCGGTCCGTAGCGCGCGGCAGGCTGAAGAAGACGAACTCGCTGCACAAGCGCATCGCCATCACGCGCCAGGTCGTGATGATCGGCGTGCGCTTCGACGAGCGCCGGCCGATCGAGATGCCGGCTGACGGCAGCCTCATCAAGTGGACCCGCGAGGACGGTGAAATCCTCGACGTCTCCGCTCGGGCCGAGGAGGGGCGACTGGTGCAGACGTTCAAGGCCGAGGACGGTCAGCGGGTGAACTCGTTCATCGCAGAGGATGCCGAGCGATTGACTCTAGAGGTGCAGGTAACGAGTCCGCGCTTGTCGAAGCCGCTGACGTACAGCGTGCGTTACCGGCGCATGGCCGAGGAGTGAACACCCGGCCGCCTAACGCTGACCGATGTACTCGTAGAAGCGATACAAGTAGCCGTCGGGATCAGCGACAAAGAATTCCTTCTGTCCATGCAGCAGCGTGTCCTGTCGATACCAGGATTCCACAACGTCGGAAGCCAACGGAACTGAAGCTTTGTCGAGCCGCTCGAGCATTCCGGAAATAGCTGGGATCTCGATCTGGAAGTGCAGTCCTTTGCCTTTGGGACCAGCGCGGTGCATCTGATAGACGGGACGATTTGTATCCTCCAGCAGCATGATCTGCGCGCCGCCCAGGTCGAAGTATCCGAACCTGCTCTCCGGCCGTTCGAAGCGCACGGAGAATCCAAACACATCAACGTAAAAGGCCTTCGATCGCTGGTAGTCGGCCACTACCAATTCGGGGACCAGGGCATTCCATTCCATAGCAATTCTCCAGCTAGCCACGTTCCCATTGCATGAGCAGGAGATCCAGCCCATCCGGCTCACGAACGCCGAGTTGCGTCAGGATCGCGTGCGCCTGGCCACGATGATGTGTCTGGTGATTGAACAAGTGCGCAAGAATCTCGCGGCGGAGTTGTTTCTGAGGAGTTCCATTCATCGTCCGATAGGCCCACGGCTCTTCCATCTGCGCGTCGCAGAGGCTTGCGACGTAGGCGATGATCCGCTGATCCTCCTGTTGTCTTGCAGCCGACAACGACGGGAAGTCATCGAAAACAATTGCATCCAGATGCGTCGGATGCTCTCCAGCACCAGTGAGCCGACGCATCCAGATGAGGTCGGCGCACATGATGTGATTGAGCGTGCCATGCAGACTCTTGAAGAATGCACCGACGTCCCGTCGATACTGCTCGTCTGGCAGTCGGCTCGCCATCCTGTATAGCCGCCCATTCGCCCACGCGTTGTAGTCGGCCATCATTGCGAAGTGCGACTTCATGGCAGTTGCCGACTAGCGGACTGCAACCATCCATTGGGTCGCACGTAGTTCAAATACTCGTCCCGCATACGGTGCTCCTCGGGCAGCCGCCGCAATTGTGCAAGTGACTCCTGACGGCCGCAATTGACCAGTCCAGGCACCGGTGCTACTTTCACTATCGCGCGAGTGAATATAAAAATCGGGCTTATCGGAGGGGAACATGAAACTCGTCATCAATGCGGTGTCATGCGCCGCGCTTGTCGCCATCCAGATGGCAGCCGCGCCGGCTGCGGCGCAAGCGCAAACCGGAGTCGAAGCGGCTTCGAGCGAGATCGAGGTCGTAGTCGTAACCGCGCGCAAGCGCGAGGAGTCGCTCCAGGACGTGCCGATCGCGGTGTCTACTGTCTCCGGCGAGCAAATGCTCGAGACGCACATCACCCGGGCGACGGAAATCCAGAACTACATTCCGAACCTCACGATCAACGGCGCGTTCGGCGTCGTCAATCCTCAGATATTCATTCGCGGCGTCGGCAACAACGACTTCAATGACAATGCCGGCGCCACTGTCGGCGTGTATCAGGACGAAGTTTATCTGTCCGCTCCCGCCGGCAAGCTGGTGCAGACGTATGACCTGGAATCCGTGCAGGTGCTGCGCGGGCCGCAGGGCACGCTGTTCGGCAGGAACAATACTGCGGGCGCGATCGCATTTACCTCCATGCGGCCCGACGGCAAGCTCGATGGCTATGTCCGCGCCACGCTCGGCAATTTCGAGCGAATGGACTTCGAAGGCGCGATGAGCTTTCCGATCGGCGAAAGCCTCTCGGGGCGGGTCGCGGTGCAAAGAAATACGCGCGCGGGATACGCCGACAATCTCGATGAGAACGGGCTGGTCCGCGAGGAGATCGGCGACATCGAAGAGCTGGCCGGGCGTTTCCTGCTGCGCTGGCAGCGGGACAACCTCGACCTCGTCCTCAATCTGAACTTCAGCGACGCCGACAACGACCGGCTGCCCGGCAAGTCGTTCGGCATCAATCCGGACGGCACGGATTTCGGCGGCTTCCTCAATCCCGATCCCGGCAACATCCGCCAGAACTCCGCCAACTACAAAGAAGTCGAGGAGGTCGAAACCCGCGGCGCCATCCTGAACGCGAGCTACGAGCTCGCCGATTTCACTGTTTCCTCGATCTCCGCGTACTACAACGCCGAACGCTACGTCACGCTCGACGTGGACAAATCACCGAACAACCTGCTGCACATCATTCGCGCGCCGGAGAGCCGGCAGTTCTCGCAGGAGTTGCGCATCACATCGAACGGCAACAAGGCGCTGGACTGGATCGCAGGGCTGTATTACCTGCGCGAGGATCTGCGGGTCGACACGCTCTTCGCCTTCGGCGGCCCGCCCGAGCCGTTCTTCCCGCAGCTCTACAATTCCGACACCGAAACCTACGCGGCCTACGCCGAGCTCATTTATTCGCTGAGCGATCGCCTGTCGTTCACCGGCGGCGCGCGCTACACGGTGGACGAACGCTACTTCGACATCATCGTCGGCGGCGGCGCAGCGGTTCCCTTTACTCAATTCCAGAACGAGTGGAATGAGTGGGGCTGGCGCGGCATCCTCGACTACAAATTCACCGACAACACCATGATCTATGCGAGCGTGAGCCGCAGCTTTCAGGGCGGCGGCTACAACGGCGGCTCGTTCACGCTGGCCGAAGTCGGCGAAGGTTTCGATCCGGAATTCCTGCTCGCTTACGAAGTCGGCGCCAAATTGTCGTTCGCGGGCGGGCGTCTTACGGCGAACATGGCCGCCTTCTACTACGACTATGCGGATCCGCAGGTCTTCACTCTGGACGGCGGACAAGCGGGCGGCGTCAGCGCCGGATTCGTATCGACGATCGTCAACGCCGACAGCGCCACCGTCAAAGGATTCGAGCTGGAGCTGGTCGCGCGCCCGACGGATTCGCTGACCCTCAACGCCGGCATCGGTCTGCTGGACACTGCATATGGCGAGCTCGTGCTGCCCGGGCCGAACAACACGATCATCAGCGGCAAGGGGAACAACCTCATCGGTGCGCCCGACGTCGATCTGTCTTTCGGCTTTGCGCAGGTCTTTCCTGTGAGCTACGGAGAATACTCGCTGAGCGGCGACTACAATTACCGCTCGCGCCGCTACTTCGACATCACGCAACGCGACGTCATGTCCGGCGGCGGCTACGGCCTCATCAATGGCCGCTTCGCATTCACCGCGTCGAACGGCATGCAGTTTGGAGTCTGGGGCAAGAATCTCGCGGACGAGCAATACGTGACGTTCAAGGCCGACCTCTCCACTTTCGGCGGCTTCATCGAAAACTTCTACGATGCCCCGAGAACCTACGGTGTGGATTTCACCTATCGCTTTCGCTGACCGGGAGGTCGCATGCGATCGATTCATCCATTCATGGTGTTGACCGGCCTCGTGTCGGCTGGCGGCCTGCTGGCATGTGCGAACTCAGCGAACGACGAGGCATTGTCGATAGGGTCGTTCGACGAATCGTCGAAATTCCCGGCAACGAAAGGGCTGGTCCGCCCTGAAGACGGCCTGGTGCTTCGCGATGGTCGGATCGTCGTCGCGGATCAAGAGCATGGGTTGCGCGTCATCGCAGCAGATGGTTCCACGCGTTCATTTGGCCGGTTCGCAGAAGCTGGCTACGTGCATGCTCCGCCCGCGCAAACCGCGGGGCCGAACGGCGTCGCTCTGGAGCCGGATGGCGTTCATGCGCTCGTCGCCGATGTTTTCACGGGCGCGATTTATCGAGTGAACCTCGAGACACAGGCGACCGAGCGGATTTACCAGCACACATTCGGGGTCAATACCGCGGTCAGCGATAGCACTGGCGCCATCTGGTTCACGCAATCGACGCAGAATGCGCCGGGAGCGGATTCCGTGGCCAGGCTCTTCGAACCGTTCAACAAATATTCCGCCGACGGCGCGCTGTACCGGATCGCGCCTCCTTCCCGGGAAGGGACGAGTGCGCTTGCACGGCGCGTTCTGGCGGGACTGAGCTTTGCGAACGGTATCGCCATCGACGAAGCGCGCGGCCGGCTCTATCTCGCGGAGACGCTCGAGCGACAGCATCACGGCCTATCGGCTCTCGGTAGCGTCCGGCGAACTGTCCGAACGCGCAGTCGTGGCGGCGATCTCGGCGCCGGACAATGTCGAGCTCGACGAGCACGGACGCTTGTGGGTCGCTTCGCCGGTGCAAAGCGCGATCTACGTCATCGATCCCGACAGCGGTGCCGCGAAAACAGTTTTTCGCGTGCGTACTGCGACAAGTCAACGCGCCGTCGCCGAATGGATCCGGCGGAAATCCGTGCGAGAACCCTTGCTCGATCTGTTCGCGCCTGACTTGTGGGCGCCGCTGCCAGGGGCGGTGACGGGCGTGATCCTGACGCCCGGTGGCGGGCCGGTCTATGTATCGGGACTGGGCGACGCGCTGGTCAAGTTCGACTGCCCGCCACTCCAATAACGCTCACACGCGAGAGAGTGAGTATTGACGGGCGGCGGCATGCGGCCGCATGATCTGGCCACGCGCCGGCACCAACGACCGGCCGACACAAGGGGGATGTATGCGGGCCAGTCTTTGTGCGACTTCGTGCGCAGCCGCTTTGCTCGCGGTGCCGACAGCGGCGCTGGCGCAAGCCAAAACGGATCCTCAGCTCGAGGAGATCGTCGTCACCGCGACCCGCCGCAGCGAACGGCTGCAGGATGTGCCACTCAGCATCACGGCGTTCTCGCCGGAAGACCTGCAGACCAAAGGCATCGTCGGCTACGAAGGGCTGGCGCGTGAGACGCCGGGCGTCGTGCTCAATCGCGCCACCGCCAACTTCAACAATTTCACTGCACGCGGCATCGCTACCAATGGCTATGGCGCGAACCTGCAGAACACCGTCGCGATCTATCTCGATGAGCTGCCCATCTCGACCATCGGCAACACGACCGTGCTGGATCCGAATCTCTACGATGTCGAGCGCATCGAGTTCCTGCGCGGTCCGCAGGGCACGCTGTTCGGCTCGGGCTCCTTGTCCGGCGCCGTGCGCATCCTCACCAAGAGTCCGGACCTCACGAGCTTCGACGCGTCCGCCATGGTCGACTACGGCGTGACCTCGGGCGATTCGCTGCGCCAGCGCTACAACGCGATGGTCAACCTGCCGCTGGTCGACGAGAAACTGGCGCTGCGCGTCGTCGGCTTCTATCGCGACGAGGAAGGCTATCTCGACAACGTCGGCACGGGCGAGCGCAATTCGAACACGCTGGTCGACTGGGGTGGCCGCGCGCTGTTGCTATGGCAGCCGACCGCGCCGCTGTCGGTGCGCTTGCTGTTCTCGCACGAGGACAGCCATCCGGAAGATTCCTCGATGACTGCGCCATCACTCGGGCGCAACAAGCGCGTCTCGGATCGTCCCGACCTGTTCGTCGGCAAGCTCACCAGCTCCAACGCCACCATCGAATATCAGTTCGACGGTGCGACCTTCACCAGCTCGTCGACGTACTCCGAGTTCGACCAGAAGTTCTTCGTGGACCTCGCCGGCACCTTCGGCGGCGGCATCGCTTTCGGGCTCGATGCGTATGGTTATCAGGATACGTTCGTCGAAGAGGCGCGGCTCGCGTCCGATTCCGACGGCAAGGTCGACTGGGTGATCGGCGGCTTCTACCTCGACCGGCGCCACGACGTGGACTACAACTACCGCTCGTCGCCCGAGTATCTGGCCGCCCACAACATCACCGGTTTGCCGGACGAGTACTACCAGCGGCAGCACAACCACTCCCTCTCCCACGAGCTCGCGGGCTTCGGCGAGCTGAGCTATCACTTCACCGATCGCTTCTGGCTGACCGGCGGCGCGCGCTATGGAAACCTCGATGCGCAAACGTATATCGAAGGCGGCTACACCAGCGCCTATCTCCTCTACGCGATAACCGGACTCTCCGGTCCCCTGGCGATGGTGCCGATCGCCCCGGCAGTCGGCGTCAAGGCCAAGGGCAGCCGCACGTCGTACAAGTTGAGCGCGTCGTTCCAACCGATGCCGTCGTTGACCACGTACGTGACGGCGTCGACGGGTTTCCGCGCGCCGGTCGTGAACGGCTTCGCCGGCCGGCGCAGCGTCGTCGATCCCAATGACCTCGTCATTCCGGCGGGCGCCGACTCGGACAAGATCAAGAACTACGAAGTCGGCGCCAAGGGCACGTGGCTCGACGGGCGGCTGACCAGCAACCTGGCGGTGTACGTGATCGACTGGAGCGACATTCAGGTGCAGGCGAATCGAGTTTCGGACTCGGTGCAGTTCGCCACCAACATCGGCGCCGCACGCAGCAAGGGCTTCGAGTTCGAGTTCACTGCGGCGCCGGTCGCCGATCTGCTGCTCGGCCTGACCGGCTCGTTCAACGACGCGCACGTCACGGAGCTGACGGCGAGCGAGGCGGCGATTTCGGGCGCGGTGCCGGATGCGCGGCTCGCGGCGCCGAAGTTCCAGGGCGCGGCGTTCGTGCAATACGACTTCGACCTGTGGGCGGGCAAGCGCGGCGAGTTCACCGTCAATTTCCAGCACGTCGACTCGTACCCGAACCAGTTCCCGCGCGTGCCGGGACGGCCGGCGCAGATCAGCCCGACGTACGGTTACACCGATAGCTACAACAACGTGAACGTCACGCTCGGCGGGACATTCGGCTCGCTGACTGCGACTGCCTACGCCGAAAATCTGCTCGACGACGACTCGATCACCTATATCCACCCGGAGGCGTTCCTCACCAGCCGCTTCGCTACGATGCGCCCGCGCACGGTGGGTCTGCGCTTCCACTACGATTTCTAGGAGTCATCGTTTGTCGACCGCGTCCCCGGCGCGGCCGGATGCGCGAGCATGGTTCGTGCTCGGCATGCTGTGCTTCGTCTATGTGCTGAACTTCCTGGATCGGCAGCTGTTATCGATCCTCGCCAAGCCGATTCAGGACGATCTGCAGGTGACTGACGGTCAGCTGGGCCGGATCAGCGGACTGTACTTCGCACTGTTCTACTGCCTGATCTCGATCCCTGTCGGATGGCTCGCGGACCGGACCAACCGCGTCCGCGTGCTGTCGTTTGCGTGCGCACTGTGGAGCGCTGCGACAGTCGCCTGCGGATTTTCATCGACGTATCCGCAGCTCGTCGCGGCTCGCATGGCGGTCGGGGTGGGAGAGGCGGGCGGCGTACCGCCTTCGTACGCGATCATCTCCGACTACTTTCCGTCGGGGACGCGCGGCACTGCGCTCGGCCTCTTCAACTTCGGGCCACCGTTGGGTCAGGCGCTCGGTGTCGCATTCGGGGCGTCGATCGCTGCGAGCTACAGCTGGCGCAGTGCTTTCGTCGTGCTCGGCGCCGTCGGGATCGTCGCTGCAGTCATGGTCTATCTGCTGGTTCGCGAGCCGCGGCGCGGCGGTCTTGATTTCACGCCGACGTCCGCAGCGGCGCCGGCGTCCGGCGTTTCACCCGGCTTCGGTGCGACGCTCGCGATGTTCTTCTCGCGGCCGGCGCTCGTGCTCATCGCGCTGGCCAGCGGCGCGACGCAGTTCGTCACCTACGCCTCGCTGAACTTCACGACGCTGTTCCTCATGCGCGAGAAGGGCATGACGCTGAACGAGATCGCTATCTACTACGCATTGCTGGTCGGTGTCGGCATCAGCGCCGGCATGTACGTGTCGGGCCGCCTGGTCGACCGATATGCGGCGCGCGGCAAGCAGGCGTATGCGCTGGTGCCGGCGGTCGGGCTGACGCTGGCGATCCCGTTCTTTGTCGGCTTCGTCTGGGCGCCGGACTGGCCGCTCGCACTGCTGTTTCTGGCAGGGCCGACGTTCTTCAACTACTTCTATCTCTCCCCCGCAGTAGTGCTCGTACAGGAGGAAGTGCGACCGCAGGAGCGCGTGCTGGCGGGAGCGTTGCTGCTGCTCGTGATGAACCTGATCGGCCTGGGCCTCGGTCCCACGTATCTCGGCGCAGTCAGCGATCTGCTGCGCGAGAGTCATCCGCACAACTCGCTGCAGCTCGCGTTCTATTCCCTCGTACCGTTCTACGTGCTGGCCGTGATCCTGTTCCTCGTGCTGGCGAGGAGATTGCGGCGCGCAGCACCTGCACCCGGAGTCAGGAACTGATGATCGATGGAGCCATGCAGGAATTCCCGCTGACGCTGGACAGGTTCCTCGATCACGCAGCCAAGTGGCATCCGCGAGCCGAAGTCGTGACCGGGCGGGACGGCGGTCGCAGCGATCGAGTGACGTACTCGGAGCTCAGGGCGCGCAGCCTGCTCATTTCTGCGACGTTGCGGGACTGCGGAATCGGATTCGGCCATCGGGTGGCGACACTCGCCTGGAATACGCAGGCGCACGTCGAGACCTGGTATGCGGTCATGGGCATGGGCGCGGTTTGTCACACGCTCAACCCGCGACTGACGGCGACACAGCTGGCCTCGATGACGGCGCAGTCCGGATGCCGTGTTCTCGTGGCCAGCGGCGATCTCTCGCCGCTCGCACGACAGATCGTCGAGCGCACACCCGCAATCGAGACGGTCCTGATCATCGACGGTCCGGCAATTACCTGGCCGGGGAGCACCGAACGGCCGATCGTTCTCGAGCTCGAGGATGCAATGGCGCAGGTGCGTGCTCCCGCGACCTGGGGTGGATTCGATGAGCGCGCGCCCGCAGGCCTTTGCTTCACCTCCGGAACGACGGGCGCGCCGAAAGGTGTGACCTACACCCATCGCGGCAACTTCCTCCATACGCTGCGTTTCCTGCAGGCGGATGTGATGGGCATCGCAGCGGACGACAGCGTGCTGACCGTGGTGCCGATGTTCCATGCCAATGCGTGGGGGCTGCCGTTCGCGGTGCCGGCGGTGGGCGCGAAGCTGGTTCTTCCCGGACGAAATACCGACGGCGCCAACCTGGCGAAGCTGATCACGGCCGAGCGCGTGACGGTGGCCGTCGGCGTTCCCACTGTGTGGCTGGGACTCGTCGAGCACCTCGACGTCGTTGGCGGCGACCTTCCGTCGCTCCAGCGGATCGTGGTCGGTGGCTCGCCATTGCCGCCGGCACTCATGGCTCGCATCGAGCAGCGCCTCGGCGCCTGCGTGCAGACGAGCTGGGGCATGACCGAACTATCTCCGTTGGGCGCCATGTCGTCGCCGCGTGCGCGCAAGCGATCGGCCGCAATCTCGGGTCGCCCCGCGATCGGCGTGGATCTCCTGCTGACGGACGCGGACGGGCGGCCTCTGCCCCAGCAGCGCGATGTCGAAGGACATCTGCGCGTGCGCGGCGCCAGCGCCATCGAGCGCTACTTCGGCGATGAGCGCCCGGCCACGGACGCGGGCGGATGGTTCAATACCGGCGACCTTGCGCGGATCGACCGCGACGGTAACCTGATCATCACCGGCCGGGCCAAGGACCTGATCAAGTCCGGAGGCGAGTGGATCAATCCGGCAGAGATCGAGGCTATCATCGGTCGCTTGCCGGAAGTGTCCCTGGCCGCGGTCATCGGTCGCTCCGACGCGAAGTGGGGCGAGCGCCCGATACTCGTGGTCGAAACGCGCGAGCAGCGGTCGATCAGCGATGAGACGATGCTCGCAGCCCTGCAGGGGCAGATCGCGACCTGGTGGATGCCCGACGCGGTGATCCGTGTGCCGAACATGCCGCTGGCATCCACGGGAAAGATCGACAAAATGCGCCTGAGGGCGGAATACGGCTGACAGGACGATGGAGGTTTAGTAGTGCCCGCCGACGTGACGACCCAACCCCGACGATCGACCAAGCCGAAGCGAGCGAAAGCCCGCACGCGCGCCAAGCCCGCGACCAAGGCGGCGCAGCGCGCCGAGATGATGGAGCAGATACTCGATACGGCAGAGGATTTGTTCTCGAAGCACGGCTTGTACGGGGTGACGCTGAAGGACGTGGCGAAGGGCGTGGGCGTCCACCACACGCTCATGAACTACTACTTCAAGGACAAGAAAAAACTGTTCGACGAAGTGTTCGCGCGCCGCGCGATCGTCACCAGCACGCGGCGAATGGACGCGCTGGACGCTTACGACAAGGCAACCCAGGGCAAGCCGACGGTCGAAGGCGCGCTGCGCGCGTTCCTCGATACCGACCTCGATCTGTACATCCAGGGCGGCAAACGCTGGAAGAATTACGGCGCGCTCGGCGCGCAGGTCGCCAACACGCCGAAGTGGGGCGCGGAGTTGATGGACAAGCACTTCGACCCGGTGGTGCTGCGGCTGATCGGTCTGCTGAAGCGCGCGTTGCCGCACTGTTCGGAAGAGGACATCTTCTGGGGCTATCACTTCGTGACCGGCGCCTTGCTCCTTACGCTCGCGCGCACGGGACGCATCGACAAGTTGTCCGGCGGCATCTGCAAGTCGGAGGACTTCGAGGCGGTGAAGAAGCGCATGGCGACGTTCATGGCCGGCGGGTTCAGAGCGATCTGCGGAGCTCGATGAGCGCCAGGTCGGAGTTCTGCGTTCGCCGATCGAAGACGATTTCGCGGCCGTCGGCGCTGACGTCGAAGTCGCGAATCGTGAACTCGCGGCCGAAGTTCGTGAGCTGCCGCCGTGCACCGGAATCCAGGTCGATGTACCAGAAGTTGTTGTGGCGCATTTCGCCCTGTAACGCGATCAACGCGCGTCGGCCCGGCACGAAGACCACGCGGCGCGCGCCGCGAGGCAGCTTGATTTCGGGTAACTCGTAGCGCGTGCCATCCGGCCTCACTGCTTTCAGCGCGAAGTCCGGACCGGCATCTGCATCCGCATAGACAAGAAAGCTGCCGTCCGGCGACCAGATGGGATTGATCGCGTAGCCTTCGAGCATGGCGCTCGAGGACTGCTGATCGAGCGGCACCCTGAAGAGCTGCGGCTCGTGATCCTTGCTGACAGCGACCGTGAGCGACTTGCCATCCGGCGACCACGCCACCGCGCCTCTCACGTCCAGCGACTCCGCTACCACCCGCGCACCGGTGCGAGCCGCATCGAGAATGTACAGCTTCGTGCCGCGGTCGCTTTCCGCAGTGAACGCGATTTGCTTGCCATCAGGTCCGATCGCCGGCCCGCCGACCACCCGGGTCTGCGGTGCGCTCCACAGCTCGCTTGCATGTCCGTTGGCGAATTTCCAGATGGCGTGGCCATCGTTCTTCGCAGAGACATAGATCATGTAATCCACGCCGAGCCGCGGCGAGAGCGCGCCGACCGTCGGCACGACAATACGCGACGCGTCCGCCTCCTGCGCGACGCCATCCATGATCGGCACGCGCCACAGACTTGCCTTCGAATGCTCGACCGTCGCAACCATTCGTCGTCGATCGGCACTCACGGCAAGCGAGGTGTACTGCTCGACTCCGAATGTCATCCGGCGCGGCACCCGGCGATCGACATCGATCGTATAGAGCCAGGGGCCGGAGCCATCGTCAGCAGTTGCGAGATACGCCAGCATGCGGTCGTCCAGAAAGGCCGGATACAAGACCCGCGCGTTGTGCGAGGTGATGCGTTGCAGATCGCTGCCGTCCGGCTGCATGCGCCAGATGTCCATCGCGTCCGGCGGGGAGCCGCGTACGAAGTAGATGTGCCGGTCGTCAGGCGACCAGATCTGAAAGTGGTTGTGGATGCCCTTCGGCGCGACATGGATCTGGCGAGGTGCGCTCTCGCCGGACTCGACGATGAACATCGGGTCGCCGGCGTCGGCCGTGTGAAAGACGAGCCGTTGGCCGTCGCTGGACCAATCCATTTCGACCGCACCCGGGCGATACTCGCGCAGCGAACCGCCGATCGTCGGCGCCACACTCACGCTGACGGCCCCACCGGGCCCGCCCACGCGAGTCCACAGTGTCACGAGCGACCCGTCGGGCGTGAAGCCGACGGTGCGCACCTCGGGATTCTGCAGCTCAGCCGCCGCGGCCTTCGTCAGGCTGTGAAACTCGCCGCTGCCGATCTGACTGACCCAGGCGTCCAGCGTCCCGTCGCGATCGGACAGGAACGCCACGAGCTTGCCGTCGCGCGAAATGGCCGCGGCCTGCTCGATGCCCTCGAAATCCGTCAGCGGGGTGATGCGCGCATTCGCCAGCGGATCCGGCGGCTCGGATTCCGGCGTGAGCAGCCACCAACCCGCGGCGGCCGCGATAGCGAGCAGAACCGCCGCGACAGGAATTACCCACCTGGACTTGCCTTGCTGCGGCTCGCTTGCCGCAGGCGGGCGCCGGTCCTTGAGCCAGGCATCGAGCTCCGATCGGAACGCGTAAACCGATCCCCGCCTGTCGTGCACGTGCCGATGAACCGGCATCCCTTCGCGCCGCTCCCAGCGCTGCACTGTCGTTATGTCCCGCTTGAGGTAGGCGGCAATGGCCTTCCAGGACCCGAGGCGCTCTTCGGCCTGGGAGTCGCGGGGCTCTTCCGGTACGTATGCGCCCATGAAATGAAGCGGTATTAGCAGGCACGAGGCGGAATGCGGCCTCGCGCCGCATCTTACCGCTTGGCGAGCAGCCGGACAGACATCGACCCTTCCGTCCAACGAAGCCCCGGTGTGGGGATTCGATCAGGCGGCGGGTGGCCGCGGGAGATGGTCGATGATCGGAAAATCCTTGTCATGGCGGGCAGCGGCGGTTGCGATACTCAGTGTCGCAGCGACAGCAGCTGACGCTCACGGGCGCAACGGCGATCCCGAAGTGGTGATCGAATGGAACCAGATCCTGGAGGGCGTGCTGCCGGCCGGCGGACTCGCGCCGCCGCGGAACTACGCGATGGTGCACATCGCCATGTTCGATGCGATCAATTCGATTACGAGAACGCACCGGCCCTATAGAACCAGTGTCTGGGCGCCGTGGGGCGCGTCCGCGGAAGTCGCAGCGGCTCAGGCGGCTCGCGATGTGATCGTGGCGCAGTTCCCGACCGCTCAGGCAACGGCTGACGCAGCACTGCAGGCACGAGTGGCGAGCGTGGGGGAGCGTCAGGCGAGGTCGGCGATTCAGGTCGGCAAAGCGGTTGCCGCGGCGATCCTGGCCTGGCGCCAGAACGACGGTTGGACGGTCGCGCCGGCGGCGTACGTGCTGCCGGCCTTCCCAGGCCTTTACCAGCCGACTCCCCCGGCCTTCCCAGCGCCGGGGTTCAGGCAGTTCGAACACACGAAGCCGTTTGCGTTGCTGACCAGCACGCAGTACTTGCCGGCTGGGCCGCCGACGGTGACGAGCGAGCGATACGCTGCCGATTTAGAGGAGGTGAAGAGCATTGGTTCTGCGACCAGCTCGATACGCACGGCGGAGCAGACGCAAACTGCGCAGTTATTTGCGAGCGTGACGAGCCGCACTGTGCACTGGGCGTTGTGGAATCACGTTGCACGCGACACCGCACGATCGAACGGCCTGTCGTTGATCCAAACGGCGCGACTGTATGCGTTGTTGAATGTGTCGATTCACGACGGGCTGCAGCAGTCGCACACCGGCAAGTTCATCTACGGAATGTGGCGACCCGTGACGGCGATCCGGCGTGCGGATGAAGACATGAATGCGCTGACGATCGCGGATCCTTCGTGGACGCCGCTGCTCACCACGCCGACCTATCCGTCCCATCCTGGGAACATGGCTTGTGTCGGTGCGAGCGCGGCGCGCGCATTGGCGCTGGCGCATGGAACTGACGATGTCGCCTTCACTGCGGTGTGGCAGGGGAACACGGGCAACCCGGATGTATCCCGGCCATACACGCGGTTCTCGCAATTAGCCGAAGACCAGGCGAACAGCCGCATCTACGGCGGAATTCATTTCAGGTACGAGAGCATCGCGAGCCAGCAGGCTTGTCCGAAGGTGGCGGAGTATGTGAATGCGCGGTTCATGCGACCGACCTTGTGGTCGCACTGACGAGATTCCGACAACTCTCACGCGTGGACCTCTGCGCCCGGGCGAAGAGGTTCACGCGTGCTCGTCAGCATGCCGCGGGTGATCAGCAGTTGCGCGAGCGCGTACGTAATCCATACCAGCGGTCCGACCCACGCGGCCTGCCACATGAACTTCTCGAGGGCGATCAGGCTGTCCGAAACCATGAACAGCATCGCACCGAGTGGCACCTCGATCGGTCGAACGCGCAATGAGAGCATCGCCATCACGACGATCGCCGCGATGTAGACCATGACGGGAATCGCCAAGGCGCCGAGATTCGGCCACAGCACTGCGCTGTAAGCGACCGCGAACGTCGGGATGACGGCGAACGTCACCTTGCGTCCAGCGCTCATCGGCGTCGTCGCTGTGTCCTTCGTCGCAAGCACGAAGACGATGGCATAGAGCACATGCGTCACGAGGAAGCTTGCGAGGCCAGGAACGAAGAGTCGTTCACCGTCGTAAGCGAGGAACGCGTCGCCTGCGGCGGAGAAGAGTAACGCCAGCGCGAAGAGCTTCATGTTGCTGCGAAACGCCGCGATCGCGAGCAACACGCACATCGACGTCTTGAGCGCAACGTCGCCTGCATACGGACGCTGCAGCAGCAGATACGCCAAGGCCACGGCCGCGGCAACCCAGAGGAGCCAGGCCTCGACAGAGTTGCTTCTTGTGGTCAGATGCGGCTCAGGCTCATCGCGGTTGGCTGAAATGCGCGACTCGAACTCATTCGACTCTTCGGTCGCAGGCCGCTTTAGCTTAAGCTCGCGGTCAAGAACGGGAGCGAACGAGGTCTTCTGTCGAACAGACGGCAGTATATCGAACTGCTCTGCGCTCTGTTTGACGCTGCAGGTCACTCGCGAGTTTGGCGAACGCGTCCACGACTTGAGCCGGCGGCCGACAACAGCGGTGCAGTGACCTGCGCCCATCGTTCCTGTCGGCTGGTATCGGTAAACTTGTGCGTGGACAACTGTGGCCCTTCAGGAGGCATTGCCGCTCTTGAAGTACTGGCCCATACTGGAGACTTCGACGGCCGCGAATGATCAACTTCGGTGGCATGCAGCCTCGTATCGGTGCGACATCCTTGCCAGCGGCACGACATCGCGACGAGCTTGGCCTTTGCTACTCAAGAGACGGGCGCGCCAGCGAACAGGCCCACGACGGCATCACGGAAGCCTGAACTTTCGCGTCGAGCGCAGGGGCCAGATCGACGTGAAGTGTGCGCCGCCGACCAGTCGAGACGCGGCTGAAACTCCCCGAACGATGCCGCGTCTGTCCAGAACGCTCTTGATGCGCCGGAAAGAATGCCTGGGATCGGACGTCAACACGAACAGGTTGATCTCGTTGTCACTGATGTCGTACCCATCGAGCTCGGCAGCGTCGCCCAGCACGCCCTTCAGTTCGCCCTGGATGGCCGGAAGAAACGTTTCGTCCTCCAGGGACTTTCGCCAGAACTTGATTACGAGCTGGAATTCCATTTTGTATTGTGGCCTAACGGTTGAGCTGAGCGCCACGCGCGCTGACACGCTCCGCTTCATAGTAGTTGTTTCGCCCTTCATCTTCGTACGTGGCAACTACTCGGAAACCCGCTTCGGCCAGGATACTTTCATACTGCTCGCGCCCGAGTGACCGGCATTCGTGACCCGTAGTCGTATCCGCCCACGTCCCTTTCTCCAAGGGTGCGGTGAACAGGAGTCGACCTCCCGGGACGATGAGCTCGGACGCTCGTCGTATGAGGGCCGCTTGCTCTTGCGCGTTCAGGAGAAATACCAATCCAATCGATATGACTGCACCGAACTTCCGCCCAAAATAAACTGCACTGCGAGGCCCGCGCGCATTCGACCGGAATTTCGGGAAACCGTGCCCGGAACTCGGACAAAAGGGTGGGCGAGGAGTCTACCGCCCAAAGTTTGAGGCCGGCGTCGACGAGGACGCGAGTAACCGGAAAGCCGCCACCGCATCCAATCTCAAGGACTTCTGTGCCGGGGTTTATCGACCTGGCCCATCGTTCGACCACGGCGGTCCCGGTTGTCGTGCGATCCCGAGCACTCAAGAACGCCCGTGCGTGCTTTTCATAGGCGCTTGCCGAATCGTCACTCATGCCATTAGAGCTTCTCGTCAGGGATCTTGAGCCAATACTGCTGTGCTGAAGATGATGGCCAGAGCCGGCCATTGCAACCGCCATGCGCCGAGCGATAGACAGCGAGCTGACGTTAGCTGCTTATCAGGTGTCCGGCAGCTTGTCCTCGGTGGTTGTTCCGAGCGGCAGACGCTGACGGCAATTGCTAGCTGCCCGCTTTACCATCCAGCAAGTTCATCAAGATTGCCGTCTGCGCTGCGATCGCTGCCTTGATCGTAGGCTCGCGCTCCGGCGCCCATAGCGGCGAGTGCACTCCGGGGACTGGCACGCCGGACTTGCGCGAGGCTTCCAGCTTGCCCGCATCGACGGCGCCGACGTGCAGCAACACGGCGCGCACGCCTGCCAGGCCGAATTGCGAGAAGTCTTCTCCGCCCATCTGAGCTGGCATCTCGACCACCCGATCGGCACCGAGCGCGGCGCGTGCGGCGGCGACCATGCGCTGGGTCACCTCAGGGTCGTTATAGACGGCGTCAGTGTTGGACTTGATTTCGATCGATGGTTCTTTCGGTGCGTTCGCGGCGAGAGCTTCGCCTTTCGCCTGGCGCTCGATTGCGGCGAGCAAGCGCTTGTGGACCGCAGGGTCGAGCGAGCGCACGGTGATCTGGAGTTTCACCTGGTCGGGGATGATGTTCGAAGCGCTGCCGCCGTGGATACTGCCGACCGTGATCACGGCGGGATCGGCCGGATTGTTCTCTCGCGACACGATGGTCTGCAGGCCGAGCACGATGCGCGCGGCGATCACCACGGGATCGATAGCGCCGTGCGGAAACGCGCCATGGCCACCCTTGCCGTACACGGTCATGTCGAGACCGGTCGTGTTGGCGCGGAAATAGCCGGGATGGAACCCGACCACGCCGGCCGGCAAGCCGTGCTCGTTGTGCATGCCCAGCGCGTAATCGGGTTTCGGGAAGCGCGTAAACAGGCCGTCGCGCAGCATCGCGGTCGCGCCGGCGACGATTTCTTCGGCAGGCTGAGCGACCAGCATCAGTGTGCCCTGCCAGCGCTCGCGGTTCTTCGCCATCAGTTGGGCCGTGCCTACCCACGCCGCCATGTGCAGATCATGTCCGCACATGTGCGCCACCGGCACGACTTCGCCGGCATCGTTCTTCGTCTTGAACGTGCTTGCGAAGGGCAAGCCTGTCTTCTCTTCCATCGGCAAAGCGTCGAGCTAGGTGCGCAACATCACGACCGGTCCGGGCCCGTTCTTGAGTGTCGCGACGACACCGGTGCCGCCGACGCCGGTCGTGACCTCGAATCCCATGCTTTGACGCGCGCCGCGAGCGTCGCCGCCGAGCGCTGCTCGCGAAACGCCAGCTCCGGATTGCGATGCAGATCCATGTAGAGCTTTTCGATCTCCGGATAGATCGCATCGACTTGCATAGCGCCGACTGCCATCGTCCGCGCGGGACGTTTGCGTCGATGCGGTGGAGGCGAATAAGCAGTGTTCAGCGATCAGCAGACTCGAGGTTTTCATGGGA
>CAWISC010000072.1:0-113113 GCA_963838635.1 uncultured Gammaproteobacteria bacterium | reverse complement strand
TACGGTCATTTGCAATGCCGGCATTGCTCTCAACGAGCCGTTTTTGAATGTAACCGAGAAAGCCTGGGCATCCAGCCTCGCCGTCAATCTGACTGGCAGCTTGCTCACCGCACAGCGTGCAGCACGAATCATGCGAAAAAATCGACGCAGGGCTCACGGCCGTCGGGGCACCATTCTCTTCACCGGCTCGTGGGTGCAGGACCTGCCGTTTCCAAACGGCACCAGCTATTGTTCGAGCAAAGCCGGGCAGCAAATGCTGGCGAAAGTCATGGCTCAGGAACTGGCCTGCGACGGAATCAACGTGTCGTTGGTTGCACCCGGCATGGTGTATGCCGGCCTTACCAAGAAAATCTACGACAAGAACAAAAAATTCGCCAAGCTCGTCGACCAGATAGTGCCGCTGGGCCGCATGTGCACTGCTCAGGAAGTTGCCGGTGGTTTTCTGTTCTTAGCCAGCGACGATGGCGCCTACATCACCGGCACCTCGCTCCTCGTGGACGGCGGCGCCACTCTCGTGCGGCGAGATTGATTCGTGGGCTCTATGAACGCCATGCGCCCCGACCGGCCGCTCGCCTATCTGCTTTTCGTTTGCTTCGTGGCGACCTTGGCAGGATTCCTGTTCGGCTTCGATGCGTCGGTCATCAATGGCACCGTCGCCGCGCTGAGCAAGGAGTTTGGATCTTCGAGTGTGGGAACGGGATTCTCAGTCGCCTCGGTATTGATCGGCTCGGCGTTCGGCGCCTTACTGGCCGGTCAATACGCCGAACGGGTCGGCAGAAAGCCATTGATGCTGGTCACAGCCGTGTTGTTTGCCATCGGCGCCGCGGGCGCGGGCGCTGCTAATTCGGCGGGCGTATTCTTTGTGTTCCGCCTGATCGGCGGATTCGGGGTGGGTGCGGCTTCGGTGGTGGCGCCGGCGTACATCGCGGAGGTGTCCCCGGCGGCGATCCGCGGCCGCCTGACCACGATGCAGCAATTGGCAATCGTGGTCGGTCTGCAATGTGCATTCTTGAGCAATTACCTGATTGCCCATGCGGCAGGCAGCGCCGCTGCACCGTGGCTACTCGGGATACCAGCGTGGCGCTGGATGTATTGGGTTCAGCTCATACCCAGTCTGTTCTACCTCTTCAGCAGTTTGGCGCTGCCCGAATCCCCGCGCTATCTCATTGCCAAGGGACGTGAGGCGACTGCACGGGTAATGATGCGCCGCTTATGGGGTCCAAGCGTGGACTTGGATGCGACGATCGCGGAGATTCGCCAGACGGTGAGCACTCGGGAACGGCCGCTGTCGAAGAATTTGCGCAAGGCCGGGGCGCGAACTTTTTTACCCGTCGTATGGCTCGGCATTGCGTTGGCGTTCTTCCAGCAGGCGTCCGGGATCAACGCCGTCATGTACTTCGGAGAATATCTGTGGGCCGCGGCCGGATTCAGCGAACGCAATGGCCTGCTCATCAACGTGACACTGGGTGCGGTGTTGGTCGTGTCCACGTTGGTCTCCATGGTGCTGGTGGATAGAATCGGTCGACGCCCGCTATTGCTCGCAGGGTCGGCGGTCATGAGCACGACGCTGCTGGTCTTGGCCACGGTGTTTATTTTCAGCGCGCACGACGTGCACGGCGTGCTGACCTTGACCTCCACTCAGGCGCAAATCACTCTGGTCGCGGAGCACCTGTTCATCTTTGCATTCGGCGTATCGTGGGGACCGGTGGTGTGGGTGCTGCTCGGCGAGATGTTTCCCAACCGCATCAGAGCGCCGGCGCTGGCGCTCGGCGCCGGAACTCAATGGGTCACTGCCTTTTTGGTGACCACTTCCTTTCCGGCATTGTTATCCACGGTAGGTTTGAGAGGCATATTTTGCATCTACACCCTGGCGTCGATAGCAGCGTACTGGACAGTGATTAGATACGTGCCAGAAACCAAAGGCGTCGTTCTCGAGGACATGCTCGATGCGCCGGCTGTATCGTCATAGTACCGTTTGCACCTATGACATCCCTGCTTGCGGCAAGAGGCATCGATAAGCGCTTTGGCGGAGCCAGTGCGCTCACAGCGGCGCATTTTGCCCTGACAGCCGGAGAGTTCACGCGTTGATGGGCGAAAGTGGTGCCGGGAAGAGCACTTTGGCCCGCGTGTTGGCGGGATCCGTGCAGGCCGATGCAGGCCAAATTTTGCTGAACGGCGCCGAAGTTTCCATCGCCCACCCCGCTGGATGCGCAACGGATCGGGATCGGCATCATTCATCAGGGAGCTCGACCTTTTCCCGCACCTCACCGTAGGCGAGAACATAGTGGTCGGCAATCTCCGATTTGTGGACCTGACCTGCCGGTCGATTTTCGGACCAGCTGATTCTTGAGAAGATGGCTCGCACGGGCAGGCGAGGGAGTCATGAAGAAGACCCGATTCAGCGAAGAGCAGATGGTGAGGATCCTGCGCGAGGCTGACGCCGCCCCGGTGGCGGGTGTGACCAAGAAGCACGGGATTCGGACGCCACCAGAATCGTTCTCCCAGCTGTCGGGTGGCCCAGGTGTACGGAGCTTCAGACATAAGATCCAAATCATCGAATCCCCGAACGCCATCGGACGACGTCGCCGTTTGTAGCCGACACCGCCTGCACTTTGTTGACCGGTCAATCGGCGTTGCGTTTGTCGGGCGTTTGGGAGCTGGGGTAGAAGGGGATCACTGCCGCTGACCAGCTCGAGCTGAGTAGCCGCACAGATCGTACGGCTAATGACCTGAAGCCGGCTTCGGCGAACGCCACGACAAGGGAACATGGCCACCGTAGATAGCTGACCACGCTGTATGGGCTGCTGCTCGGAAAGTGTCCACAACCCACTCGAATGCCGCAGAAGAATCGATAGCGGCCGTGCCGACCACCTGATGGAGCGCCAAAGGTCGGCATTCGTCACGTGCTCGAACTGACAAGATGTCCTTGTCCGAAGCGTATTTGGAGATTGGTGCCGGCTGCAGGGATCGAACCCGCGACCCCCTGATTACAAAGGAACAGGTTAGGCGAGTTCCGACGCCACCCAGAGGATGAGGCAAGTCCCTGCAGTTGCGCAACAAGGTGCGACTTGCTGCGACTGATCGCGACAGGAAAAGCCTTGTTTTAAAGGCTGAGGGGCTGCGGTCCTTTGTAACCAATATTGATTCGATCTGCCGAACGCAGAGGCGCAAGCACGTGCTCATGGTGCTGCTACTCACCATGCAACGCCGCGGCGAACTCGCCGGGCCGAATGGACAGAGTTCGACTTCGAAATCGCACGTGGAAGATCCCGGCGGCACACAGCAAGAACAAGCGTGAGCATGCTGTCCCACGGACACGCTGGGCAATGGCGAGCTCGGTGCTCTCCGCCTGCTAGCTAACGGATCGCCTTCGTATTGCCAGGCACAGATCCAGAAAGGCATGCGATCCAAGCTCATCACTCGAGGCGTGAAGCGGCTGCTCCCCAGGTTTCTCGCCCATGGCATCGATGCATTCGTACCGCATGATCTGCGTCGAACAGGGCGCACGACTCTGGGACGACTCAAAGTGTCGCCCTTTATCGGCGAACGCGTGATCAACCACAGCAAGGGTGTTCTTGAAGAGACCTACGACCTGTGGGACTACTTCGATGAGAAGCGCGATGCGCTGGAGCGATTGGAGAACTATCTCTTGCGGCTGCAAGACAACGAAGGAGCAGCTACTGCTGCCGACAGCGCAGCGACAAAGCAAGCGCCTACCCCCAGTCGCCGTGCACAGAGTCGTGCGCCGAGGTCTCGGAGCGCATCTGCTGATCGAGCTACCCGCTAGCCTGGACAAACACCGCGGCGCAGGCGACCGCCTTCGGCCAGAAGCGGACGTTCCGTTAATCCGACCGCCATGGGGTCATCCGCGGTATCCAGCGCGGGACGGCGGCGCGGAACGCCTCGTACTCTCTCCCAAACGTCTGCTCGAGCGTGGGTTCTTCGTACGCCACGACGAAGACGTGGAAGAAGAGCCAGAGCAGCGCGCCGTAGACGATGAGGCGCCAATCGCCCATCAGCACCGCTTGACCCAGGATGATGGCAACGACCGCGACGTATATTGGATTACGCACATAACGGTAGAGACCGGTCACCACGAGATTCCGGGTCGGCGCGATGGGCGCGGGGGTGCCGAGACCCTGCAGCGCGAAACGCGCAAATGCGTCAACGAGCCCAGGCACGCCTGCGAGAATCATTATCGCGCCGAGGCCGCGCGTCAGCTCCAGACCAAGGAACGGCGGCTGGAGTTGCCAACCCGTGATCGACCATGGAACGAGCCCCGCCAGCGTACATGGGGCGACCACGAAGAAAACCGCCGAGCCCAGGACGGCAATGGTTCGTTGCACGGCGGTTCCCGACACTCGTCGCTGCGAGCTCATTCCAACCTCCGCTGTCGAATGGTTTCTGCCAGCCCGATCGTCCAGCAAACCGGGCAGCCGCGCATAGCCACCAACGCCAGCAAACCCGCCAACAACGATGCGACAGGGTGCAAATGCTGCTGCTCGATTGCAAGGTAGAGCAGGGCAAACGCCACAGCACCGCGGATCACATGACCCGTCAGGGTTTGTGTAGCGAACAAGCCAGATGGACTTTTTCCAAGAAATTGCTTCATTTCTTTCCACCTCGCGACTCATCGCCTTGCAGGTACTCGCGCAGAAGAGCTCGGCCGCGATGAATACGGCTCTTGCATGCTTCGCGAGTGATGCGCAAGCGATCGGCCGCCTCGGCGATGGTGAGCTGCTCCATGTCACGCAGCAGGATCACTTCGCGGTACATGTCCGGTAGCGACTCCAGCGCACGGACGACGTCGATACGCAGCTCGTCCTTTGGAACCTGCGCAAAGTACTCAGCCTCGTGCCGCTCCGTCAGTTCTTCCGCGCCCCGTATCAGCACCAGCACGGGAAGCATGCACAGCCGGGTGACCACGCGGAATATCCAGCCCGCTATGGCCAGAGGGTCGCGCACATTGCCCAGGCGGCGGTACAGCACGATCAGAGCTTCCTGAACCACGTCCTCAATGGCCGTCGTGCGATGGCACTGGCGCCTTGCATAGCGGCGGATGTCGGGCTGCAGTTCGCGCAGCATCCTCTCCAGAGCGACCGGATCGCCGGCCTGGGCGGCGGCGAACAAGGCTGTATCGACCCGGATCACCGTGGACCTTCGAGCGACTTGCGGCCAGCCATGGCACAAGCGGGGCAGAAGCCAATCAGCCCTGTCAGCGCCGTTAGCACGCCACTTATGGCAAGCACCAAGCCGAGCGGCGTCAGACCGATTTGCGTGAGTGAGCAGGCCACGATCAACGCACCGCCGATCACCCGCGCCCAGCTTTCCTTGGAACCCATGTTCTTGCGGTAAAACATCTCATCACCTCGATCTGCCCGATCACAGCGAGCATCGTAGATAAGGAGGGGCGTTCGGTCGAAAAGGATTCAGTAAGGGTGTTTAAAGCGGTAGCAATTCTCGAGCAATTGTCACGCTTGTGTTCAAGAGCCCGGTGTCCGCTTTGGGTCGAAAGCCAGCCATTCACTAGGCGATCTGGACCAACTTCGTGCGCCCAGAAGCGCCAGCCCTGATCGTTACCTCAGACTTGCTGCATCCGAACTGCTCCGCGACCAATGCGATCAACTCCGCATTCGCCTTCCCATCCACCGGCGGCGACTTCAATTTCGCCACCCACGTTCCATCAGCCGCCTGCGTCAGCGACGACTGTCTCGCTCGCGGAGTAACTTTCACCTGAATGATTCGTGCCGCCATAGGCGGCGATCATGCCACTCTCAGTGGTAGCGTGCGCAGCCTCTTCCCAGTCGCAGCGAACACCGCATTCGCAATCGCCGGCGCAGCGAGCGGCACGCCCGCCTCTCCCAACCCTCCCGGCGCTTCGCTCGATTCGATGAACTCGACGTCGATCTGAGGCACTTCATTGCTCCGTAGCAACGCGAAGTCGTGGAAGTTGGATTGCTCGATCGCGCCTTCGCGAACTGTCAACCCACTCTTGATCGCCGCAGTCAGCCCAAACACAAACCCACCATAGAGCTGCTGCTCCGCCGCCGATCGATTCACGACCGTCCCGACATCCGCAACGATCCACACGCGCGAGACGACGAGCTCGTTCTCTCTCACACTCACCCGCGCCACCGCAGCCGCGTACCCCTGATACGCAAACTGCACCGCCATTCCATTCCCCTGCCCCTTCGGCAACTTCTTCGTCCACTGCGAAGTCTCCGCCACGCGCTCAATCACTCGCTCAAGTCTCCTTCGGTCAAACGGCGGGTTGTACGCCTCCTTCGGCAATCTCTTCTGATCGAACGCCTCTCCTTCCCTCAACCACCGCAATCTGAACGCAATCGGATCCTCGCCATTCCCCACCGCAACCTCATCCACAAACGACTCACTGAAAAACGTATTGAACGAATGCGCCGTCGACCTCCACGACCCCACCGCAATCCCGAAATCCATCCAGTGCTGAGCAGCCTTCATGTAGGGCACCGGATACAGAAACGGCACCATGCCTTCCACCGTCGAGCCATCCATGCCGCCGCGTCGCGTGCGGATGCGCTCGACATCCTGCAGCTTCGTGATGAAGTAGCTCGGCCCGGCCCAATGCACTTCGAGCGAGCGCGGCAACTTGTTCGGCCCGAGCACCGCGGTGAGTCGCCCGACTTGCGCGGGACGATGCGGACCGTTGCGGATCTCGTCCTCGCGCGTCCAGATAACGACGCACGGGTTTGCCGAGTCGCTGCGCGAGCAACGCCGCTTCGATCGCGGCCTCCGGGTGATACTTGCGCCCGAAGCTGCCACCCATTGTCTGCGGTCGCACATCGACAGCGCTTCGATCAATTCCCAGCGCCGTGCCAACTGATCGTTGGATGTGCGAGATGTTCTGCGTCGCCATCCACACTACGCATTTTCCATCGCGCATCTCGGCGATCGCACTCGTCGGCTCAATCGCCGCGTGTGCCTGATACGGCACTTCGTAGACGGCCTCGATCCGAGTCTCCTCTGCATCAGCCGCATCAGGCGGCAAATGATCGAGCGGCACGAAAGTCGGTGGCTGGTCGAGCGCTGAGCGAAGACGCCGACTGATGCGCTCTGAGTCGAGCTCGCTCGCGCCATCTAGCTGCCATGCGATCTGCAATGCCGACTTGCCACGTTGCGCAGTCCAGAAATCCTTCGCGACGACGGCAACACCTTGCGCAATTTTCTCGATCGCCAGTACGCCAGCAATTGCGCGCGCGGCCGCATCGTCGATTGTCGCCAGTTTCGAGTTTGCGTTCGGTGGCCTCGCCAGCACGGCTGTCACCGCACCCGGCACACGCACATCCAATCCAAACTGCAGCTCTCCAGCCACAATCTCCCGTGACAGCACGTTCGCGACGCGTTGCCCGATGAGCTTCGGCTTCACACGCAAGCGCGGCTCCGGGTTCAGCGTCGCTCCTTCCAGATCCGCCGCGAGCTGCGCATACATATATATGTCGCCGCCGGAGCGGCGCAAGACCGTCCCGTTCGAAGTCGTGCATTCCTCCGTCGCTATCGACCACCGTTTGGCCGCAGCAGCGATGAACAACTCACGCAACCCCGCCCCAAGCCGCCTCATCGGCAAATACAGATCCCGAATCGAGGAGCTCCACTCGACGCCATAGAACTCCGGATCCGTGAACGGCGGCCGCACCGGCGCCCACTCCACATGCACGCGACCCCACTCGACATCCAGTTCTTCCGCAATCAGCATCGGAATGGACGTCATCGTCCCCTGCCCCATCTCGGGCCGGTTGACTCGAATCACGATATCGTTGTCCGGTCGAATCAGCACGAATGCGCCGGGCAGCTCACGCGTGGTCGTTGAGTCGCCAGCCGGCCAACACACTCCCGCGAGCAGTCCACCCGTGCCGAACGTCAGTATCTGGATCGCTTCGCGGCGGTCGAGCATGATTGGCACCATACGATGACCGTCGCACCACGTGGTCTCAGGTATTGCGGTTCGAGCGACGCGTTTACCCGCAAAGGCAGGCATCCGTGACGCTAAAAACCGCGAAGCCGATCGACGCAATTGACGCTCAGTTGCTGGCGCTGCTTCAGCGCGATGCGCTCAAGCCCGCACGCGTACTGGCGCAGGCTCTGCACATTTCAGTTTCGTCAGTGCAGCGGCGCATGCGGGACCTGCGCAAGCGCGGCGTCATCGAGCGCATCGCGGCTCTCGTCGAGCCTTCGCTCGCCGGACATCCCGTCACCGTGATCGTCGATGTGTGGCTCGAGAAGGAAGACGTGCGCTCGGTGAACGACTTCAAGCGCCTCATGCGCGAGACGCCTGAAGTGATCCACTGCTACCACGTCACCGGCGATCACACGTTCGTGATGATCGTCGCACTGCGAGCATGGAAGCGTTCTCGGGATTCGCCGAGCGAGTGTTCGACTCGAATCGAGCGGTGGCGAAGTTCAGGTCGAGTGTGGTGATGAATCGCGTGAAGACCTGCGGCCCGTTGCCGGTCGCGTCGGCGCAATGACCTTGCGGTACTTCGCCGGCGGCAGTCGCGAACTCGCGCTTGAACGCACGGTTGAACGCCGCCTCCGATTCATACCCAACCGCGGACGCGACCTGCACGATCGACTTGCGAGTGGTCTGCAATAAGCGCGCAGCGAGCTGCAATCTCCAGCGCGCCAGATATGTCAGCGGCCCCTCCCCAAGGAGCTGCGCGAATCGCTCGGCAATCACCGACTTCGAAGCTGCGGCTTCCTTCGCAAGGTCCGCCAGACGCCAGCGCCGGAAAGGCTGCTGGTGCATCAAAGCGAGACAGCCACCGACGATCGGGTCGCGCGCGCCCGCGAGCCAACCGGTCTGCTCCGGCGGCAGCCGCTCCATATATATGCGTAACGTCTGGATGAAGAGCGCTTCCGCCATTTTCGACAGCAGGACGTTTTGTCCCGCCCGCCCGCGGTCCGCTTCCGCCACCAGGTAACGAATCGAGCTCTCCAGCCACTGTCCGGTAGCGTCGCCGCGCATGTTGATCTTGATCATCTGCGGCAGGCCCGCGAGAAACAGCGCGTCCGCGTGACGCTCGCAACCGAAGTAGCCGCAGACAAACGTGGTCGCAGCACCTCCGCCCCCGAGGCGCATCGTGCGCAGATCCCCGCCGAGGAACTTGCCCAGCTCCGCGGCGCTGTCGATCAGCTTCGACGGTGAGCCGTTTGACACTGTGTGCGCGTCGCCGTGAGGAATGATGACGACGTCACCCGCTTGCAGCGGAATGTCGACAGTCGCACCTTCGAATCGGACCACTGCCTCGCCCTCGGCGACGAGGTGATACGGAACGAGGCGCTCGGTTCCCGGGGCGAGCACGTGCGCAACCTGCTGCAACGGCGGTACGGCGAAGCCCCACGGCGAGGTGCACTCGGCGTAGTAGAAAATTGCACCGGTCATGCGCACGGTGTGCAGCGCTTCGGACAATACATCCATCGTCGCCTCGGCAAAGAAGCGCGGATTCGCGGCAAAGTCCTCGAGGGAGGCAGAGCATAGAGTGCGGCTCATCGACTCGCAAAACTGGAAATCTTCGCGATGAGCCAGCCGACCATGGATGCCTGGGACGCAATTGCGCCCGGCTATGACAGGACCAACACGCCCACGCAGATGTGGCTGGGTCAGGAAGGGCTGCGGCGCGCCGACGTGCGCTCGGGTATGCGATTTCTCGATGTGGCCGCCGGCAGCGGCGCGCTCAGCATTCCGGCCGCTCGTCTCGGTGCACAGGTCCTGGCCGTCGATCAGTCAGCGGCGATGCTGGAACTGCTGACGGCGCGCGCACGCCAGGAAGGGCTCGACATCCGCACACGGGTCATGGACGGTCACGCGCTGCAACTGGATGACGCCAGCTTCGACGTCGCCGGCTCGCAGTTCGGCGTCATGCTGTTTCCCGATATGCCGAAAGGCGTCCGCGAGATGACACGCGTCGTCGTCCCCGGCGGTCGTGTGCTCGTCACTGCTTACGGCGATCCACACCAGATCGACTTCCTGGCGTTCTTCGTCCGCGCCGTTCAAAGCGTGCGCCCGGACTTCGATGGGCCGCCGCCCGAGCCGCCTCCGCTGCCGTTTCAACTGCAGGATCCCGCTCGTCTGCAGCAAGTGCTGGTCGATTGCTCGCTGAAGAATGTTCGCGTGGACACGGTGACCGAATCCACCGAATTCGGCAGCGGCGACGAGCTGTGGGACTGGATCGTCTGGAGCAATCCGATCGTCGAATCGATTCTCGCCGACCTCGGCGTGACGCAAGATGAGCGAGCAGTGATTCGCCGGGCGACTCAGAGCCTCGTCGAGGAGCGCGCCGGCGGACGGCAAACGGCCACGCTGACGAATCCAGTCAACATCGGCGTCGGCACGAAGCGCTGAGTTCGCCTACCGAGCCGTCAACGACGCACCGCGTTCGACTTCGCGCGCACGCCATGAAACTCCGAATCGGATTTCCACTGCGGCCAGCGTGTCGAGTTGGCGAGGTTTTTTCCGATCGTGTGAAACAGCTCGACATCCTGCGCGGCGCCGCGGAAGTCCAGGCTCGCGTCCCAGGCATCGCACGGCTGGTGATAGCAACGCATGTAACCTTCGAGCCAGCGATTGCCGGCTTCGCGGCCGCCTTCGCGCATGTCTGCAGCGCCGCTGATCGCCATCAGCAGAAGCACCGGCACGCCCTGGCGCGCCAAAGGAAAGTGATCGGCGCGATAGAAGAGGCCGCGCTCCGGTAGCGACTCCGGCGTAACGACGCGACCCTGAGCCGCGGCCGCCCGAGCGAGATCGTCTTCCAGCTCGCTCTGCCCGGCGCCGACGAGCAACACGTCCTTTGCGAGGCCCGCCGTCTGCAGGATGTCCAACGTCAGGTTCGCGACAGTCTTCTCCAGCGGGTACAGCGGTTTCACGGCGTAAAACTGCGAGCCGAGAAGCCCGCGCTCCTCCGCCGTCCACGCGGCAAAGACCAAAGTGCGTTCCGGTTGCGGACCTGCCTTGAACACGCGCGCAAGCTCGAGCACACCGGCGAGGCCGAGCGCATCGTCGTTCGCGCCCGGCCGGATCCTTCGTCCCTGCGCATCCGGTGGACCGATGCCATACGCATCCCAATGGGCCGCGAACATCATCGTTTCGTCAGGGCGCTTGCTGCCCGGGATCTTCGCGAGGAAGTTGCGGCTCTCCGCCAGCGTCGCAGTCACGGGCAGGTTTGCGTTGAAGCGGACATTCTTCAGCTCGACCGGCGCGAAATCGGCGCGTCGCGCCTGCACGCTCAAGACTGCAAGATCGAGTCCTGCGGACTTGAAGATTTCGTTGGCAGCCGCGCTCGCGAGCCAACCCTGCAGGAGCAAGCGCTCATTCGGGTTCTCGCGCACGATGTCGTAGTTCTCTCCCGCGGGAGCAATGACGGTCGACCAACCGTAACCGACGCCGTCAGTGTCATGAACGATCAGCGCGGCGATCGCGCCACGACGCGCCGCTTCTTCGAACTTGTAGGTCCAGCGGCCGTAGTAAGTCATGCGCCGATCGCCGAAGCGGCCGGCCACCGGCTCGCCGGCCTTGGCATAGAAGTCGGGATCGTTGATCAGAAACACGGCGACCTTGCCTCGAAGGTCGACTTTCTTGTAGTCGTCCCACTGGCGCTCCGGCGCAGTTACACCGTAGCCCACGAACACGACCGGCGCTGACTCGATCGATACGCGGTCGACCTTGCGTACCGTGCTGACGTAAACGTCGTTGCTCTGTGTCAGCGGGCGCTGCTTTCCCTGAATTGCGAAGCTCAGGGTCGCGGGCGAATCGATCTGCGTGCGAACGAGCGGCACGCTCTGCGTCCAGCTCCCGCGTTCGCCCCCAGGCTCGAGGCCCAGCTCGCTGAAGCGCTTCGTCAGCCACTCGATGGTCTTCGTTTCACCGGGCGTACCCGGCGCGCGGCCTTCGAACTCGTCGGAGGCCAGCACTTTGACTGTCTGCGAGATGCGCTCGGGATCGATGGAACCGGCAGTCTCTGCTGCATAGACGGCGCAGACACCGAGTACTGCAATGAGCGATGACAGGCTGCCGATTCTCGATGCTGATGTCATGCATTACCTCACGCGCGGTCGAACGCATTCCCCGACACTTGCCGAGTGCCACAGTACGGGCACGCGATCGCGGTATTCAACACGGACCGACTGCATCGCGCACACTCTACCAACTCGCGAGTGAGGTCTGCCTTCCCATCAGCTGCGCCGTCGAGCAGATCCGTGCTCTCCACGTAGCGCTTGAGCTCCACTTCGGTGAGCCCGACTCGATCCTTGAGCAAGCGCCACAGAGCCAGCGTGACCAGCTTGAGCTGCTCGTGCCGCATCTCGAGCTCGGCGTTACGTGTCTGAGTCGAGCCGGCCTGCTTCTGCAGCTCGTCCGATTGTGCTTCCTGCCGTCTGCGCTCGGCGCGAAGGCGCTCGATGTCCTCGTCCTGAAAGAGATTCCAGATCAGATCCAGCACAGTTGCACCCTCCGTGAGATTACGCTGTCGCCTTCGCTACGGATTGCTCCAGCCCGAGTGGCGGGCGACGCGCGCCATTCAAGATCGCGCCGAGCCATGTCGAACGCACGAATAACTTGTAGCTCAGAAGCAGGAGGCCAGTACTGATGGCCAGGATCAGCGTGAGCTCGATGCTCCAATGCCAGTGAACTTGCAGCGCGATCACTTGCAGCGCGGTGACGAGCGGCAGATGCGCAATATATAACCAGTACGAGGAATCCGCCCAGTACCTTCGCAGGCTGCTGGGAGCCGACAGACGCTTGAGCGCAAAGCCGACCAGGAAGAGGTTCCAGTACCAGAGAGTCAATGCAGTGGCGAGCCCGGCGCCGAATCTCGCAGCCGGCAACCACTGCGCAGGCACTACACCTTTGCCGATCGTGAAACCGAAAGCTGCAGTGATCACGAAACAGGCCAACGTAATCCATAGCGACGATGTCGTTCGCTCCGCCATCGTCGTCAACGTCGCAATGCTGCGCTGACACAGCCAGCCGACGACGAACGCAGACCCGAAGCCCACCATCGGTATGAGCTGTGGGACGAGCGACTTGTCGGGAGACGCAATACCCGTTGCCGGATTCCACTCGGGCACTGCGAGCGCCACGATCGCGAGCGGCAATCCGAATGCGAAAGGCGCTACCCGCTTCTTCAGAAGCGCGAGCAACGCCCGGTCGAGAAACTGCCTGATGCGCTCCGAGCGATCGAGGAGCTTGACGACGAGCTCCCGGCCCGCGAGCGCCGCGGCGTACATCAACAGCAAGTAATAGAGAAACCATAGATGCGTCAGCGGGAAGTTGCGGACGCTCAGTGGCGGAGGATCGGGGATGGGTCTGCCCATCTGCTGCGCGCCCCACGCCCAGATCAGACCGAGCAGCCAAAGCATCACGGGCAGGAACATCAGGAGAGGTAGGGCGATGCGCTTGGCACGGTCGCGCACGAAGTAGTCGAAACCCTTGCGATGATAGACGAGCCGTGCAAAGTAGCCGGCGATGAAGAAGAACAGCGACATCCGGAACAGATGACTGAATCCGGAAAGCAGCCAGATGATCGGACCGGTGGACGTGTCGGTCACCACCCATTCGTCCAGGCCCGGCATGTACGACAGGCTGGCGTGGAAGTAGATGCCCAGGAACAACGCGAAGGCGCGCAGCGCATCCAGGGCGTGGAGCCGATCGTTCGTTTCCATGGACTCCCCATCTTTCTCCGAACCGCGACTTCATTGTCGACTTGGGACGCTGAACGTCCGCTTATCGTTGCACCCGGGTCAGGTCTGAGCAGTGGAACTTGAGGCGGCTCATCCCGCTTCCTTCAGGACGAACCTATTACGCGAAGGACAAGATGGCGTCCACTGCGCCGACCCTGCACATCATCTGCAACGCTGGTTCCGGCTCGAGCGACGCGCGCGAAGCCAAGCAGCAGATCGAGGATGTTCTTGCCGCTGCAGGCCGGCAGCACGACTTCATCACTCGTCGATGATCCGTCGCGCTTGCCGGAACTGGCGCGGCAAGCGGTAGACGCAGCGGTGCGCGACAACGGAGCAGTTGTCGTGGCAGGCGGCGATGGCACCATCAACACGGTAGCGCAAGCAGTGTTGCCGACTGGCCGCCCGTTCGGGATCGTGCCGCAGGGAACATTCAACTACTCACCTCGTGCTCACGGGATCCCGCTCGAAACGACGGCCGCTGCAAAAGTGCTGCTGACCGCACGACTGAAGCCCGTGCAGGTCGGGCTTGGTCAACGAGCGTGTTTTTCTGGTGAACGCCAGCCTCGGCCTGTATCCCGAGTTGCTGCAGGATCGTGAAGACTTCAAGCGCGAGCATGGCCGCAAGCGTTCGGTTGCAATGGTGGCCGGCCTGCGCACGCTGATGCGCGAGCATCGGTCGTTGATAGTGGAGGTCGAGCACGACAGCGGGCGGGAGGTCATTCAGACGCCGGGTATCTTCATCGGTAACAATCCATTGCAGCTCGAGCAGGTCGGACTCGCCCAGGCCGAGGACGTACAGCAGCGCAAGCTCGCAGCGGTGATCGTCAAGCCCGTCGGCAGATTCAGGCTCATCGGCCTCGCGCTTCGCGGCATGCTCGGTCAACTCGGAGAGGCCGAGAGCGTTCGGGATTTCGCCTTTCGCAGCATGACTGTTCGTCCGTTGAGCGGGGGCGCGCGCAGGGGTATGAAGGTCGCAGTGGACGGTGAGGTCTTCTGGTCTCAGCCTCCGCTGAAATTCAGCGTTGCACCACAGCCGTTGATGCTGATGGTGCCGGATGAACCTGCACGAAGTGCATGAGCACGCTGATCCAGATCTCCGATCCGCATTTCGGCACGGAGCAGCCGCCGGTGGTCGCGGCGCTGCTTGCGTTCGTCAGACGGGTTCAACCATTGGCAGCCGTCCTGTCAGGCGACATCACGCAGCGGGCGCGGCGCGCGCAATTCGCAGCCGCGAAACGCTTCGTCGATCAGCTCGGCGTCCCTGACTGCCTGGTTATCCCGGGCAATCACGATATCCCGCTGTTCAATGTTGTCGCGCGAATGTTCTTTCCTTACGCAGGCTTCGAGCGAGTCTTCGGCTCGGTGCTCGAACCGCAACTGCAATGCGATGCTTTCCAGCTGACCTGCCTGAACACCACGCGCCCTTCGCGGCACAAGGACGGCGAGATCTCGGATGAGCAGATCGAGCGAGTAGCTCGAAAGTTGCGCGAAGCCAAGGGTGACCAACTCAGGATCGTCGTAACGCATCAGCCGGTGCACGTACTTCGCGACAGCGAAGTGCACAACCGCGTTCACGGTTATCACGAGGCGGTGCAGGCCTGGGCGGAAGCGGGCGCGGACATCATCATGGGCGGTCACATCCATTTGCCGTATGTCGCAGCGCTGGACGAATACTTCCCGGAGCTGTCACGTCGCTGCTGGGCAGTGCAGGCCGGCACGGCTGTTTCCCATCGTGTCCGCGCGAAGCACCCGAACTCGGTCAACCTGATCCACTACAGCGCAGGCTCCGGGCAATGTAGTGTGGAGCGCTGGGACTACGACGCGACCAGCACAGGCTTTCGCTGCGTGGATACTCACGAGTTACTACTGGAGCGCCAGCGCCAAGGTGCGCCTCAGTGAAGGCGCGTGTCGGCGCGACGAGTCAGCAGCATCGCTCCAACCATCACTGCGCCCGCGGTCAGCAGAAGTCCGGCAGCAGCAGCCGAAGGGAATGAGCGCATGGTCGAAGCAGCAAGCTCACCGACATGCGGCCTCAGCAGCTCTACCCGGCGCTTGATCATTTCGCTGCCGAGCTGATTGAGTCGATCGCCCAGCAGGCGTTCGGCGGCCGGCAGCAAGCGCGTCTCCTCGTCCGCGACGTGATGGATCACGATGCGCATGAGGTCCATGAACTTGTCGTCGAAAGCCGTGCCGTCGATCGGACCGTCAGCGGCGGCAAGCTCGCGGAGCTCGGCGATCAGTCGACGCATCTCGTTGTGCTCGGGCTCGCTCTTCTCGAGCGTCGCGTCGCCAGCAAGCACCTCGCGCAGCGCGGGGTAGAAAAACTCCTCCTCCAGCTGCGCGTGTACATCGAGTGCGAGGCAGGCGTTGGCCACCAACGCACGCTTCTTGCCGACAGAGCTGTCCGCTTTGAAACGGTGAAACAGCGCCAGTACGTGCGAATGATCCATGCGGATCATCGTGGTTGCCTTGGGATTCATCAGTGTGTCTCCAGCTTGCCGACGGCATGACTCAACGCGTGGTCGAGCTTCTCCAGCGCACCTTCGAACGCCAGCTGCAACGACTCGGCTTGATGCGTAACTGCGATCGGCGCGAGATTCGCGAGCCGCGCCTCCAGCATGCAGCGCTTGTCGGCGTCGCCGCGTTTACCCGCGTTCTCATCGCCGAGATGCATCTCCACGCGGGTGATGCGATCGGCAAACTGGGATAGCGAGCTTTCCAGCACTTGCGTGAGCCGGTCCGCGACTTCCTCGCCGATTCTGACGTTGTTGTCGTGATTCACCTGTACCTGCATGGGCGCTTCCTCTCCCGTGGCCTACTCGTTGGAAAACGTTCTCACCCGGTCGAACTGATTGTCAGGCGGCGTGTTACGTGGCGTTCCCGCCTCGATCTCCCGCTCCGCCTGGAGCCAGTCGTCGAGCTCATGTCCGGGCGAGAATCCACGCTGCTCGGCGATCTCATAGGCGCGCTGCGTGATGCGCTCCTCCAGATCGCGTGACAGGGATCCGCCAGATGGCGCCAAGCCGGGGCCGCTGGCCGATGCATCGGACTTGCTCTCGGGAGAATCCGGACGTTGCACGGACTGCGTTGCCATACACACCTCCACTTCGATGCCAAGACAACGTGCAGACCGTCGCGGAAGTTCGTGGAAACCTGCGAGACGCCGCGGGTTCAAAACGGAACTAATGTTCCCGGTCGCCGTTCCTTTCCCGGCATTACAGGCGATATATCTGCGCCGGCAGAGAAGGCGGTTCCATGAGCATCTTCAGCAAGATCAAAGACGCAATCTTCGGGAATAAGGCGCAGGCGCGACCGAATACACCGTCCGCGCCGCCGGCGGGCCGCGCTCCTTCAGCGAGTGCCGGACCTGCGGCATCGCAACCAAAACCGGCGCCGGCAGCCCCGCAGCCTGTCGATGTCGAAGCTGTGCTGAAGCGAATGGCTGCTGACAACAAGCAGCAGCTGAACTGGCAAACCTCGATCGTGGACCTGATGAAGCTCGTCGGTATGGATTCGAGCCTCGAGAACCGCAAGGAGCTGGCCCGCGAGCTCGGCTATACCGGCGATACGGGCGATTCGGCGGCCATGAACATCTGGCTACACAAGCGCGTGATGAAGGAGCTTGCGGCGCACGGCGGCAAAGTGCCGGCCAACATGCTCGATTGAGCGCGCTATTCGCGCGCCGCTGCGTCGCCGCAATTGCGCTGTAGGTCGGGCTTCAGCCCGACTCTTAGTACCGCAGCGTCATCCGTATGAGATTGAACGCAAACCCAAACCACGACACCGCCACGCACGACGCCGCCAGCCCGACGCTCCACGTCGTCGCCCTCCACCCTCGCTTCCCCGCGATCGCAAGCCACCCGTTCCAGATCGCCACGAGCGCGCCGACTGCCCCGACAAACCCGAGCACGTGAAGCACGTAGAACCACACGTCGAGATGTCCATCGTAAGCCGCTAGATCTGCATTGCCCGCGGAAACGATGCCCATCCACCCTATGAGGAACACCACGTCGATCAGCGCGACGACGCGAGCGACGCGATAGATCTGCAACTCGCGCGGCGAGAGTGCGAGCGGAGTGCCGCGTTTGCGTCTGCGCCAGGCGGCGATCGGCCATGCCAGGACCGTCAGCGCGAGGATCGCAGTCGCGATGCCGACCACCGGCAGGATCCACGCGCCGGATTGCTGCCACGGGACCGGTAGCAGCACCAGGATGCCGCCCACTTCATCCGCGCTCAGCATTTTCACATCGCCTTCCACCTTCACTGCTACCTGCTCGGGGCCGTGGCTCTCGCGCCAGACCCATGGCTCGACTTCATGCCATTGCTTCGGCTGGCCGTTCAGCTCGTTGATGCCCGGCACGGTGAGCACGCCCTTCTCGTCCGGCGCGATGCTCGATTGGCCGAGCAGCGAAAACAGCTTGAAAAAAGTCGTTTCGGCGCGACGCGACGCTGAGTACCGCCCGGTCACGACCCGCGCGCTCTCCTGCGCATGTTTCGCCGGCGGCAGCTCGGCGAGCGGCGCCGGGAAGTAGCGATCGGCGAACTGCGCGAATATCGCCTCGCGCAGCGGGCCTACGGCGCCTTCTTTGCCGGTGCTGTTGAACGACAGGAAGATGCCGACGTCGTCGTCCATGAACATCGCGAGCTTGCTGTGGAAGAACTGCGTGTCGCCGCCGTGCTCGCGCACGCGATGGCCGTTGCGATCGCGCTCGAAGAAACCGATCGACATGCCCAGGCTCGGCGGCACCGCGCGAAACATCGTCGTCTGCATGCGCTGTGCGGTTTCGTGCCCGAGCAGCGGAGTCTGCGTGCCGGAGTACGCCTGCATCTGCGCGATCATGAAACGCGCCATGTCCGCGCCCGTGGTACTCAGGCTGCCCGCAGGCGCCGGCCCGACCAGCTCGAAATACTCTCCCGGCTGCGACGCGGTTCGATAGCCCGTCGAAATCTGCTCGGCGAACTGCGACGGCAGCGGCTGACGGAACGTGGAGTTGCTCATGCCGAGCGGCGTGAAGATGTGCTTGTCGAGATAGTCGTCGAAGCCTTCGCCCGACACGCGTTGCACGATGTAGCCCTCGAGCGTCACGCAGTAGTTGCAATACGAAGGCACTTCGCCCGGCGGGAAGATGCGCGCTGGCTTCGTCGCCTTCACGTAGGTTTCCAGCGGCATGAGCACCTTCGGGTCGCGCGCCATCAGCCCGCGCACCAGCTCTTCGAAGCCGCCGGTGTGCGTCATCAGGTTGTGCAGCGTCACCGGCTTGCCGTGCGCATCCGCGTCCGGAACCGGGAAATCCAGGTATTGCTGGATGTCCGCATCGAGATCGAGCTTGCCCTGCTCGACCAGCTGCATCACTGCGGTGTGCACCACGAGCTTCGCGACGGAACCCGCACGAAACATCGTGCGCTCGGGATCGACGGGCTTCTTCGCCGCGACGTCGGCGTAACCGTAGCCCTTCTGCGCCAGCACCTGGCCGTCCTTCACGACGACGATCACACCGCCGGCGATGTCGCCTGTCTTCATGGCGTACGGCACCATGCCATCGAGCCATGCGTTGACATCGGCGCTCGTGAGCTCCGGCGCAGCAGAGTCCGCGGCAACAGCGTTGCCTGCGAACGTTGCAAGAAGGAGAGCAGTGGTCGCTGCAATGAGCCGCATGAATGTATCCCCGTACCGAGTGGGCCGGGGGCAATCTACGGCTGCAGGCGCCTGCGCCGCAAACTACGTGTCGAGCGGTCGATCGGGGTCGTCGAGCGGCCCGCGCTTCATCGCGGCGCTTGGAACCTGCCGACCCAGGCTGCGAGTGCTTCCATGAAGGTCTGCAGGAACTGACGCGTAGAGTCGTTCGTCAGGCGTCCGGACTCGTCGAACAGTGTTTCGGCGCCGGGAATGTAAGCTTCCGGATAGGGCATCGCCGCGATGTTGACCGCCATCAACACCTGACGCAGATGATGATTCGCCGCCATCGCGCCGAGCGCACCGGGCGTCAGGCTGATGACGCCGCCGGGCTTGCCGTTCCAGGCGCTGTGGCCCCACGGTCGCGACCCGACGTCCATCGCATTCTTGAGCGGGCCCGGAATGCTGCGATTGAATTCCGGCGTCACGAAGAGCAACGCGTCGGTCGATTTCACCGCAGTCCTGAAAGCCGTCCACGCAGGCGGCGGCTTGTCGGTCTCGAGGTCGTAGTTGTAGAGCGGCAGATCGCCGATGTCGATCTCGACGAGCTGCAACGACTGCGGCGTCAGCTCCGGCAAGGCACGGGCGAGCATTCGCGTATAGGCCGCCTTGCGCAGGCTACCGACGATCACACCTACTCTGCTCTGCATGGCACGTACTCCGACGAAAGGAATTCGCCGAGCACCGCGTTGTAGGCGCCCGGATTGTCGAGGTTGGAAAGGTGTCCCGCAGCGGGAATGACGGCGAGACGCGCATCGGGCAGTGCGCGCGCCAGGTCGGTGCCGGCGCCGATGCGCGCATCCGAGTCGTGCTCGCCGTTGATGATCAGGACAGGCAGGTCGAGCTGGCTCAGATCGCCCACGCTGGAAACGCGCTCTGTATCGTCCGCCAGCAGGTCGCGGCCGGGATAGCGATTGACCATCTCGCGCAGCAAGGTACGCGCGCGCACGTCATGCGTGTGCAGACGCATGAGCGGATGCTCCAGCCATTGCCGGCGGAATGCTTCGATGCCCTCGCTACGAACCACCTCGCGGTAACCCGTGAACATGATTTCACCGTCAGAGCGACCGACGGCGAGCAGGTCGCGCGGCGGGCCGTCGAGAACGAGGCATGTCGTTCTATGCGGGAAGCGCATCGCCCAGCGCAGCGCTACGCGCGCGCCCTGCGACATGCCGACGATCGCGATCTGCTCGAGCGACAGCTCGGCGAGCAGCTGTTCGATGTCAGCAAGATCGTGCTCGATGCCGGGCGCGCCCGTCGACGAGCCGAAGCCGCGGCGGTCGAATGCAATCAGCCGATAGCGGTTGGTCAGCGTGGCGAACTGCGGCGTCCACATGTCGAGGTCGAGCGTCCAGCCATGGATGAGGAGCACTGCCGGACCTTTGCCAGCCGTGCGCACGCGCAGGCGCGCGCCGCGAACCTGGATGAGCTCATCTAACGCCTGCCCCATAACCGGCGCGATGCGATCGCCGCACCCTCCGCCAAGGATCGCAGCTTCAGGTACGTGACATCGGGATCGACCGGGCCGAAGCCGGCGAACGTACCGAAGCCGCAGTCGCTGCCGGCGATCACACGCTCGCGGCCGAGCAGGTCCGCGTACCGGCCGATGCGCTCTGCGACCAGCAGCGGATGCTCGATGTAGTTCGTCGTCGAGCTGATCACGCCCGGGATCACGATCCAGTCCTCGGGCACGCGGAAGTCGCGGAACACCGCCCATTCGTGCGCGTGACGCGGATTCGCGCCCTCGATCAGCAGTCCACCGATCCTGGCGCGCGCGACGACCGGCAGCAGGCGCTCCAGCGGCACGTCATGATGATGGGGCCCTTCGTAGTTGCCCCAACACACGTGCATGCGCACGCGATCGGGCGCGACGTTGCGCAGCGCGTGATTGAGCACCTCGATGTGCTTCGCGGCGCGATTCAAAAACTCCTCGACGCTGCGGTCGCGATACATCGTGTGGCGGCCCATCGCGAGGTCAGGCGCATCGATCTGCACGAGCAAGCCTGATGCCGTGATGAGCTCGTACTCCGCGCGCATGCCCTCGGCGACTGCATCGAGATAGTCGTCCTGCGACTTGTAGTGATCGTTCGGCTGAAACAGCGCGATGACGCCCGGCGATGCCGCGTTCAGAAACGCTTCGCTCGGCGCGGCGGCGGACGTTGCGGCCTTCATGTTCTGCACGTCCGTCTGCGCCGGCTGCAAGCTGCTGACGCGGATCTCGCCGACACAGCGCGGCCTTTGATACTTCGCCGTCGCGCCGCCCTCCGCCAGCCGTTTCAGAATGCGCGGAAACTCCACCAGGTCCTGCCCCGGCTCGCGCGGCGTGTCGCCGGCAAATCCAGTGAGGCGATTCTTGATGTACGTGGCGTAACTGATCTTGCTCATCTCGCCGTCGCTCACCACGTCGACGCCGGCTTCCACTTGCCGGCGCACGACCTCACGCACGGCGTCGGTGATGACGGCGTTGCCGCTCTCGGGCTCTTCGCCTCGGTCTCGCGCGAACAGCACGTCCGTCACAGCCTGCGAGCGCGGCAGACTACCGACGTGCGTGACGAGGATCCGCTCGCTACTGGCTTTCAAGAGCGCGGTCTCGTTTCGTCAGCGATACATGTTGTTGGAGCGGTGATCGCCGGCGAGCCAGCGCTTGAGCTCGGCGTGTGCGTCGGTGCGCCGGGTCTCGTTGATCTTCTCGACGTCAGGATGATCGACGGTGAACTCGACGATCATGCCGTCAGGATCGACCGCGTACAGCGAGCGGCAGTAGCCGTGCTCGAGCACGAATGTCTTCGGCTCCGTGTAGCCGGCCGCGTGCAGGCGCTGCTCGATCGCCTTCTGCACGTCCGCGTCGACCTTGAGCGCGATGTGATGGAACGGCGTTTCCGGCATCTTCGGCCCGAACAGCTCCTGGTCCGATTTGTTCGCGAACTGGAAGAACGCCAGCGCGCCGCCGTCGCCGAGCCCGAAGAACAGGTGACAGTAAGTGCGCTCGGCGCCGAACAGCATGTCCGACTCGCACCACGTGGCCATCAGCGGCAGGCCGATGATGTCCTCGTAGAACTTGCGGGTCGCTTCGAGATTCTTCGAGACGTACGCAGTGTGATGCAGGCGGGACGGCAGTTTGCGTGCAGTGGCCATGACTGAAGCTCCTAGAATCGATAGGCGAGGTCGACGCCCCAGCGTCGCGGCAACGCCTTGAACACGAAATTGTTGGTGTAGCCCGGGTTCGGGAAGAACATCGGACCGGGCGACCACTCGGCGTTGTACTCCTCATCGGTGAGGTTTTTCACCCACGCCGTGACCGACCACGATTCGCTGTCGAGCCCGGCGCGCAGATTCAGCACGTTGATCGTGTCGCGCTCGGTGAAGTTGTCGGGATAGAACCACGTCGGGCCGGTGACATCCAGGTCGGTGCGCACGAACGCCGTGGCGCCGCCGAACGCCGCCAGCTCCTGACGATACGCCAGGCCCAGGTTGAGGCTGTACTCGGAAACCAGCGGCGCCTGGTTGCCGACATCGGTCGCGGCGCGGCCGGATTCCTTGATCTCGCTGTCGGTGTAGCCGATGCCGAGGTACGCCTCGAAGTTGTCGGTGACGCGGCCTTTGAGCTCGAGCTCCAGGCCCTTGTAGTCGACGTCGCCGAGGTTGCCGAGGTTCTGGGTGCTGGTGTTGGCGTCGAAGACGAAGAAGTACGAGCCGTTGGCCTGCGTGTAGTACAGGCTCAGGTTGGTGGCGAGCCGCCGGTCCATGAACTCGCCCTTGAATCCCGCCTCGTAGGTATCGGCGGTCTCCTTGTCGAACAGGTCGCCGATGCCCGCAATGTTGGCCGCACCGACACCGGTTTGATTGAAACCGCCGCTGCGAAAACCGCGGCTGTAACCGACATAGAGCGTGCGGTCGTCCGCGGGCTTGTAGCGCAAGGTTACTTTCGGCTGCAGCTCGTCCCAGGTGTGCTTGCGCACCTGGCCCGGAAACGAAGTCGGCGTCGGCAGGAAGGCGGCGGGAGTTTCAGTCGTGTTCTCACGCTCGTCCTCGTCGTAGCGCAGCGCCACCGAGCCTTCGAGCCGGTCGGTGATGTCGAAGCTCAGGTCGCCGAACAGCGCCCAGGCGAAGTTGTCCTGCGAGTCCGCGAGATAGGTGAACTGCCTGCAGGCGGGCGGGAAGCAGTTGGTCGGGATGTCGAACCTGACCAGCGGCGTGCGCCGCACTTCAGGCGCGATGCCGTCGCCGATGTCGATGACGTTGCCGGTCGAGATGTAGCGATCTGTCGATATCGCGTACGCGCCGAAAATCCAGCGCACGCTGCGGTCGGCGGGCGAAGTGAAGCGCAGTTCCTGGCTCACTGCATCCACGTCGAGAAACTGGTGCTGCACCTGGTCGGCCAGGAAGAACTGGAACAGCACGGACTCAGGGATCGGCAGGAAGTTGAACTGGTCGCCGGTGAGGATCTCCTCCAGCTTGTCGTACGCGGTCACGGACGTGATCGTGCCGAAGGACGAGGTCCAGTCGAGCTTCAGCGACGCGCCGGACAGCTCGCGGTCGTTGACGCCGGGATTGTTGACCCGCACCGGCAGGCTCGTGTCGTTCACGCTTTCGGTGATGTTGAAGTACAGCGCCTGCGTCGAGACGTCGGAGATGTATGCGCGCAGGTCCGCGCGGAAACCGTCGTTCGGCTCCCACACCAGCAGCCCGCGCGCCGACAGATCCTCGTATGGGTCCGCTTCCTCGCCGAGGAAGGGATTGTCGATGTAGCCGTCGGTATCGAGGTACGAAACGGTCGCGCGGTACCTCAGCGTGTCGCTGACGGGTCCGCTCAAGGTCGCGCCGACACGGTAGCCCGGGCCGGACTCGTAGCCGGCGGAAATGCGGCCCTCGAACTCGTCGGTCGGCTGCTTGCTGGTGATGAGGATGGCGCCGCCGATGGCATTGCGGCCGTACAACGCACCTTGCGGGCCTTTCAGCACCTGGATGCTCTCGATGTCGATCAGCTCCTGGTTGAACTGCGACGGATTTGCCATCGCCACGCCGTCGATGACCACTGCGACTGAAGGCTCGCTGTTGCGCGCTTGCGAGATGCCGCGCACGGTCACGAACGACGTGCCCTGGTTCTGCGTCTGCACCAGGGTCATGTTCGGCGTGAGATCGATGAAGTCTTGCGGCCGCTCGATACCGGCCGCCTCGATGTCCGCCGCAGTGAATACGTTCACAGCGACCGGTACGTCGAGCGACGCCTCGTCGCGCTTACGCGCGGTGACGATGACTTCCTCCAGGCTGGTCGTCGCTGTTGGCGTCTGTGCCGGCAGATCCGGCGCAGACGCGCAGAGTGCAGCCAGGCACGTGAGCATGACGAAACGTTTATTGATGTTCATATGCGGATCCCCCAATCACGCCAATTCATTGCGTACGATGCGCGCCCCCTCGACCATGGCGCGCAACTTCGCGTCGGCGACTTCCCGCGGCAGATACTTCATGCCGCAGTCCGGCGCGACGACGATGTTCTTCGCATCGACATAAGGCAGCGCGCGACGAATGCGCGCGGCGACCTGCTCCGGCGTCTCTGGATTCATGTCGGAAAGATCGAGCACGCCGAGCAGGATTTTCTTGCCGGCCAGTTTGCCGAGCACGGCGCAATCGAGATTCGACTGCGCTGTTTCGATCGACACCTGCGTGCAGCTGCAGCCCGCCAGCTCCGGCAGGAACGAGTAGCCCGATGGCCGTTGATGAATGATCGCGGCGTAGCCGAAGCAGATGTGCACGGCGAGCGTGCCGGTCACGCCTTCGAGCGCGCGGTTGAGCGCCTTCAGGCCATAAGCGCGCGCCTCTTCCGGCCGCGCCTGCATGTAGGGCTCGTCGAGTTGCACGATGTCCGCGCCGTTCGCGAACAGATCGCGAATTTCCTGGTTCACCGCCGCGGCGTAGTCGAGCGCCGCCAGCTCGCGACTGCCGTCGTAGTACTCGACCTGCGCCTGCTGCGCCATCGTGAACGGACCGGGCACCGTGACTTTTGCCAGGCGCGTCGTGTGTCGCTTCAGGAACAGGAGGTCATCGACCTGCACCGCATGCTTGCGGCGGATCGGACCGACGACGCGCGGCACCGGATTGGGATGGCCGCTGCGGTCGAGCGCCGTTCCCGGATTGTCGACGTCGACACCTTCGAGCGCAGTCGCGAAACGGTTCGAGTAGCTTTCGCGGCGGATCTCGCCGTCGGTGACGATGTCGAGCCCGGCCTGCTCCTGCGCGCGGATCGCAATCACAGTTGCATCGTCCTGCGCCTGCGCGAGCCATTGCTCCGGGACGCGCCACAGCTCGCGGGCGCGCACGCGCGGCGGGAAACGGCCAGCGAGTTTCGCGCGATCGATCAACCAGTCAGGCTGGGGGTAACTGCCGACGAGTGTGGTGGGCAACAGCATGCTATTGAGGTCCAGGGTGAGCGACGGATGTCGGCACCGTGCTCGTCGAGTAGCGGTGCCGTGGTCACGTGGGTAGCGCGCGCCCCGTCGAACTGCACAGCCGGGCGGACGGCCTGCTTGCCGCCGTGCGCACGCTCCACCGGCACGACCAGGCCGAGATGGCGCACCTGCGGGTCCTGCACGACCTGGTCGATGCGATTGATGGGCGCGAACGGCACATCGTTCGCGCCGAGACGCTCGGCCCAGTGCTGCAGCGTATGGCGCGAGAACTGCGCGTCGAGCTCCGCGCCGAGCGCTTCGTAGTTGTCGATTCGTGCCTGGCGCGTGCGGAAGCGCTCATCGCTCCCGATCGTCGACGCAGTGAGCGCGCTGACCAGGCCTTCCCAGAATTTTTCGAGCGACGAGAGATGGATCGCGATCAGCCCGCCGTCCGCGGTCCGCAAGATGTAGGCCTGTGCGAGCCGCGGCCGATCGCTCGACTGCGGCGCTCGATCGAGCGCAAAGAAGGCTGCGAACGGCTCGACGGCGAAGTGCGCCATCGCTTCGAGCATCGAGACTTCGACGAGCCGGCCGCTGCCGGTGCGGCTGCGCTCGAACAGCGCGCCGAGCACACCGTAGGCCGCGTAGATGCCGGTGATCGCATCGGCGAGCGCCGGACCGAGAAAGCGCGGACGGTCGGGATCGACGACGACGCTGAGAAACCCGCTCAACGCCTGCGCCACGGAGTCGTAGCTCGGGCGATCCGCGTAGGGACCGTCGGCTCCGAAACCGCTGATCGAACAATAGACCAGCTTCGGATTGAGATCCTGCAAGCGTTGCCGGCCGGCGCCGAGACGTTCGGCAGTGCCGGGACGGAAGTTCTGGATGTAGACGTCGGCGCTCGCGATCAGCTCGTCGAAGATCTTGCGATCGGCCGCGGCGTTCAGATCGAGCGCGATGCTGCGCTTGTTGCGGTTGTAGGCCTGGAAGTGCGGCGAAAATTGTCCGCCCTGGTAGGAGCGATACGGATCGCCCGTGGGACTTTCGACCTTGACGACGTCGGCACCGAGATCGGCGAGCATCATCCCGGCGCACGGACCGGTGATGAAGGTGCCTTGCTCGACGACGCGGATGCCTGAGAGTACGGACTTCATGACGATCGCTACTGGTCGCGCGCCACGAAACCGGCAGGCGCCGGCCCGTCGTAATCGACCGCGGCCGCGCCTGCATGGGAGAGCACGAAGCCGATCGGCCGGCTCTGCTCTTCGAGCAGGTGTGCGATCAGGCCCGCGGTGCGCGCCAGGATCGGCACGCCCTTGAGCGCGGCCAGCGGAAATTCCGCGTCGAGCAGCACTGCTGGAATTGCCACCGAAACGTTCATCGCGAGTTGCTTGCCGGTCGCGGCGGGCAGCACCCGCTCGATCGCGTGCGCCGCTTCGATGTGTCGCCCGCGACAACCGATTGCGGCGGAGACTTCGAACAATCGAACGACCCGCGGATCGGCTGTTTTGTGCAACGGGTGCCCGTAGCCGGGAATCGCGCGCTGCGCGCGGCGGTACTCTTCCACCACTTCTTTCGCTGCCGAGTCGAGCGATCCTGCGGCGGCACGCATGACGACTTCGTGCAGCAGCTGCCCCGCGTTCTGCGTAGCGCCGAGAATCACGGAGCCGCAGCCCAGGATTCCCGCAGCGACTGCGCCCTGCAGCGCTTCGGGCGCAGCTGCAAGCGTCATGCGACTCGCTTGCACGCTCGGGACCAAGCCGTGTTCCGCGATCGCTACCAGCGTCGCATCGAGCACACGTCGCTGCGCGTCGTTGGGCATTCGCCCGGTGACGAGCAACCAGGTGTGATCGGTGAACGTGACGTGCCCGATGAGCTCGCCGCACAAGTCGCGGCCGCGCACGAGAATCGTGTCCTCGTTCGAGGAGGAGATTGCCGAGCTGCGGTTGGTTTGCGGGCCGATCTTCACGTGTTCAAGTTTTTCGCATAGCGAAACTTCACTTCGCCATGCGAACATAGTCCGCGCCCGCAACCAGACCTGTCAAGAAACTCACGCTGTGGATCGCGCTGTAGGTCGGGCTTCAGCCCGACTCCTACTCTTTTTTCGTATAGCGAAATAAAGTGTGCCCCTCATGAAACGCCGACCCACCCCACCCCGCCGCGAAGCAATGGGCGGCCTCGCAAAAGGCCTCGACGTCATCCGCGCCTTCACACGCGAGTCGCCATCACTGACGCTGAGCGAGATCGCCGCTCACGCACGCCTGCCCGCTGCGACTGCGCGGCGCTGCCTGCTCACGCTCGCCGAGCTCGGCTACGTCATGCAGTCGGGCCGCAACTTCCTGCTGCGGCCGAAGGTGCTCGAGCTCGGCGCCGCGTATCTCGAATCGATGGACATCGAGACGCTGACCAAGACGTACCTGGAGGATCTCGCGCGCCAGACGGGTGACTCTGCCGCGCTCACCGTGCTCGACGGCACGGAGATCGTGTATGTGGCGCGCACGTCGGTGCGTACGCTGATGCGACTCGAAGCGCACGTCGGCAGCCGCTTTCCTGCCTATCCGACCTCGATGGGCCGCGTCATGCTCGCCGGACTCAGCGCCGAGCGTCTGCAGAAATATTTCGCGAGCGCGCAGTTCGTCGCGCTGACCAGTCACACCGTGACCGATCCGGCAAAGCTGATGAAGCTGATCGAGGACTGCCGGCGCACCGGCTACTCCGCGGTGGAGGACGAGCTTGCGTACGGCGTCGTCGCGGTCGCGGTGCCGGTTTACGACCAGTCGCGGCGCGTGGTCGCGGCGCTGAATTCTTCGAGCCACTCGAAGAAGATCTCGAAGACGAAGCTGGTGCAGGAGCGGCTTGCGCTGTTGCAGGAGCTCAGTGCGCAGATCTCGCGTGAGTTGTTAAGAGTGCCGGGGTTGTCGCTCAGTGCGCAGAATTGACGAAGGAATGTCGGGCTGAAGCCCGACCTACAGCGTTGAAAGCGACGTGCGATTGACTTTCCGCCGCGGCGTGCTAGTTTCTTAGCAGGTGCTAATAAATTAGCAGGTGCAGAATGCCTGGCCCGCAACGTCTCAGCCGCCGCGAGCGGCAGATCATGGAGATCGTCTACCGCCTCGGCGAAGCCACCGCGGCGCAGGTTCTCGAGCAGATCGAGGACCCGCCCAGCTACTCCGCGATCCGCGCGCTGCTGCGAATCCTGGTCGACAAGCAACACCTGCAACATCGCGTGGACGGCCAGCGCTACATCTACGCACCGGTCGTGTCGCGCAGCAAGGCGCGTTCCGCCGCGCTCGCCGGCGTCATCGACAATTTCTTCGAGGGCTCGGCCGTGCGCGCCGCCGCTGCCCTGCTCGGCTCGACTCATGGTAAGAAACTGACGAAGGCGGAGCTCGACGAGCTCAGCACGCTCGTCGATAACGCACGCAAGCAGGGGCGCTGACGTGATCGAGCTCATGACGGTCGCAAGTATTGCGCTCAAGACGAGCCTGGTCGTCGTCGCGGCCGGATTGTTGTCGGTGGCACTGCGCCGACAGTCGGCTGCGTTTCATCATGCGTTGTGGACATCGGCGCTCGCGCTCTGCTTGCTGATGCCGCTTGCGGTGCTGTTCTTGCCGTCGCACGACGTCGTCGTGCTACCGGCAGCACAAACAAACATGGTCCGGTCGGCCGCACCGAGCGGGTCCGTCGTGATCGCGTTGTTGCTCATCGGCAGTTCGATCGCTCTGATACGCGAGCTGCTCGCAACGATTGGCTTGGCGCGCTGGCATCGACAAGCGCAAGGCACGTCGACGCATTGGTCAGCGACGCTCACGCGGATCGCTGCAGCTCAGGGCTTCGACCTTCGCGGCCTGCGCGTGGTCGAATCGGAACACATCGCGAGTCCCTGCACGTGGGGCGTGCTGCGGCCGATATTGCTATTGCCGACTGCAGGGAATGCCTGGCCCGAGTCCGCACGATATGCGGCGCTCGTGCACGAGCTCGCACATATTCGAAGACGCGACGCTCTCAGCACTCTCATCGCGAGACTCGCGTGCGTGCTGCATTGGTATAACCCGCTCGTGTGGCTCGCAGCCGCGCGTGTCCGCAGCTTGCAAGAGCGCGCCTGCGACGACGCGGTCCTGCGCACAGGCGCGGCGCCTTCCGACTACGCTCAGTTTCTGCTGGACGTCGCCGCAGACCCGAGCGGCATGCCTCGTCCTGCGCGTATGGCAATCGGCATGGCACATGGAGCGTCGCTGCGCGCGCGCATCGTTGCCATCCTCGATCCACAGGCAACGCGGTCGCAGCCACACCGTCCTCATCTCATCGCTGCGTGCACATCGCTCGTCGTGGTCACGATTCTTCTCGCAACGACCAGTGTGGCAGTCGAGCCGCCACCGTTGCCGAAGATACCTCCGTTGCCGGAGATAGCGGTGCTGCCGACGCCGCCCGTGTCGCCCGTGCGAGCGGTGCCAGCGGTCTCAGCTGTGCCGGCGACGCCGCCGGTAGCCCCTCAACTTCCCGTGCCTCCGAGACAGCCATGAAAAGAACACTCATCGGCATCGTCGCCCTGCTGCTGCTCGCGGATGTCCACGCTCAGGATCTGACGGGTCTGTGGAAAGCACAGCAATGGTTCGGACCGCACGCGCGCGGCGCGTTGCTCATCGAACGAGCGCAGTCCGGATGGACGGCAGATTTCGCGGGACAGGTCTTGCCAGTGCAGGCGCGCGGCAGCGAGCTCAGCTTCACGCTCCCGGACAATGCCGGCACGTTTCAAGGCCGACTCGAACGTAATCGAATCACCGGACAGTGGACCTCCCCGCCTTCTCGCGTGCACGGCTTCCGCTACGCATCGCCCGTTACGCTGACGTCCGATGGCGCCGATCGCTGGCGCGGCGTCGTCACACCGCGCGACGACACCTTCACGCTGTATCTGATGGTGCAGCAGCGGCCGGACGGAACGCTCGGTGCGTTCATGCGCAATCCGGAGCGCAACATCGGCGTCTTCTACGACGTCACGCATCTCGTTCGCGACGGCAAGGCCGTGCGACTGATGGGTCGTCGCATGGGACAGAAGAATGAGCAGGTGCTGCTCGAGGGCAGCTACGACAGCGAGAACGATCTCCTCTCGATCGCCTTTCCGACTCGCGGCGGCACGTACGATTTCCGTCGCGAAGGCGACGACAGCAACTTCTATCCGCGCGGCAAGAATCCGCAGCGCTACGCCTATCGCGCACCGCCCGCCCGCGACGACGGCTGGCCGACAGGAACACTCGAACAGGCACGCATCGATCGCGCAGCAATCGAGAAGTTCATTCAGACCTTGATCGAGATGCCGATCGAGTCGGTTCATACGCTCGAAGTGCACGGCGTGCTGATCGCGCGTCACGGCAAGCTGGTGATGGAGGAGTATTTCCACGGTGAGCATCGCGACCGACTGCACGATACGCGCTCCGCGGCAAAGAGCCTGACCGCGACGCTGATCGGCGCTGCTCTGCATGCGCGCGCTCCGCTGCAGTTATCGACTCCGGTCTACGCGGCGATGAACGGCGGCAAAGCACCCGCCGACCTCGACCCGCAGAAGCGCGCGATGACGCTGGAGCATCTGCTGATGATGCGGTCGGGTTACTTCTGCGACGACACGAATCCGGATGCGCCCGGCAACGAAGACACGATGCACGATCAAACCGACGAGCCCGACTACTATCGTTACACGCTACGTCTGCCGCTCGATCGCGAGCCCGGCGCGAAGGGCGTCTATTGCAGCATCGATCCGAATCTCGCCCTCGGCGTGCTGAACCGCGCGACGGGTGAATCGGTGCTGGCCGCGCACGACCGTCTGCTCGGCGAGCCGCTGCGCATCGGAAACTACGGTTGGCCGATCAATCGCGCCGATCAGCCGTACGGCGGCGGCGGCGTGTGGGTCCTGCCGCGCGACTTCCTGAAAATGGGTCAGCTCATGCTCAACGGCGGCACGTGGCAGGGCCGTCGCATTCTCGATGCCGACTTCGTCAAGCGCGCCGGCGCGCCGCTGCACGACCTGCGCGGAATTCAGTATGGCTACCTGTGGTGGAACATCGAGTACCCGTACAAGAACCGCAAAGTGCGCGCGTTCTTCGCCGGCGGCAACGGCGGGCAACTCGTGATGGTGATTCCGGAGCTCGACCTCGCGATTGCGACCTACGGCGGCAACTATGCGGATCGCGTCGGCCTGGCCCTGCAGCAGGAGTACGTGCCCCGCTACGTTCTGCCAGCGGTGCGCGAAGCGGGCGACGATATGAGCGCGCCCGTGCAAACACCGGACTTCAAGACACCGTACGGCCGCCCGCCTGCGCAATAGCGCGCGTCAGATATCCGCGTAGATCTCGAGCAGATTGCCGTCCGGATCGCGGAAGAACATCGTCCGATGGCCCCAGCGCTGATCGGTCGCCGGCGAGACTATGGTGACGCCGTCGGTTCGCAGTGCGGCTTCTGCAGCGTCGACTTCCTCTTTGCGCACGCGGAAGGCGAGCTGCACGCTCGCAGCGCCAGCCGGCGGCGGCTGATCCGGCACGATCAACCCGGGCTTCGCCAGCGCGAGGATGTTGCCGCCGACGCGAAACTCGATCCAGTTTTCGGCGATCTCGTGGTACACGTCGAAATGCATCACTTCGGCGTAGAACTTGCGCATCGCAGACCAGTCGCGGGCGAACAGAATCGTATAATCCAGGGCGCGAATCGCCTGCAGCGGATGTCCGCCGAAGGTCCGCGAGGAAGAGGAAGTTTCAGTCATGACGCAAGCTCCGATCGACACGAAGCAGCGAGTTTAAACGGATGCAACCCGCGAGCGCTTCCTCGCATCCAATGGGCAAAGCGAGGGGATTGGGAACGATGTCTGAATGGAGAGCTCTCTGGCTGGCCGCGTGCTTGCTGGCCGCGCCGGCCGTGGCAGTGGAGATCGATGGCCGCATCGATCCCGAGGAGTGGACTGGCGCTCGGCACATCACCGACTTCCGCAAAGTCCAGCCGCTGAACGGCGAACCCGCGTCGCTCCCGACGGAAGTCTGGATTCTCGCAACTCCGGACGGACTGGCCGTTGCGTTCCGCAATGTCCAGCCGCCCTCGGTGCCGCGAACCCAGCAACGCGTGCAGCGGGATTTCGAGGAGCAGGTCGACCGCGTCAACGTCATGATCGACTTCAACGGCGATCACAACACGGGCTACGACTTCACGATCAGCTCCACCAACGGCATCTTCGACGCCATCATCACCAACGAATATGTGTTCAACAAGGACTGGGACGGCAACTGGCGCCACGAAGTCGGCGGCGACGACGAGGCGTGGACCGCCGAGGTTCTGATCCCGTGGCACATCGCGCCGATGCGCGAATCGACCAGCGACGTGCGCACGATCGGCATCTATGTCGACCGGGTCATCGGCGTGACCGGCGAGCGCTCCGCGTGGCCGCACGCGAGCTTCGAGCGCCCGCGGTTTCTCTCCGACTTCGCACCGATCGAAGTCACGCAGTACAAGCAGTCGCTGCTCGCGCTGACACCTTACGTTTCGAGCCTGCACGACCTCGTCGGCGACGACACCGAGCCGGACGCCGGCCTCGACGTGTTCTGGAAACCGAACGGTCACACGCAGCTGCTCGCCACCTTCAACCCGGACTTCGGCCAGGTGGAAAGCGACGACCTGGTCGTGAACTTCGATGCGACCGAAGTCTTCATCAGCGAGAAGCGACCGTTCTTCACCGAGAACCAGGCGCTGTTCGACTTCACCACGCCGTCCGACTTCAGCCAGCTGCTCTACACGCGCCGCATCGGCGGCGCGGCCGATGACGGCAGCGGCGCCGGCGACATCATCGGGGCGCTGAAATTCAGCGGCAGCCTCGGTGCGACCAAGTACGGCGTGTTCGCGGCGGAGGAAGACGAGTCGGTCGGCCGTCGGTTCACGGCACTACGCCTGGTGCGCGACTTCGCCACTCAGAACCTCGGGTTGCTCGTCACCAACGTCGACCGTCCATTCCTCGATCGCAAGGCCACCGTGCTGGGCGTCGATCACAACTGGCGGCCGACCGCGCGCTGGAACGTACGCACGCGGCTGATCGGCAGCGACATCGAGCAATCCGGCGAGACCAGCAGCGACGGCAGCGCGACCGTGTGGGCCGACTACGAGATGGATCGCGGCTGGCGCCAGCAGTGGATCCTCATGCATTTCGGCAGCGATTTTCAGATCAACGACGCCGGCTTTCTCGACCGCAACAACATGAACTACGCTCACTGGCAGTTCTCGCGACGCTTCACTGCTCTGCCGGAGCAATCGCGCTACGCGTCCAAGGACTGGCGCGGGCGCGTCAGCACCATTCACGACAATCACGGCGATCTGCTCAACCATCAACTGCGGATCAGCCGCGACAGCAAGCTGCGCAACGGCAGCGTCGAGTACGGACAGATCAACATCAACAGCGCCGGCATGGACGACCTGCTCACGCGCGGCAACGGCGCAGTGAATCTGCCGCCGAACTTCAACAGCCTGTTCGAATACGAGCGCCCGCGCTTCGGCAACTGGGGTTACAGCATCGAGGCGGAGGCGTTCAGCGGCGGGTTATCGGGCAACGACCGCGTCGGTTATCGCCTGGAAGTCGAGCCGCGTTATTTCGTCAGCGACGCGCTGAACATCTACGTCGGCCTGGAAGTGGAGCGCACGCCGGACTGGCTCGTGTGGCAGGAAGGCACGCTGTTCGGCAGCTTCGACGGACGGCAGACGAACCTGAACGCCGGCTTCAACTGGAACCTGACGAATCGCCACGAGCTGCGCCTGAAGCTGCAGGCGATCGGCCTGACCGCGGACCTGCGCCAGGCGTATCGCGTCGACCTGGCCGGCAGCTCTATTCCCACCAGCGAGCCGATCGACGATTTCAGCGTCCGCACTCTCGGCCTGCAGCTGCGCTATCGCTACGAGTTCGCGCCCCTCTCATATCTATACGTGGTGTTCGGGCGCGGCGGCTTCGACCAGACACCGTCCTCCGACGACTCGGACCGCCTGGTCCGCGACAGCTTCGACCTGCGCGACGACGAGCAGCTGCTGGTCAAGCTCAGCTACCGGTTCGAGACTTAGAGGAAGAAATTCTCGCCAAGATCGCCAAGAGCGCCAAGGTCGGAAAAGTCAAAACTTCTGACAGTCAGAATTCTTCTTGGCGATCTTGGCGATCTTGGCGAGAGTCTTCCGGCTCTTCGAAAAGGATGTCGGATTCGGGCTTCGCCATTCGTCATTAAGACAGGAAGGTGACGAATCGGGAGCTGACGATCATGAACGCCGTGGCGGAGACTCTTGCACTCTGGTGGAAGCGTGGACTCGCGCTGCTTCGCAGTGCCGGGCCTTACGCGGCGATCGAGATCCTGCTACCGGGCGGCACCCTCATCGCGCTGCTGCTCTGGCTGGCGCGACAGGGCGCGTTCACGACCGGTGGAGGTCGTGATCTGCAATCGGCAGCGACCGTATGCGCTTGCCGGTCGCATTGAAGATCGCGTTCGTGACCGCGGGCGCGACGGTGCCGCGCCGCCAGCCCGATTTCTCCTTCGACACCACGAGCTCGCGCCGATAGTCGAATCCCCGGGTCTTTTGTGCAACGATTCCCCCATGAGAATGCGCATGGACACTGCGTCGCTTCACCACGCGATCGTCAGGCATTTCCTCGACCGTCAGCATGCTCCGTCGATCGACGAGCTGGCCGCGCAGTTCGGCGAGCCGCGCGAAGCGATCGTCGCGGGCCTTCGCGCGCTGCAGGACTACCACGGTGTCGTGCTGCATCCGACCAGCTCCGAGGTGTGGGCGATCCATCCGTTCTCGAGCGCGCCGACGAGCTTCTTCGTGCAAAGCCCGAAGGGCAGCTGGTGGGCAAACTGTGCATGGTGCTCTGCCGGCGTCGCCACGCTCGTCGGCGATGTAACGATAACAACGACGCTCGGCGCCGAGACGCGTCAGGTGACGGTGCGCGTCGAGAACGGCACGCTGCGCGATGAAAGTCTGCTGGTGCACTTCCCCATTCCGATGCGTCACGCCTGGGACAACGTGATCTACACCTGCAGCACGATGCTGCTGTTCGAGTCCGAGACGAAGATCGACGACTGGTGCAGGCGGCACGGCATCCCGAAGGGAAACGTTCAGCCGCTGTCGCGCGTTTTCGAGTTCGCAAAGGTCTGGTACGGCCGGCACGCCGATCCTGACTGGAAGAAGTGGTCCAGTGAGGAAGCGCGTGCAATCTTCGAGCGCTTCGGCCTGACTGGTCCGACGTGGGATATTCCAACGAACACCGCGAGGTTCTAGTGAGCAAGGTCTGTTGGGTATTGCTGGCGATCGGTTTTCAATGCAGCGCGCAAGCTGCGGACGCGCTTTCACCTTGTGAACTGCCAGGTGTGAAGCGGGCCGCGAAGTGCGGCGTCTTGGAAGTCCCGGAAAACTGGAACAAGCCTGCCGGTCGCAAGTTGTCGCTCGCGGTCGCCGTAATTCCAGCTGAGTCCGGCTCGAACAAGGACCCGATCGTGCCGTTGATGGGTGGCCCCGGCGAAGCCGCGATTCCCGCCGCGGAATATTTCATCGGGCAATTCGGTCCGGCGCTGCGCGATCGCGACCTCTTGCTGCTCGACCAACGCGGTACGGGCAAGTCAGCAGCCCTGCGCTGCGCGCTGTTCGATCCGCAGAATCCGGGCGCGAGCCTTCGCGACCTGTACCCCACCGCCAAGGTCGAGCGCTGCGCGAAGGAGCTGAGCTCAAAGGCAGATCTGACGCAATACACGTACACGCATTTCGCACGCGATCTCGAACACGTGCGCAGCACGCTGGGTTACGGCCAATTGAACCTGTCCGGGGGCTCCTACGGAACGCGAGCTGCACAGTTCTACTTGCGCGCCTATCCGCAGAACGTGCGCACCATCCACTTCGGCAGCGTCGTTCCTCTCGACCTGGCTACCCCGCTGACCATGGCGAAAACGGCCGAGGGCGTACGCAAGAAATTATTCGACGCGTGCGATGCCGACGCCGCCTGCCGCACGGCGTTTCCCAATTTCCGCAAGGAGTTCGCAGAGATCGTGCAGCAACTGGAGGCCGGCAAAACGCCGATCGCCCGCGGGCGCGCTGCCGAATGGTTCCGCTCGAGGATGTACCGTCCGTACAGCTCCACGGAAGTGCCGTGGATGGTTCACCGCGCGCACGCCGGCGACTGGAGTCCGATCGTCAAGAGCATTCAGGCGGGCGCCGCAGGCGCAGAGGAAGAGATCAGCTTCGGCCTGCTCTTCGCGATCACCTGCAACGACGATGTTGCGTTCATCCGCGAGGAAGACATTGCACGCGAAACGCGCGACACGTTCCTCGGCGACTATCGCGTCCGTCAGCAGCAAGCTGCTTGCCGGCTGTGGCCGAAAGTTTCGCCGCCGACGGATCGCACGCCCCTGAAATCCTCCGTCCCTGCGCTGTTCACCTCGGGCGACACCGATGCCGCAACTCCGCTGTGGTTCACTCAGCGTGTCGCCGCAGGCTACTCCGAGCGCGCCGAGATCGTAGTCGCAGGCCAAGGGCACACGGAGTGGAGCGATTGTGTCGGTCGATTGTATGAGCAGTTCGTGCGCGACGGATCGGTGCGCGACGTGCGCGGCAAGACTTGCGAAGCCGTGCCGCGCCCGCCGTTCAAGACAAAGTAGAACGAGCTGCGACTATCCCTGCTTGATCTCCGCTTCGACGAGCTGCGTCAGCAGCTGCAGCGATTCCTGCCAGCCGAGATAGCAGGCTTCCAGCGGAATCGCGTCGGGCAGGTTTTCCTGGACGATGTTGAGCTCGACGCCGAAGTCGACCTGTTTGATCGTGACGGTCGTCTGCATCTCGCCCGGCAGGCTCGGATCGTCGAACTTGTCCGTGTAGCGCAGGCGCTCGTTCGGCACCATCTCCAGGTACTTGCCGCCGAACGAGTGGCTTTCACCCGTCGTGAAGTTCTTGAACGACATCTTGTAGCTGCCGCCCACGCGTGCCTCGGCCTGGTGCACTTTGCCGGTGAAGCCGTGCGGCGGCAGCCACTTGACCATCGCCTCCGGGTCGATGAAGGCGCGGTAGACGCGGTCAGGGGTAGCACGCAGCACTCGATACAGTTTGACGGTGTTAGGCATGGTCGGGGCTCCTCGCAACGTAAGGGTTGGACAATCGTAACCTTCTGCCAGCAAGGACGGTCGAGGGGCGCAGGATCCGACAAATCTGGCTGTCGCAATGGGCGCGGCCGCTAGAATCGACCGGCCCATCGCGGCAGGAGAACAACATGGCACCGCCGAACGTCGAAAACGGTCTGCAGATCAGGTCCCTGGTAAAGAAGTCAGGCGTGCTGGAAGTTTCGCTTGCCGCGGTGCCCACACCCGAACCCGGCCCCGACGACATCGTGATCCGGGTCGAGGCGACACCGATCAACCCGTCGGACATCGCCCTGCTCCTCGGCGCAGTGGACATGAGCACCGCGAAGCAGTCGGGAACGGCCGAGAGTCCCGTGCTCACAGCCAATATTCTCGAGCGCGCGCTGCCGATGATGACGTCGCGCTTCGATCAATCGATGCCGGTCGGCAACGAAGGCGCCGGTACGGTCGTGAAGGCGGGATCGTCGCCTGCCGCGCAAGCGCTGATGGGAAAAGTCGTCGCGGTCGCGAGCGGTTCGATGTACTCGCAGTACAAAGTCGCGAAGGCGGCCGAAGCTTTGGTGCTCCCGAGCGGAACGACGGCGAAGCAGGCCGCTTCGTGTTTCGTGAATCCGCTGACTGCGCTGAGCATGGTGGAAGTCATGCGCCGCGAAGGTCACAAGGCGCTCGTGCACACCGCGGCCGCATCCAACCTCGGTCAGATGCTCAACAAGATCTGTCAGCGCGACGGCGTGAGCCTGATCAACATCGTGCGCAATGCCGAGCAGACGAAGATCCTCAAGGACATCGGCGCGAAGATCGTGCTCGACTCCACTTCGCCGCGCTTCATGCCCGAGCTGATCGAAGCCGTGAGCGCGACGGAAGCGACGCTGGCGTTCGACGCCATCGGTGGCGGCATGACGGCGAGCAATATTCTCACTGCGATGGAAGCAGCGGCTGCTGCCAAGATGACGACGTACAGCCGCTATGGCTCGAACACGTTCAAGCAGGTCTACATCTACGGCATGCTGGACTCGAGCAAGACCGAGCTCACGCGCTCCTACGGGTTGTCCTGGTCGGTCAGCGGCTGGCTGCTCACGCCGTTCCTGCAGAAGATCGGCATGGCCGACGTCAACAGGCTGCGCCAGCGAGTCGTTGCCGAGTTGACGACCACCTTCGCCAGTCACTACACGAAAGAGATTTCGCTGCGCGACGTGGCGACGCTGGATGCAGCGCAGGCGTACAACAAGCGCGCGACCGGCGAGAAGTACCTGATCAATCCGACGCTCTGACCGACACTTTCGTCAGCGGCTGATTCCCTCGAAATCCGAGGGGTACAGCGGCTCCTCTTCCGCGGCTTTGATCAGCGCTCTGCGGTCCTTGCGCGTTATGTAGCCTTTGTCGTCCAGTTCTTCGGCCGCGCGCCTGACGCGCTTCACGTACCCGTGTCGCGTCGGATAGCGAGCGAGCAGATCCGCGTCGCTGAAGCGATCGAACGTCCCGCTCAGGAACACGAACACGTTGCCGGGCACCGACGTGTTGAGCGGCCCGTGAACGCCGAGCGGCGCGCCCGCGACACGACCTTGAACATGCGATTCGACATGTGGCAAGCGCACTCCGCCGGCGAAGTGGCCATCTGAATCCTTGTTGGTCGGAATGAAAGCGTCGTTCGCATCGACGTAACCATCCAGGTAGCGGGATGCAGGCGGCTTCTTGCCGTGCTTGCCGCCGCGCGCCCAGCGCGTCAGGTTGTCGAACGCGGCGCGGAACAACGGCCGCGGATCGGCGCTGTTCTGGTTAGGCAGCCCGAGTGCGACCATCGGTTCTGGAATGTGCGAGACGCCGGCCATCTCGTACTGACGCCAGTTGGGATTGGCGCGATTGCGGGTGAAGAACGCGCTCTTGCCGAGTCCGAGCGCCTGGTACGCGACCATGTCGCTCTCCGACACGAGCATCATGATCGGCGCGTGCCGCCCGTCGGTGGGCAGCGTGCCGCAGTTCGACAGCATGCCGAAGTTCGGCGCGGCGTCGTCACGCTTCCAGCACCCCAGGCCGATCGCCTGCACCAGGTGGCCGTCGTAGACCCGCTTGGGATCCAGGCCCTCGATCAGCATCTCCAGCTGCAGCGCGCCGCCCTGCGAATAGCCCGAGCTCAGGACAGTGTCGACGCTGGCTGGACGATTCTTGCCGGGATATTTGCTCGGATTCTTCAGCAGACGCGCGGCGTCCAGCAGGATTTCCCATGCATCGGCGGCACGCTCGATGGAGCCGTAGACCATGTGGTTGTGGTCGTTGCCGTCCCTGGGAGGCGTCGGCCCGAATCTCGAGGTCAGCAACTTGTCCCACTGAATCGACAGATACGTGTAGCCCTCTTCGAACAGATGCGTACCGGTCGCCGCCAGCGTGAAATCGATCGTGCCGGTCTCCCCGGTATCGGGGAAGAAATAGAACGCGGCGGAGTTGAGCCAGTCGACTACGCCGACGTCGTTACCGCAGCGGTTGCGCGGATAGATCATGACGGCGGGTACGGAATACGCGCCGACAGTGTGGTCGCTGCGCCGGACCGATCCATTGATCGTGAGCTCGGCATAGGTGTAGCCGGGCGCTTTTTCATAAGACCGGGTCTTGTTCACCTTCACCGACTCGATCGCCGCCTGCGCCGGCGCCAGCCAGCCGAATACGGCCAGCAAACAGAGTGTTACCTTCCCCTTCGATATGTTCGTCACGCGCATCTCCAGTGCTATCTTGGCTTCTATCCCATAAGGCGCTTTTGCGATGGATTCGGGCTCATGACTGGACCGGACAAGGTCCTCGACACCGACGCGGCCGAGCTCGTGCCGATCGTCTACGAGGAGTTGCGTCGCCTCGCACACAACTACATGCGCGGCGAGCGCGCGGGTCACACGCTGCAGACGACGGCTCTGGTCAACGAGGCGTACATGCGTCTCGCGGGCCTCGACGCGATGCGCTGGCGCGACCGCACGCACTTTTTCGCAATGGCGGCCACACTGATGCGCCGGGTCCTGGTCGACTACGCTCGTCAGCGCGGACGCGCCAAGCGCGGCGCCGGCGTTTCGCTCACTTCGCCCGATGAGCTGGCAGCGGCGCCGGAACCTGCAATCGACATCGTCGCGCTCGACGAAGCGCTGGTCAGGCTGGCAACGGTAGATTCGCAACAAGCGCGTGTGGTCGAGCTCCGCTTCTTCACCGGGCTCTCGGTCGAGCAGACTGCAGAAGCGCTCGAAATCTCACCGGCAACCGTGAAGCGCGATTGGGCCACTGCGAAACTGTGGCTGTACAACGAGCTCAAGGCCGATGACGAAGCTGGATGACTGGCCGCGGGTGAAGCGCGTCCTCGAGGAAGCGCTGGCACTCGACGGCGCCGAGCGGCAGGCGTATGTAACGCAGGCCTGCGGGACCGACAGCGGGCTGCGCGTCCAGGTCGAAACGTTGCTCGCGTCGAGCGTGCAGGCTGGAGGATTTCTCGAAACGCCGGCAGCGATGCTGCTCGATCCGCCCAGTGCAGGTCGCGAGCAGATCGGGCGCGTCGTGAGCTCGTATCAGCTCATGGCGCGACTCGGCGCGGGCGGCATGGGCGAGGTGTATCGCGCGCGCGATGCGCGGCTCGACCGCGATGTCGCGCTGAAACTTCTCCCGGATGCATTCGCGGCCAATGCCGACCGCATCGCGCGCTTCAAGCGCGAGGCACAGCTGCTCGCGTCGCTCAATCATTCGCACATCGGCGCGATCTACGGATTCGAGGAAGATGCGGGCACGTATGCGCTGGTGCTCGAGCTGGTCGAGGGCCCGACGCTCGCGGACCGCATCGCGCAAGGTCCGCTGCCGCTCGACGAAGCGTTGCCGATCGCGCGAGAGATCGCCGAAGCGCTCGAAGCCGCGCACGAGCAGCGCATCATCCATCGCGATCTGAAGCCGGCGAACATCAAGCTGCGACCGGACGGGCTCGTCAAGGTGCTCGACTTCGGACTCGCCGAGGCGTTCGATCCGGGCGGCGGCGCCGAGAGCGACGGCTTCGCCGGCACCGCGGCCTACATGAGTCCCGAGCAGGCGCGCGGCAAGAGCATCGACAAGCGCTGCGACATCTGGGCTTTCGGCTGCGTGCTCTACGAGATGCTCACGGGTCGCCGCCCGTTCGAAGGTCAGGACGTCCCGGACGTTCTAGCGCGCGTCGTCGAACAGGAGCCGGACTTCCATGCGTTGCCCGCGGCCACTCCCACGCCGATTCGACGCCTGCTGCAGCGCTGCCTGGAGAAGGACCGTCGCAAGCGTCTTCCGGACATCGGCGTTGCACGTATCGAGATCGACGACGCGCTTGCGGCGCCGGATGAAGCGCCACCGGCGCGCGTTCGTCCCGCGTGGATTGTCGCTGCTGCGTTGGCCGGCGCCCTCATCGTTGGCATCGCGCTGTACGCGCGGCTCGCCCGCCGACTGAATCGCCGCCGCTCGTTCGCGCGTCGATCCCGCTCGAGGGTCAGCTCGACTTTGCGGTTCAGCAGCTCGCGTTCGCCGTCTCGCCGGACGGCTCACGCATCGTGTACAGAACCGTCGGCGGTGGGCCGCTGCGCATCCGTCAGCTGCACGATGCGCAGAGCACGGCGATCGCGGGCACCGAAGATGCCTTGACACCTTTCTTCTCTCCGGACGGCCGCTGGCTGGGCTTCTTCGTCGGCCAGACATTGAAGAAGGTATCGGTCACCGGCAGTGCCGTGGTCACGATCGCAACGTTGCCGCGCTACGTGGGCGCACAGGGCTATCGTGGCGCGGCCTGGTCCGACGACGGAACGATTGCCTTCGCCCCGTCGACCGGCGCGGGCCTGTTCGGTGTTTCGGATCGCGGCGGCGAAGCGAAGCCACTGACCGTCATCGATGCACGCGCCAACGAGGCAGCGCATCGCTGGCCGCATTTCCTGCCCGGCGGCAAGGCGGTCCTCTACACGGTGAAATCGAATCATCTGCAATCGTTCGACGATGCACAGATCGTCGTGCGTTCGCTGGAGACCGGAGAACAGCATGCAGTGGCGCAGGGACATTCGGCGCGGTATCTGTCCACGGGGCATCTGGTGTTCGCGCGTGCGGGTGGTTTGTACGCGATGCCGTTCGACGTCGCACGGCTCGCCGTCACCGGCGCGCCCGTCAAGGTCGTCGACGGAGTCATCACTCATCCCGAAAGCGGCGGCGCGCAAGTCGCGATCTCCGACAACGGAACGCTGGTCTATGCCGCGGGCGGTTCCAGGTCCGCCGAGCGACCGCTGTTGTGGGTCGACCGCAGCGGCGCTGCGCGGCCAGCCACGCAGCGGCGCGCATCGTACTGGTGGCCGCGCGTCTCTCCCGATGGGCAGCGAATTTCCGTCGTCATCGACGCGGCATTCTCGAAGGTCTGGGTCCTCGACGTCGAGCGCGGCACGCTCACGCGCGTGAGCCAGGTTGCGGGCGATCAGGATCGGGCCGTGTGGATGCCCGACGGCGTGCACGTGACGTTCGGCGCAGACATGACCGCCAGTGGCGCGATCCGCTTGTTCTCGCACAGGTTCGACGGCACCGGTAACGGCACGCTGGTGTTCGAGGGCGCTGAGTCGCCCACGCCGCTCGGGTGGTCGCCGGATGGGCGCAAGCTCCTCTACCGGCAGACCGGTCGCAATCACCGGTCATGACGTGTGGCTCTACTCTGTCGACGATCGAACGGCGACGCCGTTCCTGCACGAGCCTGCGAACGAAACGTCCGCGTCGTTCTCGCCGGACAGCCGCTGGGTCGCGTATGTGTCCGACGAATCGGGGACGGCACAGGTCTACGTTCGACCCGTGCACGGACCCGGCCGCAGCCAGGTTTCGGTCGACGGCGGCACAGCCCCGGTATGGAGCCGCGACGGGCGCGAGCTGTTCTTCGCCAAAGGCGACACGTTGTTCGCCGTGCCAATCACGCTCGGCGAAACCTTCAGCAGCGCCACGGTGCGGCCTCTGTTCTCGGGGCCGTACACTTTCGATGCACTCACTGGGGCTGATTACGATGTTGCACCCGACGGGCAGCGCTTCCTGGTACCGGGCAATCAGGCGCCTGCTCCGCATCAGCTGGAGCTGGTGCTGAACTGGTTCGAAGACCTCACGCGGCTGGCGCCTCGATGAGGCAGCTCATCGGACCAGCTTCCTGCCCTCCCACACCGTGCGCTCGCTCGCGCGGGGATCGTTGATCACGGCCGTCTTCGTATCGAACACCATCACTGCGCGGGTGCGCGCGTCGTAGCTTGGCCACGCCGGCATGCCCGGATGATTGGGATTGCCGGTGCGCGCGAACGCGATCCACGCGTCGCTCATCGCGTCTTCGACCTCGCGCGCGCCGGCACGCGCGGTGGGATCGGCCGTCGCGTTGCTGAAGACGAAGGGGATTTCGGCAGCGTGCGCGGCCTTGAGCGGCGTCGGCTCGAAATCGAAGCTGTAGACATAGGTCGGCGCGACTTTGCTCTGCGCCTCGGCGAGCCGCACGGTGCCGACGTGAAAGCGGCTGCTGCGGATGGCGATCATCAGATCCCAGGGACTCGCCGCGGGGCGCGACTTCTTGTATGCGTCGATGAGCGCATCGACGGCATCGCCGTATAGCGGGGCCAGCTCCTGGCGGATTTCCGCCTCCGTGCGCTTGCCGAAGTTGGGAGCCTCGCGCGCGTACAGTGCGTACTCGTCGCGATTCGAACCGACGATGATCGGCACGTCGCGCGCCGAGGCGGCAGCTTGCGGCACGAACATGTCGGCTGGCAGGTATTTGCCGTCAGTCACCGGGCCGAAGTCGGGCGTCGTGCGGACTTCCGTCGTGACGGCCGCGAGCACTTTCTCCACGGGCAGCGCCTGCAGCTCGGCCGCGGTCCGAACGCCAAGCTTGCTCATCACTGTCTCGGTGTTGGCGATCGCATCGTCGAGCGGTGTGCCGTTCAAACGCGGCCCGCTCTGGATGATGCCGCGCTTGAACAGGCCGCGCGCCGACGGCACGCCGAGCAGCGTCGAGACTTTCGCGCCGCCGCCCGATTCGCCGAAGATCGTGACGTTACTGCCGTCGCCGCCGAATGCCGCGATGTGGTCGCGCACCCATTCGAGCGCGAGTTGCATGTCCTGCGTCCCGGCGTTGCCGGAAGTCGCGAATTCCTCGCCGCCGACCTTGCCCAGATAAAGATGGCCGAAAACGTTCAACCGATGGTTGACGGTGACGACGACGAGGTCGCCGCGCTTGGCGAGCCGCGCGCCATCGTACAAACGCTCGGAGCCTGCGCCGGCGTAAAAGCCGCGGCCGTGAAACCAGACCATCACCGGCCGCGCTTTGCCGTCGAGCGCCGGAGTCCAGATGTTGAGGACCAGGCAGTCCTCGCTCATCGGCAGGATTTCGCCTTCGACCTTCGTGCGACGGCCGACGTCGCCGCCCTGCGGACAGGTATCGCCGAACCGCGTTGCGTCGGCGACGCCCTGCCATTTCACGACCGGTTGCGGCGGTTTGAAGCGAGCAGCACCCGCAGTGGATTGGCCATAGTGCACGCCTTTGAAGACGAGCACGCCGGGAGCGTCGAGTCGCGCGCCGCGCAGCGCGCCGAGCTTCGTTTGCGCAATCGGTTCTTCGGCCCGGACAGTCAGCGCGAGCAACGCAAACAGAAGCAGTGAATAGCGCATGTCGAGCTCTGTCAGGTCAGTCCCAATGCGGCTTGCATGGCGATGCGCCGCTCTTTGGTCGGATCGCTCACGATTTCGCTGCGATCGTTCAGCACCAGGGTCGCGCGATTCGAAGCGTCGTAGGGCGTCCACTTCGGCAGCTTCGGCGTGTCGGGCTTACCGGTGCGCGCGAATGCGATCCAGGCGTCGCTCATCTTGTCGGCTAGCGCCGCAGGTCGCGCGCCGCCGCCCGTGAAGCGCGCCGACCGTTCGGTGTTGTCGAACACGAAGGCAATCTCGAGCGCGTGCGGCGATTTCATCTTGCCGCCGGCGACCGGTGTCTCCCACGTGAAGTAATAGAAGTATGCGGGCGCTTTACCCAGCGCCGCGCGCCGCTCGGCGATCGTCATGACCGGCACGCAGTAAGCGCGATCGCTCGCCATCAGGAAGAAGATCTCCGAGGGCGGCGCTGCCGGCACTGACTTGCGATACACCTCGACCAGCTCACGCGCCTGGTCGCCGAACATTTCCTGCGTGCGCGACTGCAATCCGGCCTCGTCGAGATTGAATGCGGCTGCGTCACCCATCAGCTGTAAGGTGAGCTCCGTGCGATTCGTGCCGAGGATGACGGGCACTTCCGGCATGACCGCCGATGCCGTCGGATGAAACGGATGCTGCGGCAGAACTTTGCCGTCCACGACGGGCGCAAAGCCCGCGGTCGTGTGATTGAAGCGATGCTTGCGGCTCGCAGCAAAGTAAGCCGGCATCAGCTTGTCGAGCGGGACCTGCTGCAGCCGACGGAAATCCCCGGCCGGAATCTGCAGCTCGTCGAGCACCGCGCGCGCAGCCGAGGTCGCATCGTCACGGGTAACGACCTTGATCGACGGTCCGCTCTGAATCACGGCAGCGTGGAACAAGCCGCGCGCTTCGGGCATCGCGAGCAGCGTACCGACTTTGCGGCCGCCGCCGGACTCGCCGAAGATCATCACGCGACCGGGATCGCCGCCGAAGCGCTCGATGTTCTCGCGCACCCAGCGCAGCGCCTGCACGATGTCGAGCATGCCGACGTTGCCGGTGTTCGCGAAATCCGCGCCGCCGAGGTCGCCCCAGAACGTGAAGCCCATGACGTTGAGGCGATGGTTGATCGACACGACGACGACGTCGCCGCGGCGACAGAGATTGGTGCCGTCGTAGCCGGGCGACGAGCCCGAGCCCGACACGAAACCGCCGCCGTGAATCCAGAACATGACCGGGCGCTTGCCGTTGTCCTGCAGGCCGCGCGTCCAGACGTTGAGCACCAGGCAGTCCTCGCTCTCGGGCCGGTCGCTCAGCTCGCCGATCAGCGGCGCAGTAGCCGAAGGCGGACGCTTCACGTTGGGATCGCTCTGCGGCGTGCTCGGACCGTAGTCGAACGCATCGCGTACGCCAGCCCAAGGTTGCGGCGGCTTGGGTGGCATGAAGCGATTGGCGCCGGCGGTCGAAGCGCCGTAGGCAATTCCTTTGAAGACATTCACGCCGTCGACCACCGACGCCGCGAACTTTGCCCGCGGTAGTAGTCGCGATCGGGTTCGTAGTTGCGCGCGACGTGTGCGGCAGGACGAGCGTGGCGCCGACGCCGAGGCCCGCGCCGATCACGGCGCGGCGCGAGTACATACTTGCAGTCATGCAGGAACGATACAGGGACTGCCGAACAGCGCACCAGTATCGCGGCGTCAGGAAGTGTCGGTGCCGCCCGGCGGAATCCGCGCAAGTCCGGGAGCGGAAATCTCCGCTCCCGGAAAGACCGCTAGTCGAAGCGCACAGCCGAGGACGTCGAGCAGCCCGTCGCCTGCAACACACCATCCACATTGAAAGTCTCTGCGTAGCCGCCGGAGGTGAAACTCAGCCCGGTCCGGTCCAGCACGATCTGATGGCGGACGATCCGGAACCCCGTCGTGACGCCGGCGGCGTCGAACAGGAAGAACCGCTGCGCGAACTCGTACTTGTTGCCGCGGATGTGCCGCCAGTAGCCGAAGTGCGCGGATTGGGTGATCGGGTTGGCGGTATTCGTGTCCAGGAAGGTCCCGTCCGCTGCGTAGACGTTCATCGCGTCGAAGCTCGCGAACACGATAGGCCCCGGAACGTTGCCGGGCAGGCAGTTGGTGATGTTGACCCGCGCGTTCCAGACGCCGGCAATGCGCTTGGAGGATGAGTGATGGCCGCCGGCCCAGGCTGCCGGTTGACCCAGTGCCAGCACGAGCGCGGACACGGCGAGGCAGCGCGAGGCGCAACGCAAGAAAGTCGTCTTCATGGCTGATCTCCAGTAATTCCCGAAAGTTGTAGTGGGCGCCGCCGCGTCATTGCGGCGGTTGCGCCCTTTCTGGAGCAGCCGCGCGGGAATGTAATTAGAATCGCTGAAGCTTTCTGTGGATTTATGAGAGCCCCGCGTTGAGCGCCGCGACAGCCGAGATCTGTCAGTTCCATGGCTACCGCCTGGACATGGTCCGGCGCCAGCTCGTCGATCCGGACGGCGCGCCCGTGCAGCTGATGCCGAAGGCGATCGAAACGCTCGTGCATCTGGTCCTGAACGCCGGACAGACCGTGACCAAGGACCAGCTCCTGCGCACGGTCTGGCCCGACACGGTCGTCGAAGAGAACAACCTCACTCAGAATATTTCAGCCCTGCGCCGCGCCTTCGGCGAGAAGCTGGGCGAGCACCGCTTCATCGTCACGATTCCCGGCAGGGGTTACCGATTCGTAGCGCCCGTGACCGCGGTCCGCCGCGCAGCGGAAGCAGAGCCTGTCCCGGCCGATTCGCCCCGCCGGCGGTGGGCAATCGGCACCGTTGCAATCGTCCTGATCGTTGTGGCGGTGGCAGCCGTGGTGGTCGGGCGGCGGATGTCGGTCGGCGAAGTTCAAGCTCCGCCGTTCCCGCAGACGATCGCGATCCTGCCGTTCAAACCCGTGGTCGAAGGCCAGCGCAACGAGGCGATGGAGCTCGGCATGGCCGACAGCCTGATCATGGAACTGAGCCGCAGCCCGCACCTCATCGTGCGCCCGTTCAATACGACGCGCCGCTTCGCCGCTGTCGATCAGGATCCGCTGGAAGCGGGCCGGCAGCTCGCAGTAGAAGCCGTCGTGGATGGCACCGTGCAGATCGCGGACGACCGTGTCCGCGCGTCGGCGCGGCTGCTGCGGACCGCGGATGGTCGGCAGTTGTGGGCCGGCAAGTTCGACGAGCAGTTCTCGAACATCTTCGAAGTGCAGGATGCCATCGCCCAGCGCGTGGCCGGCGCGCTGCAGATTCGCCTGAATCCGGGCGCCCCGTATCAAACCGGGAACGTGCGGGCGTACGAGCTGTACATGCTCGGGCGGTTGCATCAGGCGCGACTCGTGATGCCCGAAGTGCGACGTGGCATCGAGTATTTCGAACAGGCGATCGCGGAAGACGATTCCTACGCGTTGGCTTACGCGGGAATCGCCGACGCCATGCGGTCGCTGGTCTTGAGCAACGACGCACCGCCCGCCGAGATGGCGCCGCGCGCAAAGGAGGCGGCAAGTCGCGCCATCGAGCTCGCGCCGGACCTTGCGGAAGCGAACTACGCGCGCGGCCTGGACGCAATGTGGTTCGATTGGGACTGGCCGGCGGCGGAAAAGTACCTCTCGCGCGCCGTCGTGCTGGCGCCGAACAACGCCGAGGCGCACATATATCTTGCTCACCTGTATTCGAACCTGGGCCGCAAGCCGGAAGCACTGAAGCTTGCCCGGCACGCGAGCGAGCTGAATCCGGTCAGTCCGTTGATCGCAGCACTCGAGTGCCTGTTCCTGACGCATCAGCGCGAGCACGAGGCTGCGGTCCGGCGCTGCGAGGAAGCCGTCACCCTCGATCCCAACTTCTGGCTGTCACACCATCTGCTCGCCAACTCGCTGGTCGATGCCGGGCAGTACGAAGCAGCGTTGCTGGCAAGCGCTGAAGCCAAACGGCTGTCGCCGTTGCAGACGCTCTCCGACGCGTTCCGCGCAATCGCGCTGGCGCGGCTCGGTCGAGCGGACGAAGCTCGCGCCATCCTGCAGTCGCTGCGGCTGACCGCTCGCGACACGTACGTCCCGCCCTCGCACTTTGCGATGATCGAAACGGCGCTGGGAAACCGCGACAAGGCTTTCGAACATCTCGACACGGCGCTGTCGATCCGCGATGCGCGGCTGACCTTGCTGAAGGTCGATCCGAAGTGGGATGGCCTGCGTTCCGACCCGCGGTTTCAGGCTGCACTGCGCCGCATGGGGTACTAGCCGAGGACGCCCACCCCTCCTCCGCCCTTCCGTAAGCGATTCGTAAGTTCCTGCGGGCGATGCTGGTCGCGTTGGACGTGGAGGCATCGATCATGATCCGCATGCGCACTCGTGTCTTCGTCGCAGCCGCCGCCGGCGTGTTGCTGGCCGCCGCTCAAGCGCGCGCTGTGCCCGTCTTCGTCGACTACGACGTCGCGGGAACCGGCCAGAGTGCACGCGCCGGCTTCGAATTCCTCGATGGCACGACGCTGCAGATCAGCCTCTTCGAGACGACTCCGTCAGGCGCGTCCGGCCTGACCGGCGGCAGCGCGATTCTGACGAGCCTCGGGTTTGCGCTGCCACGTGTGCAGATCACGGGTGGCTCAGCGAGTCTCCTGCCCGGCAGCACGACTGCTGGATTCGATCTCGGCGGCGGTACCGACGTCTCGAATCTCTGGGGCTATACGCCGACGACTCTGCCGGCTGCGCTGCAAGCGAACAGCGTCGAACTGGGGACGGCCGCCGCTGCGCAATTGCAGATCGCAACAGAGCAGGACCAGATCGCTGCCGCGCGAAGAGCACGCGCACAGGCACAGCGGAACGCCGCTGCGATATTGCTCGGGAGCAATCCGGACGCACAACAACGCGCGGACGCAGCGGACTTGATCAGGGCCGCCGAGTTGGACGAACAGGCCGCAGCAGCCGCCGAAGCGGTGCGCGACGCCGCGAATGCGCAGGCCGCTTCTGCTGCAATCCCAAGCGAATGCGCTCACCGCACGCGCGCTCACGACGCCGGCGTGGCAATTCGTCGGCGCGCTGTGGAGTCCGCTCACTGCATTCCTCGCATCGCCACCGGGCACGTCGTTCGACGGCATCGATGGCGGTTTGATCGGCGATGCACTCGCGCGCGGCGGCGAACGAGTGATCGTGAACTCCGTGTTTCTGTCGCTGACGCTCAGCGATGCGCTGCAGCTGAGCGAGCAGACGGAATTCCTGAACACATGGGCTCACGCGGACGATGGTCGGTTACGGCAGCGGCGGAATCATCGGCGGCACGCCGCGCGGATTGCCGCCTACGACGGATGTTCCCGAGCCGCCGATGACTTCGTTGGCGCTCGCGGCGCTGCTCGTGCTCGGATTGGTTAGAAGGAATAGGCGGCTGCGATCAGCAAGCCGCCGATAAGCGCGAAGTTGGTCTTCCACGTGCCGATGGCGTTGGCACGCGCCGTGTCCTGCATGCTCCAGAAGTTGAGGAACAGCAGCGACGCCAGGATCGTGAAGAGGACCAATCCCAGCGCAGCCCACGCCGGATAAAACCCGACGACCAGCGCGACACCGCACACGGTCTGAAAGACGGATCCCGTCAGCAACACCACGCGCGCTGCCGGAACACCTCGCGCCGCGATCGCAGCTGTAAGCGGAGCTGTCGCAGTGAAGTGGTGAATTCCCGCCGCGGCGAAATATGCGCCGAGCAGCAGGCGACCGAGAATCCACAGAACGTCGAGAATAGTCATTGTTCGTACAGCTCTTGTTGCGTCACTTTCGATTGGTGACGGTGTGGCGATGCGGATTGTGACGCGGCGACTTGTCGAGGGTTCCACATGGCTTGCACTTCGACTGCTATAGGACGAGGAGAATCTGCGCCAGATTCGTCATCAGGAATTGCAAGCTGCGATTCAGGAAGGAATCGACAGCGAGGACGCCGGGTCGCTCGAGGACGTCGTGGCCAGGAATCGTGCACGCCGCGGGAAGAGCAAGACACCGAAGAAATAGCCAGCAATGCCCACACGGATGTCACGTCGGGCCGAGATGGATCTCGTCGAAATCACGAACTTCATTGCGCTGGACAATCCCGCGCGCGCGTTCGAGTTCGAAGAAGACCTTCTCGAGCATGCGCACAGGATCGGGCGTGCGCCCCTCGCCTGATGGCTTGACCAACAGGACAACGACGGCGTCGAGCACATCCCGACTGCATTTCACGGCGCGCCGGCGCTGAGCCGGACGGCACGATGATGACGGTCGCGTATGCGCCCGGCATCTGAACCTCGACGTGCGCGAGCGTCTACGACATCCGCTGTTCCCTGCAGAGGTCGCGTACTTTGTGCCGTCGATCCCGCATTGGGATAAGGGTCGTCAGATACACCGGCTCGGCGCCGAACTAGAACCCTGCGCTTGTAGGCCGCTTCGCGTACGAACGTGACGTCCGTCACATTGCATTTGTCGCTGGAATTTACGACTGATCGGCGACACCGCAAGTGCTGTATGCCCAACGTCTTGTTCTTGATCTGCTTCCCGCCAGCGGCCCGGGTTTTGCAGATCAGGCAGCCAGCTAGAAAACACGTGCGGGAGCATTAAACAAAATGAAGCGACTTTTCGGACTCACGGCGGCGCTGGCGGTCGGAATGGGCCTCGCCCAATCCTCGTGGGCGATTGCGATCAGTGAAGGGCCCCACAGCGGAACCGACGTGGGCGATGTGGACAGTCTGATGACTACGGCGGAGCTCGATAACTCGGGTAAAGCGGAGAATGCCTGGCTGCAAGGTCTGTTCCCCGACGCCGAGATTCTCGCGCAGGAGCAGAGCATCAGCTACTACGACACGAATACGTTGAATATCTACGCGTTCGCGCTCAACCCGCTGGCGGATTACTTCATGATCAAGAACGCCCAGTGGCATGCGCTGTACGAGAACAACGCATCGAACTCCTGGGGCGTGTTCGACACATCACTGCTACCGTCGACGATGAATCTGGGCGGCGCAGGTTTCTCGATCAGCCACATCAGAGTGATCGACGCGCCTGGTGACGTGCCTCCCACCAACGTCCCTGAGCCTGCGTCGTTGACGCTGCTGGGATTGGGCCTGTTGGGCCTGGGCGTGGCGCGGCGTCGCAAGCAGACCTGAAAGTTGCTGCTACGGTGAGAGCGAAAAGCCCCGCTGCGAGCGGGGCTTTTCATTTTCAGCGCACGCCAGCCTCTGCGCTCAACCCTGTAGACTCGCTGCCCTGGATTTGGCAGGGTCTGGGCTCCGCCACAAGGTGTCGGCCATGTACCGGCGCGCACAGGATGTCGGTTTCGCTCTGGGGATTGCTGCGCTCTACGCGGCAACGGCCTGGCTGGGCATCGCCCTGACGCGCGACCCGGGGGTCGCGTCGATCTGGCTCTCCAATGGCCTGCTTGCCGGAATACTGCTGCTGCGGTCCAGGGCGGAGTGGCCATGGATTCTGGCCGCATGCTTCGTCGTGAACGTCGCCGTGAACATCTTCACCGGCAGCAGCTTCGCGTCGGCGACAGGCTTCTCCGTCGCCAACTCCATAGAGGTTCTGATCGCGGCCCTGGCCCTGCGGCCTTCGCTGACCGGCGTGTCGTCGCTCGGCGAGCCCAGGGTGTTGGGACGATTTTTCCTCTTCGCAGTCGTCATCGCACCCGCCGTGTCCGCAGGCCTGGGTGTGATCGTGGCGCTCGCAGCGACTGACGGCCCATCTGTCGGCATGTTCTCCCGGTGGTGGACGTCGGATGCGCTCGGCATGGCCGTGATGCTGCCGCTGGTGCTCGGCCTGCGACCGGCGGAGGTGCGTCAGACCCTGCGCGATGCGACCTGGTCAACGCTTGCCGGCGCATTCGCGCTGTTGATCGCGGCGAACCTTTTAGTGTTCGCACAGAGCCGGTTTCCCGTGCTGTTCCTGGTCATGCCACCGATGCTGCTGATCGCGTTCCGGCTCGGTTACGCTGCGACGGCTGCAGCGATCTTCATCACCGCCGCCATGGCGGTGATCTCCACCATCATGGGCTACGGCCCGTTCACGCTGCTGCGCGAACTGACGATGACCCAGCGATTTCTCGCCCTGGAGCTGGTCATCGCAGCGCTCATTCTGACGAGCTACCCGGTCTGTGCAGTGATCGCCCGCCAGCGTCGCTTGCTGCGCGACATGGCCGCGAGCGAAGAGCGCTTCCGTGTGATCGCGGTGAACTCGATCGACGTGATCACCGTGACCGACGAGCGCGGTGCATGGACGTACCTGTCGCCATCGGTGACGGAGATGCTTGGCTGGACGCCCGCCGAGTTGATCGGACACGATGGCCTGGAACACGTGCACCCGCAGGACGCGGCGCTCTACGCACACGGGATCGAGCTGCTGCGCAAGGGCCGCGAGGCGCTCGCGGGATCGTTTCGCATCCGCCATCGCGACGGCCGCTATATCTGGGTCGAGACCATCTCGCGGCCGCTGCGGGCTGCAACAGGCACGGGATCGATGGGTTGGGTCAGCAACACGCGTGACATCTCCGCGCGCAAGCGCGTCGAGCAGCTCCAGAACGAGTTCATCGCGACCATCAACCACGAGCTGCGCACGCCGCTGACGGCGATGCTCGGCTCGATCGGTCTCGCCGCCAGCGGCAAGTTCGGCAAGCCGGAGCCGCAGCTCGCGCGCCTGCTGGAAATGGCGCGCAGTAACGGCGATCGCCTCGGCCAGCTGATCAATGACATCCTCGACTTCGAGAAGGCGTCCTCCGGCAAGATGCGCTTCGACCTGCGCACCGTCGCGGTCGACGACCTGATCGATCGCTGCATCGGTGCGAGCCGGTTCTATGCGGAGCGGCTCGGCGTGACCATCGAAGCGCGGCAGCGCGCGCCCGGCTCGCTGATTCGCGTGGACGACAGCCGCTTTCATCAGATCATGGCGAACCTGCTGTCCAACGCAGCCAAGTTCTCGCGCACCGGCGGCAGCGTCGAAGTCGACGCGAGCGCCCGCGACGGCCGCTGCCGCATCAGCGTGATCGACCATGGGCACGGCATTCCCGCCGCGTTCCGCAAGGAGCTGTTCGAACGATTCTCGCAAGCCGATTCGTCGGACGGGCGCAGCCGCGGCGGCACGGGCTTGGGGATGGCGATTGCCAAGCACCTGACCGAGCAGATGTCGGGGCGCATCAGCTTCGAGTCGGAAGAGAACGTGGGAACGATCTTCCACCTGGAGTTCCCGCTCGCGAGCTCCGAGGCCGACGCGGCGTAGTCGCCCGACTCAGCGACCGAGATCCTCGCGACCGTGAGTGAGCTACGACGCACGCAGATGCCGATTGAAGAACTCGATCGTGCGCTTCCATGCCAATGCCGCGGCATCCTTGTCGTAGCGCGGTGTCGTATCGTTATTGAAGCCGTGCTGCGTGCCTGGATAGGTGTACGCCTGATACTTCACGCCCGCCGCTTTCAATGCGGTTTCGCTGGCGGGCCATGCTGCGTTGATGCGTTCGTCCTGTTCGGCAAACTGCAGCAACAGCGGCGCTTTGATCGACGCAGCGTCTGCCGGCGCCGGCGGGCTGCCGTAAAACGGAACTGCCGCATCGATCTCGCGGCTATGCGCGGCGAGGTAGTTGGACATGCCGCCGCCATAGCAGAAGCCCACCACGCCGAGCTTGCCGTTCCCGGCGGGGAGAGCCTTCGCGTGCTTCGCCATCGCGAGGAAATCCTGGCGGACTTTCTCCTGGTCGAGTTGCTGGAACAGCGTGCGCGCCTTGTCCTCATCGCCGGGATAACCGCCGAGCGGGAACAGTGCATCAGGCGCGAATGCGACGAAGTTCTCGAGCGCGATGCGCCGCGTGACGTCCTCGATGTGCGGGTTCAGGCCGCGATTCTCGTGAACGACCATCACGACGGGCAGCTTCCCCGCGGCCCTTGCCGGCTGCACCAGGTAACCACGCGCCTTACCGTACCCGGGAGCTGCAATCTCGACAGACTCGGTCTTCAGCCTCGCATCCGTCGGCGCGACCTGCTGTGCTTGCGCGAACTTCGGATTGAGCGCGTCCAGCAGCGCCGCGCCCGACAAGCCCGCCACTGCGATGCCCGAAGCGCGATCGAGGAATTCGCGCCGGGAAATGATCCCATGCACGTAGTTGTCGAACAGGCTCATGACTGCGGGCGGAAACTTCGTCGGCTTCGAATCGCTCATGGGACGACCTCCAATGTTGGGACTGCGGCGGTCGTCAGTTTAGAACGCAGAGCCCGCGCCAGCGACGTCATCCTTGACGCCGACGGGGTATGCATTTACTACAGCGGTACATGAAGGCAGCTTCCACCCTCGACTATCGCGAGCTCGCCCGCCGCCGGCTGCCGAAGTTTCTGTTCGAGTACATCGACGGCGGCTCGTACGCGGAAGTCACGCTCCGCCGCAACGTTCAGGATCTGGAAAGCATCACTCTGCGCCAGCGTGTGCTGCGCGACGTCGGCAAGCTCGATCTCACGTGCGAATTGTTCGGCCAGAAGCTCGCGATTCCGGTCGCACTCGGGCCGATCGGACTGGCAGGTTTGAACGCGAGACGCGGCGAAGTTCAGGCGGCGCGTGCAGCCGAGGCAGCGGGCGTGCCGTTCTGCCTGTCCACGATGTCTGCGTGCTCGCTCGCCGAAGTTGCACGCGCAACGAAGCAGCCACCGTGGTTCCAGCTCTACATGATTCGCGATCGCGCGTTCATGCGCGACCTGCTGGCGCGAGCGCGTGAGGTGCAGTGCCCGGCACTTGTGCTCACAGTGGACCTGCCCGTGCCTGGCTCGCGCTATCGCGACTACCGCACAGGCCTCGCCGGCGCGCCTGGCCTGCCCGGCAGGCTTCGCCGCGCATGGCAGGGGGTGCTGCGGCCGGCTTGGGCCTGGAACGTGGGTCTCCTCGGTCGGCCGCATAGCCTCGGCAACCTCGCACCGATGCTCGGCAAGAACAGCGGGCTCGAAGATTTCTTCGGCTGGATCCGCAACAACTTCGATCCGACCGTCAGCTGGCGCGACCTGGAATTCATACGCAGCGAGTGGCGCGGACCGCTCATCATCAAAGGCGTGCTCGATGCCGAAGACGCCATCGCCGCTGCGAACGCCGGCGCTGACGGCATCGTCGTCTCGAATCACGGAGGCCGTCAGCTCGATGGCGTGTCATCGACCGCTCGCGCGCTGCCGCCGATCGTCGATGCAGTCGGCAACCGCATGACAGTTCTTGCAGACAGCGGCGTGCGATCCGGTCTCGACGTCGTGCGCATGCTCGCGCTCGGTGCGAAGGGCGTCTTGCTAGGTCGCGCGTGGGTCTATGCGTTGGGAGCAGCCGGAGAGCAAGGCGTCGCGCACGTGCTGGAGCTGATCGAAGCTGAGATGCGCGTCGCCATGGCGCTCACCGGCGCGACCAACTTGGCGAGCATCGATGGCAGTATTCTCGTCTAAGTGGAACACGGCAGCTCACGCAACACAGATTCCGCTTCGGCGACGATGTCGCGGACAATTGCGGCAGCCGGCTTGATGTCGTTCACGAGACCGCACGACTCGCCGGCGTATAGCACGGTGTAATCCAGATCGCCCTCGAAACCGTTCAGCGGGCTGCCGACGAAATATCGCGGAACGTCGCTCATCCGGCCGTTGAATGATATGCGGCCGACGATCGTGCCTTCTCCCGGACGTTGCCCCGATGGCGGACTGCCGGCGGCTTCCCACTCGTCGATCGCCTTGTTACGAATCACGCGATGGGCGGCATCGGGCCAACCGATGTCGAAGAGCATCGTATGCACAGTGTCTTCGGCGCGCGCGCGAACGATGCGCTGCTTGTATTCAGGAGCAGCGCGCGACTCTTCGCTGGCGACGAAGCGCGTTCCCATCGACACGGCCTCCGCGCCGAGGCCGAGTGCCGCGAGCATTCCGCGCCCCGTCGCAATTCCTCCAGCGGCAATGACAGGCAATGGCGCAACCGCCTGGAGTACCGCTGGGATCAGCGTCATGAGCGACGTGGTCCCTCGCACGTGGCCGCCGGCTTCGAATCCCTGCGCGACGATCGCATCGACGCCGGCCGCAGCAGCCGCTTTCGCTTCCTCCACCGAGCCCACTTGTGCGAATACGCGGATGCCCGCACGCTTTACCTTCTCGACGTGCGGCGCAACGTCGCCCCAGAAGAAGAGCAGCACCGACACGCGCTCCTCGATGCAAGCATCCACCTCGCCGCCCTCCAGGAGCGGCAGAAGCAACCCTGCCCCGAATGGTTTCGACGTACGTCTGCGTGTGTCGCGAATCTGCTCGCGGATGACGCGCGCAGGAACGCCGCCCATGCCGAGAAGGCCGAGGCCTCCGGCTTCGGAGACCGCAGCAGCGAGCTCGGGTCCGGCCATGCCTCCACCGAGCGGCGCGCAGAGGATTGGATGCTCGATCGACAGCTCGCGGCACAGACGCGTCGTCAACATGTCGCCTCCTCACTGCCGCTGCCGGTTCTCAGACAGTCTGCTGGATATGACACGTGAATCTGCCTGTCTCCAGGAAGGCCAGTGTCTGCTCGATGACGGACTTGTTCCTCATGATGAACGGATGGCTCGCCGGCATTACGCAAAAGCCCTTCATGCCTTCCAGCTTCGCACTCTCGATCGAGACCTTACCGTCGTCCTCGCCGGGAATGAGCAGCGACAGAAACGGATTGATCGTGCTACTGCCGGTGATGATCCCGACATCGAAGGAGGCCGAGCCGAGACTGCGGGGCACGGAATCCTCGCGAGTGGCGAGCTGCAAACCGGCTGGTCCGTTGATCGCTCGGAATAGCGAGAGCTCCCCGAGCTTGTCCACGACCTCGCTGCCGTGGTTCGGCGGGCTCAACATCACGACGCGACCTATTTTGAGATCGGTCGCCGACTTGGCAAGTTGGCGCACGATGACGCCGCCCATGGAATGCGTAACGAAGTGAGCCTTGTCCGTTTTGTTCGACAGACACGCGCGGACTGCCGGCGCGACGAACTGCGTGGTCAGCACTTCGATCGAGTGTTCGCGCGAGGGATAGGAGATATTGCAGACGTTGTAGCCCGCCTTCTCGAGGGCGCGAACCATGTGCGACATCGAGGCAGAGCTTCTCGCCAACCCGTGCAGCACAACGACCGTTTCGCCGTTGCTCGACGCCACATCGGCGGCGGCGCTGGCTTGCAAGGCCGCGGCTGCGAACAGAACTGCGAGAAGTCTTGCAGTCGCCCGCGTCATCACTTCCCCGAAGAACGCTCGGCAGCCAGGCGCGCCTTGATGTCTGCGTAGGCGGCGTCGATCAGGTCGCTAAGCGCTTTGGCATTCGGCTCCACGCCTGGTTTCAATTTCACGTGCCGCATGCGTTTGCCGCTTCCTTCCAACAAGCGCGCGGGATCATCGAGCGACGCGCCGTTGAAGAAGCCGACGTTGACATGGCTCTTGAACGAGTTGACGTAAGCGAACGGTGCGTCTTCGACGCACGCGACTGGACAACTGTCGTGCATCAGCTCTCCGGACATCGTCCCCGCAGGCTCGCAGCCGCGCGAACCAATGCTGCGCAATCGACCGAAGCTCGACCGGCTCATCGCTGAGCCACGCGTCGACGTCCGGATCCCGCTTCACACCTCTGGAGATTCGGAAGATGTCTTCGCGACCGCTCAGCGCGTGCAGATCCAGCGGAATGCGCCGAGGTTTACGCACGTGCGGCTACTTCCGAATCGGCTGAAACCGAACGCCACCGCCGCTATCGATCCTCTTCCACGAATCTTCGTGCCAGGCGACGAAGTAGCCGGCCAGAGCCCCCGCTTCCTGATTCGGCACGCCCGGCGTGACGACGAAACCGACCTTGTCTCCGATCGGAATCCAGTTCGCTGCCGATACGCCCTGCGGCAAAGGCTGCTGCTCCTGTCCGACGACGAGGGACGTCAGAAGCACGAGCACGCAAACGGCAACGAGGGCCAACAGTGTTTTCATGGTTCAGGTCTCGCTGAGATAGCCGCGCTCCAGCTGCTCCTGCTGGTTCTGGAAAATCGCCATCGCCGTCGTCATGCGCAGGAAGCCGAACTTCCGATAGAAAGGCTCTTTTCCCGGCACGGCGTACAGGATGATCTTCTTGTACCCGCGTGACTGCTCGAGGAGGTGGGCGACGATTTGTTTGCCAAGGCCGGTGCCCTGGTGGTTCGGCAGGACCGCGATATCGCAGATGTAAGAGCAGTCTCCGCCATCGGCCAGTGCCCGGCCCGCTGCGACGAGCTTGCCGCTGTCGTAGACGAAGCACTTGAACAGGCTGTTGCCGAAGACCTTCTGGAGATGCGCCGCCTTCTTGTCGCCGAGCGGCGCTACCCGATAGAGAGCGGAGAGCTCTTCCCAATCGACTCCGTCGTTTGAGTATTTCCACTCGAGGGTCACGCTGTTTCTCCCTTTCGATGCCATTCAACGGCACGCGACGCAGCATGCCGCCGGTGCGCCACTGAAGGCAAGACTCTCCGCTGACGATCGTCAGGCATTCGCCCAAAGGCGCGATGGTATTGCGCCGACTAATAATGGTTCACCGACCGCAACATTGCGCAGCTTCTTGCTGAACAGGCCCTTTTCTTTCGCTTCATAGCGCTGTGCATAAACTTTACCGTCGCGTTCCGTGGCTTCTCCAACCTCCACGAGAATCGCATCCCATTTGCGCCCCTCGACCGTCGCGAATCCATCCCATGCTATGGCGTACATCGATGCATTGGGACCGGGTGCAATACTTGCCTGCGCCCGGCTTAGCGCCTGGTCAAGATATTCGGCGGCAAACCCAGTCTGAACCAGCGTCCGGTTCGCAAGATCCGGGTTGGCATCGAGCACGAAGGTAACCGGAATCAACGGACCTTCCGCACTCTCGATACTCTTGAGAGCCGATTCCAGCGCTCGCTTCGTCAACAACGCGAGATTCATTCGCTCCTCCTCTCTCCATCCGGCCACGCGCAAATACAAACGCGATTGCCCGCGCGGTCGGCGAGCGTCCAGTGCGCTGGTGCATGTGACTCGTCGACGATACGACCGCCGGCAGCGACGGCCGCATCGATCCGCGCCTGGACCTGCTCGCGAGCGACAGACACGTCGATGTGCATAGCGTGGCGCAACGGCTTGGCCTGATCGAGCTCTTGCATCCAGACCGTCGATCCGTGTCCAAGCGGGTCGACCGCATTGTCGTCGGCCATCGGGATGTAGCCGAGGACTGCCCGCCAGAAGCCGACGTCAACCGCTTCGCGCTTCGCCGCGATGGCGACCTGCACTTCCTGTACGGCCGCACGATCGGGGACCGCACCGAGTTCGCGTGCGATTGTCGACACAGCTCGTGCGAGTTGGATGTGCGACTGTTCGAGATTCCAGATGTCGCGGCTCAGCCGGACGCTCAAGCGAGTATCTGCAAGAGTCAGCAGCACCCCGGCACCCGCAACCCCGGGCGCCTGCGAAATCGCTTCGGCCAGGCGCGCCGCCTCGCTCAGCGACGGGACGCGAAATACAGCCGTAGCGCCGCCGTGCAGGACGACCCAGTCATCCACACCCTCGGCGGCGAGGAAATCATGCCAACCCTGCTCGCTCATGCTTGCGACGGCCGGTCCGTCTCGAAGCGCTCGTCATGCGTTCTCATGTGCGCTCAATGCTGCGACGAATGCCTCGATATGAGGCTTGACCGATGGATGCATCTCTACCCATGCGGGATCCAGGTACTCGACGACGGTCCTGCCATCGAGGAGGTTTGGGACAGATGAGCTCTCCGACGCTTGCAGCAGGACACGCGCGCGATGCATGACCTTCTGAGCGAGAGCCGCGTCGGGCTCTCCTACGCCCCCGTTCCATTCCTTCTGAATGGCCAGGATCAGCTTACCAGCTGCAATGCCAACGGGATTTCGCTTCCTAGGCACTTACGGGCGCTCTCGTCATGCCGTCCCCTTCATCGCATGATCTTATCGAGCGCCTTGCCCTTCGCCAGTTCGTCGATCAGCTTGTCCAGGTAGCGGATCTTCTGCATCAGTGGATCTTTGATTTCTTCCACACGAATGCCGCACACGACACCCTTGATCAGCGCACTGTTCGGATGAAGGGCCGGGGCCTCGGCAAAGAAGGTTTCCAGATCGCTTTCCTTCTTTATCTGCTTCTGCAGCCCCGCTCGGGTGTAACCGGTCAACCAGCAGATCAGCTGGTCGACTTCTTCTTTGGTGCGACCCTTGTTTTCCGCTTTCTGAACATAGAGCGGATAGACTTTCGAGAACTTGTAAGCGAAGACGCGATTGTTGGGCATGGGCGGAGAATACCTTCAATAACTATCGCTCTGGGCTACGCCATCCACGATCTCGTAGTAGTCACCTTTGTCGCCGACGAACGTGTGTTTCGACAGCTTCATGCCCGTCGGCGCCTCGAGTGCACCCATTGCAACTGCGGTGTACTGATAACCATCGATACTGGGCTTCCAGAAAAGCGTTGACCCGCATATGGAACAGAATCCTCGCTCCACTTTGTCAGATGATTTGTACCAAGTGACCGCGTCGGCGCCATGGACTCTGAGCGTATCGCGCTTTACGTTCACGGCTGCGAGAACGTGACCGGACTGCTTCCGGCAATACGTACAGTGACAAGCTTCGGGAGCGTGATCCGGCCTGTCGAGGATTTCAATGCGCACCGCGCCGCAAAGGCAGGCTCCTGATAGTGGCGACACAGTGCTCACGATATACATCTCCGCGATCGGACCTAACGCCGTGTTTCAGGCCCGCGTTGATCAGCTAGCTGGTTACCATCTGCCGCGCGAGCGCCGCAAGGACGTACGCGTGCGCTCGAGTTCATGTGTTGGCCCGCCAGGCTCTGAAGAATGCCCCTGCTGCCTTGAGCAAGCACGCAATACCCACCAGCGGCAGCAAGCCACCGAAGACGACGAAGATTGCGTGACCCTTCTCGAACCAACCGGCGATGCCCGCGACGAAAGCAAGCAGCGCACCCAGCGGCAGGAGGCACGATCCGAGCAGCCACCAAAGTGCTTTCTGGATTTCCTGTTGCCTGAGCGTGAGCGAGGAATCGGCGAATCCGCCGAGTTCCTGTGTCAACGCGAAATGACCCGGGCCCGCCGATGGAGAAACCAGAGCGAGAATCATTGCCACGACCGGAAGAGCAACGAGCGTTGCGATGATCGTGTGGCCGAGAGACGCTTGATACCAGGCTTGCCCGCCCCACAGCGCGATGAAGAGCAAGCCGTAGAGGCGAAACTTCAGGAGGAGGCGGTGCTGCTCCATGTGCGTATTGTCACGGCATCACGCTCCATTGCAACCGCTCAGAGTCCCCACCCTTCGTTCAGGCACCGCACGCCGCGTCCCGGGTGCTCCACGAACTTCTCCGTGCCCACGGCATAACGCCGGGCCCAGATGACATCCGCAAGCCACTCATCCTGCGTTGCTCGAACTGCCGCCACGATCGTCTCGTCCTTTCTGCCGTCGCTTTCGCAGGTCGCTATCGCCAGAAGATAGCCCTCGGGCAGTGCCGGGTATGGCAGGGCATCTGTAACGGTCCAACGCGCTCGCCCCGCATCGTCGTGCCCCGCTATGCGTGCGCCGAAGAGGGTTACAGGAAGGCCGCTCGAATCTTCGAGGATGCCGATGGAGAAGTCGCATTCGTCGGCAGCGCCCTCGAAGGCCCGTGCAATGCACGCGCCTTGCGTATGCAAGAGGCCCACGGGGTAAGGCGGGATGGTAGAGCCCACCAGACCGTCAGCAAGCGCTGCTGCGGGAACTACCGCTGAGATCCAGGCCGCAACCTTCATGGCTCACATCGACCCGATCATATTGATGAACACGCCTTCGCTCCTGAAGCTCAGATCCGTCAGGTCTTCCGAGAAGTCCGTGAAGTTGTAGCCCGCGCCGACTTTGAAGTGCTTGCCGACGTATCGATACACCGCGACGAGCGCACCGCTGCGCTGTTCGTTCAGGTCCAGCATGTCGAGCATGCGACCTTCGAGCAGTCCTTCCCAGCCCCCGATCTTCAGATCGGTGCGCAGGATGTAGAGCTGCGCGCGGTTGTCGAAGAACTGCGGCTGCTCGCGATCGAGGCTCACCTGGCCGAGGCGATACGCGTACTTGCCGCCGATCGACCACGCATCGGTGAGATCGTAGTTGAGGTCCAGCGCCGCGACGTGGCTCTTCTGGACGAACTGCGCCATCGAGTTCGTCGGCGTCACCTGCTCCGTCGTCGGCACGTTATAGAAGTACGTGTACTTGGCGAGCGCGTTCAGCCGGTCGTTCGCCACCGGACGATAGCCGTAGCCGAGCACTGCTTCGGTGTAACCGCCGTCGTAGAACTGACCGAGCGAGCTCTTGCTCTTGGCGTGGTTGTACTTGCCGACCACGCGCCAGTCCGGGTTGAGCTGGAACTTGAAGCCGTTCCGGAACAACCACGTCGTACGCTCGGCCATCGCTGTATCCGGCTGCTCCGTCTTGTCGAGTCGATACTCGACGGCGCTCGACAGCTGCACGGCCTGGAAGCCGTAGCCCATGCGGATGCCGCCGGCCTCGCGATCGATCTTCGCGCCCGTCAGCTCGTCGGTCAGCGTGCCGATGTCGGTGTTCGCGCCGAAGTTCCAGCGCTCGTTCGGCGCGAGCGTCATGCCTGTCGCGTGCGTGAGGCCGGACATATCGTCCGTCTCCTGGTAGCGCTCCTCGACGAACATGCTGCTCGAATCGGACAGGCGACGCTTCATGCCCGAGATCAGGTTGCCGCGACGGCCGCCGCGCAGGCCGTTGTCGGTGCGCTCGTTCTCCAGCGCGTAGTTCAGATACAGAGTCGTGCGCTCTGAGAACAGGTAGTTGGTGCCGAGTCGACCGCCGGGGCCGAGATCGCCGTCCGACACTTCAGCATCGATGCGGAAGCGCTCGGTCATTCGATAGGAGCCGCCAGTGCCGTAGCGATCGTTGTCGGGACGCTCCTCGCTCTTCGACAGCGTGTTCTGCCCGAAGGCGTAGGCGCGCCACGACGCGCCAGAGTCATAGCCGACCTGCAGCACGCCGTCGGTGCGCTCGCCCATCTCGCGGTTCAGCGGCACGAGCGGGCCGGTGTACTCGCGCTCGTCCTTGCGTGCGCCGGTGCTCACGCTCCAACGGTCGGTAATCTGGTAACCCAGGTTCAGTTCCTGCGTGTCCGAGAACAGGCCCTGGTCCTGTTCCCTCTTATCCGCCTTCGCGCGCACATCGAAGCGCTCGAAGACGCGCATGCCGAACGTGCCGCCGACGTGCTCGACGTCGGTCAACGTGCCCATGCCCGGCGCAGAGTAGCCGGCGCCGAGCGACTGCGAATAAACGGTGAGGCGACCGGGCATTCCCTGGAACACGTCGCCGAAGCCGACGCTCAAATCCGCGCGATACGCATCGGCATCCGCGGAAGTGAAGCCTGTCGTATCCGGATTGACGAAGCCGAAGCCGCCGTCGTCCGAGTACATCGCACTCGAAACCAGACCTTCGCTGCGGCCGCCCTGCACCTTGAGCCACGAATCCGCGCTCATGCGCAGCGTTACGTCGGCGCCTTCGAGAGTGCTCTTGGTGTCGCCTTCCTCGTTGCCGTTCGCGGTGAGCCCGACCTTGACATAGTCGTTGACCCACATGTTTGCGTAGCCGCCCGTCGCGATCGAATCGAGCTCCGTGAAGCCCGGCGTGTATTCGTAGCGAACCACCAGGTATGCGGCATCGCCGCTGAGCGAGCCACTGCGCACGAGCAGCCGATCGTCGACAGTCGAGTTCAGCGCCTCGGCGAGCACGATGCGGCCCTGCAGGTAGTCGATGTCGTAATCGAGCACCGGCCGCAGATTGACCACGCCGCCGACCAGACCCGAATCCTTGTCGCGCAGCTCGATGCGCAAGCGCTCGGAGCCGACCAGGATGTCCTGGTTGCGCAGGAAGTACAGCGAGCCGCCGGTGCCGCGGAACTCCTCGCGGCTCGCCAGCGTGCCCGGCTCGGCGGCGAAGCCGTCGATCGAGTAGCGCTGCTCGCCGAAGCTCGTCGTGCCTTCCGACTGGTAGTGCAGATTGCCGCCGTACAAGCCGCGGTCGACGTGCGCGAGCTCGTTCTCCGCGTAGTTGATCTTGAAGTTGCCCCACATGGCGTGGCTTTCGTCGCGCGCCAGCTTCACGTAGAACTTGCCGAGCGTCGGCGCGACTTCTTCCACGACCGAGTCGTCGCCGAACGTCGGATAGTGATAGTCCGGATCGATGCGCCGGAACAGCGAGTCGGGCGCCTTGTTGAGGAAGTTGCTGAACAGCTCGTCGACCGGGCCTTCGCGCGTGTCGGCGCTGGCGCTCACGTGCCAGTCCTCGTTGAACTTGCCGTTCACGTAGAACGCGAGGCGGGCGTCCAGCGTCGAGTCATAGTCATACGGGGCGTTCTCGCCCTGCAGGAGATCGGCCGGACCGCGCGTGTTGGTCTCGGACGCCGTCACGTCGGCGATGCCGACGTAGAACCAGTCGTTCTTCTGGAACTCGAGGTCGCGCAGGAACATCGCGCCGTTGCCTGCTTCGTCGAGCACCGCGACTTCGACGGTGTGAATGCCGGCCGGCAGGATTTCCTCGGCGAGGAAGTTGCCGAGCGGATCGACCGGCACCGGCTTACCCGCGACGAAAACGGTGTGATGCGCAGGAATGCTGCCGCCGCGAACCTTGATCGTGCCGCTGCTCAGCGGAATGTTGCGAACCGTGAGCGCGCTCGCGCCGTAGCTTGCGAGCAGCTCTTTCGGCGGCTGCCCCAGCGTGTCCTGCGGCGGCATGTCGGTGCGCGTGCCATCGTTGAGAACCAGCCACAACGGCTGCGGGTTCGTTTCGTCGAAGTTGCCGTTCTTGTCATAGGCGCGCAGCACGTACTGCAGCTCGCGTGCCGGCGCGGTGGTCTGCTCTGCCGTCGGCTCCCACTCAGCGAAGCCGGCTGCATCGACCGGCAGCACCCTCATCGGCATGGCCTGCGTCGACTGATCCTTCTGGAAGATGCGCACTTCGGAACGATCGATGAACGCCGAGTAGTTGTTGTACATCCGGAAGCGCACCGGCGTGCCGAACAACCGCGGCGCACGCAGCTCCGGCACATCGCCCTGCTCGGCCTGAACGACTTCGGCCGGCGGCGTTGCAACCAGCTTCAGCGCCTGGCTCACCGGAATCACTTCGACCAGCTCCTCCGGCTCTCCCGATCCTTCCGGCTCCGTCGCATTTGCCGCCTGCGCGTCATCCGCTGCCGCCAGCAACAACTCCTCCTCCGCCCCTGTGTCACTCTATGTCACTTGTGTCACCTGTGTCACTGACTTCGGCAAACTCCCCGTTCAACTCCGCCATCGACACCGTCGTCGGCCACGCCGACACGCTCAACCTCGGGCTCGAAGTCAGGTTATCGAACTGGAACAGAATGTCCGCATGCTCGAGCGCGACGTCGGTGCAGCGCTGAATGTCCGACGAGCTGCGATTCGGGTCGTCGAGCGGCTCGCCGTCCACCGTGATTCGCATCAGGTTCAGCGCGAACGGGTTCTTCGGGCTCAACTCGCGCGTGAGCGTCTCGATGTCGACGCCCTCGTAGTCGTCGAGGATCGCAGGCTCGTCGTACACGACCTGCACCACGATGTGCGAAGTGCCCTCTTGCGTGAAGCCTTCGTTGACGACGTCGTTCGACTGCACGTAGCCGCGGCCTTCGTGCTCCGCCTGGGCCGGCGTCAAGGTCATGTCTTGCGCGATCGTATCCATGGCACGACGCGCGCGCGCCGCGGCCAGGCCGATGTCATCGCCGTACACGATCGCCGTGCGGCGATCCAGGCGCTCGTTCTTCGTGTAGCCGATGAAGCGCAGGCGCACGTTCGACCTGTCGGCGATGTCCGTCATCGCGCGGCGCAGCTGCTGCGTGTAGTCGGCCGGAATCACGGCGCGGCCGCCCTCTTCGAGCTGCAGCGGCGCGATCGGGCCCCAAGGCGGATCGTACACACGCGTGACGACTTCGCTGCCCGGCGCGCCCGGGCACAAGCGCGGCTCGTCCGGCAGCTCGGTCAGCGGATCGTCGTGCCAGAACTCGACTTCGACGCGACGATTCGCCGCACGTCCTTGCGCGGTGTTGTTGGTCGCGACTGGCATGCTGGAACCGCGGCCGTCGCTGATGACCACTTCGTTCGGCAGATCGAGCGCGTCCTGCAAAGCCAGCGACGCGCGATGGGCACGCGCCTTGGACAACGCCAGGTGATTGCCGTAGATGCGCGCATTGCGCTCGGTCAGCGGCACGTTGTCCGTGTAGCCGATCAGCTTGACGACGACGTGCTGCTTCTCCTGCAGATTCTCCAGCGCACGCTTGACGCTCGCGATGAACGCCTCCGAGACCTCCGGCGATTCTTCGTAGAGCAGCGGCTGGACGAGGTTGCGGATACGCGTGCGGTGCGCATGGCCTTCCTTGAAGCGCATCTTGCAAACGGTCTCCATGCGGCAGACCTTGATGCGCTTGATGTCCTCCTTGACCAGCACTTCTTCCTCGGTCATCGCTGCCTGGGTCTCGTCGTACCAGACCTGCACTTCGACGCGCCGGTTCATGGCGCGGCCTTCCAGCGTCGCATTCGTCGCAACAGGCTTGGTCGTACCGGCCCATTCGTACGAAATCGCCTCCGCCGGCAGAGCCAGACGCTGCTGCAGGAACTCCGCGACTTCGCCGGCGCGCTCGCGCGACAAGCCCGCGTTATCGCCGTAGATACGCGCGAGCTCGCCGGACAACGGCTGATCGTCGGCGTGACCGACGAGGTGCAGACGGACGTTGCGCTTGTCGCGCAGATCGTCGAGCGTCTTGCGCAGCGATTCGATGTAGCTCTGCGCAATGTCCGCGACGCCGGACGCGAAACGAATCGGCGGGACGACGTCCGTCAGCTTCACCGTCGCCAGCCGCTCCGCATGCACCGGCCGCAGCTCGACGCGATCGCCCGATTCCTTCTGCAACAGGTTCGGATCGTGCGCCCACGGACGCAGCGGCTCATCGGTCGGCAGATTGCGCTCGACTGTCTCGCCGCGCGGCGACTCGACCACGTCCGGCGTCTGCGCCTGCGCAGCCAATGCGAACAACGCAGGAATCAGCAGCAAGAGATTGCGATGCTTACACATAGCGGTCACCTGCTCTCGTCCCGCGCATGCTGCGGCGGCGCGCCGAGGCGCCAGAACACTTCCGGCTCGATCGTCAGCTTGTAGCTCGCGTCCTGCGACTGCCACCGGCTCGAGATCTCACTCTTGATTACCTCCAGGCGGCGCTGGACCAGCTGCTCGCTCTCGACGTCGGCGAGATACGACAGGCGCAGTATTGCCGGCGCCTTCTGCAGCTCCTTCATCAGCATGTCGAGCCGCGGCCGCCACTGCGCGCGCATCTCGGTCGTGCCCGGCTCGAACACCGCATCGGCGAGATCCAGGCCGATCACGCGGTGGAGCGAGGCGCCGAAGTTGAACTTCAGTGCCTTACCGCGAGTGGCGCGCTCGATCTTCACTTGATCCGTCGAGGACCGGAAACCGCTCGGCAGCGTGCGATCGTCGAGTTTCAGGACGAAGTTGCTGCCGCGCCCTTCGCGCGGAACGACCGCGCAGGTGACGTGGAATCGTCCGTGGGCGTCCGTCGTCGCCGCCAGGCCGCGCGCGCTCACGACGCGCACGCCAGGCAGACCCGTTTCGCCCAGGTCCTGATGGCCGTTGCGATTGGCGTCGTCGAACACCTTGCCCGTGACGTCCGTACAGTCGAACGTCGGATCCGGTATGACGCGGACCGTCGCGGACGCTTCGTTCGAGAGCGGGCTGGCGGTCAACATGTGCACCGCCTGGACGCGGTTCACGAACTCGCCTTCGCTGACACCCGCGCCTACGGCGAGCAGCACGAGCATTTCATGCTCTTCCTGGCGATCCACTGCCAGATCGCTCCAGATGAGCTCGCGGCCGGCCACGGCCGGCTCGACCGGCTCGCGATCGATGCGTGCCGAGCCCTTGACGTAGCGGAAGCCCGCCGGGATGCGATCCACGATGCTCACGTCGAACATCGGCACATCCGTCACGTTCTTGTATGTGATGACGTACGGCACGAGCTGGCCGCGCACGACGTTCAGCAGCGGGGTCGTCTTCGAGATCTGGATCACGCCCTGCAGATCCGGATCCACCGGGATGTGGTTGTTGTAGATCTGGCTCGAGCCCGGGATCAGGTTGTCGTCGAGCTTCAGGTGCGCGTGGTAGCGCGTGCCGGGACTGCGGGCGCGCACAGCCAGGGTCGGCGCGAACTCGGAGGTCTGGATTTCGCAGTAATCCGGCGTCGCCGAGAGCGCATCGTCGATGCCACCGCGGCACACGGGTACCGAGAACTCGGCGGTCGACGGGCCCGAGGTCGGCGGGATGATCTGAGAGTACGTGCCGATGTAGCCGGTCGGCGGCGGGCTCACGTCGATCAGGAAATCCCCGCCGCTCGGGCACGCCGGGTCCGAAAAGTTCATGTCGAACCGGTAGTAGCCGTCCACGCGCGTGACTTGATTCTGCTGCGCCGGGTCGTCGAAGCACGCCGCCGGCAGCGTCGTGCGAGTGCCCGCACTCAGCATGCGCAACGTGACACCCGCGGCCGGAGCGCGCGACACGGAGTTGTAGGCAACGCCGTTCGGCGAGATCGGCAGGTTCAGATCCTGCAGGTTGCTGGCGAACTGCACGATGATGTCGCGGATGCGTTGCAGCTCGTTGGTGAACTGCGAGTACGCCATGCCCAGCTTCGCAGTGCTCGCGGTCGCATCCGGCGCACTGAAGCGCAGTTCGTATTGCTCGCCGCTGATGTAGTTCGGCGGGATGCCGCTGATGCGATACACGCCGTTCGCATCGGTGGTCGCGCTGCGCAGCAGCCGGTTGTTGCGATACAGCTGGACCGTCCAGCCTTCGAGGATGCGCTCGTTCGGTTCGACCGTTCGGCTGAAGTTCGCGTCGTGCCACGCCTTGCCGTTCAGGATGCCCTGGCCCGGGATGGCGCCGACGTCGATCGCCACGCTGGCACTTGCCGTTCGCGGCGGGTTGTCCCACGTCACCGTGCCGGTGTTCACGATCCGCGTGCCGTCGAGCAGATCGGGATTGATGACCGCACGGAAGCGCAGCGTCACGACTCCCTGCGGCTGCAGCGGCCCATAGGTCGTGAAGTAGTCGGCCGTGATGAGCTGATTGGCGACCGTGATACCTGTCGTCTGTCCGTTCAACGTCGCCGAATTGGGTACCAGCGTAAGGTAGCCCGGCACCGGCATGTTGAGGTCGTCCGTGATCACGACATAGAGCGCCGGTACCAGCGAACTGTTGGTGACGCGTACGACGTACTCGAGCGTCGCGCCCTGAACTGCAGCGCCGCCGCCGACGACCGACACTTCCTTCGCGATCGTCAGCTGTTGGGCGTTACCGACGACGACCACCGTCGGCTCAGGTCCGGTCGACGGATTGCCGTCGCCGTCCGTCAGCAGGTTCGGCACCTCTGCGGTGCGCACGTTGGCCTGGTTGCGGATGATCGTGCCGGGCGGCGTGCCCGCATTCACGCGCAGATCGAAGGTCACGACCGCGCTGGAGTTCGGCGAGAGGATGCCCTGCTCGAGCGTCGTCGGCAGCGGCGGCGTCAGATCGGTCGAGCTGACGTAGATGCCGGTGCCGAGCGGCGAAGTGCCGTTGTCAGGCTGGCCGACCGGCAGACCGTTCAGCGTCACGGAGTCCGCGACGTACGTCGTGTTGGGCGGTACGTTGTCCTGCAGGAGCACGCTGGTCGCCGGAATCGCGCCGTTGTTGTAGATCGTGATCGTGTAGCGCAGCGTGTCGCCCGGATCGACGATGCCTGGCGAGCTCAAGTCGTTGAGCAGCGCTGCTGCCTTGGTGGCGAACAGCAACGGCGCATTGCCGACCACGTCGCGCGTCGGATCGTTCACGATCGGCGTGCGCGGATCGTCCGACGGGTAGTCGACGATGCCGAAGTCGAGCGCATTGACGAAGGCCTGGTTCGAGATGATCGTGCCGTCGACCAGATCCGGATAGACAGTCACATCGAATGTGAGCGTCGCGACGTTGCTCGGCGTGTTGGTCGCATCGGCGCGCATCGCGCCCGGTGTCGAGTCTTCCGGTGCGTAGACCGCAATGCCATCGACCAGCGGCGTCATGCTCTGCGCGTTGTCACTGAGCTGCGTACCGTTGATGGTCGTGCTGCCGGCGATGTAAGTCGTGTTCGCCGGAATCTGGTCGCGGATCGACACACCCGTGGCATTGTCGGTGCCGATGTTCTTGACCGTGATCGTGTAGCGCAGCCGGTCGCCGGCGCGCAGCACGGTAGTGCTCGCACCCAGGTATGTGGATGTCTTGAGCACGCGGAAGCGCGGTGCCGACGTGATCTGCACGCGCGTCGGATCTTCGTCGCCCAGCACCAGCGGGTCGGGTGCGGCATTGACCGCAGGATCGTCACTGCGCGCAACCTCGATCCCGCTGATGTAGGCCTGTGCCTGGTTCTGCACGTAGCTCTGGTTCGGCAGCACCGGCGCGACCCGCACGTCGTACTCGACGACGATGAAGGAGCCCGTTCCGCCGAGGCTGAGGTTGCGGATGTCGACCAGGCCGGAGTTGTTCGTGCCGCCCGATGCATTGGTGTTGCTCGCATCGGCGCCCGCGGGCACCGTCACCAGGTTCAATGTGCCCGGGACATAGACCGCCGCGTTGTTGAGGCGGCCGAGCTCGTCGCGCAGGTCCAGGTCCGGGACCGGATTGGCGGCCAGGTTCTCGATGCGGATGCGATAGCGCAGCGTGTCGCCCGGCGTCGCCTGCGTCGCCGGGTTCTGACCGGTGGTGATGTTGGTCGCCGTCTTGTCGAAGCGCAGCCGCGGCACGTCGACCGTCACGGTGTACGCATCCTCGTGGTCCGCGACGCTCACGGTGCCGTCGGTCAGCGTGCGCGTGTACGAGAGGCGGCCCGGATCCGAGCTGGGGCCGTTGTACCACTGGGTCGCGCCGGCCACGTTCGTGAGCAGCGCGCCGGGCTGAGAATCGGAGTCGACTTGCGCGCGGTACGTGATCAGCAGACGTTCGCTCACGCCGATCACCGAAGCAGCGGTCAGCGCGTTGAACGTGAGCTCACAGACGCCGCCGTCGTAGGCGAGCGAATAGTCCACTCCCTGGACCAGAGGACCTTTGCCCGGAATCGTCGTGACGCCGTCTGCCGCGAACACGCGCGCGCTCAGGATTTGCGGCGGCGTGGTGCACATCCCACCCGTCGGACCGTCGGGCAGACGATCGACGAGCGTCGCGTTGAACGCGTCGAGCGTTCCGGTGTTCTGCGCGCTGATGACGAAGTCGCCCAACTGCGCCGGACTCAGCGTCGCCGGGCCGGACTTGTCGACCGTGATCACCGGCGTGCCCGGCGGCGGCGTGAATTGCCCGACCAGGCCCGTGGTGTTGGTGACGCCGCCTTCGCTGGTGATGAACTGGGATACCGGATTGCCGTCGGGGTCGAGAAAGTTCATCGACAACGTGTAGTCCACGCCGTCGACGTTGAACGTCGTGGGCGTGGGTGACGCAACGATCGACACGCGGTCCGAGCACCCGGCCGGGGGCGGGGTCGGATCGAAGGGACAACCCGGCGGGTCAGGCGGGAAGTTCGGGGTCTCGACGTGGTTGAACGTATACGTGAAAGTCAATGGAGGGCGCGGGACGCCATCCACGCTGATCACGAGGACGACATCGAGCTGCACCGAAGTCAGCGAAGGATCGCCGACCTGGAAGTTGTGGTGCACGAACGACCCGAGAGAAAAGAACGGCAGCGACCCGGGCAACTGGAAAGGTGGCGGCAGCGGGTCCGCTGCGTTGAAGTCGTAGCCGCTCTGCGGCGTATCGTTGCCCCACCTGATGATCGAGGTCGGTGCGCCGTTCGTGATGACGGGATCGCCCGGGTCAGGCCCTCCGGGGACGTTGTCCACGGGGTCATGCCAGGATCCGGTCAGGGATGAGTACGTGATCTCGGCCGCCGACGCGCTCGGGCGCCGGAAGCAAAGCGACCAGCGCAGCCAATGCGCCCAGGACGAGCGCGCTGCGGAGAGTTCTGCGATTTGCTTGCGGTGTTTTCATGACTTCGGCGGTCCCGCTGTCGTAGGGCCTGCGCCCGGTAGACCGGAAACTTTGCGTCGCCACCTTTCGGTGGTTTTGCCTTTATCGGATCGCGAAAAATTCCTCTCGCTGTGGGTTACGCCGGTGTGCGCTCAGGCCGCCGGCAGGAAGTCGATCGGATACAGGATCGTGATCGCCGGCACCGCCTTGGCGCCGAAGTCGAAACCTCTGACGCGCTCGACCACCTGCGCGGTGAGCTCCGGCGCGTTCATGTCCGACGCTTTCAGCTCGCACAACGACACCGAGCCGTCGGGCTCGATCGTGAGCTTGAGAATCACCTGACCCTTGAGCGTCGGATCGCGGCGCAGCTCCTTGTTGTAGAGCCGATAGAGCGCCGACTTGTAGCGGTCGAAGACGATCTGGATCTCTTCGTCGGTGCGGCCCGCCACGGCGTTGTCGCCGCTCACCGGCCGATCGCCTCCAGGCACTCCGACCGCAGCGATCGCGCTGCTCGCGCGCGTCACTTTCACGCCGGCCATGCCGGCGCCGCTGCCGGGGCCGCCGCCCACGCCGCGGCTGATCGACGCGAGATTGATGCCGCCGCTCGAACCCGGCGCGCTCGTCGTGAGCATCGAGCGCTGCGCGCGCCCGCCACCGTAATCGGAATTGTCGATGCGCGCCTGCTCGAGGCGGCCGACGACTTGATCGTCGTTGCTCGCGGCCAGTCGCTCGCGGAACGCGAGGATGCCCTGCGTCTTCGCGTCGGGCTCCTGCGGCGCGAGCGGCTCGGCCTTCGGCTCCACCTTCGCAACCTTGACGGGCTCGACCGGTTTTTCCGCGCGCTTCTCGGGCACTTTCGCCTTCGGCGTCTCGATCGCCGGCGGCGGCGGTTTCGGCCGCTCTTCCATCAGCAGGCGCACGACACGCTCCGGCATTTCCTGGCCGTTGACGATGAGCGGCGGCAGCGTGATCTGCGAAATGACCGCACTGAGCAACACCGTGAACAGCAGCGCGATGGCGGCGGACTTGCGGAAGCGCTTGTCATCCTCGCCGTCGTACGCCCAGGACAGGATCGCCTTGCGCGGCTTCTCGTCGATCTCGCGCTCGATCTCCCACTCGTAGCTGAGCTGCTCTTCCTCGTATTGCACTTCGAACAGCGCGCGCTCGATCGCGTCGATCGCGTCGTTGCAGTGCTGGATCTGCTCACGCAGCGCCGCCTGGCGGCCTTCCATGTGACTGAACCACTGACCCAACTCCGCTACGCGACTGCGCGCGGCTTGCAGGTGCTGGGCCGCTCGTTGCGAGGACGTATCGGAGCCCCAGAACAGCTGGTCGCCGCCGACAGCTGCGAGCTTCTCCAGCGAAGCGCACGCGTCCACGACGAGGTGATGCCGCTCGCGTTGCGGAGCAAGATCGTTGAGCTCGCCGTCGATTTCGCGCAGCTCGTGCTCGAGCGATGCGCGTTTGGTGCGCGTGCGCGCCAGCTCGTTGGCGAGCTGCCGCTGCTGCGACACCTCCAGCGAGGGCTCCGCGAGACTCAGGTCTTCGAGAATGTGGACTGCTGCGCTCATCGGTCGCTTCACCTATTTCTGCAGCACTGCGAGCGAAATCTTGCCGTACGTGGTCGCCGTGCAGGTCGCCATGACCTTGCGGACGAGATCGAACGGCAACGTCTTGTCGGCGATCACCGTGACCTCGCGCGACGCCTTGCCATCGCTACCGCCGCCGCCCAGCAACATCGGACGATCGAGCACGCGGCGCAGCGGCTCGACCAGCGGCTCGCTCGACGCATTCACGGCAGCGATGTCGGCCACCAGCTCGCCCTGCACGAACAGGTGCTCCTTGGTGATCATCACCACCACCGACTGCTGGGCCTGCGTCTCGGACGTCGAGTGCGGGACCTCGATGTTCTTGCTGTTCTGCACGTTCTCCACGTCGGCCGTGTAGATGAGCAGGAACGCCACCAGCACCGACATCACGTCGATCAGCGGGATGAGATTGAGCTCCGCTTCCTGCGGCGGCCGGGACGGTCGAGCGAAGAGGCTCATGGCGCTTCTCCCACGGCGATGTTCGTGAACAGCTCCGTGCGCTTCGTGGCCGCGGGGTGATCGGCTGCAGACCCCCCGTCGGCAGGAAGCTCGGCGCTGCGAATCGCGTCCATCACCTGGATCAGGTAGTCGTACTGAACCGTCCGCTCCAGCAGCACGGATGCGTCATTCACGTCCGGGTTCTCGCTCTTCAGTTGCTGCGCGAGCCGGGCGAGCGTCGCCCAGTCGTACTCGCCGTCGACCTTCGGCAGCGCCGCAATGAGCGACTCGCCGTTGGTGAGCTCGAAGCCGCTTTCGCGCACGATCACTTCCAGGCGGAACGCCGGCGGCGCGGCTGCCACGCCCTCGTTCGCGCTCGGCAGGTCGAGCTGCAGGATCGTGACGCGCGAGAACACCGCCGTCATGAGCAGGAACGTGACCAGCACCACGAAGATGTCGATCATCGGCACCAGCATCACTTCGGCGGGCTTGCGGACGCGGTTGGTGAAGCTCCCTTGCAGGAGCGACCCGCCCGCGGAGAACGATCGTGCGTTGGCGATCATGACGAGTCCCTTATGCGTGCGACGGGTTCAGCAGCGAATCCGGGCCGGACGAGTGCGAGCCGCCGTGCGCGGCCTGCGCCGCGTCCAGACGCGCCTGCGCCTTGGCCGACTGGCGATCCGCCACGATGGTCAGGAACTTGACCGCGCCGGTCTCGAGGCTCGAGATCAGCTGCGAGGTCTTCGACTGCAGGAACGAGTGCGTGAACAGCAGCGGCACGGCGACCATCAGGCCGAAGGCCGTACAGTTCATGGCCTCGGAGATGCTGGCCGCGAGCAGGTTCGCCTTCTCGGCCGGATTCGCCGTCGCGACGGCCGTGAACGCGTGGATCAGGCCGTTGACGGTACCGAGCAGGCCCAGCAGCGTTGCCAGGTTGGCGAACGTCGCGAGGTAGTGCGTGCGCTTCTCCAGCTGCGGAAGGGCTTCCATCAGGTTGGCGCGCAGCGCCTTCTCGATGTCGTCGATCTTGCGCACGGCGCCGAGCCGCGCGAGGCCGGTGCCGAGCAGGCGCGCGACGATGGTGTCGCTCTTGCTCGTCTTCTCGCGCGCGGCATCGAAGTCCGCGTTCGAGATTGCCGGCTCGACGTCATTCCATGCCCTGCGGTTGGTGACGACCAGTCGCGTGAGCGTCACGTAGCGCTCCACCGCGATCGCCAGCGCCAGCGCGCCGACGATGCCGATGGGGGCCATGAAGACGCCGCCCTTGATGAAGAAACTCATGATTCCGACGTAGATGTCCACGGTTGCAGCCTCTCGTTAGAGATGAAAATTTCCGAAAATCACTTGCCCGATCGAATCTCGTAGTACGCCAGCTCGCGCATGAACACGTCCTTGTCGACGGGCTGGATGGAGTCGTCCAGCAGGCGCGACAGTCCCGGCATGTCGCCGATCTCCGAGCCTTTCCACGGCACGATGACCAGCGACTTCGGCGAGTCCTGGTTGCCCAGGATCGAAATACCCGCGAGCGTCTTCGCGTCAGCGGCCGCCGTCTTCTCCGCTTTCGCGGCTGGCTTCGCCGGCGCCTGCTTCGCCTTGTCGTCCGCGAGCACCGAGCCGGCGGCGAGCAATGCGATCAAAGCTAGGGTCATTCGTGACATTGCGCCTCCTACCTTCCCGCTCGGTTCTGCAGGTCCGCCAGCCACTTCACGACGTCCGGATCTTCCGGAGCGCTGCGCAGGTACGCCTCGTAGTTGGTGAGCGCGCACGAGCGGTCGGCGAGGTACAGATCGCAGAGAATCGCCAGATTGCGGCGCGCGTAGTGGAACGCCGGCGACAACGCCAGCGCCTTCTCGTAACTGGCGCGCGCGGCGGTGAATTGGCCTTTGCGACGCTGAACCATGCCCAGCTCGTTGTGTGCGATCGGGTGACGTGGATTCAGCTCCAGCGCGCGCACCAGGCTTGCTTCTGCGCGATCGAGATTGCCGGTCCGCGCATACGCGATGCCGAGGTCGATGTGCGCGGCCGTCACGCCCGGCGCGGCCTCCGTCACCTTCAGCAGCGACGCGATGCCCTGCTCGTACTGCTTCTGCTCGAAGGCGCGCATCGCGTTGTCGTAATCGGCGTGAATGTCGTTGCCGACGCGCACTTCCTCGACGATGGTGAAGCCGCCTTCGTCCTGCTGGATCTCGGAGCGCGGCATCGGCACCGGCTTGGCTGCCTTCGCGGCCTTCGCGACCTTCGCAGCCGGTTGCGCTGGCGACTTGGACGGCGCACTCGAGCACGCAGCAAGCGCGAGAGAGATCGCGAGGATCAGATGCTTAGCGGACGATCGCATTGGATCCTCCACTCGGCGGGGCAACACTCGCCGTGTTCATTGCCGCAGCAGCAGCAGCAGCGGCCGCAGCAGCTGCCGGCGACCGATACGCATAGCGGTCGATCGATCCCAGGAAGCCGGAGCTGATCTCCGCCTTGGCGTAACGGCCAGGCATCATCTCCGCCAGGCGCGCAAGACTCTTCTCGATCCAGCTGTTGAACATCTGGTCGCCGCTCATCAGCTCGAGATTCTTCTCGTGCACCTTGATGGCCTTCTCTTCGAACGGGAACGCCTCTTCGTCGAGCGCGTCCTCGTATTCCTGCAGCTTCGCGCCGGTGAGCGCGGCCGGCCGCTCCGACTCGCGCAGCGCGCGGCTGAAGTCGCTGTAGATCTCGCCGAGGTAGAACGTCGCGGCAGCCGTGATCTCGCCGACCTGGTAGTCGACGAGGCCTCCGAACGCTTTGGTTGCGACGTTCATGCGACGCTGCTTCTCTTCGAGGCTCTGCTCGAACGGCTGCAGGAGCTTGAGCGAGGCGAAGCTCTCGTAAACCTGCTGCGCCAGGACCAGCGCCGAGCCGCCAGCCAGGAAACGCGTGCGTGCCGTGCGCTCGCTGCCCGCCGCGGCGTCGATCTGGACGATCTGCTCCAAAGTGCGGTGATAGCTGGTCGTATCGCTCTTGCGCTGATGGATCCCGGCGATCTTGAAGTGCGTCTCGACGGCCGCTTCGACCGGCTTCGGGAACTGCTCCACGTAGCGCTGGTACACAGCCAGCGCGCGGTCGGGACTGCTCGCTTCCTCGTGCAGCTGGCCCGCGAGCAGCAGCGCTTCGGCGCGCAGCTCGCCATTGTCCGACTCGACGGCAACGCGCTCGTACTCTTCGGCGGAACGCGACAGCTGACCCGCCTTGCGATAGACGAGCGCGATCTGCTTCGTCGCTTCGCGTTGCAGCTCATGCTCGGGATAGGTAGTGCGGAACGCGTCGAGCACTGTGGCCGCCGTGGCCCAGTCTTCCAGACGGATCAGCGCAGCACCCGCGTCGTACTCCGCGCCGGCGCGGATCTTCGCCGTCGGTGCGACCTGCCTTGATGCGCAGGAAGTGATCGGCCGCGGCGCGATAGTTCGCCGCTTCGTTGGCGCGCTCGCCCTGCTTGTAGATCGACGCGGCGAGGTTCTCGACCAGGCCCGCGCGCGACTCGTCTTCCGCCGAGGTGAGCGCCAACACCTGGCCATACGCCTGCTCGGCGTTCGGGAAATCGGCCAACTCCAGCGAAGAGTGCGCCACGACGAGCCACGCCGAGCGACGCACCGGGGCTGCCGCATTCGGGTAGCGCTCGATCAGCTTGCGACCGGCGCTGAGCGCGGGCGTGAAATCCTTCATGTCGTACAGATCGTCAGCCGCCGCACCCAGGATCGTGGCGGCGTGCTCGTGATCCTGGAACGTGTCGGCGAAGCGCAGCGAGCTCGTCACGGTGTCGCGCCGCGCGGCGAGTTTGGTGCTCTCCGCGACGACCTTCAGATGTTCGCGGTGCGCGTAGATGGCGGCATAACCTGCGGCGGCCGCGCGATCATGCTTCGTGTAATCGTATGCAGTGCGCTCGTACTCGCGCGCCGCGCCAGCGAAGTCCTGATTCTCCAGCTGCAGGTCCGCCAGCTGGTAGTTGATCGCGGGCGTGCCAGCGTCGTCGCGGAACGAGGCGATGTACTGCTCGTACCAGCGCGCGGCCTCGACATAGTTCGCGTTCTTGCGATCCGCCGCGCTCTTGTCCTGGTACTGCGCGTGGAAGTGATTCGCCAGGTCCTTGAGGTTGCTCTTCAGGTAGCTGAGCACCTCGGGCGACTGCTGCACGTCGAAGTGACGCCAGTACTCGGCGCTCAGGCCATAGTTGCTGGCGAACGCTTTCTTCGAATCCAGCACCAGCTGCGGGAAGCGGCCGGTCTCGTAGATCTCGATCACGCGCATGCTGAAGTGCGGCGAGCGCCGATGCAGCGGGTACTGCGCGATGAAGGTGTTGTAGGACTTGGCGGCGTCGTGATAGCGCAGCTTCGTCAGGTAGTACTCGCCGAGGTTGCGATAGACGCGATCCTCGTAGCTGCGCTTGCCGTTCGCGCCGAAGTACTGCTGCACGGCTTCCGGACCGCCCTCGTTCGAGAAGCTCAGGCTGATGATGTCGAACGTATCGGCGATGCGCCGCTCGTCGCCCTCGTCGTGCGGAGCATCGAAGTCGTAGCCGACCGAAACCTTGTAGTCGAGCAGCGCGACGTACTGATGCAAGGCCTCTTGGTACATCTCCTGCTTGTAGAGAGACCAGCCGAGCTTGTAGAGCGCGAGCTCGTAGTACTCGGACACCGGGCCCATCTTGATGATCGCCTCGTACGAGCCTTCGGCATCGCGATACTTCTTGCGGGTGAAGAAGTGCTCGGCGCGGCGGAAGTGCACTTCGTCGAGATACTTCGAGCGCGGATAAGCAGCGGTCAGCTGCTCCATGACCTTCATCGCTTCGACGGTGCGTCCGAGCTCGTCGTAAGCGCGGGCCTTCTGGTACAGCACCTGGTCGTTGTGCTCGTGCGACGGATACTTTTCCAGCAGGCGGTCGTACAGCTTGATGGCTTCGAGCGGACCGGCGCGCTCGAGGTCGTCCTTCACGCCTTCGGGCAGCTGGCCCTGCAGCATGTCCTGCACGGAGGCGACGCGGTGCTGCTGATTTGCGCGCTGCTTCGAGCTCCGCTTCAGTACCAATCGCCACGACACCGATACCGGCGGATTGTCGGGCTGAAGCCCGACCCACGTCGTCGCTGTGGGTCAGGCTTTAGCCTGACATCTTCGGTCTGCGGCGCCGGCAGTTCCAGCATCTCGCCCGTGCCGTTCAGGCCGTATTCCTTCTCGATCTTCAGGTCCGCGAGACGACGCATCGCTTCCGGCGTGCGCTGCGTCTCCGGCGTCTCTTCGAGGAAGCGCTGGTAGCTGTGCATCGCCGTGTCGAGGCCGCCCTCGACCTTCACGTCCTGCAGATCCGGCTGCACTTTGTGCAGCGTCGCCAGCGTGCCCTTCGGCGGCGCGCTGGAGCACGCGGCCAGGACTGCTGCGCCGACGACGGACATGGCGCGGTAGGCGCGCATCATTGTCCGCCCCCGGCCGGCGCAGCAGCCACTTCTTGTGTCGGGCTGCCTTGCACCTTGGCGGCGCGGTCGTAGCTGTCGGCCACGGCGTAACGCGCCTGTGTCTGATAGACCTCGAGACGCGCACGCCGCGTCTTGAGCTCGTCGATCGCGACGGTCTCGATCAGGTGGCCCTGCTTCGCCATCAGCTGATTGACCATCTGCAATGCTTCGGCGGCGCGCGTGCGCAGGCGACTGATCGTGTCGCCATAGCCGATGTAGCTGTGCTCCGCGGCCTGTCGTGTGCGTACGAACTGCTGATACTGCTTCGTCAGCACCGCGACGTCCGCATTGAGCGCGTTCAAGTGTTCGTGCGCCTCGGTCAGACGCTCCGGATAGCTCGTGTACAGCGTCCAGGTGAGCGCGCCTTTCAGACGACGCACGCGTTGCTGGAGCTGCGAGACGTCGCCGCCCTTGTGCTTCTGCAGGTGCGCCTCGATCTGGCGAATGCTTTCCAGCGCGATGCGCTCGTCCGCCGTCGCCAGCAGATCCGGCCGCGGCTCGATCAGCAGCTGCTGGAGTCGCTGCTGCAGATGATTGCGCTGCTCCATCCGCAGGCGAACCTGCGCGTCCAGCTCGCGGAACTGCGCGTCGATGCTGGGCAACAGCGGATCGTAGTTCTGCTTGCGCAGCCGGATCATGTCCTCGTACGCATCGAGGCCCTTCTGCCAGCCGGCCATCTTCTTGCGCAGCTCTTCGAGATCCAGGTAGTTCTGCAGCGCCGTCTGGAAGTCGTGCGAAGCCAGCAGCTGCATCAGATAGAAGGTCTCGGGCGCATCGGGCAACGTGCGCAGGCGGATGACCCAGCCCTTGTCCTGCTGAATCTCCTCGCGCGCCAGCGCTCTCAGGAAGCGCCCGTCGGCGATGCTCTTCATCGACGCGTCGACCTTGTTCAGCTCTTCGCCGAACGACTTCAGCGCGTCGCCGTACAACACCGCGGCGCGGCCGTGGACGTTCAACTTGCTGTATGCGTACGGCAGCGCCAGCAGCGCTTCCTGCACGGCGCTGTCCGTGAGCTCGCGCTTGGCGAGAATGCTCCAGGGCACGACGGCGCGTTCGAAGTTCTGCGCCGACACGTCCGCCCAGCCCGCGCTGAGCAACGCCTGATTCGAAAACGGCCCGTCGAGGCGCACGCGATCGAAGAACAGCTGCGCGCGCGCAAAGTCGGTCGACTCCAGCATCATCTTGCCGAGGAGCATGTTCGACTTGTCGCGGATCGCGAGCGGGCCGGCGTCGCTGACGCCCAGCTGTCCCGCGCGATCGAGCTGCGAGATCGCGTCCTGCTGGCGGCCTTCCTGCAGCATTGCGATGCCGAGGTTGTAGGCCGCGAATCCGGTGAGCGACTGCGCGCCTTGCAAGCGCTTCAGTACGGTCGTCGCTTCCGCAGGACGGCCGAGCGCCAGGTAAACGTTCGCGCGCAGGAACTCGACGTCGTCGCGGATCGCGACCGGTACCTTGCCGCCGATGCGATCGAGCGCAGTCAGCGCATCGGCCGCCTGGTCCTTCTGGAAGTGAATGCGCGCCAGGCGATAGGCCGCTTCGTTGCGCACGGCTTCGTCCACCGCACCTTCGAGCACCGCCTTGATGGCGCGGCCGGCGCGATGATGCATGCGGTAGTAGAGCTCGAAGTCGCCGACCGAGAACTGCGCTTCGCCGATGTGAAGGTGCAGCGAGTCGCGCTGCGGCTCATCGACGCCGTTGTGCAGGGCCAGCTCCGCATCGAGCCGCTCGAGCGCTTCGAAGTAGTGGCCCTGGTTGGCGTTGAAGAGCGCTTCGCCGAAATACAGGTCGCGCAGATCCTTGCCCACGCAAGGACCCATGGCGAGCGCACCCGCCAACCCGAGCCCGACTATGTAAGTCGCGCGCGGCATGTCCGTTACCAGTCTCCGAGCTGCAGCTGCGACGAGCCGAGCGTCACGCCGAGTAGTTTCGGCTCGACGCCCTTGCTGAACGCGAAGCGCTCCGTGCGGTTGTAGTCCTTGCCCGTGTCCAGCTTGCCGACGATCGTGACTTCCATCTGGTGCTCGCCCGTCGCGACGTTGCCGGTGTAGATCCGCTGCACGCCGCCCTTCTGCAGGGCTTCGAGCTCCTTGAAGCTGTAGATGCTGTGCGCGACGGGCTGGCCGTCGATCTGGATCTGCACGGCGTCCAGGCGCAGCGAGTCGCGCTCGGCCAGTGCGACGAACACCGCCAGGTGCGTGTTCGAGGGATAGAGGAGCCGCTCCTCCAGTCGCGCGAGCTCGGCCGCGATGCTCAGGACGTCGGACTTGACCTCCTGCACCTGCTCGTCGAGGCCTTTCATCTGCTCGCGATAGCTGGCTTCGGCAACAGCGGCTGCGCCGGCGAACACGCCGAGCGCCGCAACCGTTGCGATCCAGAACATCTTCAGCGTGCGCATACCCACCTCCGCACAAACCCGTTCTATGTGCTCGCCGGCGCGCGCAAAACAATTCGCAGCGCGCCGCGTAGCAATCGGTTTCTAGCCGGAGGAAGGAGCTGGTATGAACGCGAGAGCTCGCCGAGCGGCGGCTGCGTTGACTGACGTCTCAGATCTGTTCATGGCTACCTCGTCTTCACTGCTTGCGCAGTGTGGCTACACGCTCTGACAAGGCAGCCCGAGGACGGACTGTGATTCGGGCGGTCCCGCTATCGTGGAGCTTTCGCTCGTTAGACCGGAGACTTTGCGTCCCCACCTTTCGATGGGTTTGCCTTTGTCTGAATCGCGCGCCGGCACCCTAACCGAGTGCGTCACACCAATCGTGTGATGCAGTTCACACTTCGTCGTCGGACAACGACGTGAGAAAGCAGCGACATGCAATGAGTTAAATCCTGACGACCGCGCTGCAGATTCGCATGCGGATTCTGTTGAATCAGAGCTCGGTGAATTCCGGCGAAACTTCGTTGCCTGTGAGGGTGGCAAACGGTTTTTGCTGCGACTCGAATCGCGCTCGCGCGTCCGGATCTGCGATTGCGGCGGCGAGCGCAGCACTCAGCTCGTATGCCGATATGTCATAACCGCGCGAGCTGTAGAGAACTGCAGAACGCATCAACGTGCGCGCCGCCCGTTTGATAGACGAGCGGTGCGAACTCGGGATCGATCTCGGTGTTCTGCGGCTGCTCATAAGAGATGCGACACCCGGTTGCATCGGTCGCGTGATAGTTGCGGCAGGTCTGCGGACGCGCCTGGTAGATCGTGCAGCGACCTGCCGCCAGGAACGGGCACTTTACATTGCGCTGCATGCGCTCCAGCTCGCTCAGGCCTTGCAGCAGCGCGTTGTTCGCTTCGATCTCGCGCCACACGCGCGCCTGTTCGTCGGGACTCAGCTCGCGCGCCATGAAATCGAGAATGGCGAACACTTCGACCGCGCGAACGTCGACCGTGAAGTAACAGCACCAGAAACAACCGTTCTTGCATGCGAGCGTGTGTGCGTCCGGTGCAGCGCTGAGGCGCGCATCGTGCCGGCGACGGGAGCTTTCGTACGCGGCGATCGGGCCGAGCCGCTCGATTTCCGCCCCTGCCTGCCGCATCTCATCGGCCAGGATTCCTCGCACCAGCGCTTCGTCGATCGTGATTTCCAAGACGCGGACGCCTTCGACAGGTGATTCCGGCTGCGAATGCTACTACGGCAGCGCTTTACACGAAGCGGCCATGCAAAGGGTTCCGGCTTTTTGTGCATGCGTCGCATCCTGGATTTATTCAGTCGGCGCACTGACTTGCGTGTTGACTCGACGCGCGCGCGCGCGGAGATTGCGCCCGCGGTGGGTCGGTAAACAGGAAAAAAGCACATGAGCGCGCACTCGTCGAGCGATCGTCGCAAACCCCTCGATGTCGATTCCACGCAAAGGATGCGCGCGCTCACGCCGACCGAGCTCTACGACTCGCATCGGCCGAAGAGTTATGCCGTACAGCTCGTGCTCTCGGACCGGCCTGTGAATCTGGACATGATGCCGCGCCTGGAAGTCTTCGCCGCGCATCGGCTCTATACGATCGCGGCGGAACAGCAGAACGGCACGTGGCACGCGCTGCGGTTGGGATTCTTCCCGGACGAAGAATCCGCGCAGGTGGTCTGCGGGTATCTGCAAACCTTCTTCTCCTCGCCGTCGATCGTGCGAGTGAGCGAGGCGGAGCAGACGCGGTTCGCGCCACAGGCCGTTGCGCGAGCAGCGGTCAAGCATGCGCCCGCGGTCTCGGCGCCTGCCGCTCCACGTCCAGCGGTCGTACGCAAGCCGATCGTTGCCAGCAAGCCGGCAGCCGCCGGTCCCACGAAGAAGACCAAGACACTCGCGGAACAGCTGCTCGACGAAGCACGCGAAGTCCAGCTGGCGCGCAGCGGCCGGAAGCGAGCTCCGGAACAGAGCGGCTCGTGGCTCACCCGCCTGTTGGGCGGATCGAAACCGCGCCCTCGCTCGATTTGATCGTCGTTACTGGGAGAGCCGCTGCATAGCTTCCGAGTAGCAAGCTGCTGCTCGCAGCGGCTCCATACGCGGATCGACCGAGACGGTCGCAGATGTCTGGCGTGCCGTGCCTTCGATATTCAATGTGGCGATCACTGGTGTGCACGGCTATCAACGCGATGGGCGCATCGACACTTTGCAGAAGCAAGCGCTGACTGCGTTGCGCACCCATGCCGGCGTGCGACATATCCCGGATGCGAAATGGCTCGATGAGCTGGCGGCGTTCGAGAGCGCGCACTTTTCCTCGGCCGGCGTGGAACGGCTGGCGCAAGCCATACGGCAGGGACACACGACGTTTCCCGATCCAGATCCACCGCTGAGTGAGCTGGAGAGCGAGGGCAAAGCAATCCTCACACGCTCGTGCTCGCCTACCTGCGGAAACTTTGAGCTAACATGTCGGCCACGAGATTGCACGTCGAGGGAGGCCGCCTTGGAAGGTCCTGAAGTGCATCAGCCGCACGCCCGCCATAAAGGCGGGCTGCCGCAATGGCTCGAACTGACCATCGCCGGGACAGCGCTCGTCACTTCCATCAGCTCCATCGCCATCGCCGTTCATCACGGCCAGATCATGGAAAAGCTGGTCGAAGCCAACTCCATTCCATTCGTCATCGGTGGCTTCAGTGACATCACGCCCGAGGGTGAGCGAGTGCTGTCCCTGGATCTGCTGAATCGCGGGGTCGGGCCGGCCAAACAGCGGAGCCTGCGCGTCAAGGTAGACGATCGCTATGTCACGTCCGTGGATGAGTTGCTGACCGCGTCGCTCGGTCCCGAACAGGCGCAGGCCGCAAAGCAACCCCTTGCCATCGCCCAGAACAACGTGAAGATGAGATTTCTCGCTCCCGATGGCGTGCCGCAGGCAGTTTTCCGCTCGGTAAAGACACCCGAGAACGCGCAGTACTGGGACGCGCTCGAGGCAGCGCAGCCGAGGTGGAGCCTCGACTACTGCTACTGCTCAGTGTTCGAAGATTGCTGGTACGTTCCCAGCAAGTGGGAAGAGCCCGAGCCCATCGACGAATGCGTGCGCGACGAGCCGAACGAATTCACACCCTGACGCGCTGTGGACCGGGCTTACACATATATATGATGTCGCCGACATCCGAGCTATAGCGACTTCAGGTACTCGACCAGATCGCGTCGCTCGGCATCCGTCAGCGAGAACTTCAACACGCCCTGGTAGTGGTCGACGACTGCGTTCAGATCGGCGAACCGGCCGTCGTGATAGAAGCCGCCTTTGGCGCGCGTGAACAGGCCAGCGAGCGGCGTGGTTCGATACATCTTGTCGGGCGAGCGGCTGGACTGAAAATCGTCGATGCCGATCTCTTCCGCTGTGTGCATCGGCCAGCCGGGCTCGCTGAAGAGCGGCGGCACGTGACAGCTCGCGCATTTGGCTTTGCCATTGAACACGGCCTCACCGCGCGCAGCGGCCTGCTCGTCGAACGAATCCTTGGGCGGCTTCGGCGCAGGAATCGACAGCTGATAGAAGTGAAGCGCAGCGAGCTTGGACGTCACCATGTCCGGGTTGCTGCGCTTGTTCGCAAATCCCGTCTTCTCAGTCAACGGGAACTGCTCGATGCCCAAGCGCCGGTCGACGAACGTTCCCTTGCCGTACATCTGCGTGTTCGCCACGTAGGCATTCCAGTAAGGGATCGAGCCCCACCCGCCATAAGTGTGCAGATTCTGGCCGGCGAGACCGAAGGCCGCGGGCAGCACTGTCGCGCCGGACTTGCCATCCGGCCGCATTGCCTTGCCGTCGAAGTTCAGCTCTGCGTCGTACTTGCCGGGACCCCAGCTTTGCAGGACCTGCTTCACCTTCGCCGTGTCTGCGCCGAGCAGCTGCTCGACGGGCTTGAGATTCGGCGCGAGCGCGACGATTGCGCCCACGTTCAGATCGCGGTTCGGCCAGCCGTCCAGGCGGCGGCCGATGCCTTTGACGAATGAGTCATCGACGGTGGAGTGACACAGCGCGCACGTGATGCCGATGGAGGTCACGTTGTTGTCGTCGTCGAGCACGGCTTTCACGCCCACGACCGCGCCGGCGCGTAATAGCTCCAGCGTAGTTTCTGGATTATCGAGACTGACTCCACCTTCCTTGAGCACTTCGACCAGCAGCTTCGGTACTGCGCCGACATCCGCTTTCAGGCCGAGCTGCAACGCCTGCCGTGGAGTGAGTCCAGGCCCGACGCCGCCCTTCTTCTCGCCGACGATTGCCTTGTGCAGCTGGAGCTGGTCGCCCCAGAACGCTTCGCTGCCGAACGTGTCCCAGCGGAAGATCTTCTTGCCCTCCGCCATGAGCTGCCGCGAATTCTCGGTGACCTTGTCTTCCCATTCCTCGCGCGGCGCTGTTTGCGTGCGCACGGCGGGATCGGTCTCGACGTCCTTGGGCAGTGAGCGACACGCTCCGGCGCCAACAACCAACACAGCGATAGACGAAGCGATCAGCGGGCGTGCGCGTTCATACTGTCTCCTCCGTAAGCACACGCCCTCGCAATCCTGCAGGCCGGGCAAAGTTCCTCCCGGCCTGCAAGGTTCCCGAAGGTTCCCGTTGTGTCTGCAACACGGAACCGCAGATTGCGCAGGAATTACGCGCGGCTCGCGAACCGACGCTTCATGGATTCACTCTAATCACTCCATATCCGTCGTTCGACGTGGGCGTGGCAACGCCGCTCAACACGATCTTGCCGTTGCTCAACACCGCAACGCTCTCGGCGCTGTCAGTCTGGCCGTCGAAGTCGACCGTGAGCACACCGTCCGTGGAGAAGCTTGTGTCGAGCGTTCCATTCGAGGAGTAGCGCGCCAGCCCGAAGTTGCGATTGAGACTGCCGGCGACACCCGCGACGTAGATGCGTCCATCGGGATGCAGCGCCACCGCTTGGGCGATGTCGCCCGCGCCGATCGTCGCATTGCTGACGGAGGTGAAGACGACGCCGGCGCTGCCGAATCCCGTGTCGGTCGTTCCGTCGGCATTGAGCCGCGTCATCGCAAACTGGCTGGTCGCGAGGACGCTGCTCGGGCCCACGAGCAGCAGCTTGCCGTCCGGCTGCAACGCGAGGCCGCGGCCGATCCGGCTGCTCAGGATCACTTTGCCACCGGTGCCGAACGACGAATCGAGATTGCCGTTCGCATCGAAGCGCGCGACGCCGGTTCGATCGTCGGGATCGCTGCCGAACGGATCGCCCGCAATGACGATCGCGCCGTTCGGCTGCAATACCAGGTTGCGCGCGAGATCGGTGCCGACGGCAATGTCGATCACTCGCTGACCCGCATCGCCGAAACTCGTGTCGATGCTGCCGTCCGAGTTGTACCGGGCCACCAGCGCATCGCCGACGTCGTTCGGATTGCCGGGCACGAACGCGTCACCGGCAACGACGATCTTGCCGTCGGGTTGCACGGCGACTGCGAAGGCACGGCTACGAATCGTCGTCTCCAGTACCTTTGCCGCCCGCGCCGAATCCGGTGTCGAGGCTGCCGTCCGGGTTGTAACGCGTCAGCGCCACGACCGAGCTCGAGCCGATCGTCCCTTCGCCCGCGACGACGATTTTGCCATCGCTCTGAATTGCCACAGCTCGCGCGCGCTCGACCAGCCCACCGGAAATGTCGGTTGTTACCTGTCCGCCGCTGCCGAACGTGGAATCGAGTGTGCCGTCCGCAGTGAAGCGAGCCAACACGAAATCGACGAACGAGCCGCCGACGATCACGATCTTGCCGTCCGCCTGCAGCGCCATCTTCGAATCGTTGCCGCCGAACGGCGCCGAGGAGGCCTCGCCGGCGACACCGAAAGTCGTGTCGAGCGAGCCCGACTCCGGCGGCGGACCGGCAATGGCTTCGTCGTCGACGATGGTCACGGTCGCCGTGGTCGTGTCGCCAAGTGTCGCGCAACCCGCCTGCGCGCTCAGCTCCAGTTCGAGCTCGACGTTACCGTCGTTGCTGTTGTTCGCGATGAGCGGGAGCGTGATCGCGCGCGGGACGGTGTCGCCATCTTCGAAGATGACGGTTTGCTCGATCGCCGAGTAGTGCGTACCGGCGCGCGCGGTGCCGTCGCGGCTCCTGACGGTTGCAACCGCTTCGCCCTCCGAGCCGCCCTGCCGCAGCACGAAGATCCGGGGCTGCAACATCCCGAACTCCATGATGCGAAATTCGGCTGCATTGAGCTGCAGATTCCCGGCTGCGGGATCCGTGCCGTTAGAGCACTGCGGCGGCGGCGGCTGGTTGAGCTCGATGTCGCCGATCAACGGGCTGTTCGTGGCTGTGAGGCCGGTCGCCTCGAACTGCACGCCATCGGTGTTCACCGGATCGCGCAAGCGCGCCCTGGCATAAGTCTCGCCGGCGCGCCGGTTGATCGTGCGCGCGTAGATCGTGGTTCGCACCGTGAACTCCGGGCAACGCGCCACGTCATTCGGGTCGACGCACTCCTCGACCTTCGACAGGTCGATCTTCAGGCGCAACGGCTCGCGCAGATGGACCTCCGTTACCGACCCGTCGATGACTTTCTCGAAGTCGCCGAACTCCCAGACCGACTCGTGCCGCGGAAAGTCGGGCTGCGACGGCGTCAGCGCCTCCTTGTCGTTGCGGAAGACTTCGAAGAACGTGTCGCGCTCCGGTCCCTGACGATGCACGGCCGAACCGCGAATGGTCTGATACACGTCGCGCGTGCTCGGCTCGCCCACCGCGCGAGTCCGCTCGCTGCCCTGGATTACCCAGACTTCCATGCCGAGCTCGGCGGAGAGCAGGTCGTTGCAGTCTTCCAGCGTGTTTTCCGGCGCGCCGCTCCAAGGGCAGCCGGCGAGCCGCGGTCCCGGCGCATTGAAATCCGCGACCAGCATCGCTGCCTGCGTGAGGACCAGCTCCAGCGTCGCGTCGGACGCATTCTTGCGATAGCTCTGATCGATGCGCAGCATCGAGCGGCTGCCCAGGAACGTTCTTTCAGGAGTCTGGCCCAGCAGATCGCCGCTCGGCGCCTCGGCGTCGGCCCAGTAGGTCTTGCCATCCTCGGTGCTGAACACCTCACCATCCGCGAAGAAATCGCCGCCGATGGAAACTGGCAGAAGGCCGAAGCGCTCCGTCTCGAGGAACTCACCGGGCGGCGCTCCTTCGCCAAAGTTGATGTGCTCGTCATCCATGTTGCCGTCCAGCTCGACGAGCGCGTTGCCGAGGTCGATGCCGTCGAAGCGGAAGAACCGCTGCGGCTCGTCGGTGTCTTCGACGGGCGGCGGCAGCCGGCTCAGGAAGATCCACGAAAAGCCGTTGATCGAGCCGGTCATCGTGTTGCCGCTCACCGTCGCGCCGCTGACTTCTTCCCAGCCGGTCCCCGCTGCATTGGTCTTGTGCATCGTGAGCTGCGTGCCCGCCGGCACGAGCGTCGGATCGAACGGCACCGTGACGGTCGCGGGCGACGCGAACGACGTGCCGTGCGGCGTGAACTCGAAGACGTTGCTGACCGCGAGCACCCCGACGGGCAGCGCGGGAGCGCCTGCATTCGTCTGCGCGATGTTGATGACGATGGCTTGAGTCAGTGCGTTGGCGGGCACGACCACTCGTGTTCCACCGGGGCCGGTCACCGTTCCACCAGCGGGGCCGATGGTGCCGGGCGGCGGCGGAGCCGGATCGGCTGATTCATCGTCACCGCCTCCTCCGCACGCACCGAGGAATAGAACCAGGAAGAGGCACAGCAATGACTTCGGCATGACTTCGATGCTCTTAAAGTTTGCGAATTGCAAACCGAAGAACGTGGAAGTTTTCCGGACCCGGACAGGAGCGTTCGGGACATGCCCTTTCGGACAGGGCTACTGCTTCGCTGATTTTTGTGCGCGCGCCAACCACGCAGCGGCGTCGGCCGCGCCGGGATTGTCGGCATCGAACTCGCGCCAGAAGCCGACCGCGCGCTCGAAATACGGGACTGCATTTTGCGGGGCGTTGCGCAGCATCTCGACCCGGCCGAGCCCGACCAGGGCTTCCGCGTACGCCGGCGTCATCGCCTGCGATCGCCCGTCCGACGCCGCGATGAACTCCTTCAAGGCGGTCTCAGCCGCGTCCGCATTGCCGAGCTCGATCTCCGCGAGCCCAAGCTCGGGAAGGATCAGCGAACGGTAGTAACTCGTGAGCGGATCGTCCTTGGCAATTCGTGCGAGCGCCAGCTTTTGCGTAGCGACAGCCGCCGACGAGTCGCCTGCGAGTCGCTGCACGGCTCCGCGCATGTACACGGTGTACATGCCGTCCCTGATCGCCGGCTCGGTTTGTTCGACGATGTCGAACAGGCCCAGCGCGTCCTTGGCCCGCCCCTCGTATGCCATTGCAACCGCGCGATTGAAACGTGCGCGCAACGTCATCCTGTCAGCGCTGCCTCGAGCCTGCGCAAAGATGCGCTCGACCTGCTCCATCACGTCGCGCGCCTCGCGCGTCTGGCGTGCGGCCAGCAGCGTGCCGCCGAGCGTCGCGAGCGCCATGGCGTAGTCGTTGGAGTCGCGACTGATCTTCTTGTCCAGGATCGCGATGACTTCGCGGCTGTAACGGATCGACTCCTGCAGCGCTCCGACCCCGAACATCCAGCTCGCGAGATTCTGCAGGGCGTTGACCACTTCGAGGCTGTCGTTACCCGTCGCCCGTCGCAATCCTTCGAGGCTCTTCTTCTGAACTTCGATGGCTTCACGCAGCTGACCCACTCCGCCGAGCGACATCGCGCGCACCGATAACATCTCCAGCACCAGCGGATGAATGCTGTCGGCGCCGTAGGCCGCATAGGCAAATGCCAGGCCGCGCTGCGTTTCCGCGAGCAACTCCTTTTGTCGATGCGGCAGAAAGATGTATGTGTGGCCCACGTCGTTCGAAGCCCGCACCGTCAACCGATGCCGGTCGCCCAGCAACTCGCGCGCGGTGGACAGCGACTCTTGCGCCTGCCCCTCAGCCAGATCGAGCCGGCCCGCCGCCTCGCTCACGTTGCGGCGATAGATCATCAGCTGGACCAGCGGCTCGCCGTCAGAGCGCATCACTGTACGCGCGGAAGGTAACAACTCCTCCACCTGCGCACCGAGGCGCTTCATGTCACGGCGCGCGTGATGTACACCGGCCAGTGCCACGCGCGCCCGCACCGCTTCGAGCGATGACGGGCCGATGAATCGGTTGGCATCCGCTGCTGCCTGCTGCAACACTTTCTCGGCGCTGTCGGGATCGCCGAGCCCAAGCAGGCTCGATCCCACCAACGTCAGCAGCTCGACTCGCAGCGCCGGCCTGTTCGCAAACTTCTCGTTGATCTCCTCCTGCGTACCGCGCAGGAGCGCGGCGCCGGTGAGCTGGCCGCCGTGTCGATTGAATGGATCCGCGTCGCGAAACACCGTAGCGATGAAGTTCTTCACCTCTTCCGCCCGGTCGCGCTCCGCGATGGCGACGCGCGCCTGCCAAAGCGCGATGCCAGCGCCGATGATCACAGCGGCAACGATGGCTGCAGCGGCGCTGACTCCCAACTTGTGGCGGGCGACGAACTTGCGAAACCGATACCACGCGCTGTCGGGCTGCGCGATCACAGGCAGATCGTCGAGATAACGCCGCACGTCCTGCGCGAGTGCATTCGCGGTGAGATAGCGCTCCTGCGGATTCTTCTTGAGTGCCTTGAGCACGATCGTGTCGAGATCGCCCCGCAGTGCTTTGCGCGACTCGAGCGGCGCTGCTTCGCTCGGGCGGCGCGGCTCGGATTTGAGGATCGCGTCTTCGAGCGCGCCCCGCGAGTCGCGCTCCAGCCGATAGGGTCGCGTGCCCACGAGCAGCTCGTAGAGAACCACGCCGAGCGAATAGACGTCGGAAGCGACCGTGAGAGGCTGGCCGAGGATCTGTTCGGGGGAAGCGTAGTCAGGCGTCAACGCGCGGCCGGAAAGCTCGGTGAGCTGCGTTTCGCGGGCCTCGCCATGCTCCAGCAGTTTTGCAATGCCGAAGTCGAGCAGCCGCACTTCGCCGTCGGCGGTGACCAGAATGTTTGCCGGCTTCAGGTCGCGATGGATGACGAGCTTGCCGTGCGCATAGGCGACCGCGTTGGCGGCTTGCTCGAAGAGTCGCAGGCGCGCACGCAAGTCCGGCCGCACGAAGTTGCCGTCGCCGGCGCAGTAGACATCGATGGGAATGCCTTCGACATACTCGATGGCAAGATACGGCTGCCCCTGTGCACTGACGCCGGCGTCGAGCAGCTTCGCGATGTTCCGATGATCGAGCGTAGCCAGGATTTCGCGCTCGCGCGCCATGCGCTCGGCGAGTCCGGCGGCGCGCCACAAACCGTGCGGCAGCTTGAGAGCCATGGGTCGGGCATGCAGTCCATCGGCACGCTCCGCCAACCACACTGATCCCATGCCGCCGCGGCCCAGCTCGCGCACCAGCCGGTAGGCGCCGACGATCTCGCCGGTACGATCCGCTTGAGCCTCGCCCGCTTCGACCGGCTGGAACGGCGGCAGCGTGTTCAGGAAGTCCGCGGTTTCGACTGCGGCTGCGCGTCCCAACAGATCCGCCAGGTGCGGCCTCAGGTGCGCCAACGACGGCGCAAGGTCCGCGAGCCAGCGCTCGCGGCCGTCGGGCGGCAGGTCGAGCGCCTGATCGAGCAGACGGTTCAGCTCGGCGCGCTCTGCCGGGTTCAGTGCGGAATTTTCCATTCTGATTCGACAACAACGTCAGGACGAGTCGAATCCGGACATCACGCGTTACATGAGGACGCGGGCCAGGATCAAACGCGCCTTCTCCCAGTCGCGGCGCACGGTGCGGTCCGTGACGCCGAGAGCATCGGCGATCTCTGCATCGGTCATGCCGCCGAAGTAGCGCATCTCGACTACGTGCAGCATGCGCTCGTCGTAGTCGCGCAGTTCTTCGAGCGCCTCGTGCACGCGAACGATTTCATCCTCGCCGCCGGGAACCGCGTTCGGCATGTCGGTGCGCAGTTGCAGGTCCGCCGCGCCGCCGCCGCGCCTTTCGGTCTGCCGCGCGCGGGCGAGATCGACGATGACCGAGCGCATGACATGGGCTGCGTAGCGGAAGAAGTGCGCGCGATCGGTGATCTGCAACTGGTCGGCGTTCGCGAAGCGCAAATAGGACTCGTGCACGAGCGACGTCGTGTCGAGCATCGGCCCGCGCCCGGTTTTCAGCAGGCGCGCGCGCGCCATGCGGCGCAGGTCCTCATAGGTGACGTCGAAGAACGCCTTGAGCGCCTGCTCGTCGCCCTCGCGGGCGCGACGGATGAGATCCGTGAGCGTCGTTGCCGACTGCATGGCTGGGGATTCTGCCAAAGTCGGTCATTCAGAACTATTCAGAACGAATTCAGCCGTCGAATCAGGACTTTCAGGGCGCGCCGAGCCATCTTCGCCGGCGTCAAGCCCGCAGGGAGTCCACTCGAAGATGTCCATTTTCAAAGCTGCGTTCTGTTCAGTGCTCATCGCTGCGGCCATGGTCGCGCCCGCTCAATCCCAGCATTGGGTTGCGGCGTGGTCGGCTGCTGCGGATCAGGAAGGTCCGGCGCTTACCGGCAAGACGATTCGGCAGATCGTCCGCCCGAGCATCGCTGGACCGAGCATACGCCTGCGGCTATCGAACCTGTACGGCACGGCGGCCGTGACCATTGGCCCGGTGCGTATCGCGAAACATGCCGGCGAATCGGCGATTCGGCCCGACACCGATCGCCCGGTGACGTTCGGCGGCAAGCCGACCGTCACGATCGCGCCCGGTGCCGATGCTCTCAGCGATCCTGTCGCCTTCTCACTCGTTGCCCTCGAACAGATTGCGATCAGCCTGTATGTGGTCGATGGCAAGGTGTCCACACTGCACGGCGTGGGCATGCAAACCGCTTTCATTGCCGACGGTCAGGTGACTGCGGCCGCGAAGCTCGAAAACAGCGAGACCGACACGAGCCGCTACTTTCTGACCGACGTCGAGGTGACGGCGCATGCCGACGCACGCACGGTAGTGGTCATCGGCGATTCGATCACCGACGGTGTGGGCTCGACCGACGATCGCAACCGACGCTGGCCGGATGTGTTGGCTGAACGCTTGCAGGCCGACCCGGCGCTCGCGTCGATTGCAGTCGTCAATTCAGGCATCGCTGGCAATCGACTACTGAACGACGCGTCCGCGCCCTTCGTCGGGCCGAGCATATTGACGCGCTTCGAACGTGATGTGCTGAGCAAACCCAACGTGCGTTGGGTCGTGGTGCTGACGGGCAGCAACGACATCAGCGCGTCGGACATGCTCGATACGCCGAAAGACAAGGTGTCGGCGCAGCAGATCATCGCGGGCCTGCAGAAGCTCATCGCGCGCGCTCACGCGAAGGGCGTCAAAGTTTACGGCGCCACGTTGCTGCCGAAGGCTGGAGTCGGGAAGCCCTTCATCCACACCCCGGAAGCCCAGGCCAAGCGCAACGAAGTGAATGCCTGGATCCGCAGCTCCGGCGCGTTCGATGCCGTCGCAGATTTCGACCGGCTGATGCGCGATCCCGCGCGGCCCGATCACCTGGCCGCGCGCTATGACAGCGGCGATCACCTGCATCCGAACGACGCCGGCTTCGCCGCGATGGCGGCAGCGATCGACCTGCGGGTGCTACGGGACTAGCGAGTCTTTCGGGCGGGTGCGGCGGACGAGGACGGCGCGGTAATCAAGGCCATCCCGACCGTGTTGGGATCGGGCGTCCGCTTGCCGCTCAAGGGATGCAGCAGGTTGACCAAACCCTCGACAGTCTGCTCGCGCTGCCACGGCACGTTGCGACGGCGCAGTCGCCGCCAGTTCCGCGCGTGCGGATGCAAGCGAAACGCGTGATAGGCCGCCCACAGGTCGAAGTGTCGGTACTCTTCGCACAAGGCATAGACCAGCGACTTGGAAACCGGCGGCGCGGGCTGCGAGCGGCGCGCGATCCGGCGCACGGCCTGCGTGATCCAGCGCACCAAACCACGGGCGGAGGAGCGGCTCGCGCCTGAAAACGAATATCCGTCGCTGCTCCAATCCGGTACTGATGCCATGGCCAGCAGTATGGGAGCGCCGCCGAACGCGCGGCATGAGATGAACGCTGAATTGCCGAGGCGACTGATTCGTTATCGCTGGAAAACAACGGCTCGTCGCAAAGCGCGCCCGGCCGGCGCGAGAGTCGGGTTAAAACCCGGCCTACAGCAATTCCTGTAGGTCGGGCTTCAGCCCGACAATCCGTGCTCGCGCAGCACTTCCGTAGATAGAAGGAGAGCCAGGATGCCGGTCGTCCGCCGCACGTGGCCTGTCTGGATCTGTTTCGCAGCAGTGATGCTGGCCGCGGCGCCTGACGCGCGCGGACAGGCTCCCGCACCCGGCACGACACCGGGACTCCTCGACCTCTCCATGCAGGCGCGAGAAGCGCGGCTCGCAGGCAACCACAAACTCTGGCTCGAGCGCGGACAGCCGGTGCTGGACCTCGCCCCCGATCATCCGGACCTGCTGATCAGCATTGCCCGGGCGCTCGCCGCGAACGGACGTTTCGATGACGCCGCGATGCGCCTCGAGGACGCGGTCCGGCGCGGCGGCGGATTCGATCTCGCAACGTTTCCGGAATTCAAAGCGGCTCCGCAGACCGCGCGTCTGCGGGCGTTGCGCGAACAGGCACTGGGGAACATGGCGCCGGTGGCAGCGCCGGAAGTATTCCTGGTCCTGGAGAACGAGTCGCTGCGCACGGAAGGCATCACCTGGGATCCCGTCGGCCGGCAGCTGTACTTCGGCAGTCTCAACGGCGAGATCTGGCGCGCCGATCTGAACGGCAAGCTCGAACGCTTCGCGGGTCCCGGCAGCGGACTGCGCGAAGTGCTCGGTCTCAAAGTCGACGCCGAGCGCCGGCTGCTGTGGGCAGCGACCGGAGTCTTTCCGGATCTCATCCCGGCCGGCGAGCCGAAGCAGGACGTGGGCACCACCGCGCTCCACGCCTACGACCTCGGCACCGCGAAGCGCGTGCGCAATTGCGGCCTGGATGAGCGGCCGACGATGCACGGCTTCAACGACATGGCGCTCGCGAGTAACGGCGACGTGTACGTCAGCGACAGCACGGTCAACTCGATCTACAAGTTGTCTGCTGGCGGTTGCAAGCTCGATCGGGTTCTGCAGGACCCTGCGATGTCATTCCCTAATGGGATAGCACTCACGCCCGACGGCTCGCGTCTGTACGTCGCGCATGTCGAAGGGATCAGCGTCGTCGATGTGCGCACCGGCAAGCGCACGCAGCTGCGTGTTCCGAAGAACGCTGCCGTGAACAGCATCGATGGCCTGGTGTGGGACGGCAAGGATCTGCTGGCAATCCAGCCCTCGCCCTATCTCGCGAGAGTTGCGCGTATTCGTCTCACCGACGATGGGTTGTCGATTCGGGAAGTGACGACGATGAGCTCGCGTCCGCCGCCGGGGCTCAATCCGGCGACTGGCGTCGTCGCGAACGGGCAGTACTACATGGTGACTAATGTTCCGGACGGCCTCGCGGCGCCGGGGCAACCGCAGCCGCGCCCGACTATCTTGCGGTCGCGCGTGCGCTAGCAATCGAGTACTCCGCGCATCCTTTGATCTCCGGTTTACGTAGTGCGGGTGGCTGTCGAGGACCCGCAATGCGACTTCGTCTCTGCACTCTCCTGCTGCTCGGCGCGGTTGCGGCTCCCATCTGCGCGGAAGACCTGGTACTAAAGAACGTCAACGTCGTGGACGTCGACTCCGGTACCGTCATCGCCGGACGCTGGGTGATCCTGAGCGGCGGTTACATCGAGCAGATCGGCGCGCAGGAATCCGTGCGTGTGCCGTCCGGTGCTCGCGTCATCGACGGGAGCGGCCGCTATCTGATGCCGGCGCTTTGGGACATGCACACGCATCCGATGGAGCCGGAAGCGCTGTCGATGCTCGTCGCCAACGGCGTCGGCGGCACTCGGATCATGTGGGGATTGCCGCGCCATCTCGAATGGCGCGCGCGCGTGGAACTTGGCGAGTTGCTGGGCCCGAGGCTACTGATCGCGGGACCGATCATCGAAGGCGTGCCTCCGGCGCAGGCGGCCAGCGTCGTCGACACGGAAGGTCGTCGATTGGTGAAGACCTTCGCCGAGGGCGTCGCCGAAGTCCGCAGACAGAAGGCCGCCGGCTTCGACTACATCAAGGTCTACAACAACATTCCGCTGGACGCGTACAACGGGCTGGTCGCCGAAGCGGATCGACTGCGCATGCCGGTCGTCGGGCACGTGCCGTTCGCGGCCGGAATCCAGGGCGCCCTCGCCGCCCACCAGAAGTCCATCGAACATTTGCGCGGCTACATCGAGAAGCTCGTGCCCGCGGATGCGCCGATGCAGCCCGGCATCGACCTGCGGTCGCGAACGCTCGCCTGGGAGTATGCGGATCTATCGCGAATTCCTGAGCTGGTGCACGCGACGCGGGACGCCGGCGCGTGGCAATGCCCGACGCTCGGCACGAGCATTTACACCGCGCCGAGCAGTGCAATCGAACGCTACCTCGCGACGCCTGAAGCCGAGTATCTCGATCCGCAGACGCGCGAGGCTTTCCGCAACCGCGGACGCGTGAAGTGGCTGAGCAATTTCACCGAAGCCGACTTCGAGCGAGCGACGCGCGCCAACGACAAGCAGGCAGCACTACTTCGCGCCATGCACGCGGCAGGTGTGCCGCTGCTGGCGGGCACGGATAGCAACTCGTTCGGCTTCTCACTACATCGCGAGCTCGAAGAACTCGTCGAAGTCGGGCTCACTCCGCGCGATGCGCTGCAGACAGCGACGATCAACCCGGCGCGCTTCGCCGGGCTCGAGAAAGAGGTAGGCCGCGTTGCGACAGGTTACGCGGCCGACCTCATCCTGCTCGACGCCAACCCGCTTCAGGACATTCGCAACACGAGCAGGATCAACGCGGTCATCCTGCGCGGCCAGCTGCTCGACCGGGCCACTCTGGACGCAATGTTGGCGAAGGCGAAGGAGCGCTAGCGCTACAAGTTGCCGGAGCTGTTCCGCATCGGCAGCGAGCCCTTGCTGCGCAATCAGAACGGCAAGTTCGACAAGCCGGCGCTGCGCGCGCTGGCCGTTACATCTTCGGCTGCCGGAACTTGAGACCGAGGTTCAGGCTGAGCTGGTGATCGACCTCGCCCAGGAATTCATCCTTGTTGGCGTAGACGATGGAGAACGGCATGTCCATGTCGCCGACCCGACGGGTATACGTCAGCGCGGCCGTTACGCGCTCCTCGTTGGTCGTGTCGTCGTCCAGGTTGCTGTCGAAGGCCAGCTCGAAATCCAGTCGGCCGCCGTTCTTGTCATTGCTCAGCGGGCGACCCGCCGCGACGGCGACCTCCCAGCGGTCATGCTTCGGCATGCTCAGATCGATGCCGTCGACCGGAAAGCTGTAGTCGACCGATTCGATGCGCTTGAAGGAAGCTTCGAGCTTGAAGCGCCACTGGTTCTGGATCGCGTCGCCCCCCAGGTAGCTCTGCAGCGCGCTCACGCAGCTGTCGTACTGAGGTGAGGTGCCCGTGGCGACCTCCGTACCCGCACAACTCCTCCCCTGATTGCGCAGGAAAGCTCCGAAGTTGCGGCCGTTGAGCTCCCATGTGACGGTGGCGCTCGTGCTTTCCGGTCCTACGATCTCGTCGCGAAAATCGTGGGAAAGCGTGAACAGCAGCTGCGGTTGTTGCTCGACCAGCTCCGCCAGTCGGTCGAGGCTGGATCTCGCAAGCTCGGCCTGGATTCCCTGGGTAATCGCAGCGCGCTCGTTGGCCGCCTTGAAGGTCGCTGCCTTGAGCTCCGCCTTCAACTCGTCGCTGATGGGCAGCTCACCGAAGGTTGCCGTGGTGGGTATCGCCGGGCTGCCCGGATTGGCTCGTTGTCTGGCCTCGTTGCCGGCCCGCACGGCCTCGTTGGCTCGCGCGATCACCGCTGGGAACGCCCGGATCGAATCGGTACGCGCCGCGCTTCTTGCACGATTCACCGCGCCTTCGTTCATTGGCGCGATCTGGTCGCGAAGCACGCTGTAGTCGCGGCCGAACCGCCTGTTGACCAGGCCCCACGTGAAGGAAATCTGCGCATCGCCGAAGGCCGCAATGTCCTTCTGCAACGAATCCTTGCGAGCCTCCCGCACCGTTTCGCCGAAAGCCTGCACCAGCTGGTCGAGCGGCTCGGGCTCGGTATTGATGATGCCTCTGAGCTGTGCGTTGTTGTTCTCCACGTCCTGCACCGGGAGCAGGAAATTGAGATCGACGGCAATCTTGCTCCCCTGTGCGTCGCCACTGCTCAACAGGCCGAGAGCATTCAGCAGCTGCGCCAGGTCGTTCTTCGTGGCGGCAGTGGCATCGCCTCCCAAGGCTGCACCAGTCAGAGCCGCAGCGAGCTCCTGCTTCACGTCCTGCCTCTGCGCCTCCTCCACCGCCTCGACATCCGCGCCTTGTGCAGCGGGAGCCGCCTCTCGCTGAATTCGACTGAAGCATCCTTGGAGGCTTTCGCTGTCCGTGCACACCGCTGGTTCCTGCGCGACAGCCGTCGCGGCAACCCATGCGGTGAGCACCATCGCGGTCAGGATCCTTGCGTACATGGCGGACCCTCTACGCGGTGATGATGATGAAGGTGAGTCCCAGCGTTTGCCCTTGTGAGCCGGCCAGGGTCGACTTGAACCGCTTGTCGGTCGTGCCATCCGCAGGGATCCGCTTCTTGCCTGGATCGACGACCTGCGCGGTCACCTCCGCGGTGCCGGAAGTCACATACACCAGGTCCACGAGGATGGAGTACGTGTTCGGAGACTCGAGTGTGATGGACACGGGGCCGGGCTGAACCAGGCCGTCGGGGAAGGTCTGCTCCATCCCGTCGCTGCGCAGCAGGAACGCATGCGCCGTGATCAGTTTCTTCCTGGTGGTGCCCTTCGTCGAAATGAGAAGGCTCGATCCGTCGGGCACGCCCGACCAGATTGCGATGCGCGCGTCGTTCGCCATGTTCTGTCCCTGATTCCGCTGGACCGGCGATCGTACTCTTCGCCTCGGCGAAGTCTATGCGGGTGAGGCGTACTCAGAATCGATAGCGCGCTTTCACGAGCAGCTGATCGCTGTCTCGCAGGTCGGCCGCCGACTGGAGCAGGCCACCGAACCCGTCGCGCTCCGGCCCTTCTTCGAAGGTAATGCCGCCGCGGCCGTAGACGAAGAACAGGTCCGACTGCGGCGCGAACGTCCAGCGGTAGCGAATCTGCAAACCGAAGTTGTTCACTTCGAACGGCTGCACGACGTCGTTGCTCTCGATCAGCTGGCCTGCCGGATCGATGCGCAGTGCCTGCGGATCGTGCGCGTCGATCGCGAGCCACTGGAGTTTGACGCGCAGCTCGTGACCCGCGGCCGGGAACCAGTTGAGGTCGCTCTGCAAGATGGAGCGACGTCGCTGGAAGCTGGCGAGCAGGTTGTCCTGTTGCCAGATGAGCCAGTCGCGGCTCCAGCGCATCACCCCGCGCACCGACCAGCTCAAGTCGTCGCGCGTGAAGTGCTCGAGCTTGCTGTCCACTTCGAAGGCGAAGTCGTCATTGCCTTCCTGCAGCAGCGCGCCTGCTGCGAACACGCGCCACTTGCCGAACCGTGCGCTCTGATAGTTCTGCGCCAGCGCGAGCAACCGCGCGTCCATCTGCACGTCGCCGTTGCCGCGCGAGATCAGATCGTCGACACCGGAGCCGCTGACTTCCAGCGTGCTGTTGAAAACAGAGCCGGAGCGCCGCCGCGATTCGCGATAGACGCCGAGGAAATGCCCGAGCCGCTCGCCGGAGTCGTTGTAGCGCAGCTCCGGACGCGCGCGCCACCGCACGCCTGCGCGTACGTCGCTCGGATCGAAGTCGCGGAAACGGCGCGAGAGCAGATAACTCGCGTAGTTCACGCCGGCGCGCTGCTGGAATCCCATGTCGTTGAAGTCGAGCGTGCCGGCGTAGTGCGTCAACCCCAGCTCGTGCTGCCAATCGGGCGACGGCGTATAGACGGCGAGCAGAATCTCGCCGTCGCCGGAAATGTCCTCGGAGAACTGGTCGACCGTGCTGCCGATGACCTGTCCCTGCAGCATCAGCTGCGGATTCGGTCGCCAGATCGCATCCGCGGAATGGACCTGCGCATTCCTGTCGAGGAACGGGCGATCGACCCACGTGCCGAGATAACCGAGCGTCACGGGCCCGGATGCATAGCGCAGCCGCGTGCCGGCGAAGGCGCGACCGAGGTCGTCGCCGTAGTCGCTCTCGACCGCAGACAACACACCGTAGTCGAGACGCCCGACGTTACCGTTGAGCTTGACCGCACCGTCGATGTCGGCCGCCTGCAGCGGATCGTCATCGCGCTGACCGCCGATGCGACGCGTATAGAGCAGTCGATCCCTCGCGGTGACGCGCGTATCGGTTTCCGGGACGCGGATGTCGAACAAGGCCTGGTTCTCGGCGAAGAACGGCCGCTTGTCGCTGAACAGCACTTCGATGGCGTCGAAGTTCACGACCAGCTCGTCCGCCTCGACCTGGCCGAAATCCGGATTCAACGCCGCCGTGAGCTGGAAGTTGGCCGATGGCTTCCACTGGATGTCGGCGCCGAGCTTCGTGTCGACTTCATCGCCGACCAGGTCGTTGGACACGCTCGCATACGGGAAGAAGTGCAGAACCGATCCCGGGTACTGATCGATCTCGACCTTCGGAAACTCCGACACGTAGCGCGGCTGCGAGAAACTCACGCCCTGCAGCGCGCTGCGCTCCTGCGTCGCGCCGATCACGCGATCGAACGCAATGCCGATCGTGCGCTTCGGCGCGTCGGCGTTCTTCATGCTCGCGGTCGTCCACGGCAGCAGCAGCTCGACGAACCATTCCTCGTCGGTCTGACGGATCGCGTATTCGACGTCGCTATCCCAGTCGGTGCTGTACTGGTTCTCGTTGGTGAGCGTGGCGTCCTGGAGCGAGCCGGCGAGCGCTATGGTTATGTTGTAAGCAACTTGCGCGTCGGCGTTGAAGTCGATGTACAGATTGACGCGGTCGCCGTTGTTGTCGGCGTCGCGCGGCGTCTGGGCCAATTGCCGTGGCGTGACCGGTGGATGCGTGCAGCGGAAAGCGACCACGATGCCTTGCGGCGTGCCGAGCAAGCGGGCTTCCGTCGGATAGCGCGGTGCGCCGAGCGTGTACGGCTGCGTCACGCGAAAATCGGTGAAAACCTGGGCGCGCTCCCACTCCGGCTCGGTCAGGTCGCCGTCGATTTTGACTTCGGCGAGCGCACTGGCAGACGCGAGGCATGCGGCGACAACTGCGCCGCGCAGCAACCACAACGAGCACTTCATGGGATTGTTGGAAACCGGATCCTTCCCGCCGAGTGGCGCAAGGATGCCGCAGCCGCGATCGCGGCGGTAGAGCCACTTGGCCCAGGTTTGCTGGGCCAACTGTCCAGGTGTGCTCAGTCGCTGAGAAAGCGGACGTTGAACTGGAAGCTCAGGCGGCGTGTCGCTCGAACACTGCCATCTGCGCGGCGAGCGCGCGCTGAAACGCGGGCCGCGCTTCGCAACGCAGGCGGTAGTTTTCGAGCACCGGGATCCGCGCAACGATGTCCGTGTGACGCAACATTCGCAGCACCGTCGTCATGAGCAGATCCGCCGCAGTGAAGCGACCTTCGAGGAAACTGCGTTCGCCGAGGCGGGCCGCCAGCTCCTCCAGACGCTTTTGGACGGCTGCGACAGCGGCCGGCCGGCGCGCCTTCGCCCAGTCTTCCTGCGCGTGGAACAGATCGATCTCGCCGAGATTCGCAACGCGCGGCTCGATGGTGTTCATCGCGGCGAACATCCATGCGGTGACGCGCGCACGGCTGGCGGGATCGGCAGGCATCAACGTCTCGCACGACTGCGCGATGTGATGGACGATGGCGGCGGATTCGAACAGCACCAGGTCACCTTCTTCATAGGCGGGAACCTGCCCGAACGGCTGGAGGCGGCGATAGGCCTCTGAACCCTGATCCTCCGCTCCGATCACCCGCTCGACGTAGGACCGGCCCGCCTCTTCGAGCGCCCAGCGCACCCGCATGTCCCGCACCAGACCCTGGGCAAACGGCGGCACCGCCCGGAATACACTGACTCGGATCGTCGTCATTTCTGCATACCTCGTGTTGTGGACCTGTATGCCAATGACGATCCGGTCCGCGGCCGTTCGACAACACCCACCGCCGTGACTGCTTCGTCACCGTCCTTCGACTGACTTGATAACGCCGGCTCCCTAGACTGGCTCTCGCATTCGGACCACGCAGGACCGGACCCCATGACGAGCGCTTCGATCGACACCCACGTTGACCTGCTTCGCGGCGTCGTTCCGAATGCCGTCGCGGAACCGGCCGACTCCCCGTTCCAAAGCGCTTTCACGGCGCAGATCAGCCGGTTCCGGCGCTTGCTGTCGAAGGAGCTGGGCTGCCCGCACGACCGGCTGGTGTTCGACGACATCAACGACGTCCACTGCGATCACTGCGGAAAAGACTTCACCGGCTGACCACGCATCTTCTAACTACGCGAGACGGTACAGTCCTCCACTCGCATGCACCCGCACTCCAGGCTCAACTCCAATCCTCGGCGCATCCGGGCGACGCGCGCCGCGAGCTCGTCCAGCTCGACCAGTTTCTTGCGCGCGAGCGACCGCCACCGAGCGCTGAGCGGTGTCTCAGAGCCGCGTCCGTGGAGGAGCGACTTGATTTCATCGAGCGTAAATCCCGCCTGTTGCGCGAAGCGGAGCAAATCAACTCGTCTGACGATGTCAGCATCGTAGCGTCGCTGCCCGCTCACGCGAGTGGGCTTCGGCAGGATGCCGGCGTCCTCGTAGTAACGCAGCGCCGACGTTCGCAGGCCGGTTCGCCGCGCCACCTCACCGATCGAAAGACCCGCAGCCATGGCGATAGTCCTTGACTTCAAGTTGACTTGAATATGTACGCTTGCTGGCATTCAGGCAAGTACTGCGGAGCATGAAGCAGATCCATGAGCGATACGGCTGACGCGATACCATTGGCTTGCGTCCCGGGCGCGATACCAGCTGCCGAGCGCTCAGCGCACTTCGCGTTGGCGCGAACGATCTTCATGGATCTTGCCAGGCAGCGGCAGGACCTTCGCAACGGCTACGCGTTTCAATTCGACGCAGCAGATCTCGAGTCTCTGTCGCGCTTCATTGCGAATGAACGCAAGTGCTGCCCGTTCATGACGTTCGAGCTGGAGATCGCAGCGGCGTCCGGACCGATTTGGCTGCGGATGACTGGACCGGAAGGTACGCGCGACGTGCTCGAAGCAGAACTTCGACTCGCCAGCGTCGCTCCGGCGAGCAGCTGCGGCTGCGGGCCGTCAGACGTCATGAATAGTCAACCACCAAGCACTGCTCGCACGAACCGCCTGCTGCGGTGGACGACGGGTGGCGGTATGTTCGCCGCACTGGGTATTTTTGCGGCCTGCTGTCTGTTGCCGTCCGTTCTCCTGAGTCTGGGTATCGCGGGAGCGTGGGTGAGCACGCTTGGCTCGCTCGCGCGCTACGAATGGATCTTCATCGCCGCGGCGGCCTTGCTCGGCTACGGCTTCTATCTGGTTGGGCAGGCATCGAAGAAAGGGGGCGGCTCGCGCGGCAAGTAGAGGTTATCCTTCACTCGATGAACGACGACCTGCTGCCCGCCCTCAAACAACGATTCGGCTTCGATTCCTTCCGCCCCGGGCAGGAAGCGGTCGTGCGCGACATTCTTCACGGCCGCGACGTTCTCGCGATCATGCCGACCGGCGGCGGCAAGTCGCTGTGCTTTCAGCTGCCGGCCCTGTTGCGCCCAGGTGTCTGCATTGTCGTGTCGCCCTTGATCGCGCTGATGCAGGATCAGGTACGGCTGCTGCAGGACAACGGTATCGAAGCGACGTTCATCAATTCATCGCTGGAGCGCGCGGAGATGGCGCGGCGCTTCGCCCGACTCGATCGCGGCGAGCTGAAGCTGCTGTACGTAGCGCCGGAGCGCCTGCTGCAATCCGAGTTCGAAGGCGATGTGCTGCCTCGATTGCACGCAACCCACGGAATTTCGTCCCTGGTCGTCGACGAGGCTCATTGCGTCTCCGAATGGGGTCACGATTTCCGCCCCGAATACCGCCAGATCCATCGACTACGCACACGTTTCGCCGACATACCGACTGCAGCGTTCACGGCCACCGCCACCGAACGGGTTCGGCAGGACATCGTGCGGCAACTCGCGCTGCGCCAGCCTTGCATTCACGTCGCCAGTTTCAATCGCCCCAACCTGCACTACTGCGTGCGGCCGAAGACCAAGGCGACCTATACGGAAGTGCTGGAGCGCGCACGCGGCAACAACGGCGCGGGCATCGTGTATTGCCTCTCGCGCAAGCGGGTCGACGAGCTTGCGGGTCGACTGCAAGACGATGGCATTCGCGCCCTGCCCTATCACGCGGGCCTCGACGCAACCACGCGCCGCGACAACCAGGAAGCGTTCATTCGCGACAATGCACAGGTGATGGTTGCGACCATCGCTTTCGGCATGGGCATCAACAAGCCGGACGTACGCTGGGTCGTGCACTACGACCTGCCCAAGACGCTCGAAGGTTACTACCAGGAATCCGGCCGCGCGGGCCGCGACGGCGAGCCTGCGCGCTGCATCCTGTATTTCGGCGCGGGCGACATTCGGACCGCGGAGATGATCATCGCGCAGAAGATCGACCCGGTGAGCTTCGAACCGTTGGCGGACGAGCAGCGCATCGCCCGCCAGCAGTTGCGACACGTCCTGAACTACGCGGAATCGAGCGAGTGCCGGCGAGCCGTGCAGCTGCGCTACTTCGGCGAGATCTTCCAAGGCAAGTGCGACGCATGCGACAACTGCCTCGAACCGCGAACCCTGCTCGATCGCACGACCGAGGCAAAGCAGTTCCTGTCGTGCATCGCGCGGCTCGCCCAGCGGCATGAGCGGTACGGCGTCGCTTACGTCATCGAGGTCCTGCGCGGCGGCGAGACTCAGCGCGTGATCAGCCGCGGTCATTCGAGCCTGAGCGTCTACGGCATCGGCAAACATCTGGGCTTGACCGAATGGCGCGACATTGCCCGCGCACTGCTGCATCAGGGCCTGCTGACTCAATCGCAGGACGGTTATGCGGTGCTGACGCTGAACGAGGCGAGCTGGCAAGTGCTGCGCGGAGAACGCGCGGTGCAGGTCGGCGAATCGGTCAAGCCTGCTCGCGGACGGCGGGCGGGCAAGCCCCTCGTAACAGGAGACGGCGACGACGCGCTGTTCCAGGCCTTGCGCACGCTGCGCAAACGCCTTGCCGACGAAGCGGGGATGCCGCCGTACATCGTCTTCAACGACGCCAGCTTGCGGGACATGGCGCAGCGTCAGCCCATGACGCTCGAGGACTTTGCGACGATCGCGGGTGTAGGACAGGCGAAGCTGGCCCGCTACGGCAAGGAGTTCGTGGAGTTGATCCGGACCCGACAGAGCGACGCGGGATCACCGGCATAGACGAAACGCGCCTCGGTCCAGGTGCAGGTGATCGTGATGGGCGGCGTTGTATTCCGGCCCGAGTACCGTGTCGAAGAAGTCGCAGGCGCCGTCGTGCACTTCGCGCACGAATCTGCCTTCTGGACCTTCACTCGGCCATGCCGAGAGAACGCGCACGCGGCGCTCGTCCCCGATCACGAATCCCGCGACATCGAGCGCATCGGCAGTGGCGTGATGGCTCTTTCGAGCGTTCGGCCGTCCATAGACACCGCGGCAGGAATAGCTGCCGAAGTGTTCGACCTTCGTGACGGGAGCGCCGAAATGACGGAGCGCCGCGGGTTGCAGCACGTGCAACTCCCACAGCGCCAGCGACAGAGCCTCACGGCATGAAGCAGCGAACGGCTCGCTGACGCTCGCCCGCATTCGGTCGATGCGGACCGCATTCCGGTAACCACAGCCGGGCGCAGTCGTTTCATCGGCGATCGGCACATACACCCACGGCGCTTGTTCGAGCGTTGCGCGACAGATTGCGTCGTTTGCGGATGCGCGGCTCAGCTTGTACCGCGTCAGGAAATTCGGTGGGTCGGCGAGCTGCAGCGGTGCCCACGGCTTCCACTCGTCCGGGATTCGCGCGTGCAAAGCCAATGCCGCGATTGCGCCGACTGTCAGCAGCGCGGCGATCGCGACGAAGATGAGGCGCTTGCGTACCACCTCTGGCAAAGCTGGCAAAGCGACTGGTGGTTCCGCTGGCCCGGATCGGAGATTTCTGGCAGCTTTCCCCCATGGCAAGGCTGGTGATCCTCTACGCGATCGCGCTCGCTCTGGCAGTCGCCGGGCTCGAGTGGCTCGAGTACCGCTACGTCACGCGCGCGTTCTCGACGGAGATTTACATCGTCCTGCTGGCCGCAGGCTTCGCTGCCCTTGGCCTGTGGGCGGGGCATCGTTTGACCCGACGCCGCGTACCGCCGTCGTCGGCTTTCGAGCGCAACGACGCCGCCATCCGCTCGCTGGGTCTGACGCCGCGTGAATACGAAATCCTCCAACTGCTCGCTGCCGGCCAGTCGACCAAGGAAATCGCCCGGCAACTGGCGATCTCGCCGAATACGGCCAAGACGCACCTCGCCAGGGTTTATCAGAAGCTCGAGGTACAACGGCGCACGCAGGCGATCCACAAGGCGCGCGAGCTGGCGCTGATTCCATAATCCGTTCGGCAAAACCACCGGAATCATCCATCCGGGTGATGGCGCCGACAGGGTTCCGGGGCGAATTTAGCGCCAGCACCTGCGGGAGGATGGAGACAACAATGAGATACGTGCTGACCTACGGCCTGCTGTCCGGCTTCGTGATCATCGTGACGATGATCACCGGGATCGCCCTGTCCGACCAGAAGAGCTTCTTCAGTTCCGAATGGTTCGGCTACCTCGTGATGCTGGTGGCGCTGAGCTTCATCTTCGTCGGGGTGAAGCGCTACCGCGACGTCGAGCGGGGCGGCGTGATCAAGTTCGGCTCCGCGTTCGCCATGGGGCTCGCCATCGCCGCGGCTGCGGGCGTCGCCTATGTCGCGGTATGGGAGGTCTACCTGGCGATGACCGACTACAAATTCATGGACGAATACATCGCCGGAATCGTGCGCGCACGGCAGGCCGCCGGCATATCGGCGGCAGCGCTCGCGCAGGAGATGGCCAAAATGGAATCGATGCGCACCAGCTATGCCAATCCGCTGTTGCGGATTCCGATGACGTTCCTGGAGATCTTCCCCGTGGGACTGCTGGTCTCGCTGGTGTCGGCGTTGTTATTGCGTAATCCGAAGCTTCTGCCTGCGGCCGGCTGAAGTCATCGCACTCGAGGAGAACAACCATGCAGAAGGTTCTGGGCATCGGCGGCCTGTTTTTCAAATCCAGCGATCCCGAGCGCATCGCCAAATGGTACGAGACGCACCTGGGTATTACGGTCGTGCCGACGAGTTACGAGGCGGAGTGCTGGCGCCAGGAAGCGGGACCCACCGTGTTCGCTCCGTTCAAGAAGGACACGACGTACTTCGGCAAGCCGGAGCAGGCGTGGATGATCAATTTCCGGGTGGGTAATCTCAAAGCTATGGTCGCTCAGCTCCGTGCAGCCAACATCGAGGTCGAAGATCCCACCAGCTATCCGAATGGCGATTTTGCCCGACTGCACGATCCGGACGGCAACCCCATCGAGCTGTGGGAATCCAAGCAGCCTGACTAACGCGCCGACGCGCGTGAGCGCTGCTGCTCGCGCCATCGCACCGTTTCCAGCGCTGCGACGCAGATAGCGATCCACGCGGCGGCGGATGCATAGCCCGCAAGCACGTCGCTCAAGTAGTGCACTTGGAGAAGCACGCGACTCGAGCCGACGAAGATGACGATGGCGATGCCGGCGAGCGCCGCAGGAACGTGCCACGCAGACGGCGTGCTGCGGACGACGACATACGCGAGCAGGCCGTAGACCAGCATCGAGCCGGACGCGTGACCGCTCGGGAAACTCCAGCCTTCCACGGCAGTGAGGCCGTGATCGTGCAACGGCCGGCTGCGCTCGAAGATCGCCTTGAGGAGGCGATTCAGCACTGCGCCGCTGAGCGTCGTGACAACCCACGCTGCGGCCAGGAGCTTGAGGCGTTTGACGGCGAGCACCGCGAACACGACCGCCCCGATCGCGAACAGCACCACCGCGTCGCCGAGATGCGTGATGATCGAGAAGACGCGTAGCGTCCCGAGCGACACGTGCTCGCCCAGCGCCGCACTGAGCGCGACGTCGAATTCGGCGAACGATTCGCCCGCGCCGATCTCATCGGCGAGCTCGACGAACAGCACGAGCGCGCCGACGGAGAGACCGAACCCGATGATCGCGACGATGCCAAGATAGCGCGCGATGGTGAGCGTGCTGCTGAGAAACCGCCCCACCAGCGGCAACTCGCGCAGCCAACGCGCAAATCTCGACTTACGGACGCGATCCCAGAGTTCGATCGCCAGCGGCCACGTGCGCGGGGCAAGAGTGCCCAGCACGTGCCATGCGATAGCGGACAACGCGAGCGTCGCGATCGCGATGAGGCTCAGCACGGCGATCGCATGCCGCGCGACGAAATCCGCGACCGCGTACTGCACGGTCTATCGCGAGGCTAACGCAGCTCTACCGTCTTGCCGTCCACGATGATCCGCTCCGCGCGCATTTCGCCCGGATCAGTCTTGTGCTGATAGCCCTCGACGGCCACGTTGCTGCCGACCTTGATCATCTCGGGCGTCAGGCCGCGGTTCGTCATGCGCGACGGCGGCGCGAGAATGACGAGCCAGATCTTGTCGTCGACCTTCAGGCGGATCGTGCCGTGCGGACTCACGTAGCTCGACTCCTCGATCACACCGCTGAGCTTCTGGGCCTCTTCGTTGTAACCGGTCCAGCCGTGATGCGCGACGGCCGCGGTCGATACCAAGAGTGCCGCTGCGATAGTCATGAATACATGTAGGCGGCGATTCATGCTGGCTCCTGTGTAGAAATTCCCGACCGGACGATTGGCAGAATGGCGGCGGTGCCGCAACCCCTGTCCCGAATGGAACGTTATCAGCAGCGTACCACGCAAGGAGGTATCCCCCATGAGCACGCGAGTTACGATCGCCGGACATCCTGTCCACCCAATGCTCGTGACTATTCCGATCGGGCTGTGGATTTTTTCGCTGATCTGCGATTTCGTATACGTCGGCACGGACGATGCCCGCTGGGCGGTGACGGCATATTTCACCCTCGGCGGCGGCATCATCGGCGCGCTCATCGCGGCCGTACCGGGCCTGCTCGACTTGCTTGGAATGCGCGATCCGCGAGCCGTGCGAGTAGGCACCTATCACCTGGTGTTGAATCTGGCGATCGTCGCCGTGCAAGCCGGGAATTTCTGGTTACGCATGGAGGACGCGGGAGACGCCGCGGTGCTTCCCAGAGCGATCTCGATTGTCGCGATCGTCGCGCTGGTGATTTCCGGCTGGCTGGGCGGCCACCTGGTGCACGTTCTGGGCGTCACGCAGCCTCAACACACGGGCGAAGTGGCGGGACATCGCGATGAACCGCACGCCCGCACCTGACCGCGCAATCAGCACTCCAAGCCAGCAGCCACTCATTGCGCAGTCGTCCTACCCGCCGATCGCAGACTATTCTGCGATCGGCGACGGGCGCACCGTCGCGTTGCTATCGCGCGCAGGTGCGATCGAATGGCTTTGCCTCCCGCATTTTTCTGCACCGTCCGTGTTTGCCGCGTTGCTCGACCGCGACAGCGGCGGCGTGTTCGCGATCTCGCCTGAGCGGCGATACACGAGCACCCGGCGCTATATCGATGATACGAATGTCCTCGAGACCACCTTCAGCACGACGACCGGCGTCGTGCGTGTCACGGACTTCATGCCGATGCCCGCGGATCCGCATCGCCTGGAGCCGATGCGCGAAGTGCTGCGCATTGTCGAAGGCATCGAGGGCAATGTCGCCCTGAGCGTGATCGTGGATCCCAGACCGGACTACGGCCGTCGCCGCGCGCGGCGATCGCGCGTGAATGCATTGGGTTGCGCATGGACCTGGGGCAACGAATTGCTCACTGTGAAAACCGATGCGCCACTCTCAGCGGTGTCCGGCACGAACGCGACCGCACTCGATGCGCGCGTCACCATCGCCGCAGGTACGAAGTACTCATTCTCTTTGTGTTACGCGAAGGGCGACATCGGCTGCACGGCCCCGCTCGGAGCGGCCTCGGAGCAACGACTCGCGTCCACACTCGAGTGGTGGAAGCAGTGGGCACGTCGCTGCAGCTACGACGGCCCCTATCGCACTGTCGTGATCCGCAGTGCTCTCGCGCTCAAGCTCATGACGTATTCATTGTCAGGCGGCGTCATCGCTGCACCGACGACGTCGTTGCCCGAAGCGTTGGGCGGCAACCGTAACTGGGACTATCGATACTGCTGGATGCGCGATGCCGCGTTGACGATGCGCGCGTTCACCGAGCTCGGCTTCATGGAGGAAGCGCGCGCATTCTTCGCATGGCTCCTGCACACGACGCGACTTACCTGGCCGAAGCTGCAGGTCCTCTACGACATCCACGGTCGTACCGACGTGCCTGAATTCGAACTGCCGCAGTGGGAGGGCTACGCTCGCTCGAAACCGGTCCGCATCGGCAACGG
>CAWISC010000071.1:0-59080 GCA_963838635.1 uncultured Gammaproteobacteria bacterium | reverse complement strand
GGCACCAACAAATCGCAATCCAAGGCGCGCCCGATGTCTGGTCCGGCACGCCGTATTCGATTTACTGGATGAGATGCTATTACGTTCACTGCCCGATCTTGCCCAGAGCAATGCCGAGTTCCAGAGCTGGTTCCAGTCGAAATGGGGCCGGGAGAATTGCATCATCTGGGGACGCACGCGCCAAGCGGAGTTCGGGCCGTGCACTCATACACTGTCGATCCGCGCTGCCTGGGGCGGAGTCGAGCACTGTTATCTGAACGGGCGCACGCTCGCGATCGACGACGACAACTTCCTGATCCTGAATCACGGCCAGATCTACAGCACCAGCATCCGCGCGCTGCAGCTGGTCGAATCGTTGGCGATCTGCTTCAAGCCGGAGCTGGCTGAGCAGATCTATAGCGAGGCGTCTGCCTCGATCGAGCAAGCGCTGGTGCGCGGCGACGTACCTGCCGAACGCTCGCCGGACTTCATGGAGAACCTGCATCCGCACGAGAACACTGTCAGCCCGGTCTTGCGCTTCATTCGCATGCACATCAGCCGCGGCGTGGTCGATGAGGCCTGGTATGACGAGCAGCTCGTGTTCCTGCTCGCACGCATGCAGTGCCATCATCAGCGGCTGCTCGAAACGGTCGATCGTATAGCGTTGATCCGTCCGTCGACGCGCCGCGAAGTGTACCGGCGCATCTCGCTCGCGACGGATTTCATGCACACCAACTATGCCCAGGATATTGACCTCTCCACGCTCGCGAAGATGGGGTACCTCTCGAAGTATCACTTCCTGCGGCTCTTCTCGCTCGTGCATGGGATGACGCCGCGCACATACCTGCAGCGTAAGCGCATCAGTGTGGCCGTTCGCCTGCTGGAGTCGACACGCATGACGATGAGCGAGATCGCTGCTAGCGTCGGTTTCGCGGAAGAGTCGACACTGGTACGGCAGATGCGACGCTGGACGCAGATGACGCCTCGGCAGGTTCGTGCGCGAGTCCTCGACGGCCGGGCGGCCTGATTTGGCAATCCCAGGCTGACGAATGGCAAAGCCAGCTCCACCACGGAGGGTGCGCTGTGGCGGAATTGACAGCAAAAAAACGATTGTCAGGCGAGACGATAGAGATCGATCAGTGACTCGTGGCCGGCGACGTACGCTCGACGAAAGGCGTTCCTATCCCCGGGCCATAGCCGGCCGGCCGTTGCCCGGTCACGAGTCACCCTTGCGAGGCGAGCGGAGGAATAAAGGGAGAGCGATGCAGAGCAAGGCGCCGGAGGTGTCCGAGGTCCCGCTACACAAGTTGCTCGCCGAGGTACTGGCCGGCGATCCGACCGACGGCAGATTCGAAGTGCAGTACCAACCGATCGTGCGACTCGCGGGCGGCGCGACTGTCGCGGTTGAGGCGGCCGCCAGTTGGAAGCATCCGCGCGTGCGGCAGGTTGCTCCGGCGCATTCATTGCCGCGGCAGAGCGGGCAGGGCCGTCGGCGGTGCTGGATGATTGCGTTCTCAACCAGGCGTGTGCGGATGCCGAAGCGCTGACTGCCGCCTACGGTCTCGATGTGCCGGTTCATGTGAATGTTTCGGCGCGGCGATTGACGCGACCGAATTTGCACGCGGTGATCGACTGGGCGCTGGGCGTTACAAGCTCGCGGCCAGTCGTCTGGTGATCGAGGTCGCCCATGCGAGCCGGATCGAGGATGCGGGAGTCGCGTCGAAGGCGATTCAGCGCATTCGCGACCGAGGCGTGCGAGTGGCGATAGATGACTTCGAGTCGGGCTACGACATCATGACTCAGCTGCAGGGATTGCCGGTTGATCTGATCAAGCTCGATGCGAGGGTTACAGGCGCCGGGCTCGACGTCGCGCGGACCGAGGCGGTGTGCCAGTCGGTGCTGGAAGTGTCCCGAGCGGATCGGGCTGACGGTGATTGCGCAGGGGATCGCGACGACAGAACAGGCGGCTGCGCTGCGCGGGATGGGATGCAAGATCGGGCAGGGCGACCTATACGGTCCGGCGCTGAGATTGCAGTGGATGGGGAAGACGGGGAAGGTGAAGATCGCAAGATAGGTAGCTCGAAATCGAAAGATGGGTAGTCGCTGCCGATCTGGCGGCGGCGAGTTCGGCCCATCATGGCTCCATGATGCGGTCATGGGGCTACTGGGGATTGTTGCTGACGACGGCGCTCATGGCGGCGCCAGTGGGTGGCACGTCGGCTGATGAGATCAGCGGCAAGCTCCGTTCAGTCATTCAAGCGCACGATCCTGGTGCGCACGTCAGTGCGCCCGAGCGCTCTCCTGTAAGTGGGATGTTTCAGACGTCGATCGACGGCGTGTCCGGTTATGTCAGCGCGGACGGGCGGTATTTCATTGTTGGCGACATGTTGGATCTGGCGTCGCGGAGGAACGAGACGGAAGAAGGGAGGAAGGAGAAGCGGCGCGCGCTGTTGCAGAAGGTTGCGCCGGGTGAGGCGATTGAGTTTGGAGCGGTGAAGGCAAAGCACACGGTGATTGTGTTTACGGATGTCGATTGTCCGTATTGCAGGATGTTTCATGAGGGGATCGGTGAGATGGAGGTGAAGGGAGTCGCTGTGAGGTACTTGGCGTTTCCGAGATCGGGGCGGGGGACGAAGGCGTGGAGGATGATGGCGGCGGTTTGGTGTGCGGCGGACAGGAGAGAGGCGCGCGCGCTACGCAAGGAGGAGAGGTGGAGGTGAAGGAGGGGAGAGTGTGTAGTGATGGGGTGATTGAGAAGCACTACGCATTGGGGAAGGAGTTGGGGATTCCTGGGACGCCGATGGATTGTGATGGGCGATTGGCACGTCCGTTGGGGGATACATGGCGCCGGAGAAGTTGGTTCGCGGCGCTCGAGAGCAACCCCAAGAACAGTGACTCGCGGCCGGTAAGCGACCGACGCTGAGAGCCTTTAACTATCCCCGGCATTCTCGACGGAGGAAGGGCCGGTCGCGAGTCGCCTCACATTTGGGACGTGGAGTTGTAGACTCGGCGGCAGAGGCGGTGCACGGACGGCACAACAGTATGGAGCAGCTCGATTCCGGACAGATTCATTTGTGGCTCGCGTGGCTCGGCGAGATCACGGATCCGCGGCTGCTGGCTGAGTACAGGTCGCTGCTGAGCGAGGAAGAGCTGGCAAAGCAGGCGCGGTTTCATTTCGAGCGGGATCAACATCGGTATCTCGTCACGCGTGCGATGGTGCGGATGGTGCTGTCGAAGTACGCCCAGGTTGCTCCGTGCGACTGGCGGTTCAGTATCAACGAGCATGGAAAGCCTTCGATCGCGGCTGAGCATGCCGGCGGAGCGCGAGGGATGCAGTTCAACCTTTCGCATACTGATGCACTCGTTGCGCTAGGCGTGACGCGAGGGCGTGCGATCGGCGTAGACGTGGAGGACGCGCGCGCCCGAGCCGTTGGGCTCGACATTGCAGACAGGTTTTTCGCTCTCGCGGAGGCGGCGGCGCTGCGCGCGTTGCCGCATGAGCAGCAGCAACGACGGTTCTTCGACTACTGGACGTTGAAGGAGTCGTATGTCAAAGCGCGCGGCGGGGGAATGTCGATTCCGCTAGGGAGCTTCGCGTTCTTTCTCGAAGATCCAGCGCGGATTCGCCTCGAGATCGATGAATCTTTGCAAGACAGGGCCGAACGTTGGCTGTTCTTGCGATTTCGGTTTCGTATGAATCACCTGGTGGCGCTTTGCTCGGAAGTTGGCGGGGGCGATCGTCCCCGTCTACGAGTGGCCAGCTGGACGTAGGCTGGCAGCGGACGGCGCCGAGCGCACAAGATCGCGCAAGTGCTCTTCGATGGCGTCTGCTGCCGCCTCCGCTCCGGGACTGCTCGCGAGATCGGATTGCATCCGACCTACTCGCTCAAACAGAGCGATGTCCGAATGTGCCGTATCCACAGCTTCTCGGAGTGTCTTGGGAGTCATGCCTCGCTCGCGAACGTATAATCCGAGACCCAACTCAGCCACTCGGTGCGCCACCTCGGCGTTGAAAGGGTTGGGCGGGACGGATATTACCGGAACGCCGTGATGCAGGGACTCCAAGGTCGTTCCCATCCCACCCTGACACAGCATGAGGGCGGCGCAGGGCAGAATCTCGCAATTGTAGGCCTCTCGATTGATCTCGAAATTGCGCGGCAGCGCCGCCGCCGGAATCTCCGGAGTGTTCATCGCCTTGGAAACCACGACGTGATACCTGGAGTCTGCGAATGCTTCGATACAGAGCCTCACGAACCCGCCGTCCGTGCTCGACGTCGGCTCGGAGATCAACAGGAGCGGCTTGCTCTTCTCGGCCCTATTTTTCCATGCGCCCAGCCTGGGCTTGCGGTTATGCGTTGCGCCGACGAATCTGAAGCGATCGTCGAACGATTCGATCTGATACTGAAATTCTCTGGGCACGAAGAATATGTTGAGCTTTTCGTAGTGCCACAGGTGATTTCGCTGCTGAAAATCGTGCGTCGACATGAAAGAATCCACCATCTGGCCGAACGCCAGCATGGGCTCAGGAGTCGTGCAGACGCCGTCAATCCGCATCAGCGAATCGCCATGAGCGAAATGCCCGTGCACCTGCACAGCCGGGCAACCCAGGCGTTTAGCTAATATGCGGCCCGCGAAGGCGAACCAATCGTACAGAATCAGATCCGGGGGATCGGCCGCGTAAAATCCATCTAGTTCAGATACCTCGGCGGCCGCCGTGGCGATTAACCATGGCGCAACTTCGGATGCAAACGCCCCCCAGCTTTCCAGATCCTGGTGCGTTGGATTCTGAGCCGTCGCTGCTGTGGGCTTCATCTCCGGAAACTCGAATTCGATCGCCGTAACGCCTGCCTCGCGCACCTTGGCGGCGAAACCTGCACTGATCGGATACGTGACTCGGTGTCCCCGGCTGAGCAGTTCTGAGCAGAGCCCCAACGTTGGAAACACATGACCGCCGATGGGAGGTGTGAACACCGCGATATGCCGCTTCTCCATTCACCTTTCTCCTTGCAGCATGGATCCAATCGGGTTGGCCGCATTGCCAAAGGGCGGCTTCGCAGCCGGATCAAAAGTGAGGACCTGGGCTGGCGTGCCAAGGATGTTCACATCCTTAGAATCCAAGCGCGGCGCAATGACGCACTCGCCGCGGATGAGCATCAGCTCATACATGGGAGCAACGTAACGCTCCCCGTGCATGAGACGTATGCGCCCGCGCTCGTATGCTTCTTCGTAGTACTGCGCAAAGCACGCTGCGGATACAAACCCGTAAAGACCGACCGTCGCCCAGGTTGAGATCGGCTGCTTCTCGGCGATCTCCACTACATCGTAGTCCGATCCATAGCGCACGAAGCTCATGTTCGCTTCGCTACAGTGAAACACCGGCACGCAGCCGGCAGCCGCGCCCAGATCCTCCGGGCGCATCGCATCCGGCGCAACGCAAGTGTCGATATTGTAGATCCATAGGGGCTGATTCGGATCGGCGTGCGTCAAGGCGTCGAATGCTGTTTCGGCCTGCCCGCGACTCACGCCCGATCGCTTTGCGACAACGACCTCCGCAACGCCTGCGGCTGCGGCGGTTGAGCGAATCCACTCTCCATTCTCTGCGTCGAGGCATGCAAAGATGAATCGCTCGCCGAAGAAGGCACGCAATGATAGCAATGACCAATCCATTAGGGTGCGGCCGCGGGCGAGGATGCGGAACTTTGGCGGCAGGTATCCCTGTTCTTTGAAGCGGGAACCCAAACCCGCCATCGTGATCAACACCGTCATCCCGCTGCTCCGGGTCGCCAGCTTTGAGCATAGAGATCCAGGCCGGTCGCGAGCATCGCGAGCTGGCGGCTTGGCTTATCTGCGTGCAGCGGCAACATGCTCAAAAACAACAGGGCTTGCAGCGCATTCACCTGTTCGCGCAGCGCGACGTCCGATAGCAACACAGCCTCGAAGATCGAGCGCACCCTCGAGCAGTAATCGCTGCTCTGCATGGAAAGACGCAAGCGACCCTCCGAGCTTACGGCCACTGAAAACTGGTCGGCGACGATGAAGTCGTACCCACCCGCGTAAGAGTGCGCCAGCTTCGCCAAGTCGTAGCGACGATCGCCGAAGATCCCGGGCACGCCGAATTCCCCGCGTGGGTCGATCATTTTCACCAGCCGAACCTTGCAGTCATAGAGCAGGTTGCTGAAACAGAAGTCGCCATGGATGGGAGTCAACTCGCTTATCTGTAACAGCCCTGAGCGCTCGACGAAGGAGGACAAGGTCTGCAGGACGCGGTCGATTGACCACTTCTCGCCGCCGCGGCATGCGAAATAGCGTTGGGCGGATGGGTGCTGCGTAACGAATTGCTCCAGACGCGCGCGAGTTTTCTCCACGTAGACTGCGCGCGCCAGCTGCGGGGCAAGCGAGTTTCCTGCGGCTTTTTCAGCGAAGCAGGATTGAATGCAGGCAATCGATCGAACGACGTCATTCCAGGCGCCGAGCTTCAGTCGTTGACTTACGAACAGGTCGCCCAGCGTCGGGATCGACAGCAGCTCCATCGTGATGAACGGATCGGCGCCGTCGCTGCTGCCGAAGACCCGCGGCAGAAAAGGCGCCACTTCGTCGGGAATCTGTTTGAACCAGCGGATCTGTTTGCGGAAAGCCTCTGCATTCGATGAGCGCTTGGTAACGCGCCCTCGCTCGGAATCGTAGATCAGCGCATTGAAGTGCCGGAGATTCTGATAAAACAGCCGCGTTTCGTAATAGCCGTCGACGTGCCCGCAATCCATCCAGCGCTTGGTCGGCCGCAGATCCATGGGATGAGCGCAGGAGTAGTTCTCAAGAGCAACGAAGAACGGCTCGCGCCTGACAACACGATGCTCCAATGCGCTGACCAGCGCGGCGGCCAGACGGTCCCGATCATCGAACGAAAAAAGGCCGACGCAGACAGGCCTGGGTCCGCAAGGCTCGATCTCATCGCGATCGTTTATGACTGTTATGCGACCGGTGGCATCGATGGCGATGCTCGTCCAACGGTAAAGATCGGTGCGCGACTGCACGTAGACAGCATTACCGAGAGGGGCGCCTTCGATGTCGAGCAGGGTGTCCGCCATGTGCACGACCACAGAGTCGCCAGACGCGATTGCTGACAGCCCGTTGAGGACGGTTTCCGCGATGCTGCCGCTGCGTTTTAGTCGGACGACTTCGATCCGGGGCTTTTCCGGATCGATATTGGGAGCATCATCGGCGAGCAGGAAGACGATCCGAATGCGAGCGCAGTCGCCTTGATACTGGGAAATCACGTGCCGATATAACGGAACGCCGCCGAGCGGGATGAATGAGGCATATCTGGCCCCCGTCTCGGCCTCCATGTCCGGCGAGAGCGGCGCCCAGTTCGGCACGAGAACGACGATGTCATTCATCTGACAGGCGGTCTCTTCGAAGGACAGCTTCGATCGCCTCGCGCTCCAGTGTTACGAACTCCCGGGGCCGGATCGCCCGATCGTCCACATAGAAGCCGTCATGACCGCACCAGGGTTTGCCGAAGTGCAGCTCGTCGTACGGGATCTCGTGACGAGCCAGCCATTCCACGAGAACGGGCGCCGTGTGGCGCATTATTCTTCCGATATTGCCGCCATAGGTGCGCATGTTCCTGCTCGTATACAAGATGATCGAATAGCCTTGCTTCTTCAGGCTGCGAATCTTGCGTACGACGCCCGGCTCAGCGCTCACCTCCGCATACGACTGACCGGCCTGGCGCCCGCCGGCCAACGTGCCGTCCACATCGATGACAACGACTTTTTCTTCGGCGATCATGAATTCATACAAACACACAACGCGGTCATGAGAGGGTGGACCTTTCTCGGCCGAAGAATCTTCCTGAAAGTTTTCAGTTTCTTCCGTGAGCCAGAGATTCTGGCCTGACATTGAAACTTGGCATCGACCAAGAGAATATGCCGGTCTAGACAGCCCTGCGCGTAGCGAGGTAATCGAAAGCCAGCGGGACTGGCGCACGCACAGAGTTGGAATATCCATGTTGCGGCTCACGTGAGGCGCGCTCAAGACGGCAGTAGCGGAGTCGCGTTGCGCTGGAAGAGCGGCAACACTCAACGTACGAAGCTCGAGTCGCTAGCTGGCGCAGCAGCAGGTCTCATGAATCGCGTGCACACGACAGACGCCGCTGCTGCAAGCAGCGAGCTGACCAGCGCAGTTACTTGAAACGATTGCGTGAAGGCTGCGCGCGCCGCATCAAGCAACGATAGCCCTGCTTCCTTCGGCAATGCGTGCGCAGTTGCGACCGCGGCGGCAAGCGTATCGCGGGCGGCGACGAAAGCGTCAGAGGAGATGATCCCCTGCAATCCGGCATTCGAGATATTCGTTCGATACACTACCGTTACTATGCTGCCGAGCACAGCAACACCTAGCGCGGCTCCGAACTCGAGACTCGTTTCTGAAATACCCGATGCGACTCCCGCCTTCTCCGGCGGTACGGACGAGATGACGATATCGGTGGTGAGCGTCCCCAGCGGCGCCAGGCCAGCGCAGAACAACAGAAATCCTCCCACCAGGATCCACAGTTGACCGTCGACGCTTACTTGCGTCAGCACACCGTAACCGACCGCCGCCACGCTGAAGCCGACGGCCAATACGATGCGTGGCTCGACGCTGCGCACGATCGCTGGCGCCAGTAGCGAGCCGATCACAAATACGATGCCGGTCGGTGCGATCCAGAGGCCAGCCTCGAGCGGGCCCATGCCCAGCACCAACTGCAAGTACTGCCCGATGAAGAGAAATGAGCCGAACGCCGCAAAGACGCCGATGATGTTCACGCAGAGCGCGGCTGAGAACTGCGGCTTGCGAAACAACTGTAAGTCGATCATCGGATGCGCAAGCTTCCTCTGCCGGTGAATGAACAGCCAACCGACGATGAGGCTCGCGATGATGGTGATGATCGCTTCCGCGCCTAGGCCGTGTTCGGCGAGCCGCTTCATACCGTAGATCATCGCGAGCACTGCCCCGGTTGCCAGCGCCGAGCTTGGAACGTCGAGAGCGCCGCCGTTGGGATCGCGGAATTCCGGTAGCAGCGTCGGAGCGAGGATCAGCAGCAACGCCATTAGCGGCACTGCCAGCAGGAACACGGAGCCCCACCAGAAGTACTCGAGCATTACCCCGCCAATCACCGGTCCCAAAGCGCTGCCTGACGCGAAGCAGCCGGCCCATATACCGATCGCCATCGTGCGCTGCCGGCGTTGCAGGAACATGTTGCGGACCAGTGACAATGTCGAAGGCGCTAGTGTCGCGGCTCCGATCCCAAGGATGGCGCGTGAAACGATCAGCATTTCGGCGCTACGAGAAAAAGCAGCGAGCACAGAGGCCGCGCCGAAGGCGCCGGCGCCGATCATCAGCAACCGGCGGCGACCGATGCGGTCGCCCAACGTGCCCATCGTGATCAGGAACCCGGCAAGTAAGAACCCGTAGATATCGACGATCCACAGCAGCTGCGAAGCGCTGGGCCTGAGATCCGCAGCGAGGTAGGGGATCGCGAGAGTCAGCACGTTGACGTCCATGGAATAGAGCAGGCACGGCAACGCAATGACTGCGAGGCCAATCCATTCACGGCGTGTGGCCTTCGGCGCGGGGATGTCGGTCGTGATCGAGGTGTCGGGGTTCATGGCGAAGGCGTGCAACGGCGTGTGTTTCAGATTGCGAGTCGAGACTCATCGCATACATACCAACTTCTTCCTTCGGCGCCACCTCGTGCGTCGCCGGATCGGCGCGTCTGAACAGCATGGCCTACCTGCCGTGGTGAATGCTGCGGCCTTCGCCGACATGTTGAGGCGCCTGTCATTCGAGCAATGCCCCTGCGCGGCTCGAATAGGCTCCCGATGTTTCGCGTATCTCGGTCTGACATCTCATGAGCTAGACTCTGTCCGCAACGATCCAGGCCCGTCACTCCACCCGGCCCCTCTGTCTCGAACGTGTTGCAAGCGAAGCTGGCAGGCGCGTTGACACGGTCACCGTAGATCCAAGAGTGTCCCCGGCCAGGCGGAGGTCTTCGTTGGCTACGCCGCTGCCATTGCTGTGACCGGCGCAATGGATACGAGATCGCCATTCTTGGTCGCGGCGCTAAAACGTCTCGACGACGGTTTGCAAAGGAAAGAACGTGCTAATCGGAGCGATTGAGGGCGGCGGCACTAAGTTCGTTTGCGCCATCGGCAAATCGGCGAACGAGATCTACGAGAGCGTTTTGCTTCCCACCACGGATCCGCAATCCACGTTGGCTGCGTGTGTAAACTTCTTCGTCGCTGCCGAGAAGAAGTTCGGGCGCATCGACGCCTTCGGCTGGGGCAGTTTTGGTCCGCTTGACCTGCGAATCGATTCCCCGACGTATGGCCACATACTGGCGACGCCCAAACCGATGTGGTCGCGGACGGACCTGCTGGGGCCACTACGCGCACGCTTCAACGCCCCAATCGCTATCGATACGGATGTGAACGGCTCAGCTCTGGCGGAGTGGCGTCTAGGCGCCGGGCGCGGCCTGGGCTCGGTGGCGTACGTAACGGTCGGCACAGGCATCGGCGCTGGCGTCGCGCCAAACGAAACGAGTATTCGCCGACCTATGCACGCGGAAATGGGGCACCTGATGGTGCGACGTGACCCGCGCGATTCATTCGCGGGCAGCTGTCCATTTCACGGCGATTGCCTGGAAGGCTTGGCGAGCGGCCCAGCGATTCGGTCGCGCTGGGGACGAGAACTCGGAGAGTTGCCGCCGGGACATGCAGCGTGGTCCATGGTCGGCGGATATCTCGGTCAGCTCGCTGCCACCATGGCGTTGATGCTGTGCGTGGAGCGCGTTGTATTCGGCGGCGGGGTGATGGCGAACGATTCGTTGTTGCCCCACATTCGCCGGGCGGCCTACGCGTCGTTAGGCAACTACTTGGAACCGTTAAAGCAGCCCGCAGCGTTCGATAGTTTCATCGCAACGCCGACGACGGGTACGCGCGCAGGCATCATGGGCGCGATGTTGCTCGCTGAGTTGCGCGCGCGCCCTTAGACTGTTCCGACTGGCTTCGCTCCCGCCTGCGCGATGGCGGGTGTGGCGTGCGTGGCTGACCTGGCTTCTGCGCGCATCAACCGGATTAGTTCAGATCCGATATCACAGAGCATCGCGCATACGCGCCGGCACGGCACTCGCAGTCTCCCTTCCCACCAGCCGACAATTGTAGTCCGAGATTCGCTACGACCCTCTGTAAAAGCTTGAATTGTTAGCGGCTTTTCGTATCCGACCCCGGCCATCAAGCGGCGGCGACGCTCGATCGATGAAGGTCGCCAGCGCAGCAAGTTGTCCGCCTCCGGAGATCACGTGGCCCCTTGAGGCGGTCTAATCCAGAGTGCGGCTCGGACTGAGCTGTGGTGCTCGCGATTTGATAATCGGGCAAGTCGGCATTCCAGTCAGGAATAGACAGCGCTTGCAGCCAAACAACAGCGTATCGAATGGAGGAAGAAGAGGATGTCTAGATTAGCCCTGGTTGGAGGTCAGCCGGTTCTCCCACAGCCAATCAACTTCACCTCGATCTGGCCGCCCGTTGACGAAGGTACAGCACAGAAGCTGCAGCGCACGTACTACTCCAGGGACTGGACTGCTTTCGGTGACTCCGAGCTGGCGTTCGCAGAGGAGTTTGCTGCACATCACGGTGCACGCTATGGAATATTCACGATCAACGGAACCGTAACGTTACAGTGCGCGCTGGGAGCGTACGGCGTGGGTCCTAGCGACGAAGTGATCGTTCCGCCACTCACTTGGTACGCCACAGCCATCGCCGTGCGTCACGTCGGCGCGAAGCCCGTGTTCGTGGACATCAAGCCGGATACGCTGTGTATCGATCCGGAGAAAATCGAAGCAGCGATCACCGAGCGCACGAAGGCAATTATCCCTGTGCACGCGTACGGGTCCATGGCCGACATGGACGAGATCATGGCCATAGCAGCACGCCACAAACTGCGCGTCATTGAGGACTGTGCACACATGCACGGAGGAATCTGGGGCGGAAAGGGAATAGGCAGTATCGGTGATGTCGGCTCTTTCAGCTTCCAGAACACCAAGACCATGTCGAGTGGCGAAGGGGGCATTTGCATCACCAACGACCGCGAAATAGCCGACCGTATTTACAGAATGAAGCAGATCGGCTATGCCTTTGGCGAGAAGCCGCGTCATGCCAAGAGCGGACCGCCACCCGGCCTGATGTGCTACAACTATCGAGCGCTTGCTTTCCAAGCAGTCATATTGCAAGAGCAGCTGAAGTCGTTGGATGGTCGCTTGGAGCGCTATAACAAGGCCCGACACTATCTCGAAGAGCGACTGCGCCGGAGCACTCGAATCCGCTTCCAGAAACCTGGACGAAGAGCCGATCGGCAGGGCCTCTTCGGATGGGTCATGATCTTCGATGCCCCTGCTTTTGCCGATATTCCGATTGCAGTCCTTCAAGCGGCGTTCGAAGCCGAAGGTCTGTCTTTGATTCGAGGTGAGGGTCCGATCTATAGCTTCATATTGTTCAATGTTGAACCCGAGGCGTATCGCATTGACCAACCCTGCGTCGTCACCGAGCACACGTGTGCGCGAATCTTGTGGCTATTGCACGCCTATTTGGGCCTCGAACACCACACTATCGAAAAGATTGCAGAGATCATCGAGAAGGTCGCGAGCAATGGCGATGCATTGAGGGCTTATGCCAACGGTTCAGAAGGTCATGCCGCTACACGCGCGTAGCCCGGGCACCACTGGCGCATGAAGGAGTCGAAGCGGGCTCGTCACGGCACCCGATCTGTGTCGGCGGCTCCGCTGCAGCGAGACGACCTTGCAGATCTTGTGCCGGACGAGCACTTGAAAATGCATTTTGCACGTGACAGACACCGCCTGATGCGATGCTCCGCTGCGCGCTGTTCGCTTTCGCCGACAACCGTCCTACCTTTCAGTTCCTGAGTGCGAGCACGTCGGCGGGGCACTGCTCGAGTCTCGGGAAATTCGCTGTCGGGTGCCGGTCTTAGACGTCATGCCGCTGCAAACGAAGTACTCGAGTGGAAAGTAAGCCACGGGGTCAAGGCGGACTGGGCTGACGATTTCCGGGGCTTGTCGGGGATGACACAAGTTCTTCGGTACGCTATCTGGCGCTTGATCGCAGTTCGGTGCTCAACAAGGAGTGTCCTCAGAAGAGATGCATCGACATCTCGGCTTCGCGATGAGTATCCAAGAACACGGAGGAAGCAAGAATGTCCAGTTTCAGTGGTGCATCCAACCGGCATCGGATCAAGATGCTCCGACGTCGCGACGAGACGATTGTTCGAATGGATGTGGTGGCCGCCATGTTTTTTACGACATGGGGCGCTGACGACAACCAGTTCGTGGTGCTCTCGGATGGCTGCGACCTCAACGATCCGCCGACGCGGGCTTTTCACAGCTGCATCTTCAGGATCGCGGGAGATCCGCCGGCGACCGTTTTGGAAGAGCTCCCCAGCTATCCCCACATGCCGATGCGCTTTAGTGAATCCGCGTACGCCTCATTCTGGGGAGGAAGCTGCCTCTCCGTTAACGGCTGCATCTATCAGTTTCTTTTTACGTCCAATCGTCCGTATTTGTTGCCCGACGGTGAGTTCGCTCCCAACTTCTTCATGGAAAGCACAAAGCTCATCTACTCGCCTGACGGTGGGCGGACTTGGTGCAACCAGAACGGCTCCTCGCCTGTGACTTGGGAGGATTGGGACAAGGTTTCCGCGGAGAACATGGCCTTCTACAAGGTGCAGCCCGAAGGCGCGTTCGCGCCATCGCCGACTTTTCTGCAGATGGGCCGCGATTATGAGCTCAATCGCGATGGCTATGTTTACGCATACAGTAGTAACGGCGGTGAGGATGGCAGCGCAAATCAGCTCGTTATGTTTCGCGTCCCGAAGGACCGTGTCGCCGACCGGTCGACATATGAGTTCTTTGCGGGCAGGACGTTAGATGGCGAAGCGACCTGGACCCGGGACATCTCCCGCCGCGCGTCCCTGCACACTTTTCCTCTCGGATGGGTGAGCGGCAAGATGCTCGGCGGTCATCCCAGCGGGTGGTGGACCACGGCCGCCTATAACCAAGCACTAGATTTGTACATGCTGGTTGCATCAGGAACCAGCCAGGGCATAACTGGAGGATGGTTCGGAAAGCCAAACTACCTGGGTGTCTGGGTGTCGCGAACACCCTGGGGGCCCTTCGAGCAGGTCCACGAAGAGGAGGCGTGGACGCCCGAGAACGACCCGTACTGCCGCGCTTACGCGCCGCAAATTCCGCCGAAGTGGATCGCCGCCGATGGCAAATCATTCTGGTTGGTCTGGACCGATCCTGGATCGAAGGGTGGCGGGCCCACCGAAGAGTTCAATCCGGATCGACACCTCCTCGAGCTCTTGCGAAACTCCGCCGCCAGTGACGCGGAATTTGCGCAAGGTCTGAGGGCTTTCAACCGAGAGCACCAGGTGAACTCTTACCTCAACATGCAGCGTGTGGACATCATCCTCGAGTCATAGGCGGACCTTGTCCGCCTTCTTCGAACCAGGTATTGCGCGCGACGGTTCCGGCCCGGTGTCGCTGCGCTCCGGCGTGACTTGCCCAAGATCGAATCATCGCCATTTCGATCCTTGCCGGATGCGGGCGCAGTCGCTTCAGGTCCCCTCTGAGCGTCCGTAACGCGTACGCCACAACAAATCGTAGCGGGAAATCCCTGATTCCTTACTCGTCTGCGCTGCCTGTGCGGCCGGCGGTCGTACGGAAATCTGCCGTCCGTTCCTCGGTGAATTAGCTCGCCCAGGGCTGATTCGCAGAACAAGTCCGGTCTAGTTATGTAGTCGGCGCCGCTCGCGTGACGAGTGATGTGCGCTTGTCGGTGCGCAAAGTTTGAGCGCCTCGATTTGTTTAATCCCGAAGGAGCATCAGAGCTTCGGAGGGCGGCTCGCACGTCCGCAAAAGCGCGACGACGTCTCGGCGTTGCGATGAAATTTCGAAAGCCAGGGAAATCGTAAAGATGTCCAGTTCCAATGGCGCATCCCGTCGAAAGCAGATCAAGATGCTCCGGCGTCGCGACGACACGATTGTTCGGATCGACGTGGTCGCCAGCATGTTCGCCATGACATGGGGCGCTGATGATAAGCAGTTCGTGATGTTCAGCGATGGCTGCGACCTCGGCAATCCGCCGACCAGGGCCTACCACAATTGCGTCTTCAGAATTGCCGGAGATCCGCCGGTGCCGATTCTGGAAGAGCTCCCCGGCTATCCTCACATGCCAATGCGGCTCCGTGAATCGAAGTACGCTTCGTTCTGGGGCGGGAGCTGTCTTTCAGTCGACGGCCGCGTCTACCAGTTTCTGGATACCTCCAACCGACCTTACTTGCTGCCCGACGGCAGCTTTGAGCCGAACTTCTTCAAGGAGAGCGCGAAACTCATTTATTCCTCTGACAACGGCCGAACTTGGTGCAACCAGGATGGCTCCTCTCCGGTGGTATGGGATAACTGGGAAGACGTCTCGGCGGAAAACATGCTGTTCTACAAGGTGCAGCCAGAGGGGGCATTCATGAGCCCCACGTTCCTGCAAATGGGCCGCGACTATGAACTCAACCGGGATGGTTATGTTTATGCATATAGCGGCAACGGCGGTGAAGATGGCAGCGCAAACCAGCTCGTGATGTTTCGCGTTCCGAAGGATCGCGTGACCCAGCGGTCGGCATATGAATTCTTCGCCGGCAGGGCGCTGGACGGCACGGTGAAATGGACGCGAGACATTACCTACCGCGTCTCCGTACACACGTTTCCGCTGGGATGGGTGAGCGGCAAGATGCCCGGCGCCCAGCCTGCAGGTTGGTTCACCGCGGCCGCCTTCAACCCCGCACTCGATCTATACATGCTAGTTGCGCAAGGCACGGGCCAGGGCGCGACCGGCGGGTGGTTTGGAAAGCCGAGCTACCTAGGTGTCTGGGTGTCGCCGACGCCCTGGGGACCCTTCGAGCAGGTCCACGAAGAGAAAGCCTGGTTACCGGAAAACGATCCGTGCTGCCGCGCCTTTGCGCCGCAGATTCCGCCCAAGTGGATTGCCCCTGACGGTAAGTCATTCTGGTTGGTCTGGACGGATTATGGAACGAAGGGCGGCGGACCCAACGAAGAGTTCAATCCGGACAAGCACCTCATCGACCAGTTCAAGCATGCCGCTAGTGATGAGGAATTCGCTCGGGGCTTGAGGGCTTTCAACCGCGAGCAACAGGTCAACTCGTACCTCAACATGCAGCGTGTGGACATTCTGATCGAGTAACGCCAACGAAATCTTTACTTCGGCAAGCCGATGCGCGAGCTCCACCTGTCAAGCCCGGCGAACAACAGCCGCCAGCCGATACGAACCAGTGCATCCCTTGGTTAGGCTGTACGACGAGGTCGTCCTCTCGCGTCTCCTGGCGGCCGGATCAGCTTCAGCTCTTCCGGCGGATTGATTTGCAATGTTCCTGCTGCGTCGAGGGCTGCCTCAGCGCGGGACTCGTCAGCTTCCACACCTACAGATCGTCATCCACTTGCACGGCAAGCAGGTTGGGCAACTGGCGCGTGTTGCTCGGCAACCGGGGATCATTCCCACGCATCGGCCGGTCAACCTTAAGACAAGACTCCGCAGATCTGAGCCGGGTACGCGGGTCGGGAGTGCATGCAGCAGTGTCGAGGTGAAGCGGTGCTCAACTCACTGGTGAGTTCGCGTAGCAACAAGCACTATGTGCTCGGGATTCTCACGATCATCCTCTTGTTCAACTCTCTCGAGCGTGTCGCTCTCGGAATACTTTTGGAGCCGATCAAGGTCGATTTCGACCTGTCGGACACACAACTGGGGCTGCTCGGCGGTATCGCGTTCGCTGTGTTCTATTCCATCATGGGGCTGCCAATCGCACGATGGGCAGACACAGGCAATCGGGTAACAATCATCTCGCTTTCGTGCGTACTGTGGAGCGCAGCTGTTGCTCTGTGCGGCCTGGCGAACAGCTTCGTGCAACTGCTTCTCATCCGGGTCGTCGTGGCAGTCGGCGAGGCGGGCTGTCTGCCGCCAGCGTTCTCACTGATGGCGGACTATTTCAATCGCGCCGAGCGGCCGCGAGCTGTAGCCATCTACGGACTTGGGGCGACGTTTGCCCTCGTCATCGGTTACTTTCTGGGCGGCTGGCTGAGCGATCATTACGGCTGGCGCATCACCATTATTGCTTTCGGCGCGCCAGGCGTGCTGCTGGGCCTGCTCGCTTGGCTTACGTTGAAAGAACCACGCCTTGAGCGTTCCGCGGCGCCTGGTGATCAAGCGACGGGTCAGGATGATCATTGGACACGGCGTCCATCCGCCAGCCATCAATCTACAATCGCAGAAGTGTGTGCGAAGTTGTGGGCCAACACGACTTTTCGGCGCCTGCTGCTGTGTCTGTCAGGGTTGTTGTTCTTCAACCTCGGTATCGCTCAATGGTTGCCGGCGTTCTTCATCCGTACTCATGGGTTCACCACCGAGCAGATTGGAGCTTGGCTGGCGATCGTTGCAGGTCTCGGCGGTCTATTGGGTGCCTGCGTGGGCGGCGAGCTGGCCGCACGTTACGCGGCAAATAACGAGTCATTGCAGTTGCGAGCGATGACCGTCGCACTGTGCGGTTCGGGAGTGGCGGCAATCATTTCATATCTGACGTCCAACGCCTACGTAGCGTTGGCGACGCTCGGTCTGTACATCTTCGGGTTGTCTGCGATGAATGGCCCCTTGTTTGCGACCATGCAGACACTGGTTCCGGAGCACATGCGCGCTATGGCGTTTGCGATTGCCTACTTGGTGGCCAACCTGCTCGGCATGGGGCTAGGGCCAGTCGCGGCCGGCGCCTTGAGCGATCTCTACCAAAGCTGGGCTCACGAAGAATCCCTGCGCTATGCGCTGCTCACCCTCGCGCCCGGTTACTTCATCGTTGCGTGGTACGCGTGGATGGGCAGCACGACTGTCCACGATGATCTTGCCGAAGCATCGTCCGCCAGCAACGTCGCATCCGATCCCGGCGCAGCATCTCTGGGCGTCAAGATACCGCGTGACATCAGGTCGTGGGGATGATCGGGCGCCACCCGCCGGTCTTTACTCTTTAATAAGCTCGCGATCGCCGGATCGGTGGCTGATCCAGCTTCCGAGCCGCGCAGTCGGGTGGGAAGCTCGATGAATGTGTCGGACCAGTCAATGCAGACGCAGCAAGAGAGCAATTTCGTCGCGCCATTGATCGACGGCGAATTCCTCCCGTCAACCAGCGATGCGACCTTCCAGACGATTGATCCTTCGAACGGTCGACGATGCGTGTCCATCCCCGAGGGCACGGCCGCCGACGTAGACCGGGCTGCGCACGCTGCCCGCTCGGCCTTCGAGGATGGACGGTGGAGCGAAGCGCCACCGTCGATCCGGAAAAAAGTGCTGCATCGTTGGGCTGATCTGATCGCAACGCAGGCGACCACGCTCGACGCGCTCGATGCGGGTGAAATGGGTAAGCCTGTTCGCGAGCAGTTCGCCAATGCCGCAGCTGCTGTCGCCCTCGTTCGTTTCCAAGCAGAAGCGGTCGACAAGGTGCTGGGAGACGTTTACACGAGCGACAGGAATACGTTCGCCGCGCAGCGGCGCGTGGCGCGCGGCGTCGTCGCTGCAATCGTCCCTTGGAACTTTCCTGCGTATAACGCCCTGCTGAAAGTCGCCCCGGCCTTGGCCGCGGGCAACTGTGTCGTCCTCAAACCCTCGGAAATGTCGTCGCGCTCGGCCTTACTGCTGGCGCGCCTTGCGCTCGACGCCGGACTGCCTCCGGGCGTCTTCAATGTCGTACCCGGTGTTGGCGAGACCGTCGGGCGGGCGCTGGCTCTGCACAACGACGTGGACATGGTGACATTCACCGGATCGAGCGCAGTCGGCAAGAAGATGTTGGAGTATTCCGGCCAATCGAACATGAAGGCTGTACTCACGGAGTGCGGGGGCAAGTCTCCGCAGATCGTTTTCGATGACGGCCTGGATCTGGACGAAGTGGTCAAACGGATTGCGCAATCGCTGCTGACGAACCAGGGACAGGTCTGCACCGCTGGCTCTCGGTTACTCGTACAGCGTTCGATCGAAAGGGCAGTGCTGGACAAGCTCGCCAAGCCGCTGACGGAGATCGTCATGGGTAACGCCTCTGATCCACGCACGACGTTCGGGCCGGTCGTCTCGGCCAGGCAATGCGAGCGGGTCATGCAGTACATCAACGGGGCTCACGAGCAGGACGCCGAACTCGTAATGGGTGGGCGCAGGGCGCTGCAGGAGTCCGGTGGATTCTTCATTGAACCGACCGTGTTCCGAGGCGTATCGCCCATGTCGCGCATTGCTCAAGACGAAATTTTCGGCCCGGTGCTGTCCGTCATGACGTTCGACGACGAGGCGGACGCCATCCGCATCGCCAACGGCACGATGTACGGCTTGGTGTCTTACGTATGGACAGCAAGTCTCTCGACCGGCATGCGCATGGCTCGCAGCATGCGCTCATCCGCCTTCATATACGCGGCTGCGGCCGGCGGTGAAGGCGCGGGTCACGCATTCTCATATGAGCCGGCGGGGCAATCGGGATTCGGCACGGAAGGAGGCTTGGCGGGCATTGAGAGCTACATGCGCCGTCAGCTCGTTTGGTTTACCCACGCCTGACCAGTCAAGCGACGGCGCGTGGCCAGCGAATCTGATCGCCCTGCAGGAGCGAACATGGAGGCCACGCGACCGTCAGCATTGACGCAAAATTCAGTCGCGATACGCTGGGGCCTGTGGATTCCGCTGCGCGACGGCGTTCGCCTGAGCGCGATGCTGTATCTCCCCCGAGGCGTCTCGGCTGCGCCGGCAATCGTGCTGATGACTCCGTATGTGTCCCAGACCTACCACGATCGCGGCCTTTACTTCGCCGCTCATGGTTACCCGTTCCTCATTGTGGACGTGCGCGGCCGCGGAAATTCCGAAGGCGAGTTTCGGCCGCTGATCAACGAGGCAAATGACGGTTACGACGTCGTCGAATGGTTGGCGCAGCAACCCTGTTGTGACGGTCAGGTCGCAATGTGGGGCGGGTCGTATAGCGGCTATGCGCAATGGGCTGCAGCCACGCAGTTTCCGCCGCACCTGGCGACGATCGCGCCTGTCGCAGCGCCCTACGCCGGCGTGGACTTTCCGGTGCGCGCGAATCTTTTTTCGGGCTATCTGATGCAGTGGCTCACACTGGTCTGGGGCCGCACATCGCAGGACAAGCTGTTCTGGAACAATCAGGCGTTCTGGAATGAAAGGCTACGAGCGTGGTTCGAGTCGGGCGCCGCATTCCGCGAGCTGGATGCGCAGCTTGGCGGCGCTTCGCCGATATTTCACGAATGGCTAGCTCATCCACGACTGGACGACTACTGGGAAAGCTACAACCCAAGCGCGCAGAGCTACGCAGAGCTGCGCATCCCTGTGCTGACCATTACCGGGATGTACGACGGCGATCAACTCGGCGCGCTCATGCACCACAGACAGCACGTTGCGAGCGTCAAGCAGCGACAGGATATCGAGCACTATCTGGTCATCGGTCCGTGGGACCACGCAGGCACGCGCACGCCGTCAGCGCAGTTTGGCGGGCTCGAGTTCGGACCAGACAGCCTCATTGATCTGGGCGCATTGCACAGAGAGTGGTACGCCTGGATCATGCGACGCGGGCCAAAGCCGCAGTTCCTACAGAAAAAGGTGGCTTACTATGTTGCCGGCGCCGAGCGTTGGCGTTACGCAGATGATCTGGACGCAATTACGACCCGAGCCGTTCCGCTATTCCTGCACTCCACTGACAATCCGACCGACGTGTTCAGGTCTGGAACGCTGTCGCCGGATGCACAGGCGACCAGCGGGTCGGATCACTATGTGTACGATCCGGGCGACGTGACACTGGCGCAGCTCGAGTCGACGATCGACCCTTACGATCTGACCGAGCAACGCATGGTGCATGCAGCCGCCGGCAAGCAGCTCGTGTATCACAGCGCCGTGTTCGAGCAGAGCTGCGAAATAAACGGGTTCTTTCGATTGGTTGCGTGGCTGTCGATAGATCAGCGCGACACTGATTTTTCCGCATCAGTGTACGAGATCGGAGTGGACGGCGCTTCCGTGCTGTTGACGACAGATGCGTTACGCGCCCGTTATCGCGAGAGTCTGAGGGAAGAGAGGCTGATCGCGGGCCCGCAGCCGCTGCGCTACGAATTCGACCGCTTCACGTTCGTCGCGCGCGAGGTGAAGGCTGGGCGGCGGTTGCGCCTGGTGATCCGCCCGATCAACTCCATTCATTGGCAGAAGAACTACAACAGTGGCGGCGTCGTCGCGGACGAAACTATGGCGGATGCGCGCGTCGTGCGCGTCGAACTGTTCCGCGGCCTGGCTTACCCGAGCGCGCTATACGTCCCATACGCTTGCTGACTGCGTCTCGGCAGGATACTGCTGAAATCCAGCCCCATCCTAGATTGAGCGAGTCAAACGCACAGTTGAGCCCCTCGTGCGCGCTCAGTCTGAAGAACATGCGATCGCGACCCAGCTGAGTTCAACGCGGTGGGGATCACCGTGCGGCCTGGGCCAGTCTACAGGTAAGCAGACTTGTCAACGTGGACTGCTGCGGCCGCCGCGACTTGGGATCTGGCGACGATCGCCGTCGTGACCCAGGTCCACAATACAAACAGAGGGGATCCTTTGATGAACACATCATGGCAAAGGCGCCTGTCCATAAGTGAGGCTACCCGGAGCAGGCGCATTGCATGGATGATTGGCGCCCTGTCGTGCACGGGGTTCGCCGCTGTGGCGAACGGACAGACAGTCAGCACCAAGGACGTCGAGGAGGTGATCGTCACTGCGCAGAGGCGCGCCGAACGATTGCTGGAGGTTCCGATCTCCATTTCCGTTCTCAACGGCGAAGCGCTCGACAGCTCAACCCGTCTGGGCGCCTGGGACGCCTTGACCAAGGTGCCGGGAGTGGCCGTCTTCGACGGCGGCAACTTCGACGTCTCCTCGCTCAATGTTCGCGGAGTGACCGCCGCAGCGTTGTTCAACGGCTCCACGCCGGTGGCCTATTACCTGGACGCCATTCCCTTTGCGTTCGTGTTCTCGGCGCTGGTTCCCGACGTCGGCGTCTATGATCTGGAGCGCATCGAAGTCCTGCGCGGTCCGCAGGGCACTCTCTATGGCGCCAACGCCCTCAACGGCGTGGTCCGCGTGATCACCCATGACGCCGAACTCGACAAGTTTGAGTTGAAAGCTCGCGCCTCCGTGGGCGCCACCAAGGACGGTGACCAGGACTATCGCTCCGATGCTGCGATCAACTTGCCGATTATCGAGGGCAAGCTTGCCGTGCGAGCAGTGGCCGGCTATCAGGACATGAGCGGCTGGATCGATACGCCGATCGAAGAGAACGCCAACGACAGCACGTTGAAGAACTTCCGGCTAAAGGTTAACGCAGCGCCGACCGAGAACCTCACCCTCGGGCTTGCGGGCTGGTGGTCGCGAGCGGAATCCGGGTCGACCAACAGTTCGGCGGCGGACTACTCGCGCGTCAACCAGGATGCCGAGCCGCAATCCAATGAGTTTGACGCCTACAGTGCCGAGATAGGCTACGACTTTGGGTTCGCGCAACTCACGAGCCGCACGAGTCGCCTGACGTTCGATCTGACGAGCGTCCTGGACTTCGAGCCCTTCTGCTCCGACTGCGATCCCTTCGGGAGCTCCATGGAAGCCGAGGTGTCCGCCCAGGAGATCACCCTCAATTCCACCGGTGGCGGGTCGTGGCGCTGGACGCTGGGCGGCATGTACAGGGATGCGGAGGACCGGCTCGTGCAGGACTTCGTCACCGCCGTCGAGCCTGCGACCGACTTCGTTTGGGCGTCCACGTCCACAGCCTTCTTCGGCGAGATCACGCGTGTCTTCATGGATGGTCGGTGGGAGCTCACCGGAGGCTTGCGGTACTTTCGCGATGAAGTGCAGCTGCATGAAAACAGACGCTCCGATCCTTCCGGCCCGGCAGATCTCATCTCGTCGGAGCGGACCTTTGACAAGGTCACGCCGCGGGTTGTATTGACCTGGCATCCGGGCGAAAACTCCACGGTGTACGCGTCCTATGGGAAGGGGTTCAGGAGCGGTCTGGAGCAGAATCCGCTCATCACTCGCATATCCAACGGCGTGCTGCCATCGACTCAGCCAGACTCCCTCACAAACCACGAGCTGGGCGCCAAGTCGGTCTTCATTGGTGGTCTGCTGGAAGTCGAGGCGGCGGTCTACTACCTGGATTGGGAGGATGTTCAACAAACGATCAGCGTACCCATTCCGAACAGTGAAGTGGCTGCAGTGCTAAACGGTGGTTCGGCCAGCGGCCTGGGGGCTGAGACGGTGATCACTTGGCGACCGGTCTCCGGACTTTCCCTTTCCGGAAGCTTTGCCTGGAACGACCTGGAGTTCGATAGCGACCCCGCGGCGGGCACGAGCTCTGTGTTCCGCAAGGGCGATCGCATCAAGGATTCTCCGAAATACACGGCGGGCGGCGCTATCGACTATTCCTTTCCGCTTGGCGCTTCCGGCGCGAGAGGTCATGCGTCAGCGTCCGCAAGCTACCGCGGCAAATACTTCAACAAGGACACATCCACCACTTCTCTTTATGCTGGCTCCCGCCTGATCGCACGGGTAGAGGCCGGCGTGACGCTGTCGCAGGGCTGGGACATCAATGCCTATGTCGACAATCTAACTGATAACTATGCGGGGATTGAGAACGAATTCGGGGTTGAATCCTGGACAGGCCGCCCGCGTCCGCGGACGTATGGATTGCAGATCGAGTATGGCTTTTGACGTCTCCTGATACGTCCAGGTCGGATGCGAAGAGAAGCTGATGAGTGGGGCTCGCATTGCGAGCCCCGACGCGCTGCCTTGCGAAATCCTTCGCCCTGCAGCACGAGTCGAGCGCAGCGCCAGGACGACGCTCACGCGTACTATAGCTTCAAGTACTCCAAATCTGTCACTCGCGACGTGAGCGCGCCGAGCTCGCTCAGCAACGTGCCGAATCGGCCGACACTGCTTCTACGCATCAGTCGGCGTGCTGACATCTGCTGCCGATAGGCTACTGATAAGACAACTGTTTGCGATTTGCAGCGCGCCGGTCTGAATCACGCTGCAGGTGATGGAGCAAATGCTCCCGGCGCACGCGCCGACCTGTGCGCACTCCAGCGCTTGCGACCGATTCTGTTCCCTTGGTACTCAGCGCCTACTTGCACGCTTGGCAATTCGAGCGATTGCCATCTGCGCGGGTAAGCAACGCGACGCGCCATCTTCACGCCACGGAAATCCAAAGGCAGGTTCGATGAACGACCAAACAGTAACGCACGCCTGTCCCAGAGAGAGGGCAGCAGCTGATTCGCCGAGTGCAGCAGCTCTCGGGCAGACAGGGAGCGAGGCTGACGTTTCCCGAGCCACCTCAATCGTAATTGCAGCGACCTTCACTGCCGATCCCTTCGAGCAGCTGATGAAGTTCTGGCTCGGAGCGCTCGATATAGAGGCCGCCACGATTCTCTCTCCATACGCGCAAGTCATGCAGCAGCTGCTCGATTCCGGCAGCGCCATGGCGCAGAACCAACGCGGCTTCAACGTGCTGTTGATCAGGCCCGAGGATTGGGTTCGCGACCGAACGGCTGCAGACCGCGAGAGCAACGCCAGTCACTTGCGGGAAGTAGCACGTGAGTTCATTTCCGCGTTGCGCGCGCTGCGAGCACGAACCGACGCGCCAACGCTCGTGTTTCTCTGTCCGGCTTCTTCCGAATTGGCGCAGCCCGATCGACAGATGCTGACGGACATCGAGCGCGACTTGGCTGCGCAATCCAGCGCACTGCCCAACACGTACTCCTGGACCGATCTCGAGCTGAGGAAGCTGTATCCGACGGACTCCCGCGAGGATCCGCGGTCCGACCGGATCGGACACATTCCATATACACAAGAGTACTTCGCCGCGATCGCTGCGCTGATCACACGGCGCATCGCGACTTCACTCAAGCCACGCTGCAAAGTGGTCGCGGTCGACTGCGACAATACCCTGTGGCGGGGCGTTTGCGGCGAGGACGGGCCAGACGGCGTGGAGATCGCTGCCGGCTACATGGAGCTGCAGAGGATGCTGGTCCGCCTGCACGACGCAGGGGTCCTGCTATGTCTGTGCAGCAAGAACAACGCCGAGGATGTGAGCAGAGTCTTTGCCGCCCGGCCGGGAATGCCGCTGCGCGAGGAGCACTTCGTGAGCTCGCGCGTGAACTGGGAATCCAAGTCTTCGAACCTGCAGTCCTTGGCCGCGGAGCTGGACCTGGCGCTCGGCAGTTTCATATTCATCGACGACAGCCCGATCGAATGCGCGGAAGTTCGGGCGCACTGTCCCGAAGTACTGACATTGCAGCTGCCGCAAGCTGCTGCGGAGATCGCACACTTCGTCGATCACGTCTGGGCTTTCGATCTTCTGTCCGTCACCGACGAGGCGAAGCGCCGAACGCAGATGTATCGACAGAATCGGGCGCGCAATCAGGCGCTCACGCACGCCACCGATCTGGATGAGTTCCTGGCCACGCTCGAACTGCAGGTGGAAGTGGGGCCCATGCAGCGCACGCAGCTGGCTCGGGTCGCCGAACTCATCCAACGAACTACCCAGTTCAACCTGACCGGCATTCGCCGACACGCAACCGAACTGGAGGCTTTGCGCCGCGCGGGCGACGTCGACATCTGGGTGGTGAACGTCGCAGACCGTTTCGGCGACTATGGGCTGGTGGGGGCAATCCTGTTCCGAACGAGGCGTGCGACAATCGAAGTCGACACATTCGTGCTGAGTTGCCGCGCGCTTGGCCGCGGCGTCGAGCACAGGATCGTCAACGAACTTGCGCAACTTGCGCGGCGTGCGGGGTGCTCGAGCATCACGCTGCGGTATCGCCAGACAGCGCGCAACGCTCCAGCGCGGAAGTTCCTGGAGCAATCATTCCAGCAGTGGGAGATCACGCAGTCGGAGCGTCGTCTGGACGCATCGGAACGCTGGTTCGAGGCGCCAGTCGAGCTGGTTGCGCTGTGGGGTAAGCATCCGGTTTGCTCAGACGAGGTGCTGAGCAACGCTGAGGCGGCGCGTACCGTGATCGTGAAAAGCGATGCGGATCAGGCGCGCTTCGCTACTCTTTGGCACGAGACCGCATTAAAGTTGAGTCGCGTCGCCGACATGCTGACGGCCGTTGGCGAGGCGACTGCACGACTACGGCAGCCCACAGGCAGCTACGTTGCGCCACGCACCCCAGCGGAGCGTGCGATCGCGGAGATCTGGCGCGACATTCTCGGCTTGCAGCAAGTCGGCGTCGGCGACGACTTCTTCGATCTGGGGGGCGATTCGCTCCTTGCGGTGCGTGCGATCGCGCGGATCGGCTCCGTTCTGAGCAAGGAAATCTCCATCTACGACTTCTTCGAAGGCCCGACGGTGGAGGCGGTCGCGCTGAAGCTCGCAGACGCCGCTACCCGCGCAAGCTCGATCCAGCAGAGCGAAGCAGAGGGGCCGGCGCCGCTGTCCTCGACACAGGAGCGCGTGTGGTTCATCGATAGGTTGGAGGGAAGCAGCATTGCGTACCACATCGCTGTCACCTTGAATATCGAGGGCGAACTGCATCGGGTGGCGTTGCAGGAAGCGCTGAATGCACTGCTCGAACGTCATCAAGCATTGCGTACGGTGGTCACCGAAGTCGGCGGAAAGGCGGCTCAGAAAGTTCGGCCTGCGACTGCGTTCGCGCTTCGTGTCGCGGATCTTCAGGAGCTCGCGCCGCGCCCGCAGCAGCAGGCGATGCAACGCTGCGTCGAGGAGGAGTTGCGTGCGCCGTTCGACCTGCGCGAGGGACCGCTGATTCGAGGCGTGCTGCTGCAGACGGCGGTCAATCAGCACCTCCTGCTCCTCGTGATGCATCACATCGTCTCCGACGGCTGGTCTGTGAATGTATTGCTCAGAGAACTCGGGATCTTCTACGACAAGCAGTGCGGCCGGCAGTCGCCAGAGTTGCCGCCGTTGCCGTTACAGTACGTCGACTACGCCCGCTGGCAGCGGCAAGCGGCGAGCGACAGCCGGGCGGGCGAGCGGCTTGGCTACTGGGTGCGCCACCTGCGCGGCGCACCGGCCTTGTTGGAGTTGCCGACGGATCGGCCACGCCCGCAGATGCAAAGTCATCGCGGCGCGACGTTGCCTGTCACCGTCGATCTCGAACTGACCAGGGCATTGAAGTCGCTATCGCGACGTCACGAACTGACCCTCGCTATGACCTTGCAGGTGGCGTGGGCGATCCTGCTGGCCCGGTTGAGCGGCCAGAATGATGTCGTCATCGGCATGCCTGTAACCAACCGGCCGCGCTCCGAGCTCGAAGGACTGGTTGGCTTCTTCGTCAACACGGTCGCGGTGCGCATGTGCATGGATGACGATCCCGGCGTCGCGCAGCTGTTGCGGCGATCGAAGGGTACGCTGCTGGATGCGTACTCCCACCAGGATGTTCCGCTCGATCACGTAGTCGAGGCCCTGCAGCCGGTACGCAGTCTGAGCCATAGCCCCTTATTTCAAGTGATGTTCGACTGGCCGGCGCCATTCAGCGAGTCGCCCGGGTGGGCTGGGCTCGTCGTGACGCCAGGGTATGAAGCGCTCGACACTGCGCAATTCGATCTGTCGTTGTCGCTGCAGGAATCGCCAGAAGGAATCGTGGGCGGTCTCAACTACGCGACGGACCTCTTCGATGAAGCAACCATCGGCCGATGGATTCGATCCTTCATGTCGCTGCTGGAGGCCGTGGTGGGCGATCAGGAGCAACCGGTAAGCAGGTTGCCGTTGCTGCTCAGCGAGGAACGCCGGCAATTGCTCGAACACTTCAATGCGACGAGCAGCGCATATCGGCGCGACAAGGTGATTCACGAGCTCATTGAGGAGCAGGCGGAGCGAACGCCGCATGCAGCGGCGGTGACGTACGAAGGTCAGTCGCTGACCTATGCCGAGCTGAACGCACGCGCGAACCAACTGTCGCGGCATCTCCGAGGCTTGGGGGTCGAGGCGGGCAAGCTCGTCGGTATTTGCGTCGAGCGCAGCTTGGAGATGCTGATCGGGCTGCTAGGCGTCTGGAAGGCCGGTGCCGCGTATGTACCGCTCGATCCGAGCTATCCAGCGGAGCGGCTGCAGTACATGCTGACGGACGCCTCTCCGCTTGTGGTGCTCACGCAGGCGAAGCTGCGGGACAGATTGCCTGCGACATCGGCGGAAGTTCTGGCGCTAGACAGCGATTGGCGCAAGATCGGCGACAACGCATCTCACAGGCTGGGCAGCAGCGGACTGCTAGCCGATCGCCTGGCGTACGTGCTCTACACCTCCGGATCCACAGGGCAGCCGAAGGGGGTCATGATCGATCACGCCAGCATTCTGAATCTGCATCACGGGCTCGACCAGCTCTATCGTCGGACTCGCGGGTGCGCACGGGTCGCGCTAAACGCATCTTTCAACTTTGACGCGTCTGTGCAGCAGTTCGTGCAGCTCATCGACGGTCGCACGCTCCACCTCGTGCCGTACGAGGCGCGCCGGGATCCGAGACTGTTGCTGGAATTCTTGAAAGACCATCACATCGAAGCGATCGACTGCACTCCCTCACAGTGTAAGTCCTGGGTGGCTGCGGGGTTGCTCGAACGAAACGCGACCTCGCTGCGCTTGGTTCTCGTGGGCGGCGAGCCGATCGAGATCGAACTGTGGAAGCGCCTCGCGAGCTGCGCACACATCGATTTCTACAACGTCTATGGGCCAACGGAATGCACGGTCGACTCGACTGCTGCTCGCATCACGGGTGACATGACGGCGCCGCATATCGGGACGCCGATGCCGAACCGGAGGATCTACGTCCTCGGCGCGGGTTTGCAACCGGCTCCGTTGGGGGTGGTTGGCGAGATCTACATCGGCGGAGACGGCGTTGGACGTGGCTATTTGAACCGTCCGGAGCTGACCCTTGAGCGGTTCATGCGTGATCCGTTCGGCGCCGACCCATGGTCCCGGATGTACAAGACGGGCGATCTCGGGCGCTGGCGAGCGGACGGCGTAATCGAGTGTCTCGGTCGCAATGATCATCAGGTGAAAATCCGCGGCTTCCGCATCGAGCTCGGCGAGATCGAGGCGCAGTTGCTGCGCCATGAACGCGTGAAGGAAGCGGTGGTGGTTGCTCGTGAGGACGCGCCAGGCGAGAAGCAGTTGGTGGCGTATGTGGCCTCGCATGAGGGGTCTTCACCGCCGAGCGCAGAGGAGTTGCGAACGCATCTCCACGCTACATTGCCCGCCCACATGGCGCCGAGCGCATTCGTGCATATGGAAAGCATGCCGTTGACGCCGAACGGGAAGCTCGACCGGCAGGCGCTACCGGCGCCGGAGCGGGGCGCCTATGCGAGCCAACGCTACCACGCTCCGCAAGGGGACGTGGAGGAGACGCTGGCGGAAATCTGGCGGTCGCTTTTGCAAGTGCAGCGCATCGGGCGACAGGACAATTTCTTCGAACTAGGAGGGCACTCGCTGCTGGTCATGCAAGCCATCGCCCGCATCGAGTCCCAATGGTCCTTGGATATTCCGATGCGGTCCATGTTCGACTGTCCAACCCTCAGCGAGTTTGCCGCTCACATCGAAGAGCTTCGCAGCTCGCAGTTGCTCGAAAGAGTCGCTGCTGGCGGCGCCGAGATCGAAGATCTGCTCGAGACGCTCGCATCGATGCCTGAAAGTAGAGCGCGGGAGCTCCTGCAGGAGACCACTGCTCAGAGAGGGTTGTGATGAAAGAAACCGCTGCCTCGGACAAGATTGCATCGCTCTCGATCGAGAAGCGCAAGCTGCTCGAGCGGCTCCTGCCGAAGACTTCTCCCGCCGCGAAGCCGGTGCGGTCCGATTGGCGTGACGGCCAGGTCGGGCCGGTGCGCGCGCCGGCATCGGGGACTCAGCAGCGTCTTTGGTTCATCGATCGGCTGGAGGGCAGTAGTATCGCCTATCACATTCCAGTTCAGTTGCGATTCCGCGGCGAGCTGGATTACCCAGCGCTGCAGGCAGCGCTGGATGCGCTGGTAAGTCGGCACGAATCGCTGCGCACGGTCTTTTCTGATGCGGACGGCGAGCCGATCCAAGAGATACTGCGCGAGGCGAGAGTCGCTCTGCTGCAGATGGACCTGTCGAATGAAGCACCCGGGCGACAACTGGAAGAGCTGCAGCGGCATGTGAGAGATGAGCTGCAATTACCCTTCGACATGAGCACTGGCCCGCTCATCCGAGGGCGCCTGCTGCGATTGTCGTCGTCTGAGCATGTGCTGCTGATCATCGTGCATCACATCGTTTCCGATGGTTGGTCGAATGGCGTGCTGATTCGCGAGCTGGCCGTTTTGTATCGCGCTCGCCAGCAGGGGGAACCGGCGGCCTTGCCGGCATTGCCGATCCAGTACGCCGACTACGTGCATTGGCAGCGCGACGCGTCGGTGGACGAGGGACTGCCTGAGCGGCTGCAGTACTGGAAGGAGCACCTGGGCGCGGCCCCTGCGATGTTGGAGTTGCCGACCGATCGTCCTCGTCCGCAGGTTCAGAGCTATCGTGGCGCCGTGGTCTGCAGCGCGCTCGATCGAGATCTCGCGGCGCAGCTCAAGTCGCTCTCGCGTCGGTTCGAATGCACGCTTGCGATGACTCTGTTCACCGCCTGGTCGATCCTGCTATCGCGCCTCAGCGGCCAGAGTGACGTGGTGCTGGGCATTCCAGTGGCGAATCGCCGTCGTGCGGAATTTGAAGGAGTGATCGGCTTTTTCGTCAACACCATTGCCGTTCGCATTCGCGTCGACGATGACGCGCCGCTGACGGACCTACTGCATCAGGCTAAGCAGACTCTGGTAAAGGCGTACGCAAACCAGGACGTTCCGTTCGAGCAGGTGGTCGAGGCTCTGCAGCCGGAACGAAACTTGAGCCACAGTCCTGTCTTTCAGTCGATGTTCGACTTTCAGAGCGGATTGCCGGCCCGCATCGATCTGCCTCACCTGATTCTGATCGAGGAGCGGGCCTCGTTATGCAGCGCACAGTTCGATCTCACCCTGGCGATTCAGGAGTCGCCTGACGGGATCGCAGCCAGCGTGAACTATGCGACCGACCTGTTCGATGGAACGACCATTCGCAGGTGGGTTGGCTACTTCCAAACCCTGTTGCGAGAGATGGTTCGCGATACGCGGCAGCAAGCAGGTGCGATTCAGTTCCTGAGCGAGGATGAGCGTCAACTGCTGCTGACTACATTCAATGCTACGCACACGCCCTATCCGCGGGAGCGACTGATTCATGAGCTGTTCGAGGCGCAGGTGGAGCGCACGCCGCACGAGGTCGCGGTCATCTGCGGCGGCCAGCATCTAACTTACAGGCAGTTGAACAGTCGGGCGAACCGGCTGGCGAGGCACCTGCGACGACAGGGCGCGGGTCCGGACCGGTTCGTCGGTCTGTGCGTGGAGCGCGACATCGACATGGTGGCGGGATTCTGGGGATCCTGAAGTCCGGAAGCGCCTACGTGCCGCTCGATCCGAACTATCCGCAGCACCGGCTCGAGTACATGCTGGAGGACGCCGCGCCTATCGTGGTGCTGACGCAGGAGCACCTGAAGGGTCGGGCGCCGACAGCGAAGAACGTCTTCGTGCTGGATGCTCAGTGGGACGAGCTCGCGCAGGAATCGGGGACGCAATCTCGACAGAGCGTCGAGCCGGACGGGCAGCAGCAACCTCGCTTACGTGATCTACACCTCCGGCTCGACCGGTCAGCCGAAGGGCGTGGCGATTGAGCACCGCAATGCGGTGAACCTGATCTGCTGGGCGCAGTCGGCGATGAGCGCCGAAGTTTTCGAGCAGACACTGCAGTCGACGTCGCTGAACTTCGACCTCTCGGTGTACGAGTGCTTCGTGCCGCTGGTGAGTGGCGGGACCCTGCGGATGGCGCAGAACGCGCTTGCGTTGGCGAGCGAGCCTGACGCAAAGGTGACGCTCATCAATACGGTGCCCTCGGCGATCAGCAGTCTGCTGGACGCCGGCGGGCTGCCGGCGAGCATGCGGGTCGTGAATCTGGCGGGCGAGGCGCTGAAGCGGGAGTTGGTAGAGCGGATTTTCGCGCAGAGCGCGGTGGAGTGCGTCTACAACCTGTACGGGCCGACCGAGACGACGACGTATTCGACCTGGATCGCAATGCCGCGGGAGCAGAGGATTCGACGCTGACAGTGGGCACCCGATCGCGAACACGCAGATCTACATTCTGGACGCGCAGTGCGAGCTGGTGCCGGTCGGGGTGGTGGGAGAGATCTATATCGGCGGAGCGGGCGTTGCGCGCGGTTATCTGAATCGAGCCGGAGCTCACCGCGGAGCGCTTCGTCCGCGATCCGTTCAGCGCCGATCCGCAGGCGCGGATGTATCGAGACCGGGGACCTGGGGCGCTGGCGAGCGGACGGGACGATCGAGTACCTGGGACGCAACGATCATCAGGTGAAGATCCGCGGCTTCCGGATCGAGCTGGGGGAGATCGAGGCGCAGCTGATGCGCCACGAGCAGGTGAAGGAAGCGGTGGTGATCGCGCGGGAGGATGTGCCTGGCGAGAAGCGCCTGGTGGCGTATGTCGTGGCGCATGAGCAGGCGGACGAGCGCCGAGTGTCGAGGAGCTGCGGGCGCACCTGAAGGAGGCGCTGCCGGAGTACATGGTGCCGAGCGCGTTCGTGGTGCTGGAGCGGCTGCCGCTGACCCCGAACGGCAAGCTGGATCGGCGCGCGCTGCCGGCGCCGGAGCTGGATGCGTACGTGCAGTCGCGCAGTACGAAGCGCCGCAAGGAGAGGTGGAGGAGATCCTCGCGGGGATCTGGCAGTCGCTGCTGCGGTGGAGCGCGTCGGCCGGCACGACAACTTCTTCGAGCTCGGCGGTCACTCGCTGCTGATCGTGCAGATGATGGAGCGGCTGCGGCGGGTGGGGCTGTCGGCGGCGGTGCGGCGCGTGTTCGAGAGCCCGACGCTGGCGGATCTGGCGAGCGTGCTGGCGAGCGAGGCGGTCGGAGCAGTTCGAGGTGCCGCCGAATCTGATTCCGCCCGGATGCGAGCGCGATCACCCCGCAGATGCTGCCGCTGGTGGAGCTGGAGCAGCAGCACATCGAGCGGATCGTCGCAGGCGGTACCGGGCGGGGCCGCGAACATCCAGGACATCTATCCGCTGGCGCCGCTGCAGGAAGGCATCCTGTTTCATCACCTGCTCGATGAAGAGCGGGGCGATGCGTACGTCCTACCGATCGCTGCTCTCGTATCGCTCGCGCGAGCGCTTGGAAGAGCTGATCGCAGCGCTGCAGGCGGTGATCGATCGTCACGACGTGCTGCGCACGGCGGTGCTGTGGGAGCAGCTGCCGCAGCGCCGTGCAGGTGGTGTATCGCCACGCACGCTGCCGGTCAGCGAGATCCAACTATCGAAGGACATGGACGTACGCGAGCAGATGGAGGAGCGGCTGCAATTGCGTCAGCAACGGCTGGATATGCGGCGCGCCCCGTTGGTGAGGTTGCAGATCGCAGCTGATCCGCACGGACGCCTGGTACGCGGTGCTGCAACTCCATCACATCATGCTTGATCATATCGCGCTGGAGATCGTGATCGCCGAGGTCGTCGCCCTGCTCGAAGGGAGCGACAGCGCATGCGGTCCCCGCTGCCCTTATCGCAATCATGTGGCGCAGGCGCTGGCGTACGCACGAACTTGCGACGACCGAAGCCTTCTTCGGCGGCAAGCTCGGGACGTCGAGAGCCCACGGCGCCGTTCGGATTGCTGGATGTGCACGGCGACGGCAGCGAAATCGACGAGGCGCGGCAGCAGGTGGAGCTAGCTCTTGCAAGGCGCGTGCGCGCGCAGGCGCGGCGCGCGGGCGTGAGTGCGGCGACGCTGTTTCATGCGGCGTGGGGCCTGGTCGTTGCGCACACCAGCGGACGAGACGATGTCGTGTTCGGCACTGTGCTGCTGGGTCGGCTGCAGGGCAGCGCCGGCGCGCAGCGGACTCTGGGAATGTTCATCAACACGCTGCCGCTGCGTCTGCAGCTGGAGCGGATGACGGCGCAGGACCTGGTCGAGCAGACGCAGCGCGAGCTGGTGGAGCTGCTCAGGCACGAGCAGGCCTCGCTGGCCGATGCGCAGCGCTGCAGCGGCATCGCAGGGTCGGCGCCGCTGTTCAGCGCGCTGCTCAACTATCGGCACAGCGTTCCAGACTCCTGCAGCGCAGTGGTCGGCGGAGCAGTTGGAATCGAGTGCCATGGCTGCGCAGGAGCGAACGAACTATCCGATCACGCTGTCAGTGGACGATCTCGGTGAGGGCTTCTCGCTGGTGACGCAGACGGACCGGCGGATCGATCCGCGACGCCTTTTGGGTTGTCTGAACACCGCGGTCGAGTCGCTGATCGAGGCGCTGGAGCAAGGGTCGCATGCGCCCGCCTTGTCGCTGAGCATCCTGTCGCAGGCCGAAGCGCCGGCAGGTGATCGAAGTGTTCAATGCGACGACAGCGCCGTATCCGGCGGAATTGCTCATCCATGAGCTGTTCGAGGAGCAGGCGGCGCGCACGCCGGCGCGGCAGTCGCCGTCATCCATGGAGATCGATCGCTGACCTATGCCGAGCTCAACGCAAAGCGAACCAGCTGGCGCGATATCTGCGGGGCAGCGGCGTCGGGCCTGATGAGCTGGTCGGATCTGTGCTTCGATCGCTGTATCGAGATGGTGATCGGCGTGCTCGGCATCCTCAAGGCTGGCGGGGCCTACCTGCCTCTGGATCCGAACTATCCCATCGGAGCGGCTGCGGTACATGCTGGAGGACGCGGCGCCGCGCGTGGTCCTGACTCAGGCGCATCTGAAGAGCTGTTGCCGGCGACGGCTGCGATCGTCGATATCGACACGGCTGCGTCCCGAATCGCCGCGGAGCCGGATGGCAATCTGGGGAGAATCGAGCTGCCGGACTGATTTCGCAGCCACCTCGTCTATGTGATCTACACGTCGGGTTCGACGGGCGCGCCGAAGGGAACGGCGATGCCGCATCGCGCGATGGCGAACCTGATCCAGTGGCATCGTACTCACGTCCGTCTCGGCCAGCCGCGCAGAACGCTGCAGTTCGCCGCCCTGAGCTTCGATGTGGCGTTTCAGGAGATCTTCTCGACGCTTTGCACGGGCGGCATGTTGGTGCTGCTCGATGAGTGGATGCGTCGTGACGCCCGCGCGCTGCTGGAGCTGCTGAGAGATCAAGGGATCGAGCGGCTGTTCGTGCCGCCGCTGATGCTGCAGTGTCTGGCGGAGTGCCATGAAGGGACGACGATCGACTTGAGTCGACTGCGCGAGGTCATCACTGCGGGTGAGCAGTTGCGAGTCGGTCCGGAAACGGTTGCGCTTTTTCGACGCCTCGAAGACTGTCAACTGCACAATCATTATGGCCCGACGGAAACGCATGTCGTTACTGCGCTCACGCTGCAAGGCGATCCTGCGCAGTGGCCGGCATTGCCCGCCATCGGCGCGCCGATCGCCAATACGCAGATCTACATCCTGGACGCGCACGGCCGACCGGTGCCGTTCGGCGTCGCTGGAGAAATTCATATCGCAGGCGCGAACGTAGCCCGTGGCTACCTGCATCGACCGTGAAGCTGACCGCGCAGCGCTTTCTGCCCGATCCGTTCACCACCGATGCGCGGGCTAGGATGTACAGGACCGGCGATCTCGGCCGATGGAATCGCGCTGGACGGATGATCGAGTATCTGGGTCGCAACGACGACCAGGTGAAGATCAGAGGCTTTCGCATCGAGTTGGGCGAGATTGAAGCTCAGCTCGCCAAGCACGCCCAGGTGCGCGAGGCAGCCGTCGTGGCGCGCGAAGGAGCTGCTGGCGAGCAACGCCTGGTGGCCTACGTCACCGTGCACGACGGGCGCTGAGCTAGGCGCCGAGCAGCTGCGGGCGCATCTCAAGGCGCTGCTGCCCGATTACATGATGCCCAGCGTGTTCGTCGTTCTCGACTCTTTGCCGCTCACCCCCAGCGGCAAGCTGAATCGACGGGCGCTGCCGGCGCCCGGAGAGGACGCCTATGCCATGCGCGCTTTCGAGCCTCCGCAAGGAGCGACCGAAGAGGGCGTCGCGCGAATCTGGCAGGCCGTGCTCGGTCAGAGACGCGTCGGTCGCGACGACAATTTCTTCGAGCTGGGCGGGCATTCGTTGCTGGCGTTGAAGGCGTTGTCCCGAATGAATCAGGTTTTTCGCTGCAGCGTGCGGGTAACTGACATCTACAAGAATCCCACTGTCCGCAATCTCGCGGCGTGGATCAGCGGCAACGCGCCGGGCGACGATCTCGTGCAGCTCGCTCGCGAAGCCACTCTCGACCCGAAGATCGCGCCGCTGCAACAGCCACGGCGCGCATCGACGAGAGTAGTGATGCTGACCGGCGCCACCGGCTTCGTAGGCCGGTTCTTGCTGGCTCAGTTGCTGAGCGACACCAGCGCCAAAATCTATTGCTTGGTGCGGGCGCAGTCGCAGCGTCTGGCTGAACAGCGGCTGCGAACGACGCTGATGTACTGGGATCTCTGGCGCGATGAGTTCGAGTCGCGTATCGCCGTCGTCAATGGCGATCTGCGGCTGCCCCGACTGGGCCTCGACGAGGCCAACTATCGCCACCTGAGCCGGGAGGTTGACTGCATTTATCACTGCGCAACCAGCATGAACCACCTGGAGCCGTACGCGATGGCCAAGGCGGCCAACGTAGATGCGTCCCGGGAGCTGCTTGAGTTGGCGACGAGCGAGACGCCCAAGACGATCAACTACATCTCAACCATGGGCGTCTTCGGCGCTTCGGCAAGCGATCCGCTGCGCACCGTAGACGAGCAGACCCCGATCGACAGCGAGCAGCATCGACACTCCCATGGGTACCTGGCCAGCAAGTGGGTGGCTGAAAAGATCTTCATGATTGCCTCGGAGCGGGGTGTCGCCTGCAACATCTTCCGTCTGGGGCTGGTGTGGGCGGACGCGCAACTCGGCCGCTTCGACCAGCTGCAAGCGGTGTATCGAGTCATGAAGAGCTGCCTGCTCTCCGGCTACGCCATCGAGAACTACTGCTATCCAATGGCGCCGACGCCGGTAGACTATGTGGCTCGCGCCGTGGTGTTCCTCGCCAGCCGGCATCGACAAGGCGGAGGGCTCTTCCATATCTCCTCTGCGGAGCACCGGGTCGATGGCGTGTTCGAGCGCTGCAACGGGATTCTCCACAAGCCGCTCGAGTTGCTGCCGTACTATCGATGGCTCGACCAGATCCGGTCCCTGCATCAGGCTGGAGAGTCGTTGCCAGTCGTGCCACTGGTCGAGTCGCTCTTTGCGATGGACGAAGCATCGTTTCGGGAGCACGAACGCAATGTGCGCTCAGTGGCGAACATCCGCTTTGACGTCACACGCACGCATCAAGAGCTCGAGCTCGGCGGCATCGTCGCGCCGATCGTCGACAACGAACTGTTGAGGATGTCGCTGCTGGACATGGTGTCCAGGGATGAAGGGCTGCGGACCATCGCGAGAAGTACAGCGCCAGGCGAGCTGCACCCGCTAGGGGTACAGAAGGTGATCTATGCCGGTCTTACTGGAGCGCAGTGAAGCATCCCGCGATCAGGCGCAGCCCGTTCTAATCGGAACCGAAGGACTCAAGAATGGCAGCGCAGCGCACCAGCCTGGAGCATAAGCCCTATGAATCCATTTATGTGTGGCGGGAGACGCTGATCGAGAGCCCCGCAGAGCAAGTCTGGCCGCATGCGCTGAACATTCGCGGCTGGATGTCCGCGCATCGCCTGGAAACGCTGACGGGCGAGGCGGGCAAGGTGGGTCATTTCGAGCAGGTATGGCCGCGCAACCTAGGCAAGGACACGCCTCATCCGCATTATCACCTCTACGGCGTCGCGGAGGTCATCCCATACAGGTACATCGCCCTGGAGGTGATGCCCGAAGAGGGAGGTAGTTATGGGAACAGCAGAGAGTGGATGTCGTTCGACGGCATCTTTATCAACGAGTGCGGTGGCAAGACGCGCGTCACGTTTCTCATGATCGACGCGCATTTGGGCAAGGGTGACAAAGATTTCCACGCCCGACGGAAGCAGGAGCTCGACACCTTCATGGATGAATTCATGACTCAGTTCTTCGAGAACCTCAAGCGGCTGGTGCGTGAGGGGCGTTGAGCGGCGGTCTGCAGCGTCAATGAGAATATTCGCCGCTGGAGTCTCGACCGAAACCAACACCTTTTGCCCCGTCCTTACAGAATTCGCTGACTTCACCATACAGCGTGCCGCTGACGCAGCGGCGGGTCGTACCGATCATCCGGGCCTGGATCTGTCGGCAGTCTGGGGACGGCTTGCGGAGGCTCGCGGCGACAAATTTGTGCTCAGCCTGAACGCTTGGGCGCAGCCTGCCGGACGCACGGTGCGGTCCGCCTACGAGTCGATACGCGATGAAATTCTGAGCGACCTGCGAAGGGCGATGCCAGTCGATGTCGTGCTGCTCAACCTGCACGGTGCGATGCTCGCGCAGGGCTACGATGACTGCGAACAGGACATCATCGGTCGCGTCCGGGACATCGTCGGTATAGATACTGTCATCGGTGTAGAACTCGATTTGCACTGCCACCTGTCTGCTGCGAAGGTCGCACCGGCGAACATCGTAGTCACGTACAAGGCGTATCCGCACACCGATATCCACGTCCGCGCCCGAGAGGTCTTCGAACTGGCGATCGCGGCGAAACGCGGATTGGTTCGCCCCGTCAAGGCGCTGTTCGATTGCCGAATGATCGGTCTATATCCGACTTCGAGCCAGCCGCTGCGCGCCTTCGTGGACGCCATGACACAGGCGGAACAGCGCCACCGTGTGTTGTCGATCTCATTCGGTCACGGTTTTCAGTTCGCTGATGTGCCGCATCTCGGCGCAAAAGTGCTGGTCCTCACCGACAATGATCAGCAGCTTGCGGAGCAGGTCGCGCGAGAGTTCGGGATGCGGGCTTACGCGATGCGGCGAGAGATCGGCTTTGATTCGCTCTCGCTGCCCATGGAGGTTGCTTTGCCGCGGGCGCTGTCGAGCGGGCGCGCCCCGGTGGTCGTCGCAGATCAATCGGACAATGTGGGGGCGGGCGCGCCTGGCGACTCCACTTTTGCTCTGCGATGGTTGCTGGAGCGTAGCGCGACCAGCGTCGCAGCGGCGATCGTCTACGACCCCGAGGTTGTCTCCCTGGCAAAGAAAGCGGGTGCAGGCGCCAACCTGTCAGTCAGGCTTGGGGGAAAGGCCGGGCCATCGTCGGGCAACTCGCTCGACCTCGAAGTCACGGTGCTCTCGCTCCGGCAGAACTACATGCATTCCTTTCCGCAGCAATCAGGTCCGCCGTTCCTGGTCTCTCTTGGAGATGTCGCGGCCGTGCACTGCCGCGGCATCGACATCGTGGTGAGCAGCAAGCGGTCTCAGTGCTTGAGTCCATCCATCTTCAGCGACCTTGGAGTCGATCCAAGGCAGCGACGCGTCTTGCTGGTCAAGTCCACTCAGCACTTCTACGGCGCCTTCGTCGATATGGCGGGTGAGATCATCTACATGACGACGCCCGGAGCAGTGCCCCCCGATCCGAGGCTGCTTCAGTACACCCGCGTGGATCCCAGTCGGTTCTATCCTTGGAACGAGGATCCACTTGGCCAACCGGCGGGCAGCGACAATGGTTGAAGATCGCAAGTGTCGATGAAGCTCGTCACGTGCATCGACGACTTGCGGCAAATCGCGCGCCGACGCGTGCCGCGCGCTATTTTCGAGTACGCGGATTGCGGCTCGTACGACGAGCTCACGCTCCAGCGCAACCGTGCGGATCTGCGAGCGCTGCAGTTGCGCCAGCGCGTCATGGTCGACTTGAGCTCGCTCTCCGTCGCCACTTCCGTGCTCGGCGAAACCTGGAGCTTGCCGGTCGGTATTGCGCCGACCGGGCTGACGGGGTTATTTCATCGCGATGGTGAGATCTGCGGCGCCCGCGCGGCGCAAAGCGCGGGAGTACCTTTCGTACTGAGTACGATGTCCATTTGCTCGATTGAGGACGTGCGCGCCGCGACCACTCGGCCATTCTGGTTTCAGATCTATTTGATGCGAGATCGGAGCTTCAATGAGGAGCTAATCGCGCGGGCCTGCGCCGCTGAGTGCAGCGCATTGGTGTTGACGCTGGATCTCACGGTGCAGGGCTTGCGCCGGCGCGATGTCAAGAATGGCCTGAGTATACCGCCGCGCCTGACGCTTCGGAACGCGATTGACATCGCCACAAAGCCGCGTTGGGCCGTGAGCGTGCTGATGGGTAAGCGGCGCACGCTCGGCAACCTGGAGCGCCGAATGAAAGGCTCTGGCGGAACGAAGACGCTGTCGCAGTGGATTGCTTCGCAGTTCGATGTCTCTCTCACGTGGCGTGATGTCGAGTGGGTGCGCAGCCGTTGGCCGGGTCGATTGATACTCAAAGGCGTCCTGGACGCCGAGGATGCGCGCAACGCAGTCAGTACTGGGGTCGACGCGATTGTGGTCTCCAATCACGGCGGGCGGCAACTGGACGGCGCGCCGTCCAGCATCGCGGTCCTGCCGGAAGTGGTGGGGGCTGTTGCGGGACGTTGCGAGGTGCTATTCGACGGCGGTGTGCAATCAGGTCAGGACGTCCTCAAGGCGCTCGCTCGCGGAGCTCGCGCCTGCTTCATTGGCAAAGCATTTCTATACGCGCTCGCGGCAGGCGGTGAAGCGGGAGTGCGCCGCGCGCTGGAGATCGTGCGTAGTGAGTTGGAGGTGAGCATGGCCCTGGCGGGAGTGACGGACGTTCGCCGCGTCGATCGTACTGTCCTGCGTAACGGCTGACTCCAATGATCAGCCGACGGCGCGTCGCGTGGCACGCGTTTGCATCTCGCGCACGATCGGCAGCAAAACCTCAACGGCATCTAGGGTCTTACCAGGTACGACGGAGTTCGTTTGATCAGTCGGGAGACGCGGCAGACGGCGCACGATGATGTGTGTTCCCGGAACGAACTTCGCCAGATCGGCACACAAGACTTCCGCCGCCGCCTTGGACATCGTGTACTCGGTCATCGTCGCTGGCCGCTCATCGAGCGCTGTGCTTGACGGGTAGAACACTCGCAAACCACTTGAGCTCGCACGGGAACAGGTCTGCACCAGGTCGAAAAAGCCTTTGATGTAGAACTCATTGAACTCTGAGAAGCGCCGCTCGTCGAACAGCCCGTCCTTGCGCCGGAAGATCGCTGGGGTCGCGAAATAGTAGAGCTGAGTCGGCACCACTTCGAGCATCTTGAGTTGTTCGGCCGCTGGCAGCCGCACATCGTACAGCAGGCTTGTGCAGCTTGCGCCTGCGTCAGCGAGTTCGCGAGCGAGTGCGTCGGCGTCCTTTTTGCCGCTTGCGTAAGTGAGGACGACGCGGCCGCCGCCTGCAGCGATGAGCTTCGCCGTCAGTTCGCCGAGACCACGCGAACCACCAATGATCAGGGCGACGCAGTCACGAAACTCACCTTCTGAGACCACGGATCTCAACTGTTGGATCCCTATCTGGCGGACCGGCGGCATGCGGCTGATAGTTTCCAGCGAACCTCGTAAGCCTTGTGCCGCGACAGCGATGCGCACGAGGCGAAATCGCTCCACGACTGACTCGACTGAAAAGACAAGCGCCGCGGGGGGGACGGCGCCGTCTGAGCAAAGTGACACCTCGAGTCCGGAATACATCGAGTGCAAACCGGGAACAACCATACCAACGAGGCAGGACGAGCATGCGAGTGCGGCTATCCGCTGTCTGCCAAACACCGCGATTGCATTAGGGAACATCGCATCGAGCTGCGTGCTTCCCGGTCCGAACCTCAAGCATCCGCCTAAGCCAGTCATCTCGGCCAAAGCGAGATCCGTCGGCTGTTCGGGTGGCAGAACGCAGTCGCCGCTCGGATGTAACGCTAAGATGCCCCGGGGCGTGTCATTCAGCCCGAGCGAAGCAGCAAGCACTTCCTCGCCGCCGACGAGCATGCGGGCGCGCAGCTGTGGCGGCTTCGGTTGCGAGATTTCCACGACTACCTCGTCTCCGACATAGACTGGCTGCAAGAACTGCACCTTGAGGCTGCTGGCGCCTTCGATGGCAAGTCCGCTGCTCGCCGCACAATCCAGGGCCCAGATGAGCGAGTGCATGCCGTGCACGATTGGCGCGCCGGAATACGTGCGACGAGCGCTCACTGTGTCCATGTGGATCGGGTTGAAGTCGGAAGAAGCGCGAGCGAACAGCTCCTGGTCTTTCCACTCGAATGACCGGTGGTTCGTATACATGAAAGGACCTCCTTGACTTATCATGCATCCGCACGAGCGCAGATCGGGCGGATCCAGGTGCAGCGGGCGCATGAGTACATGGGATTCTCCGCCCGAGAGTCAAGCGGGCGGTGCTGACATCGAACCAGTCAAATAACCAAGCACTGTCATCGACTCGAAGAGCATGAATTCCTAGGCTTTCGCGAAAGGCAGTGCTCGTTGAGCCTTGCCTGTCAACGCCCAGGCCCGCACCGGGATTCAGCGGCGGTTGTAACCACTCGGGTGTCTTCGTGAAAGCCGCAAACGGCAGCGGGACTTGTCGAGTGGCTCGGAACCCACCAGGAAGATGATTGGCTGCGAGGCGACCTCGCATTCCAGAACTCGATCGTCACGATTGCGGGCTGTGAGCGGTCTACTGCGATCACGGTGTCAACGATGCCTGGCGGCAGTAACGCCGGCGATGACCTCACGCAGTCACCGGCCGACGCAGAGCGTGCGGCAATCATCGAATATCCGAATACACCGTAGAGCGATCGTGCTTCTCGGCTGCCTTCCGTCCGTGCACCATCGCCCCCACCAGATTTTCCCGATGCCGCAGGGACGTATACACCACTCCTACCACATGCAAACCAACGAGCACCCACAGCGCACTCGTGAACCAACGATGCACACTCTCCACCCACCCGACACCCCAGAATCGATCCGTCGTATAGAGCCACCCACTCGCGCCGACAATCGTCGCAGTCACAAGTAACGCAACGATCATCCACCCACCCAGCGGGTTGTGCCCGAGCGTGCGAGGCTCGCGTCCACCAACTAGCGCTCGCGCGTACGCTAGCGTCTCCCGCGGCCCACACACGAACTCAGCGAACCGCGCATACCCGGACGCTCTCCAACCCCACACGACCCTCACACCGATGATCGCGAGCGACGCGTACCCGATCCACTCATGCCATGGCCCCGGCCTGTGCCGCGTCAACCACGCGAACAGTACGGTAAGCGCGAGCCCCCAGTGACCCACACGCACGATCCGATCCCAAACCAGGATCGTGCGCTTAGCGCTGGATTCGTCGCCGCTCATTCCTTCTTAGTAGGCACTGGGGCAAGTGTCTTCGGATGGAAGTACGCCTCAACACGCTCACCCTTCTCGTTCAGCGCGTACACCTCGTAGCAACCGCCGTCGATCTTGATCCGACGCACCTGCCACCCCTTTTCCTTCAGCTGCGCCTCGAGTTTGGCCTGCGGCTGCCATGACTCCTGCGGGCCGGAGTCGCAGGTGGCGAGCCCGGTGGCGAACGCCGACGTGGACAGCATGGCGCCAAGCAGCGCGAGCGTGACGAGCGAACGTTTCATTCCAATCTCCTTGCAATGGTGTAGAGACAGCTTTGCCATTGTAACCACGCTTCGTGATCGTGCGACTAGTCTGATGCGGTGAAGTCCAGCCTCTGCAGCGACGGCTCCTGAACAGGAGCCAGCAGAACTGTTGCAGTAAGCGTGCCCCGATCGCACGAGTATCGAAGCACGGCAGACAGCGCATGCCGCACGTCCATCTCGCTCCGCGCCCGGCATTCACCGAGTTGCGCGCGCAGTGCCTGCACCTCCCTGTCCCGTCTAGCCGCCGATCGATCCAGCAGCAAATTGCCCGCGAGTGCCTGTGGCTCAGCCGCTACCGATCCGGCTGCATAAATCTTCGCGACGGCCTGCTCGATGCGCACCAACGCATCGCTGCCCCTCTTGTTCACGGCTTTGAGTGCGCCAGTGTCGTACAGCCTCGCTGACGCCTGCCTGACGACGAGCGCCGCCGGTGCATACGTGCGGTTCGCGAACGCGAAGACGCCGATATCGTGCTCCGGAATCAACAACACATTGGATCCGTAGCCAGGCAATCCGCCTGAGTGGCCGAACGAATGCCTGAAGCGGCAATCGCTGTAGACGCGCATGCCGAATCCGTAGACGACCGCGCTCGCGCAGGAAGTCGGATCTGCCGCATCGGCGGCCTGAATCGCCGGGAACGCTGACGCCTGCGCGAGCTCCCGTCGGGAAGGCTTCGCAACGATCTTTGCCGCCGCCGGAGTGCGATCGGTCCAGGCGTCGAGCAGAAAGCTCACGTAACTCGCGTAGTCGCGGGCACTGGTATGCAGACCGCCCATCGATGTGAACGCGCCATCCTCGAGCACCGGCTCTTCGCGCCAGCCTGCATCTTCGTAGCGATAGCCGAGCGCGCGATGCGCAGGGTTCACAGCGGACACAGCAAAACCTGAGGACTTCATGCCCAGCGGTTCGAGGACTTCGCGCCGAACGTAGTCCTGATAGCGGGTACCCGCAGCGCTGCCGACGACGCTGCCGAGCAACGCATAACCGTAGTTCGAATACTCGTGCGCGAGGCCCGGCATGCGTGCGAACGGGATGCCGGCGCCGACGAGCTGCGCAAAGCTGCGGTCAGGCATGTCGAGCTGTCGGTCGCCCCACGGGTCGTCTGTCACGAAGCCGGCAGAATGTGCAAGCAGGTCTCGCACGCGAATGTCGCGTGTATCCGTAGACGGGTAGCGAGAGCTAGCGAGCTCCGGCACCCATTTCGCGGCAGGTGCATCGAGCACGGCCTTGTTCGCGTCGCGCAGCTTCAGCACCGCGAGAGCGGTGAAGCTCTTGGTCATCGATGCAATCCGGAAGACCGTATCGAAGGTCACAGGCTCGCCGCTAGCAATGTCGCGCACGCCGACGGCTCTGCAGTGAACGAGCCTGCCTCGATGCACGACGCCGTAAACGACACCGGGCACATGCTCCTTCCTCATGAATGCGTGGAACAGCGGATCGATAACTTCATAGGCGCTGCCGCCGGAGCGGCATTCGACCGGTGGCGCGAGCTACGCCATGGCTGCCCCGACAGGCAACATCGCCGACAGCAGCATCAGTGGCGGCGTCGTGCTCTTCATCTTCATTTGCCCTTTGGTTTGCGATTCATCATGGCGCGCACCTCCGCGTGCGGTAGCGCGTAGATCTTCATGTCATCGACGCCGGTCATGTCGCGAGCCGCAACCAGCGCATTGAGGATCGCTTCCTCCGTTGCGTCCACCGCGGCTTCGAACAGCACAGTGAGATCCTCATTGGGGAACTGCAGCACCGGCGCTACCTCGTGCGCGACACTCTGCAGTCCTGGGTTGGCGGTCGAGAATGCGACGAAGATGTCGCCTGAGCCCGCGCCGGCGACCGAGCCCATGCGCCCCAACGCTAGCGACGCGCGCTTGGAGAGTCGCTGCAACTGATGAGGGAGCAGTGGGGCATCGGTAGCCATCACGACAATGATCGAGCCGTCGCGCGCGCCGTCCTTCGGCGGTCGCTGCGGCACGTATTTGTCCTTCAGCTTTTCGCCAGCCGGCAATCCCGCGATCCGCATTGATCGACGGTCGCCATAGTTGCACTGAACGAGCGCGCCAACGACGTACTGTTGCCCGCCGTGCTTCGCCAGTCGCGACGACGTGCCTATGCCGCCTTGAAGCGATGGCAAATCATCCCCGTGCCACCGCCGACCGACCCTTCCTGAACCGGCCCGCCGCGAGCCGCTTCGAGCGCCTCATTGACTGCTCGCTGCGCACATGAAAGCCATTGATGTCATTCAACACGCCGTCGTACGTCTCGGCGATGACCGGCGCATGCCACTCTGCCTTCCAGCCGCGTTTCACCATCCATCCGATCACCGCATCGCGTACGACACCGACGCTGTGAGTGTTGGTGATCGCGATCGGACCGTCGATCAGACCGCGTTCGTCGAGCCATGCGGTGCCGGTCATTTCTCCCGCCGCATTCAGCGTGGACCAGCCACCAAACACCGGCGTCGTCGAGCTGCGCCCACGCGGAAGCACGACAGTGACACCGGTGCGCACCGGGCCCGTTCCTACGCGCAGCTCACCCGCGCCTTCGATCAACGTCTTGTGACCGACTTCGACGCCCGCGACGTCGGTGATCGCATTCAACGCACCCGGCTCGCCGTGCAGCGGAATACCGAGATCGCGCGCACGGACATCAGCATGCGAGCCGACCGTCCACGCGGTCAGACTCAGCGCCAGCACTGCTGCCGAGGAAGCGCTCCGACAAAGCGTCCTCAATACAACATTTATCGTATGCACTAAATTTACCCTCTCAGGAATCGAGCCCATGCGCACCCATCCCATGCTCGGCACTCTTCTGGCGACCTTCGCGACCTTCGCGACCTTCGCGACCTTCGCGGCCGGCCTAGCCATGCGCAAGCTCCTTTGCCGGAAACGCTCGCGAAGGAGCGAGCGGTCGTCACCACCGGGCTTGCTGCCGCTGATGGCCAGCGCCGTGTTCATCGCCGGTCGCGACCCGGAGAAGGTCATCGCACAGGATCTCACGTCCGCTGTGTTCAGTCCCGATCAATGACGCAACAGGAAGTTCGACGTCGACCGCAAAACAGGCCGCGTGACTCTGACGGCGCGTCGCCGGACGGGTCGCGATTTTCACGGGCGAGAATGCACAGGGAGCGGTGCTGCTGCCAGTCTGGGAAACAGCCTTGCGTTTCAAGCCGCAGCGCATCGCACGTAACTTGCCCACTCGGGACAGCGCCTCGCCCCTAGGCGATCGCATCGATCCCGCCGCGCGTCCTGCGGGCTTCGAAGACGATGTCTTGAAAACCGCGATGGCGAGCGCCTTCGAAGGCGACGGCGTCCAGAACCAGACGCGCGGACTTGTGGTGCTCTACAACGGTCAGCTCATTGCCGAGCGCTACGCCGACGGCTTTCGCGCAGACATGCCGCTCATCGGCTGGTCCATGGGCAAGACGATCACCTTCGCGCTGCTCGACATGGTCGCGAGCGCATTCGCAAGCGCGGCGTCGACTATCTCTCGTTTCCACAACAGGCGTTGTTCGACAAGTTCGGCGTACGCTCCTTCGTGCTCGAGGCGCTGACAACGCAGCTGCAGCCGATCTTACATACGGGGACCGTAGCTGCGTGGATCGCCGCGCTGGAAGCGATGAACTTGCCATGCGGCCGGATTCTGATGATGGTGCTGTTCCTGCTGCCCGATGGACAGCGATCGCATGGTGGTTCACGCCGCAGAGCGAGGCGTGTCAGGCGGCTGTCAGGGAGCCGGATGGACAATTGCGGCGTCCCTGGTCGCTGGAGGGCGCCACTGCGCCGCTCACCATAAGCGTGAGCACCCCGGCATTCTCGGCGTGGATCACCCCGAAGAAGCACGTCGTGACGCCGGCGATCCTGATTGGTCTGTTCGGCTACATGATCGGTACGTTCGTGGCGTTGGCTGTGGCTGCAGTGCTGCGCTGACTCGAATCGGAGGTTTTGATGTCATTACGTTCGTCGTGGGTTCTGCTCGCCGTCTGCGCATCCTGTGCGCTGAACGCGCAGGCGGCGGACAGCGCTCTTCTCTACAAGGTCACTTCTTCGGTCACGCTGCCGAGCACGGATACCTGGTGGGACTACATCAAGATGGAACCGAACAGCTCGCGTCTGTTCATGGCGCGAGTGAAGGACGGTCTCACCGTGTTCGATGTGGACACCGGCAAAACGGTTACGACGGTGGCGAACTCCATCGGTGCGAACGGCCCGCTGCTGCTGCCCGAGTACAACCGGGGCTACGTTGCGATGACCGACGGCTCGGTGCTGATCTTCGACCTGAAGACGCTGAAGCCCATCGAACGACTCCCGCTCGCCAGCGACGGCGGGTTGAACAGCGGCGTGTACGACCCGGCGACCAGGCTGATCCATATGATCACCGGCTCGCGTCCGGCGGAATCCAGCTGGTTCACGCTCGACGCCGCCACCGGCAAGCTGCTCAAGACCACGAAGTTCGCGTTCCGGAAAATGGACGATCCGGCGGTGGACGATGCCGGCAACATTTACGCCCCGGCGCGGTACGACAACATCCTGCTGAAGCTCGATGCTAAGACGCTCAATGAAACCGCGCGCTGGCAGGTTGGCTGCAACATTTCAAAAGCCCGCTGGCAACCTTCGACCAGGCGAATCATCGGCACCTGTGTCAACGACAAGTCCTTGGTGTTCAGCGTCGATCCGGCCACCGGCAAGATCACTTCCCAGGCTACGGTCGGCAGCCTTCTCGATGGCATGGGTATCGACGAACAGCGCAAGCGCATCGTCACTTCCAGTAACGACGGCACGCTGTCGGTGGTCGCGCAGAAGGGTCCGGATCAGCTGGAGCTGCTTGGTACCGTATCGACCCGTCCCGGCGCCCGCATGAGTTTCCTGGATCAGCGTAACGGCAATGTCTATGTCGTAGCGGCGGACTACACCCTGCCGCCGGGCAAGAACGTCGATGAGGTCTATCATCGAAACACGTTCGTCGTGCTGACCTATAAGCCGGAGTGACTGCGACGTGGGTTTTGGTGAACAGAGATGGCTCGGCGTCGTGGCCACCGCTGCGATCGTTCTGACGACGACCCCGGCGATCAGCGAAACGGCTGATGAGTTGCGCGACGAGATCCAGGCGTTGCGCGCCGAGCAGGCACGCATCGACCAACTCTCGCGTGCCCTGGAGGTAAAGCTGCAGGCGCTCGAAGCTCGTGCCGGCGCGAAATCGGTCGAGCCCCCTGCATCCGAGCCGTCGCGTCTCGCCGTATCCGGCGACGTGCGTCTGCGCTTTCAGGGTGACTACGCCGACACTGCGCGCGACCGCGAGAGCGAGCAGGTTCGCGGGCGTCTCGGCGCGACGTACAAGGTCAACGAGACGTTCACACTCGGCGCGCGCCTGGTGACCGGCGATCCCGACGATCCCAACAGCACCGATGTCCAGCTCTCGAACTTCGACGACGATCTGCAATTCGCGCTGGACCAGGCCTACGTGCAGGTCAATCTGCGTGACCTCAAGCTCTACGGTGGCAAGATCCCGCAGCCGTTCACGCGCACGGATCTCGTGTGGGACAGCGACGTGAATCCACAGGGCGTGAGCGTTGTCTACAAGCGATCGCTCGGCAATGGTTCCGCGTTGAGGGTCAACGGCCTGTACTTCTTCGTCGACGAGGACGCGGTCGCAGCGGACAGCAGGATGGCGGGCGCGCAGCTCGGCTACGACTTCACCGCCAGCGACACGCTCAAGTTCGATCTCTCGCTCGCGTACTACGACTACACACTTGGCAGCATCGTGGGCGCCGACGCAGGAGATTTCCGCACCAACCTCCTCAATCCGGACGGCAGCTATCAATCCGACTTCGATCTCGGCGATGCGATCGTCGGCGCGACATGGACGGGTATCGGCGATCGCTGGCCGCTGCGTGCCGTCGCCGACTATGTGCACAACTTCGGCGCGATCAACTCTGAAGACACGGGCTACAGCGTGGACCTCTCAGCGGGGCGGGCGAGCCAGGCGCGAGATTGGCGAGTGACGTACGGCTACTCGGTCGCGGAGCGAGAGTCCGTACTGGCGGCGTTCTCGCACGACAATACCGCGCTTGCGACCGACTATCGGCTGCATGCGCTCACGTTCGACTACGTGCCGATGCCGAAAACGATGGTGAGCGCCATCTGGTATCACTACAAACCGTATGAACGACTGGGCGCCGCGGCGGTTGCCGACTGGATCGAGCGCATCCGGATCGCCTTCACCGTGAGCTTCTGATCGGGGCTTGCGGCTTCGTTGCGCGTAGCGCAACGGGCAGGCGTGCCAGGCGCTGTTGACCGACCCCAGCCGCTGGTATATACAACTGTGCCCAAAATCACATAATTGTGGGCGCAAATAATCACGCTGCGAGCCTGGCATGAAGCTCCGCTACGACACCAACTCACGCAGGCGCGGCCATGAACCTGATAGACGACGTTGCTTTGCCGGGATCGCTGTGGGCGATCATGTTCTCGATGGGCCTGAGCCTGACCTGGCAGGACTTCCAGCGTGTGTTCAGCGAGCGGCGGGCGTTGCTGGTCGGCGTCGGCGCGATGCTGATCGTGCCGCCGCTCGTCGGCATCGTCATCGCCACGAAATATGCGCCAACCCCGGAGCTCGCAGTGGGGTTCGTGCTGCTGGCGACCTGTCCCGGCGGGATGCTCTCCAATCTGATGACCGATCTGTCGAAGGGCGACCTGGCGCTGTCGATGTCTTTTACGATCGCCGTCAGCTGCATCTACATATTCATGGTGCCGTTCTACGCGCACTTCGCCTTGCTGCACTTCATGGGCGAGACCCGGCAGATCGACGTGCCGCTGCTCGGGTTCATCGGCTCGATCTTCTCGATGACGCTGGTGCCGGTGACGCTCGGCATGCTGGTCAGGGGCTTCAAGCCGCAGTTGGCCCTGAAGCTGCGCGGCTACATCAAGATCGTCGCGATGATCGTGCTGGTGGGGGCCTTCATCACCATTCTGGTAGACCAGGTCGAAGTGCTGCGCCAGAACGCCGCCTTGCTGTTCTGGATGACCCTGGCCTGCAACCTGATCGTGGTTGCAGCGGCCTTTCTGCTCAGCAAACTAGCCCGGCTGAACGCGCCGCAGACCTCCGCGGTCTGCATCGAGCACCTGATCCGGCAGGAGGGCACGGCGATCTACATCGCGGTGGCCATCGTGGGCAGCCGGGAGATGTCGCTGCCGATGATCATGAATACCCCCATCGGCCTCGTGCTCTGTATCATCTTCGTCCTGGTCATGCGCAACGTCATGGCCAGGCATCGTCAGGAGCAGGCGCCGCTGCGGCAACCGGAGGCAGGGAGTTAGAGGGTACGAATGAGCATCCCGCGCAATATGAATCCGGCCGAGCCGGAGTTCGACCTGTTCAGCTCGCCGTTCTATTTGATCGCCCACGTCGACTTCAAATATCACGAGGACCTGGACCGGGTGATGCAGAAGTACGAGGTCGACCGCACTACCTACCGGTTGCTGTCGGTGCTGCTGGCAGTGGGCCTGGAGAACATCAAGGTCATCTGCGAGCACGCGCTGGTGAAGCGCTCGACCGGCAGCCGAGCCATCGACCGCATGCTGGAAAGGGGCTGGGTGCGCACCGAGTCGAACGAAGAGGACTATCGCTCGACCACCGTCGAGCTGACCGCCGAGGGCAAGAAGATTGCCGGCATGCTGCGCCAGTCGACCAGCAAGCAACTGGAGCGTGCAGCAGACGGGTTGTCGGCCGCCGAGCTGAAGCAGCTTGCGTCCATCCTGCGTCGCATGACCGAGAATCTCGGGCGGCTGCAGATCGAGTAACTGCGTATCGCAGCAAGCGCTGCGATCGCGACATTGCGTACTGCATATGACGGCGGGCGCCGCGACCAAAGGTCGCGATTCATTCGAGCATTCACTCTGGCATGCGACGGCCGGGCCGCCGCCGGCGGGCGACGAGTTCGAACCCAATCGATCCTACGATTGCATCGTAATCGGCGCCGGCATCGCCGGCCTCGTGAGTGCACTGACCTTGCAGAACCGCGGCGCGCGGGTGGCGGTTATCGAGGCTTCGGTGCCTGGGAATGGCGCGACAGGACGCAGCGCCGGTTTCGTGGTGCCTACGTTCTCCGCGATCCGTCCAGCGGAAGTCATACGAAGATCTGGTGAGTGCGGCGAGCGTCTGGTGCGTGCCGTCGCCGGCTCTGCCGACGTGCTCTTCGGCTTGGTGCGCAAGTACGGCATCGACTGCGACGGCGGTCAGAACGGCTGGTTTCATCCCGCGCATTCGGTTGAGGCGCTCGATCGTATCGATGTCGATGCGCGCGTGTGGCGCTCGTTCGGCGCGACGGTGGAAGTGCTCGATGCCATCGAGACTCAGGAACGCACTGGCGCCAGCAGCTATGCCGGCAGTCTCTTCGTGCCCGCGGGAGGTGCCGTTCACCCGGTGAAGCTGCTGCACGGACTCATTTCGTCGGCACGCGCATTGGGATTGCATTTGTTCACCGGCGTTAGCGCACTGTCCGTGCAACGTAGCGAGGGCAAGTGGACTGTCGACACCGCACGCGGTCCGATCCGCGGCGACAAAGTGCTGGTCTGCACGAATGCTCGCTCGCCGGAGCTGTTCGCCGATCTCGAGGCGAGCATCGTGCCCCTTCATGTCTGCCAGGTCGCAACCCGGCCGCTCGATCCTGCGCAGCGCGCGAATCTGATACGGCAGGGTCAAAGCCTGTCGGATACTCAGCTCGACCTGTTTTCGTATCGCTTCGATGCGCAATGGCGTCTCATCTCCGGCGCCATGCCCGTGTTGCCGGCCGGGACCGGGCAGCGCCTTGGCCGGCGCATCGTCGCGAGAATCGCGCGTGAGCTGGGGCTCGATTCCGAGCCGCAGCTCGAGCACGTGTGGTTCGGTGAGGCGTCGGTGACTGCCGATCGGTTGCCAGCGTTGTATGAGATGGGCCCCGGCGCCCACGCGATCATTGCGTGCAACGGACGCGGCCTCGCGATGTCCGCCATGCTCGGCACGGCAGTCGGCAATGCAGTTGCCGACGATCGCATGTCCGACGTGCCGCTGCCGATCGCAGAACCCGAGCCCGCGCGTCGCCGACGGTTGCAGATGATCGGCAGCAGGCTGTACCCGGTATACGGACGCGTGCGCGACGCGCTGCGGATCTGAAGAGGGCGCATCATGAAATGGCCGGCGCAAAGACTGCACAGTCAGGCGATGAAAGGCTTCGGGATGTACGAGGTCGCAGCACGCCTGCAAAGCTCCGGCGTCGACGTCATCCACCTCGAAGTCGGGCGACCGGCGGATGACACGCCGTCGCACATCAAGGAAGCTGCCAAGGCCGCGCTCGATGCAGGCATCGTCCACTACGGCGATCTGCAGGGCACTGCGTCGCTGCGACAAGCGCTCGCTGATCGCTATCGCGCGCAACAGGGGATCGTCGTCACGCCAGCTGAGATTTTGATCACCAACGGAGTGACGCAAGGAGCCTTCGCGTCGTTCGTGGCCGCAATCGACCCAGGGGACGAGGTGATCGTGCTGGAGCCCTGGTATCCGCAGCACAACTCGAAGATCGAGCTGGTGGGCGGAAACGTCGTGACTGTTTCGATGCGCCGCGTGAATGGCGTGTATCGGCTCGATCCCGAGCGACTCGAGGCTGCGATTACGCCGCGCACCAGGATGGTTGTGCTGATCAACCCGACCAATCCTACCGGTACCGTGTACTCGGCTGCCGAGCTCGCAGCGCTGGCACAGATCTGTATCCGGCACGACCTGCTCGTGCTGTCCGACGAGGTCTACGAGTACATCACGTTCGACGGCCATCGACACATCAGCATTGCAATGCTGCCGGGCATGCGCGAGCGAACGATCACCGTCAGCGCATTCACCAAGGCGTATGCGATGGATGGCTGGCGTCAGGGTTACGTGATGGCGACAGCGCCGATCATCGCCGACCTGCGCAAGGTCACGATGAACGATACGACTCATCCGAACGTGTTCGCGCAGGAGGGCGCTCTTGCCGCGGTTGTCGGCCCGCAGCAATGTCTGGCAGAAATGGTGGAGCGCGATCGCGCGCGGCGCGATCTGGCTGTGAGCCGGCTGAACGCGATGCCCGGGGTCAGCTGCGCCATGCCGCAGGCGACGATCTACGCGTTCCCAGACATCCGCTCGTTCGGCCTCAGCTCGAACGACATGGCGCTTGCGATCCTCGAGCAGGCGCACGTGGCAGTGGAGTCCGGCGCGTTCTACGGACCCTCCGGCGAAGGTCATCTGCGCGTATGCTTCGCGTCCGAGACGTACGAGCGCGTCGCCGAAGGTATGAATCGAATGGCCCGCTTCCTCGCGACTCTGCAACGATCATGACACGCAAACTCATTTCCTCGGGATCGCGCTTCGAAGAGATCGCACGCTATTCCCGCGCGGTCGTCGAAGGTGAATGGATCTTCGTGTCTGGAACGGTCGGAGCCGAGCCGGACGGCACGATGCCTGCGTCGGTCGAGCAGCAGGCGCGCAATAGCTTTGCCCACATCGAGCGCGCGTTGTCCGAGGGCGGTGCGACGTTGAGCGACGTGTACAGGTGCCGTGTCTACGCGACTGATCTCGAAGCGATCCCCGAGATCGTGAAGGTGCTGGCCGAGAAGTTCGCGGACATCCGGCCCGCCAACACGACGATCATCTGTCAGCTGCCTGTCGCGGGCGCGCGCGTCGAGATCGAAGTGTCGGCCCGGAGACCGTCGCGATGAAAGTAGTTGTCCGTGCCGGCACTGCTGTGCTGCTGGCCGCATTGTCGTTCGCGACGTTCGCTGCGCAGCCGCCGCAGACGACCACCGACGATCCGCGACGCGTCCCGATCCCTCCGCAGAAGGTGACCGATCGTCCAGCATTGCTGATCGTCAATGCGACGTTGATCGATGGCACAGGCGCTCGCGCGCGACCCGGCACGGATGTGCTCATCCAAGGCGATCGAATCACCGCGCTCGGGCCGACCGGCACACTTGGAGCTGCTGCTCAATCCGCGCAGCGCGTCGACGCTTCAGGCTTGTTCGCGGTGCCGGGTCTCATCGATCTGCACATGCACTTCACCGGCCAGCGTGGCGAAGACTTCGGGCGTTATCGCGATTCCGAGACTGCAGGGGCAATACGAGCGACGCTGCTCGCGGGTCAGTTCGTGCGAGCAGGCATTACAGCCGTGCGCGAGGCGGGCACGGGCGGCGACGTCACGATCCGCCTGCGCGAAGCCATCGAACGGGGCATGCTCGATGGCCCGCGCATTTTCTGGAGCGCCACGAGAATCAACTCCCGTGGCGGCCACGGCGATGAGATCACGGCCACGGCCAGCGGCCGGCTGGTGCCGCTGGAAACCTCGCCGCGTTCGCGGGTCGCGACCGGACCCTGGGATTGGCGGCTCGCGGTGCGCGAGCAGATTCGTATGCATGCCGACTGGATCAAGCTTACTTCCCCATACACGCGCGAGGAAGTCGCTGCCGCCATCGACGAGGCACATATGCACGGGATTCCGCTCATGGTCGACTCGTTCGGCGAGTTCACGGCCTGGGCAGTCGAGGCCGGCATCGACAGCATCGAGCATCCGCTCGATATTCGGGACGGCACGATCGAGCTGATGGCGAAACACGGCACCAGTTTCGTGCCTACCCTGACCGCGTTCTACAACGTGCTCAACTACGGTTACCCGTCGGCAGGAATTTCGGCGGGGGGCTTCTACCACACCATGTCGCGACGCTTCGTCCTCGATCACGATGAACACCTGCGAGTGGTGCGGGCGGCACATCGTGCGCGCGTGCCGATCGGTGTCGGCACCGACATTCCCTTCGAGATCGACCGGCGTTATCCGGAGGATTACTACACCGAGCTCAAGTTTCTGAAGCAGGCGGGTCTCAGCGACGCGGAAGTGCTTGCGGCTGCTACGCGCGTGGGCGCGCAGATTCTCAAGCTCGGCGATCGGCTGGGTACGATCGAGCCGGGCAAGCTCGCCGATATCGTCATCGTCGGCGCGGACCCGCTTGCCAACATCGACAACCTGAGGCAGGTGCGGCACGTCATCGCAGACGGCCGGCTCGTCAAAGCCAACTTTCCCTGACTTCGTCCTAGGCAGGCACCACGTCGAACGCGACGGTGACGCGTTCCTCATCGGTGTCGACGGGCGTGGTGCCATGGAACATGTACGACGGGAACAGCACCAGCATGCCTTCACGCGGCTGAATCATCCGGCCAATGCGCTCACGGTGCGCCAGTTTCAAGTCCGTCTCGCCGAGTTTCAACCAACCGGCCTGGCGCGTCGTATCGGCTGATGCCTGCGGCACGCGCACGTAGTAGCACGAGCTGATCCAGCCCTGCGAATGCACGTGATTCACGTGATGGCCGGTGCGCGCCAGCCTGACCGACCAGGATCCTGAGAAGCGGAATGATGCGGACTTCCGCCGCAGCAACGGATGATCGTTGCTCGCCGGCAGGTCCCGCACGTATTCACCAATCGCCGCCTCGAACTTCGCTCGCAGCGCATCGACCAGCGGCAGGCGGGTCGCGAAAAGGTCATCGAGGGTTTGCGTGCCGCCGCGCAATGACTGATCTGCGGGCGCCTGCTGCGCCCGATGCAGCTGCGCCAGTGCTTGCGCAAGGTCTCGATTGAAGTCCTCGATGCTCGAATAGCCGCGAGGGGCGGGCAGGTCGAACGTTCGTACGTAGCGGGAGTAGTCGTTGAGTGCAGGCTCGCGGGCATCGCCGAGCTGTCGCCAGCACACGCCGCGATAGGCGATCGCAACCTGATCGTCCGGCGTCGATTTCAATACTGCATCGAGGTGCGTCAGCGCGGCGGCTGCATGGTTCTCGATGAGGCACAGACGCGCGGCGTCCAGTCGGAATCGGGGCTGCGGATCGATGGACAGTGCGTGCTGAACGTGAGCGTATGCGTCACCGACTTCGCCCTGACTCGCGAGAGCGCGACCCAGTGCATGGTGCATCGCTGCGCTTTCGATGCCCTTGGCGATCTGATCAGCGAGATGCCGCTGCGCCTGCGCCGCCCGTCCGACCAGAATGAGTCGATGAGCGAAATCGACGTGCAGGTCGACAGCAGCGGGAAAGCGCTTCAGCGCGCTGTCGTAGGTATCCAGATATTGCGCAGTATCGCCATACAGCCAGATCGCGTTGTTGAGTGCCTGGTGAGCCTCGACATAGTCGGGCCGCTGCTCGATGGCGCGGCGATACGCCGACAACGCCGCTTCGTACTGACCCATGTCGTTGAGAATGTTGCCGCGGCTCAGATGCAGCTCCGCGTCGGCGGAGCTGAGTTCGAGGCAGCGATCGATGTGCTGCAACGCTGTCGGCAGGTCCCGCTCCTGCCGAGCCAGCAGGGCTAGCCCGTGAAGTGCCCCGCGGTTTCTTGCGTCGGCGCGCAGGGCTTGCAGGTATGCGTGGCGCGATCGATCGAGGATGCTCAGAGCACGGTATGCATGACCCAGCGCTGTCCATGCTTTGCCGATCCCCGGCTGCGCCGCCACCACCCGTTCCAGTGCGTCGCGGGCCGTAGCAGCGTCCCCAGTCCGCAGCGCCACCGTGCCGAGGTTGAACCAGGCATCGGTGTAGTCGGGCGCGATCGCGAGCGCGCTGCGATAGCACTCGATGGCTTCCGCGTGGCGCTGTAGACGCGCGAGCAGGTTACCGAGGTTACTGTGGACGTGCGCGCGGTCCGGCGCTGCGTGCAGCGAACGTCGCAGGTATTGCTCCGCTTCAGTGTGCTTGCCCTGCGATCGCAGCACCATGCCGATCAGCTGCAGTACCTCCGGCTCATTCGGGGTCCGCGCCAGCAACACCTCCAGGATCGTCAGCGCTGCAGCGTTGCTGCCGGCGCGCGCCAGCTGCAACGCCCGGCTCAAGTCGGCCTTGTCGTGCATCGGTTCCGCTCGCGCACAATCGATCATCGTTGCTTCGTGCCCCTCGCGCCATTACAGAGCAGGCGAAGTGTCTCTGCGTTGCCGGCGCTGTGCGTTGTCGTTGCGTGCCGCGCAAATCAGCTCGCGGGCATTTGACCGGCCGGGTTCCGGGGTATATACAATTATGCCCAGAATCACATAAATGTGGGCGCAAATATTCACCTTCCGAAGCGGCGAAAGCGGCAGCGGCGCAACACAACGGGAGAGCGGTGCGATGGCTAACGAGCGAGAAGTGCGAATCGAAGGGCGTTGCGGAACCAAGCGGTCGCAGCGCCTGAGCGTTGCGATAGCGGCAACACTGGCGGCGCAGGCCGCGCTGGCGCAGGACCTGCAAGTCGAGACCATCACGGTCACCGGCTCGCGCATTCCGCGCGCGGATCTCACTTCCAACAGCCCGGTGAGCGTGGTCGGGACCGAGGAGCTGCGCCAATCCGCGTCGCTGGAAGTGGAGCAGGTGCTGGAGACCCTGCCGCAGGTGGTCGGCACGTTCGGCGCGTCGAGCAACAACCCGGGCACCGGCACGCAACCGTGGATCTGCGCGGTCTCGGACCTTCGCGCACCCTGGTGCTGGTCAATGGTCGACGCATGGTCGGTGCGAGCACCGACGGCGTAGTCGACCTGAACAGCATTCCGCCGGCGCTGATCGAGCGCGTCGAAGTGGTGACCGGCGGCGCCTCGGCCGTATACGGCTCGGACGCGATGGCCGGCGTCGTCAACTTCATCATGAAGGACGACTTCGAGGGTATGGAGGTCGGCGGGCAGGTGGGCGGCACCGAGCACGGCGACTCGGAGCGCTACAACATCGACCTGACGCTGGGCACGAACTTCGCGGAAGGTCGCGGCAATGTCGTGTTCTACGCGAACTATTTCGACCGCGCGGCGACTTACGCCAACGCGCGCCCCTGGGCCGCACATCGCTGGTGAACGCCGTTGACGCCAGCGGCCGCGCCTTCCTGCGTCCGCTCGCGGACGCCGACGTGAATGCGCCGCAGACGCGTTTCAGCGCGCCGGCGATGCAGACCTCGGCGAGCGGGCTCACCGACCCGTTCGGCACGCCGATCGGCTCCTTCGGCATTGTGCTGACCGATGGCGGCTGGCGCGCCCGCGTACCGGCCGACGAGTTGAGCGTGTCGTTCGACAGCACGATGCAGCTGCCGATGGAGCGCTGGCAACTGTGGGCGATGGGCTCGTACGAGATCAACGAACAAATCAAGTTCTTCAGCGAGGTGAGCTACTCGAACGTGCAGGTGACCTCGGTGCTGAGCCCGGTGCCGCTGCCGTCCGCGCTGATCCCGAACTTCCGCATCGATCTCAACAACCCGTACATGCCCGAGAGTCTGCGCACCTTCATGACCGCGACGCTCGATCCGACCGGCGCACTCAACGGCATCGTGCCGATCAACCTCGAGCGCAGCACGCGTGAGAT
>CAWISC010000070.1:0-102066 GCA_963838635.1 uncultured Gammaproteobacteria bacterium | reverse complement strand
AACCCAACGTTGCAGACCTGCTCAATCGCGGCTGCGATTGCGCCGTCACAGATCTACCCAAGCTCCGCGAGCGCATCGAGAGTGCGTTGGCGCCGGCACAGTCGATCGTCGCAAGCCACCCGCATCTCTTCTCCGAGATACCGGTATTTCTCGATTCAGGCCATGTGTCGCAGATGCGGCGGGTCATCGATGCGATCGAAGCGACGACGCGCTTGCCGAGGTATCAAGAAGCCGTACTGAGTGGCGTACGCGACCTCGCGCAAACGCAGCCGCGCGCCGTGGGCGCGTTCATGGGCTTCGATTTCCACATCACTCCTGCAGGGCCCAGGCTGATCGAGATCAACACCAATGCCGGCGGCGCCTTCCTCAACATCGCGGCGCACGACGCACAACTAGCCTGTTGTCCGGCCGTCGACGACTATCTCGCAGCACAGCCGAGCGCGGCGCAACTCGAGGCCGGGATCGTTGCGATGTTCCAGCGCGAGTGGTCGCTCGCGAGAGGGGCTGCGCCGCTGCGAACCATCGCAATCGTCGACGTCGAGCCGCGCGGGCAATTTTTGTATCCCGAATTTCAGCTCGCTCAGAGGCTTCTCGAGTCGCATGGCATTCGAGCGCACATCGCGGACCCTTCGGAGCTGGAACTTGACGAGGGTTGCATCCGGCTGCGCGGCGAGCGCATCGATCTCGTGTACAACCGTCTGACCGACTTCTATTTCGAGGCGCCGACCAGTCATGTCTTGCGGCTCGCCTACCAGCGAGATCTGGCAGTCATCACTCCGCATCCGCGCGTTCACGCTCTGTATGCGGACAAGCGCAACTTGACTCTGCTGAGCGATGCTGCCGCCCTCGAAACGTTCGGCGTGCCGCAAGACACTGCCGCGGTCCTGGTCAGTGGCATTCCGTCGACGCGAGCGGCAGTAGGCTGCGCAGAAACCTGGTGGCGCGAGCGCAAAGACTGGTTCTTCAAGCCTCGAAGCGGTTATGGCAGTCGCGGGACGTACCGAGGCGACAAGCTCACCAGGCGCGTGTTCGCGGAAGTCGTCAGGGGAGGGTACATCGCCCAGGAGCTCACGCCGCCGAGTGAACGATGGCGCTCGACCGCTACCGGCAAAGAAGTCTTCAAAGTCGACGTACGCTGCTATGTGTACGCCGGCAAGATCCAGCTCATGGCGGCGAGACTCTACCAGGGTCAGACGACGAACTTCCGAACGGCAGGCGGCGGATTTGCGCCGATCTACGTCATCGGCCGGGATGGCGAGGGCAACGCAAAGATGGAGGCGTGCGCCTGATGCGACAACGATCGATTTCTCGCCGTGGATGCTAGCGTCGCGTCGCCAGAGCGAAACACACCAAGCCGCCCGCCGAAACGATCGCCAGCAGCGCAAGACCGGAGCGCAGCGAGAATCCCGAGCTCAAGCCGGCGGCGAACGCAGCGGGAGCCAGTGCCTTGGCAAAAAAACTCGGCCGCGCCAACGCACCGAGCAAAGCGCCCTGTTGCTGCGAGCCGAAGAGCTCGGCCGGCACCGTGCCGCGGGCAATCGTCAGGATGCCGTTGGATGCGCCATAGCACATTGCGAACAGCACGCCGAAACCAAGCGCACCGGGAATGAAATTCAGCAACACCATCCCGAGCAACGCCAGAACGCACGCGGCGTAACCGACGCCGATCGCGGAAACCCGGCCGGCGAAGAGCCACTCGATGATTCGCGCCAGCACTTGCATCGGCCCGATCAGAGCACCTATCCACACTGCCTGCTCGACACTGAAGCCTCGCGTACCCAGCGCCGGGATCATGTATGCGGAAAGCGCGCTGAATACGAACGTCGCTGCAGCGAAGGTCGCAGCCAGCCATGCAAAACGGCGATCAGCAGCATAGGAGCGACCGGGTGCCGAAGCTGCCTTCGTCGATACCTGCACGTCATGGAGGGCGGGCAACGCGAGGCGGTGAATGGGCATGCATATCAGGAGATGAAGCCCGGCGAAAATGAGCAGCGCCACGCGCCATCCCCAGGCCTCGGCCAGTGCGTGCGAGAGCGGCCAGAAGACGGTGCTGGCAAAGCCGCCGAAGAGAGTCAGTCCCGTCACCGAGCGACGATAGCGGTCAGGTGCGATCTGATAGAGGCTCGCGAAGGCTGGATCGTACAGACAGGCTGCCATCGCCAGCCCGGCGAGCACCCAACCCGTCGTGAACAGGATCGGCTCGTGGGCTACGGCGACCACCGCGAGTGCAAGCGCGGCAGTGAACGAGCCCAGCGTCATCACGTTCCGCCCGCCGGCAGTATCGATCCGCCGGCCAACCCAGGGAGCTGCCACGCCAGACAACAGCTGCCCCAGCGTGAAGGCGCCGAAGATCATGAGGTCGCTGAATCCCAGCTCGTGCCTGATCGGCGCGGCCAGCACCGTGAGCGCGTAGTAAAGCGAGCCCCAGCTGATGATCTGTGCGACACCCAGCAGCGAGACCGTGCGCCACAGCGGCGCCGTGCGTCTGTGCTCGTCCGTCATGTCCGGTATATTAGCTTTGAATGGTGCGCATAGAGTTCGACTGACAATGAGAACAATAGAAGAGCGACGGCCGTTTGCAGCGCTTGCGGGTGGAACAGTGATAGGCGCGTTGGGCGGCCTGATCGGGCTCGGTGGCGCAGAGTTCCGACTCCCGCTCCTCTTGAGTATCTTCCGCTTTCCGCCGCTCGAGGCAATCATCCTCAACAAGGCGACGAGCCTGATCGTCGTGGCTTCTGCACTGCTGTTCCGAACTAAGAGCGTACCGATTGCGGAGATGCTTGCTCACGCTCAGGTCGTGATCAATCTCTTGGTCGGCAGCCTGGTCGGCGCATGGCTGGGCGCCAGCTGGGCAACTCGAATACGTGGCACGACGCTTTACAAGGTGATTGCAGTCTTGCTCGTCGCGATCGCCGCTGTGCTGCTATTCAGCCATAACGTGACTGGCGCGGGGAGCGCAGCATTCGACGGCTGGACGCTTTGGGTCGCCGGTGCAACCGCAGGCTTGGTCATTGGCTTCGTAGCATCGCTGCTCGGTGTTGCTGGCGGCGAACTCTTGATACCGACCTTGGTCCTTCTCTTCGGAATCGATATCAAGCTGGCCGGGAGTTTGTCGCTCGCCGTGAGCTTGCCGACCATGCTGGTCGGGTTTACGCGGTACAGCCGCGATCGCAGCTTCGCGGTATTGGCTCAGCAGAAGGGATTTCTGCTCTGGATTTCTACGGGCTCGATCCTCGGTACGTTCATGGGTGCACTGCTGCTGGGATATACCTCGCCCGAGATCCTGCTGCCCCTGCTTGCGTTGGTTCTCCTGATCTCAGCGCTCAAGATTTGGCGACAGAGTCGGCTGCTTACACGCGCGGATCCGGGATGACGCGCAAATAAGGTTTGAGCGCGTGCCAACCATTCGGGAATCGGGTCTGCGCTTCCTCGTCCGATATCGACGGCAGGATGATGACGTCGTCGCCGACGCGCCAATGCGCAGGCGTGGCGACACCGTGCGCATCTGTCAGCTGCAGGGAATCGATCGTCCGCAGCAGCTCGTCGAAGTTGCGACCGCAGGACTGCGGGTAGGCAATCGTCAGCCGCACCTTCTTCGCAGGGTCGATGACGAAGACGGTACGCACGGTGTGATTCGAGTCGTGATTCGGATGCAGCATCCCGTAGAGCGTCGCGATCGAGCGGTCGATGTCCGCGATGATCGGGAAATGCACGTTTGCGCCCATCGTGTCGCGGATGTCGTGCAACCACTGCTCGTGCGACACCACAGTGTCGATCGACAAGGCGATGAGCTTGACGCCGCGTCGTTCGAAGTGCCGCTCCAGCAATGCCACCTGGCCCAGCTCGGTCGTGCAGACAGGAGTGAAGTCGCGCGGGTGAGAGAACAGCAGAGCCCAGCTGTCACCGAGCCACGAATGAAACTCGATCCTGCCGCGGGTGGTTTCGGCCGTGAAATCCGGCGCCGTGTCGCCAAGTCGCAAGGTCATCTCGATCTCCTGTGTGCGAGGGTCGAGAGGGATTGTCGCCAGCGGCGGGTGCGATGTCGGTCGCGCGTGGGTAGTAATGAAGTAACAGAGCCACTATCGTTCTGCGACTAGTCAGCAGCCACCGGACATCGCGAAGATCGCGCTATCGAACAGCGAGTCAGTTCAATGAAGCGAAGATCATTCTGCGGTGCTGCGCTCTCGTCAGCTGCTCTCGCGGCTTTACCGCGGTCTCGGCTGCTGGCGGCGGCCGGCGCGGCCTGCGACCGGCCGATATCGATGACCTGCGAGCCAGCCTCACTGGAAAGCTCCTTCTGCCGGCGCACCCGGAGTACGACTCCGCGCGCAAAGTCTGGAACGGCGCTTTCGATCGCAAGCCGGCGTTGATTGCGCGCTGCTCGAATACCAACGATGTGGTCCGTGCCGTCACCTTCGCTCGCGACCATCAGCTCCTGGTCGCAGTCCGCGGAGGAGGGCACAGCTTTCCGGGTCATTCGACCTGCGAGGGTGGATTGCTGATCGATCTCTCGGAGATGGACGGCATTCGTGTGGACCCAAAGGCGCGCACTGCGCTCGTACAGCCCGGTATCGTTCTCGGTCAATTCGATCGCGAGACGCAGGCACTCGGCCTCGCAACCACGATGGGCACTGTCTCGCAAACGGGTGTCGGCGGCCTCACCCTCGGCGGCGGCTTCGGACGCCTTTCTCGCCGCTTCGGCCTGGCGTGCGACAGTTTGATAGCCGCCGACATGGTCAGTGCGGACGGCCGCGTCGTCACGACGAGCGCCGGCGAGAATCCCGATCTGTTGTGGGCGCTGCGCGGCGGTGGCGGCAACTTCGGCGTCGTCACGTCGCTCGAATTTCAGTTGCACACCGTCGCTCCGCAGATGCACGGCGGACTCCTGGTTTTTCCCTTCACGGAGCCGCGCGCATTGTTGCGCTCGTACGCGGACTTCATTGCCGGTGCATCGGACGACCTCTTCGTCATGTTCGACATCGTGCCGACGCCGAACGGGCGCATCGCTGCGCTCGAGGTTTGTCACAGCGGCAGCAAAGCCGCAGCGGAACGCGAGCTCGCCGGGCTGCGCAAGATCGGCAAGCCGCTGAAGGATGCAGTGGGTCCGGCAACGTACGTTGCCTTACAAAGCGGCATCGACAAGGACTACCCGGCCGGCCGTGGCTACTATCTCAAGTCCGGTTTCATACGCACGATCACGCCTGCGGTGATCGACACGCTCGTCGACTATCTCGACGCCGCGCCCTGGCGCAGAGGCGTTGCATCCTTCATCCAGCACGGTGGCGCAATCGCACGAGTGAAACCCGATGCCACGGCATATTGGCACCGGGAAGCCGGTCACACCGTGCTGCTCGTGGGTACGTGGGACGAGGCGGCGGATGCCGAACGCTCGACGCAGTGGACCCGCACGGGATGGGCGAGCCTCGAGCCGCAGACCGACGGGTTCTACGTCAACTTCATGGCGCCGGACGATTCGGAGCGCCGTGTGTTGCGGACGTACGGACCGAACCACGCGCGACTGGCGGCGATCAAGAAGAAGTACGATCCGACGAATCTGTTCAAGCTCAACGCGAACATCGCGCCGGCGTGAGTCCGGCGCGCCGGGCGTGATCAGACGCGCCGGACAGCTTCCGCCTGCGGCTCATCTGTCTGAAAAGCCTTGATCAACGGCAGGATCTGGTAGAGCGCCGACAGACCCACGAGAACGTAGACAGTGCGCGACAGCGCCGAGCCGTCGCCGAAGATCGCAGCCACGAGATCGAAGTTGGCGAGACCCACCAGGCCCCAGTTGAGGCCACCGACGATCAACAGAATCAGTGTCAGGAGATTGAGAGTTTTCATGCGAGTCACCTTGTTGCCTGTGTGACCGAACTCCGTCGCTTCGTCGATGTTCCTCCTGCTCGCGAGCGAAGTTGTCTAGCAACGACTTGTGCACGCGGCTCTTCGCTAACGAAAGCTGTACAACGGAAACACACGCAGCCAGCGCGCGTTGTGAGGTGAGCGATGACGAACCGCCACCCGCACGATCCGAGTCAGCCGACATACCCGATTCGCATCGTGTGTGCGCTGACCGGGTTGAATCCGATCACGCTGCGCGCATGGGAGCGCCGCTACGGCTTCATCGAGCCGATTCGCACTCCAGGCGGACACCGCCTGTACACGCAGGAGCATGTGGATCGAATCAACCGGACCCTTTCGATGCTCGCGAGCGGCATGCCGATCGGCGCGGCGGCGCGGGCTGTGCGTCGCTCTGCTGCCAGCTCGTCGCGAACCGATGTGTGGGACGCGCTGCGCAGCCAGGCAATAGCGGCGACCATGCGTTTCGACGAGTCTGCGCTCGATGCGATCTACGAGTCAGCGCTGGGTTTGCAGACGATCGAAGTCGTAACGCACAAACTTCTGGTGCCGGTCCTCGAGGAGCTGGGTCGCAGGTGGGAATCCGCTGAGGGGCGAATCGCGGAGGAGCATTTCTTCACGACCTACACGCGCAACAAGCTCGGTGCGCGCCTGCATCATCGCCGCAGGATCGCGCCAGTTGCGCGGCTACTGTGCGCGTGCGCGCCCGGTGAACATCATGAGCTCGGGCTGCTGCTGTTCGCGCTGGCGGCTCATGATCAGAATGTTGCGTGCGTAATGTTGGGTGCAAACATGCCGTTCGACGAACTGGCCGCGGCCTGCAAGCGGGCGGGATGCGACGGCGTCGTCATATCCATGTCGATGCAGACCGAGACTCCAGGCCTGGAGCGTGACTTGAGAGAAGTGGTGAAGAAAACCAACCGGCCTGTCTTTGTAGGAGGCGAGGCGTCGGCAATCTACGGCGATGCGATTGCCGGTGCCGGAGCGATTGTCATGGGTGCCGACATTTCAAGTGGCATTCGTCGGCTGCTTGCTACGCTCGGCGGGGCAGAGCGCAAACGGGGCCGGTAGTTCCGGCCCCGTTGCGTCGATTCCTACTGCTGCTGCTTGCCGGGGTTCGAGTTCACCTGCGTCGTTTCATCGTCAGGCAGATCCTCGTCTTCGCCGGTCTCGTCGCCGCCTTCCGTTCTCAATGTCCCGGACTCTTCATCCTCATCGGTACCGGGCGCCTCGATCCGACCTGGCTCGTCGGCGTTCTCGTCGTCCTCGCGGCGTTGTCGCCGTCCGCTTCCTGTAGCGCTTTGTCATTCAACTGCTGACGCTTGCGCTGCTCGTCTATATTCGGCTGCTGGTTTCCGCGATCTGGAGTGTTAGGCATGACTTGATCCTCGAGTGGGGTACCCAGGTGCAACGCGCGGAACGGCGAAAGTGGCCCAAGCACATCGCATGCGCGTAATCTCCATTCCCGGCCATGGATGCAACCAAGAAAAACGAACTCGATCCCCGGCAGATCGCCGAACTCCCTGCGCCGCCGACGCCGCAAGGCCTCGGCTGGCTCAGCGTCGTCGGCCCCGGCGTCATCGTGCTCGGCATTGCGATCGGCAGCGGCGAGTTCCTGCTCGGACCCGCGGTGTTCGTCAAGCACGGCCTCACGCTGTTGTGGGTCACCGTCGTGGCGATCTTCTTCCAGACCATCTTCAACACGGAGGTGATGCGCTACGTGGTCGCGACCGGCGAGCCCGTCGTCACCGGTTTCATGCGCACGCCGCCTTCCCCGACGATGTGGGCGTGGGTCTACGCCGTGTTCTATTTCCTGCAAGCCGGTTGGCCGGCGTGGGCGGCCACTGCGGCCGGTGCTGTCTTCTATCTGTTTGCGGGTCGCATGGCAGGGCCCGGGGACGTCGAGACTGTCTACTTCATCGGCGTCGGCACTTTCCTGGTCTGCATCGCCTTGCTGCTCGTCGGCCGACGGATCGAGCGCACGCTGGAGATTCTCAACTGGATTCTCGTCACCGGCGTGCTCGGATCGTTCCTGGTCCTGGCCGTGCTGTTCGTGCCCGGCCACACGTGGGGCGCAATGGCGCTCGGCTTCGTCGGGTTCGACGCGACGACTCAACGCTTCGTGCTGATACCCGAAGGTGTCGACTTCTTCCTGCTGGGCGCGCTCGTCGCGTTCGCGGGCGCGGGTGGCATTGCGAACCTCACGCTCGGCAACTGGGCGCGCGACAAGGGTTACGGCATGAGCAAGCACGCGGGCTACATTCCTGCCGCCGTGGCCGGCAAGCATGTGAATCTCTCGCATCACGGCTTCGTGTTCGTGCCGAATGCCGAGTCGATGCAGCGCTGGCGCGGCTGGTGGCGCATCGTGCGCGCGGATCAGTGGGGCGTCTTCTTCATGGGCTCGCTGCTCGGTATGGCGCTGCCGGCGCTCTTATATGTGACGTTCCTGCCTCACGGCACGGAGATTCGCGGCCTCGGCATCAGCGCCGCGCTGGCGCAAAGCGTTGGCGTGCAACTCGGTCCGGTGGTGGGGATCCTGATCGGCACTCTCGGCGCCTGGCTGCTGTTCAAAACGCAAATAGACACCGTCGACGCCATCACACGCTCGGTCACGGACATTCTCTGGACTGGCAGTAGTCGCATGCGAAGCTGGCGCGGCGGCGACGTGCGAGCGGTGTACTACTCGGTGCTGGCGCTCGTCGTGATCTGGGGCGTCATCGCATTGCGCCTCGCGCAACCGATCATGCTGCTGCAAATCGGCGCGAACGTCGCAGGTGTGGTGCTGACGGTCGCGTCGATTCACATCCTCTACGTCAATTGTCGGCTGCTCGCGCCCGAGCTGCGTCCGCCGATGTGGCGCCGCGTGATTCTCGTGTGCATGTCGATCTTCTATGGCTGCTTCGCGAGCCTGTCACTTTGGAGTCTGTTGTAAGAACGCGCACCTGCCCTTCTGACGAAAAGCGCAAGCAGGCCGAAGCCCAGCAACGCGAGCGGCGCCGGTTCCGGGACGGCGATGCTCGCGACGCCGAACGTCAGTCGGTAATCCCACAGCGCACTGGTCGTCGAAAAGTCGTCGCCTGGTTGCCGCTGAATCCCAATCCGTTGATCCAGCTGTACAGTCCGGCCTCCACCGGCAGCCGGGTGAACAGATTTTGCGGGCCGATGCTGGTGAGCACGTCCGTGAAAGGGTTCGTGTCGGTCCGCGACGTATCGACGAACTGCCTGGGCCCGGTCAGGCGCCGCGCTGGATCGTATAGTTCGGGCCGAATCCAACGAGCGGTCCGGTGAATTCGAACGCGCCGAACTCGACCGCGACGAAGATCAACACGCTGTTTTCCGGCACGACGAAGCTGAAGACATCGAGGTCTGCGATCGCGAAGTCCGGACCGCTGAAGAACTGGCTCCCGGCGATCACATTGTTGCCGACGCCGAAGTTGAAGACGGGGATGGCGCCGTTGTCGCGAAGATGTCGCCGCTGTCGCGCTTCATCGTAGAGAGCGGGACCGCCTGTGCGGCCGATGCCGCAGTCACGCAGCCGACAATCGCAATCGCCTTGAGCAATAAACGCATACCATCCTCCGTTGCTTCGTGCAGGGGCTCTACGTCGGGAGCGACTGCATGGATGCATGCGAACGCAGGCCGGGCGGGGTGAGGGACCGACGAGGACGAGCTGCTCGAAGAGCTCCGGTGCCCGGGCGCTTGCCAGGATGCCGATCATGGCGCTGACCGAGTGACCTACGAAAGTGACGCCCCGCAGGTCGAGCGCGCGGCAGATATCCAGAACATCGTCCGCGTAGCCTTGCAGGCTCGAATACTTCTGCGGCGCAAAGGCGTCGAGATCCGACTTGCCCGCTCCCACGTGATCGAACAGGATCGTCCGGAAATCGTTCTCGAAGGCCGGTGCGACGTGGCGCCACATGTTCTGATCGCAGCCGAAGCCGTGAGCGAAGAGCATCGGACGCCGGCCATCGCCGCGCACTTGAACGTTGTTGCGTATCAGGACGGACATCATCGAGCCAGGTTGGGACTCCCGGCGCAGGATACACGGATACGCGGCGTGAGCGCACAGAGCTGCGGAGCCCTGTGCGGGGAATTACGACAGTCGCAGGCCGAAGCCCGGGCGGCGCATAATCGCAACCAGTCTCAGGAGTGTTCATGAACCGTTTCGTTCTCGGCTGCCTGGCATTGCTCGGACTCGCGGTTGCGCTGGGCGCCGGCGCTCATACCACGGTCGAAAAGACCAAGCCCGCGACCGACGCCCCTCTGGACAGTTCGCCGCCGACGATCGAGATCCAGTTCAAGCACGCCGTGCAGATGACTTCGGTCGTCGTCCTCGATGCCGCGAAGTCCGAGCGCAAGCTCACCTTTACGCCTGCCACGAGTGCTGCGCTCATCACTATCAATGAGCCTGCTCTGCAGCCAGGGCGCAATGAGATTCGCTGGAAAGGGCTGTCGAAGGATGGCCACGTGATCAGTGGAACGTTGGTCTTCGCGGTCAAGCAGTCGAGCGCGAATCCGTAATGCTCGACGCGGTCGCCGCACTGGCCAAGGGCCTGATGTACGGCGCATTGCTATCCGCATCCGGTGTTCCGCTCGCTGCAGCATTCCTGCGGCCGTCAGAAGCACTCCGCGACTACGCGCTGCGAGTGATGCGCATCGCTGCGGTCGCGGCGATCGCGCTCAATCTGCTGATCGCCGCGCTATTGTTCGTCCGCCTCGGTGGAGGCTTCGATCAGCCGACGTTCAACGCCGTGTTCTCATCGGGCTCTGGCGCCGCGCTCCTGTTGCAGCTGACAGGTGCGGCGTTGTTGCTGACGCCGGCGGAGGATGGCGTTTCCGGCCACGCCTGGCGCATAGCAGCCGCGCTCGCAATGACAGCATCGGTTGCATTCAACGGACACGCAGCGGCGATCGGCCTTCCCGCGGGCCTGCTGACGATGGCGCACGTGACTGCCGCATCGTGGTGGGTCGGATCGCTCTGGTTGTTGCGCCGGGCATGCGTCAGTGAGGTCGGCGACGATCTGGTGCGGTTGGTTACCCGGTTCAGCTCGCTCGCGGTTCGCATCGTCGCCGGCTTGATCGTCGCAGGCGTCGCGCTGATCGTTGCGCTGGTGAATTTCGATTTGTCGCCCTGGCTGACGGACTATGTGCGGACGCTGGCGCTGAAGCTTGCATTCGCGGCGCTGGTGCTGGGGCTGGCCATCTACAACAAGCTCAAGCTCACACCGCGCCTTCCGCGTGAGGCAGCAGCGCTCCGCCGAAGTATTACCGCCGAGTTCGCAGCCATCGCGTGCGTTCTGCTGGTCACCGCCGTGCTCACGACGTACTTTGCGCCCGAGTTGTGAATTCCCTCGGCAATCGCATCAATCGATACCGACCTCGCCGCCGTCGTTTCTCGTGATCACGACGGTTGCCGATCGCGGCCGGCTCGTGCCGCCGTCCGGCCAGTGACTGCCAAACGCCGCGGTGGCGAAATTCGGCGGGGTCGATTCACCCGGATGCTGGATGTTCACGAAGAGCGTTTTGCCGTCGGGCGTCTCCGCGATGCCGGTGATCTCGCACTCCTTGGGCCCGACCAGGAATCGCCGCAGCCTCTTGTCGCCCGGCTCCTTGCCGACGTAAGTCGTCACTGAGCTGCTCGCAGCTGCGTCGGTGTTCGTCACGAGCCGCGCTTCGCCGTCGCCGACTTCGCCCGGAACCGCCGCCAGCATCATGCAGTTCGTGACGTCCGTGTACGCGCCGTCATCGGTCTGTATCCACAACAGGCCGGGGTTCGCATAGCTGAACCACAAGCCGTCGGGGCTGGAGAAATCGTTGTCGTCGCTCAGACCGGAGAGGTTGACGTTGACGGGGTCCGCGCTGGCCCGGGCGCCGAACAGGAACACGTCCCAGGTGAAGGACAATGCGTCGGCAAAGCGGCCGTCCTCCGCCAGGCGCACGATGTGTCCGTTCGGATTGCCCTTCTGGTCTGCGCCGGTCGTGCGCTTGTCGTTGTAGAAGCGCGGATTCGCTGCATCGACGGCAGTAATCGGACGCTGCGCGGCTGAGTTGTTCGTCAAGGTGAGATAGACCTCGCCGTTGCGCGGGTGCACTGCAGCCCACTCGGGCCGATCCATCTTGGTGGCACCGGCAACGTCCGCTGCGAGGCGCGCGTTGATCAGGACATCCGCCTGGTTCGCAAACGCGTAAGTCGGGTTGCCGGCCGTGATGCCGTTGAGGCCGAAGCGCAGCTCGAGCCATTGTCCCGAGCCGTCGGGCAGGAACTCGGCGACGTACAGCCGACCGTCATCCAGATACTTGTCGCCCGCAGACAGTCCGCCGTTGGCGTCGTGGGGATTCCACGCCTTGTTGGAGACGTACTTGTAGAAGTACTCGTTGCGCGAATCGTCGCCCATGTACCAGACCAGGGGCTCGCCGGCCTTCACGGGCCCGAGCGTGCAGCCCTCGCGCGCGAGGCGTCCCAGTGCCGTGCGCTTGCGCGGCGTCGAAGTCGGCGCGAACGGATCGATCTCGACGACCCAGCCGAACGTGTTGGCCACGTTGCGATAGTCGTCGCTGCCGTCCGCGGATGCGCCGAGCTTCATCGCATTCCAGCGGCCATACAGATTATCGGGCGTGTCCGGCGTGACGGTTGACCAGAGCTCGCGGCCGGAGCCTGCAACGCCGTAGCGGGCGAACGAAGTCCGCTCCTTCGCTGTGCGATTCGGATCGTCCGTCGCCGCGATCCGGCGGAAGTAGCCGGCCCAGTTTTCCTCGCACGTCAGATACGTGCCCCAGGGTGTCGAGCCCTGGGCGCAGTTGTTGATCGTGCCTCGCGTCATCGAGCCGCTCGGCGAGAACTTGGTCTTCATGAAGGCGGTGCGCGCTGCCGGACCGGACAGCTTCATCGGCGTCAGCGTATGGACGCGACGATTGAAGCGCGAACGCTGCTCGTAGTCCCAATGAGTGGAGCTCCACGAGCCGCGCTTGCGGCCTTTGCGTTTGGCGACTTCGATGACGCTGACGCCGTGCACGTAGAATTCCTTGAGCACTTCGTCCGCCACCGTGCGAACGCCGCCGACGATCGTCGGGCCGGCCGCATGCAGATACGCCGGCGTGATCGCCTCGTGATTCATGCACAGCAGTCCGCGATTGGACGTGTGCGGCTGATGTTTGCCGTTCGAGCCGAGGCCGAAGTAGTGCATGCCGTCGTGATGGTCGCCGGCGCGATGCGCGAAGCTGGCGGCGGGGTCCGTTCCATCGTTGCGGAAGTCGGGAGTGGCGCCGGTGATGGGATCGCCGAGCGCGTACAGGACGTCGCAGCTGTAGTGCCGCGGCACGGTGACGGTGTCTTCGAGGTTCTTCGCAATCGCGGCGAAATTGAGTCGCGGCGTGCGTCCCCTGCCGAAGAAACTGTCCTCGATGCTGCTGCCGTGAGCAGCAGCCGTTTCGCTCTTCAGGCCTCCGAGCACCGCGATGGCCGCCGCCCCCGCCGTGCCGCTCAGCACTTGCCGGCGCGAAACACGATCTTGTATGACGCTTTCGAACGATTGATTGGCGGAGCTGTTGGTATCGGTGTCCTCTTCGTCGAGATCTGGTCGCTGTACGTCGTTCATTGGCAGCCTCGGATGCAGTGAGTAGGGACGGGCCTCGCGGGGGCCCGTGGGCCCTGCGACCGTATCCGAGGACGATTACCGCTGTATGACGTTGCCATGAGGCGTGGCCGATTTGGTCGGTCGATTGTCCCTTCGTCCGCGCCGTCGGCTGTTAGCCTCTTCATTGCAAAAGGGGAGAATCCAATGAGTCGAATCGCCCGGCGCACGATGCTTCAGTTGAGTCTCGCGGGCGCTGCGTGCGCGTGCGCGGATTGCGCGTCTCGTCCGCGCAGTCGGCTGCAACGGCTTACGTTTGCCCGCCGTGCGGCTGCCCGATGCACGACGTCGAGTTCGCGAAGCCCGGCAATTGTCCCGCGTGCGGCATGACGTTGATCCCGAAGCCGGAACCCGTGCCGTTCGAACCGAAAGAGCTCGCGACCGGCAGCGGAGCATTTCTCGCTGCTGGCAGCCGCGAGCGAAAAATCGGCGTGCACTACTACAAGCCGCGTGCCTTCAGCGCGCGCTCGCGCATTCTTCTCGTCATTCCAGGTGCGGGTCGCAACGGCGACTCGTATCGCGACGCGTGGATCGACTCCGCGGAAGCGGCGAACGTACTGGTCGCGGCACTGAGCTATCCGGAGGCCGACTACGATTTCGCCGCGTATCACATGGGCGGCGTGGTCAAGGACCTGGAGATCCGCAACCTGCCGCCTGGGGGCGCGGCAGCCGCTGTCATTCGCGTGCGGGACGAAGACATCTCGTTCAGCCTCAACCCGCGCCGCGATGAATGGATCTTCCCTGACTTCGACCGCATCTTCGGACTCATCACGGCGGCTACCGGTTCGACGCAAACCGCCTACGACATGTTCGGCCACTCGGCTGGCGCGCAGATCCTGCATCGGCTGATTCTGTTCGCACCGGGCTCGCGCGCGGACCGCATAGTCGCAGCGAATTCGGGCTTCTACACGCTTGCCGATCCCGATCAGTCGCTGCCGGTCGGTCTCAGGGGAACCGACGTGACGCAGGCGTCGCTTGCTCGCTCATTCGCCAGCAAGCTCATGCTGCTGGTGGGTGAGAAAGACGATGGCGACGAAGCAGGCGGCATCCAGATCCATACGCCGCTGATCGACAACCAAGGCATCGGTCGCCTGGCGCGCGGCAAATACTTCTTCCGTAATGCCGAGGAGCGGGCGCGCAGACTCAAATTGCCGTTTCGATGGAGCCTGCAAGTAGTGCCGGATGTCGGGCACGACTTTCGTGCGATGTCGCGCGCGGCTGCGCGCGCGCTGTTCAGCTAGGTCGCCAACTCGTAACGCGCCGAACGACCGGCGCCGCGCAGCGCGAGATACCCTTTCGACACCAGATCCGCGAGGTCGCGCTGGGCGGTAGCCGGGCTCGCGCCAGTCAAGTGTGCATATTTCTTGTTCGTCATGCCGCCAACGAACTCCTGCGGGAGCGTATCCAGCATGCGATTCAGCGCCTTCAGTTGCCGTTCGTTGACCCCAGTACGCGAGTGTTGCATCCAGAATCGTGTTCGTGTCAGCACCGCTGCGACGATCGATTCGCTCGACCGGATCGCAGCTTCCAGCTGCGCGAGAAACCAGGCGAGCCACGGCGTGATATCCAGCGCACCGGAGGAGGTTTGTTCGAGCGTCGCATAGTATTCCTCGCGCACGTCCATGAAGCGCGCGGACATGCTGTACAGGCGCGTCGAGCGCTGTTCGTCCTGCGCCAACGCCATATCGAGCAGCGCACGGCCCACTCGGCCGTTGCCATCCTCGAAGGGATGCACGATCTCGAACCAGGCATGCGCAACGCCTGCTCGGATGAGTCCGTCGAGGCCGGCAGGCGGCTCGTTGAACCACTTGACGAATGCACGCACCTCCGCCGCCAAGCGCTCATGCGGGGGAGCTTCGTAGTGCACGCGCTCGCGTCCGACAGGCCCGGAAACGATGCGCATGGGCGCCTTGCCGCGGAGCTTGCCGACGCGAATTTCATGAAGGCCCGAGCGACCGGTGGGAAAAAGGGCCGCTTGCCAGCCGCAAAGACGCTTGAGCGTCAGTGCGTGATCGTGCTCTCGAGTTGCATCGAGGAGTACTTCCACGAGGCCCTCCACTGAACGGGAGGGGCGGGGCAAGCCGCCGGTGGGAAGCCCGAGCCGCCGTGCGAGCGAGCTGCGCACTGCTTTGGGATCGAGGTTTTCGCCTTCTATGGCGCTGGTCTTGATTCCCTCGAGCGTCATCACCTCGAGCTGGGCAGCCAGGTTCTGCTGCGGGTCGAGCAGACGCGCCAGCCCCAGCAATTCACCTTGCAGGCGCCGGGTGTGCGACAAAGGCGCAGCCAGGGCCGCCTGATCCCAGGAGAGCTGCGGCCAGTGCGGCCGTTGCCATATCCAGCGAGCGGGTAGCTTGGGCATAATCGCCTCAGATCATGAGGTGATTATAGGGCGTAATCGCCTCATGAGGTCAAGCCTAATCACCTCAGAATGTGAGGTGATTAGCTGCCGTAATCGCCTCAGGCGGGCTTGCGCAGGTGCACGATCCGCGAGCGGAACGTTCGATAGAGAACCATCGCGGGCCAGCCCAGCTTGCCGATCATGCGCATCGATGCCCACGGATGGCTGTCGAAGAACTGCTGCTCCGCGAACCGGTACTCCCAGCCGATCTGCTTCCACATCACGCGATAGCAGGAAGTCGCGATATAGCGCGTGGCGTCGGTGACGAAATACGCATTGTGATCGGCGACCTCGTCGGCCGACAGTCCCGCCTGGTACTGGTTGCGGATTCCGAGTAGCGCCCACAGCTTGTACCACCAGCGATGCTGGATCACGCCGCCGAACGGCACGAAGATGTGCCCCTCGATCGGCATGTAGCGCGCCGGAATCAGGTGCATGCCGTGACCGCCGGGCTTGGTGATCCGCCACAGCTCCTGGAACACCCGCACCTGATCCTGAACGTGCTCGAAGACCTGATCCGAGACCACGAGATCGAATGAGTTGTCCTCGTACGGCAACCGCAGATTCAGCAACGAGCCGACCGAGACGCGATCTCGCTCGACGCCAAGGAGAGTGCGGCCGTCTCCCACGTCGTAGCCGTACGCATTCGCGTATCCAAGTGCGCGTAGCGACTTGATAGTGCGGCCGGCGCCACAACCGAAATCGAGAATCTTCGCTGACTTCGGCAGCTCTACGCCGAGGGCATTCAGGACCGTGAGCTCGATGAGCCGTGGCGCGTGGGAGGCGGGCGGTAGCGTGTCGAGGGCCGCTGTGGACATAGTCAGGGTAGAAGCGTCCTGCGTCAGAAATGTTCCCTCGACGTTCAAGGGCTTGTCGCTGGGCAGCTACAGCGGTGGAACGCTCGCGCGCGCCTGCGTGTTTGCTTTGCATAACTCCGCCGATCGCCGCGCATGGCAGACAACAAAACCGAGCCACCCAGCCCTGACCTGCTCGCCCACGGCGCCGAGACACTGAGTCGCGTCACCGTGGACGCGTACAACGCAGAGCTGCGCCACTCGGACGGCTTCGTCGGCGACCGGGCCAGCAAACGAGCGTTTCAGTCCATCCTCGACGACTGGCGCGAGCGGGTTCGCAAGATGGGCGAGGACCCTCTGGGCGAGCAGCCCAGCGAAGAGATCAGCAAGAAGCAGCTCGACAAAGTCCTGCTCGAAGGCGATCCGGAGGCGGCCGGCATGATTCACAGCGCGATCGAAGAGTTCGCGCAGGAATTCGCCGCCGTGATCCGCCGCTTCCTGCGCCTGAAAGAATGGAAGGACGTCGAGCGCATCGTCGTGGGCGGCGGCTTGCGTCAGAGCCGCATCGGCGAGCTCGCAATCGGTCGCACTGCTATCGCCTTGAAAGCCCGGGGTCACGCTGTCGAGCTGCGGCCGATCCGCCACGCACCCGACCACGCCGGCCTCATCGGCTGCATTCACCTCGTCCCTTCGTGGATCCTTTCCGGCCACGACAGCATCCTGGCTGTCGATATCGGTGGCAGTAACATTCGCGCCGGCATCGTCGAGTTCAATGCGAAGAAGAAGCGCGACCTCGCCGATGCCAGCGTCCATCGCATGGAGCTCTGGCGTCATCGCGACGACGCGCCGAAGCGCGAGGATGCCGTGGAACGGCTCATCGAGTTCCTGCTCGATCTCGTCAAGCGTGCGGGCAAGGATGGACTGAACCTGGCGCCGTTCATCGGCATCGGCTGTCCCGGCGTGATTCGCGCCGACGGCTCGATCGAGCGCGGCGGCCAGAACCTGCCGGGCAACTGGGAGGCGAAGGGCTTCAACCTGCCGCAACGCTTGCGCGAAGCGCTGCCGAAGATCGACGATCACGAGACCGTGGTCGTCATGCACAACGATGCGGTCGCGCAAGGATTGAGCGAGCTGCCCTGGATGCAGGACGTCAAGCACTGGGCGGTGATGACCATCGGTACGGGGCTTGGCAATGCGCACTTCACCAATCGCGCACAAGACAAGGACGACTGAACTAGTCGGCGCACCAGGCATCGAGGTGTAATCAGACCGCGGGCAACACCATGGTGCTATCGTGCGAGCGTTGCGCATCTGCTGGAATGCGCCAGCGTCGTGCAATTGCAACGCCAGGAGCAGACCCATGGGCACCATCATCACCAAAGACGGCACCGAGATCTTCTACAAGGACTGGGGCAGCGGGCAGCCGATCGTTTTCCATCACGGCTGGCCGTTGTCGGGCGACGATTGGGACACGCAGATGCTGTATTTCCTGGGGCAAGGCTTCCGCGTCATCGCTCACGACCGTCGCGGCCACGGTCGCTCGTCGCAGTCTGCGAAGGGCCACGAGATGAACACCTACGCGGCCGACGTGGCCGAGCTCGCTGCGAAACTCGATCTGCGCAACGCGATTCACATCGGGCACTCGACCGGCGGCGGCGAGTGCACGCGCTACGTTGCGCAGTACGGTAAAGGCCGGGTGGCCAAGGCCGTGTTGATCAACGCGGTGCCGCCGGTCATGGTGAAGTCAGCGCGCAATCCCGGCGGCACGCCGCTCGAAGTCTTCGATGGCTTCCGCGCCGCACTCGCGGCGAATCGTGCGCAGCTGTATCGGGATATCGCATCGGGTCCGTTCTACGGTTTCAATCGTGCCGGCGCGAAAGTGTCGCAAGGCGTGATCGACAACTGGTGGCGGCAGGGAATGATGGGTGCCGCCAATGCGCACTATGAGTGCATCAAGGCATTCTCCGAGACGGACTTCACCGAAGACCTGCAGTCGATCGACGTTCCGGTGCTGGTCATGGCCGGCGATGACGACCAGATCGTGCCGATTGCCGACGCGGCCTTGCTGGCGGTGAAGCACCTGAAGAAGGGCACGCTCAAGGTATATCCCGGCTTGCCGCACGGCATGGCCACGACGCATGCCGACGACGGTCAACCCCGACATCCTCGCCTTCGTCAAAGCCTGAGTCATCGTCCTGTGGTAGAACCCTCGGCACATTCCAGCCGAGGGTTTTCTACCATGGGCGAGTCGTCGCTCCCGGACCATGATGAGCTCATCATGCGTCTCAGTCGCGATCTGGTCGACAGCTATGACGAAGAGCTCGAGATGGAGCTCGAGGATCGCCATCCGCTGCCCGGCGAAGCTGCCGAAGCGGATCCTGCCGCGGATAGAGAGTATCGCCGGCAGTACTTCCGCCAGCTGTTCCGGCTGCAGACAGAGCTCATCAAGCTGCAGGACTGGGTCGTCAGCTCGCGCGAGAAGATCGTCATTCTGTTCGAAGGGCGCGACGCGGCCGGCAAGGGCAGCGCAATCAAGCGCATCACGCAGCGCCTGAATCCGCGCGTATGTCGCATGGTTGCTCTGCCCGCGCCGAACGACCGCGAGCGTACCCAGTGGTATTTCCAGCGCTATGTGTCCCATTTGCCGGCGGCCGGCGAAATCGTTCTGTTCGACCGCAGCTGGTACAACCGCGCAGGCGTGGAGCGCGTGATGGGGTTCTGCACGCCCGAGGAATACGAAGAGTTCTTCCGCTCGGTGCCCGAGTTCGAGCGCATGCTGGTGCGCTCGGGCATCCGGCTGATGAAGTACTGGTTCTCCATCTCGGACGAGGAACAGCACCTGCGGTTCCTGGGCCGCATTCACGATCCGATGAAGCAATGGAAGCTGAGCCCGATGGACCTGGAGTCGCGTCGCCGCTGGGAGGATTACACCAAAGCGAAAGAGGTCATGCTGCAACGCTCGCACATTCCGGAAGCCAAGTGGTGGGTGGTGCAGGCGGTCGACAAGAAACGGGCGCGCCTGAACTTCATCGATCACCTGCTGAAGCAGTTTCCTTACGGCGAAGTGGAGAAGACGGCGGTGGTCTTGCCGCCGCGCGAGCGACGCAAGGACTATTCGCGCAAGCCGGTGCCCAAAGACATGCTCGTGCCCGAGGTTTACTGAAACTGCTTCACGCTGAGCCGAGCGGCCGCACGTCGGACGTGCAGGTGGCTGGGCCGGCTCGGAGCATGAATCGGCGTCGCGAGCAGGTAGCGATCGCCGAGCCAGGACACTGCGCTTTGCACAGCCGAGCTGTAGTCGCGCACAGGGAAAGGCGGTTGGTTGTCACGAGTGTTTTTCATCGCGTCATCCTCCAGTTCCTGCGTGGACTCATGTTCGCGCAGAACCGCACGTGCGAAAAAGATCGATCCGGTCGCTGCTATGTTTCCCTACAGTCACTTATTCAATGGATACCTTCGTGCGATAGTCATCCCTGCCGGCGCGCTTAGTCTTGGCCGTCGGCCCGAGGTGATTCGCATGAGCATGAACAAAGCATCCCTGGTTCTGTTTGCAGCGTCGGCGTTGGCGGCCTGTTCGACCAACGACTTCGTCGCTTCGTGGCGGGCGCCGGACGCGCAGCCGCTGGAGGTCGCAGGCGCAAAGGTTGCTGCGGTCGTGATGGTGAACAACGAGGCATCGCGCCGCGTCGCCGAGGACAAGCTGGCGCGGGAAATCACGGCGCGCGGCGCAGTCGGCGTGCCTATGTACGTGCTGTATCCCGATGCGCAACCGTCCAACGAGCCGCAGGCACGGTCCACCCTGGAGAAGGCCGGTGTGCTCGGCGTCGTCGTCATGCGGCCCCTGAGCATCGACAAGGAAGTCGTGTCGACGCAGGTGAGCTACTCGGCACCGATGTATCGCGGATACTGGGGCGCGTACTACGGCGCGGGTTGGGGCACGCCTTGGGGAGTCGCGCAGACCGGTGAGATTCGCACCAACACTGTCGTCCAGGTGGAAACGCTGGTGTACTCGCTGCGGCAGAACAAGCTGGTGTGGGGCGGCCAGAGTCAGCTCACCAATCCCGCGAGCATCGACCGGACCATCGAGCGGTTGGCCGCGTCTGCCGCGGAAGAGCTGCACAAGCAGGGTCTACTACGATGAGCAAGCAACCGTGTGCGCACCTTGCGGCGATTCACGACGTCAAGAAGCCGCAGCGCTACGTGTGCGACGAATGTGTGAAATCGGGCGGCAGATGGGTGCATCTGCGAACCTGCCAGACGTGCGGCGTCACACTCTGCTGCGATAACTCACCGTCGCGCCATGCGCGTGCACACGTCGGCGCCAGCGGTCATCCGGTGATCGCATCCGCCGAGCCGGGCGAGCGTTGGCTCTACTGTTTTTCCGATGACCTAACGGTCATGTACTGACCCGTCCAGAGGTCCAGGATTCCGCGCTTGAGCGCGATCATCACCGCGTGAGTGCGGTCCGAGGCGTCGAGCTTCGGCAGGATGCTCTTCATGTGCGTCTTGACGGTGCCTTCCGAGATGTCGAGCTCCGCCGCGATCAGCTTGTTCGACTTGCCGGCCGCTACCCGCTGCAGCACTTGGACTTCCCGCGCGGTCAGCGCGTCGTCGGCAACGTGCTCGGCGATTTCCGTTGCAATCTCGGGCGGCACGCGGCGCTTGCCCGAGTGCACCGCGCGGATGGTCTCGAGCAACTCCTTGCGCACGAGACTCTTGAGCAGGTAGCCCACCGCACCTGCCCTGAGCGCAGCAGCGGCCTGCGCGTCACCTGCGTATGTGGTCAGCACGACGATGCGCGCATCGCGAAACTCGCTGCGGATCGCGGTGATCGCCTCGATGCCGCTCATATCCGGCATGCGCAGATCCATGAGCGTCACATCGGGTCGCAAGCGCCGGAAGCATTCGACCGCTTCCCGGCCGTTGCTGGCCTGAGCTACCAGAGTCATGTCCTCCTGACTCTCGATCACGGCGGCAATGCCTTCGCGCAGCAGTTGGTGGTCGTCGACGGTGAGGACTCGAATCGACCCGGACTGCCGCAACACGCTCATGACCACCGACCCCGCTAGCTTCGTTCGCTAGCATACGCTGCACGCGCGGTAGTCTGTACTGGGACGCGTATGGCCGAGGGCTCTCCCAAAAGGGGTAGCGCCCGATACCCGGCTATCGGCTACTTAGCTTCCCCCGCGTGGAGCACGCTGGCCCGTGTGCAACGACTATTCTCCATGTTTCCGCCGGGTCTGCCCGGGCTTGCATTGCTGCTCCTTCGTGCCTCGGTCGCAATTGCTCTGCTGCTGGACGGCTACGGTCATCGCGAGGCGTTACCCGCCTGGGTTCACGCGCCTGTCATATTGGTTTCGCTTGTCATATCCGTGGGATACCTCACTCCCATCGTCGCGGCGGCGGCGCTCGCGTGTCACGCACTCGTTTGGCTCGCTGCCGGTGCGGACCTCGGCGCAGCGGTGACTGCGCTCGTTTTCGCTCTCAATGCATTGGCGCTCGCATTGCTCGGCCCCGGTGCCTATTCGCTCGACGCACGCCGCTTCGGACGTCGGCTCGTCGTGCTGCCGCCGGCCTGATCGCACGACTGCGATCGCTCCTAGGCTGGCTCCATCGTATCGGTGCTCTACCTCCCATTAGGGGCGTGCTTCCCGACAGGAGGCGACGCACGATGCCGCCGCGGGATGTGATTTGCGAGGGCTCAGACATGAACTTCAAGTACACCAGCTCAGGACAGCGTTTGTATCAGGCGCCGGCGGCGCCGGTCGTATTCGTCGTCGACGGGGACGAAGAAACGCGCAACGAATTGGAGGCTCTGATTCGTTCCACCGGATGGGAGGCGAGAACGGCCGCGTCGGCCGAGGAATTTCTGACGCAGGAGCGCGCCACGACGCCGAGCTGCCTGCTCGTGGAGCTCGAGCTGCCGGGATCGAGCGGGCTCGATCTGCAAAGGCTGGTGGCCGACCGGACCGACATGCCCAGTCATCTTCATGACCCGCCGCGCCGACATTCACGCGACGGTGCAAGCGATGAAAGGCGGAGCGTTCGAGTTCCTCATCAAGCCGCGTCGTGCCCGAAGTGCTGCTCGACTCGATTCGCGCAGCCCTGGAACGCAGCGAGGCAGCGCGGCGGCATCTGCAGCAGATCCAGGCTCTCCAGGAGCGCTATGAATCGCTCAGCCGCCGCGAGCGCGAAGTCATGAGCCTGCTGGTGCGCGGCCGGTTGAACAAGCAGGTCGGTGGCGAGCTCGGCATCTCCGAGATCACGGTGAAGGCCCATCGCGGCCGGATGATGCGCAAGATGCGCGCCGCCTCTTTCGCCGAGCTCGTAACGATGGCTGCGAGCCTGCGCGGCGACCTGCGAGCCAGTATCGGTGATTTCGCTGTGACGATCCCATCGTAAGGCGGTGCCTTGTGAATACTCGTTCCTGCATCGCAATCCTCTGCCTGGCGTGCGCTCCGCTTGCGCACGCCGCCGACGACAACAGCCAGTTCTACGGGCTGTTGCGTTCGCGCGATCTGTCGCCGTTCGGCTTTCTGCGCCTCGATATGCGTCCGGCGCACGCCGTGGCGATCGAGCCGGGAAGCTGGGCGCTCGAGACCGAGATCGGTTACCAGAACACCTGGGCGCTGAGTCCCGAGGTCGAGCGCTATCTCGTCAGTCTGGAGCCGACCGGCCGGCGCAGGATCGGGCCGGCCGAAGTGCAGGCGATCGTAGACCTGCCCGGCGAGAACTACCTGCTCGACATCGAGACCGCGCTGTTCGACATGACGTTCCACTACAAGCTGTCGCGCAACTGGACGGCCTATGCGATCGCGAGCGCGATCACGTACCAGGGCGGATTTCTCGACAGTGCGATCGAAGGGTTCCACGACACGTTCGGCTTCAGCAGTTTCGGGCGGCCGGCGGTCGAACGTAACCAGGCGACGCTCGTTTACGATCTGAAAGGCGCGCGCGTGGTCCTGCTCGAAAAGCCGACGGACGGCGGACTGACCGATCCGACGATCGGCGTGCGCTACACCGGATTCCAACCGTTGCAGAACTGGCGGCTTTCGCTCGAAGGCGCCGCGAAGATTCCGGTCGCGGGACGGCGGCTGCTGCTGTCGACAGGTCGAGCCGACTATGGTGTGCAGGCATCGCTGCAGCGACCGGGTCGCAATCACGCGATCTACGTCGATCTTGCTGCCGTCTACTACGCCGGCTCCAGCATGCCTGCGCCGCAGGATTCTCAGGTCATTCCCACGCTGGTGCTCGGCTACGAATACCGGCTGACCGCGAACACCAACGTGAATCTGCAGGCGTACGTGAGCGAGAGCGTGTATTCGAGCGACCAGACGGATCTCGACGAGCTGACCGGCATGAAGTACCAGTACAGCCTCGGGATCCGCCACCGTCGCGACAACCTGATCTTCACGTTCGGGTTCACCGAGAACGTGCAGAACGTGAACAACACGCCCGACGTCGGTTTGCAGCTCGGTTTCGCTTACGTGCCGTTTGCGCGGCGGTGAACCCATGATCGCTATCACCATCAATGGCGAGCGGCGCGAAGTCGACGTGCCGCCCGACATGCCGCTGCTCTGGGTCCTGCGCGACGTGCTCGGCATGACCGGGACGAAGTTCGGTTGCGGCATGGCGCTGTGCGGCGCGTGCACGGTGCATCTCGGCGGTCAACCGATCCGCTCGTGCAGCGTTCCGGTCAGTGCGATCGGCGAGCAACCCATTACGACGATCGAGGCGATCGGCGCGACGCGCAACGGTGCGAAAGTGCAGAAGGCGTGGCTGGACCTCGAAGTCATCCAGTGCGGCTATTGCCAGTCGGGTCAGATCATGTCGGCGACGGCGCTGCTGGACGCAATTCCGCGCCCGAGCGACGCCGACATCGATGCGGCGATGGCCGGCAACATCTGTCGTTGCGGCACCTACCGTCGCATTCGCGAGGCCATCAAGCGCGCCGCGGCAGATACTTCGACAGGATGAACAGGATGAACAGGATGGACGGGATGCCAGACGACGTGACTCGCCGCGAGTTCTTCGGCATGACTGCGGGCGCCGTGTTCGTGTACGGCTTTCAGTTTCCGACTAACACTGCCAACGCGCAATCCAACGCCGCTCCCTTTGCGCCAAATGCATTCATCCGGATCGACGCGCAGGGCGTGGTGACGCTCATCAGTCCGCAGGTCGAGATGGGGCAGGGCGTGTACACCTCGCTGGCGATGATCGTTGCCGAAGAGCTCGATGCGGATTGGAACCGCGTGCGCGTCGAACATGCGCCGGCTGACGAAAAGCTGTACGTCAACCCGCTGATCGGCGTGCAAGCGACGGGCAACTCGAATTCGATCCGCGGGTTCTGGAAACCGCTGCGTCAGGCCGGCGCGACGACGCGCGCCTGTCTGGTCGAGGCCGCCGCGCGCAGCTGGAAAGTGCCGGCAGCAGAGTGTCGGACGGCGGAAGGCAAAGTCATTCACGATCGCACCAGCCGTACGCTCGACTACGGCGCGCTGATCGCCGGCGCCGCGGCCATCACGCCGCCGAAGGATGTGCCGCTGAAAGACGCGGCAAAGTTCCGTCTGATCGGCCGTCCGCTGCAGCGATTGGACACGCCGGACAAGACCAACGGTCGGGCGAAATACGGCATCGACGCGCGTCCGCCCGGCGTGAAGATTGCGACGCTCACGAAAAGCCCCGTGCTCGGCGGCAAGGTCGCAAGCGTCGACGATCGTCGCGCCCGAGCAGTTGCCGGTGTGCGCCAGGTCGTAGTGCTCGACGATCTCGTCGCGGTCGTCGCCGATCACATGTGGGCCGCCAAGCAAGGTCTCGCGGCGCTCGACGTCACGTGGAACGATGGACCGAACGGCGACGTATCGACGGACGTGATCTGGTCACGGCTGCGTGCCGCGAGCAAGCGCGACGGCGCACTCGCCAAGGAAGTCGGTCGCGTCGGTGAAATCCTCGGCAAAGGAGATGTCGTAACGGCCGAGTACGAGCTGCCGTTGCTCGCGCACGCCACTCTGGAGCCGTTGAACTGCACCGTGCACATCACACCGACTTCGGCAGAAGCGTGGACCGGGACTCAGGCGCTGGCACGGGCGCAAGCGGCAGTCGCGAAGGCGGCGAACCTGCCCGCGGCCCAGGTGACCGTTCACAACCATGTGATCGGCGGTGGCTTCGGTCGTCGCCTGGACGTGGATATGGTGTACGACGCCGCGCGGATTGCGAAGCAAGTCGCCGGCCCGGTCAAAGTCGTATGGACGCGCGAAGAAGACATCCGCCACGACTACTTCCGTCCGGTGTATCACACCATCCTCTCGGCGCGCCTCGAGGGCGGTCGGATCGCGGGCTGGAAGCACAAGATCTCGGGTTCCGCTGTCGTTGCGCGCTATCTCCCTGCGGGCTTCCGCAACAACGTGGATCCCGACGGCGTCGACGCTGCGGCGGATCTGCCTTACGACATTCCCAACTATCGCGTCGAGTTCAACCGCGAAGAGCCGCCGGGCGTCAACACCGCGTTCTGGCGCGGCGTGGGTCCGAACAACAACGTGTTCGCGATCGAGTCGTTCATCGACGAGCTGGCGCGCGGCGCCGGCCAGGATCCGATCGCGTTCCGCCGCGCGCATCTCGACAAGGTGCCGCGACTCCAGGCGGCGCTCGATCTGGTGAAGCAGAAGAGCGGCTGGGGTACGCCGCTGCCGGCGCGCTGTGGACGCGGCGTGTCAGCACAGTCAGCGTTCGGCACTTTCATTGCAACGGTCGTCGAGTGTGCAGTGAGCGACGCGGGCGAGATCGAGCTGCGCCGTGTGACGACTGCGGTCGATACCGGCCAGCCTGTCAACCCGGACACGATCGTCGCGCAGCTGCAGGGCGGCCTCACCTTCGGCCTGACCGCCGCGCTGTACGGCGAGATCACGTTGAAGAACGGGCGCGTCGAGCAATCCAACTTTCACGACTACCAGTTGCTGCGTATCAACCAGGCGCCGCCGATCGACGTGCATCTGATCGCGAACGGCGAAGCCCCGGGTGGCATCGGCGAGACGGGCACGACCTCCGCCGTTCCCGCGCTGAGAAATGCGATCTATGCGGCAACCGGCGTGGCGCTGCGACGCATGCCGATCGATTCGACGTTGCTGGTCAAGTCCGCCCGGACTTGATGGCGCGAGCCAGGACTTTCAGCGCGGCGAGATAGATTTCGGAAAACGTCGGGAACGGCTGGATCGTATCGATGAGCACGTCGAGCGGCACGCGGGCGCGGATTGCAAGAGTCGCCTGCTGCAGCCACTCGCCGGCGTCGGGGCCGAGCGCGTACGCGCCGGTCAAGCGCTCGCCGTCACTCAACAGTGTCAGGAATCCGTTCGACTTGTCGTACGCGCGCGTGTAAGTGGCAGTCTTGGAGATCTCCGAGATGCGCGCCGTCGCAGTAAAACGCGCGTCCGCCGCGCCGACCGACGCGGCCTGCGGATCGGTGAACACCACGCGCGGCACTGCTTCGTAGTTCGCTTCGCGCGGCTCGCCGAGAATATTCGACGCGACGACGCGGCCCTGATACTTGCCGACGTGCGTCAGCTGCCAGATGTTGTTCACGTCGCCTATCGCCCACAGTCGTTCGCCGGCGCGCAGGCGCGAGTCGACCTTGATCCCGCGGCTGTTCGCTTCCACGCCGACGGTTTCGAGGCCGATCCCATCGACGCGCGGACGCCGGCCGGTGGCGACGAGCAGACGATCGCCGTTCAGTGTCCGGCCGTCGTCGAGCTCCAGAAAATACTGTCCGCCCGCGCGTCGCGCGCCGATCGCTTGCACTCCGAGAGCGAGCTCGATCCCGTCGCGACGTAAGACTTCAGTGAGCGCCTCGCCCAGCGGCCGCGGCTCGCGCGGGAGAACGTGTTTGGTGTTGACGACGAGCGCGACTTCACCACCCAGGCGACGCACTGCCTGCGCCAGCTCGACGCCGACAGCCCCGGCGCCGAGCACGAGCAATCGGCGCGGGACAGCCTTCATGCCTGTCGCTTCGCTGTTCGTCCAGATGCCTTCGAGCTCGCGCAGACCGGGAACGGAGGGGATGATCGGGTCCGACCCTGTCGCAACCACGACGTGCTTGGCCGTGTAGCGCACGCCGCCGACCTCGACAATGCCTGTACCCGCGAGCTTGCCGCTGCCGCGGATCAGCGCGATGCCATTGTCGGCGAGCCAACGCTCCTGACCAGCGTCGGAATAGTTCGAAACCATGAAGTCGCGCCACGCGAGCGCCGCCGCGACGTCGACCTCCGCTTTCGCTGCAGCTTCGTTCGCAGCGTGAACAGCTTCACCGGGACGCAGCAGTGTCTTCGACGGAATGCACGCGCGGTAGGAGCACTCACCGCCGACGAGATCGCGCTCGACCAGCGCGACGCGCAGGCCGCCCTCTGCGAGCGCGCCCGCGCAGTGCTCGCCGGGCGAGCCGCCGCCGATGATGATGACGTCGTAGTCGTTACTCACGTCGGCAGCGGCTTACCGGACTGCTCCGCAATCATGTACGACGCGTACCAGCTCGGCCAATCGGCGTCACGCTGGCCGGTGCGCTTCTCGTGCTCGCCGTGCGCGATCTCGGCGCGGCGCATGGCGCTCGCGAGATCGGTCAGCGAGGCGTACTTCGTCTCGTCCGACTCGACACGGCCGGGCAGTCGTGTCGTGACTTCCTGCAGCACCCAGGTGTTGCCGTCAGGATCGTCGAAAGTCGCGAACGAAGAGTAGCTGCGACGCTCCGGATTCGGGCCGCTGATCGGCGGCTTGCCGGGACCGGCGCGATGAAACACTTCGCTCACCTGCACGCCGCGGTCGACGAGCTCGGCACGCGCCGCCACGATGTCGGACACGACCAGGAACAGCCCTTTCGCCGAGCCCGGCGCTGCCGGCGTGACGCCTTTACCGAAGTGGATCGAGGAGGACGAGCCCGGCGGCGTGTATTGCAAGCCGCGGAATTCGTCACTCACGAAGTCTCCGTCCAGCCGCCAGCCGAGGGTCTCGCCATAGAAGCGCTTGGCGCGATCCACGTCCGCGACGGGAACTGCGACGACTTCGAGCTTCAGGTCAACGGTTTTCATGGCGCGCTCCTTTGGGTTTTGAGCTGCGCGGATCAGAGCAGAGGCGGGCCGGCGGCTCGATTGCACCATGGTATATGCTTGACGCCCATCGCAAGGGAGTCGTCCATGCCACAGGTGCGCGTCGATGCTTACGAGGTGCTGTACTCGGCGAACGGATTTTCGCCGCGCATTGCGCTCAAGAACGCCGGCAATTACATCGGCCAGCTGCTGTTCCTGCCCAACGGCGCGGCGCTGCCCGCCGACACGGTCGTCAACAAGCAGGCGCAGCTGCACTATCACCTGGAGGATTTTCGGAACGTCGTCGACCTGCTGCGCAACGAGAAGCCGATCTACATGTACTACAACGGCTCGGGCAGCGGCTTCGAGAACGGCGTCCGGACGATGAGCGAGAAAGTGGGTGAAGGGGAAATCGTGCAGGACTGAGACCGATACCATCGTCCAATCGCTGTGTTCGCAGCTGTCTGCTGTGATCGTCAAATGAACAACTCGCGCATCGTTGCCATAGCAGTGCTGGTCGTCGCGGGGGGATACGCGCTGTTTTCGTCGGCGCAACAGGCCGGTGTCAAGCGAACCGAGCTGCAGCGGCAGGATCTCAGCGTCGCCGGACGCGAGGTGATCCAGGTGCGCGTCGACCTCGACGCGGGAGTGTCGTTTCCTGCGCACTCGCATCCCGGCGAAGAGATCGCTTACGTGCTCGAAGGCGTATGGGAGTACGAGATCGAAGGCAAGGCGCCAGTGACGCTGAAAGCCGGCGAGGCCTTGTTCATTCCGGCGGGAACGGTCCATTCGGCGAAGAACGTCGGCAGCGGCGTCGGCTCGGAGCTCGCGACGTACATCGTCGAGAAAGGCAAGCCGCTGGTCGTGTTTTCCACTCATCGCGCACCCGGGTCGTCCCAGCGCATCTGAATTGATGCCGGGCGCGTGCCCCCTTTAACGTGGCTGCATTCCGGCGACAAAGGATCGTCCATGCAGACACGAGTCGTAGCGGCACTGCTGATCGCCGCGTGTTCCGCGCACGCGAATGCGCAGGCCGCGCTCGATCGGGCAGTCCAGGCGCTCGGTGGCGCCGACGCTCTGCAGAAGATCGAAGTGGTACGGCTGCAGCTCGAAGGTGAAACCTGGTCGCGTCTGCAAACGCGCACGCCGGAGCCGCCGTTCGAGGCCGGCAAGATCGAGCTGTCGCTGTTGCTCGATCTCAAGCAGAACCGCCTGCTGTTCTCGCAGCACGAAATCGAGACCGGGTTCGTGCGGGACAACACCACGCTCATCAAGGGCGGCGAGGGCACGATCTACAACCATCGCGCCGGCAGCTTCAGATCATTTCCGTCGCCGCCATCGATCCCGCAGCAGTTCGCCCCGCACTATCGAAGGTTGCCGCACCTGCTGTTGCGACAAGCGCTCGATCGACGGGACACTGTGCGCTCGCTCGGGCAGGCGACGTTCGAGGGTAAGCCTCAGGACGTGTTCACGTTCGTCACGACCGATGAGCAGCAGGTCGCTGTCTATGTCGACGCCACGAGTGCATTGGTTACGAAGTACGAGACGCGCATCGACGATCCCCTGGCGGGCGACGTCGCGTCAGAAGTCATCTTCGAAGACTACGCACGCGTCGGCGCCACGCAGGTGCCGCGCAGCCTGCGACTCCAGGAAGCCGGGCAGCTGACCCAGCGCTCGAAGCTCGACATTGCCATCGATCCCGCCGTGACCGATCGATCGTTCGCGGTGACCGCTGCGAAGAACTACACACGCGTGGCGCCGACACCGGATTCGCTGCCCGAGCGTATCGAGCAACTCGCGGACGGCGTCTTCGTATTTCACAACGTGTCAGCAGTCAGCCAGAACACGCTCGCGGTGGAATTCAAGGATTACATCGTTGCAGTCGAGGCGCCGGGTTCTAGCGAAGGTGCAGACAAGGTGATCGCCCGAATCAAGGCGACGATCCCCGGCAAGCCGATCCGCTATGTCGCCGCGACTCATCATCATGGCGATCACATCGGCGGCCTGCGCAGCTTCATCGCCGAAGGCGCGACAGTGATCACCACTGTCGGCACCCGCAAGGTCGTGGAGCAACTGGTGGCCGCGCCGCACGCCGACCGGCTCGCCGCTCAGCCACGGTCGCCAGAGTTTCTGATGCTCGAAAAGGGCAGGCGCGTGCTGACCGACGGATCGCGGACCATCGAGCTTATCGATATCGGGCCGCATCCTCATGCGAGCGAGATGGTGATCGCCTACCTGCCGCAAGGAGCGGGTCGTGTTCCAGGGCGATATGTTCATCATTCCCAGGAACGATGCCTCGAGCGGACCGCCTGCGCCGACACGGTGAGCTTCGCGAAGAAACTCGAAGAGTTGGGCTTGAACGTGGACCGAATCGCCGGCGTCCATGGCCGCAGCGCGACGATCGAGGAGCTGCGCAGCGCGCTTGAAGGACTAACGCCCGTACCTACGCGCTGAGCTTCGAGGGTTCCACCTCGGCCGCGTTCGCGTCGTGCAGCCAGCGGTGCACGATCGTCTCGATCTCGGCGCGATACTCGTCGAGCGACGTCGGCTTCGCGTGGTACGCGCTTGCACCTGCTGCGAGTCCCTGCTCGATGAGCAGCTGATTGCTGCTCGACGACCACAGGACCACCGGCAGGTCTCGCGTATCCGGCCGTGCTCGCAGTGCCTGCAGCACGGCGACTCCATCCATTCCCGGCATGTGCATGTCCAGCAGCACGAGTTTCGGCAGCCCCGGAGGGCGACCGGCATATCCGTGAGTGGCGCAGATGTATTGCAAGGCTTGTTCGCCGTCGATGAGTCGCAGTGCTGCGACGTCGGGCGCAACGCTGCGCAGAGCGTCCAGTGTCAGCAGAGCATCCTCTTCCGAATCATCGACGACCAGGATTTCAACGATCCGCCGCATGGGCCGGGCACCGCGTTAACTATCGTAGTGTTCGATTAACGGATGCCGTGCCCATAAAGGTCCCACGCCCTGATTTCCGACAGGCTGTCGGCAGATCGATCATGCTATGTGTCGTCGACGTCCGACTCACCTCTCTCGCGAGATCAGCAGCTCACCGCTCTCGCAACAGGCTAGGACGCAGGCCGCTGCGGCGCGTTTTCCTTGAGCCAATGCTCGAAGCGCATCGAGCCGACGCGTGCGCCCGGGCCGGCGACCAGGCTCGCGTCGTCGAGCTCGGCGCCGAAGTAACGCGCATGCGAGTCCATAATCACTTCGCGCTGGTCGCCGTTCGCTCGCAGGACACGTCGCACCAGCTCGTCCATGCGGAACTGCTCGGGTCCACCGACTTCGACGGTGCCGTTGAGCGGTGCGCCGACGGCGATGTCGGCGAGCGCCGCAACTACATCAGAGGATAGGATGGGTTGGAACATTGCGCCGGAGACGCGAACGCTGCTGCCGTTGGCGCCCGATTGCGCGATGCGGGCGATGAATTCGAAGAACTGCGTCGAGCGCAGGATGGAGTAGGGCATGCCCGACTTCTTGATCAGGTTCTCCTGCGCGAGTTTCGCGCGCAGGTAGCCGCTGCCGGGAACGCGATCGGCGCCGACGATCGACAGCGCGACGTGATGCCGCACGCCGGCGCGGCCCTCCGCAGCCAGAAGATTGCCGGTCGACGTCTCGAAAAACTTCAGCACGGCCGCATCGTCGAACGACGGTGAGTTCGACACGTCGACGACGACCTGCGCGCCGGCCAGCGCTGCGTCCACTCCTTCACTCGTGATGGTGTTGACACCCGAATCGGGAGACGCCGGGAGAACCTCGTGGCCTTTGCTGCGAAGAGTGCTCACCAGCCTCGAGCCGATGAGGCCGGTGCCACCGATAACGACGATTTTCATGTCCTGCTCCTCGAATTGCTGTCGACGAATCGCCTGCCCATCGCGTCGTTGCGACGGCGGGCAGATGGAATGTTGGGCGATCCGGCGCAGTGTTTCGACTATACGATGGTATTGCGCCGATACCATGGAGCAATCGCGGCGCGCGCCGGCCTCTGATGTCATGCAACGGACTGCAGTAGTGGCAGCAACTCTCGGAGCTCATCATGGACAATTCGACCTGCTCGTTCGGACTCACAGGTGTAGTGCCCGCCATCTGCGACGCCGAAGCTGGCGAAGGCGGCTCGGTGGAGCAACAGATGCGGTTGGCGCTGGCGGAGCTGTGCTCCGCTGTGAAAAGTGCTCTCGACGATGAGCGCAGCACCGCTGAAGAAAGCCTGCGACGTGCGTGCGAGATTCTGCAGCAGATGGGCGCAACGCAGGCCGGGACGAAACAGGAGGTGCGCGGTGGATTGTCGCCGTGGCAGATCCGCAAGGTGACCAGCCACGTCGAGGCGCACCTGGGTCGGCCGATCCGCAACGAGGATCTCGCCTCGCTGGTGCGGCTGAATCCGTCGCATTTCGGCCGCGCCTTTCGCAACAGTTTCGGCGAGCCGCCGCACGAGTACGTAATCCGTCGCCGCGTCGAGCGCGCTCAGGGACTCATGTTGTCGACCGATGCTCCGCTCAGCGAGATCGCGCTCGACTGCGGCCTCGCCGATCAGTCGCATCTGACGCGGCTGTTTCGCAGGATTGCCGGCGAAAGTCCGCGAGCGTGGCGGCGCGCGCGGACCGGCGAGCCTACTCGACCGTCAGAATCGGCGCGCCCGCCTTCTTGATGAACACCACCAGGAACTTCGCCGGCTCGGTCTTGCTCGCGTTGCGGCCGACGACGTGCACGTCGTCAGGTCCTTCGTAGAAGCTCTGCCCGGGCTTCAGGGTCACTTCCTTGCCGCCCTTGACCTGCATGACGATGGTCCCTTCGAGCACGTAGACGAACGCGTGCGCATCGTGACGATGCACCGGATCGACGGAGCCGGGCGGATAGTCGACCGTGATCATGTGCGCTTCCTTGCCGGGGAATTCCGGCAACGCCTTGGTCATGAGCGGCGTCACTACTGCATGCACGTCATCTGCGGAAACAGCGAAGGAGCTGCAGGCGATCACGACAGCCGGTACGAGAGTCTTGAAGCACGACATTGCGGAGTCCTCAGTCGGAAGAAAATCGTCGGCCGGGATTGTGATTGAGGCGGCCGCGCGTTGCTTGATGGATTCGCGCATCAGTTGAATGGAAGCGACGCCCTCAAACGCCTCCAAGGAATGCGCGATTTCGTCAAGCAATCCGGCCGGCGGCCGCGGAGTATGATCGAGCCCGCCATTCGAGGAGCCCTGTCGTGACGAAGCCTATCAACATCCTGTTGCAGACGACGATCGTGCCTACCCCGAACGATTGGCACATCGGGCGGTTCTCGATGTTGCGCGAGTACCTCGCCTCGCTGAGCGCCGCCGGATGGCAGTCGCATGTTTCGAGTCACGGCACGGGATCGGGATCCCGTCGGCGCGCCGGACTCGCTGCTGTCCTCGCTCGACCGATCGACGTTCGATCAGCTGTGGCTGTTCGCGGTCGATACGGGCGAGGGTCTCGACGCTGCCGATCGTGCCGGGATCCTGCGCTTCCGCGCCCGCGGCGGCGGACTCATGATCACGCGCGATCACATGGACCTGGGGTGCTCGATCTGCGAATTGGGGCCGATCGGCGCGGCGCACGTTTTTCACACGCACAATCTCGCCGGTCCGGTCCCGGAGCCCGATGACCGCGACACGCCCTACATTCATTGGCCGAACTTCCACTCGGGCGCGAATGGCGATTTCCAGCGGGTGGCAGCAGAGCTGCCGCTGCATCCGGTCATGCGCGACGACGAGTCCGAAACCGGCGCTGTGATGTATCTGCCCGCGCATCCACACGAAGGGGCCGTCGTAGCGCCGCAGTCCGATCCGCTCGCGCGAGTCATCGCGACGGGCAAGAGCCTGGCAAGCGGCAAGCCATTCAATATCGCAGTGGCCTTCGAGCGTTCGCAGACGGACGGGCGGGCCATCGCGGAATCCACGTTCCACCACTTCGCCGACTACAACTGGGATCCGCGGACCGGCAGCCCGGATTTCGTCAGCGAACCGCCGAGCTACGCGCTGCCGAACTCACCGCGCGCGATGGCGTCCGTGCATCGCTACGTGAGCAACGTTGCGTTGTGGCTTGCCGGAAGGCTCTAGTCGCGAGATGGAGATCGGCGGCCCATAGTCTCGAAGACCGCCTCGGCCTGCTTGCAGAGGGCGAGCACTGCAGGATGCTTGATGTTCCGCTCCATCGAGATGGCATAGAACTCGCCGCGAACCTTGCGCGCGACACCGAGCTCTCTGAGACCGGACTCCTGGCGCAGCTGGTTGCGGAGTACGCTGGGTACCGGAGCCACGCCGCGCCCGGCCCGCGCGAACTCGCGCAGCAGCGCGTAATCCTCGAACTCGCCCGCGATCAGCGGCCGTACCCCGTGCGATCGAGCCATTGGTCGAGCGCGCGTCGAATGGCAGTGTCCGAGGTCGGTAGCAGGAGCGGCGCGCCGTCCAGGGACTTGGGAAATCCACTGCGCAGCGTCTTCGCCAGTGCAGGTGCGGCCATCCACAATACGTCGCAGCCACCGAGGTGGTGATTGTACGCGCGCAGATTCAGGCTGGGCGTCACGGGCGAATCGGACAGCACGACGTCCAGCTGGCGCGATTCCAGCGCACGTAGCAACTCGTGCAACGTGCCTTCCCGACACATGAGCTGCACCGGCTGCGCCAGGTTCAACGTTGCATTCACCAGTCGTTGCGCGATCTCCTTCGGCACCACGTCGTCGATGCCTGCGACGAAGCGCATCGGCTTGTGCGTCGGACGCTGCGCCAGTGCGCTCACAAGATCCGCGCCGAGCGCGAAGATTTCTTCCGCGTAGCTGAACACCAGTCGTCCCGCCTCGGTCGCCACCAGCGTGCGGCCGGACTTCATCAGCAGGCGGGAACCGAGCCGCTCCTCGAACGTGCGCAGTTGCGCGCTCACCGTCGGCGCGGACAGGTGCAGCTCGGCGCAGGCTTTCGTCAGGCTGCCGTTGCGGACCACGGACCAGAAGTAGAGCAGGTGCTGGTAGTTGAGTCGGGGGATCGGTGGACGCATGGTTCGTCTTTACTCTAACGGTGGCGACGAATAATTCTAATAGATCTAACCGTCCGCGGCGCGTACAAAGACTATGCGCGGAGCATCCGCGTTACTCGGACCAACAGGAGAGCTATCGATGGAGGAAAGGATCGTAATGAGTCGCCAGGACGCCAGCCGGCTGCGCTCGCTGGTGGCGTCCGAGAAGTCGCGGCGCGGCCAGGACCACGAGCACCTCGCCGATCTCGAGCACGAGCTCGATCGGGCGAACGTCGTCGAGGGGCAGATGCTCCCCGGCGATCGGGTCGCGGTGAATTCGACCGTGCGGGTGCGTGACCTGGATTCCGGGACATCGCACGACTACACGCTGGTCTGGCCGTCGCATGCCGACGCCGCGCAGCGGCGTATTTCCGTGCTCGCACCGATGGGCACGGCGTTACTCGGCTGCCGTGCCGGCGATCGGGTCGAATGGCAGATGCCCGGCGGATTGGTGCGGTTAGTGATCGAGGAGGTTCGCTAGATGACAGCGCTCGGACGAATAGTGTGCGCCACCGACTTTACTGCGCGGTCGGATCTCGCGTTGAGTCGCGCAGTGCGTCTGGCGCGGCAGACCGGCGCGCGGCTGACGCTCGTGCACGCCGTCGATCCGCGGCAAGCGGAGCGGCAGGTGCGTGCGCAAGTCAATCGCGCGTACGTGCATATGCTGTCGAAGGTCGATCAGGGTCTGGGGTCGGAGTCGGCAGTTGTCGACATCGACATCGACATCCGAGCCGGAGGCCCGCTCGATGTCATCGCCAAGGTCGCCAGTGAAACGAATGCCGACCTGGTGGTGCTGGCAGCACCGCAACCGCGGCGATTGGACGCGATCGTCGGCACGACGGCCGAGCGCCTGTTGCGTACCGTCGGGCGACCCGTGCTCGTCGTCCATCGCGAGGCGCGCGACAGTTATCGACAGGTTGCGATGGCGGTGGACCTTTCGAACATGTCGCTGCCGATGATCCAGACGGCGTCGCGGCTCGGCGTTCTCGACAATGCCGAGACCACGCTTCTGCACGCGACCAGTGCACCCCACGAAGGCATGCTCAAGACCGTCGGCGTTGACGAGCAAGCCATCGAGGACTACAGGCAGGGTTGGGAAGACGACGCGCGGCAGCGTCTGCAAGCGATACGCACCGCTGCCGAGATGGAAGTCGAGCGCACCCGGCTCCTGGTCCGAACGGAAGCCCCGGCGCTTGCCATCCGGCAGGTTCTGGAGCGCGAGCAGTCGGACTTGCTGACGATCGGCGCAAGTCGCTGGGTGTTGCTCAAGCGGCTGCTGATCGGCAGCGTCGGCGACAGCCTGCTACGCACGGCGATGTGCGACGTGCTCGTGATTCCGCATCGCTATTTCATCGTCGGCATGACGAAATCCGATCCGCCGCGCGTTTCGCGCGGCCAGCGGGCAGTGACCGTCTTGAGTCGCGTGTAGAAGCGCACGCCGTCCGGCCCGTGCACGTGCAGGTCGCCGAATAACGAGCGTTTCCAGCCGCCGAAGCTGTGGAACGCCATCGGCACCGGAATCGGCACGTTCACGCCGACCATTCCCGCCTGCACGGACTGCGTGAACTTGCGCGCGCTGAGTCCGTCGCTGGTGAAGATCGCAGTGCCGTTGCCGAACTCGTGGGCGTTGACGACCTCCAGCGCGGCATCGAGGTCCGGCACTCGCACGATGCCGAGCACCGGGCCGAAGATCTCTTCCTTGTAGATGCGCATCTCGGGTCGAACGTGATCGAAGAGCGAAGCGCCGAGATAGAAGCCGGGCTCGTCGCGCGTCACCGCGTGCTGACGTCCATCGACGACCAGCGTCGCGCCTTCGCGAACTCCGAGATCGACATACGAGCGCACCCGATCGAGATGCTCGCGCGTCACGAGCGGTCCCATATCCACGCCTTCACGCGTGCCTGCGCCAATGCGCAGCTCCGCGATCATCGGACGCAGCGAGGCAACCAGCTTGTCGGCGGCGTCGCCGACCGCGACGGCGATGGAAATGGCCATACAACGTTCGCCGGCCGAACCGTAAGCCGCGCCCATCAGCGCCTGCGCAGCGAGCTGCGGATCCGCGTCGGGCATCACCACCATGTGATTCTTCGCGCCGCCGAGCGCCTGCACGCGCTTGCCGTGTTTCGACGCGGTTTCATAGATGTGCTGGGCCACCGGAGTCGAGCCGACGAAGCTGACGGCCGAAACGTGCGGATCCGTGAGCAGGACATCGACGGCTTCGCGGTCGCCGTTGACGACATTGAACACGCCCGCCGGCAGCCCCGCCTCGGCGAGCAGCTCGGCGACACGCATTGAGCAGGAAGGATCGCGCTCGGACGGTTTCAGGACGAACGTGTTGCCGCAAGCGATCGCGAGCGGGAACATCCACATCGGCACCATCGCGGGAAAGTTGAACGGCGTGATGCCGGCGCATACGCCGACCGGCTGGCGCAGCGACCAGCTGTCGATGCCCGCGCCGACGCTGTCGGAGAACTCTCCCTTGAGCAGATGCGGAATGCCGCAGGCGAACTCCACGACTTCCGTCCCTCGCAGCACTTCGCCGCGCGCATCCGGCAGCACTTTGCCGTGCTCGCTCGTGATGATGCTCGCGAGCTCGCCGGCGTGTGCGTCGAGCAGCGCCTTGAAGCGGAACATAACTCGCGCGCGTTGTAGCGGTGCGGTTGCGGCCCACGCAGGGAACGCGTCGTGTGCCGCGCGGATCGCAGCGCGCGTTTCGTCGGCCGAGGCCAGGCTGACCTGTCGCGCCGTCTCGCCAGTCGCCGGGTTGTAGACCGGTCCGTGTCGGCGCGAGGTGCCTGGCACCGCGCGGCCGCCGATAAAGTGTCCCAGCATGCTCATGGCGTGCTCTCCGGTCCCGACGAGCTGCGCCGCGTGAAAGAGTGCTCGTAGGCGACCTGCGCTGTGCCCGAACCGTCGCGCGGCGTCTCGATCAGCCGCACGGTCGCGCGGTCGCCTTCGAATGTCAAATGCGCGAAGCCCCAGGTCAAGCCGCGCGCGTACAGCGTGCGCAGCTCCGGATGCGCTTTGAGCTGCTGACGAATGAATGCGCTGTTCGTCGGGCGCATCTTCGAAGCGCTGCCCGATACGACCTGCGGCAACGGCGTCACGTCCGAGCCCGGCAGCGCTTCAGTGCAACCGTCGGTGTGAACCTCGAGCGTGTGCTCGTGCCCGGCCAGGTACAGATCGGCGTAGCGGCACAGCGCCGGCAGGATCAGTCGCCGCAGCGACTTCGCCTGCTGAAATTTGCTGCCGGCGGTGGTCCACAGCGGATGGTGTCCGATGACGATCTTCCAGCGCGCCTTCGAGCTTGCGAGCGACGCTTCGAGCCACTGAACCATGTTGCGCTCGGCTTCGTTCTGCGGTGCTGCCCACGGTTCGAAGTACTCGAGGTCGTCGGTCTGCACTTCGCTGGCATCTTCGGCCAATACTGCTTCCGGCGTCTTCGTGGCTGCGAGCAGCACTTGCGTGTCGAGCGCGAAGATCTCGACCTCGCCGTGCGCCGCCGCGGGCACGACGCGATAGAACAGGCCGTTCATGAAGAAAGGGGGCGTCGTCTCCAGGAAGCGGACCTGTGCCAACGCGCCGTCCCGCGACGTGTGCCAGTCGTGATTGCCGAGCACGCCGTAGATTCTGAAACTGTCGCGCCCTTCGACCAGCGAGCCGTAAGGCGTCGTGAACACGTCGCGAAAGCGCCTGGCATCGTCGGCATTTGCCATCGCGCCGTCCGGATAGATGTTGTCGCCGAGCATGACCCCGAAGTCGCAGGAGTGCTGCGCGCAATAGCTCTTCATGGCCGACACCGTTGGCATCTGGCCGGAGGCGGGGATCACGCTGCCGTTGCCCGGCAGCTTGTACATCGGCGGATGGTCGAACTCTTCGGGCGGCCGCCGTTCTTCCACCCAATCCTTGCGCTCCTTCGCCATGAACTGTTCTTCGGTCACGACTTTCTCGTAATCCTTCTTTGCGAGATGGTCGTAGTGATAGCCGCCGTCGCCGAACGCCAGCAGGGTTACGGCTTTGCTTTGCGGAGCGGTTTCGCGGGCAGTTCGTGGAGTCGGCGCCGTGCACGCTGCGATCAGCAGCACACAGGAGGAGAGCGACGCAGCGAAGACCAGGCGCGAATGAATCATGAGCTCGACTCTCGATCTAACGTGGGTAACGAGTGCGGATGGCCGCCTCGACATCGGCGCGGCTGCGCCGGATCGGTCCTTCCTCTTCGAGCTTGAGGCTCGTCAGGGCAGCGGCCCAGACCGTCGCGTCGGCAGGCTCGGCGCTCAGGCGGCGTGACAGGTACGACCCGACGCAAGTATCGCCGCGGCCACTGCGCCCGCGCAGCTGCGTCGGCAAAAACGGCTGTGCATGAATCGTCCCGTTCGCGAGCACGACGAGTCCGTCCTTGTGCGTGAGAACGATCTCTTTCGGGCCATAGCTCGCAAGCTTGCGCGCGATGGCATGCAGGTCGCGCTCGCCGGTCAGGAACTCGCCTTCGACGGCGTCCGACTTCAGCACGTCGACCAGAGCCAGCACCTGGCGTATCTCCGGCCAGGCTTCGTAGGCGAGCTGGCCGTTCTCGGTGCGTATGCGCACGAAACCCTGCACGTCGAGACCTACGAGTCCGGCATTGGCGCGCACAGCTTCGACGACGGCGAGCGGGACTTCGCCGCGAATCGACGGGCTGATCAGGATCGCACCTGCTTCGATCGATGCGACATCGCTGGGCACGAACGGGTCCGCCACCGCCGCGACCGTGAGGATGCGCTCGTCGACGTTGTCGGTCGGATATTCGAGGCGCATCAGCGTCGACTGTCGCGACTCGTGCACGATTACTTCGACGCCCACACTGCGCAGCAGATCGGTCGACTTGCGGTCTTCCGCGGCGAGGCGCGTCACCGCACCCACGCTGAAGCCGGCGAGGCGTGCGGCATGCGCGGCATAACTGTAGCCGCCGCCGTCGACGTAGCGCGTTCCGGAACGCGTGACGATGGTGTCCTTGGTGTAGGCGCCGATGGAAACGAAATCGTATCGAGATGCCAAAGAATGCTCCTCCTCAATCGCGCAGTCGGACGCGCCACAGGCTTGCCGCCAGCAGCATGGAAACGAACGACGAGCCGATCCAGAACAAGATCACCGTGCTGAAATCGTACGTGCGCACACCGTCGACGACGGTCATGCCGCGCTCGATGAGCTGGCCGCTGATGTTCTCCTGAACTGCGGCGCCGATGTAGCTGAAGATGCCGATCAGTCCCATCGCCGCGCCCGCGACGCGCTTCGGGCAGATGTCCACCGCGAACAGACCGCCGAGCGCAGTCACCAGACCGGTCAACCCGATGCCGAACAGAACCATGCCGACGACGAGCGTGGGCACCGTCTGCGGACCGAAGAAAAACAGCAGCAGCCCTGCGATCTCGCAAATCGCGAACAGCAAGTTGACCGGCGGTCGCCGCGCATTGAACAGCTTGTCGGAGATGAAACCGTACGCGACTGCGCCGACGATGCCCGCGAGCTGTGCTGATCATGAGCAGCGTGCCCGCCAGCTGCAGCGAGTAACCGCGCGCTTCCTGCAGATACAAGACACCCCAGGAGTTGATCGCGTAGCGCGTGACGTAGATCGTCGCGCTCGACAGCGCGAGCACCCAGATGGCCGGGATTTTTAGAATCGACAGCTGCGTGCGAAAGACGCTGCTGTCCTGGCGCGGCGCAGTTGCGTAATGATCGTTGCGCCAATCGGCGACTGCCGGCAATCCGAGCGTACGCGGCCGATCCTGCAGCAACGTGTACGCCATCGCGGCGGTGGCGATGCCCGCCAGCGCCGGCACCCAGAATCCCCAGCGCCAGCCGAGCAGGGCGACGATCGTGCCGACGCCGATGAAGGTCAGGCCTTCGCCGATCGAGTGGGCCGTGCTCCAGATGCCGTAGCAGCGTCCGCGCTCGCGGTTGCTGTACCACGCCGTCATCGCCACTACACCGCCGGGCGCGCCGAGGCTCTGGAACCAGCCGTTCAGTCCCCACACCAACGTCGATACCCACACGGCAGTGGAGAAGCCCATGGCGAAGTTGCAGAGCGCGCTCAGCAGAAAGCCGGCGGCCAGAAACTTCTTCATGTTGGCGTGATCGGCGAGGAAGCCGTTCGTCAGCTTGCCGACAGCATAGGTGTAGAACAATGCGGAACCGATGAGGCCGAGGTCGGCGGGGCCGAAGATGCCGGCATCGATGAGCGGTTTCTTGACGATGCCGAGCGCGAGGCGGCAGGTGTAGATGACGCCGTAGCCGAGCGTGATCGCGAGCATCACGCGCAGGCGATGGCGGCGGTAAAGGCGGTCGATGGTCGCGGCGTCCGTGAGCTGCGGCTGATCCGGACCGGTCGCGAAGTAACGCCACAGCGCAGCTGTCATATATATAGAGTGCGATCCGCCGGGGCGACGGTTGAAATGTTGGTTCCAATATACTACAACAATGGAATATTTTTTCCATACGGCAGATTTCATGAAATCCCGAGCGATGCGCTATCCGAATCTCCTCATTGCTGTGTTCGCGGCCACGCTCGCGGCCTGCGGTGCCGATGAACCCGGCAGCGCCCAGAGCGCCGAAGCCGCCGGGGCTCCCGCGATAGCGGCGCGACTGGCGACTGAAACGACATTCCGGCACGCGGCCGTCGACTCGGCGCTCTGGGTCGACGCGCAACAGCCCGGCAACAGTCTGCTGCTGGTTTCGGGGGGCGAGGGCGGGCTCGAAATCGCCGATCTCTCCGGCAAGCGCGTCGCGCGCTTCGAATCGCTGGAAGTGGGCTTCGTGGACGTTCGTCAGAACGTAGCGAGCGGCAGCGGACCGGACCTGCTGATCGCGAGCGACCAGGGCCGTGGCGCGGTGCGTGTCCATGCATTCGACGCGTCGACCCGACGCATCACGGAGCTGACTACCGCACCGATCGCTGTCGACGACGCAATCACCGGCTTGTGCACTTATCGCAGCAGTCTCACCGACAAGTTGTACGCGTTCGTGGCGACCGATCAGGGACTGCTGGAACAGTGGGAGCTGTTCCTGCGCGACGGCAAAGCTCACGGGCAGTTCGTGCGGCGGATCGCTGCAGGCAAAGGCGTGGCGCATTGCGTTGCCGACGATGCGACCGGCGAGCGTGTATTTCAGCGAAGAAAGCGTCGGCATCTGGCGCGTGGCGGCCGAGCCCGAAGCCGATGCGGCCCGCACGCCGATCGATCTGGTCGAGCCGCGCGGCACGCTGCACGAGGAAGTGAAGGGGCTCGCGATCTATCGACGCGACGCGCAGTCTTATCTCGTCGCAGCGGATGCCGGAGCGGGTGCATTCAATGTTTACGGCTCCGACGGCCGACTGGTCGGCGCGTTCCGCGTCAGCGGCAAGGATCTGGACGTTGGCGATAGTGAAGGGCTCACGCTCTCGGGTGCAGCGCTGGGTGACGGCTTTGCTGACGGCGCGTTGTTCGTCGCCGACGAGGAAGCCGGCAACTACAAAGTCGTCGCGTGGAACGACGTCGCGCAGACTCTGGCGTTGCCGAAGCCGGTGGCAGCTGCTGCCGCAGGATCGCGCAAGTCGATGCCCATAGTGGAACCGCGAGTTGAATCGGAGCCCGCCGACAGCTACGGCGATGCGGCTGACGATCCGGCGATCTGGGTCGACAAGCGCGATCCGTCGCGCAGCGTCGTGATCGCCACGGACAAGAAGCTGGGCCTCAACGTCTACGATCTGAAAGGCAAGCGTCTGCAGGTCGTCCCGGATGGACGCATGAACAACGTCGACCTGCGCGAGGGTTTCATGCTCGCGGGCAAGTCGACGACGATCGTCGCAGCGACCAATCGCACGACGCGCTCGATCAGCCTGTACCGCTTCGACACGGCGACGCGACGGCTGGAGTCGATTGCAGCGGGCACCCTCGAATCGGGCATGACCGACCCGTACGGCTTGTGCATGTATCGCAGCGCCAAGTCGGGCCAGTACTACGTGATCGCCAACGACAGCGTCGACGGCAAATATCGCCAGTGGCGCGTGCTCGATCGCGGCGGCAAGGCGGCCATCGAGCTGGTGCGCGAGATCGCAGTCGGCTCGCAGGCCGAGGGCTGCGCAGCCGATGACGAGCTCGGCCAGCTTTACATCGCCGAGGAAGACGTCGGACTGTGGGTGTACTCGGCCGAGCCGGACGGCGGCGAGCAACGCACGGCCATCGACAACACGGAAGGCGGCAATCTGAACGCGGACGTGGAGGGCGTTTCGATTTACTACGGCGCGAGCGGCAAGGGCTACCTCATCGCCTCGAACCAAGGCGAGGACAACTACGCCGTGTATCGACGCGAAGCGCCGCATGCCTTCGTCGGCAAGTTTCACGTGGTCGCGAACGAAGCGCTCGGCATCGACGGCTCATCCGAGACCGACGGCCTGGACGTGGTGAGCGCGCCGCTCGGCCCCGACTATCCCGCGGGCCTGCTGGTGGTGCAGGACGGCCGCAACCTGATGCCGGCGCAGCGCCAGAACTTCAAGTTCGTGTCGATGCAGGATGTGCTCGACGCGTTGAAGTGACGCGAAGAGGGAAGAGTGGACAGGATGAACAGGATGAACAGGATGTTCAGATTCAGTAAGAGTCCCTGCCTCTTACATCCTGTCCATCCTGTTCATCCTGTCAAAAAGTCTTCAAGTCAGTGCCCGAACAATCCAGCAGCTACGGCCGACAAGTTCTCGATACCCCATCGTCGCGTACTTCAGCGGCGGCGCGACCGCAGGATCCTGCTCGGCTTCGACCACCAGCCAGCCCTGGTACCCGCTGCGGGCGATCGGCTCGAGCACGCTGCGATAGTCGACCATGCCGTCGCCCGGCACTGTGAAAACGCCTTCCAGCACTGCATTGAGAAAGCTCGAATCGCGATTGCGACAGTGTGCGAGCACCTCGCGTCGCACGTCCTTGCAATGCACGTGGACGATGCGCCGCGCATAGCGCGCCGCGACTTGCGCCGGATCGTCGCCTGCGTAAGTCAGGTGGCCCGTGTCGAGCAGCAGTCCGACTGCGTCGCCGGTGTTGGCCATGAGATCGTCGATGTCCTGAGCCGACTGAACCACGGTTCCCATGTGATGGTGGTACGCCATGCGCAGCCCTTCGCGTTGCATGCGCTCGGCAAGCGCAGTCATGCGCTGGCCGAAGCGTGACCACTCGCCCTTGGGCAGATGCGGACGCTGTGAAATGGGTGCGAGCTGGTCGCCGTGCGTACAACGGCTCACTTCCGCGAACACCATGACCTTGCAGTCCAACGCGTGCAGCAATTCGAAATGCGCACGCATTGCGCTCCATTCCGCGTCGACGTCGCGTTCCAGCAGGCGTCCGCTGTACCAGCCGGACACGAGCGCCAGCCCGTGCGCCTGCAGGATCGGTCGCAGCTTCGCAGCGTCGCGCGGAAATTTGTTGCCGAGCTCGACGCCTGCATAACCGGCCGCGCGCGCCTGCGTGAGACACGTTTCGAGGCTGTTCTCTGCACCGAGCGACGGCAGGTCGTCGTTGCTCCAGGTGAGCGGATTGATGCCGATGCGAACCGTCATGAATCCTTCCTGGTAGCCGCGAGCTTCGCGCGGTACGTTTCGTAAGCCGCACTTACGTTCGCACGGCTGGAGACTTCGGGAACCGCGACGTCCCACCATGCGCCACCCGCTGCAGTGCTCTGCTGCGGGTCGGTGTCGATGACCAGCACGACGGTGCGATCGATGGTGCGCGATGCACGCAGCGCTTCTTCCAGCTCGCGAATGTTGCTGACCTTCTGCGCATGCGCGCCGAGCGCACGGGCATGCGCGGCGAAATCGATATCAGGTGCGCGATCGTCGAGCAGGTTGTTGAACGACTCACCGCCGCAAGCGCCTTGCAGGCGATTGATGCAGCCGAAGCCGCGATTGTCGAGCAGCACGATCGTCAGCTTCAGTCCCATCGCGACCGAGGTTGCGATCTCGGAGTTCATCATCAGGTAGCTGCCGTCGCCCAGCATCACGACGACGTCGCGCTGCGGCTGCGCGAGCTTGACGCCGAGGCCTCCTGCGATCTCGTAGCCCATGCAGGAGTAGCCGTACTCGAGGTGATACGCGTCGGCTGTCCTGCGCGCGCCACAGCTTGTGCAACTCGCCCGGCAAGCCACCCGCAGCGCATACGACTGTGCCCTTGGGGCCAATCGTGCGGTTCACCGCACCGAGAACTTGCGCATCGCTCGGCAGCGCCGCGCCGATGTCTTTCGTCGCCGCGTCGACCGCGTCGTGCCACGACGCACGAAGTGTCTTGATGCGCTTCGCGAGATCCGCGCGGGCGCGCGGTTCGCCGAGGAGGGCGTCGAGCTCTTCGAGCGAGCGTGCAGCATCGCCCTGGACTGCAACGGCGTCGCTCTTTGCGACGTCGTGGCGACACACGTTGATCGACACGAAGCGCCGCTGCGGGTTCTGAAACAACGTGTGCGAAGCGGTCGTGAAATCCTGCAAGCGCGTGCCCACTGCGACAACCAGGTCCGCGTGCGCCGCGAGCTCGTTCGCTGCCGCGGAGCCGGTCACGCCAATCGCGCCGACGTTGAGAGGGTGGTCCCAGGGCAGGGCGCCTTTGCCGGCCTGCGTCTCGGCGACAGGAATGCCGTGACGTGTCGCGAACTGCGCAAGCACTTCGCACGCCTCGGAGTAATGAACGCCGCCGCCTGCGATGAGGATCGGCTGCTTCGCGCGAGCGATCAGCTCTGCGGCCGTCGCGAGCTGGCGCGTGTCCGCTCCCGAGTCGCGTCGGCACATGAATGCGCTTCTCGAAGAATGCGCGCGGATAGTCCCAGGCTTCCGCCTGCACATCCTGCGGGAGCGCGAGCGTCACCGGTCCGCATTCGGCGGGATCGGTGAGCACCCCGATCGCCTGCGGCAAACTGCGCAGCAGCTGTTCCGGACGCGTGATCCGGTCCCAGTAGCGGGACACCGGACGAAAACAGTCGTTGGCCGTGACCGTCGGGTCGTTGAAATCTTCGACCTGCTGCAGCACCGGATCGGGTCTGCGGCTCGCGAACACATCGCCGGGCAGCAACAGCACGGGCAGCCGATTGACGTGCGCCAACGCCGCTGCGGTCACCATGTTGGTAGCACCCGGGCCGATCGACGTGGTGCACGCCATGAACTGACGCCGCTTCATCGCTTTGGCGTAAGCGATTGCCGCGTGCGCCATCGCCTGTTCGTTGTGCGCACGATGCGTCGGCAGGACGTCGCGCACGCCGGCCAGCGCTTCGCCGAGTCCCGCGACGTTGCCGTGGCCGAAAATCGCGAACACGCCAGGAATCAGCGGCACGGTCGCGCCGTCGAGCACGGTCTGCTGGGCGACGAGGTATCGCACCAGCGCCTGGCTCATCGTGAGGCGTATCGTCTCTGCGGCCATGATCAGTTGCGCGCTTCCCGCCAGCTGACGATCAGGCGGCGATAGCGCTCCGCGATGTCCTCGGTCGCTGCCTCGTTGGACAGAGTGCCATTGAACCACGCGCGGGCCGCCGTGTTGAAGATGCTGCGTCCGACGGCGAAGCCGCGGCAGAGCTCGACACCGGCGACATCCTGGAATGCGCGCCGCAGCGTCTCTTCCGGAGCGTCGAGGCCGAGCATCAGGATGCCGTTGCACCACGGATCGCGCTCGGCGATGACCTCGGCAATCGCGTGCCAGGCGGCGGGTGTCTGCGGCTGCAGCTTCCACCACGCCGGGCGGATGCCGAGGTTGTAGAAACGCTTGATCGCCCGCGTCATCGTCTGTTCGTCGACCGGTTGCCCGCCGCCGCAGATGATCTCCATCAGCAGGTCCCGTTGCAGCGTACGCGCGTTGGCGTGCAGCTCGCACAGGCGTCGTTCCTGCGCGAGGCGCAGCTCGATCGGATCGTCCGGGTGATAGAACACCAGGCACTTGATGACGTGCGCCGCCGGCCAGGTCGCGAGGTGCAGCGCCGTGTTGTCGTCCGGATCGAACGCCAGCGGGCGCGAGCCGGGCAGCTCGATCGGTCGGCCGATCCACAGGTTGGAGCGGGCCAGGCGGCTCAGCACTGCACTGCCATGGCGGGCATCGACGATCACGCCAACGCGCTCGGGCTCGCGTATCGTCGCGGCCACACGCTCGACAGCGGTGGCGATCAGATCCTTGAAGCGTGCGATCGACGCGCGTGGCGCGCCGCTTTCGTCTGCAAGTTGTTCGAGCTGGCGGCGATGATCGAACGCCAAAACATAGAGCTCACCGCGTGGACGGCGACGCACCGTGGTCGCGTGATGCACGTGTTCGAGGCGATCGTCCAGATCGGGACGCGTTACTGCCGGCTCGCGTGCTACGAATTCATCGAGCTCGACGCGACTCGGCATCGCCGGAGTGCAGCCGTGTCGGCTCACGACGAGTGCGCCGCACGCATTCCCCAGGCGCCCGCTGTCGACCAACGTCCGACCATTGAGCCAGCCGTACAGCAGACCGCTGAGGAATGCATCGCCCGCGCCGAGCACGTTCAGCACTTCGACTGGAAATCCGGGAACGTCGATGCCCTCGCCGAGCGTCTGCGGCGCGCCAGCCTGGAAGATCGTGCATCCGGCTGCGCCGCGTTTGACGACGATGGGGGCGGGCGTGCGCTCGCGAATCGCGCGCAGTGCAGCCGGCACGTCGCGCGAGCCGCCAGCGATGAGGATCTCTTCTTCGGTGCCCACGATCAGGTCGCATAGCGGCAGCACACTCTGCAGCGCTGCGGTCACCTGTGCGGATTCGACGAAGCGCGCGGCTCCCTCGCCGGCAGAGGTGAGTTTCCAGAGCACGGGCCGATAGTCGATGTCGAGGATGGTGCGAGTATCGTTGGCGCGAGCCCAACGATACGCCTGCTCGACTGCGGCACGAGTCTGCGCGGTGGAGAGATGGGTGCCGGTCACGGCAAGCGCGCGGCTCGATGCGATGTAACGCTCATCGAAGTCGCCGACTTCGAGCCCCATGTCGGCGCAGTGCTCGCGAAAGAAGATGTGCGGGTACGATCCCTCACCTTCGATGCCGAGTACGACCAGTGCCGTCAGTCGCTGCGGGTCTGTCGCTACGTGTCCGACGTCGACGCCTTCGCGCGCCAACGCTTCGCGCACGAACTGACCCATCTGCTCGTTGCCGACGCGAGTCAGCATCGAGGAGCGCAAGCCGAGACGAGCGGTGCCGGCCGCAAGGTTCGCGGACGAGCCGCCGAGATACTTCGCAAAACTCTGCACGTCTTCGAAGCGGCCACCGACCTGCTGGCCGTAGAAATCGACCGCGGCGCGTCCGAGACAGATCAGGTCGAACGTGCGGCTCACTTCTTCGATCCGCCGCTGCCGTCGAACTCGGGCGGCCGCCAGAACGCCGCGTCCGGCTGCATCGTCCACGCGTGCTCGGCGGTGAACTCCGGCACGGTATAAGGCTTGTCGGGCAGATGCCGAATCACCCAGGAGTAATACATGCCATAGCCCGGCGCCGCGCACTGTGCGTGATCGAGCCCGGCCGGAATCTTGATCGTGTCGTACTGCTTCACCTTCACGACTTCTTCGCCGAGCTCGGCGTGACCGTAGCCCTGTGGTTCGGTGAAGCGATAGTGATAGATCTCGTGCTGCGGATGGTGATGCGGCGGATAGCTCGACCAGCCGCCCGGGAAGGTCACGACTTCGCCGAGCACCAGCTCGACTTCGGGCGGCGAGTTCGTGCGATCGAAAATCGTGCGCACGTAGCGCAACGCGCGCCCACCGACCTGGCCGCGACCGCGCGGCTCGTTCGCCACTTGCTCCGAGTTGAAGACGCGCGGCGCGAAGGGCCGGCGATTGGCGCATTCGTAGACGGTCAACTCCGAACTACTGCGTGCCTCGATCTTTACCGCCGTGCCCGCCGCGACGTGCACGCAGCTCGCGGACTCGTCGAACAGCGACTCGCGCTCGAATGCGAATTGCAGGTCGCCGGCCTTGCCTGCGACCGAGCCATTCATGAGCAGCCAGGCGGTTTCGCGGCGCGGCGAGATGTTCAGGCTTTCGCCGGCGGCAAGACGCAGCACTGCGAGTCCGATCGCCGACGGATTGTCCGGCGCATCCGCCAACGTGATTACCGTGAAGCCGGCGTCGAAGCCGCCGCGATGACCGCTGATGTGCGCCTTCATGCTGCACCAACCTGCTCGACGTCGACCCAGCTGCGCTGTTGCGCCGCCAGCTCCATCGCGCTCATCACCTGCTGTACGCGCAGTCCTTCGGTGAAATCGGCGAGACGCGTCGGTACCGGAGCGGATCGCGCGGATCAGGTTGCGAATCTCGATCACCTTGAGGTCGTTGATGCCCAGGCCGTGGCCCGGCGCAGGGCAGAAGGCTGCGTAGTCGGCATGCTCCGGCCCGGCCAGGATCGTGCGGAAGCCGCGCCGGCCGGCGCGATCCGCGCTGGAGTAGAACTTGAGCTCGTTCATGCGCTCCTGATCGAACAGCAGCGTGCCGCGCGTGCCGTGCACTTCGACGGCGAGCCCGCATTTGTAGCCGGTCGCGATGCGGCTGATTTCCATCGTGCCGCTGACGCCCGACGAAAATTCGACCAGTGCCTGCACCATGTCCTCGTTCTCGACGGTGCGGCGTTCACCGCCGGCGTCCACACGTTGGCCATGTACCGTCTGCAGATTGGCGCTGACGCGCGCGATCGGTCCGAGCAGGAAGCGTCCCATATTGATGAGATGCGATCCGAGATCGGCGAGCGCGCCCGAGCCGGCGAGCTTGCGCTGACAGCGCCAGCTGTACGGCACGCCGGGATCGCTCATGTAGTCTTCGAGGTAGCTGCCGCGGAAACCCACGACCGCGCCCAGCTCGCCGCCGGCGATCATTTCGCGCGCGACCTGCAGCATCGGGTTGCAGATGTAGTTGAAGCCGATGACGTTGCGGACCTTCGCGCGGCGCGCAGCTTCGACGATCGCATGCGACTCCTTCAGATCCAGCGCCAGCGGCTTCTCGCAGTAAACGTGCTTGCCGGCAGCTATCGCTGCGAGTGCCATCTCCGCGTGCAGGTAGTTCGGAGTGCAGATGTCCACGACGTCGATGGCGGGATCGGCGACGAGCGCGCGCCAATCTGCCGTGCCGTTGGCGAAGCCCAGTGCTGGCGCTGCTTCCTGTGCACGCTGCAGCGTCGCGTCTGCGAGCGTCACGCATTCCACTGCGTATTCGGCGCCGAATGCCGCCGCCGCCGAATGCAATGCAATGGCGTGCGCGCGGCCCATGTAACCGCTGCCGATCAAGCCGAATCTGAGCCGTGGGGATGCCATGTGGAGTAGCGGTACCTTAGCTCAGTGGAATGAATATTTCAAACCGCCGGAAAAATGAAACGACGGTTCCAGCGCCGCGAAATCGATCGGACAACGCAGAGGAAGACTGGACAGGATGAACAGGATGGTGAGGGCGAAGAGACAAAGGCCGGCAAGGCCATTTCTCCTGGTCTCGCATCCTGTCCATCCTGTTTATCCTGTTTATCCTGTCAGAGTCTTCTTCCCAGGCCTTCTCGTTACAACGAAACGGGCGCACCGCTCGTCAACGAGCGCTGCGCGGCATCGGCGAGCAGCAGTGCGCGCCAGCCGTCATCGCCGGTTGCCAACTCCACGCGCTGTTGGTCGAGCGCGTTGATGAAGTCATCGAGCTCCAGGCGATAAGCGTCGGCATAGCGCTCCAGGAAGAAGGGCAGAGCGGGCTCCGTGTTGAAACCGTTGTCGCCGGCGACCGTGACACTCGTCGCCGTGTGATTGTCGGCGCGCACCATGCCCTTCGAGCCGAAGGCCTCGATGCGCTGGTCGTAACCGAAACTGCAACGACGGCTGTTCGCGATCTGGCAGAGCTGACCGCTCGCGGTACGCAGCATCACCATCGCCGTGTCGACATCGCCTGCCGTGCCGATTGCGGGATCGGCCAGCGCGCTGCCGCGAGCGAAAACTTCGACCGGCTCGGCGCCGAGCAGCCAGCGCGCCATGTCGAGGTCGTGGATCATCATGTCGCGGAACAGACCGCCGGAGCGCTTGATGTATTCGACCGGCGGCGGCGAGGGATCGCGGCTGATGATGTGCAGCGTTTCCAGCGCGCCGATCGTCCCGGCGACGATCTCGCGCTTCAGGCGCATGAATGACGGATCGTAGCGTCGGTTGAAACCGAGGTAGAGAGGAATGCCGGCTTCCCGCGCCGTCTGCACGCACGCTGCCGCGCGCCGTGCGTCCAGGTCGAGCGGCTTCTCGCAGAGCACCGGCTTGCGTGCCGCCGCACAGCGCTCGATCCAGTCGGCGTGCGTGTCCGTAGAGCTTGCGATCAGTACGGCATCGACGTCGCCGCCGGTGACTGCGGAGTCCAGGCCAATCGTCTGTGCGCCGAACTGCTGCGCAAGCGATGCAGCCGCTTTTGCATCCGCATCCGCGACGTAGGCGAGACGTGCGCGCGCATGATTTGCGATGTTGCCGGCGTGAATGCGGCCGATGCGGCCGGCGCCGATGAGCGTGAAGCGGATCATGTCAATGGCTCACTTCTGGCGGGCTTTGCCTTCCATCTCCAGCGCATAGCTGATGACCAGCGACTGCGCGAGACACAGCGATGCGGTCAGGGAACGAAACTGGCGGACTTCCGCATCCTTGATCTCGAAGGTGAGGTCGGCGGCGCCGGCGATCGGGCTCAAGCGGCTGTCGGTGATTGCGATGATGCGCGCCTTGCGCTCCTTCGCTGCGGCGGCGACCTGCGCCGTCTCGGGAGCGTAGGGATTGAAGCTGATCGCGATCAGCAGGTCTTTCGCGCCCATCATTCCCGCCTGCTCGGACAGCATGCCGGCGACTCCGTCGAGCAGAAAGGCGCGCTTGTCGACGTGGCGCAGCGCGTACGCGAGATAGGAGGCGACCGGGAACGAGCGTCGCAGGCCGACGATGTAGACGGCGTTGGCGCTGCGAATCAGGTCGATCGCGCGCTCCAGGTCGGCTTTGCGCACGCTGTCCTTGAGATGTTCCAGCGCGAGGATGTTGCTGTCCGCGAACTCGCGCATCACGTCGTGGGGCGCGATCGAGCCATTGGCCCCGGCGCGGCGGCTGAACTGCCGGATCCGCTCCGCGTAGCTGGGGCTCGGCGGCTGCGTCAGCATCTCGTCGCGGAACAGCTCCTGCATCTGGCTGGCGCCGTCGTACCCGAAGTTCTTGGCGAAGCGCACGATCGTCGAAGGCTGCACGTGGCAGCGGTCGGCGATCACCGCGAGCGTCTGCAGCGCCATGTCGTTGGGATTGTCGAGCACGTACTTCGCCACCTGCTGCAGGCGAGGGCTGAGCTCGTCGTAGCTCCTGACGATCTCGGCGCGGAGTTTTTCCGGGTTGGTGGGCGCGTTCACGTTCGATTGCTCTTGCTGCGGCGCTGCGATGCTATCGGTGTTGTAACAGGAATTTCAAACAAGCAGGGCATGGTGCGGCGGGGTCGCGCGCCGCGTGGAATAAAGATAGAAAAATGGAACGTTTATTACAATACTTGTTCCATCCGAAATATTCGTTCTATACTTGGCCGCAGCTGGAATGCGGGATTCCAAGTCAACCGAAGTAGCAGCAGCCGGTGCGCGCCCGCACCGACGGGGGGGTTCTCATGGTGCGTCACCACTATCCGTTGCTTGCGGCAGCGATCGCGACGACACTTTCGTTGTCGGCCGCGTCCGCGTGGGCCGGCGACATCAGCGGTCGGGTCACCGAAGCGAGCAGCGGCCGGCCGCTGCCGAATGCGACCGTGCGTGTGCCGCAACTCAACCGCTCGGTGCAGGCGGATCGTTCCGGTGACTACCGGCTCGACGGCGTACCTGCCGGCACCTACGCAGTCGAAGTCAATTTCGTCGGTCTGCCTGGCGCGAAGGGCGACGTCGTCGTGCCCGAGACCGGCACGATCGACCGGGACTTCGCGCTCGGCACCACGCCCGAGACGCTCGGCGTCGAAGAGATCACCGTCACGGGCTATCGACTGGCGCAGATCACGGCGCTACAGGACAAGAAGTCTTCGCAGACCATCAAGGAGTCGGTGACGGCGGACGACGCCGGCAAACTTCCGGACCAGAATGCGGGCGAGACGCTGGCGCGCGTCGTCGGCGTGGCAGTCACTACCGACCAGGGCGAGGGGCGCTACGTGACGATTCGCGGCATCGACGCCGCGCTCAGCAACGTGACGATCGACGGCCAGATCATCGGTTCGCCCGAGGGCAATACGCGCCGTGTCGCGCTGGACACAGTGCCTGCGAACATCCTGTCGAAGCTGGAAGTGGTCAAGTCGGCAACGCCCGACCTCGACGGCAACGCGATCGGCGGCACGATCAATCTCATCACGCCGAGCGTCTTCGACGACCCGGACGGCCGCTTCTTCTCGGCGACCGCCGACTACGGCTACTACGATCTCGGCGGCCAGAATCCGTGGGGCGGAAGCGTCGGCTGGGGCAGCATCTTCAACGAGCGCTTCGGCGTCGTGCTCTCGGCCAGCTATTCGGACCGCGAGTTCAACTCGCACAACGTGCAGGGCGGCGATCCGTGGGTGGACGATGAGGAAGCAGGCCAGCTGCTGCCCGATGAGTTCACGATGCGCGACTACCTGATCCGCCGCGTGCGCAAAGGCTTCGTCGCCAATCTCGAATTCCGGCCGAGCGACGACCTGAAATTCCACTGGCGTAACCTCTACAACCGCTACGAAGACACCGAGCTGCAGCCCGAGGTCACGCTCGACTACCGCAACGGCGACCTCGAGGATCAGACGGCAACCTCCGGCACCTTCACCGAAGGCGAGGGCCAGCGCATCAATACCGAGCGCTTCGAGATCCAGTCGATTCTGTCCTCGACGCTCGGCGCCGACCTGACAATCGGCGAGTGGAATCTCGCGGGCTCCTTCACCTACGGCGAGACCAAGCAGGACACGCCTTACGACAACGCTTACATCTTCGAGACGGCGGACGAGCTGCCGATGACCTACGACGTCTCGAACCGCTTCTGGCAGGTCGACGGCGGTCCCGACTTCGAGAACGCCGACAATTTCGAGTTCGGCGAAGCGGCGCGCGGCGGCCAGCTGATCGAAGAAGATCTGCGTATCGGCCAGCTCGACCTGAAGCGCTCCTTCGTCTGGAACGATCGCGAAGGCTATGTGAAGTTCGGCGCCAAGCACATCGCGCGCGAAAGCGTCTCCGACCAGGATATGACCGTGTACGACGGCTTCGACGGCGACTACCTGCTGAGCGAAGTCGCGCAGCCCGGCGACCCGTCGTTCTACCGCAGCGAGCGCAGCTACTACTCGTTCGGTCCGTTCCCGAACTACCGCCGCGCCGATCAGTTCTTCCGCGCCAACGAAGGCTCGTTCGAGATCAGCGACGCCGACACCATCGCCGAGTCGTTCGGCGTCGACTATCGCGTCAAGGAGACAGTGACCGCCGGCTACCTCATGGGCCAGCTGCTGGTTGGCAGCGCGACCTTCATCGCCGGCGTGCGCGCCGAGCGCACCGACACGGACTTCGATGCCTTCGACATCGAGTTCGTCGACGGTGACTCGCCGAACCCGCCGCCGGCGGTGCGCGGCGAGAAGAACTACACCAACGTGTTGCCGGACCTGCTCATGACCTGGGCGATCCGCGAAGACCTGCTGCTGCGCGCGGCGTGGACCAACACCATCGGCCGGCCCTCGTACGAGCAGAACGTGCCGTTCCGCATCTTCGAGATCGAGCTGGACGACGAGGGCGACCCGGACGACCCGACGGACGATGAGTTCGAGGGCGCCATCGAGGCGGGCAACTCCGATCTCGATCCGCTGGAGTCCACCAACTACGACGTCGCGCTGGAGTGGTACCTGGAGCCGGCCGGCCTGTTGTCGGCAGGCCTGTTCTACAAGGACATCGAAAATCCGATCTTCAACCGCATCCAGGTGCTGGAGGACGCGCAGTTCGAAGGCCGCTTCTATTCGGAGCTGGAAATCCAGCAGTTCCAGAACGCGCCGTCCGGCGACATCCTCGGCGTCGAGCTCGGCTTCCAGCAGCAGTTCACGTCGCTCCCCGGCCTGCTGCGCGGCCTGGGCATTTCGCTCAGCTACACCTGGACCGACAGTGAATCGGAGGTGGAAGTGCTCGACACCACGCGCAAGGTGCCGTTCTTCCACCAGTCCGAGCACATCGGCAACCTCGCGGTGTTCTACGAGCATGCCGGCATCGAGCTGCGTCTTGCGTACGCATATCGCAGCGAGTACCTCGAAGCGATCGGCGACAGCGCGGCACAGGATCTGTACATCGACGAGCACGGCCAGCTGGACTTCAAGGCGAGCTACCAGTTCTCGAAGCAGGCCTCGGCGTTCATTCAGTGGCAGAACATCAACGACGAGCCGCTGCGCTTCTTCAGCGGCGACCGCTCACGGCTCGCCGAGAACGAGATCTACTCCTGGAACGTGCTCGCGGGCATGACGTTCAAGTTTTAGCGGTCCAGCTTCCGCGACAGGATCTCCCCGTTGCGGCGGTCGACCAGCAGCTCGACCTTGCGGCCTTGATCGTCGCGACCTTCCACTTCGACGACAGTGTCGCGCAGCTCGATCTCGCGGATCGTGATTCCCTGTGCAGTCAGGCGGCTCTCGATGTCGCCGAGACTGAGAAGAGCGGGCGATGACGCCTGCTGCGCGCCAGCCGACAGGCTCATGAGTGCGAGAATGCCGGCGAGAAGGGGTCGGTTGATCATGATGGCTCCAATCGTCAAATGAGTTACGGTACGCGGCACACCGTAACAAGAGCCTGCTGACGCCAGCCCTCACGGCAGTGTCAGGCTGACGTCAGCGCGGCTCGGGCAGCATGCGATCATGGAAATCCTGCGCGGGATGAAGAATTTTCTGGCCGGAGCGCTCTGCGTGGCAGTGCTCGGCGTCGCGTCGGTCATGGCCGACGCCGACGACGGCAAGGCCCGCGAGCACGATGCGATTCGCGGGGCTCTGCAGCGCGGCGAGGTGCAGCCGCTGGCGAAAATCCTGGCCATCGCGCAGGAAAAGGTGCCCGGTGACATCATCGAGGTCGAGCTGGAGAGCGAGCGCGGCACGTTGCTCTACGAGATCAAGGTGCTCACGCAGAGCGGGCGCGTGCGCGAGATCAAGATCGACGCGCGCACCGGCACGGTGTTGACGATCGAGGACGATTGATGCGAGCGCTGGTCGTCGAGGACGAAGGCGAGGTCGCCGACGACATCGCGCGAGCGCTGCAGGCTGCCGGGTTCGTCGTCGACATCGCCGCCGACGGCGAAGACGCCTGGTTCAAGGGCAATACCGAAGACTACGACGTCGCGATTCTCGATCTCGGCCTGCCGCGCATCGACGGCCTGTCGGTACTGCGCCGCTGGCGCGACGACAACCGCCTGTTCCCGGTGATCATCGTCTCCGCGCGCAACGACTGGACCGAGAAGGTCGCGGGCATCGAGGCCGGCGCGGACGATTACCTCGGCAAGCCGTTCGAAATCGTCGAGCTCATCGCTCGCGTGCGCGGGCTGGTGCGTCGTGCTGCCGGCCGCGCGTCCTCGTCGATCCGCATCGGCAACCTGGTGCTCGACACGCATCGCATGTCTGCGAGCTACGCGGGTCGACCGATCCGGCTGTCGCAACTGGAATTCCGTTTTCTGCATTACGTCGCGCATCAGGACGGTCGCGCGGTTTCGGCGGGCGAGCTCGCGGAGCATCTCTACGGCGCGGCGGACTCGATCGATACCAATGCCATCGAGGCGCTGGTCGCGCGGCTACGGCGCAAGATCGCTCCGGAAGTCATCGAGACGCGCCGCGGCTTCGGTTATTGTCTCGCCGGTGACACGCAGTGAAACCGCGTTCGTTGCGCGTGCGGCTGTTGCTCGGCGCGACAGTCGCGATCTTCGTCGCGCTCGCGGCTGCCTGGCTCGTGATGACGCTGCTGTTCGAGCGTCACATCGAGCGGCGCGTGCAAGCGGACCTGGTGCGCGAAGGACTGCAGCTGGCCGCCAACGTTTCGATCGGGCCGCAGGGCGCCCCGCTGCTCAGTCGCGAGCCCGGGGACCTGCGCTTTGCGGAGCCTGCCAGCGGAATGTATTGGCAAGTCACGACAGCGCGCGGCAGTCTGCGTTCGCGCTCGCTGTGGGACCAGAGTCTGCCCGGCTTCGCACGTCGCTCAGGGCCGTGACTGGAGCACGCGCTTCATCGGCGGCCCATTCGAGGAGCAGTTGCTGCTGGTCGAGCGCGTGATCAAGCCGGACCGCGACGGACCCGAAGTGCTGCTGCAACTCGCGTCCGAGAACAAGTCGCTCCACGATGCGCGTCGCGAGTTCGGTGCAGAGCTGGCGGTGTTTCTGCTGGTGCTGTGGGTGATTTTGTCTGCAGCCGCCTGGACGCAGGTCGCGCTCGGCTTGCGGCCGCTCGCTCGGGTCCGCGATGAAGTCGATGCGCTCAAACGCAGTTCGCGGGAGCGGTTGCCTGCAGCCCGGGCCCAGGAAGTCGAGCCGTTGGTGCGCGCCATCAATGAGCTTGCCGATGCGCGCGAGAAAGACCTCTCACGTGCGCGCCGTCGCGCAGCGGATCTGGCACATGCGTTGAAGACGCCGCTGGCCGCGATCGCGGCGCAAAGCCGGCGAGCGCGCGAGGCGGGGGCGGCGGATGCAGCGGATGGCCTGGATCGTGCGATCCACGCCGCGAGTGCTGCCGTGGATCGCGAATTGGCGCGCAGCCGTGCCGCTGCGATTCGTGCTGCTCCCGGCGAAGTCAGTGCGGCTGCGCTGCCGGTCGTTGAAGCAGTTGTCGGCGTGGTCGAGCGCGCGGAGTTCGTGGCGCAGGTCGCATTCGTCGTGAACGTGCCGGCGGACCTGATGGTGCCGGTCGCGGCTGAGGACTTGCTCGAGTTGCTGGGCGCGCTGATCGAGAACGCCGCGCGCTATGCACGACGCCGCGTGCAGATCGACGGCGCGCAATCGGCCGAGGGCCGCATTCTGACCGTCGAGGACGACGGACCCGGAATCGATCCGGCACAGATGGCCGACGCTGTCGCTCGCGGTGCGCGACTGGATGAGGCTGGAGGTGGGCACGGCCTTGGTCTGGCGATTGCGCAGGATCTCGCGGAGGCGACCGGCGCGCAGATCGTGCTGGCGCGCTCGCCGCTCGGCGGACTCAAGGTTTCGATCGTCTGGTCGCCGCTGACGCCGACCTAGCTGAATCGCGTACGCTTCCAGAGCAGGAACCCGCCGCCCACGAGCATGACCAGCGATGCAGCGGTCAGTGCCAGTAGCCAGGGCATCTCGACTGCGATCTCCGGTCGCTCTGCGTGCATTCCCAACCAGATGAAAATCGCAACGGCGGCGGCGACGATCAGCATCTCCCACCAGCGCCGGCGAGTGCCGCTGACAGGATCTGAACCTGTCAGGGCCGCGGCGACGCGTTCGCGATCGAGACCATAGCGCTCGCATTCGCGTTCCATGGCGATGCGCCACTCGCGCTGCTCGTCTGCGGGTGCTTCCGCGAGGCTGATGGCGATTGCTCCAGCGATCATTATCAATGACCCGCCGATGATGAGCGCCTGACCGACGCCAGCCATGTGCCCCAGCTCGCCGAACACCAGCACGCCCCACGCGAGTCCCCATAGCTGATTGGTATTCGACAGCGGAATACCGCGGCTGATGCCGATGTACTTGGCGGCGTACTGCTGGAACAGATCGCCGAGTACCCAGCAGAACCCGCCGAGGAACAGCCAGAACAGCACAGGCTTTGCCTGATCGAGCGAGGCGAGCACATTGGCGGTGCCGCCATCGAACACCGCGGCCAGCGCGAACATCGTGCCCAGCTCGCCGAAGACGAATACCGTCACGAACGAGAGTGGATTCATTCCGCTGATATAGGCCTTGCGGTACGGGATATACATCGTGCCCCACAGCAGGGCCGCGCCGAGTGCAGCGAGAATCCCGAGCGCCGCGGTTCCTTGATTCGCCGGCGACTCGTGAGTCGTAGTTGCATACGCCAGCACGCACGCGCCGATGACGATTGCCGCAGCTCCCGCCAGTACTTTGAATCGCTGCCTGCCTTCCTGACCGCGCAGCTCGTTGAACAGCAGCCAGCCCCAGAACACACCGACCAGGCTGTTGATGTTCCACAACGGAAAAGCGATGGACAGCCCGACGTTGCGGATCGCGAACACGGTGAGCGTATTGGCCACCGCCCAGAGCATGCCTGCGACGATGCCCCAGACGATGAGGTGCGGCTTTTCGCGCAGGTCCTGCCACACGTAACCCGTTCCCTTGAGCACGACGGGCACAGTCCAGCGGGCAACGAACACGCCCATCACCATGCCGAGCGAAATCAGGAACGGCGAGAAGCCGATGGTGACGAGTTTCGTCGGCGCTTCGGCCGAGCCAAGCCAGGCTCCGGCGGCGAGCCCGCTCACCACGCCGATCGAGTGCAGCGAGCGCGCCGCGGTCCCGCCTGTGTCCGCGCTCATGCCAGGACCGCGAGGAGGGTGATGCCGATGGCGAGCACAACGAGCGGAATCCACAGGTGTGGGTCGGTCAGAGTGGCTTTGACGCGAGAGTTCTTCATTCGGCGCCCCTGGCTCGCAGCTGAAAAATTCTAATCCACACGAGGTGTGGAATTTTTGTATCGGCAAGCTATACCGGTCCGCGCCCGATTACAAGAACCGGCTCGAGGCGTGCGGGACTGCGATGTTCAAGCGCGGCGCGCGCGCTTCTGTGCCGTTTTGCGTTTCGCCGGCGCCTTTTTCTTCTTCGCCGCGCGCCGTTCGTCCAGCGAGATCGGCTCGCTGTCGCCACCGGCCCGGCTCACGACTGCATTCTTCGACAGGCTCTTACGCAGCACTTCCATGAGGTCGATGATCTGCGCGCTGCCTTCGGTAGCTTCCGCGTCCGCTTCCTCCAGCCCGCGCTGATGGATGACGTCCTCGTCCTTCTTCTGTTTGCTTTCCGCCAGCTCGCGCAACGCCTGCGCGTCCCGATCGGCGAGCTCCGACATATCGAGTCTGGTCTGTTTCAACTCGTCGATCGCTTTGCCGAACTGGGTCACCTTGCCCGCCGCGGGCTTTTTCACTTTTGGCAGCCCGATCGACTCGGGCGTGCGGATCTCGTCGGTGTAGCGCAGCGTGTCGGCGCGCAGCACGCCATTGTCGGAGACGATGGCGACGAGGTACTCGTGTCCGCGCATGACGAAGCTGCCAACACCCACACGGCCGGTCTTCTCCATGGTGGCGGTGAGCAGGTTGTACGCCTTGGCGGATTTCCCGGCCGGCGCGAGAAAGTACGGCTTCTGGAAATACATCGGCGGAATCTGCTCCAGCGGCACGAAGCCGCGCAGCTCGATGTCGCCGGACATCTCGGGCGCGACCGACTCGAACTCCTCGTCCGTGATCACGACCATCTTGCCGTCGTCCGTTTCGTAGCCGCGGACCAGCTCGTCGTGGTCGAGCTGCTTGCTCTTCCTTCGAGCAGTGATATTCGCGACCCAGCGCGTGGCCGGATTTGTCGACCAGCTTCATCGCCGTCTGTCGCGGACGAACTGCGGACAACAGGTCGACAGGAATGCTCACGAGTCCGAACGTGATCGTACCGGACCACATGGAGCGAACCGGCGCGCCGGCCTCTTCGGTCGCGGCCTGTGGCGATTCGCCGTTTGGTTTGCGCTTAGGCAACTTTCTTCTCCTTCACGGCTGCGATGCTGGCCCGCAGGCTGTCCGCGAGACTCGCGGACGGCGCCTTCCGCTTGCGCTTGACCGGCTCGATCTTCTCGCCGCGCGCCTTGGCTTCGATCAGCTTGCACAGCCGCTTGCGATACTCGTTCTGCCATTCCGAAGGATCGAAATCGGTTTCGATGGAGGAGACGAACTGCTGCGCCAGCTTCAGCTCGGCGGCCGCCGGAGTATTCGCCTTGGCGGGCTCGATGCCGGAGAAGCTCAGCACCTGGTCGGCGCGACGCAGTGTCGAAAGCATCAGGTAGCCGTTGGTCGAAGTCAGCGCGCCGACGTAGCGCTTCTTGCGCATGACCCAGCGCGCGATGCCGACCACATTCTTTCGGTGCATCGCTTCGGCGAGGGCGAAGTAGTCGCCGTCGTCGGCGTCCGGCCCGAGATAGTAGGGGCGGTCATACCACTGATCGCCGAGCACCGACGGCGCGATGAAACGGCAAATCTCGATGTCGCGTGATTCGGGCGGAACGAGCTTCGCCAGCTCGTCCGGCTCCAGGATCACTGCTGTGCCTCGATTCAGCGCGAAGGCTTTGCGCATATCGTCTTTGTCGACGTCCTTGCCCGTGTCCTTGCGAACGATGTGCTGTTCGACCGGTGCGCGATCTTTCGCATGCAGCAGCTGAAAGTGGATGGTGCGGTCTTCGACCGCCGAGTAGAGCTTTACCGGCAGCTCTTGCTTGCCCAGCTGCAGGTGTCCTTTCCACATCGCCCTAGCCACGGGAAGTCTCCTCGGTTTCTTCGGGGCTGGTGCTGCAGACGATGCAGACGATGCCGCGTTCCAGCCGCGCGACGCACTGGGGGCAACTCGGTCCATCGCATTCCGGGCAGCGGACCTCGATCTCGTATGCGTAGAGCTGATGGCAGTGGGGGCACTCCTCGTCGCCGCCCAGCCACCAGGAAACGGCTCGAGTGGTCTGTTTGCTCTTGGACACAATCTCCTCCTGACTTCTTCAAACGGAGGGGTGCGCTGCGGGTTCCGTGACAGAAATTCTTACAGGAACGCCAGGGTTTGGCATACTTTGCCCCGCTATGTGGCTTCGTTCCCGATCCGCCCGATTCCTGCTCTGGACGGTAGTGCTTACCGTTCTGACGGCACGCGCGAGCGACACCCATCTGCACTTCTGTTTCGACGGGCAAGAGCCGCCCACTTCGATTCACTTCGCCGACGCGTCGGTTCACGACGACGAGCACCACGACGAGCACCACGACTCCGAAGATCACGCCGATAAAGACTTCGATCCGCTCGTCGGCCTGCTCCTGAAGCACGGCGGCAGCGATGCAGACGTCGCGCTGCCGACTTACGTGGTCGCAGCGGTCTTGCTGCTGCCTCCCGCAACCACCATCGTTCCGGTCGCTGCCGATTCGCTGCCGCCGCACGCGAGTCCACCCTTCTATCTGCGCCCGCCGTTGCGCGGGCCGCCCGCCTAAGCCTCCACAGCAGATCCGTTTGTGGCATGTCGGCTGCTCTCGCTCGAGCGCAGCCGCGGAGGCTTTACATGAAGAAGAGATTCACGCGCTCGCGTTATGCGTGCGCTATGACGATCGTGCTCTGGGCGGCAGCAGCCGCTGGAGCAGCGAGCCCGGTTGCGCCAGGAGAGGCGCTCACGCTCACCCGAGCCATCGAATTGGCGGCGACTCACAGCCCGTCGATCGCGGCGCTGACTTCAGAGACGGAAGCACTCGCCGCTCGCAGTGAAGCCGAGGCTCTGCCGCCCAGCGTTCACATCGAGAGCGAGCTCGAGAATTTCGCCGGCAGCGGCGATGCATCCGGCGCGGACCTGCTCGAATCCACGGTGCGCCTCTCGCGAGTCGTCGAGTTCGGCAACAAGGCCGCGCTGCGACGCGGATTGGGTTCTGCCGAGCTCGGTCGGCTGGCAGCGGAGCAGCAGCTTGTTCGTGCCGAGCTGTCGGCGGAAGTGGCGCGCAGGTTCATCCACGTGCTTTCCGATCAGACGATGCTCGCCACTGCGAAGCGGGCGACAGAGCTGGCGCAGACCGCGCGCGATGTAGCTCGGGAGCGAGTGACTGCCGGTGCCTCCTCGCCAGCAGCGCTGGGGCGAGCGGAGATCGCGCTCGCGCGGTCGCAGATCGCGCAGGAGCATGCGGAACACGAGCTGGCCAGCTCGCGCGTGAAACTGTCGATCCTGTGGGGCGACACGGCGGCTGCATTCGGGCTCGTGTCCGGCGAGCTGTTCGATCTGCCTGCGCTGGAATCGCTCGATGCGTACCGAGCCCGGCTCGATGCGAGTCCGGAGCTGACACGCTTCGCCTCGGAGGCTCACGTTCAGGATGCCCGCATACGACTGGCTCGGGCACAACGCTCTCCCGACGTAGCAATAGCGGCGGGTGTCCGGCGTCTGGAGCAGTTCGACGACGAGGCACTCGTCGCTTCGTTCTCGGTACCGCTGGGCACGCGTCGCCGTGCCGATCTGCAAGAGCGTGCAGCGCGGGCCGATCGTACTCGCCTCGACATGAACCGCGAGGCGCGCCGGCTGGAGTTGCACGCCACGCTGTTCGACCTGTACCAGGAAGTGCTGCATGCGCGCACGGAAGCGGAGACGCTGCACGCGAAAGTTCGCCCGCAGGCCGAAACGATGCTGGCGACTACGAACGAAGGTTTTCGCGCGGGCCGCTTCTCTCTGCTGGAGCTTGCCGACGCGCAGCTGCAGCTGATCGAGGTCGAGCGCGAAGCGACCGAAGCGGCCGCGAGCTTCCATACCTTGATGGTCGAGATCCGACGACTGGTGGGCGCCCCATGAACAGAACACTCATCTTGCTGACAGCACTGGTCATCGCCGCCGGTTGCGGCCGATCCGACGAGCATGCTCACGACGAGGAGCAACGCGGTCCGCACAACGGACGCCTGCTGGAACAGGATGGCTTCGCCGTCGAGCTGGCCATTTACGAAGCCGGTATTCCGCCCGAGTACCGCGTCTGGTTCTACGAAGACGACCAACCGCTGCCTGCAGATGCCGCGACGGTCGAAGTGGAGCTGCAACGTCTCGGCGGCAAGCGCGATCGCTTCACGTTTCGACCGGAGGGCGACTACCTGCGCGGCAGCGGCGTGGTCGAGGAGCCGCATTCGTTCGACGTGACCGTGCGTGCGCATCGCGAAGGGAAAGCCTTCGAGTGGAACTTCGATTCCTATGAAGGTCGCACGGCGATTGCGGCAGACACGGCACAGGTCATGGGTATCGCCACGAGCGAGGCCGGCCCGGCGCTTCTCAAAGAGCAGCTGACGCTATCGGGCGTGATCCAGGCCGATCCGGCGCGCGTGTCCAGAGTGCGCGCACGTTACGCGGGCATCGTGCGCGAAGTCGCCGCGCAGCCGTGGGCAAATGTGGCGCGCGGCGCGCTCCTGGCGCGGGTCCAGAGCAACGAAAGCCTGCAGAACTACTCGATCGAGGCGCCGATCGGCGGCGTGATCGTCGAGCACCGTGCACAGATTGGCGAGGCGACCGGCGAGGAGCCGCTGTTCACGATCATCGATCTGTCCCGCGTGTGGGTCGAGCTGGACGTGTTCCAGAACGATCTCGCGCGCATCGCGGATGGGCAGTCCGTCGAGATCTTCGACCTCGACGGTCGCAAGCTCGCGGACGGTCGTGTATCGCGGATCGCTCCGCTCGCGATTCATGGCAGCCAGAGCGTGCGGGCGCGCGTCGTTCTCGACAACGCGTCGGGCGTACTGCGTCCCGGTCAGTTCGTCTCGGGGCGCGTCACGGTGGGTGAGTCGAAGGTAGCGCTAGCCGTGGAGAAGGCGGGGCTGCAGCGCTTTCGCGACTTCGATGTCGTCTTCGAACAGGTCGGCGATACGTACGAGGTGCGCATGCTCGAGCTCGGCCGTGCCGACGCGACGCGCGTCGAAGTGCTCGCAGGCCTCGAAGCCGGCGCGCGCTACGTCACGCAGAACAGCTATCTCATCAAAGCGGATATCGAGAAGTCTGGCGCGAGCCACGACCACTGAGCCACGAGGGCGCCATGCTGAACAGGATCATCGACTTTTCGCTGCATCAGCGCTGGTTCGTGCTGGGTGTCGTCGCGCTGCTCGCCGCCATCGGCGTCTACAACTATCAGCGACTGCCGATAGATGCCGTGCCGGACATCACCAACGTGCAGGTGCAGATCAACACCGAAGCGCCGGGCTACTCGCCGCTGGAAGCCGAGCAGCGCATCACGTTCCCGATCGAGACTGCGATGGCCGGTCTGCCCCGCCTGGAGTACACACGTTCGCTGTCTCGCTACGGTCTGTCGCAAGTGACCGTCGTGTTCGAGGACGGCACGGACATTTACTTCGCGCGCCAGCTCGTCACGGAACGCGTCGCTGGAGTGCGCTCGCAGCTGCCGGGCGGACTCGAGCCTGCGCTCGGTCCGATTGCCACGGGACTCGGCGAGATCTTCATGTACACGGTGACGGCCGAGGAGGGAACGAACTGGACGCCGACAGACCTGCGCACTGCGCAGGACTGGATCGTCCGTCCGCAGCTCCGGCAAACGCCCGGCGCGGTCGAAGTCAATACGGTGGGTGGGTACGAGAAGGCGTTCATCGTGGCGCCGCACCCGCAACGGCTGCTGGCCTACGATCTGACGTTCGATGACGTTCTTGCAGCGATCGCCAATAACAACGAGAACGTCGGCGCGGGTTACATCGAGCGCAACGGCGCCCAGTACCTCATCCGCTCGCCGGGGCAGATCACCGCTATCGAAGACTTGCACGACATCGTCGTCGCGCAGCGAGCAGGCGTCGCGGTACGTCTGGCGCAGGTGGCGGACATACAGGTTGGCCATGAGCTGCGCGCCGGCGCAGCGACGCAAGACGGGAAGGAGATTGTCCTCGGAACCGTCTTCATGCTCGTGGGCGAGAATAGCCGCGCTGTGGCGCGTGCTGCAGCGGAGCGCCTCGAACAGATCCAGCCGTCGCTTCCGCCGGGCATCAAAGCGGAAACGATCTACGACCGGACCTCGCTGGTCGATGCGACCATCGCGACGGTGACGCGCAACCTCGTTGAGGGCGCGCTGCTGGTCATCGCGGTGCTGTTCGCGCTATTGGGCAACGTGCGGGCGGCGCTCGTGACGGCCGCCGTCATCCCGATTGCGATGTTGTGCACCATTACGGGCATGGTGGGCTCACGCGTCTCCGGCAATCTCATGAGCCTGGGTGCGCTCGACTTCGGCCTCATCGTCGACGGCGCGGTGATCATCGTCGAGAACTGCCTGCGCCGGCTCGGCGCAGAACAGGCGCGATTGAAGCGTCTGCCACTGCTGCCGGAGCGGCTCGCCATCGTTCGCGAGGCGACGCGCGAGGTGATCCGCCCCAGCGTGTTCGGCGTGATCATCATCCTCGTGGTGTACCTGCCGATCTTCACGCTCACGGGCATCGAGGGAAAGATGTTTCACCCGATGGCGATCACGGTCGTGATCGCGCTGACGGCTGCGCTGATCCTGTCCCTCACCTTCGTGCCGGCGGCTGTCGCGCTCTTCGTTCGCGGCTCCATCAAGGACGAGGAGAATCGGTTGATGGCCGTGATTCGCCGTGCGTATCGCCCGCTGCTCGGGTCGGCGATGGAACGCCGTTGGGCCGTTATCGCAGGCGCAGCAGCGCTGGTGGGAATCGCGGCATTCGGTGCCTCGCGCATGGGGCGGGAGTTCGTACCCAACCTGGACGAAGGCGACATCGCTCTGCATGCGCTGCGCATCCCTGGCACCAGTCTTACGCAGGCCGTGCAGATGCAGATGGCGCTGGAAGCGCGGCTCAAGCAGTTGCCTGAGGTCTCGCATGTGTTCGGCAAGCTGGGCACGGCCGAGGTCGCTAACGATCCGATGCCACCGTCGGTGTCGGACACGTTCGTCATGATGAAGCCACGCGCCGAATGGCCCGATCCGCGCAAGCCGAAAGCGCAGTTCGTGCGCGAGCTGGAAACGGCCGCCGCCGAAATTCCCGGCAACAACTACGAATTCACGCAGCCGATCCAGATGCGTTTCAACGAGCTGATCTCGGGTGTGCGCTCGGACGTGGCCGTGAAAGTGTATGGCGACGATCTCGATCAGCTCCTGGCGCTCGGCGAGCAGGTCGAACGGGTGCTCGGGGCCGTCGATGGCGCTGCGGACGTGAAGGCAGAGCAGATGACGGGCTTGCCGCTGCTGTCGATCGTTCCGGACAGAGAGCGGCTGGCGCGCTACGGCGTGGCGATGTCGGATCTGCAGCGAGTCGTGCGGACTGCGCTCGGCGGTGAGCGAGCCGGGCAATTCTTCGAGGGCGATCGGCGCTTCGGCATCATCGTCCGTCTGCCCGATGCCTCGCGAGCCGATCCCGACGTGCTCGCGCGTCTGCCGGTGCCGTTGCCCGCAGGCACTCGCGAGGTGGCCGGCGATGCAGACAGCGTTGGCGGATCGAACGGCGCTCCGGAATTCGTGCCGCTCGGCGAACTGGCGCGGATCGAAGTGTCGATAGGCCCGAATCAGGTCAGCCGCGAGAACGGCAAGCGTCGCGCGGTGATCACGGCCAACGTCAGAGGGCGGGATCTCGGCTCGTTCGTCGCCGAAGCGCAGCAGCGCATCGCGGCCGAAGTCGAATTGCCCTCGGGATACTGGCTCGATTACGGCGGCACGTTCGAGCAGCTTCAGTCGGCCACGCAGCGCCTTTCGATCGCCGTGCCCCTGACACTGCTCCTAGTGCTCGGTCTGCTCTATGCGACGTTCGGCTCCGGCAAAGACACGTTGATCGTGTTCACCGGTGTGCCGCTCGCGCTGACGGGAGGCGTCTTCGCACTCATGCTGCGCGGAATGCCGCTGTCGATCTCGGCAGGTGTCGGCTTCATCGCGCTGTCCGGCATCGCTGTGCTCAATGGTGTCGTGATGCTGTCGTTCATTCGGGAGCTGCAGCAGCGCGGCGTGAGCCTCGACGAGGCGATCGAGCAGGGTGCATTGACACGCTTGCGCCCGGTGCTGATGACGGCGTTGGTGGCGAGCCTGGGATTCGTTCCGATGGCGTTCAACGTCGGCACAGGCTCGGAAGTGCAGCGGCCGCTCGCGACAGTCGTGATCGGCGGCATCATTTCATCGACGCTGCTGACGCTGGTGGTGCTGCCGGCGCTGTATCGAGTTGCGCATCGAGCGCGTGTTCTGGCGCGGGACCCGGTACGTCAGATGTGATGATGAGGCGAGGGCAGCGCCGACCAGACGGTCCAGCAACCGAATAGCAGCAGCAGGGCTCCGCCGAGCTGACGGATTCCGCGCTGCCGTACCCAGGTGCCGAGCCGCGCGGCGAACGCGCTGCTCGTCAGCATCGTCGGCATCGTGCCCAGGCCGAATGCCACCATGATTCCTGCGCCGTGTGCCGAGTCGCCGCTCAACGCGGCGAACATCAGCATCGAGTACACGAGGCCGCAGGGCAGCCAACCCCAGAGAAATCCCACGATGAGGCTGCGCGTCACGCCCGACGTCTGCAGCGCGCGCCGCGCAATCGGCTGCAGCGCCTTCCAATAGCGCGCGCCTGCTTGTTCGATGGAGGTCAGGAGATTCCAGCCCAACAGGATTTTCAGGGCCGCCAGGACCAGCAATGCTCCGGCGCCGGTCCGCGCGACGGTGGCAAGTAGCGGCAGATTCACCGTGGCGAGCAACGTTGCGCCGAGCAGCCCGAACAACGCGCCGGCCAGCCCATATCCTCCAAGGCGTCCGCAGTGATAGAGCCACGCATCGCTCAGCGCTTTCGACGGAGAGCTCGCTGAGCGCATGCCCAGGGCAGCGGCAAGCCCGCCGCACATCGCGAGGCAGTGCACGCTGCCGGCCGCGCCTGCCACGAATGCGGCAGACAAGCTGATCACTGCGGATACGTCACTCATCGCCGTCCAGCAACGCGTCCCAACCGGACGATTCGAGGTCGTCGAACTGTCCGTTGCCGACCGCCCAGAAGAATGCCCACAGAGCGAAGGCGACCAGGGCAAGACTGAGCGGCACCAGTACGAGCAGGATACTCATCGCAGGCTCCGGCTCGTCGCCGGGTGCCGCCGCGGCAGCAGCCGCGCAGCGTTCAGCACGACGGCCATCGAGCTGAGCGACATGCCGAGTGCTGCGAGCCACGGCGGGACGAGTCCGACAGCCGCGAGCGGCACCGACCCGAAGTTGTAGAGCGCCGCCCAGCCGAGATTCTGGCGCGCGATCCGCAGCATGCGGCGCGACAGCCGGATGGCGCGCGCAATCGCATCGAGATCCTCGCTGACCAGGATCATGTCAGCGCTCGTGTGCGCAAGCGCTGCACCGCGCCCCATCGCGATCGCGATGTCTGCGGCGCCGAGCACCGGTGCGTCGTTGATGCCGTCGCCGATCATTGCCACCCGATGACCGATCGCCTGCATGGCTTGCACGTGAGTCAGCTTTTGCTCGGGCGTGCAGCGTGCGCGGTACTGCTGAATTCCGCACTGGAACGCGAGACTGCCAACCGCCGCTTCGCTATCGCCGCTCATGATTTGCGGCGCGACCTGCATCTGCGCGAGCGACGCCACCGCGGAGGTCGCGGTCGCGCGGATTTCGTCGAGCAGCTCGAAACGAGCCAGGATTTCGTGCTCGTCGCCGAGCACGACAACAGTGCCGCCGGTGCTATCGCTGCGCGTCGCATCGATCGCACCGCGCAGCTCTGCGACGAAATGTGTGGTGCCGATGCGATAGCGTCGCCCCTGGATCATGCCTTCCATGCCCTCCCCGGGGACACTGCGAGTTTCCTGCGCCCGGCAGGCGTCGCCCGGTTGTCCGAATGGGCGCGCCAGTGGATGTTCGGATGCGACTTCGATCGCGGCGGCCAGATCGCGGCACTGCGCCTCGGACAAGCGTCCCAGGGGCATGCAGCTGCGGATGGTGATGGCGCCTTTCGTCAACGTGCCAGTCTTGTCGAAGACGATACGATCGATGTCGGCCAGCGTCTCGAGTGCGTCGATCCTCGTCACCAGCACGCCTTGTCCGGCCAGGTTGGCGATCGCTGCAGAGATCGCAGCGGGCGTCGCGATGGCAAACGCGCACGGGCAAGCGACGACCAGCACGGCCAGCGTGGCCCCGAACGCGCGCGCGGGATCGACGATGAGCCATGCGGCACAAGTGAACCCCGCGGCGAGCAGCACGTAGCGGAGAAATCGTGTCGCCGCAACGTCCGCTGCGGCGGACAGCGCCGGCTTCTGCGCCTGCGCGCGCTGGAGGAGCGAAACCATGTGTGACAGCGTCGTGCCTGTCGCGGTTGCCAGCACTCTCATCTGCAACGGGTTGCCGACGTTCAGCGTACCGGCTGCAACACGCTCGCCGCGGCGGCACGAGACCGGCACGGACTCGCCGGTGAGCATCGACTCGTCGATGTGTGCATCGTCGGTCAACTCGGCATCGGCGGGAAGGAGCTCTCCTCTGCGCACCAGCACGACATCGCCGGCACGCAGCGCCGCGACCGGCACGTCGGTGATTCCATCGGGCTCGACCCGGTGCGCATGGTCGGGCAACTGTCGCGACAACGCGTCGGTGAGTCCGATCGTGCGATGGCGTACCAGCATCTGCACGTAGCGACCCAGCGTCAGGAAGAAGATGAACATCGTCACGGAGTCGAAGTACACCTCGCCGGCCCGGACCCAGAGCGCGTTGTAGATGCTCGCCCCGTAGGCAAGTGCGAGCGCCAATGCCACGGGAACATCCATGCCGAGCGCGCGGCTGCGCAGGTTGCGCCAGGCGGCGGCGAACACCGGCGCGCCGGAATAGAACACGACTGGCGTAGCCACCAGCAGGCTGACGGCGCGGAAGAACTTCACGAGAGTCGGATCCATGACCTCGTGCGCGAGATCGGCGGCATACACCGCGACCGCGAACATCATGACCTGCATCATTCCGAAGCCGGCGACGGCGAGCCGCTTCAGTGCATCGCGCCGCTCGTGCTGCTGAGCTTCCTCGGTAGAGCCATCGCCGAGCGGATGCGGCTGGTAGCCGAGATCGGCAATGCAACGTGCCACATCGCCAAGACCAAGTTGCGCGCGGCGCCAGCGCACATGCGTGCGGCCGGTTGCGGCATTCGTGCTTGCGTCCGCGACGCCCGGCAGTGCGCGCAGCATGCGGTCGATCAGCCAGCTGCATGCCGCGCAGCGCAGTCCATCGACCGCCAGCGTGACGGCATCCAGGTCGCCGGAAGTTCGGACGAACTGTGCAGCGACCTCAGGCCGATTGAGAGCCGACCATCTGCCATCGGTCCGGGCGGATCTCCCGGGACGCACGCCGGGACTCTCGCGAAGACGGTAGTAGTCGCCGAGCCCCGCCCCGGAAATCAGCTCTGCGACGGTGAGGCACCCGGCGCAGCACACCAGTTCGTCGCGGCCGGCGATACGCGCAGTCAACGAACATCCTGCCAACGCTTCGCCGCAGTGGAAGCAGCGCTTACTCGTAAGGTCGCGCATGCCGAGGCCTACCTGACGGGCGCGACGAATCGCGCCACCGCGCTCGATTCCGAGCCGTCAGCGGTTACCGAGCGCGCCAGGAACTGCAACTCGACGGATCCTCCCGTAACCGGTCGCGGCGCGCGCACGCGCACCGGAATGCTGAGGATCTCGCCGCCACCCACGCGATATTCGTTCTGCTCGGAGTCGAGCGTTGCATCCTGCAGGCCGCTGATGGCGAGCGTCAGCGTGTGCGGCTGCGTGTCCTTGTTGATGAGACGCAGGGCGTACACGTTCTCGATGCTGCCGTCGTCGAGCTGACGGTAGAGCGAGTTACGATCGCGGCTGACATCGACCTCCACTAGCTGTCGTCCGGCGACTGCGATGACGAAGCCGACGATCAGCGCGACCAGCAGGGCGCCATAGACGAGCGTGCGTGGACGCACGATCCGGGTCTCCTTGCCTTCCATGGAGTTTTCCGTCGCGTAGCGGATCAGGCCGGGTGCGTAGTGCATGCGCTGCATTACTCCGTCGCATGCGTCGATACACGCAGCGCAGGCGATGCACTCCAATTGCAGCCCCTGACGGATGTCGATGCCGGTCGGGCAGACCTGAACGCAAAGCGTGCAGTCGATGCAGTCGCCCAGCCCCTGCTTGCGGGCATCGGCGCTGCGCGAACGGGAGCCGCGCGGTTCGCCGCGCGCGGCGTCGTAGGAGATGACGAGCGTGTTCCGATCGAACATTGCGCTCTGGAAGCGCGCGTAGGGGCACATGTATTTGCAGACCTGCTCGCGCATGTACCCGGCGTTGCCGTAGGTGGCGAAGCCGTAGAAGAGAACCCAGAACGTTTCCCAACCGCCCAGCGACGCGGCGGCCATGGACGGGACGAGCCCACGGATCGAGCTGAAATAGCCGACGAAGGTCATGCCGGTGAACGCAGCGAAGGCGAGCCACAGGATCTGCTTGCCCGCCCGGCGGACGATCTTGCGTGCAGTCCACGGCGCACGGTCCAGCTTGATGCGTTGCTGGCGGTCGCCTTCGCACCAGCGTTCGATGGCGACGAACACCTTCGTCCACACGGTCTGCGGACACGCATAGCCGCACCACAGCCGCCCGCCCAGTGTCGTGAAGAAGAACAGCGCGACCGCCGCGATGATCAGTAGCCACGCCAGCAGGAAGAAGTCCTGGGGAAAGAACACGAGCCCGAAGATGTGAAACTTGCGCGCCGGCAGGTCGAAGAGCACGGCCTGCTGGCCGCGCCACTGGATCCAGGGCAGCCCATAGAACAGCCCGAGCAGCGCGCTCGCGGCGATGACGCGCAGGCGCTCGTAGCGACCGGAAATCTCGCGTGCATGAATCTTGCGCCTGGCTGCGTACAGGCTCGCTGCGCCGCCGGGGACCGCGCTCATTCTGCGTTCCGTTGCGCCGGCCGCGTGTCGATCAGGTACGCGGTGAGGAAGGTCGCGATCGTGCAGATGCCCCAGAAGAAAAAGAAGCCGATGGCATAGCCGGTCATCCGGTCGGCGAGCCACGATGGCGGCGCATGGTCCGCCGCGAGCAGCAGCGGATCGAAATACGCGAAGAAGAAGGCCGTCGCCAGGCAGGCCGCAAGAAACGCAGCCCAGAGGAGCACTCCAAGGTCCTCGCGGAAGCGCGGCCACATACGTTGGTCAGCCGATGTATCAGTGGGCGCCGCCATGGTGCGCACTCCCCTGATTTGCGGCATCCGCTGCAGCAGTCGCCGCGGTGAGCGGATCGCGGTCGTTCGAGGAAAGGCTCAGCACGTAAGCCGCGAGCAAGCGCACCTTGCTGTCGCCCAGCATGGTGGCGTGAGCGGGCATCTCGCTGTCGCGGCCGTTCGCGATGGTCGCGCGAACGGTATCGAAATCGCCGCCGTGCAGCCACGTGTTGTCCGTGAGATTCGGCGCGCCAAGCGCCGGGTTGCCTTTCGCGTCCGCGCCGTGACAGGCAGCGCACAGCGTCGCAAAGCGCTCCTTGCCGGCAACGATCCAGTCGGCCGGCGCCTTGTTACCGCCGAGGCTCACGACATACGACGCAACTTCGTTGACGCCGGTTTCTCCGAGCACGGTGCCGAGCGCCGGCATCGTGCCGTGGCGGCCCTGCGCGATGGAGTCGTAAATGGCCTGGCCTTCGCCGCCCCACAGCCAGTCGCGATCCGTCAGGTTGGGAAATCCGCGCGCGCCGCGCGCATCCGAGCCATGGCAGGTAGAGCAGTTCGCGCCGAACAGGTTGCGCGCTGTTGCCATCGCAGAGGGCTCGACGGCGAGTTGCTGCAGCGTCAGGCCACGCAACGAAGCAACGCGCTGGTCGAAGCGCGCGCGCTGTTCGAGTATCTGCGCCTCGTATGCGCCGATCGAGCTCCAGCGATTGGTGCCGGAGAAATTGCCGAGACCCGGAAACACGACCAGGTATGCAGCGCCGAACAGCACGGTGATGACGAACAGGCCCAGCCACCAGCGGGGCAGGGGATTGTTGTATTCCTCGAGATCGCCGTCCCAGACGTGGCCAGTCTTGCCGACTCCCGCAGTGAGAGGCGCGGCGGGTTGCGAGCGCGACGTCCACCACAAGAGCCATACGCAAGCGAGCACGTTGATCGCGGTGAACGCGATCACGAAGATACTTGCCGGGTGCGTCATCATCGCTCGTCCTCCAGCGGCAGCTGCGCGGCGGCCGAAAAATCCTGCCGTCGCTTGCCGCTCCACGCCCAGAAGCACAGTGCGATGAATGCCGCGAACAGAATCGCGGTCAGCAGCCCCCGCACCAGGCCGAGGGGAATTTCGAAACTCATGGCTGCCCCTTCGCTACCGGCGATGCGTCGCCGTAGAACTTGAGTGCCTGCAGGTACGCGATCATGGCGTCCATCTCGGTGCGACCTGCGACCGCTGCCCACGCCTTCGCGATCTCTTCATCCGAGTACGGCACGCCAATCGCGCGCAGCGCCTGCATCTTGCGAACGGTCGACGCGCCATCGAGCTCGTTCTGCGCGAGCCAGGGGAAGCCGGGCATGTTCGACTCCGGAACCACGTCGCGCGGCGCGATCAGGTGCACGCGGTGCCATTCGTCGCTGTAGCGTCCGCCGACTCTCGCGAGATCCGGGCCGGTGCGCTTCGAGCCGAACTGGAAGGGATGGTCGTAGACCGCTTCGCCTGCGAGCGAGTAGTGGCCGTAGCGCTCAGTTTCCGCCGGCAGCGGCCGCACCATCTGCGAGTGGCAGTTGTAGCAGCCTTCGCGGACGTAGACATCGCGGCCTTCGAGCGCGAGCGGCGCATACGGCTTGATCCCGGGCGACGGTTGGACGACCGACTGCTGCGCGTACAAGGGGACGATCTCCACCAGGCCGCCGATGCTGATGACTACGGCGATCAGTGCGCCCATCAGCCCGACTTTCTTTTCGACGATCTCGTGACTCATGCGGGCACCATCACGGCCGCGTCGGCCGGCTGCGATTCGCGGACTGTGCGCAGGACGTTGTAGGCCATGATGAACATGCCGGAGAGGAACATGAGGCCGCCGAGCAGGCGGATCGCGTAGTACGGGTAGGTGGCCTCGAGCGATTCGACGAACGTGTAAGTCAGCGTCCCGTCGTCGTTCAGGGCGCGCCACATCAGCCCCTGCATCACGCCGGCGATCCACATCGAAGTCACGTACAGCACGATCCCGATCGTCGCGATCCAGAAGTGCGCTGCCATCAACGGCACGCTCCACATCTGCGTGCGCCCGAAGAGCTTGGGGATGAGCGCGTACAACGAGGCGATCGAAATGAAGGCGACCCAGCCGAGCGCGCCCGAGTGCACGTGGCCGATCGTCCAGTCCGTGTAGTGCGACAGCGCGTTGACGGTCTTGATGGACATCAACGGCCCTTCGAACGTCGACATGCCGTAGAAGGACAGTGCGACGACCAGGAACTTCATGACCGGATCGGTGCGCACGGTGTGCCACGAGCCCGACATCGTCATGAAGCCGTTGATCATGCCGCCCCACGAGGGCGCGAGCAGGATGAGCGAGAACACCATGCCGAGCGACTGGGCCCAGTCCGGGAGCGAGGTGTAGTGCAGGTGGTGCGGACCCGCCCACATATATATGGAGATCAGGGCCCAGAAGTGCACGATCGACAGCCGGTAGGAGTAGATGGGCTTGCCGACCTGCTTCGGCACGAAGTAGTACATCATCCCGAGGAAACCGGCGGTCAGGAAGAAACCGACCGCGTTGTGGCCGTACCACCATTGCACCATCGCGTCGACGACGCCGGAGTACACGACGTACGACTTGGTCGGCGAGACCGGGATGGCGATGTTGTTTACGATGTGCAGGACCGCGATCGTGATGACGTACGCCGCGAAGAACCAGTTCGCAACGTAGATGTGCTTGACCTTCCGCTGCACGATCGTGCCGAAGAACACGATGGCGTACGCGATCCAGACGACCGCAATCAGCAGGTCGATCGGCCATTCGAGCTCCGCGTATTCCTTGCTCTGCGTGATGCCCAGCGGCAGCGTGATGGCGGCGAGCACGATCACGAGTTGCCAGCCCCAGAAGGTGAATGCAGCCAGACGGTCGGAAAACAGCCGCGCATGGCAGGTGCGCTGAACGATGTAGTACGAAGTCGCGAACAGTGCCGAGCCGCCGAATGCGAAGATCACAGCGTTGGTGTGCAGCGGTCGCAAGCGGCTGTAGGTCAGCCACGGAATGTCGAAGTTGAGTACCGGCCACAGCAGCTGCGCGGCGATCAGCACGCCGACGGCCATGCCGACGATGCCCCAGACGACGGTCATGATCGCGAACTGACGTACGACCTTGTCGTTGTAGTGATCGACTGCGGACACGGACATGGATGAGCCCTGCTGAGTAGCCAGAGCTGCAAGGTACCCGGGGAAGGCGCGGAGCGAATTACGGGGTCCCCGAGAACGACTGCGCGGTAGCCCCAGGTTTTCGGCCCCGCCGGGCCAGCTTCAGCGAATGCCTTAAGGCAGGTTTGCTATTGCAGCCAGTACTGCAAGCCGCTCTCCCGCAGCATGTGCTCGGCATTGCGGCCCTTGAGCATCGCCAGCGTAGTCAGCGTGCCGGCCTGGGTGCAGGTGTCGGCGGCGACGGTGATGGAATGCGGGGCGTTGCGTACCGGCCAGCCGGTGCGGGCGTCGAGAATGTGCGAATAGCGATGGCCACCGCGAAATACGAAGCGCCGCGAATCCCCGCTCGTCGCGAGCGCGCCGTGTGACAGCTGCACGACGCGCTGTGCTGTGCCAGCCCGGGCGGAGCTCTCGATGCCGACACGCCACGGCTTTGCGTCGCGACGCGCATGTCGTACAGCTACATCGCCGCCGAAGTTGATGAGGCAGCTCAGCCCGGGTGCAGCCTGCTCGACGAGGCTTGCGGCGCAATCGACCGCGTACTCTTTGCCTATGCCGCCGAGATCCAGCTGCATGCCCGCCTGCAGCTTCAGCGTTGGACGATGCCACTCGACCTTGTGCCAGCCGACCGACTGCAGCAACTCGTCGATCTGCTCCTGGGTCGGGACTCGATCGCCGCCGTCGAACGTCCATGCGTTGCGCAGCACGCCGGAGGTAATGTCGAACGCACCGTCGGAGAGACGCGAAAGCATCGCTGCGAAATCGAGCAAGTTGGCCGACTCGTCGTCGACCAACGTGCCGCTGCCGGCGCTCGCGTTGATGCGATGGACGGCGCTATCGCTGCGGTAGCGGCTGAACTTGCGCTCGATGCGCCACGCCTCGGACGAGACCGCATCGAGGATTTGCCGCGCCAGGGAGGCCGGCGCGTCGTCGATCAGAACCTCGCACGGGCTGGCCATGGCGACGAAGCGGCCGACCCAGTGGTCGGCAGCGCGTGTCAGCGTGGCTGCACAGGAAGCGTTCACAGGCGGAAGCGATAGCCGAACTGCACGATCACGGCGCTTAGATCGGGCTGTTGGTAGTACTCGGCGCGGATGCTCCACTGGTTGCGGCTTGCCGTGTCATGGCCGTACTTGATGCCGACCGTCGTGGCGTCGAAATCGCCGAGCCTGAAGTCCGCGGATGCGTAACTGGGCAGCGCCGCTCCGCCCACCAGGCTCGCGCGATAAAAGTCTGCCGCGCTCTGCATGTAGTAGCGAAGTTGCGGCTCGATGTAGCCTGCGCCCAGCGCCCAGCGCAACCGTACCTCGCCGGTGCTCGAGTCGATGCCCCAATCGTCGGTCATGTAGCGATAGGCGACGTGCAGCACCGGGGTTGCGAATGCGTGCTTCATCTCGACGTAGAGGCTCTGCTTGGCGCGCGAATCGGGCCGGCTTTCGAAGACATAGATGCCATCGGGGCCTTGCCCGACGGGTACGCGTGCGAGAGTGTCGCCGCTCAGCGGATCGACGACGCTCAGTAGCTTGTACGGATCGTTGAGATAACCGCTCGAGTCGCTGTAGGAGTAGTTGACCCGCAGCACCGTCGTGCGATTGAGAACTTGCGTGAAGCCGAGCAGCAGGTCGAGCACGTCCTTGCTCTCGCTGCCGTCGCGTTTGTTGCTCTTGTCGCCGACGTCGAGCATCTGCGATAGTGGAACCGGCCGGCCGCCGACCGGATCGACATCGTCCTGCGACCACGCGGCGCCGACGCTCAGCGTGGTGTTGCGCTTGTTGAAGTCCCGGCTGAGCGACAGGTTCGCTCCCAGGTGCGTGTAGTCGTACTCGGTGGAAAAGCCCAGTCCGGCAGAGAACGTATACAGGCGCGCGAGCGGCTGAGTCCAGCTGGTGTTAAGTGCGAAGCGCGTGTCGAGGAACGTATCGTCCAGAGGGACTGCGCCGGCGTCAGTCGTGTACACGGCATCACCCGAAGGACTGGTGAACGTCTGCGGGCGGTCGAGCGCGATCGCGCCGCTTGCCGATGCCCCGGTCAGGGTATCGGCAGTCAGCGTCGCGGAAAACTTGCGCTCGTCGCCGAAGTCGCGCTGGGCGGCAACCGCTGCGCTCACGTCCTGAACTCGGTCGTCGCTTTCACCGTAATAGAGCAGCGTGGAGTCGAACGACCAGCGGCTGGCTTCCTCTTGTGCGGCAACAGGAGTGCTGACCGCCGTGCCGAGCAACGCGCACGTCGCTGCCGCCAGCGTCGCGCCGAAGTTGTCGTTGTCTTTCATCAATTGCACCCGCAGCCGCCGCCGCCGAAGCCGCGGCCGCCGCTCGAAGCCTCTTTGCTGAAATAGATGTGATCGTCGATGGCTGCATCGAGCGGCGCGGCGTCGAGCGACATCTCGGGCCGGGCCAGGACGTCGCGCTCCCAGGGTTGCACGCCGGCGCAGCCCGCCAGCGCGAGCGCCGTCAGGACAAGGGCAATCTTCTTCATCGAGTGGTCTCCAGGAGCTGCTGCACTTCGGTCTCACGCTCCGCCCGCAGGTTGCTGCGAAAGCCGATGTGCCGCGCGACGACGTCGCCGTTGCGTCCGATCACGTAAGACACCGGCATGCCCGGCAGGTCGTATTGAGATGCGAGCGTGCCTGCCGGGTCGTAAACGATTTGGAACTTGGCAGGAACGTCCTGCAGGAACCGATCCGCGTCCGCGCGCCTGCGATCGACGTTGACGCCGATGACGACCAGTCCGCGATCCGCATACCTGGCTTGCATCGCGTTGAGCCAGGGAAAGGAGTGACGGCACGGCTCGCACCAGGAGGCCCAGAAGTCGACGAGAACGACCTTGCCGCGATAGCGCGCGAGGTCGAGCGCCGGCACCGTGTCTGCGGCCGCTGCGGTCAGCGTGAGGCACCCGAGGAGGAACCATGACAGTCGTCCGATCGCGACGCTGCGGATGAAAGCTGGTTGCATGAGAAACCCTGAACTTCGCCGGCTGTTAGACGAGCGCAACGCGCAAGATCAATCGGCCGCGAATCCCCGCAGGGATGCGGCCAGGTTTGGGTCCGCTTTGCCGAGGACTGTGCTCTGCGCGGCTATGTCGCCTTGCGGGGTCAGCAGCGAGATCACGCTGGCGTGGTTGTAGTTGCCGTCCGGGAGCCGGCGGTACTGAATGTTGAGCACGGCCGCGACCTTCCGGACCGTTGCGTCATCGGCACGCACGAGAGTCCAACGCGACAGATCGATGCGCCGTGCGGTGGCCAGCGCCCGCAGGCTCGTGGGCGTGTCGTGCTCGGGGTCGATCGATATCAACAGCACCCGGATGCGCGCGCGCTCCGCTGGTGTCAGCGAGCGCTCGAACGATCGAAGCGTGTCGATCAATAGCGGGCAAGCCATGTCGCAGCTGCCGTAAAACATGGTGACCAGCACTGGATGCCCTCGATACATGTCCAGGGTGCGTGCGGCTCCGGACTGATCGACGAGTTGCGCGCTGAGGTTGTAGATCGAATGCGGCGGATACCCGGCATCGGCCCCGGCAATCGGCGCAACCGTCAACAGCAGCGCGAGCAGCAATGCTCTCATGGCGTGACTTCCGTGGCGCACCGGAACCCCATGGTGGCGCTCGTGTAACGAGCCTGCATGCTCGACAGCATCGCAATACGCATGAGCGTCGCGTAGTTTTCTTTCTGCTCCATCGTGAGCGCGCCGGGGCCGCAGAAGCGCAGCGCATCCGGATCGCTCTGCTGGCGGTTGTCGCCGGAAACGAGCATGGAACCGAGGTCGTAGACCCATTCCCATACGACGCCGTGCAGGTCCTGAATGCCGTAGTAGTTGGCGCTCGTGCCGCCGACGTTCGGTAACGCGCCACGGCCGGAGCGCGAGTACCAGTCCAGGATCTGTCGTTGCCAGCGCGCATCCGATCGCGCATCGGTGCTGGTTGCGCTGGCCGCAGCCGCGTACTCCCACTCGTACCAGGTCGGCAGGCGAGCGCCGCGAGCTTCGCAATAGCCGCTCGCCGCGAACCAGCTGACGCGTACGACGGGCTGTAGTGCCATCGCTGCGCCCGGCTCGGTCGCCGAACTCCAGTGCGACAGGTAGTTCTTCTCGGCGAACAGCGGCGTCACGCGATCGCGACGCCAATCGGGATGCTTGCGCACGAACTCTGCGAACTCGGCGTTGGTCACCGGCGTGCGGTCCAGCCGAAAGCTGCGCACCGTCGCCTCCTTCACTCCTGGCGCCGGCGGCAGGACCGACTCGAACGAACCACCGGCAACCGTCGGCATCGTGTCCGCCGCGGCATCCGTACAGAGTGCGGCGAGAAGCAACGCTGATAGTAGAGTTCGCAGCATGAGTGCGCTCGCTCGGGTCAGTGCGCCGCGCCTTCCGGCCGCTTGGTCTTCGCGCGCACCTCAGCGACTTGTGCCGCGGTGATCGCCGGGCCCGTATTGCCCCAGCTGTTGAGCACGTAGGTGAGGATGTTGGCCACCTCGTCGTCGTTGAGTTGGCTCATCGGCGGCATGACCGAGTCGTACTGCTTGCCGTTGACGTTGATGGGTCCGGTAAGCCCGTTCAGCACGACCTGGATGCTGCGCGCCGGATCCTGGGTGAGGAAATCCGACTTCGCCAGCGGCGGGAAGACGTCCGCCAGACCCTGGCCGTTCCCCTGATGGCACGTTGAGCAGGTGCCCTTGAACAGCACGCCGCCAGCCTCGGCCTGTTGCGCCTTGGTGAGCGTGCCCTGCTTGCTGGCCGCGACCGCTGCCGAAACCGGCGCGAGACTCGATAGCCTGTCGCTGAGATACATCTCGTCGACCTGCCTGCCGGAGTAGATCTCCTGGCGCGGCTCGCCGGTCACTTCCAGGATCGCCAGCGCACCCTTGTTGAAGGCGCGGAAGATGGAGTGATCGACCAGCACATAGTTGCCCGGCACTTCGGTGTGGAACTCGACGGTCGCGGCGCCGCCCGCCGGAATCAGCGTCGTCTGCACGTTCTCCTGGAAGCGCGTGCCGCCTTCGTACTGCACCTTGTCGAAGATCTCGCCGATGAGGTGGAAGCTCGAGATGAGGTTCGGGCCGCCGTTGCCGACGAACATGCGGATGTGCTGTCCTGTCTGCGCCTTGAGCGCGCGCGGCCCGGTCAATGCAGACTCGGCGCCGTTGAACAGCACGTACGTCGCGTTCTCGTCGATCGCCTTCTGCATGTCGAAGGCCTGATGGCCTTTCTCGCGATACTTGCCGACGGTGTAGAAGTCGCCCTGCATCACGTAGTACTCGTGATCGACGGGCGGCAGACCCTCGGGCGGCTCGACCAGGATCAGTCCATACATGCCGTTGGCGACGTGCATGCCGACCGGCGCCGTCGCGCAGTGATAGACGTACACGCCTTGATTGAGCGCCTTGAACGTGAACTGCGTCTGATGGCCCGGCGCCGTGAAGCTCGATGCCGCGCCGCCGCCGGGTCCGGTGACGCCGTGCAGGTCGATGTTGTGCGGCATCTTGCTGTCGGGATGATTCTTGAGATGGAACTCGACGGTGTCGCCCTGGCGCACGCGGATGAAGCTGCCGGGGACGGTGCCGCCGAACGTCCAGAAGGTGTAGGTCACGCCTTCGGCTATCTCCTTGTCGACTTCCGTCACTTCGAGATCGACGATGACCTTCGCGGGGTAGTTGCGCTTGACCGGCGGCGGAACCTCCGGCGGGCTCGTGAGCACCGCGTGGATCGGCTCTCCCTGCGGCGGACCGAAGTCGCCCTTGCGGGAACCGCCGGTGTCTGCCGAAGCAGGAACCGCAGTCGCGGGATCGCGAGTGCAGCCGCCGAGCGCCAGTGCGGCAGCGCATGCGAGCAGAATCAGATGTTGTTTGATCACGGGTCATACGTCCTGATCTGAGGATGGTGCGCACTGTGAGGCAGATCGACCGAAGCACCGATACGAGAATCCACCGAACGATGCCGTGGCAGCCGCAATCAGCGCATGAGCAGCGCCGCGATGCCGAGAGGGGAATGTGTGCGCGCGATGCTGATGATGACGAGATACACGAGCAGCGCAGCAATCCAGCACGAGATCCGCACCGCGCGCGTGCGGCCGCGCTTCAGTGCAAGGCTGCCTAGCACGACGTAGACAATCAGCAGCAGCACCTTAGCAGTCAGCCAGCCCTGCACGAATGGATACTGGTGCAGGATCGTGACGAGCATCAGCGCCGCGGTGAGCAGCACGGTGTCGATCGAGTAACTCAGGTAGCGCAATGGCGCCGCCATTGACCATCTGGCGCCGAGCTGCACTGCGAAGCCGCGCAACAGGAACAACATGCCGCTCGCGATGACAGCCGCGACGTGCACGGCTTTGATCTGCGGATAGAACTCGATCATCGACTAGCCGGGTTGTCCATCGACGCGCGCGGAGAGATAGATTCTGCCCGAGCGCAGCACCCATGGCATGAAAGCCACGATCCAGCCCACGCCCGCAAGCGCGTGCCACGCGAACGTATCGGGTAGCAACTCGGCGAGCACGCGCAGCACGGCCACTGCCTGCACGACGACGAATGCGAAGCCTGCAGTCTTGCCGAGAACGAGCGGCCGGCCCGAGTGGCCCTGGGTTACGCGCGTCACCATTGCCACCAGCAGACTGCCGAAGAAGCCGATGAACAGTGCGTGGGCCGGCGCACGGCCGAGGATGAAGTTGCCGCTCGTCAGATACGCCACGCTCTGCGTCGCATACAGGACGAAGGCAATCGGCAGCCAGGCGAAGCCGAGGAACAACACACGCAACAGCGGGGGCATGCTCGATGTACGCGGCCACCACAACGAGAGCAGCCAGCCGGTGAGAATCGCGATCCCTGCATCGGGTAGCCACAGCCACGCGTAGCCGTGACGCAGCTCGAGCCAGGCATGCAGCAGCAGCAGCGGCCAGAGAACAGCGAGTGCCCACAGCGGGCGGGGCGCGTGATAGTCGCGCAACGCGGCGCCTGCGAAGAACGGAATCATCCGGTGGCACACCGTGAAGTAGATGGGCAGCAGCGTCGCGACGGTGCCGATCTTCACCGAAGCAAACAGCAAGCGCGGATCGGCACGATGCAGAAAGAGGATGTACATCAGCAGCCCGAGCAGGCCGAAGGCGAGCGCGAACGCGCAACTGACCGCGTGCCAGGTTCGTCCTTTATCGAGATGCACGAGGCGCACCAGGAACGTCGTGCCCACGGCCCACGAGCTTGCCGTAAGCAGCGCGCCGACCTTCAGCAGCGACAGCCCTCCGAACAACCCCGCGAGCGTGCAGATCTGCCCCGCGAGCAAACCCGCGCCAACCGGCACGTAGTGCGCCCGGGTCAACGCCGGCAGACTCATCCACCGCGGAAACACGGTCAACAGGAAACCGAACATGAACGCCGGCAGCACTTGATACTGCATGATGATCGCGTGCAGCCAGCCGGCTGGGACTGCCGGCTGGGGCAAGCCGATAACGTGCCAGCGCGCATCCACCAGCCACAGCGCCCACCACGTCATCGCGAGCAGCACGTTGCTCGCGCCGACGAAGAACAGCAGGCGATGCGGTGCCGCCGCGAGCATGCGCAGGGGTGAGTCCATCGCTTATCGCTCGACAGGTTGAGTGGCGCCCGGCACCGGCGCATGTTTCTTGGGAGCGATCCACAGGCGCAGCACGAACCACGCCAGGGCCAGGGCCCCGACGCTGAAGATCGTATCGCCAGGCACGCGCAGCCAGACCAGCAGCTGGATGATCGGCTTCTGCATCAAGTCAGCAGAGCGCGCGTACCAATAACCGTGGTCGATTGCAGCAGTGAGCTGGATCAGGCCGATCGGCAACAGCGTCAGCAGCGCCATGCCGGTAAGTCCGATGTTGAAGGCCCAGAAGCTGGTCTTCAGGAGGCGCTCGTTCCACGCGATGTTCGGCCGCAGCCCGCGCAGGCAGAACAACATCAGCCCGATGCCGAGGAAGCCGTAGACGCCGAACAGCGCCGTGTGGCCGTGGAGCGGTGTGAGGTTGAGGCCCTGCATGTAGTACAGCGGCAGCGGCGGGTTGATCAGGAAGCCGAACAGACCTGCGCCGACCACGTTCCAGAACGCCACTGCGGTGAAGAACATGATCGGCCAGCGATAGCGCTGCATCCACGGCGTGGCGCTGCCGAGCTTGAAGGTGTGATACGCCTCGAAGCCGATGAACGCGAGCGGCACCACCTCGAGCGCGGAGAAGCTGGCGCCGAGCGCTATTACCGCGGTCGGCGTGCCCGTGAAGTACAAGTGGTGCAACGTCCCGAGTACGCCGCCCGACAGGAACACGCTGGTCGCGAACAGCACGGCGGCGGTCGCGGTGCTCACGCGCAGCAGGCCGAGGCGCGTGAACAGGAACGCGATCACGGCAGTCGCGAAGACCTCGAAGAAGCCTTCGACCCACAGGTGCACGACCCACCAGCGCCAGTACTCGACCATCGACAGGTGAGTGTGCTCGCCCCACATTAGTCCGGCCCCGTAGAACAGGCCGATGCAGATGGTGGAGAGGAACAGCAAGACGATGATCGACTTCGACTCGCCACCCTTGCGGATCGCCGGCCACAGCGCGCGCCCGACGAGCATCAGCCACACCCCCAGGCCCACGAACAGGAACAGCTGCCAGAACCGGCCGAGGTCCACATACTCCCAGCCCTGGTGGCCGAACCAGAAGTTCCTGTCCAGGCCGAGCTTCTGCATCACCGCGAGCCATTGCCCGGTGAACGCACCGACGACGATGATCAGCAGGCACGCGAACAGGAAGTTGACGCCGAAGCGCTGGAAGCGTGGCTCGTGTCCGGAGATGGCGGGTCCGATGTACAGGCCCATGCCGAGCCAGGCAGTCGCGATCCATAGTACGGCGAGTTGCGTGTGCCAGGTTCGACTCAGCGAGTAGGGGAGGATGTTGGAGAGTGCGAAGCCATACGCATCCTGGCCTTCGACCTGATAGTGCGCAGTGATTGCGCCGAGCAGGAGCTGCGTGAGAAATAACGCTATCACCAGCCAGAAATACTTCGCGGTCGCGCGCATCGAGGGCGTTATGCGGATCATTGCGAGCGGGTCGCTGGCCGGCAGCGCCGGGGGTACCTCCTCGCGCTGTCTTGCATGGTGCCAGCCGAGCAGCGCGATGCCTGCGATGAGGAACAACATGCTGAACACGGTCCACAGCAGCAGATGCGACGGTGGAGTGTTGCCGACGAGCGGATCGTGCGGCCAGTTGTTGGTGTAACTGATGTGTTGGCCGGGGCGATTCGTGACGGCCGACCACGAAGACCACCAGATGAACGCCGTCAACGCGGTGCGCTTATCGGCGTCCAGTACCGTGTCTTCCTTCATCGCATAGGCTTTACGGAGCCCGCGCAGTTCCGGATCGCTGCCGAACAGTGCCGTGTAGTGCTGCTGCACCTTGGCGATTGCAGCGGCACGATCGACCGATATGACGATGTTGCCGGTGCGCTCATCGAAGGTGTTCGCACGAAGTCCCGGTTGCAGCCGCGTGGCCAGCGAAGCCTGCTGATCCTCATCGAGGCCGCTGTATGGCACGGCATTGCTGCGAAACGATTCGATGTCGAGCAATGCTGTCGCTTCGCGATGCAGCCAATCGGCGGTCCAGTCCGGTGCGACGTAACTGCCGTGACCCCAGATCGAGCCGAGCTGGTGTCCGCCGATCGACTGCCAAACCTGTCGACCTTTCTCGATGTCGGCACGCGTGAGTATCGTTTCCCCGTGATGGGTGACGACCGCGGTGGGGATGGGCGGCATGACACGATGAATCTCGCTGCCGACCCACAACAAGGCCGCGAACGAGACTGTCAGCAGCGCAGCCAGGCCTATCCACAACTTTCGATTCGTACTCATTTGCAAAGTCCTGATGGAGAAATCGTCAGATGACGCGCGAGAACTGTGGGCGCGCTTCCGGCGCGCGCGCTGTCTCGAGGTAGCGGTCGAAACACATGGCGATCACACGTAGCAGCAGTCGCCCGCGTGCGGTAGCGGCGATCGAACGCATGCTGACCGTCGCCAGGCCATCGGCAACCAGCGGCTGCAGCTGCGTCAGCGCATCCGCAAAGTACGACGCGAAGTCGACAGCGAAGCGCGCCTCGATCGCCGGTACGTCGATCTCTCCCTGGCACATCAGCTGTTGAATCACTGCGCCGCGCAGGACGTCGTCGACCTGCAGACGCCGGCCGCGCCAGACGGGCAGGCGGCCCTCGTCGATGGCGCTTTGCCAGCCCGGCAGGTCGCGCGCGTTCTGGCTGAAGCTGTCGCCGATGCGACTGATCGCGCTCATGCCGAAGCCGAGCAGGTCGCAGTTCGCGTGCGTGGTGTAGCCCATGAAGTTCCGCTGCAGCGTGCCGTGCTCCTGTGCCCGGGCGAGGTCGTCGCCGGGCAGCGCGAAGTGATCCATGCCGATGTAGCGATAGCCCGCGACCGACAGCTTCTCTATGGCAAGCGCCAGCAGGGCCAGCTTCGTTTCGCTGTCCGGCAGGTCGGCAGTTTCGATCTGCCGCTGCGCTTTGAACATCGAGGGCAGATGAGCGTAGCTGTAGACGGCCAGCCGATCCGGCCGGGTCGCCAGTACCGTGTCGAGGGTGCGCGAGAATCCTGCGAGCGTCTGCTTCGGCAGCCCGTAGATCAGATCGACGTTGACGGAGCGGAAGCCTGCTTTGCGACAGGCGTCGATGACGCGCAGTGTCTCGTCGACGCTTTGGATGCGGTTCACCGCGCGCTGGACGTCCGGATCGAAATCCTGCACGCCGAGGCTGGCGCGGTTGAAGCCGATGCGTGCGTACTCGGCGATGTCCGCCGGTGCCACATGGCGCGGATCGAGCTCGATGGAGAAGTCGCGTCCGGCGCTTGCGTTCAGGAAGAAGTAGTTGCCCAGGGTTGCGATCAGCTCGCTGATCTCGCCGGGCCGCAGGAAGTTGGGAGTACCGCCGCCCAGGTGCAGCTGGACCGCTTCGTGATCGCGCTCGAACAGGTCCCCAACCATCCTGATCTCGCGCTTCAGGCGCTCGAGGTAGGGCAGCGCACGGGACCGGTCGCGAGTGATGATGCGATTGCAGCCGCAGTAGAAGCACGGGCTGAAGCAGTAGGGAACATGGACGTACAGCGACAACGGACGAGCGACCGGCGCGGAGTTGCTGCGCGCAATCTCCGCGCGCAGCGTCTCCTGGGTGAACTGAGGGCTGAAGTGCGGCGCGGTCGGATACGACGTATAGCGCGGGCCCGGTCGATCGTAGCGGCGCAGTGTTGCCGCATCGAACTGCAGTGCTTCGTGCATATCAGGCACACTCTTTGCGGTGGGATGCAATGCTGTGTTCGGGACCGGCGCAGCAGCAACAGTGGTGACGTCTTGCAACCGTCGTCATCTGATCGGTGGCCCGCGCATGGATATCTTCGAGCACACGTGCGAGTGACTGAGCCGCTTCGGAGCCGATGGGTTGGCACGTCGTCGCGCGCACGCTCTCGTCGAAGATGCGCAGGTTCAGCGTGACCCGCCAATACCGCTCGCCGCTCTCGCCGGCAGGCTGCTCGACGCTGATGTGACACGAGTCGATCGAGTCGCAGAATGTGCCGAGCCGCTCGGCCAGATCGGACACCTCGCCTTCCACGAAGGAGTGGCAGTCGAGGTTCGACAAACTGAGGCAGGTGTGCATGAGTGGGTCCGCTCGCCAGGTTGCTTGATCCCTGTAGCGGCAGTCTGCGCGAGTGCATCACACCGCGAGCACCCGGGATTCCGCGTGGACGGTTTCGGGTAGCCCGCGGCGCTGCGTGGCTCGGCACGATGCACTAAGGGGGACTCCGGAGGGCTCTGTTGCACGAACGACCGTAGTGTCGAACCATGAACACCAGCGTCCGATGGCTGCGGCGAGTGTGCCTGGTCGGTACCGTCACATTGTGTGCGATGGCTCAGGCACAGTCCGTCACCGGCACTTTCCTGGCGGACGCGAAGCCCATTGCGGACGCGCGCTTGCGCTACGAGAGCGTCGAGCAGGATGGCATGGCGCCGACCGCAGAAGCTCTCACGTTGCGCGGTCGACTCGGCTTCGAGTCAGGGAAAATCGCCGGTACGGCGCTGCTGGCGGAGGGCGAATTCATTCGCCCGCTCGTCGAGGATTACAACAGCACGAACAACGGCCAAGCCGCCTACCCGGTCGTCGCCGATCCGCGCAGCTCGGAGTTGAACCGCCTGCAACTGACCAACACCAGCTTGCCGCTCACGATCGTCACCGTTGGGCGCCAGCGCATCGCGCTCGACGACCACCGCTTCGTCGGCAACGTCGGTTGGCGCCAGAACGAGCAGACGTTCGATGCGCTTCGCATCGTCAACAAGAGCGTGCCGCATCTGACGCTGGACCTGACCTGGCTCGAGCAGGTCAACCGCGTGTTCGGACGCGACTCGGCCCAGGGTCGCTATTACGGCGACAGTGTGCTGGCCAATGCCTCGTACGAGATGGCGCGCGGCAAGCTGACGGGCTTCGCTTATCGCATCGATATTGAGCCGCTGCCCAGTGTCCCGAATGCAGTCCGCGCTGCTTCGCAGACGTTTGGCCTGCGCTACGCGGGAGCGCACGCGTTCGATGCGGTCAAGTTGTCGTACGTCGCGTCGTATGCCACTCAGCAGGAGGCAGCTCGCAATCCGCTGTCATTCGATCTCGACTACCGTCTCGGCGAGATCAATGCGGGCTACGGGCCGTACTCATTCGGCGCCGGCGTCGAGCTGCTCGAAGGCAACGGCAGCCAGGGCTTCACGACGCCGCTCGCGACCCTGCACCGGTTTCAGGGCTGGGCGGACAAGTTTCTGGCCACGCCTGCGGATGGCATCGACGATCGCTATCTGACTGCAGGAATTTCGCGACAGCAGTGGGCGGCGCTGGAACTGGTTTCCGTCGTCGCCAGCTACCACCGTTACGCCGCCGAGCGCGGCTCGTTGCGGTACGGATCGGAAGCGGACCTGCAGGCGCAGGCCCAATGGCGGCGCCTGACGGCCACGCTCAAGTACGCCGACTATCGGGCGGACCGCCTGCTGACCGACACCACGAAGTGGTGGTTGCAAGTGGAGTACAGCTGGTAGACGCCGGCGCGGTCAGCTCCCGCCGCCGAGAGTCAGGTGCATCTTGACCAGATGCGCGACCGAGCGCGCAGCCATCTTCTCCATGACGTTGGCGCGGTGAATTTCCACCGTGCGCTCGCTCAGGCCGAGGTCGATCGCGATGACCTTGTTCGCCTTGCCGTCGACGACGTGGCCCATCACTTCGCGCTCGCGCGGCGTCAGCGATTCGGCGCGCGCCCGCAGGTCCGCGAGGCGGTCGACGCTTTCGCGATTCTGCGCATCCTGCTTGAGAGCCGCATTGATGCGATCGAGCAGATCCTGGTCGCGGAACGGTTTCTGCAGGAAGTCGAAGGCGCCGTCCTTCATGGCCTGCACCGCCATGGGGATGTCGCCGTGGCCGGTTACCAGGATCACCGGCAGCAGCGCGCCGTTGCGGTTCAGCTGCTGCTGCACCTCGAGCCCGCTCATCTCCGGCATGCGCACGTCGAGCACCAGGCAGCTCGGCTGGTTCGGGTCGTACTTCGCGAGGAACTCGCTCGGCCGCGGGAACGCCATGGGCTGATAGCCCACCGTCGTCATCAGCACCGTCAATGCGCGACGCATGCCGTCGTCGTCGTCGACGATGTAGATGACCGGTTTGCGTTTCGTCTCCCTGGTTGCGGCCGGACCCGTCATGCTTCGATCTCCTCTTCTTTGGCGGACGCTGGCAGGCGCAAACAGAAGCGGGTTCCGCCGCCTGCCGCAGTCTCCACGTCCAGCGAGCCTTCGTGCGCTTCGGCGATTGCGCGACTCGATGCGAGCCCGAGACCGGTGCCATGGGCCTTGGTCGTGAAGAATGGGCGGAACAGTTGCTCGCGGGCCTCGGTGGGTATTCCCAGGCCGCTGTCTTCGACGCAAACCCTGACGCCATAGCGATCGCCGCTGACGTCGATACGTACGCTCGGCGTTTCGCCGTTGCGGGTCGGCGCCTCGACTGCGTTCTGCACCAGGGTGAACAGGACGTGCTGGATGCGCAGGCGGTCCATCGCGATGGGCGCAAGCGCGCTCGGTGACGAGAACTGCAGCTTTGCGCCGCTACGTGCTGCCAGCAGCTCGAGTACCGGCAACAGCTCTGCGATCACGTCCGCGAGATTGCAGCGGGTGCGCTCTGCATGGTGCCCTTGGAAGAGGCTGCGAATGCGCCGGATGCCTTCGCCTGCATTGAGCGCTTCGTTGCTGATGTGCCGGAACACCTCCGCGGCGGGCCCGATCAGCGGCTGCGGGCGCTCCAGCATGCGCTGGCCGGCTTGCGCGAACGTCGTGATGGCGCCGATCGGCTGATTCAGCTCGTGCGCGATGCCGCTGGCCATCTCTTCCAGCGCCGAGATTCTCGCGACCTGGAGGAGTTGCTCGAGCAGTGCCCTGGAGTCCTGCATCGGGGTACCTGTCACGTCCTGGAGTGTAGGTGCGCTCATGGTGCCAGCGTGCCCGAGGCCGGCGCGAGTCGCACCCGAGAATTCCACGGAGAGAACTGTGTCTGCCCCGTAGCGGCAGGTCCCCACCGCCTGGCGATCTTACGTCCGGCGAACGTGCGCAGCGAGCGCGGCAGCCCCCATGTTCGGCAGGCTGGCTCCGGGGCATACTGCGGCCTCACCATGGACGAGCTTCGCGAAATCACCCAGCACCTGCTGCGGTTCTCACCCGACGCGCTGATCGTCATCGACGACGGCAATCGCATCCGGTTTGCCAACGAGACCGTGAAAGACCTGTTCGGCCATGCGCCGGAGCTGCTGATCGGCAAGCCGCTGGACCTGCTCATTCCCGAGCGGCTACGCCTGCATCACGGCAAGCACACGGCCACCTTCATGCGCAGCCCGAACAATCGCGAGATGGGTGCGCGCATCGCCGATCTGTTCGCTCTGCGCGCTGACGGCAGCGAGTTTCCGGCAGGTATCCGGCTCGCGCCGTTCCGCATCGGCGACAAACTGTTCGTGGCCGCTGCGATTCGCGACACCACGGAGAGCAGAGTCGTCAACGAGGAGCTGGTCGCTGCCCGCAAGGAAGCCGAGCGTGCGAACCGGGCGAAGAGCCGTTTCCTCGCCACCGCCAGCCACGATCTGCGGCAGCCGATGCAGACGATCCAGCTGCTCAATGCATCGATGCTGAAGTTCGTCCCGGACCCGCAGGTGCGCGAGCTGCTGCAACAGCAGGGTCAGGCCATCGGGAGCATGACGCGGCTGCTCAACGCGCTGCTCGACATCAGCCGGCTGGAGTCCGGCGCCATCGAGCCCATCAACGTCGAAGTCGCCGTCGGCGACATCTTCGAGGAGCTGCGCTCGGAGTTTTCGTCGGTGGCGCGCGCCCGCGGGATCGACCTGCAGGTCGAAGCGCCGCGCGTCGTGCTGTCGACGGACCGAACGCTTTTCTACCAGTTGCTGCAAAACCTGGTCGGCAACGCGCTCAAGTACACCGACCACGGCTGGGTGCGCGTCAAATGCTCGACGGATGCGGACAGCGTAGTCATCGCCGTCGAGGATTCCGGCATCGGCATCCCGGCCGACAAGCTGGAGCGGATCTTCGACGAGTACTACCAGGTCGACACGCACGGCACCAAGCGCATGGGCGTCGGGCTGGGCCTGGCGATCGTGAAGGAAGTGGCGCGCCTGCTCGGGTTTTCGGTACGGATTCAGTCGACCGTCGGTCGCGGCACGCAAGCGTTACTGCGGGTGCCGAACAAGCTGCGCGTCGCCGCGGGATCGGCAATTGCGGAACCTGTTGCGGCCCATGCGTCTGCTCCCGCGCCACCCAAGGCGCGCGTGATTCTGGTCGAGGATAATGACGGCGTGCGCCTGGCGACCGAGGTGTTCCTCAGGCTGGAAGGTCACGAGACTCTGAGCGCGCCTACGGTCGCCGACGCAGAGGTGCTGCTCGAAGGCCTCGCGCGCGATGACGTCGTGATCGCCGACTATCACCTGGACGGCAGGAACACAGGCCTCGACCTGCTGCTGCGTCTGCGGGAGCGCGTCGGCTACGACGTTCCGGGAGTCATCCTCAGCGGCGACCTGCCTTCCGTCCTGCGATCGATCAAATCGCCGGTCGCGGCCTGTCACTTCCTGAGCAAGCCTGTGAACACAACGGCGCTGGTCGATGCCATCGCCGAGCTCAGCACCTCGTCGGCGCACCGCAACCGCGGTGCCGCCTAGTCGACCGGATCCGGGATAACGCGGCGGCGTTACGCGGATCCCCCCATACCTGCTCCACCGCGCCGGCTGGACACTGCGATCCATGCGCAACTTCCTCCGTCCCTCGCGGATTGCCCTGGCAACTCTGGCGCTTCTCTGCGGTGCAAGCGTCGCGGCCGCACCGGCCCGCGTCGATCAGCTCGTTCGCAGGGCATTGCAGCTCGATGCGAACGCCTCGCATGGAGCCGCGCTGTACTTGCAGAACTGCGCCCGCTGCCATGGCCAGGGAGCCATCGGCGATTCGCGGAACGTGATTCCGGCATTGGCCGCGCAGCGCGAAGCGTATCTGATCAAACAGCTCGCGGACTTCGCGGAGCTGGAGCGGGAAGGCCAGGAAATGCACGCGGTCGTCGCCCGGGCGGCGCTCAATGAGCCGCAGGCGTGGGCCGACATTGCAGCGTATCTGGCCCGGCTTCCTGCGACGGAATTTCCGGAGACGGCCGACGGCGAGGGTGTGGAGCTCGGCGAAGCCATCTTTCAGGAGCAATGCGCTTCGTGCCACGACGAAGACGCGCGCGGCGACGACGACGGTTTCGTGCCCTCGCTGCGCGACCAGCACTATTCGTACCTGGTGCGGCAGACGCGCGCACTGGCCGCTTCGCATCGGCTCAACGTCGATGCCGACCTGGTGCGCTTCATCGACAGTCTCGACACGGACGAGATGACGGCGGTCGCAGACTACCTGTCGCGGCTGCGTGACCCGGTGCGCGATCGCGCCAAGCTGCGCGACGACGGCAAGTTGCGCGATTGAGAGGGGTGAGCGGCATGAATCCGATCAACAACATTCTGGTCATCGTAGATCCGACCGCCGAGCAGCACGCTGCCGTTGGAAAAGGAGCGCTGCTGGCGCGGCAGCTGGGGGCGCGCCTGGAGCTGTACGTCTGCGAGACCAAGGCATCGCGCGACGTACGCGCGGCTGCTCATGCGGCCAAACAGGGAGACCGTCCGTTCCCGGTGAATCTCAAGGCGTTCCTCGAAGACCTGGCCGCGACGATTCGGCAACACGGAGTCGATGTCACGACGGAAGTCGACAGTGGGGATCCGCTGCACGTCGCGTTGATCGAGCGTGCGCGCCGCACGACCGCAGGTCTCGTCGTCAAGGACACGCATCATCACTCGTTCGCGCAGCGCACGTTCCTGACCAACACGGACTGGGAGCTGATCCGTGCGTGCCCGGTGCCGCTGCTGCTGACGAAGCCGGGCGCTTGGGCGAGCGCGCCGCAGATATGTGCTGCGGTCGATCCAGGGCATGCCAACGACAAGCCGGCGCTGTTGGACAATCACATCGTCGACCACGCGGCACTTCTGGCCAGAAGACTGGGCGGCGAGCTGCATCTGCTGCACGTCTACTTGCCCGTGGCCATCATGGCAGCGACGGCTGCCGGCAGTCCGCCACTGGCGATTACCGTTTCGCCGGAAGAACTGGCGCGTGAGGCGCAGCAGAAGCGCCTGCAGTTGCAGGACCTCGTCGCCGAATACCGGGCTCCACCGGCCAACGTGCACCTGGAGGTGGGCGGGCCGGCCGCGGTTCTGCCGCGCGCCGTCGGCGCGATGCGGGCCGACATCGTGGCGCTGGGCGCAATCTCGCGCAGCGGCCTGAAGCGCATCTTCATCGGCAGCACGGCGGAGGATGTGCTGGAGCGACTGCCGTGCGATGCGCTAATCGTGAAATCGCCGGACTTTGCGGGAGCGCTGCCGTTCTGAGAGCGCAGCTCGCCATGCCCGCCGCGCGCCGTCGGCCAGATGCCTATCGCAGCGAAGGGGACACATACCTCATTGAGATCAGGCTTCGCGAGCTGCGACAGTTGTTCAACACGCTCGATCCCGCGCCGTTTCACGAGAAGGACCTGGATCCTGCCGCCGAGGAATACCTCGTCGGCGCGGTGCGCGAGATCGGCCCGCATCCGAGCAGGGTCCTGCTGCATCTGCCGCCGGGAACGACGGATGACCAGGCGTGCGAGGCCGTGGCGGCCATCCGGCTCTACTTCATCAATCGCAGCCGTCATGCACGAGAGCAATTACGTCAGCTCTTCGTGCGCGGAGGAATCAGCCTGCTGATCGGGTTGGCGTTCCTCGCAACGTGTCTGGCCGCGCGCGAGCTGCTCGTGGCGTCCGTCGCGCCGCTCGATGCGATCATGTCGGAGGGACTGCTGATTCTCGGCTGGGTTGCCATGTGGAAGCCCGTCGAGATCTTTCTCTACGACTGGTGGCCCGAGCTGGCGCAGCGAAGGCTGTTCGAGCGCGTCGCCCACATGATCATGGAGACGCGCGGCGTGTCGGCGCCGGCTCGGGCTGGCGATTCGCTACCCGACTCGCGGCTGGCCAGCGCGTGACCTCGGCCGCCAACTCACTGCGGTTGGTGAAAATCGCGCACACGGTCGTCTGGGCGATCTTCGCCGCCTGCATCGTTGCCATCCCGGCGCTGGCCTGGCTCGGTTACGAGCGGCAGGCCGTCGCGCTGATTCTGGTGGTTCTGGTCGAAGTGCTGGTGCTGAGCGCAAACGGCGGGCGCTGTCCGCTCACTGCCGTCGCGGCCCGCTACACTGTGGACCGGAGCGACAATTTCGACATCTATCTGCCCGAATGGCTGGCCCGACACAACAAGCTCATTTTCGGCTCGATCTATCTCGGCGGCATCGCCGTCACGTTCGCGCGCTGGACGTAGGCGCGGTCGGCAAGATGCGGAGCTTCGCCAAGTGATCGCTCTTCTCGAAGCCCGCAGTGCCGGGCTTCTGGGCCGCGCGCACTGGTTGCGCAACATCGTTGCCGGCGTGGTCGTCGGCGTCGTGGCGCTGCCGCTGGCGATGGCGTTTGCGATCGCTTCGGGCGCCAAACCCGAGCAAGGGCTCTACACGGCCATCGTCGCCGGCCTGGCTGTTTCCGTGTTCGGGGGCAGTCGGCTGCAGATTGCAGGTCCTACCGGCGCGTTCGTCGTCATCTTGTCGGGCATTACTGCCCGATACGGCATCGACGGGCTGCAGATCGCAACACTGCTGGCTGGCGTGATCCTGCTGCTGCTCGGCCTCGCACGTCTCGGGGCGATCATCAAGTTCATTCCCGATCCCGTCATCACCGGTTTCACTGCGGGCATCGCCGTCATCATCTGGACCGGGCAATGGCAGGACTTCTTCGGCCTGCCTGCAGTGTCCGGCGAGCATTTTCACGAGAAGGTGTGGCACCTGCTGCAGGTCTTCCCGCAGCTGCACGTCGCAACCACCGCGCTCGCACTGCTGGCCTTGATCGTCGTGGTCGTCACGCCGCGCGTGCCCATGCTGAAGCGCGTGCCGGGTCCGTTGCTGGGACTGGTCGTGGTCACTGTCCTGCAGGCGACGATGAGCTTTCCGGGCATCGCTACGATCGGCACAGCATTCGGCGGCATACCCTCGGGTCTGCCGTCGTTGCAGATGCCGGAAGTGACGGCAGCGCGCGTCATCGAGTTGATCGGTCCGGCGTTCGCCATTGCGATGCTCGGCGCGATCGAGTCGCTGCTGTCAGCCGTCGTTGCCGACGGCATGGCAGGCACGCGCCACAACTCCAATCAGGAGCTGATCGGGCAGGGTATTGCCAACATCGTTGCGCCCCTGTTCGGTGGCTTCGCTGCGACCGGTGCGATCGCCAGGACTGCGACGAACGTGCGCAACGGCGGCACGAGTCCTCTAGCGGGCATAGTTCATGCGCTGACGCTGGTGCTGGTCATCTTGTTCCTCGCGCCCCTGGCCATGCATGTGCCGCTGGCCGCGCTCGCCGCCATCCTGTTCGTGGTGGCCTGGAACATGAGCGAGGCGCGGCATTTCGTTCGGATGGTTCGTCGCGCGCCGCTGGCGGACGTGGTCATTCTGCTCGTGACGTTCGCCTTGACGGTGTTCGTGGACCTGGTCGTGGCGGTGAACATCGGCGTGATCCTGGCAACGCTGCATTTTCTGCGTCGCATGGCCAGCAGTGTCGAAGTGCAGGAGCAGACCGCGCAGCAGTTGCACGAGGAATTCGGTCATCGCGGCCTGAAGTTGCCGCCGGGCGTGCTCGTCTATCGCGTCGAGGGACCGTTCTTCTTCGGTGCGGTCGAGAACTTCGAGCGCGCCCTTGCCAGCACTCACACCGATCCGGCCGTGGTCATCCTGAGATTGCGCTGGGTGCCCTTCATTGACATCACCGGCCTGCAGACGCTGGAGGAGGTCGTGAGAGATCTGCAGCGGCGCAAGGTGCGCGTGATGATGACCGGCGCCAACGAACGCGTAACAGCGAAGCTGGAGAAGGCCGGCATTCTCGAGCTGCTGGGGCGCGACAATTTCTGCAGCGACCTCCCGCATGCATTGAGCCAACTCCGGTCAACCACGTAAGCGACCGTGACCTTTCACGGCTGCGCCGCAGCCGCGGGGCTGTCACGCTTGCTCGTATGAGATACGCACTGGTTGTCGGAATCGCGCTGGTGATCGTGACTGCCTGCGCCAGCACGAGCAAGCCGCTGCGCAATCCTCGGCAGATGTCCGGCCTGGAGCTGTACCAGCAATTGTGCTCGAGCTGCCATGGGGTCGGTGCAGACGGCAACGGGCCCGTGGCGTCGCTGATCAAGATCGAGCGGGCGGTGGTCGATTCCATGATCGACCGGCTGGTGGGTCATCTGCGCAGCATCCAAGTGGAATGAGCGCGGCTCAGCGGGAGTGCAGTCATGTACAAGAGGATTCTGGTGGCAGTGGATGGCAGTGCGACTTCGCTGCGCGGCCTGGACGAAGCGATCAAGGTGGCGAAAGCCTCGCGTGCGCAGTTGCTGCTCGTGCACGTGGTCAATGAGATCGTCATGACGCCGGAGTATCTGCCTGCAGCGTACTACGATCGGATTTTCCAGTCGCTGCGCGAGGCCGGCATCAAGCTGCTGGAGGACGCTGCTGACCTGGTCCGGCGCGTCGACCTGTCATGCGAGCAGAAGCTCGTCGAAATCGCCGGGGCGCGAGTGGCCGACGAGATCGTGAAACAGGCGAGAGAGTGGTCTGCGGATCTCATCGTCATGGGCACGCACGGGCGACGCGGCTTCAACCGACTGACGCTGGGCAGCGACGCTGAGCTGGTCCTGCGGCTGTCTTCAGTGCCATTGCTGCTGGTGCGCGACGGACCAGAGGGACCATGAGACCGAACATTCTCATCATCGACGGCCATCCGGACCCTGCTGCGCAGCGGCTGGTGCATGCGCTGGCAGATGCTTATCGGCACGGGGCCGAAGAAGCCCGGCACGATGTCAGAGTCGTGCGCGTCGCCGATCTGACGTTTCCGGTGCTGCGCTCGCAGGCCGAATACGAGAAGGACGAGCCGGTCGAAGCGGTGCGCCAGGTCCAGCATCTGATGGATTGGGCCACTCACGTGGTGATCTTCTATCCGCTCTGGCTGGGGTCCATGCCCGCGATGCTCAAGGCGCTGCTCGAACAGATGCTGCGCCCCGGCTTTGCGTTCAGCACGCCCACGCTTGGCAAATGGCCGGTGAAGTACCTGAGCGGCAAGAGTGCGCGGATCGTAGTGACCATGGGCATGCCCGCGTTCATCTACCGTTGGTACTTCCGCGCGCACAGCCTGCGCAGCCTGCAACGGAATATTCTCGAATTCGTGGGTTTCCGGCGAGTCCGCGCCACGATCGTCGGCAGGGCCGGCAGCCTGAACCGTGCACAGTGCCAGGAGTGGCTGGCGACCCTGCGCAGGCTCGGCCGCGCGGCGGCGTAGCGGGCGGGCAGAGTTTTCAATTCGTCCAGGCGGAGAGCTTCGCGTGAAAATCGGAGAATATTGCAAGCGAGCGGTGGTGGCGATCAGGTCCAGCGCGGATGCGGCGGACGCCGCGAAGCTGATGCGCGAGGAGCACGTCGGATTCCTGATCGTGCATCGGCAGGAAGATCCGCTGCAGAAGCCCGTGGGCGTGCTGACGGATCGAGACTTGGTGCTGGGCGTCATGGCGCGCGACGTCGACCCGCGCGCCGTCACTGTCGACGACGTAATGACACGTCAACCGCTCGTCGCGAACGAAGACGACGAGCTGGGCGACATGCTGCAGGGCATGCGGCTCGCCGGCATCCGCCGCGTGCCGGTCGTCGACGCCCGCGGCGCCTTGACCGGGATCATGGCGATCGACGATGCGATCGACGTCGTTACCGGTCTGATGTGCGACATCGCCGGATCCATCAAGAGCGAGCAGCGTCAGGAATGGCGCGCCCGGGCACGCTGACACCGCATCGGCCGCCGCACTGGACCTGCGTGAGCGGGAACCGGGCCTGCAGCAATGGAATTACGTTCCTGACCCGGTCCATGCTGGAGCACGGCCATGAACGAGAATTCCCGGTCGCTTTGGCAGGCTACCGAGCAAACGCCTCACTATCCGCCGCTGCGCGGCATGATCACGGCGGAAGTGTGCATCGTCGGTGCAGGCATCGCGGGGCTCACCACGGCCTACCTGCTCGCGAGGCAGGGCATCAGAGTCGCAGTCGTCGAGGCCTTTGGTGTCGGCTCCGGCGAAACGGGTCGCACGACCGCGCACATCGCGGTGCCGGACGATCGATACTGGGCAATCGAAGAAGCCTACGGTGTCGATGTCTCGCGCGGCGTCGCAGAGAGTTTCGCCGCTGCCGCCGACACCATCGAGTCGATCGTCCGCAACGAGAACATCCAATGCGATTTCGAGAGGCTGGACGGCTATCTGTTCTCCTGCGCGGCCGATCCTGTTTCGGCATTGAGCAGGGAGCTGGCGGCAGCCGAGCGCGCGGGCGTGCATGCAGCCTTGACGGATAGCGCGTTTGGTAATTCATTGCCCGCGCCGGCCTTGCAGTTTCCACGACAGGCGCAATTTCATCCGCTGCGCTACCTCTCCGGGCTCGCGAAAGCGATCGTGCAGCTCGGCGGCAGTATCTTCTGCGACTCGCGCGCGCTCGAAGTGATCGATCGCGATGACGGTGTGATCGTCAGGACGCAGCACGGCAAGGTCGATGCAAGCTCTGCGGTGGTGGCAACGAACACGCCGTTCATCGATCGGGTCGCAATTCACGTGAAGCAGTTTGCTTACCAGACCTACGCGTTGGCGGCAGCAGTCGAACGCGGCAGCGTGCCTTGCGCACTCATGTGGGACGATGAAGATCCGTATCACTACGTCAGGCTCGCAGCGACGCCGGACGATGAACGCGACATCCTCATCGTGGGCGGCGCCGATCACAAGACCGGACAGGAGCGCGATCCCGCGAGCCATCACGATCAGCTGGAAACGTGGATGCAGGAGCGGTTCCCGGGCGCAGGCCCGGTGTTGTATCGATGGTCGGGAGAGGTGCTGGAGCCGCTCGACGGTCTGGCCTACATCGGTCTCAATCCGGGTAGTCATCGCACATATGTGATCACCGGGGATTCCGGCAATGGCATCTCGCACGCAACGATCGGCGGCATGCTGGTGCACGATCTCATCGCCGGCCGTCCCAATCGCTGGAGCGCGATCTACGATCCGTCGCGCAAGGCGTTCAAGGAAGGCCTGCACTTTCTCAAGGCGCAATCGAACATCGCCGCACAGTACGCCGACTGGTTCTCGCCTGGCGACGCAGCTCACGCCGACGCGATCGCGCCGGGGCAAGGCGCGGTTCTGCGTACGGGGCTGAAGAAGCTTGCTGTCTATCGCGATGCCGACGGTGTTCTGCGCGCTTGCTCTGCTGTCTGTCCGCACCTGGGCTGCATCGTGCGGTGGAACGATCAGGCCAGTACGTGGGATTGTCCTTGTCACGGGTCGCGCTTCACTGCCGACGGTGTGGTCGTTCACGGGCCAGCCATAGGCAATCTGGAGCCGGTGGATGACGAAACGCTGGCCGCTCTCGCCCGTCCGACGACGCACGCGGGCACGAAGCCCGACGAACGCAATTCTGCTTGACCTCAAGTCGACTTGATGTTGCAGAGTGCCGTTCGTGTTTCCGACGGCACAAGAAGCAAACGAAGCGGTGCTGCTGCTGCAGCAGCATGGCAGCTGGGCATGGGCGCTGGCCATCGTACTGATATGGGCGGATGTGTTCTTGCCGGTCCCGCAGACGGCAGTGATCGCTGCGTTGGGACTCACCTATGGAACCGTGATCGGCGGGTTGCTAGGCAGCCTTGCGCTCGTCACTGGCGGTCTGCTCGGCTACGTTTTGATGCTCACTTCGCTGAGACGTTTCGCGCAACGCTTCGCCGGGCGCTCCCTGTGCAGAATGGAGAGCTTGTTCGATCGCAGCGGAACCTGGGCGATCATCCTCACTCGCAGTTTGCCGTACAGCACGGCGGAAGCTGCGGTCTTTCTCGCCGGGCTCACGGGCATGCCGCTGAAAAAATTCATCGTGGCATTGACGGTCGGCAGCGTGCCCACCGCGTTCGTGTTCGCGGCCATCGGCGCCGGTTGGGAAACGCAGCCGATCCTGGCTCTCACGGTGAGCTATGTGCTGCCGATTGTCCTGCTGCCCATCGCGCTCTATTTCATCCGGTCGCGAGGAGCGTGAGCGATGTCGACGCTCGTCATCGTTCTTCGCGTGCTTTCACTCGCGGCGTTTGCTGCGCCGATGCTGCTGAGTAGCCGCGCGCAAGTTGCCGAGCCAACGCAGCGAGCGTCGCGACCTGCGGTCGACCGCATACCGTTGGTTGCAAACATCGCTGCATTCGGCCTGTTCTTCGCTTCGCTGCTCTTGTTGTCCAGCAGCCCCCCAGGCGCCATGGCACTGCCGCTCGCGTTGTCAGGATGCGCTCTTGCGCTAGCCGGCGCGGCTCTCGTCCTCAGATCCCGAGCGGAACTCGGCTCTGCATGGAGTTTGTTGCCCAAGGCGGCTCGAGATACCGGCCTGGTGACGACGGGTCCGTATCGCCTCGTGCGTCATCCGATCTATCTCGGGCTCACGCTGCTCGCGGCGGGGAACGCGCTGAGCTTCGGCAGCAGCCTGTCTTTCCTGATCGTGTTGGCGGGAATCGTTCCCACCTTCGCATGGCGGGCGCGCGCGGAGGAGGGGGAGCTCAGCCGCACTTTCGGCGAAGGGTTCGCCGTCTACCGACGGCGAACCAAGATGATCATCCCGCACCTGCTCTAAGTGCGGCCGCCGTCAGGTGCTGGGCGCTGCCGG
>CAWISC010000069.1:0-83688 GCA_963838635.1 uncultured Gammaproteobacteria bacterium | reverse complement strand
GTCTAGTTCTGCCAAAGCGGAACCAGGTGCCAGGAAACTGCTTGCGGTCTCAAGGACCGGCTGTCGCGTCATTACAGCTGCTCCATATGCAGAACCTTAGACAACTCCAGTGTGGCGACCTTAGTTCCGCATGGCGTTTATTCTCCCGGTTTGCACGTCCCGGCCGCTGCCGATTCACCCGAGCCCCGAGCGAGCTTCTGTTTTTTCATCGAGACCGGTGGCCAACGCAGGCTGGTCCGGCTATCGTCCTGCGCAAAGCAACAATCAGGCTTACACTGGCGCTCGCCTGCGCACTGGGCGGCTTCGATGGGAAACGGCTTCCTGGCATATGCCAACGCTAACTATTCCAACAGAACCGATCGGCAGCATTCCTCGCCCAGACCGCCTGATCGACGCGTTGTCGACAATGGACAGCGAGCATCCCTCGCTTGCGCCGCTGTATGAGGAGGCGATTCGAGACACGATCGAGCGCTTGGAGGCGACGGGCTCGCCAGTGATCACGGACGGCGAGCAGCGCAAGTACCACAACTTCTGGACGTATTGCGTCCACGGTCTGCCGAATGCGACTCCTGATGGGTTCCGCATTCCATTCGCCGCCGGACATACACGACGCATGCTGCAGCTAAGCAAAGGGCCGTTTCGCTATAGGCGATACGCAGACGAGTATCTGCAGGCCGCGCGCACGTACGCACATCGCCCTGTGAAGCAAGCAGTCATCTCGCCTTCAGCATTGAGCCTGATGTACCCGGCCGAGGGCATTGCGGGTTACTCGAGACAGGAGTTCATTCAGGATCTCCTGAAGGAACATGAAACGGAAGTGCGCCGCTGTCTCGCGGGCGGCGCGCATTGCGTGCAGATCGACTTCACGGAAGGACGGCTGGCCCTGAAGATTGACCCGTCAGGTAACCTGCTGAGTGAGTTTATCGATCTGAACAATCTGGCCCTCGGGCGCTTTTCCGCTCAGGAGGGCGCCAGCCTCGGTGTGCATACGTGCCCCGGCGGCGACCGCGACTCTACTCACAGCGCGGACGTTGACTACGCCGAACTGCTGCCCAGCCTGTTCCAAATGAATGTCACCAACTTCTATATCGCTCTAGCCGGCGAACCCAACCCCTCGCGGGTTCTGAAGGCCATCCGCGAAAACATGAAGCCAGACCAACGGATCTTTGTGGGTGTCATCTCATCGATCGATCCACGCGTCGAGACGGCGGAGCAGGTCCGCGACCGAGTGCTCGAAGCTGCACGATACATACCGGTAGAGCAGCTGGGGACAACTGACGACTGCGGTTACGCACCCTTCAGCGATGACAAATCCACCACTCGCGACATCGCATTCGCAAAGATCGAAGCGCGAGTACGTGGGACGCGAGCTTGCTGCTGAGTTGCTCGGGGCCGATGCGTGACAGACCGTGACGATGAGGAGGAGCGTCTACGCTCCGCCGCACTTCAGAATGCACGCGAAATTCTTGCCGCACGACGGCAGGTCGAAGAGGAGCTGCGAAGCGCACGCGATGAGCTGCATGAAAAGACCCGCGTTCTCGAAGCCGTCAACCAGATCGGACTCGCGCTCGCTTCGCAGCTGGCGATCGATGCGCTTCTGCAGCTGGTGACGGATTCGGCAACTCAGCCTCGTCGGGGCTGAATTCGGCGCGTTCTTCTACAACACTGTGAATGAGCAGGGCGATGCGTTCATGCTCTACACGTTGTCCGGCGCTGACCGCAAGAATTTTGAACACCTGCCGCTGCCCCGCGCGACTACGCTGTTTGGCACGACATTCCGCGGTGAGGGAGTCATCCGCGCGGACGACATTCAGCAGCATCCTGCGTATGGGAAGTCCAGTCCGTATTTCGGCATGCCACCGAAGCACTTGCCGGTGCGCAGTTACTTGGCGGTACCGGTCGTGTCCCGGGATGGGGACGTATTTGGCGGCTTGTTCTTCGGACACTCCGCCATAGGAGTGTTCAACGCGCAGCACGAGCCGCGATCACCCTCATTGCGGCGCAGACCGCGGTTGCAATAGAGAAAGCGCGGCTTCTGACAGCTGCGCAGCAGGCCAGGCAAGCGGCAGAAGAGGCGAGGATTGCAGCCGAGCAGGCTAAAGAAGAGCTCGCGGGAGCGAACGAAACTCTGGAGGCCAAGGTTGCAGAGCGCACTGCCGCGCTGTACCAGAGTGAGCAGCAGTTTCAGCAGCTGGTCATGGGTATAACGGACTGCGCGATCTACATGATGGATCCGAATGGATTCATCGTGAGCTGGAATGCAGGCGCGGAGCGCATCAAAGGCTATGCGGCCACTGAATCATCGGCAAGCATTTCAGCACGTTCTATACGGAGGAGGATCGCGAGAGCGGGCTGCCCCACGAGCGCTCGCGATGGCGCTCAAGGAAGGTAAGTTCGAGAACGAGAACTGGCGTGTGCGCAAAGATGGCACGCGTTTTTGGGCCAGCGTACTGATCGACCCGATCAGAGATGGAAACGGGCAGCTCATCGGCTTCGCCAAGATCACGCGGGACATGACCGAGAGGCGAGCCATTCAAGAGCAGCTCCATCAGTCGCAGAAGATGGAAGCCATCGGCCAGCTCACGGGCGGTGTCGCGCACGACTTCAACAACCTGCTCACGGTCATTCTCGGCAATCTCGATACGCTGTGGCGTCAGCTGCCTGCGGATGACACCCGGCTACGCCACTGTGTGGACCAGGCAATGCGCGGGGCGCAGCGCGCGGCCACGTTGACGAGCCAGCTGCTGGCGTTCGCCCGTCGGCAGCCGCTCAATCCAAAGCCGACCGATGTCAATCGCCTCGTCACGGGCGTATCGGACCTCATTCGTCGCACGCTTGGGGAAAGCATCGCCCTTGAAACCGTGCTGGGCGCCGGACTGTGGAAGGTGGAAGTCGATCCCCATCAGCTCGAAAGCGCTTTGCTGAATCTCGCGGTGAACTCGCGCGACGCGATGCACGAGGGCGGCAAGCTGACGCTCGAAACGGCCAATGCGCACGTCGATGAGCAGTACGCCAGTATCCGAAATTCATCCTGGGCAGTACGCGCTGATCTGCGTAAGTGACACCGGTATCGGCATGAGTCCCGATGTGATGGCTCGTGCATTCGACCCCTTCTTCACCACCAAGCCGATTGGCGAGGGTACCGGTCTCGGCTTGAGTCAGGTTTTCGGCTTCGTCAAGCAATCGGGCGGCCACATCAAGCTGTACAGCGAGATTGGACAGGGAACGACCGTGAAGATCTATCTGCCACGGCTCGTGGCTGGGGAAAGTCAGAAGAGCCGGAGCTCTCTGTCGAACCGCGCGGCGACCTGCAGGAAATTGTGCTCGTCGTTGAGGACGAGGACGACGTGCGCGTCTATAGCACCGAGACGCTGCGCGATCTCGGCTATACGGTTTTGGATGCACGCGATGGGCCTTCGGCTTTGCGCGTTTTGGAGCAGCACCCCGAAGTGACAGTTCTGTTCACGGACGTAGGCCTTCCGGGCATCAATGGACGCCAGCTCATGGACGAAGCATGCAGGCAGCATCCCGGCCTGAAGATTCTCTTCACGACCGGCTATGCGCGCAACGCAATCGTTCACCAAGGTCGTATCGACCCCGGTGTAGAACTGCTCGTCAAGCCGTTTACGCGGCCCAGCTGGCCGGCCGAATTCGGGCGGTCATCGATGCCAAGGGTTGCTTCGGCGACGGTCAGCATGTTGCTCTGATTGTCGAGGACGAGCCGCTCGTTCGAGGTTACATAACTGAAGCACTCGAAGCGCTGGGGTTTGTGACGGCTGGCAGCGGCCTCTGCGCGCGAGGGTCTGCCACCGCGGAACGGCTGAAGTGCATGGAACTGGCGATTGTCGACATCGGCTTGCCGGACCGGAATGGACTCGAACTCGCCGCCGACCTCCGAGTGCGATGGCCCGATCTGAAGATCGTGATCGCGAGTGGTTACGGAGAACAGGCCTTGGGCCGACTTCATGGTGACGGTCGGGTGACGCATCTCGCCAAGCCGTTCGATGCCGGAGCGATTCAACGAGCCCTGGATACCTTAGGCGTGACAACAACAATGGGTCAGTAGGCTCAGTAGCGGAACGCCCGAGCGAGCTTTTCATCGGCTGAGAGGCCTGCCGACGCCAGTGAGCCCTGCGACTGACTCGCAGAACGCGCCGCATGCTGGCAAGCAGTGGATCAGCGGCGACTGGGCCCATTGGGCCGGGCCTGCTGGCCTGCGACAGCAGGCGACCGTTTGCCACAGTGTCGTGTAGCGCATCTGCTTTGTAATCAGAGGGTCTGGGGGGGCGAGTTTTTCAGCCGGCGCAGTGAGACTGGCGCGGTCACACAAGTGCCGACCTGGTTTGCTGCACCGCATTCGGCACTCAAGTTGTTCCAGTCACCTGCCGAAATAGAGGAAGTTCAGCGGCAAGGATGAACTGTGAAATCGCTGCGACAGATACTGCTGCTCCTGATTGCATCGGGCATTGCCGCGGCATGCGTCCTGACGGGCGTATCCCTGTGGGGAGCGCATCGCTCCGCCATCGCTGCGCAGCGGACCTTCGTCGCCAAGGATGTGACTGCAGATGCGCTGCCGCCACCGATGTATCTAATCGAGTTGCGACTGGTCGTATCGCAAGCCATCGAAGCAACGATGCCGATCGAGACAGCGAAGAGCGCGGCGCAGCGCCTGGAGAGCGAGTACAACGCTCGGGTCAGCTATTGGACCGAGCATCCTCCGTACGGGTTGGAAGCGCAGTTGCTCGGTGCGCAACACCGGGCCGCCGAGCGCCTGTTCGAGATGACACGCGCCGCCTTGACCGCTGTTGCGGCCGGCGATCGCTCAGCAGCGGCAGCCGCGTTGAACGAAGTGCATGCGATGTACCTGGCGCATCGCGCTGGCGTCGATGAAACCGTCACAGCCTCGTCAAAATTTGCACAGGCCACGACTGCCAGCTTCGAGAGCACCGGTCAAAGCATCAAACGGATTCAATGGACCGTGCTCGTCGTGTCCGCGCTCCTGCTCACCGGCCTTGGCGTATGGGCGAGGCGTTCCATCTGGGCGACCACGGGCGGAGAGCCCGCGCACGCCGCCTCGATTGCGAACGCCGTTGCGCAGGGTGACCTATCCGTCAGCGTGCCCGTGGCAAAGGGCGATACCACTAGCGTAATGGCCGCTCTGGCGCGGATGTGCGAGAACCTCGCGAAAGTAGTGGGCACGGTGCGAGACAGCAGCGACTCCATAGCGAACGGTTCCGACCAGATCGCAGCGGGCAACGCGGATCTCTCCCGACGCACGGAACAGCAGGCTTCCAGTTTGCAAGAGACTGCCGCCTCGATGCAAGAGTTCGCATCGACGGTCAGGAGCACGGCTGAGACCTCGCGATTGGCATCGCAACTGGCGAGGTCCGCCAGTAACGTCGCTACAAAGGGTCGTGCGGCGGTGGATCAAGTAGTCTCGACCATGCAGGATATTGCAGCCAGCTCTGAAAAGATCGCGGACATCGTCGGAGTGATCGATGCGATCGCGTTCCAGACGAACATTCTGGCATTGAACGCCGCAGTCGAGGCAGCTCGTGCAGGCGAACAGGGCCGCAGCTTTGCAGTGGTCGCAAGCGAAGTGCGCAGCCTTGCACGCCGTAGCGCTGACGCGGCCAAAGAGATCAAGGACCTAATCGGCGCAAGCACCACGAGAGTTGCGAACGGCTCACGGCTCGCCGCGGATGCTGGCACAACGATGGCCGACATTGTTGCGCAGGTGAGCCGCGTTGCCGAGCTCATCGGCGAGATCAGCGCAGCAAGCGCCGAGCAGACCGACGGCGTCGGCCAAGTCAGTACTGCAGTGACTCAGCTGGACGAGAGCACGCAAGAGAATGCGGCCCTCGTAGAGCAATCAGCGGCTGCCGCCGAGAGCCTGAATCAGCTTGCAGTTCGCCTGGTGGAGGCGGTCAGCGTGTTCAAGCTCTGCCAACCCACGCAGATGCAGGTGGTCCGCGCGCGATCTTCCGTGGAGGAGCCGAGTACGGCGAGGGACACGCCGCTACACACCGGAGAACTTGGCGCTGCAGCGAGCGGATGACTGCCGCCGGTGTGCGACCGATCCCGACCAGCTCCAATTGACGAATAGGGCCTAATCGAGCAGGCAGTGAAGCGCACGGAGCAATTCAGCACTCTCAGCCAAGCGGATCCCAGCTTTGGGCCCGTCCGTGACGTTACCGGGGAGATTCCTCGTGTCTAACTGCTGACAACGCGCTGAATTACCGCCATCAGTTCGTCGATCTTCACCGGCTTGATGACATGATCGAGGAATCCTACTTCCCGGCTGCGCTGCTGGTCTTGCTCCATACCATAGCCACTCAAGGCGATGCCCTTGATCCCATGAAGATCGCGAAGTTGTTTCATTAGATCGTAACCAGTGCCGTCGGGCAGGCCCAGGTCGCTGAGGACAACGTCAAACCGTGCCACGGAGGCCAGTTGCAGCGCAGCTTCAACGCTGCTGACTGCCGTAACGGCGCAGTTTGAAGCGCTCAACAGCTTGGCCAGCATCTCGCGGGTGTCTGCATGATCCTCGACTACCAGCAGACGCAGGTGGCTGTCGGTGCTCGCGGCTCTCGGCAGCTGTGCGACGACGGACTCGCGCTCAGCGGCGGAAGCGATGGGCAGCTCCACGGTGAAGGTCGCGCCGGTGCCCGGGCCGTCGCTTCGGGCATGAATCTTGCCCCCGTGCATTTCCGTGATCGCTTTGCAAATCGCCAATCCCAGCCCGAGTCCGCCGATCTGTCCGGTGATCTTTGAATCTGCCTGTTCAAAGGCATCGAACACCTTGGGCAGAAATTCCTGCTCAATGCCAATGCCGGTGTCACGCACTTCAATGCGCACGTTCTCGGAAGTACTCTCGCTATGGATGAAGATACTTCCGCCGTCGGCAGTGAACTTGGCGGCGTTACGCAGAAGATTCCAGAAGGTTTGCTGCAACCGGGCCGGGTCGGCGTTCACCAGATCGATGTCGGCTTGGAGATCAAGGTGGACATTCAACTTCTTGGCAGAAATCTCGCTGGCGCAGGTCTGCATGGCCTGCGCCAGTACTGCATGGACATGAGTGGGTTGAGCCTCGAAGCGCATCTTGCCGCTGGTCGCACGGTTCAAATCCAGCAGGTCATCGATGAGGCGTATTTCCAGATCCACGTTGCGCTTGATCATCGCGAGATGCTTGTGAAACGCAGCAGGGAAGTCGCGATCCCGCTCCATAGTCGCGACGGTCATCACGACCGGTGTAAGTGGTGTGCGCAACTCGTGACTGAGCGCTGCAAGAAAGCGATCCTTCGCGCGCACAGCGGCCTCTGCTTCTTTGCGTAAGCCCTCCTCTTGCGCCAGGAGCAGCTCGCGCTCGCGATCCAGATTCTTGCGCCGCGTGATGTCATTGAAAATCACGCCGACGCGGCGTAGCTCTGGCGCCCCGACGCGGAAAGCGCACACCTCGTAGTAACGTCTCAGCGCCGCAGCCGGGTATTCGAAGCGAAGCGTTTCGCCCGTGAGTGCGATGCGACCATACATATCGAACCAATGTTGTTCGTGGTCCGGCGCGATCTGCCGCATGAGGCGGCCCTTTGCGTCCTGAATACCCGTCTGCTTTTCGAATGCCGGGTTCGTTTCCAGGAAGCGATAGTCGATTGGGTCGTTGTTTCCACCGAAAACAACCTCGATGACGCAGTAACCTTCGTCCATCGACTCAAAGAGCGTGCGGAACTTGGCTTCGCTTTCGCGCAGCGCCCTCTCGGCCTGTTTGCGCTTGGTGATGTCCCGAAACGACAGTAGCACCAGAGCGTTGCCGTCTCGAACCACACGGCGGGCATCGAGCAGAACGATGCGGTGCCGCCCGGTGCCGGGAAAGTCGCGCTCGAGCTCGATGGTAGGAAATTCACGGCCATCGGACAAAGTTGCTCTCAGCGCGGACCACCAGCTGGATGCCTTCCACTCTTCGTCGCCCAGATCGCTGAGATGAACGCCCTGCGTTTGCTCGCGCGAAACTCCGAATCCGTCGTAGAAGGCACGATTGGCCGTCTGTATTTGCAGATTGTCGTCGAGCACCACCAGCGGATCGATCGCTGCATTCAGGATCGTCTTCGTGTATTCACGCTCATAAATGGCCTGCCCGAGGCTTGCGCGGAAAGCCGTGAAATTCGTGAAGGTGAGTACCGCGCCGCGCGTCTGTGCATCGGCTCCGGCGTAGGGAGCGATGCGAACGAGAAACCACCGATCGCCATCGCGCATCTCTTGACGGGACGGAACGCCATCGGTCATCACTTGCATGCAGGCCTGTTCGATTTCCGGGATGCCCTTCAGCGCTTGCACCTGACAGCTGCGCCGGCCGACGTCCGAAGGGCCAGCTCCAAGTGTCTCCGCCGCCGCGCGATTGAAGCGAACCACCGTGCAATCACGCCCGACCACGATGATCGGCGCATCGATCGTGTCCAAAATGCCGATCAAATCAGCGCTTGCGGAATCCGCGGTCGCGCTGTCGAGTCGTATTCGATCGGATTCAGCGATCGCGATCTCGACTTTTTGGAGCTCGGTCACTAGGCAGACTCTTGCGAACCGCGGTAAATCGCGCGGCTCCGCGCCAATACGGACTCCGCGACATCCGGGAGACTCTCACGCAGGGCCAGCAGCAAGGCCTGAGAGCGCGGCATCTGAAACGCCGAGGTGTAGTTTGAGAGCAGCTGTTGCTCTATGACCCGAGCATCATCCGCACCGACTGTCTGTCGCAACGCGTCGCCTACGGCGCGCTCGAGCCGCGCGTAGTCCTCCACTGGGATCAGGTGGGAATGGTTTTGCCCCAGCCTCGGCAGGAGGCGCGAGTGGACCTCGCTGTTGAAATTGTCCATCACGAACGAACAGAAGATGGCGATTTCGTGATGCTTGGCTAGGCGGTCAAACTGATCCTCAAGACTCATGCTGGCTGCCACGTTGCCCTGCTCCCACAGGACGTTCACCATTTCGCCCCACCACCGCACCTTCGGATAGCGCGCCTGCCCGCGTGCTTTGCTAATGACATCCGCGGCCAGGCCGAGGAATACGGGTGCATCGGGCATGGCGTCTTTCATGAAGCGAGGCAAAAGCTCGTCTGCGTCGACCACCGTGAGTTGCCCGCGTCCTTGCGCATCCTTTACGTTCACTCCCTCGGCTTCCAAACGGGGCTTGAATGCCTCCCAGTGGGCGGCTGTGGGCACGAGAATGACACCTTCGCCGTTCGCGATGGCACCAGCAGCGAAGCGACAGACGGCGCGGTTTAGAAACTGCTGATCTTGGTAAAGCTGCACGATGTGGTCGCGGGGGCCAGCGGAGGCCAGTAGGCCGTCCCAAGGCTCGCGCGCACTCAGAGCGTCATCGGGTTCGCGGCCAGCAAGGTCGTCCCCGGTAAGGTTGTCCATAGATGACTCCATTTGCCTCAAACTGCGGTGGGTAGAAGATCGGGGTAGCGCCGGTGAACGAGAATATCCCGTTTGCGCAGCTTTCCGCCGACCGGATGATGGCGGGGCCCACATTCGTCTAGCTCCGAGCAGCGCTGGCCTTCTTTCGCCGGAGTTCAGTCTAGAAAGAACGCTAAGCCCGCGTCAAAGTGGGAACGCCGCCCGGCGTCGAAACGAACCGGGCGAATGACGAGGGGGCGCCGCTAGGCCAGAATGTTTCCTGTCTTCTGTCGCCGGGCGAGCTGATCAGCCTTCGAAGCCCAATCTAGCGTATACGTCCCGAAGGATCTCCAAGGGGTCACCGCAAGCCGCGGCAGCAGCGCGCGAATGCGGATAACCCGCGGATCTCGACGGATAAACGACCCCGATCTACTGCGCCCACATACGCTCAAGCCCGCCTGAGTTTCGGCCCTGTTGAGTCCCCCGTAAGTCCCTCGCATCATCGGCCCATCTTGTCGTGGAGGGAATCATGCAAGCGAAACTCACGAATGCGCTCGTCAAAGGGACGGATCCAGGCATCCAAGACATCAGCATCACAGATGCGCTGCTGCCCGGCTTCGAACTCCGCATTCGACCATCCGGAGTGAAAGCCTTCGCGTTCCGGTATCGGATCCAAGGAGGACGGCAGCAAAGGCTCAAGTTGGGAAACTACCCAGCCTTGAGCGCCGACGAAGCAAGGAAGCGGGCGCTGATCGCGGCGGCGGAAGTTGCCAACGGCATCGATGTCGTGGCGCGGCAACGCGCAGAACGGACCAACGCAGCACGGCTGCGCGCGAGCACGCTGAAGGCTTTTATCGAGCAACAGTACGAGCCATGGGCGGTCACCCACCTGCGCACCGCTTCTTTCCAGCTCAAGCGCATCAAGTCCGACTTCAGGGACTGGCTCGACATGCCGATGGTCGAGATGGATCCCGTCCTGATCGAGCGTTGGAGAGCGGTGCGCGTGAGGGCAGGGAATAAGCCCGTCACAATCAATCGCAACCTGCAGCGGCTCGGCGCGCTCGTTGGAAGGCAGTGGAGTGGAAGGCGATCGATCGACATCCCTTTTCCGGCTTGAAACCCCTCAAGCATGATCGTTCCGGACGTGTGCGGTACCTCGATGAGGAGGAGGAGCACCAACTGCGAGATGCGCTGCTCAAGCGCGAGGACAAGCTGCGCAAGGATCGTGAGCGATTCAATGCTTGGCGTATCGCTCGTCACAAGTCTGCGCTTCCGCTTCGAAATCAAGAGTACGTTGATCATCTACGTCCGATCGTGCTGCTCGCACTGAACACGGGACTGCGACGCGGCGAGCTTCTTGCGTTGATGTGGATGGATGTGAATCTAAAGACCAAATGGCTCACTGTCGCCGGCCAGACATCGAAGAACAATCAAACACGACGAGTGCCGCTGAATGCAGAGGCCGCAACTATTCTGGAAGGGTGGAATCGTCAGTCGAAGGGCTCGCTGAACGACTCATACGTATTCGCAAGCAGTAAGGGCAAGCGAATGACGACGATTACGACTGCCTGGCGCAGCCTCAGAAAACTCGCGAGGCTGCGCAATTTTCACTTCCATGATCTACGACATCACTTTGCCAGTCGGCTCGTTCAGTCGGGTGTCGACCTGAACTCGGTTCGAGAATTGCTCGGGCATTCGGACATCAAGATGGTGCTGCGCTACGCGCATCTGGCGCCAGAGGGATTGGCGAACGCGGTCGAGAAGGTTGCGCGGACCGAGTTTCCAGAACTAAGCGAAGCTGCATGAGAGAGCAGCGATTCGATCGTGTGTCGATCGTAAGGCACAACGGGACTGCTGCCCGAGTCGTGCAGCTCAAGTGGGCCAACGAGCTCACGGCGGATACAGACGTGAGGATCTTTCGGCGCCGAGCTGCCGCACACAGCGGTGTGGACCTCGCTACGACGCGTTAGCCCGTTCAGCGCCTCGCGTTCTGCGGGGCCCAATAGTTCGTGTATGAAATACACGGCGGCCGGAACAACCGTGCGCGCCCTCGCCCCGGGCGTTGACTCGGCCCCGGGGCGCGCACCATGGGGCATCTGTGTCAGCAATCCTATTCAAGGTCTGTGAGGGAAAGGCGTGGGGTCTGTCGCTTTATTAACTAAGAAAATTGCCGCGCGCTCGGCATTAAGCGAGGCTCCATGAAATCAACACCTGTGCGGATAGCGTTGCTCTTAGCGGTCGCTACCCTATCTTCGCAAGCGCTCGGCGCCGTTGGCCGCACGCCTGGCACAACCGATGTGTCAGCGACTGGCGAAGCGTCTTACTCAGTTCCAATCTTTGCGCCGCCGGGCACGCACGGCATGACGCCGAGTTTGGCGCTGGTGTACGGCCACCGCAGCGGCACCACTTTGGTCGGCGCAGGCTGGAGCATTGCGGGACTGTCCGCGATTTCACGCTGCCCGAAGATCTGGGCTGCGGATGGCGAACAGCGTGACGTACGCAACGACTTTTCGGATCGCTTCTGCCTGAACGGCAACAAGCTGCGTCTCACGTCCGGGACTTATGGCAACGACGGTGCGACCTATCAAACGGAAATCGAAACCTTTGCGCGCGTCACATCCCTGGGGACGGCGGGCAACGGCCCGGCCAACTTCCTCGTCGAGGGCAAAGACGGGCTGCTCTACGAGTACGGCAAAACTGGCGATTCACGCATCGAGTCCGTGGGCCAGGCGACAGCGCGCAGCTGGGCGCTGAACCAGATCCGCGACCGGTCGGGGAACGCGATCAACTTCGTCTACGCCGAGGACACGACCAACGGCGCATATCGCATCGACGCTGTCACGTACACCAGCAATCCCGGGCAGGTATTGAGCAGTGCCTATCAGATCGACTTCGTGTGGGAGACCAAGCCCTCGAACGAGATCGACAGCGGCTACATCGCAAACAGCAAAGTGAAGCAGATCACCCGCTTGGATCGGGTTGACGTGACGTACAACACGACGCTCGTCCGACGGTATGAGCTGACCTACGAAGGTGCGTTGTCGTCGACGTCGAAGAGCCGGCTCGCTTCGATTCAGGAATGCGCAGGACCGATACCCGACTGCTTTCCGGCGACTACGTTCACGTATCAAAACGGCACGGTCGGCCTCGGCGGCGAAGCGAGCCTGGGCGCCTACACGCTTACGAGACCCTGGCCCATGGACGTGAACGGTGACGGTCGCGAGGACCTGGTCTACTCATCGAGCACCGGATCGGGTACCTGGCTGGTGAGGTTTGCGAACAGCTCTGGCGGCTACGACGCACCGACTAACACGGGTGTGACCAATACGAATTTTCTCGGCGCCATTCCGATTGACTACAACGCGGACGGCCTCGAGGACCTGTTAGTGCCTTATTCGGGCGGCACGTGGTGGGTGATGTACGGCAGTGCATCGGGGCTGAGCACCCCTTCGAATACCGGTGCCCCAGCGACGGGTACGGGCGCGGATGCCCGTGCGTTCGACGTGAACGGCGATGGTCTCGACGATCTGGTCTGGGCTGACCTGATCGGCTACGCGGGTGGAGATACGGTGCGCTACCGCTTGCGCGACTGGATCGGTGGCGGATTTTCTTCGACGGTCTCTACGTTGGTCGCGCCGTTGTCGCCGGATTCACGCATTGAGTTCGGTGTCTTCGGGGCGCCTGGCCGGCCCGGTCCACGGCTGGTTCCCGACTTCAATGGCGACGGCAAGGGTGACTTTGTGTATCGCCTGACGAATCGCGTGCTCAACCAAGAAACCGGCCAGTACACGTTCTTCCGCTTTCTGGCCTTGGTTTGCCCGGGTGCGCCGTGCGCGGCAATTTCGAACCCGAACGCTGCTGGAGTGCCTACCCACGGGGATTTCAATGGCGACGGTAAGAGCGATCTTCTCTATCTCGCTCAGTCCGGGGGACTGATCGCGCGCTTCAGCACGGGCACGGGGCTAACCGGCCCGGTGACCGTCAGCGGAGGATTGACAGGCTGGGCCGTCCTCGATTGGGATGGCGATGGCTTCGACGACGTGCTGACCGAGACCTCCGGTGTCTGGCAGTTGCGGCGTTCGACTGGAGAGGGCTTTGCAGCTGCCGTCAGCACGGGAATCGCGACCGCCGGCGCCGGCGTCGTAACCATTGCCGACGGTAACGGCGACGGGCTTTACGATTTGATTCATCTCGTCGGCAGCGACGTGCGCTATCGCGCGCATGCGGGAATCTATCCGGACCTGCTGTTGACGGCGACCGATGCATTTGGGAACTTCTCGACGTTCTCGTACGCGTCGCTGCCGAACTACAGCAACTACGCCAAGCTGGCGACTGCGACCTACCCGACGCAGGAGTACCTCGGGCCGTTGTATGTGGTTTCGAATGTCGCGAGCTCGAACGGCATCGGCGGCACATTCAATCTGCAGAACCATTACTACGAGGGGGCTAGGCTGAACCTGCAAGGCCGCGGGTTTCTCGGATTCTTAAACCGAACATGGACCGACAGTCGCGACGGCACGAAACAACGGCGAACATTCCGGCAAGACTTCCCGTACATCGGGGCGGTGACGAACGCGCGTCGGACGCAGGAGCCGAGCGGCACGGCGATCACGGAGGTACAGACCACGTACGCGACGCATCCGTACGGCTCTGGTTTCGAGACTCGCTCATTTCCGTTCGCGAGCAAGATCACGAGCTATGACCGCGAGGTTGGCGGTGACTACAACGGAGCCCTGATTCGCACAGCAGTTCAGGACATTCTCGTCGATTCGACGACAGGCACACCCTATGACACGACAACAACGGTGACTGAGCCTTCTTCGGGAGCCAACGGAGTTCAGGCTTCGGCTTCGTACGTCCAGCGCGTGTACGCCCCGACCGCGTTCTTCTCAGATACGCCGAGTACATGGTGCAGAGGTCGACCCGGCCAGGTGCAGCAGATCCACTCGCACAGCCAGTTCGGCGGGAGCTCGATCACGCGAACGACCGACATTACGTGGGACACGACGGCATGCCGTCCGACGCAGGTCGTCGAGGAGTCCGGTAACTCATTGCTGCAGGTCACGCGGGCGATCCTCTACGACGGTTTCGGCAACGTCAACTCCGATAGCGTGACGGGTATCGGCATGACTGCGCGGACGACGACGGCGAGCTGGGGCACGACCGGCCAGTTCCCGACCTCGGTCACGAATGCGCTGTCGCAAACTTCGAGCAAGACTTGGAACTACGCATTCGGGACGCTAGCTAGCGAAACAGACCTGAACGGGATTGCGGTCAGCTGGCTGTATGACGCTTTCGGTCGAAGGACCCAGGAGAACCGACCCGATGGCACGTACACAACCTGGCAGACCTACGTGAATGCGTCATGCGATCCGCGATATAGGATCGCAGTGCTCGAAACAGCCTATTCGAGCGCAGCTGCTGCGATCACGAACCGCTATATGTTGTTCGATCAGTTCGAGCGTCCGATCGACGAATATCGATCGTCATTCTCGACTGCGAATTTCGACACGCTGATCCGCACTTACGATGCACTCGGGCGAATCGCCACCGAGGGCGCGCCGTACAGTTCCGGGGGATGTGGCGGCTCAGTGACCCCTCCGTACGTGACATCGTATCAGTACGACCTCCTCGGTCGGCCAACGCAAGTATCGAGGCCGACCTCCGACAGCAATCCGGCACTGCAGACGACCTACAGCTACTACGAAGGACTGACAACTCGAGTCGTCGATCCTCTGAGCAAGCAGACGACGAAGGTCGACAATGTCGTCGGTGGCGTTGCCCGCTCCATCGATCACGATGGCTACTACCAAAGCTTCGACTATGACGGCTTTGGCAATGTCGTGCGTGTCGCAGACAGTCTGGGCAATACGTTGCAGTCGAACACGTTCAACATCCGCGGCGTGCGCACGGCGCAGACCGACATGGATGCGGGAGGCTGGACATTTACGCCCAATCCTCTTGGCGAGATCACTGGTCAGACGGACGCAAAGAGTCAGAACACGACATTCGGCTACGATCCGCTCGGGCGACTGACATCGCGCATCGAGGTCGAAGGCACTTCCACATTCACGTTCGGCACCAGCGCCACTTCGACGCCTACGAACAAGAATATCGGTCGGCTCATCGGCATGTCAGGGCCTGGCTATGGCGAAGCTCTCAGTTACGACACTCTCGGACGTCTGGTGCAGCGCTCGATCACATCGGATGCGACCTACGCGTTCGACTACGCGTACAACAATGAGGGTACGCTCGATACGCTTACTTATCCGGTCAGCACTTCGAGCTATCGTTTGAAGCTGAAGTACGAATATCAAAGCGGGCAATTGCTGCGCGTGAAGGATTTCAACGCGCCTACGACGGTCTTTTGGCAAGCGAATGCCAAGGACGCATGGGGGCACGTGATCGACGAGACACTCGGCAATGGTGTAGTGACGGCGCGTGGATTCGATCTCGCGAACGGCGCGATCGACTCAATCTTCTCGCAGAAGGGAACTGCCACGCGGCAGGATCTGGGTTACCTCTGGAACGCCGTCGGTAGTCTCACTGAGCGCCGCAATAACGCACTCACCCTCGTCGAGAATTTCAACTACGACAATCTGCATCGCCTCACCTCCACAACGGGGTCAGATCCCAGGACCTTCACCTATGACGCAATGGGCAACATCTCATCGAAAACCGGAGTCGGCACTTACTCCTATCATGCGACCAAGAAGCATCAGGTCACCGCCACGAGCGGCGGGGCACTGCTGACAGCGCAAAGCTACGCCTACGACCTCAACGGCAATATGAACAGCCGATGGGGTTCGACGATCAGCTGGTACAGCTACAACCTACCAAACACGATCAATGCTCCGGGTAGCAACTCGAGCCAGTTCTTCTATGCCCCGGATCGCTCACGCTGGAAGCAGGTCGCGAGCTATGCCGGTACGAGCGAGCAGACGATCTACATCGGCGGGCTCGTGGAGAAAGTGGACTTAGGCGGCGCGACGCACTGGAAGCACTACATCGCCGGCGGCAGCGGGGTCGTAGCCGAGTACATCCGGCACAGTACGGGCACGAACGAGACCGTCTATCTGCTGCGGGATCACCTCGGCTCGACCGACATGATCACCAACTCGAGCGGCGGGCAGATGTCGCGAGTGTCCTTCGATGCTTGGGGTAGACGTCGGAACGCCGGCACCTGGAGCGGTGTCCCGTCAGCGTCCGAGAAGACGACGGTCACCAATACGACGCGACATGGATTCACGTCCCACGAAATGCTCGACAACTTGTATCTCGCGCACATGAATGGGCGCGTGTATGACCAGGTCCTCGGGCGGTTCATGAGCGCTGATCCCATCGTACAAGCGCCGGACTTCACGCAAAGCTTCAATCGATATAGCTATGTCTTCAACAATCCGCTCGCGTATGTCGATCCCAGTGGATTTCAAGCAAAATCACCTATCAGACCAATTAATCCGAATGAGCCACCAAAGCCGCCACGCGAGCGCCAACCCTTGGATGCGACCTTCGAAAACTTTTGGGCCAGTAACTTCGGAGGTGTCACGGGTCGCACCGCCGGAACAGGTGGCGATCATGTGCTTTTTGGTAGCGCTCGTCGCATGGTCAGTCCGGCTCCCGTAGCTGTCCCCGGACCGCCAGCTGAGAGCACAAACGGTGGGATCGACTATCAGGGAACGTGGGGCGACTTCGCGTTCGGTGCGGCTCGCGGCGCAGCGGATGACGTGGCCAGGACACTGATTACCGCCGGGGCGATCCAGTCCATATACCGGGGCGACTTCATCAATGCCTATATTGGGCTGCGCTACGGTTCGTCTGCTGAGTTGTTCGGCGCACCGGATAGCAATCGCGGTCAATTCGGGTATGACCTGGGACCGGCCGTCACTGGTGTTGCAGGCGGATTCGTTGGAGGGATCAGGGGCGCAGCGAGCAGAGGTACGACGTTCTTGTATCAGAAGGTCGGATCTCTTGGAGAGCATCTAAAATTCGGCATCACGACCAATCCTGCAACTCGCTACACAGCTGAGGAGTTGGCAGGAGGTCGTTTGCGAATCCTCGCGCGGGGCTTGCGTGCAGATATGCTCGCGTTGGAACGAAAGCTTCACGAGACGCTTCCAATTGGAGCCGAGGAAGGCCAGATTTTCTACATTCAGCTGCAGGTGGAGAAGGGACTACTTCCACCGTGGCTCTATCCATTCCCGCCATGAAGTACCAAATCGCTATTCAGTGGCCAGCTTCCTCGATTGCTGACTACGACAGGATGATCGAGGTAGAGAGCGCGTTGATCGACGGCCTTTCTGAAGGCAGCGAAGTCGATGGACACGACGCTGGATCGGGAGAGATGAACATCTTCGTTCACACCGACAATGTCCAGGACGCCTTTGCAGAAATCAAAGGGCTACTGGCGGCGCGTGCATCGTTGAACAGCGCTCGAGTTGCTTATCGAGAGATAGGAAAGAACGAGTACACGATATTGTGGCCGGAGCATCTCGAGCGCTTCTCGATCGCCTGAAGCGGCTCGGCGTATCCGACCGCCCGTCACGCTGCTTGCGTTGTTGCGCTTCGCTTTTGCTGCGCTTCGCTTCGCTCCGCACAGCGTTCGCTCGGCGCAGCGGCTGCCGCCCGCAACGCAAGCAGCGCGCCGGGCCGCGGCAGTGGCATGCGACGCGTAGCAGCTTCGGCGAGCTCAGTGGAATGAGTCGGTCAGCCCGCGCGAGGACGCGCGTGCTGGGAGTTGTTTTACACCCCCATCCCCTCAAGGGGCTTCAGCGTGCACCTCAACATAACGCACGGAGCATTATGCGCAGCCCACTCTTCGCGGCGCTGGCGCGCCGCTTCTTCACGCGGGCCGTTTGGCTGACGCCCGCATAATGTGCGCTATGTTGAAGGGCACGCGCAGCGAGCGCAGACGCTCGCTGTAAAGAGCGGCGCAGCGCCGCAGTGTCGATCCCCGCCCACCCGCTGCGCGTTGTTCGTTGGCGCGCAACCGTTGCGCGCTGCCCTGTCACAGCGCTTGCACTCGCTGCCTCCAGATCCAGGTCCAGATCGTCCATCCGATTTTGAACCTGGTCGGAATGACCTGATTTGAACCTGCGATCGACTACGTATGCCGTAAAAGATCTGGGAGGAGGTCTCGAATTCTTAAGCAGGTGACGCCCAAAGGCGCTGAGTATGGGTTCCGCGCGAGTCCCAGAGAGTCCCCGACTCGGAACGACCAAACTGTAATTCCGCGCTTAACTATTTGGTTTGGTTGGTCGGGGTGACAGGATTTGAACCTGCGACCTATACGTCCCGAAAGTTTTCGAACGCAGATCTTAACTCGTTGGCGAAATGGAACCTTTGCGCATAAGTATCGGAAAAGATTAGTTCGATTGCTACGCTCGAGTGCGATCAACGACGACTCAGTCCGACGGAGTTTTCGCGCGATTGAGTCCCTGGTGAGTCCCTCGCATTATTTGCCACGGAGGGGACATGCAGTCGAAGCTCACTAGTGCCTTCGTCAAGAATGCGATTCCGGAGCCCCGGGACGTCAACGTTACCGACACCCTTCTGCCTGGCTTCGAGCTTCGCATACGCCCGTCCGGAGTGAAAGCCTGGACGTTCCGCTATCGAACCAACGGAGGTCGGCAGCAGAGATTGAAGCTGGGCAACTACCCGGCAGTGACTGCTGAGGAGGCGAGGAAGAGAGCGCTGATCGCAGCAGCAGATGTCGCCAATGGCATTGACGTCGTCGCTCGGCAGCGTGCCGATCGAGCGGATGCGGTTCGCCAGCGGGCGAGCACTCTAAAAATATTTCTTGATGAACAGTACGAACCGTGGGCACTGACTCACCTGCAGACCGCTGCATTTCAACTCAAGCGGATCCGGTCCGACTTCAAGGACTGGCTCGCAAAGCCAATGGTGAGATCGACGCCGCGTTGGTTGAGCGGTGGCGAGCTGAACGGGTAAGGAAGGGAACTCAACCTGTAACTATCAATCGCAACCTGCAGCGGCTCCATGCTCTAGTTGCCAAAGCGGTTGAGTGGAAGGCGATCGATCGACATCCATTTTCCGGCCTGACGCCATTGAAGCATGACCGGTCCGGACGCGTTCGCTACCTCGACGAGGAGGAGGAGCAACAGTTACGAGATGCACTGCGCAACCGCGAGGACGAATTTCGGAAAGAGCGTGAGCGATTCAATGCGTGGCGCGTGACCCGCCACAAGACTCCGTTGCCGATGCGAGATCACGAGTACGTCGATCATCTGACGGCCCATCGTGCTGCTAGCGTTGAACACTGGCCTTCGGCGAGGTGAACTATTCAGCTTGCAATGGAAGGATGTGAACCTAAGGACCAAGTGGTTGACGGTGGCGGGCAAGACTTCCAAGAGCAAGCAGACGCGACGAGTCCCCTTAAATTTCGAGGCTGTGACTATTCTCGAAACCTGGCAGCGGCAATCTCGCAGGTCTCTCGTCCAGCCATTTGTGTTTCCTGGAAACAGCGGCAAGCGATTGACAACGATAACAACTGCCTGGCGCCGCCTTCGGAAGCTTGCGAATCTTCGGAATTTTCACTTCCATGACTTGCGCCATCACTTTGCAAGCCGATTGGTCCAGTCAGGAGTGGATCTGAATTCCGTCCGTGAGTTACTCGGCCATTCAGATATCAATATGGTGTTGCGTTACGCTCATTTAGCGCCTGGCGGGCTTGCGATTGCAGTGGAGAAAATCTCGAGGGCAGGGTCGCCTTCCAATGGTGCCGCGGCGAACGGTTGAATCGCGACGCTGTTGGTTGGCACAACCTACGCCGCTAACCTGGCGGCGATTAGCGCCGCAAGCTCTCAATGTCCGCATCCGATGAAGCAGCGTACATGGCGAACTCCTCATTTCGCTCACGCAAGTCGAATCACACGCAACTGACAGCGTGCTTTCAGGATCACCACAAGAACTAGGGGGGAACAGGCGCCGACGCTGGTGACACGATCGAGCCCGACAGACAAGGCTCCTAAGAGAGGGTACTAGGATGCTCGAGCCAATTCGACGCATGCACCTTCCAGGTCACGCCGCAACATCCGCCTGTCTCATCGCCCTCGCTCTGGGTCCTGCTGCGGGGTACGCGCGAGAGGCGAGCCAGGTGCTGGAGGAAGTCGTCGTCAGCTCCAGAAAGCTGGGCAACGAGCGTCTGCAGGACGTGCCGCAAAGCATCTTGGCAATCTCCTCGAAGCAGATCCAGGACTTCGCAATCGGCAGCTTCGAAGATTACGCGCGTCTGGTGCCCAGCTTGTCGTTCATCGATCAGGGCCCGGGCCAGTCGAAGCTCGTCCTGCGCGGAGTTTCCACAGGCTTCACACGCGCAGACCAAGTGCAGGACAGCGAAACGAGCGGCCTGTACATCGATGAAACGCCGATCGCGATCAACGGCAGCAATCCGGATTTCAGCCTCTTCGATGTGGAGCGGATCGAAGTGCTGCGCGGACCGCAAGGAACTCTTTACGGCGCGGGTGCGATGTCCGGCAATGTGCGCATCATCACCAAGCAACCAGACGCCAGCGAATTTGCGGCGGCAATCGATGCGTCATTCTCGAACACCAAGGAAGGCGATTTCAATCATGAAACCCAGTTCATGGCCAACGTGCCGCTGCTCACAGACGCGCTGGCGCTACGAGTCGTCGGCTACCACCGGTTCGACGATGGCTTCATCGACAACGTTGCTCCGTTTGAGCCGATAGTCGGCAATTACGGCAACGTCGCGAACACCGACAACATCATCGACACACCGGGCAGCAATGAGAATGCGAATTGGCAGGAGGTCTTCGGCGGGCGCGCCGCGCTGAAGTATTTCGCGACGGAAAAGCTCACTGCGACTGCAAGCATCATCTGGCAGAAGTCCGAGCTTGGCGGGCGTTTCAATACGAACGAGTCGGCGGTTTCTCCGCTGCCGCTGCGCGAGCTGGAACAATTCCGCGTGGTTGAGGAGCGCACACCCGACGAGAGCCGCATCCTGAATCTGACGCTCAACTACGATTTGGGATGGAGCGATGTCGTGCTGTCGACGAGCTTTGCGAACCGTGACTGGACCATCAGCTCGGACCTCACCCGTCTGGTCGACATCGTCTTCGGCAGCTTGTCCGCAGCTCCGCTGCTGCCGCCGGGCGAATTCGCGCCCATCGCGCCCATCACGAATATTGCGAGTGTGGAGGATCTGGTCCACGAGGCGCGCTTGTCGGGTTCGCTTTCAAATGCGCGGCTCAGCTGGGTCGGAGGGCTGTTCTACAGCACACGCGATCGCGCCTACCGACAGCGTCTCAATTCACAGGGCTTCGAGGAGCGCGTGCGAACCGTCGACCCGAGCTTCGATCTGACCGACTTCGGTGCGGAAAGCCTCGGCGACTTTGATACGCAGCTCGATCTGGATCAGCTTGCGGTGTTCGGGGAGCTGACCTACGACGTGACCGATCGTTTGGAGCTGACAGGCGGCCTGCGCTGGTTCGACGTCGAGAACAAATCCGACATCGTCTTCAAGGGCTTGTTCCAGGGCGGCATCGATGCCGAAGTCAACAAGACGAAGGAGAGCGGCACAAATCCAAAGCTCTCGGTCGCGTATCGTTTCAGCGAAGACGTATTGGCATTCGCGACGGCCAGTAAAGGCTTTCGTGTCGGCGGCACCAACGAGATTATCGCCGACACGCCGCAGTGCTTGGCGGAGCTCGCCTCGCTCGGCCGCAGCGAAGGGCCCGACTCTTTCGATTCCGACAGCCTCTGGAACTATGAGGTCGGACTCAAAACATCGCTGCTCGACAGTCGGCTCACCTTGAACGCGACTGTCTACCACATCGACTGGTCCGACATTCAGACCACGAAGGCTCTGAACTGCGGCTTCTCATTCCGCGAGAACGCCGGTGATGCGACGAGCGACGGCGTCGAGCTGGAGATCACAGCGCAACCGACATCGGGCCTGTTCGTATCGTTCGGCGGTTCCTATGTGGAGGCACAGCTCGATGGGGATGTGCCGAATCTCGGTGGGCGCGACGGTGACAGCATGCCGTACGTGCCGGAGCTCAACCTGAACTTCATGAGCCACTACAGCGTTCCGCTCTCTGCCTCGCTGGAGGGATTCGTGACCTTCTCCGCCTCGCACGTTGGCGAGAGTTTCACGAGCTTCGATCGCGCCGCCGGATTTCACCAGCCGAGTTACGAGATAGGCAATCTGCGGTTCGGATTGCAGCAGGAGCGCTGGCGCGCGTCGATCTTCATCGACAATTTGTGGGACGAGCGCGCAGCGGTGTTTATTCAGCCGAACATATTCCGCTTTCCTCCGGGCACGGAAACGAATCGAAATCGTCCACGGACGATCGGTTTGTCTATCGGCGCGACGTTCTGAAGTCCACGACACCGAGCCCCGCGCACGGGTGAGGAGCGGGAGCGAACCAGCCGACCTGACTCGTGTCCCACTGTTCCTCCTGGGCGAACTTGAATCTGCGTTGCGAAGTCTGAAATTCCTTGCTGCCGATCAGAATCCCGATCGGCGAGTCGCCCAGCAGAGCCAGACGTTGAGCGAGCGAATTTGCCGGGTCGAGTGGAGTCGCCAGACGCCAAGGGCTGATCCTCGAACAGCGCCACTTGCGCGAGCAGATGTTCGCTGCGGATGCTGCGCGGCTTGGCGAGTCCGTAGGTTTTGCGGAAAGTTGCGATGGATGATTCGAGGTCTCGCACGCCGATGACCACGATCGCAGCACCGGTCAGCTCCGACCCGCTGACGCTGTTTGTCGGCGCGACACGCCAGTGGCGCGGCGTTCGGTCCTTGATCACGAACGGATGCACAGTGCCGATTTCGCCGTCGCCAACGCTCGCCAGGTCCCATTCGACCATCCTCCCGTCCGGTCGCTTGCGCTGCATGTAAGTAGGACCCGACACCGGGACGCCCAACATGCTCAGGCGGCTGACCTCGGCTGACACGTCGTCGACCTGGATCGACCAGGCGCATGGGCCGGCGTCGGCGGCAATATGCGCGGGCCACCATGGAGCGTGCGTGCCCGGCGTCAGCGTCGAGATCAACTCGATGTAGCTCCCATCGTCGAATCCGACGAGGGACATGTGAGTGACGCCGTTAGAGTGCACACCACCGTAGTCTGTTGCCAGGCCGATCTGCGCGAATGCGTCCTGCAGGACCTGCAGCTGGGACGCGGCGAGCGTCACGTGATCAATCTTGAGTGAACGAGCCATGCTTGGATCCCTGCAATGAGTGCGCGCTCAGACGGCCGATTGAGCGGACAGGCTCGCGATGAGTCGATCGACGAACGACTCGCAGCGCTCGAGCTGCTCGATCTCGACGTATTCATTCGGTTGGTGTGCCTGCGAGATCGATCCGGGCCCGCACAGAATCGCGGAGTAGCCGGCGGATTGAAACATGCCCGCCTCGCTGCCAATCGACATCACGCTCGTGCTTCGCTCACCTAGCAAAGTCGCGGCCAGCGACTGTGCCGGCCCCTGTTCCACTACGCCAAGGGCGGGCACATGAGCGAGGGTCTCGGTCTCGATCGACAGCCCGTCCTTGCGATGTCTGGCGAGCAGGCTGTCGCAACTCGCACGAAAGCGCTCGATCACGACCCGCGCGGGAGCTTCGGGGACTTCGCGTATGTCCCACACGAACGAGCAGGCCTTCGGAATGATGTTGTTAGCAGTGCCTCCGTCAACGACGGTGACTGAGATGCTGGAGCCGCATGGTTCGAACCGCGGGTCACCCGCGGCGCTCGCCGACAGGTCACTTTCGATCTGACGCAACTCGGAGATCAGGTCGGCAGCGAATGCAATGGCGTTGAGACCCAGCTGCGGGACGCTCGAATGAGCCTCGCGGCCGCGAACATGGGTTCGCAAGACGGTTACACCCTTGTGTCCCACCACCACCTTCATTTGCGTCGGCTCGCCGACAATGACTGCGCGCGGGTGCGGGATGCTCGCGCGCATCGCATCGAGCAAGGCGGGCGCGCCCAGGCAGCCGATCTCTTCGTCATACGAAAGCGCCAGATGAAGCGGCCGTCGCAGCGCATCCTGGCGCAACATCGCGATGCGGCCCAGGACCACGGCGATGAATCCTTTCATGTCGGCGCTGCCACGCGCGTATGCGCGGCCTTGCTTGACGTGCAGTTCGAAGGGCGGAGTTGCCCACTCCTGGCCTGCTACCGGTACGACGTCCGTATGGCCGGATAGAACGATGCCGTCGATATCCGCCGGTCCGATGGTGGCGAGCAGGTTCGCCTTGGGTTGCGTCGGGCTGCGGACGATCTGTGCGTCGATGCCCGCAGCAGCGAGGTAATCGGCAACGAAGTCGATCAGAGGCAGATTCGTCTCTGCGGACACGGTCGTAAAAGCAACGAGTCTGCGCAGCAGGCTGAGGGTGTCGTGTTCGCGCATTGCTGCAACGACCATAACTCATGCATGGCGTGGGCTCACACCCCAACTATTGGGGGACTGCCCCGCGCTTGTCGCACCTACACTCGGCCGCATTCGCAACATGTCGCGGAGGTCAGGTCCATGAAGCAGATGATCGGGTGCTCCGGCGCCATCTACGCCACCCTCGGCCTCGCACAATGCGCGGGCGCGGCAGAGTACATGGACGAAATCGTAGTGCCCAAAGACTACGACGCCTTCTATTCCGACTGGCATTTCGCGCCGACCGCGCGCAGCGGCGAATTCGTCTTCGTTGCAGGCATCGTCGGGTTCGAGAAGGGCGCGAAGCGCGTGCTGCCGGATCCGGAACAGCAGATTCGCGCCGCGTTCGATTCATTGCGCGAGCTGCTCGCCGCCAGCGATGCCCGTCTCGAGGACGTCGTGGACCTCACGACGTTTCACGCGCCAGGGAGCGATCGAGGCCTGTTCGCCCGGGTAAAGAACGAGTACATGAAAGGTCCCGCGTATCCCGCATGGACGGCGGTCACCGTTCACGAGCTGGCGTTCGGCGCGGTGGTCGAGATCAAGGCCGTTGCCATTCGCGGTTGGAATCCGCGGATTCGTCGGGAGGCAGCGCCACGCTGACCGCAGCAGCCCCCAAATCCTGGGGGCAAGCTCTGTGCCGGTCGCCTGTAGGATCTGAGCGCTCGCCATCTCGTTGTCATCAGGGACGTTCAAGATGCTTCAGTCTTCGAAGTCACACAGTCGGCCGAACGACGCGGCCATGATCAAGCCTGTACGGCGCGTCGTCACCGGGCCACGACAAAGCAGGACGGTCCGTAATCCTGGAAGATCGGGTTGCACCGTTCGTGGCCACTGCCGGCCATCCGCAGTTCGGCATCACCGAGATGTGGAAATGCGCTGCATTTCCGGCGGACAACGTGGATTCCAGCGAGCCCTGCGCGGGGCCGATCGAGCTTGAGCCGCACCCGACCGGGAGCCTGCTGCGCATCGTGCAGTTTCCGCCGGACTCGGTGTTCATCGACAAAGTCGATCCGAAGGACGTCTTCAATCCGCTGGGCAGCAGCGGCTTGTCCGCCATGTCGTCCGAGGAGAAGAAGCCGCATCCCCTGATGCACAGGACCAACACCATAGATTTCATCATCATCCTGTCCGGCGAGATCTATGCGGTGATGGACGAAGGGGAAACGCTGCTGAAGCCGGGCGATGTCCTCATTCAGCGCGGCACGAATCACGCCTGGAGCAATCGTTCCAGTGACTACTGCTTCGCGGCCGCGATTCTCAACGGCGCGCGGCCGTTGCCCGCGCGCGCCGGCTCATAGCTCACACATCACACCCTTCGACCAGGAGCGAGTTTCATGACCAACCGAGTGTTCGTCGCCGGCGTCGGCATGACGCGCTTCACGACGCCCAACCAGGGTGAGCTGTACACGCAGATCGGACCACGAGCGGTACGGGAGGCACTCGCGGACGCGGGCCTCTCCTACGACAACATCGGTCAAGCGTTCGTTGGACACGTGTTCGGAGACAGCACGTCGGGTCAACGCGTGCTGTACGAGATCGGAATGAGCGGCGTGCCGATCGTCAATGTGAACAACAACTGTTCGAGCGGTGCGACGGCGCTGTACCTGGCGCGGCAGGCTGTAGCCGCGGGCATGACAGATTGCGCCTTGGCGCTGGGGTTCGAGCAGATGCAGCGCGGCGCCCTGGGTCGGCAGTTCGCGAATCATCCTGGTCCGCTCGACAAGTTCGTCGAGATGACCGACCGGCTGGTTGGCTACGATCCGAACGGCGTCATGGCGGCGCAGCTGTTCGGGGGTGCGGCCGTCGAGTACGCCAGAAAATATGACTGCAAGCCCGAAACGTTCGCGCGCATCACGGTGAAGGCGCGCAAGCATGCCGCTGCGAACGAGCGCGCCGTGTTTCGGTCGGCGGTCAGCGTCGAAGAAGTCATGGCGTCTCCCGCCGTTTGCGGCCCGTTGACACGGTTGCAGTGCTGCCCGCCGACGACTGGCGCCGCCGCCGCATTGGTCGTTTCGGAGGAATTCCTGAAGCGCCATCATCTGCAGCCGCGCGTGGAAGTTCTAGGGCAGGCGATGACGACGGATTTCGCATCGACTTTCGACGAACGCAGCATGATCAAGCTCGTGGGGTACGACATGTCCAAGGCTACTGCCGCGGCTGTGTATGAGCAGGCCGGGATCGGCCCCGCAGACGTGGACGTGGTCGAGTTGCACGACTGCTTTACGGTGAACGAGTTGCTGTCGTACGAAGCGCTGGGCCTCGCGCCCGAAGGTGAGGCGGCCCGGCTCGTCGCTGACGATGACAATACCTACGGCGGTCAGGTGGTCGTGAACCCTTCTGGTGGCCTGCTCTCGAAAGGCCACCCACTCGGCGCGACCGGCCTGGCGCAATGCGCCGAGCTGGTGTGGCAATTGCGCGGCGACGCAGGTACTCGACAGGTCGACAACGCACGCCTGGGTCTGCAACACAATCTTGGTTTGGGCGGCGCGTGCGTCGTGACGCTTTACGGCAGCGTGATCGCCTGAAGTCGGGCGCGCAACGCCTTCTTGTCAATCTTGTTGAGGAGTGACCGCGGCAGGTTCTCGACGAACAGGATCTCGACCGGGACCTTGAACGTCGACAGGTGCAAGCGGCAAGCGGACAGTATCCGCTCGCCGAGCTGATCGTCGGCACATCCGCTGTCGGCGACGACGAAGGCGACGGGGACCTGATCCAGCATGGCATGTGGCTTCGCTACGACCGCCACCTCGGCTACGCCGGAAATGCTGGCGATCACCCGCTCGACCTCGGACGCCGCCACGTTCTCGCCGCCGACCCGAATGACGTCCTTGGCACGATCCGCGAAGCGATACTCGCCCGTTTCGAGGCATGTCACCCGATCTCCGGTATCGAACCATTCGTGCTGATCGAAGCTTGCGCGCGTGGCCTCGGGATCGCGCAGGTACTCGCGGAACATCGACACTCCGCGAATGCCGCGAACTCTCAGGTTGCCAATCTCGCCGACGCCGACCGATCCGCCAGCGTCGTCCACGACGTCGACTTCGTAGCCGGGGGCGACTGCGCCCATGGCTCCTGGCGTGCTCGAGGCGCCTAGCTTCGTGACGATGGGCTGTCCGATCGTTTCAGTCATGCCCCACCAACCGAGGGTTGCGATGCCCCAGCGCCGCTCCGCGTTCGCATCTCTCATGCCGGGTGCCCAGAGCCGGAATCGATGCGGACGATCGGGATCTGGGCTGCGTTCGAGTGCTTTGACCGTGAACGGCAACATGCTTGCCCACGTGCAGCCGTTGCGCGTGGCGACGGACCAGAATCGGCTGGCCGAAAACTTCGGCATCAACACCAGCGTACCGCCAGACCAGATTGTGGACAGCGTCGCGTAGCACAGCGCGTTCGTATGGAACAGCGGCATATACGCGAGCGCTACGTCTTGCTCAGTGAGGGCGAGGTTGGCCGCGGTGGTGGACGCGCACCACAATGCATTGGCGTGCGTCCACACCACACCCTTCGGTCTTGCGGTTGTGCCCGACGTGAACTGCACACTATTGGCTGCCAGTAAGTCGGCACGATGTTCCGGCAGCGCTCGCGGATCACCGGAGCAATCCTCGAACGACAGGCGGGCGCAAGCTAAGGCGGGTTCGGCTTCGCCGCTGCCTGTGCTCACGACCAGTGCAGGATCGATCTGACAGCGACTCAGGACTTCGTGATGGCGCCGTTCGGTGACGATCACCCGCGCGCCACTCAGTTGAATCAGGTATGTGAGCTCGGGCGCGGTGGCTTGCGGATTCGTCGTCACCACCACTGCACCGAGGCGCGAGCACGCGTGCCAGGCGATCAGGAACTCTGGGCAGTTTTCCATGTGCAGAGCGACGTGCTGTCCCGGCTCGACACCTTGTGCATGCAGACCTGCCGCGAAGCGTGCGACTCGCTCGTCGAAGTCACCATAGCTCAGCGTGCGCGACGGCGCGTCGAACGGTTCCCAGACAACGAAGGGCTTGTCGGAATGCGTGCGCGCCCTACTTTTGAGGAGTGATGGCACGTCGAGGTCGACGAAGGACTCCAGGGTGCGGCGATGCTGTTCGCTCTGAGACAAATGGGAGGTCACGGCGCGAAAACGTAGCGCGCTGAGGCCGCACGAACCCCCTCAATACTGGGGGCTGCATGCCAGCAGTCAGCCGCCAAACTCAGCGCCGTCGTCCGGTTCGATTGCCAATCAAATCAGGCACAGATACTCATGATGACTCGACGCTCCTTGACGAAATCGCTGGCTGCGGCGGCCGCTGCAGCTGCTCTGCCGCGCTCGTTCGCGCAAGCACGCAAGCCGCGGCGCTACGACGCGTTCATCATGGACGTCCACGTCCATTTCGGCAGCGATGGCGAAGGTTCGAAGCACGTCGTTACGAACCGCGCGCAGCAGATCGAGGAGATCTACGGTCCCTGGAACCTCGTCTACAACTCCCGAGGCGAGAGAGTGCCCCGGCCGAACGACTTCGACACGATCGGCGACGCCAAGCGACTCGTTGCATTCCTCGATGAGCGGGGCATCGATGTCGCGGTAGTCTTTCCATTCGACCCGAATCGCGTGGCCAGTTCGCAGCGCGAGGTGCGCTTCGATTCGACCAACGACGTGATCGCTGCGCTCGTGCGCGCATACCCGCAGCGCTTCGTTGCGCTGTGCGGCCACGATCCATTCCGGAGCCTCTGGCAGGCGCCGCTCGAGCTGAAGCGACGTGTCGAGCAGGACGGCTTCAAAGGCATGAAGCTCTATCCACCGTACTACAAGTTCGATCCTGCAAGTCGCGACCTGGATCCGCTCTACCGCGTCGCAAGCGATATCGGTGCGGTGCTGACCTTTCACACAGGATGGACACCGCTCGCGCGCGCGCCGCTGCAGTTTGGTCGGCCGCTGTCTTTGGACGACGTCGCACTGCGCTTCCCGGATCTCAGGATCAACCTGGCGCATGCCGGGGGCATCTCGTGGTGGGAAGAGGCGGTGCTGGTCGCCGCGCGTCATCGGAACATGACTCTCGATATTTCCTCGTGGTGTGGATATCCGCTCGCGATGCTCGTGCAGATGCTCGATCTGGCGCGCGATCTCGTCGGCCTAGATCGCGTGCTGTACGGCTCCGAGCACACCTTGTGCACGCCTACGGAGTTGATCGACCTGCTGCTCGGCATCAATCGCTTCGCGCAGACACAGAAGGTGCCGGCGTTCGCAGCAGCGGACATCGAGATGATGCTCGGGCGCAATGCTGCCAGGGTCTATGGCATCCAGCCTGCGAAGCGCACTTGAAAATCGATAGGGGAGACACTGATGAATCCGACTCGTAGAACGCTGCTGCAGTTCGCGGCGGCCTCAGGTGCTGCGGGACTGTTGGGACCGGCGAGTGCCGCTGCTCCAGGTCCGAGGAGCTCGGCTCGCAACAAGAACACGTTCATCATGGACGTGCACGTGCATGCGGGCGACGGCACGCTGCAGCTCCCGCAGGGTCAATACGAGAAGCTGCGCGATGAAATCTACGGGCCCTGGGAGAACATTTACGATGGCCATGGTCACACTCGGCCTCGCAACAGCGAAGGTACGCCAACGGCGGCTTCGCTGATCCAGTTCCTCGACAAGTACGGCATCGACGTCGCCGTGGTCATGCCTTTCAATCCCAATCGCGTCGCGCGTCGTCCCGATCAGCTGTTTCCGGGATCGACCAACGAGTCGCTGCGCAAATGGGTGGATGCGTATCCGGACCGGCTGGTCGGCATCTGCGGTCACGACCCCTTCGTCGCGCTCTGGGACGGGCCGCGCGAGCTCGAGCGCATGGTCAAGGAGCACGGCTTCAAGGGTATGAAGCTGTATCCCCCGTACTATCAGTTCTATGCAAATGACGAGCGGCTGTTCCCGTTGTATGAGAAGGCGATCGAGCTGGACGTGGTGCTGACGTTCCACACCGGCTGGACGCCGCTGCTGAACGCGCCGATGAAATACGGTCATCCGGAATACCTGGACGAGGTGGGCATCCGCTATCCGCAGCTCAAGGTCAACATGGCGCACATCGGCGGCGCGTCCTGGTGGCGTGAAGCGATTCTGGTCGGCGCCCGCCACAAGAACTTCACGATGGATCTGTCTTCGTGGTGCACGTACCCGCCTCGCATGATGGTCGAGATGCTCGACCTGGCGCGGCAACTGGTCGGTCTGGAGCGAGTGTTGTTCGGTTCGGAGCACAGCCTGTGCACGCCGGCCGAATTCGTGCAAGAGATTCGCAACCTGAACGTGTTCGCGGAACAGTACGGTGTGCCGAAGTTCGCCGAGTCGGATATCGAAAGCATTCTGGGCCTCAATGCCGCGCGCGTGTACAAGGTCGAGCCTCGCAAGCGCGTCCGTGCGTAGCGAGCTACAGCGATGAGGCACAACCTGGTCGACTATGAGTCAGCCTGCGCCGACTTCGAATGGGAGCGCCCGCGGCGCTACAACTTTGCGCGCGACGTGATCGACGACTGGGCGCAACGCGCGCCGGGCCAGCTGGCGATGCACTGGATCGACGACGAGAGCCGCGAGATCAAGCGCACCTTTGCCGACGTGAGTGCCGCTTCGCGGCGTCTATGCAACGTTCTGGCCGAACGGGGCGTGAAACGCGGCGACACGCTGCTACTGGTGCTCCCGCGTCTGCCGCAATGGTGGGACGCCGTCACGGCATGTCTGCGCATGGGAGTAGTCGTCGCGCCCGGCACGTCGCAGCTGTCTGCAGCAGACCTGAAGTATCGCTTGAACGCTGCAGGAGCGACCTGTGTGCTGACGGATGCGAGCGGTGCCGCCAAGATCGACGAGATCGCCTCCACCTGCCAGACGTTACGAGTGAAGCTGCTTGCCGATGGCGAGAGAGAAGGTTGGGTGTGCCTGGATCGCGTGACGGCCCAAGCCAGCGAGAGGTTCGAAACGGCTGATACCGCTGCGGATGACGACGCTCTTTGCTACTTCACCTCGGGCACGACCGGCTATCCGAAGATGTGCATTCACAAGCACAGCTACGCGATCGGGCACGGCAACACGGGGCGCTTCTGGCTGGACCTGCGGCCGGGAGATCTGCACTGGAACATATCGGACACCGGTTGGGCCAAGGCTGCGTGGAGCAGCTATTTCGGACCCTGGATTGCGGGTGCCGCCGTGTTCGTGCATCACACCAGCGGTTTCAGCGCGAAAACGACCCTGCAGTTGCTGCAACGCTATCCGATCAGCACGCTGTGCGGTGCGCCGACGATCTACCGCATGCTGGTGCTCGAAGATCTTGCGAAGTATCGGTTTACGACGCTGCGCCACTGCGTGGGCGCAGGCGAGCCGTTGAACCCGGAAGTGATCGAAACCTGGAAGAGGTTCACCGGACTGACGATTCGCGACGGTTACGGACAGACGGAGACTGCGATCCTGTGCGGGAGCTTCCCTTGCCTCGCGCCGCGCCACGGCTCGATGGGCAAACCTGCACCAGGAGTCGAGCTGCGAGTGCTGCGAAACGATGGCTCCGTGGCGCTGCCGCGCGAAGAGGGCGACATCGCCGTGCGCATCAAGCCGCTGCCGCCGCAGGGCCTGTTCAAGGAATATAGGAACGACGCCGCAAAGAGTGCTGCGAGTCTCGACGGTGAGTGGTACCTCACTGGCGATCGCGCCTACGTCGATGAGGACGGGTATTTCTGGTTCGTCGGCCGGGCGGACGATGTGATCCTCTCCGCGGGCTATCGCATCGGCCCGTTCGAAGTGGAAAGCGCCTTGATCGAGCATCCGGCAGTCGCCGAGTCGGCGGTGGTGTCGAGCCCGGACGCCACACGCGGAGAAGTGGTGAAGGCCTTTGTTGTACTGGCGCCGGGTTATGTCGCGAGCGATCAGCTCAGGAAGGAAGTACAGGAGCACGTAAAACGGGTAACCGCGCCCTACAAGTACCCGCGCAAGATCGAATTCGTCGACTCTTTGCCGAAGACCGTGAGCGGCAAGATCCGGCGCGTCGAGTTGCGGCAACGCGAATGGGGCCGGGCGGACGATGCCAGGGCCCCCTAGTTGTGGAGGGTCTGCTGCTGCTAACCCACGTTAGCTTTCCTTCTTATGGCTCCGTGGCACTCGGTGCTATGGTGGAGCGGCGCAACAGGGGAGAGGCGGTCGGCAGGCCGCCCGCTGACAGGTAACGACGATGCCGAGTCGCAGAAGCAGGTCGACCACGCAGCGCTGCTCGGATCAGCGAGCGAGCCCAGGCGATTGCGTTGACAGCGATGACACCCGTACCGACGGCGAGCGCGTGCAGATGACGCGTTCGGCTGCCGCGACACCACCCGCCCATAACGTCGGGGAACTCTATCGAGAGCGCCTGATGGCGCATTTCCGTCCGGAAGGCGCGCGCTCCCTGATGCTCATCGCGGCACCGGCTGGATTCGGTAAGACGGGCGTTCTGCGCGCTGCCTATGCGACCGTGAGCGCGGCCGGGGACTTTCCGGTGTGGCTCACTCTCGAAGAGGAAGACAGCGAATCACTTCACTTCCTGCGCCGTCTGGACGCGGCGCTCGCCACGCTGTTGAGCCTGCCGCAGCGGCCCGCCTTCGATGCGCAGCAGTTGAGCGATTCGCGTAAGTCGCTGCGTGCGGTCGCCAGGAAGCTCATTGACGCGGTCGCCACGCAGCGGCGCCGCGTTTGGCTTTTTCTCGATGACTACCAAGTCGCGGAGTCTGACGAGCTCAACGAGCTGGTCGCGCTCCTCGTGCGGCTGTCCGGAGCGAATGTTCATGTCGTGATCGGTGCGCGGCGCGTGCCCGCGTTGCCGCTCGGCAAGACCCGCGCGACGGGACAGCTGTGCGAGATCCACAAGGAAGAGCTGGCGTTCACCACCTTGGAGGCAGAGCAGTTCTTCGCACAGGTGCACGCGCTTCAGCTGTCCGAACGAGACGTCGTCTCCATCCAGTCGCAAGTGCACGGCTGGGCAACTGGACTGCAGCTCATCGGCCTGTCGCTGACCAAGGCGACAGATCAACGCAGAGCGCTGCTGCAGGTGTCGCTGCGCGATCGCACGATCACGGACTATCTGTCGAGCGAAATGCTGGCGGAGGTCAGCGCCGAGGAGCGCGACCTGCTCGTCAAGATCTGTCACCTCACGAAGATTTCCACCGCGGTCTGCGAGTGCGTAACAGGCTGCAGCGACGCGAGTCGATTGTTGGAGCGGTGCGCCAAGCGGCTCATGCTGCTGACGCCATTGGACAACACAGCGGACTGGTATCAGTTGCATCCTGTGGTCGCCGGCTACTTGCGGAGCCTGGGACCGGATCCGGCCAGCGACGAGGTTCGCGAGGTCCACCGGCGCGCCTATTGCTGGTACGGGGCTCGCAGCATGCTGCTGGAGGCCGTCGACCATTGTGTCAAGGCGCGCGATTTCGAGCAGCTCGCGGAGCTCGTCGAGCGCTGCCGATACCAGATCATGATGCAAGGTCAGGTTCGCGTCCTGGACGAGTGGCTCGCGCTGCTGCCCGCCAATTTGCTCGCGGTGCATCCACAGCTGCGCCTCACCCAATGCTGGATCCTGTACTGGCGCAGGGACTGGGTCCGGGCGAAGGATCTGCTCGAGTCGGTCGAGCGCGATATCGCCGACGGACTCCTCGACCGGCTCGGCTTGAGCGCGGAGGGGCGCGCGCAAATCCACTCCAGTGCGGTGGCGACGCGTTACTGCCTGGCGTTCTTTGCCGACGACTGGCAGCAGATCGCACGCATCGATTCGGAGGAGGGGGAGCCGAAGGTTGGCGTCGGTTCGGCGGATAGCGGAGTCATCTACAACATCCGCACTTATTGTCATTACATGATGGGCAGGTTCGATGCCGCGCGACGCTCCGGTGCGGCCGCGCGCCCCATCCATGAGCGATTCGGCAACGTCTCCGCGACGATCTTCCTCGACAGCTTCCTGGGGCTGAGCAGCTACGAACAACTGCAGTTCGACGAAGCGTCGAGCCACTATTCGCGTGCATTCGAACTCGCATCTCGTGGCTGTGCCGGGGCCGCAGTCGTCTCTTCGCTACCCGCGAGCTTGCTGGCGCTGCTGCACTACGAGCGCGACGATTTGCCTCGGGCCTACGAGTACCTGAAGGTCGCGGCGCTCAACACCAACGAATTCTCGATGCCGGAAAGCATCATCATTGCCGCCCTGGTGAGTTCGTCAATGGACTACCTGGAGGGCCACACGGAGAAGGCGCTGGACACGCTCGGTCGGGCCGAAGCGCACGGGCGGGAAGGCCACTACGATCGGCTGATCGCAACCGCTCTCTGCAGTCGCCTGAAGCTGCTGTTGCGCGCCGGCGATAGTGTGTCCGCGGCAGAAGTGATGACCGAGATCGGCGCGCTGCAGGCGCGCAACGGCGAGTCCGGAAAGATCGCGTGGCCGCGCATGGCGTTCGAGCTCAGCTGCGCACAGGCGCGCTGGGCGCTCGCCCGCCAGGAATGGAAGCAGGCGATATCGATCATCGAGCCGCTGGTGATGTCGGCGCGCGCCTGTGCACAGAAGCTGAGGCTCGTGAAGGCGCTGATCCTGCTCGCTGCAGCAAAGCGCGGTGCCGGCAGGCTCGAGGCGGCATCGCTGCATCTCGGCGAGGCGTTCGTGCTTGCGGGACCGGCGCGGCTGCGTCGTCCGTTCCTCGATGACCTGCCCCTCATCAGAGAGGTCATGGAGCACGCGCTGGCGAATTGCGAGGAGTTGAAAGCCAAGAAGCTCGGCTTCGGAGATGTCGCGGCGCTGCTGAAGTTCGTGCAACGCGCAGGCCTGCAGGTATCGCAAAGCGCGCAGCTGCAGCTGTCCAAGGCGGACGAGATCGAGCCGCTCAGCTCGCGCGAGCAGGCAGTGCTCAGGGCGCTGTCCCTGGGCAAGACCAATCGCGGCATCGCCGAGTCGCTCGGCATCGCCGAGGGCACGGTCGCGTGGCACATGAAGAGCATTCTCAAGAAGATGTGGGTCGCGAATCGTGCGGAGGCAATCGCCAAAGCGAACCGCCTCGGTCTCGATGACCGCAGCTGAGAGCATCCCCGGGCACACTGCGAGACGAGGGCACGATGACCACCATCACGGGCGAGCGCGATACGCGCTCGGCGGCCAAGGTTGCAACCGTCGCATTGGCCGGCACCAGCATCGAGTGGTACGACTTCTTCCTCTACGGCATCGCGGCCGCGCTGGTGTTCCCCGCCATGTTCTTTCCAAAGGACCTGCCGCCACTGGTCGGTCTGATCGCTGCCTTCAGCACGTTTGCCGTGGGATTCATCGCAAGGCCGATCGGCGGCGTCATCTTCGGGCATTTCGGCGATCGGCACGGTCGCAAGGCCGCTCTCGTCGCGGCGTTGCTCATCATGGGTGTGGCGACTGCACTGATCGGTTGCCTGCCGTCCTACGAAAGCGTCGGAGTTTGGGCGCCGTTGACGCTGATCGTGCTGCGCTTCATGCAGGGTCTGGCAATTGGCGGGCAGTGGGGCGGGGCCATGTTGCTCGCTGTCGAGTGCGCACCGAGCAACAGGCGCGGTCTCTACGGTGGCTTCGCTCAAGCAGGTGCGCCGGTGGGGGTCGTGCTCTCGAACCTGGTGTTCCTCCTGGTCAGTGCGAACCTGTCGCAGGAGCAGTTCATGGCGTGGGGTTGGCGCGTGCCGTTCCTGCTGAGCCTGGTGCTGGTCGGGCTCGGGCTCTACATCCAGTTGCGTCTGGAGGATACGCCTGCATTTCGCGCACTGAAGGAGCAGAAACAGCAGCGCGATGAGCGGTTGATTCGCGCGAGCGCCGCAGCGCTCAACAAGAGTGTCGAGCAAGTCAGTTCGGAGTTGTCGGCCGAGCGTGAGCCGTCCCCGGTGCTACAAGCGCTCCGAACCTATCCGCGACAGATTGCATTGGCGGCCGGCGCCTTCATGGCGGTCCAGGTTACGTTTTACATCCTGGTGGCATTCGTGGTGGCGTACGGCGCGAACCCCGCAGGGCTCAATCTGCCCCGTGACACGATGCTGCAGGCGGCGCTGATCGGCGCGATCGCGATGATCCCTGCTGTGTTCGTTTCAGCCGCGGTTTCCGATCGTCTCGGCCGACGCGGCATCTATATCGCTGGAGCGGTGCTGCTGGGACTGTGGGCCTTCGCGCTGTTCCCTCTCATCGAAACCAGGTCATTCCTCTGGATCACTGTGGCAATCAGTGTCGGGCAGGTGTTCGTTGCGATGATGTACGGCCCGCAAGCCGCTTTTCTCGCGGAGATGTTCAGCACCAAAGTGCGTTATTCGGGAGCGTCGCTCGGCTATCAGCTCGGTGCGATTCTCGGCGGCGCCCTTGCCCCGCTGATTGCGACAGCGCTGCTGGCTCGCTTCGGCAACTCGCTGGCGATTTCCATCTACATCGCTCTCGCCTGCGCCATCACGGTCGTCGCGGTCGCCTTGCTGAAGGAGACATACAAGACCGATCTGCACGAATCTCGTGAAGGCAGCGCTGGCGTCCGAGTTGGCGCGTCGACTGCAGCCGAGCTCTCAGTCGTCCCGGGCGTGCGCGCCCCGGCGCAGTTGCGACGGGACTGAGTGGCGATGCGGATTTGCCAGCTGGCCTATTGCCTCTGCAGCGCTTTGTTCGTGCTTATGGCCCGCGATTCATCGGCCGCAAGATCGCCTTCCGAATCTGTCGTCGGTACGTGGATGCTGGCAGCCTATGCGTCCAGCATGGGCGCGAGCGACCCGCTCGGGCTCAACCCTGTCGGCCTGCTCATCTATGACGACGCCGGTAACGTCGCGGCGCAGGTCATGCGCTGTGACCGACAGTCGCCGGCCGTGACGCGAAGCGACGATGATGCGGCCGCAGAGGGTCAGCGCAGCACGGCAGTCGACGGCTATGCGGCCTACTACGGGAAGTATGTTGTCGACCCACGTGCGAGAACCATCACGCACGTCATCAAGGCTTCGGTCGCGGCGGCCGACATCGGCAACAGCCTGGTCCGACACTTCCGGCTTCAGGACGATGAACTGGTGCTGGAATTTGCAGCGGGGCGCGAGTTCAGGCGGCTGCATTGGAGGCGCGCCAGCCGCGTGAAGCCGCTCGCGACTTGTGCAGAGCGCGACTGAGCGTCATGTCGACATGAAGAGTCTGAACGCGAAGGTAGAGGCCCTCTTGCAGCGCCTCGTCGAATCGGGAGAGGAGCTCGGGCTGCAGGTTGCCGCCTATCTCGGCGAGGAGCTGATTGTCGATGCATGGGCCGGTGTTGCGGATGAGCGCAGCGGGCGTGCCGTCGACGCAGAGACGTTGTTCACCTGCTGGTCCGTCACGAAAGGATTCACCACGACCTGCCTGCACATGCTGATCGATCGCGGCAAGATCGAATGTGACACGCCAATCGCCGAGGTCTGGCCCGAGTTTGCCGTGTGGGGCAAGCACACGATCACGTTGCGACACGTTTTGACGCATACAGCAGGCGTACCGCAAGTGCCAACCAACGCGACACCCGAAACGATAGTGGATTGGGATGCGATGTCCGCCGCAGTGGCGAGTCTCGCTCCCCTGTGGGCGCCCGGCGAGCAGATCGGCTATCACGCCTGGACCTACGGCTGGATTGCGGGCGAGGTGCTGCGGCGCGTGGATGGACGGAGCATCGCGCAATTCGCACGCGAGGAACTGTGCGAGCCGCTCGAGATCAGCGATTTCTACTTGGGCATCCCCGCTGCGCTTGAGCACCGCGTCGCGTGGGTGCAGCACGAAGCGGCGAGCAGTGCGCCCGCCAAGCCGCCGACTTTGCGAGACGCGGTCTTACCGACATTGATCACTTCCGCCGCAACGATCAACCGACCCGCCGTGCGTCAAGCATCGCTGCCGGCGACCGGCGGCATCATGAACGCCCGCGCAATCGCGAAGCACTACGCGATGCTTGCCAATGCAGGCGCGCTCAACGGCGTCCGTATCCTCTCACCACAGCAGATCGACCTCGCACGCGGGTGTCATGGCGATCGTCAGGATTGCGTGCTCGATATGCGCTTGAGGCGGGGGCTGGGCTATTGCCTCGGCGGCACTGCCGAAGTGTTCGGCGACCCGCGGATGGGGTGCGGTGGCGGCGAGTTCGGACACCCCGGCCTCGGGGGTTCAATCGGCTTCGCGGATCCGGAACGCCGACTCTCTTTTGGATTGGCAAAGACGCTGCTGAAGACCACGCAGCCTAACGCGTCGGCCGCGTACAGCATTGCGGAGTTGATTCGGCGCGAGCTGTGACAGCTGGATCGTCGCGGTCCTCGAGTTGCAGTGGCTTGCCATGAGTCTCGATGCCGAGGAACGTGTACGCGAGCGCGGCGAGCCCGAAGCATGCAGCCAGAAACAGCAGGCCTGGCAGAATCGCATCACGCGTCGCCTGCGGCGTCACCAGGTTGGAAGTCCCGGCGATGATGCCGAGACTGACCGGTCCCAGTATCTTGCCGACGCCGGCCGCGGCTTGTCCGAGCCCTGCGCCGCGAGCAGCGAGTCGCACGGGAAAGACTTCGGCGGAGTAGGGCGACATGCCGCCGCCACCGCCCTCACCTGTGAACGTGCAGAAAGCGAGCAGCGCGAGGAACATTGGAACGCCGAATACCGTGGCGTCCGGCATCAATGTCGGTGCGAGTGCGACGAACGCCAGCGACAACGCTCCGAGCGTGGTCGTCAGCTGTCCCGTGCGGCGCCTGCCCAGCCATCGGGGCACAAATGCAAACACGATCTTTCCCGTCACTCCTGCCACGGAGACCGCGATGAAAAGACGCGCGGCGTCTTGGGCCGTGATCCCCTGGTAATGCGCCACGATGGTAGGTCCCCACGCATAGACTCCATAGGTCGCGGCTACAGCTCCCAACCAGATCAGTGATACGAGCCAGAACGCTCGTTGATGTCCCCACAACTCGCGAAACCCAGGTTGCGCCGTATCGCGCTCGATGCTCGGTATGCGCAGGTGATCGGTCGCGTGGCCGAGCTGCAGTGAAGCCAGCTCGCGCGCCCGATCGCCCTGACCCGTGGATATCAACCATGGGATCGACTCCGGAAGCAGCGCCATTGCCAGCAGTCCCGGAACCAGCGGCAGCGCGCCAAGCAGTGCGACGCCACGCCAGCCGAGCGCATCGAGGAGCAATGCGGACGTAAGCGTCGCTAGCAATACGCCAGCCGAAGGGGCGACGAACGCGAGAGTGGAGACGACTGTGCGATGTTGCGTAGGTGTGCGCTCGACGACCAGCGCAACAATGCCTGTGAAGACTGCGCTCAAGCTCATTCCAGTCAACAGGCGCAGCATCGCGAACAATATCCAGGCGCCGTCTGGCACGAAAGCAACGGAGGCGGCCGAGATCGCGCACGCGAAGCTGCCCCAGATCACCACGGGTCGGCGGCCCACACGGTCGCACAACTGTCCGCCGATGAGCGATCCCACGATCGAACCGACGCCGCCGCCCAGCAGGACGATCGCAGTTTCGCCGTAGGTCAGTTGCCACAGCGGCGCCACGACGGCCAGCAGAAAGCTCGCGATGAAGAAGTCGAAGAAATCGATGATCGAGCTGAGCGAAGCGATCGAGAACACGGTCCAGTACTTGCGGTCGAGTGCGCTGCGATCGAGCGCTGCTGGCAGTGTGTCGGCTGCCTCGCTCACTGCGCGTGATCTCGGCTGCAGGTGCTGGTCATCATCGGCGGAAACTCTATGCGAGCGGATCACGCGCATACCCCCCAATAGTTAGGGGGACGAGGCAACGCCCGCTACCTAGCATTCCAGTGCGTAAACACGGAGATCTGCGCGAGATGAAGGCCATCGTTTTCGAACGCCACGGGTCGGTGGAGAACCTGCACCTGGCAGTCCTACCGGATCCGGAGCCCGAGCCAGGCATGGCGATCGTGCGCGTACGCGCCGTCGCTTTGAACGGTTTCGACCCGATGATCCTGAAAGGGATACCGGGCCTGACGACTCCGCTACCAATGATTCCTGGCGGCGACGTCGCCGGCGAAGTCGTCTCGCTGGACGGTCAGGCGCCGCTCGGCGTGCGGCCCGGCGCTCGCGTTCTCGTCGATCCTGCGATCCCCAAGATCGGTTCACGCAAGGGCGGCGTGCTCGGCGAAACCGTACGTGGCGGCGCGTGCGAGCTGCTGCTCCGTGCCGGTGCAAAATCTCATTCCTGTTCCGGACAACGTGACGTTCGAAGATGCCGCGAGCTTGCCGATCGCCTACGGCACGGCCTATCGAATGATGATCCGCCGAGCGCAGGTTGCAGCCAAAGACAAGGTGCTCATTCTCGGTGCGAGCGGCGGAGTGGGCACGTGCTGTCTGCAGTTGGCGAAACTTGCGGGAGCAGAGGTCGCAGTGTGTACGAGCGCTCGAGACAAGGGCGAGCTGCTACGGCAGATCGGCGCCGATCATGTCATCGACACGAGCGCCGAGGACTTTGTCGCTGCGAGTCATCGGATCTGGGGGAAGCCAAAGGTATTCGGCGACGGCGGCGGCGCCGACATCGTCATCAACTACAACGGCGGGGACAGCTGGGCTCAATCGCTGCGGACGGTGCGTCGCGGCGGCAAGCTACTCACTTGCGGCGCAACCAACGGCTACGACCCGCAGACGGATATCCGCTTCATCTGGTCGCTCGAGCTGAATATTCTCGGGTCGAACATGTGGGAGCAGGCGGATCTGACCGAGCTGCTGCGGCTCGTCGCGGAACGCCGCATCGCACCCGTGAAATCCTCGGTGCGACCGCTCGAGGAATTGCCCCGTTCCCTGCAGGAGTTGATCGATCGCCGCATCGTCGGCAAAGCCGTGCTGAGTGTCGGAGGGTAGCGGGAACTGTTTGGTCTCCACCCATGCTTCCACAGAATCTCGGACACCTGTTCGATGGACCGCTGCGATCGGCACCCGACTCAGCAGCAGTGTTGCAGGACGCGGTCACTCTGACGTACCGCGAGCTCGACGCACGTTGCAATCGGTTGGCGAATGGGCTGACGGCGCTCGGCCTCCAGGCCGGCGAGCGCGTCGCGTTGATGTTCGACAACGACTACCGATTCGTAGAGGCGCTACTGGCGCCGATGCGACTCGGCGCCGTGTCGGTTCCCATGAATACGAAGCTGGGCGACGACGCGCTCAGCTACGTTCTCGAGGATTGCGGCGCAGCGGTGCTGATCGCCGGCGCCGCGATGGCGCAGCGCGCGCATGCACTGGCAGGCAAAGTGCCGCGTGTCAGATGCGTCATCAGCGATGGCTCGAAGGCGGCGGGCTGCATCTTCTACCCGGACTTGCTGCAGTCCAGCTCCGACCGATTCGAGCGTCGTGCCATCGATCCCGCCGGCGTCTGCATGCAGCCCTACACGTCGGGCTCTACCGGTAAACCGAAGGGCGTACTGCTCAGCCATGCGGGTCAGATCTGGAATGCCGACGCGGTCGCCGAATCCGTGCATGCGGATACGCGCGAACGTGCGCTCGTCTGCGTCCCGCTGTTTCACAAGAATGCGATGAGTTGTGCGGTGAAGCCGTTCCTGCTTCGGGGAGGATCGATCGTCATCCTGCGCGGCTTCGATCCGGTCGAAGTCATCGCGGCGATCGAGAAGTACCGGATCACCTACATGACCGGTGTGCCGGCAATGTACAAGCGGATGCTGCAACAGCACGATGCGCTTGATCGGCACGACACCCGGTCTCTGGTCTATGCAGTATGCGGGTCGGCCGAGGTGCCGGAGGAGCTGTTGAAGGACTTTGAGCGGGCCTTCGGCGCACCGCTCGCGGAAATTTACGGTCTCACGGAAGGTGGGCCGTTGCCGCTCATCAATACGCGTTCGGGCGAGCGCCGGCAGGGCAGCTGCGGTAGACCTTTTGCGAGTTCGGAGACGAAGATCGTCGCCGCAGACAAGCGCACTGAGGCAGCTGCCGAAGAGATCGGTGAGCTGCTAGTGCGCAATCCAGGCATCGCGCGCGGCTACTGGAACGTTCCCGAGGCGACGGCGCGCAAGTTTCGCGATGGCTGGCTGCATACCGGCGATCTGTTTCGCCGCGACGCGGACGGATTTCACTACTTCGTCGGGCGCGAGGACGACATGATGAATGTCGCTGGCGAAAACGTGTACCCGAAGGAAGTAGAGGACCTACTGCTGACGCACCCGCGCGTTCGCGATGCGTGTGTCGTCGCGATCGGGCACGCCCTCAAGGGCCAGGTGCCGGTAGCTTTCCTCGTGGTTGCCGACGACGGATTGAGTGCAGAGGACATCAAGACATTCTTCATTCGTAACGGTCCCGCCTACGCGCACCCGCGGCAGGTTGCCTTTCTCCCGGCGCTGCCGCTGGGCAGCACCGGCAAGCCGGATCGGGCCGCGCTGCGCGCAATGGCGAGAGACAAGTGGGGTACTCATGCTGACTGATTTCAAGCTGCAAGATTCGCCGTTCCAGGAGTTCCTTGGCCTGAAGCTCGAGCGCTTCGAGGAAGGAATGGTGGAGATCCGCATGCCGTTTCGACGTGAACTGCTGCGCGCCAGCGATTCCGACTGGCTGCATGGCGGAGTGCTGAGCGCGCTGATCGACATCGCGGCGGACTACGCCGTGGCGACGCAGGTCTCGGGTCTGCCAGTGCCTACGATCGATCTTCGTATCGACTACCTGCGCCCGGCGCGCGTCGGCGATCTACGGGCGATCGGACGGACCGTGAAAGTCGGCAAGACCGTCGCGGTAGCGAACGTCGAAGTGCTCGACATGGCCGGAACGCTCATTGCGATCGGGCGCGGCTTGTACTCGGCCGTGCGCAGTTAGAGGAGCGTTCATGACCACGTCCACTCCGCAGCAATCGCTGCCAATCGTCCGGCCCGCGCGCGCGGAGATCATGCGCGGCGTCGCACGGTTCCGGGAGATGTACCGCAACGAAGGTGGTGGCACGCTCGACGCGAGTCTCGACGGCTATCGCCGTGCGTTCTACAACGTTCTCAGCTACGAGCCCGCCGAAGGCAGCAACAAGGCGCAGGGCGTCGTTTCCGCGGCCGTCGTCGACAACAAGGCGCACATATCGCACCTGCAGACCGGCTTCGGAATGCTCCTCGTGGAAGCCCAGCCGGAGAACGCCGTCCTGATGCATGCGCACGATACGGCCGAAACGTTCATGGTGATCGAAGGCAAATGGAGCATGGGGTGGGAGGGCGAGCGCGGCAAGGAGTTCGTCGAGCTCGGTCCGTTGGACGTCGTCTCCTTTCCGCCGTTCGTCCACCGAATGTTCCGCTGTATCGCGCCGGGCGAAGGCAAGAAGGTTGGTCTGCTGCTCGCAATGATCAGCGGCGAGGCGCCAAAGTTCGAGTACTCGCGCGAGGCGGTGCAGGTGCTTACCGCTGCGGGAAAACTGCCGGCGCAGGCCTAGCGGGCATCACCAGTGGTAGCGTACTTGCACAGCCACGCTTCGCGGCTGCTGTTGAGTGAGCAGTACGCCGCCCGGCACGCTCGGCCACACGCTGCCCCAGACGACGATGCTTTCGTCCGTCAGGTTCTTGCCGATCAGATCCACCGCCCAGCGACCGTCCTGCGCTTGCAGTGATAGCCGGCCATCGAGGCGCGTGTACTTCTCCTGCTGCAAGTCCCGATCGTTCGTGCCAGTGATGAAGTAGCTCGATGAGAAATAGCCGCGCAGCTCGGCGTGCATTTCGTACCGGTCTGCGACAGGCACGGTGTACGTGGCGGTGAGATCGCCGCTCCAGTCCGGAGCAAAGGTTGTCGGCTCGCCGGAGAGATCCTGGACTCGCGCACCGGCGAGCTGCTGCAGTCCCGTTGGGCTGGCGTTCGGGTAGCGCACATAGCGTGCGTCGAGATAAGTGACATCGGTGGACAAGCGGAAGCTGCTGCTGAGAATCCACTGCATTTCGACCTCAGCCCCGTGCGAGCGAGATTGCGCAGCGTTCCGCACGACGTTGATGACCGGGCCGCTCGGAGTGACTTCGTTGGCCGCGGCCTGCAGATCGGTGTAGTCGCTGCGGAACAGCGACAGATTCAGCAGCAGCGTGCGACCGAGCCACTCGCTCTTCAGGCCGAGCTCGTAGGCGCTCACGTGCTCGGGCTCGAACGGGAACGTCGCGGCATCGCCGGTACTGGCGACGGCATTGAACCCGCCCGCCTTGAACCCTCGGGTGTACGAGGCATACGCCATTGCGGCGGGTGCGATCTTGTACTCGACGTGAGCCGCCGGCATCCAGCCCTCATCGCTTCGGGTGGAGTGCAAAGTATGGGTCGTCCCCAGTCCTAGCGTGTTCGCCACCGGCGCAACAGTCGCGGGCAGCTCCACGGTACCTCCATAGGATCTGGTGGCGGTGCCAAAGAACACCTGCTTGTCGATCTCTCGATCGACCCAGGTGCCGCGCAGCGCACCCGTCAGCTTTACTTGATCCGTTGCGTTCCAGCTCAGCGATCCGAACGCCGAATACGTTCGGGTGTCGAGCGCGAACCGGTAGTTCTGGCCGATCGGCAGATACGGCACGAGCGGCGCGAGCGCCGGCGTCGCGTTGATGCGCGCGCTCTGCAAGCCGAAGTTGAAGTCCTGCCGGCCGGAGAGATCATCGCTCTGGAAATAGATGCCTGCGAGGTACTCGAGCTTGCGGCCCGTCGGCGACACGAGGCGAAGCTCCTGGCTGAATTGCCGATAGTCCTCGGGAGCCTCCACGTGCAGGAGCGGTGCCGGCGTCGCATCCACGTCGAGCGTCCCGTAGAAGTCGTACTCGTAATAGCCGGTGACGGACGTCAGCGTGTGATCCCAGCGGCGGTAGTTGGCTGTCAGTGCCGTCTCGGCGGAGTCGAGCTGCACAACCTGCCCGGGATTGGCGGCGATCCGGTGATCGTCCAGACCGGTCGGAAGTGAAAGGGCAAGGATGCTATTGCAGAACCCCGCGGGCTACGAATGGCGAAGACGGTGGGCAGTTCTCCGTCTGCATCGCCAGCGCGCCGTCGTTGCTGCTGCCTTCCAGTTTGAGAATGGCTTCCAGATCGGAACCGGGCGTGAACGACACGCTGACGCGGCCCGCGATGTTCTCCTCGCGCGGCTCCGAACGTCCAACGTGAACGTTTTCGAGCCAGCCGCTTTGACCGTTGTAAGCTGCCGCAACGCGCGCGGCGACCGTGTCAGTCAGCGGGCCGCCCAACGCTCCCTCTACCGCGTACTGATCGCCATCGGGCGAGTAGAGCCCACGAAGGCTCGCATCGAACGTATCGCCGGGCTTACGTGTGACGATATTCAGAGCACCAGCAATCGCGTTGTTGCCGAAGAGCGTCGTCTGCGGACCTTTCAGGATCTCGATGCGCTCCAGATCGAGGAACGTGGCGGCGGCCGTGCGCGAGCGGCCGTGGTAGATGTCGTCGATGAACGTGCCGACCGACTGATCGAATGATTGGTTATAGCCGGAACCGATGCCGCGAATGTACATCTCGCTGGTGCGTCCACCGCCGCCGACGTGTACGGACGGTGTGGTCTGAGACAGTGCAAACAGCGAGTTCAGATTCTGCTGACTGAGTACTTCGGGACCGACGACCTCCACGGAGATCGGCACGTCCTGCCGCCGCTGCGCGTGGCGCTGGGCGGTTACCAGCACATCCTCCAGGACCGCGTTTGCTACATCCTGCGGTGTTGTGGCTGCGGTAGCCGGGTCACTCTGCGCATAGGCCGCAGCATGGGCTAAGCAGCTGGAGACGAATACGAGCGTAAAGCGATGGCGAGCTGAGCGTCGCATGAGTCCCCCTGGGCGCGCGAGAAGTCGCCGCGGAACGGAACGTAGCAACGCACGCCGCAGCGGCAACCCTCAAAAATGGGGGCGGGACAAGCGCTCGGCAATCTCGAGTACGCGGCGCGCCTTGCGAACCATCGCGTAGTCGATCAAGGCACCGTCGAGCTGCAGCGCTGCGCTGCCGGCTGCTTCGGCTTGCTCAAACGCTGCGATGACAGCGTGCGCGTGTTGGATCTGAGCTGCACTCGGCGTGAAAATCTCGTTGCAACATGCAACTTGCTCAGGATGAATGCAGAGTTTTCCTTGAAAGCCCATGCGCCGCGCAAGCTGCGCCGACGTGCGCAGGCGGTCGCGGTCCCTGATCTGGATAGTTGGCGAATCGATCGGTGGCTCGATGCGCGCCGCGCGTGACGCATGGGTCAGTGTGGCGCGCGCATAGGCTAGCTCCTGCTCGTCTTCGCTCCATTCCAGATCCAGGTCGAGTGTGTAGTCCGCTCCGCCGAAAGCCAGGCACTGAACGCGTCGACTGCATCGGGCGATCTCGACGGCGGCGAGGACGCCTTGCGCGCTTTCGATGAGCGGTATGAGATAAACCGTGTCGGGAGCCAGGCCTGCGCTTTGCTCCACCGCTGCGATGTGCGCCTCCACCTCGCGGATCTGCTCGACGCTTTCAGTCTTCGGCAGCACGATGCCATCCAGACCCTGTCCGATGACGGCTTCCAGATCCGCGCGCCAATGGACCGTAGCGTGGGCGTTGATTCTGACGTACGTCCCGCATGCTCGGCGCGCACCCACCGCATCCTTGATGAGCACGCGTGCGCGCTCCTTCTCGGCAGACGGCACTGCATCCTCGAGATCGAGCACGACTGCATCTGCGCCTGATTGGAATGCCTTTTCGACGCGCCGAGGGTGATTGCCGGGTGCGAACAGCATGCTGCGCATTGCGGCAATACCGCAGTGTTTCCCTTGTCCGGTCAACTCCCATTTCTTGGGGGGCCACAGCCATTCGTTGGGCGTACGGTCGTGGGGATGCAGGTGATCAAACAGGTCGGTGAGCGTCGCTATCGAGAATCCTTCGGGCGTTCCTTCGAGGATTTCGAGCCCGGCGATGTCTACGAGCACCGGCCAGGCCGCACGGTGACGCAGGCCGACAATATCTGGTTCACCCTGCTGACCATGAACACTCACCCGATGCACTTCGACGAGGTGTATGCCGCAGCCAGCGAGTTCGGTCGCTGCATCGTGTGCAGTCCGTTCACTGTCGCGCTGATGGTCGGCATGAGCGTTACCGACGTGAGCCAGAAAGCAATCGCGAATCTCGGCTGGCGGGAAATCAAGCTGCTGGCGCCGCTATTCGCTGGCGACACGCTCTACGCGGAATCCGAAGTTCTGGAGAAGCGCGAGAGCGCCTCGCGGCCGACGGCTGGCGTCGTGACGGTTCGAACGACCGGGAAGAATCAGGATGGCCAGATTGTCTGCACGTTCGAGCGCACGATGCTCATCGCCAAGCATGGCTGCTCGATCGAGGATCGAGTCGCCTACTGAGCTGCCGCGAGATACGCCCATGACAGCGCACTCCTTCCTGGCACACGAGACTCGCATCGCCGAAGAGATGCCGGTCGTTGCGGCTATCGAGCGCTGGACACTCAAGGAGGTCAAGCCGATTGCGAAGCACTTCGACCACGCGGATGAGTATCCTCACGAGCTGGTCGAGCAGATGAAAGAGCTCGGCTTGTTCGGCGCCACCATTGGTACGGAGTATGGCGGCCTCGGTCTTTCCGCTTCGACCTACGCGCGTATCGTGAGCACGATCGCTGCCGCGTGGATGGCGCCGGTGGGGATCTTCAACTCTCACCTGATCATGGCCGCGTGCGTCGAGCGACATGGCACGCCTGAACAGAAGCGCAGGTTTCTGCCGCGCTTCGCCACGGGCGAGCTGCGTGGCGGACTGGCGTTGACCGAGCCCAATGCCGGCACCGATTTGCAGCGCATCCGCACGCTCGCGCTACGCGATGGCGATGAGCTACGTTCTCAACGGCACGAAGACCTGGATCACGAACGGGATCCACGGCACCTGCTTCGCAGTGCTCGTCAAGACCGATCCGCACACAGACCCGCCTCATCGCGGCATGGCGATGTTCATCTGTGAGAAGGGGGTGGGATTCTCGGTCGGCAAGAAGCTCAAGAAGCTCGGCTACCGCGCCATCGACAGTGCGGAGCTGATCTTCGAAGACCATCGCGCACACCAGGATCGGCTGATCAGCGGTGCGGAGGGGCGCGGTTTTCACCACGCGGTCACCGGGCTGGAATTGGGCCGGATCAACGTCGCGGCCCGCGGCCTCGGCATCGCGCAGGCGGCATTGCGTGACGCGCTTGCCTACGCCCAGGAGCGGCAGACTTTCGGTAAGCCGATAGCTCAACACCAGGCAATACAGATCAAGCTCGCGGACATGGCGACGCGCGTCGAAGCAGCGAAGCTGCTCATCGAGCAGGCCGCGCGCAAGTACGACACCGGCGAGCGCTGCGACCTGGAGGCGGGTATGGCAAAACTGTTTGCATCCGAAGCGAGCCTGCAGAACAGCACGGAAGCGCTCCGCATCTTCGGCGGCTATGGCTACTCGACCGAGTACGACGTCGAGCGTTACTACCGGGATGCTCCGCTGATGTGCATCGGTGAGGGCACGAACGAGATGCAAAGAATCATCATCGCGCGGCAGCTCGTCGAGAGGTACAACGCGTGATGTCCGCTGCCGCGGCCCCGCTACACGGATTGCGCATCCTCACGATCGAGGCGTTCGGTGCGGCGCCGTTCGCCTCCATGTATCTCGCGAATCTCGGCGCGGAGGTCATCAAGATCGAGAACCGCGGACAGGGCGGTGATCCCAGTCGTTCGATGGGCCCGCATCTGCTCGGCGAGGGCGACAGCCAGTATTTTCAGACGTTCAACCTGAACAAGAAGAGCTGCACCGTCGATCTGAAGCACGCAGCTCGGCCAGCAGATCCTGCATCGGCTGGCCGGCTCCGCCGACGCGATCATGAACAATCTGCGCGGTGATCAACCCCAGAAGTTGGGCCTGACGTATGACGCGCTCAAAGCGCTGAACCCGCGGATCGTCTGCCTGCATATTTCTGCCTACGGACGCGACAACGAGCGGAGCGCATTTCCCGGCTACGATTACCTCATGCAAGCCGAGGCAGGCTTCATGCACCTGACTGGGGAGCCGGACACCCCGCCGGCGCGCATGGGCCTGTCGATGGTGGACTTCATGACCGGACTGACGGGCGCGCTGGCACTCGTGTCGGTGCTGTTGGGCGCGAGGCGCACTGGCCGGGGCAGCGACGTCGACGTAAGTCTATTCGACGTCGCTCTTCACCAACTGTCCTATCCAGGCACGTGGTTCATCAACGAGCGCGTCAAGTCTGAACGCCTTCCGCGCAGCGCGCATCCGTCCGCAACGCCGGTGCAGCTGTTCAAGGCCGCCGACGGCTGGATTTTCGTCATGTGCATGACTGAGAAGTTCTGGCATGCGCTGCTCGATTTACTTGGACGCAGTGATCTCGGTCGAGATCCGCGCTTTGCTACAGCAGATGACCGGCGTAACCACCGCGCAGCGCTCACTGAAATTCTGGATGGCGAGTTCGAGCGGGAACGGACGGAGCACTGGCTCGCGAGGTTGCGTGGCCACGTGCCGATCGCTCCGGTCTACGACATCGCGCAGGCGCTCGACAACGCATTTGTCGCGCAGGTCGGCATGATCCAGTCGACGCCGCATCCACAGCGCAACGACCTTCGGACGCTCGCGAATCCGATCAAGGTAGCCGGCGAGCGGCTGTCGGGAATAGCCGGCCCGGCGTTGGGTGAGCAAACGGAGGCGACGCTGCGCGAGCTCGGCTACGGTGACGGTGATCTGGCTCGGATGCGTGCCGAGCAGGTGATCTGAGGTGCAAGCGAGTACCACCGGATGAAGCTCGAGGGTATTCGCGTCGTCGACCTGTCGCTGTTTCTGCCGGGTCCGCATCTTGCGATGATGATGGCCGACCACGGTGCCGAGGTGATCAAGGTCGAGCCGCCGGGCGAAGGTGATCCAGCCCGCCACATCGGTGCGATGCAGGGCGAGACCTCCGTGTTGTTTCGTAACGCGAATCGCCACAAGAAGAGCATCGTGTTGAACCTGAAGCATGCAGCCGCTCAGGAAGTATTGATGACGCTGCTGGCGTCCGCCGACGTTCTGATCGAAGCGTTCCGACCTGGAGTCGCCGAGCGGCTCGGCTTCGGCTATACCAAGGTTGCCGAGCGCAATCCCGCCATCGTGTACTGCTCCATCAGCGCTTTCGGGCAGTACGGCCCGTACCGCGACGTACCGGCGCACAATCTTGCTATCGAGGCCCTGGCCGGCTCGCTCAGCATCAACCTGGGCAACGACGACGAGCCCGCACTGCCTGGTGTGCCCGCTGCCGATATGGCGAGCAGCTTGACGGCGCTCAGCGGCATCCTCATGGCATTGCTGCGACGACAGAGGACTGGGCGCGGCGATCACCTCGACATCTCCATGCATGATGCGCTTCTCGCCTGGTTGCCGAATGCCGTTGGAGCCGTGTTTGCGCACAAGCGCGCACCGACGCCCAAGCACGAACGGCTCTGGGGCGGTTCGGCGTTCTATCGAATCTATCGAACCAGCGATGGACGCCATGTCGTGCTCGGCGCACAGGAATTGAAGTTCGTGCGGACTCTGCTGCAGGAGTTGGGACGGCTGGATTTCCTGCCGCTGTGCGAGCTGGGCCCTGGCACGCACCAGGCGCCGTTGATCGAATTTCTGTCCGGCTTGTTCGCGTCCAGGACGCGAGCGGAGTGGATCGACTGGTTTGTGGACAAGGACCTGTCGTTCGCGCCGGTGAACAATCTACGTGAGGCGTTCGACGATCTGCACGCGCAGGCTCGCTCCATGCGAGTAGAGGATGCGAACGGCCACGAGCACATCGGCATTCCCATCAAGTTTGCCGCAGAGCCTGGCCGCGCCCATCTGCAAGTACCGCAATTCGGCGAGCACACGGATGAGATCCTGCGCAGCCTCGGCTACGAGGCCGCTGCAATCGAACGGCTCTCGCAGAGCGGCGCCGTCATGTGCGGCAGGTGCTCCAGCCCCCATTGCTTGAGGGGCACGTGCGCACAGCGCTGCCTAGCATCGTCCGCATGATTCTTCCGCACGCTTCGCGGATTGCGCCGCTGCCGCCGCTGCAGGAACGTGTGCTTGCCGGGGCGCTCGTCGACCGCGCGGCCCGTGAGCCGCAGCACCGCGTTTTGGAATTCCCCACGTACGGCGTGTGTTGGACGTTGCACGATCTGCTGCGGGATGCACAGCAGTTCGCCGGAGGACTGCGCGGCCTCGGACTGGAACCGGGCGAGCGGCTCGGCATCATGCTGACGAACCGACCGGAGTATGTGCTTGCGTGGTGGGGGTCGCTGCTCGCTGGAACGATCGACGTCTCCATCAATCATGAGATGCGAAGCGCACTGCTGATTCACCAGCTGAAAGTGGCATCGGTCAAGGCGATCATCTGTGACCGCGCTGCCCTCGCGTCCCTAGAGCCCGTCCTCGGGGATGTGCCGGACTTGCAGATCGCCATCCTCGTCGATTCAAGCTCGGCGTCCTGCGGGCGTCTGCGCGTGGTCTCGCTCGATCGTGTGCTCGCGAGCGAGCGCCTCAGTGCGACGCCAGCGGCCCCCACGCAAATCGTGTCGATTCGATACACATCGGGAACGACGGGACCTGCCAAGGCCGTCGGCATGACGAACTCCGAGATCGCCGTGATGGCGGCGCATTTCGCCTGGCTGACGGAACTGTCGCACTCGGATCGTCTCTACACCTGCTTTCCCCTGCATCACGGAATCGCCAGCATCCTCGGCGTGGTGCCCACCATCCTGTTCGGCGGCTGCTGCATCGTCGACGAACGTTTCAGCGCGCGCTCCTACTGGAAACAGATCGCCGCGCACCAAGCCACGCTCGCCCACGTCATCAATCCGCTCGTGCCGATACTGCTGGCGCAGCCGCCGAGCGAGCTCGATCGGCAGCACGCGTGCCGTCGCCTGTGGACCGCATATCGCGTGCCCGAATTCGAAGAGCGGTTCGCGACGCGCACGATCATGATCTACGGCTCTTCGGAAGGCGGTGTCATGGCCTATACCGCCAAGGGTGACGTCGAGCGCCCGGCGTCGTGCGGCAAGCCGAGTCCGCTGTTCGAGATGCAAATCGTCGATGACAACGGCTTGCCGCTACCTGCGGGGCAGGAGGGCGAGCTCGTTTGGCGGCCGCGGGCCCCGCATCTGATCTTCGCCGGATACTTCGGCGACCCCGTCGCGACGGTCAACGCGACGCGCGATCTGTGGTTCCACCCCGGCGACCTCGCCCGGTTCGATGCTGACGGCTATCTGTACCTGATCGGGCGTATGGGTGACCAGATTCGGCGCAAGGGCGTGAACATTCCGGCCGAGTCGATCGAACAGGTCGCGCGTGGATGCCCGGGCGTGATCGAAGCGGCAGCGATCGCAGTTCCGTCGCAACTCGGGGAATCGGAGGTGAAGCTCTGCGTCCTGTGCGATGCGCGCAGGCCATCAATCGATGAGTTGATGAGGTATCTGTGCAGCAATCTGCCGCGCTCGATGGTGCCGCGCTTCATTGAGTTCAGATCAGAGCTGCCTCGTACCGACACGCACAAGGTGGCCAAGCGACTGCTGAGAGAGGAGGGCGTCGCCGGCATCACCCCGACCACGATTGACGTCGAAGAGATGCGCGCATGTTCGACATGAAGGATCAGGCGGCGATCGTCGGCGTCGGACGAACGCGCGTCGATCGCGAGCGACAGCCCGATTATCTCCTGCACATTGCGCGCGCGTTGAAGGCCGCCGCGGCCGATGCGGGGCTGTCACGCGAGACATCGACGGCGTCATGATCAACATGGTTCCACCGGAAGCGGCGATGGACAAGCTGCCCGAGATGATCGGCCTGCCCAACGTCCGGTTCGCGTTTCAATCGTGGATGCACGGCCGCATGCAGCCGACCTGCATCGCCATTGCGGCGTGGGCGGTGCTCACGGGCCAGGCGAACTACGTGGCCTGCGTATCGACAGGGCAGATGTTGTACGGGCCGCAGAAGATCCCCGGCGTGCAGTCCGATCATGAAAGCGATCGCGAGGGCGGCGGGCCGCACCTCGAGTCGCCCGCCTACGGCATGACATCGATCGGCGCCGGCGCGGCGATGGCCATGCAGAAGTATCTGTTGAAATACGGTGGGCGGCCGGAAGACCTCGGCGCGATCGCGGTAGCCCAGCGCCAATGGGCACAGTTGCAGCCCGAAGCATACTTTCACGGACGTCCGCTCACGCACGAGGACTACGTGAAGGCGCCATTCGTCGTCGAGCCGTTACGAGTGCCTGACCATTGCATCGCGGGCAACGCGGCGTTTTGCATCATCGTCACGTCGAGAGAGCGAGCTGCCGATTGCCGCAAGCGGGCGGTGCGCATCACCGGCTATCAAGGCAGCGCCTCGGGTGCGGAAGCATTCGTGTTCTCGCGTTGCGGTCTCGGGATTGGTCAGCAGCGTGAAGCGCCTTACCGGGCGCCCGAAATGCCGGTCTATCGAATGGCTCAGGTCGGTCCTGCGGACATCGATCTGCTGGGCGCGCTGGATGCCTTCTCACCGCTGGTGCTGTTCGGTTTGGAGGAGTTCGGATTCTGCAAGGAAGGCGAGGCGCTCGCGTGGGTTCAGAACGGACGCACCGCGCCCGGCGGCGAGCTTCCCGTCAATGTCTGCGGTGGCGGCTTGTCTGATATCGAATCCTTCGGATGGGGACATCAGATCGACATGGTCCGGCAGCTGCGCGGTGAAGCGGGGGCAGCACAGCAACGCAATGTCGAAGTTTGTCAGTACATCTCGACGGACCGTTCATCCCTCATCCTGACGGCGACGTAGACATCGACTGCCACGACGGAGGCTGAATGACCACTGCACACGCCCCGTATGCAAAGCCACTGCCGCGAGTGACCGCGGCAAGTCTGCCTTACTGGCAGGCCGCGCGGGCGCACGAGCTGCGATTGCCTCGGTGCAAGCAATGCGGGCGCTGGGTGTTTCCGATCGCACAGCAATGCCAGCAATGCTGGTCGGAAGATCTGCAGTGGTGTGCATTGAGTGGACGCGGCAGCGTCTCGTCATGGGTTGTCGTCCGGCGTGCGTTCGATTCGAGCTTCGCTGCTGATGTGCCTTACATGGTGGTGCAAGTCGACCTGGAGGAGGGCATGCGATTCATCAGTCACGTCATCGATGTCTCGCCGGCACAGATCCACGCGGGCATGCCTGTCACTGCGGTGTTCGAAGACGTCACGGATGAAGTGACTTTGGTCAAGTTTCGCCGCCGGGCCTGACATCGTGGCCAGTGCTTGGCGACTCGGGCCATGAGTACGCAGCTGTCACAGGGCGGACTGATGCGCGACTTTGCAGCGCGCCTGTCCGAGCTGACCTATGAGCGTATGGACTCAGCCGCCATCGCTGCTGCGAAGGACCGGATCCTGGATGCGTTAGGCGTGACGTGCAGCGGATTGGCTGAGCCCGTTGCGAGCGTGGCCCGTGCATCGATCGGCGACAGCCGCGGAAGTTGCACGGTCATTGGGCGGACCATCCAGGTATCCATGAGCGATGCGGCCTTCGCAAACGCGGTGACGGGGCATGCAGCTTTGCACGAAGACCTCGGCGGCGGCGGACATCCCGGCACTTACATCGTGCCTGTCGTCCTCGCCGTCGGCGAGGAGTATGGCCGCACCGGTGAGCAAGTTCTCGCTGCGCTGGCCGTCGGATACGAGGCTGCAGATCGGATGGGTCACGCCGTGCCGCCGACCATGCATGTGCGCGGCTTCCGCGCGGTGCCCGCCATCGGCGTGTTCGGTGCGGCAGCTGCCGCGGGCATGCTCATGCATCTGGACACCGAACGTCTGGCAAGCGCACTTGATCTAGCCGCACACATGGTCGGGGGCCTATACCAACCGTTCGCGGACGGAACGATGGAGGGTTATTTCCATGCCGGCTTCGCGGCGCGCTCGGGTATCGCCGCTGCGATGCTGGCGCGCGCAGGAGCGCAAACTTCGCAGCTGAGCCTGGAGGGCCGCAATGGCTTCTTCAACACCTATGGCTCGGGCCCAGGTGACAGCGGCGCTTTGCTCGACGCCGATTACACGCGAGCTCGCGCTCAAACGAGTTCGCTCAAAACCATTTCCAGCCTGTGCGCTCAACCAAGACACGATGCTGATGATTCGTGCCTTGCGGCCTGCCGACCTGCACGAACGGCAGATCGACCGGCTGGTGCTCAGACGTCCAGCGACTGGCCTGAACAGCTTCGAGGCGCCTGGCGTCGCGAACGACCCGCCGTGCGCGAACATGCTGCAGGCCCAGATGTCGGCGAAGTTCACGGCTGCTGCAGCGTTGCTTGGCAGACCCGTGACCGACCTTGCGTATTTCCGCACGTCGTTCGCGGATGCCGAAGTGGAGTCGCTGGCGCAGCGCACTTTCCTCGCATCGAGCGACGACGCAGCGATTACGCTCGAGATTCACCTGCGCGAAGGGACTTGTCTGCGATTGAACGCAGCCGACGTGCACGACATGCGTTGGGACACGCACGCAGTGGCAGAAAAATTCCGCAGGCTGGCCGGCCCGGTGTTCGGCAACGCCCTCGCCTCGATTCACGAGTGTGTTGCGAAACTCGACACGGCAGTCGACGTTCGTGAGTTGCTACGGCTGGTCAGGGACGCTACGCCTGATGTGAGTTGCAGGTCTTGAGCGACCTGCCCGCGCCAACGCCGGAGCGAGCCACGATGGCCAAGGTGTGGCGCAGGATCGTGCCACTCATGGCGCTGGTGCTGTTCTTCAGCTATCTGGACAAAGTGAACATCGGCTTCGCCGCGCTGACCATGAACGCGGATCTCGGCTTTTCGAACACCGTGTTCGGAGCCGGTGCGGGCTCGTTCGCGATCGGCTATGCGCTGTTTGCAATTCCAAGTACGTTGCTCCTGCATCGCTTGGGCGCGCGACGCTGGATCGCCGTCATCATGATTGCCTGGGGTGTGTGCTCGGCAGCGACCGCATTCGTCGAGACTCCGCGCCAGCTGCTGGCGATACGTCTGCTCCTCGGGATGGCGGAAGCGGGGTTCAATCCTGGCGTGATCCTGTACTTCACCTACTGGTTCCCGAGTGAGTATCGCGGGCGCGTGCTTGGCTCGTTCCTCTTCATCATGCCGGTCGGATTGAGCATTGCCGCGCCTATCTCGAGCTGGTTGTTGGGGTGGGACGGCGTGCTTGGGCTTGCGGGATGGCAGTGGTTGTTCATCGTCGAGGCTCTGCCGACCGTGCTGCTCGCCGCTTTAGTCTGGTACGCGCTCACGGATCAGCCGGCAGATGCGAATTGGCTGGCGCCAACGGCGAAAGACTGGCTGGTGAAGCGGCTGGCCGCAGAGCGCGCGCAGATCAAGACGCCCACACGCGGGATGGCCGCCGTCAGACAAGTACTTGCGAACAAGCGCGTGTGGCTGCTCACCGTAGTCAACCTCGGGGTCGGCACGAGCGGAATCGGGGCGGTCATTTTTCTGCCGCTCGTGATTCAGTCGATGGGATTTTCGATCAGCAGCACCGGATTGCTGGCCGCGTTGCCTTCGGCCGTCGCTGCTGCGCTGTTGCCAGTGTGGGGCTACTGGACGGACCGCGCGCGCAGTAGAGAATCCGTCGTGGCAGCGGCCTGCGCGTGCATCGCGGGCGGGTTGCTCGGCGCGGCGTGGCTACTGCCGTCGGCTTGGGCGCTCGCAGCAGTCTGCATCGCCATGGTCGGCTTCTATGGCAGCATCGCTGCGTTCTGGACACTGCCTTCGGCATTCCTGACCGGTGCCAGCGCCGCTGCCGGCATCGCATTCATCAATATCGCCGGCAATCTCGGCACGTTCACGGGTCCGTCGCTCATCGGCTGGCTCGCTGATCGGTCCGGCTCGTACAGCAGCGGGTTTGCATTCCTGGCGCTACTCGCTGCGTGCTCTGGCGCTCTGCTGGCCTGGCAAGCGCTCGGCGCGCGGCGAGTCATCTGTAGGGCAGGAACGGACTAAGCTATGCTGCACGCGTCAACCGAGGACCTGACACACGATGAAAGCAGCAGGATCGAAGAGCAGCGGTCGTTCCGCGCCCGCCAAAGCCGCCGACGGATCGCTCGACATCGATCGGACGTTCGCCTTCCGCATGATTCGTCTGGTCAATCTCCTGGGCAAGCGCTACCAGATTGCCTATGAGGAGAAATACGATCTGACCTTGGCCGAGTGGCGCATCCTTTCCGCAATAGCAGCGCAGCCTGGCGCTTCCGCCATCGACGTCTGCAACAGCACCGGCTACGGGGAGATGCACGTGAGCCGGGCCGTCCGCAGGCTGGAGGGCGCCGGACGACTCGCGCGGACCACGAACGCTGCTGATCGAAGGCGCGCGGTGCTTGAACTGACCCGCAAGGGATGGGATGTGTATCGCAAGATCATCCCGCACTACGTGACGACAGAAGAGATGCTGATCCGCTCGTTGGCGCCGGCCGAGCGTCAGAAGCTCGGCGAGCTGCTCGATCGCATGATCAAGGATGTGCTGCAGATGCCCGGCCTCGAAGTCAGTAACGGCCGCGCCGCACGCAAGGCCGCAATGTCGATCCGCACCAGCGCTTAGGATCGCAACCGCGCTGCGTTGCCGCTGATACTATCACCTGTTAGCATCATTCCCGTGCGACCGGCGAGCTCGTCAGGTCGACGCGCGGATGCATCCTGGGAGGTTTGCGATGAGCGGCAGGCTGAGCGGTCGGGTCGCGCTGGTGCTGGGGGCGGGCTCTGTTGGACCCGGTTGGGGCAACGGCAAGGCATGTGCTTGCGCCTACGTGCGCGAGGGCGCGCAGCTGGTGGCCGTCGACTTGCACCTCGAGCGCGCGGAAAAAACCGTAGAGGAGATTCGAGAGCAGCACCCGCAGGCGGCTTGTATGCCCCTGGCTGCCGACGTGACCAGCTCCGCGGACATCGAGCGCGCGACCACGGCGGCGCTGGCGCGCTTCGGGCGCATCGACATCCTGCATTACAACGTGGGCGAAGGTACCTTCGGCGGCGTCAGCGATCTGAGCGAGCGGCAGTGGGATACGATCTTCGCGCTCAACATGAAAGGCGCGTTTCTGGCTTGCAAGCAGGTGCTGCCGATTCTGGAGCGGCAGGGTAAAGGCGTGGTAACCCTGATCTCGTCGATCGCCAGTCTGGGCATTGGCAACTATCCCTACATCGCATACCAGACGTCGAAGGCAGCGCTGAATCAGTTCACCCGCGGTGTTGCAGTTACCTATGCAGCCAAGGGGATCCGCGCCAACGCCATCCTGCCCGGGCTGATGGATACGCCGGTGATCTATCAGCATGAGCAGATCGTGCGCGACCACGGCGGAGTCGAGGCCATGCGTCGCAAGCGCGATGCGTTGTCTCCCACCGGCCGCATGGGTAACGCCTGGGACGTCGCCAACGCTGCAGTGTTCCTCGCCTCCGATGAGGCCGCCTACGTCAACGGCGTGCTGCTGCCGGTGGACGGGGGCCTCAGCTGTCGGCTAACCGCCTGATCCAGGTCGGAAACTCCGTCTGCCGCCAGTGCGCGGCGCCCGCCACCACGAAATAGGGGTTTTAGTACGCTCGTACGAGGGGCTATACTCGAATTAGTTCACTCGTACTAGAAGTGGCGCAATGAGCACCAAGCAGCTCCTCGCCGAAGCCGCCATCGATCTGTTCAACGCCAGAGGGCTTGCGCGCGTCAGCGTGCGCGACCTGGCCGCGCAGCTCGACATCAGCCCGGGCAATGTCACCTATCATTTCAAGAGCAAGGACCTGCTGGTCGAGTACGCGCTCGACTCGCTCATCGAGCGCATGAACGAGCTGTCCGCTGCGGCATTCGCCACGACCGACCTCGATGCTTATCGCGAGATGCTCGGCAAGATCTGGGAGGTGCAGCATCGGTACCGATTCTTCTACATCGATGCCGCCGACATCCTGCGCGCCTATCCGAAGGTGAAGCGCGCGTACCAGGCCGTCGTGAGGCGCCGCATCGAGCAGAGCAAGCGCTACTTCAACGCGCTCATAGACGCTCAGATTCTCGAGCCGTTGGACGCGCAGGAGCTGGAGGTGTTGACGCGCCGCTCGTGGATGGTGCTTTCGTTCTGGCAGTCGCGGCTGGTGATCCTGAATGAGCCGGCATCCCCGGAACAGTTCGTCGAAGAGGTCTTCGGCGTGCTGCGGCCTCATCTCACCGGCAAGGCGCTGCGTCGCGCGGGTGCGCGCAGGCGCGCATGAGCATTTGCAATTCACACCGATCACGGAACAGCAGCAGGAGGCTTGCAAAGATCATAACGGTTGTTAGTATGTGACAGAGATAGTAACAATGGTTAGCACTGCAGCTAGTGCGTCATGATCGAAGCAGCCGCAACTCCGCAATCGTCTGCCGCTGCCGAAAGGACTCGATGCCGTGCAGCGCCTGACCAGCGAACGCATGATGCAGTCGCATCTGGCAACGGCGCGCGTTTCGATTCTGGGCGACGCCGACGCATCGCAGCTGGCGCTCTATTTCGCCACCCAGGCCGCGGCATTGAGCGACGACGGGCGTGAAGCTCACGTACACCCACCTGCTCATCAAGATCGTCGCGCTGGCGTTACGCCGGCATCCGAACGTCAACGTCAGCCTTCACGACGACGGCTTGCAGTTTCACCAGCACGTCAACGTCGGTGTTGCGTTCGCGGGGCCCGATGGACAGCTAGTGGTGCCGGTCGTGCACGATGCAGATCAGCTGACTATCGCAGCAGTCGCAGCGCGCATCGCTGAGCTGCAAGGACGTGTGCAGTCACGCAAGCTCGCGCTCGCCGACGTACGGGGCGGAACATTCACGCTGACCAATCTGGGGATGTTCCCTGCGATCTCGTACACGACGCCGCTGATCAATCTGCCTCAGTGCGCGATTCTCGGCATCGGGCGCGTGCGGGACGAATGGCAGGTCAGTCACGGGGAGCTCGTGCCGCGCAAGGTGCTCGGGCTGAGCCTGACCCACGACCACCGGATTCTGAACGGATATCCGGCCGGGGCCTTCTTCCAGACTATCGCTGACATCATCGCGAGCCCGGAGCAGATCGAGGGGCCGGCGGCGGAGGGTTCGACGCCATGACTGGGGGCAAGCGCACCTTGATCAACGTGCCGGATTTCTCCGGCGAAGCGTCGCCGGTGACGATCGTCGGCTGGCTCAAGAACGTCGGTGATGAGGTCGCGCAGGGCGAAGTGCTCTTGGAGGCGATGACGGACAAGGTCAACGTGGAGATCGAGAGCCCGGCGGCGGGCGTGCTGACCGAGTGCTTCGTGGCGAAGGACCAGGTCGTGAAGGCTGGCGATGCGCTGGGCGCAGTCACGACGGTGGATGCGAAATGAGCGCCACCGATTCATCGTTCGCGCCGGCAGATCTGTTGCAAATCTATCGTTATCTCGTTGTCGGGCGCGAGATGGCGCAGGCATTCGGCCGTTCGCGCGCCGATTGGCATTCGGTGGAAGGGGAGGAGGCGGTTGTCGTCGGCAGCTTCTACGCGGCGCGACCGTCCGACATCCTCTCGCCGCACTATCGGGGCTGCGAGATCGTGTCGTACATGCGCGGCGATTCGATCCATCGCATCTTCGCCAGCATTCTCGGCAAGGCGACCGGCATCTCGCAGGGCCGGCACAAGAACGAGTTTTGCGGCTCGTTCAAGCTCAACATCATCGGCCTGTACTCGGGCGTACTCGGTCCCAACATCTGCTACGGAGCCGGCGCGGCGCTCGCGATGAAGCTCCAGGCTCGCGACGACGTCAGTGTCATCAGCTTCGGCGACGGCACTGCCAATCGCGGCGAGTTCCACGAAACGCTGCGCACGTGCGCGATGCTGAAGCTGCCCGCGGTGTTCGTTTGCCAGAACAACCAGTATGCGATCTCCATGAGCGCGAACCGTGCTTTCAACGATGCATCGCTCGAGCACTTCGGTGCCGCTTACGGTATGCCCGCGCGGCAGGTCGACGGGATGGACGTGCTGGCAGTGCATGAGGCCGTGAGTAGCGCTGTTACAAGAGCGCGCGCGGGTGAGGGGCCGACGCTCATCGAAGCGCTCGCCTGCCGGCTCACAGGGCACTGGGTTTCAGACCGGGAGCAGTACCGGCCGGCCGGCGAAGTGGCGGCGGCACGGGAACGCGATCCCATCGAGCACATGAAGAGACATCTGCTCGCATCGAAACTCGCCACGACCCAGCAACTTGCCGAGATCGATCGAACTTCGCGGAGCGAGGTTGCGGAAGGAATCGAGGCTGCGCAGCAGGATGCGGTCCCGACGCCGCAGCACCTCGGCCTCGATGCTGTGTACGCGCACTGACGGAAGACGCTCCATGCCGAGACTGACTTACCAACAGGCCATCGTCACCGCGATCCAGGAGGAGATGATCCGTGACCCGTCGGTGTTCCTGATCGGTCAGGACATCGGTCCCTTCGAAGGCGCGCTGCAATCGACGAAGGGATTGTGGAGCGAGTTCGGCGCATCAGGGAGGATCGTCGAGACCTCGCTTACCGAAGCGGCCATGATCGGCATGGGTGTCGGCGCGGCCGTCATGGGCATGCGGCCGATCGTTGAGTTCATGTTCGCCGAGTTCCTGGGTCTGGGCATGCAGTCGCTCGCGATCGACGCCGCCGGCATGCACTACCTCTCTGCGGGCGAGATGCGCGTGCCGCTCGTCCTGCGATTGAAATGCGGGATCAGCCCGCACCTCGGTCACAAGCAGGATCTGCATCCGTGGCTCATGAGCGTGCCCGGAATCAAAGTCGTTCTGCCGTCTTCGCCGTACGACGCAAAGGGATTGATGAAGGCAGCCATTCGTGACCCCAATCCCGTGGTCGTGTTCGAGCACATGCACCTGTATCACGGTGCACGCCAGGAAGTGCCGCCCGAAGATTACGTGCTTCCGCTCGGCATCAGCGAGGTCAAGCGAGCCGGACGCGACGTGACGATCGTCGCGATCGGTCTCATGGTCAGCCGTGCGCTCGATGCCGCGAGCGTCCTCGCGAAACAGGGCATCGAAGCAGAGATCGTCGATCCACGCACGCTGCATCCGCTGGACATCGCCACGATCGTCGAGTCCGTGCGCAAGACGGGACGACTCGTGATCGCACACGAGGCTTACAAGGTGGGCGGCTGCGGCGGAGAGATCGCCGCCGAGGTCGCTGAGAGCGCCTTCGATGCGCTCAAGGCACCCATCGTGCGCGTGGCACCCCCGCAGGTTCCGATCCCTTATGCGCGACAGCTCGAGGATGCGCTCATTCCGACTTCGCAGGACATTGTGGCAGCTGTGACGCGCGTAGTTGCTTGCGATACGACCGCATCAGCCACGCAACGCCAGCGCTACGCGGCACACAGTGGAAGCTGAGAGAGAGAGAACGCCATGCATCGGTTCGCGAGCCTCTGCCTTCTTGCCATTGCTGCTGCGCTGCCGGTCTGCGGCTTCGCACAGACACCCATCGGCGGCGTGCTGTTCGAGCAGCATTGCATGTCGTGCCACCGCCAACCCGATCCGAATACGCACGCACCGAACCGCGAAGCGATGAGCCAGTTCATGCCCGAGCGCGTGCTGGCCGCGTTGACGACCGGGCCCATGGCGCCGATCGCACAGGCCGCCGGATTGACGGATGCACAGAAGCGCTCCATCGCGGAGTTCATATCCATGCGCCCACTTGGCAGCGCCGGTGCCGGGCGCGCGGAGTCCATGAAGAACCGCTGTCCGAAAGGCGGTGTGGCGGGTGATCTGTTCGCCGGACCCTCGTGGAACGGCTGGAGCCCACACGCCAACAACGCGCGCTTTCAAGGCCAGGAGGCGGCGGGACTCACGGGCGTCGAAGTGCCGCGCCTGAAACTGAAATGGGCGTTCGGCGCGCCCGGCGCGACCTCGATGTATGGCTTGCCCGTGGTCGTCGGCGGCCGCGTGTTGTTCGGCACGGATGCCGGCTATGTCTATTCGCTGGACGCAGCGACCGGCTGTGTGCATTGGTCGTTCGAAGCCCCCACCGGCGTGCGAACCGCAGTGGTCGTGGCGCCGATCAAAGGTTGGCGCGGCGTGCGCAACGCCGCCTTCTTTGGTGACGTGCGGGCGAACGTGTATGCAGTGGACGTGGAGACAGGCAAGCAGCTCTGGACCAGTCGCGTGGACGAGCATGCGCTGGCTCGACTCACAGCCGGCTTCGTCCTGCAAGACGATCGTCTCATTGTCCCCGTTTCTTCGTGGGAGGAAACCGCCGGGGCCGGCGTGAGCTACGAGTGCTGCACATTCCGCGGCAGCATTGTGATGCTCGATCTCAATACCGGCCGTCAGATCTGGAAGACCTACACCATTGCCGATGCACCACAGCCGACGCGCAAGAACTCGGTCGGAACCCAGTTGTACAGCCCTGCTGGTGCGGCAGTGTGGAGTACGCCGACAGTCGATTCGAAGCGGCGCGTCATCTTCGTCGCAACCGGTAACGCATATACGGCGCCTGCTGCGAGTACCTCCGACGCGGTGCTTGCCTTGGACTTCGAAACCGGCGCACTGCGTTGGGTGCGGCAGATCGTCGCAAACGATGCGTGGCTGGTTGGCTGCTCGCCCGGCGACAAAAAGCGCACCGAGAACTGCCCGCCGATCGAACAGCAGAACGTTTCGTACAACGACGTCGATCTCGGTGCGTCGCCGATCCTCACCCAAATGCCAAGCGGACAGAGCGTGCTGATCGTCGCGGGCGAATCCGGTGATGTGCTCGCGCTGGATCCGGATCGCGAGGGCGCGACCATCTGGCAAACGCATCTGGGCGAGGCGCCGAAGGACCAGTGGCAACCTGGCATCGGCCTCGGCGCAGGCTCAGACGCACAGAGCGTCTATCTGCCGCTCGAGCGATTCAATGGCGGACTGACGGCAGTCAGCCTCGCGACAGGCCGACGCGTGTGGCACATGCAAGGCCAGAAGGCCAACTGTGGCGAGGGCGTGGCGGGCTGCTATTCGATGCAGCAGGGAGCAATCACGGTCATTCCCGGCGCAGTGTTCTCAGGCGCGGCCGACGGAATGCTGCGCGCCTACTCGACAATCAACGGTCGAGTCATCTGGGAGTTCAACACCGCGCAATCGTTCGAGACCGTGAACGGTGTCGCCGCAAAGGGTGGGTCAGTTCGCGGTCCCGGCGTGACCGTCGTCGGTGGCCGGCTATTCGCCGGGTCCGGCTACGGGACGATCGCCGGCATCCCCGGCAACGTCCTGCTCGCATTCGAAGTCGAGAAGTGAGGCAGCCATGACTGTTTGTCCGGGTCGGATGGCGGTCGTTCTGGCGGCGGCGCTGGCTTCGCTCGTGCCTGCGCATGCGCATGCGCAGACGCTGGCGATCACCAACGTGAATGTCGTGCCGATGACTGGCCCTTCAGTGCTGCGTGGGCAGACGGTCCTCATTCGCGACCGGCGGATCACGCACGTCGGCGCCGTGCAGGCAGTGCCTGTGCCGGCCTCAGCGCTGAAGATCGACGGGAGAGGGAAGTACCTGATGCCTGGTCTCGCCGATATGCACGTGCATCTCGGATTCCCGTTGTTGATCGATCCCAAGCCGGAAGCTGCTTTGGATGGACACCTCGCGGCTATGAAACAGGAGCTGCTGCTCTATGTGATCAACGGTGTCACGACAGTGCGCAATATGTGGGGCACGCGCCTGCATCTGCTCGTGAAACAACAAGTGGCGGCAGGAGCCATCGCCGGGCCACGCATTTTCACTGCCGGTGCGATCTCCGACGCCGATCCGCGCTTCTGGCCGACCAGTCGACTGATCGACACACCGGCGGCCGCGCGCCTCGCAGTACTCGAAGACAAGGGCGCCGGTTTCGACTTCTTCAAGGTGTACTCGCGCCTGGGCAAGGCCGAGTACGACACCATCGCAGCAACTGCGCGCGAGGTCGGTATCGAGGTCATCGGACACGTCAGCGCCAACATCGATCTTCACCACGCGCTTCAGTCGCGTCAGAGATCCATCGAGCATCTATTGGGTTACGAACGCGCGCTGCTGCCAGCGGATGCGCAGACTCCCGCCGGGCTCGCCGGCTATGCACTGTGGACGTTTGCGGACAGCAGCGCGATGCCGAAGCTCGCCAGGGAGACAGCCGCGAGCGGCGTGTGGAACTGCCCAACGCTGACGGTGTTGGAGAACTTCATGGAGGAAGAGAAAGTCGAGGCGTACCTCAATCAGCCTGAAATGGCGCGAGTCCCACACGAACTGCGCCAGATGTGGCACCACGATCCGATTCTGCCGCGTTTCGATGCGAACTACCGTCGAGCGGTGCGCGAGACACATCAGCGTCGCTTGCAGATGGTCAAGGCATTGCACGACGCGGGGGCTGGGTTGTTGCTGGGTACCGACGCTGCTGCCGCGATGGTGCTGCCGGGCTATTCCATTCACGCTGAGCTCCAGTACTTCGTCGACGCTGGGCTGACTCCATACGAAGCTCTGCGCACCGGCACCGTCGCGGCTGCCGAGTTCCTGCATCTCCAACAAGAGCAGGGATCCATCGAGACGGGCAAGCGCGCCGACCTGCTGTTGCTCGACGGCAACCCGCTCGAGAGCGTGGCCAACGTCAAGCGCCTGAGCGGCGTGGTGCTGAACGGTCGATGGTTCGACAAAGCCGCTTTGAGCTCGCTGTCTTCGCGAGAACGCCCGGACTCACCGCGACACGCCGCGCGGCGCATTCCCCCCGTACTGCCGGAAGCGGAGGTGAGTCCGGGCGACTTTTTCCAGGTATCCGACCCTCAATTCCTGGGGGTCATGAACTAATAACAACAGTTAGGATCGCGGTGATTGTTCATCGGCTCACTTCGCAGCAGGGGCAACAATGATTACTAATAGACATACTTCACGTGCGCTGCATGCCACGCGGACGATCTGCCTTCAATCAGTCGCGATGTGCTGTGCCGCCGGCGTAGCCACCGCCTGCTGGTCCGGCGCCGCAAGCGCGCAAGACGAGGTCAAGGCGGACGAAGCAGATTCGATCGCCACCATCGTGGTCACGGCGCGCAAGCGCGGTGACGAGTTGCTGCAGGATGTGCCGCAAAGCATCCTGGCGTTCTCTTCGGAACAGGTGGAGAACTTCGGCTTCCAAGGCCTCGACGACTACGTGCGGCTCGTGCCGAGCCTGTCGTTCATCGACCAGGGTCCCGGACAGTCGAAGCTCGTGCTGCGCGGGATCACGACGGGATTCACGCGGCAGACGGCGATCCAGGAGGGCGAGACCGCCGGCCTGTATATCGACGATACGCCGATCACGGTAAACGGTCAGAACCCGGACTTCGGTCTTTATGATGTCGAGCGCATCGAGGTGCTGCGGGGACCGCAAGGCACGCTGTACGGCGCCAGCTCGATGGCCGGCAACATTCGCATCATCACCAAGCAGCCTGATGCCACGAAGGTGGAAGGCTCGGTGTCGACTTCGGCATCGAACACTGTCGATGGCGACGTCAACTACGGCATCGATGGTGTCATCAACCTGCCGTTGATCCAGGATGTACTGGCGCTGCGCATGGTCGGATATCACCGCTATGACGACGGCTTCATCGACAACGTCGCTCCGCAGGGCCCGCTCGGGTTGTTCGACGGTAATATCCAGAACATCGATGCACTCGAGGGCACGGCTGGGCGCAGGAACAATGCGAACTGGCAGGAGCTGCACGGCGGCAAGCTGGCTCTCAAGTACTTTGCAACGGAAAACCTGTCGATCGGCGCCAATCTGATCTGGCAGGAGTCGATGCTCGGCAGTCGCTTCAACACCAATGAGGCGCCCGCTTCGCCGATCCCGCTGGGCGAGTATGAGCAGTACCGGCTCGTCGAAGAGAAGGTTCCGGACGAGAGTCGCATCGCGAATCTCACGGTTACCTACGACCTCGGCTGGGGCGAGTTCGTCTCATCGACCAGCTCTTCCAAGCGCACGATCAACGCGCTGTCGGATCTGAGCCTGCTGGTGCACAACAACTTCAGCGCCACCGGATCGCGGCCGAGACTGCCGGCAGGTGTGCGAACCCCCGTGTCCCCGATCACGAACCTCTCGCAGGTGGATGACATCGTGGAGGAAGCACGCCTGAGCGGTCGCGCATTCGACGGGCGGCTGAACTGGGTCGGCGGCGTGTTCTACAGCACACGCGATCGCATCTACAACCAGGTGCTCAGCTCGCCTGGGTTCGAGGAGCTGGCGCGCCAGCGGGATCCGACCTTCGCGTTGGCCAACTTTGGCTCGCGCAACCTCGGTGACTTCAATCAGCGCGTCGAAGTCGATCAACAGGCCGTCTTCGGTGAAGTCTCATTCGATATCACGCCGGCGCTGTCCCTGACGGGCGGTCTGCGCTGGTTCGATACGGAAGTCACGACTTCCAACCTGTTCAAGGGAGTCTTTCAGGGCGGCATCTCCGAGAACCGCTCGGTCAGCAGCGAGTCCGACTTGAACCCGAAGTTCTCGATGTCGTATCGGCTGGGTGACGATGCGCTGATGTTCGCGACTGCCAGCAAGGGCTATCGGGTCGGCGGCGCGAACAATCCCATTCCGCCAACGCCCGCGTGTCTGGCGGATCTCGCCACGCTCGGGCTCACCGAAGGTCCGCGGGGGTTCGAGTCGGACACGGTGTGGAACTACGAGCTCGGCTCGAAGAACTCGTTCATGGACAATCGTCTGACCGTGAACGTTACGGCTTTCCACATCGACTGGTCAGACATTCAGACGAACAAGATCCTCGGCTGCGGATTTACCTTCACTCAGAATGCCGGCGAGGCGACCAGCGACGGCGCGGAGCTGGAAATTACGCTGCAACCCTCCCGCTCGTTCTTCATGACGCTCGGCGGCTCGTACACGGACGCGAAGTTGAAGGGCGATGTGCCGAACTTCGGTGCGCGCGATGGGGACAACATGCCGTATCTGCCGAAGGTGAGCGTGTCGGGAATGGCGCAGTACAGCTTCCCGCTGGCTGAGGACACCGATGGCTTCGTCAGCTTCTCTGCCTCCTACGTCGGTGAGATGTACTCCGGCTTCGAGGAGCGAGGCATCCGGCATCCGAGCTACGACCTGGGCAATCTCCGGTTCGGGATCGATCGCGATCGCTGGAAGGTGTCGCTGTTCGTCGAGAACCTGTGGGACGAGCGCGCCGCGACGTTCATCATGCCGAACGTGCTGCGCTATCCCGCGGGCACCGAGACCAACCGTGTCCGGCCGCGTACCTACGGCCTCGAGGTCAAGGTCGACTTCCTCTAGCTCCTTCGGACCGGCGCATCTGTGCATGCGCCGGTCCGCTCGCTCACTCGAAACCCCAGAACCTTCGGATCTGACATGACTGCTACGGATAACGCGGCAGAACACACGGATTGGCGCGGCATCGAAGCAAGCGATGAGTTCCGGGCGCTCATGGCAGCGAAGCGCCGTTTCATAGTGCCCGCGACCGGTTTCTTCATCGTGTACTACTTTGCGCTGCCGGTTCTCGTCGGCTATGCACCGCAGTTGATGACCATGCGGTTGCGAGGCGGCGTCAACGTCGCGTACCTCTTCGCACTGTCGCAGTTCTTCATGGCCTGGACACTGGCCGGCCTGTATTTGCGATCGGCGCGGCGCTGGGACCGTGCTGCGGCGAGCATCGCGGCGCGCCATCGCATCGGCGCGTGAAGCATGGCGATAGCGCTGGTATGCATCTTCCTGCTGATCACGTTGGCGATCACCTACTGGTCGGCAGCGCGCTCGAAAGATGCAGGTAACTACTTCGCAGCGGGTCGTCGCATCAGCGGCTGGCAAAACGGCCTGGCCGTGGGCGGCGACTACATGAGCGCGGCCAGCTTTCTCGGCATATCCGGGATGATCGCCTTCCATGGGTACGACGGCTTCATGTACTCGGTCGGCTGGCTCGTCGCCTATCTGACCGTACTGCTGATCGTTGCCGAGCCGCTGCGCAATGTCGGCAGATACACGATGGCGGACGTGCTCGCTTATCGACTGAACCCGCGCCCGGTGCGTGCACTTGCCGCAGTCAGCACGCTCGCCGTCTCGACCTTCTACATGATCGCCCAGATGGTCGGTGCGGGCAGCTTGGTCAAGCTGCTGCTTCCGGGCGTGAGTTACGAGGCAGGTGTCGCCGCCGTCGGCGCGCTCATGATCGTGTACGTCGTATTCGGCGGCATGCTGGCGACCACGTGGGTGCAGATCACCAAAGCCATTCTGCTGATGGCGGGTTCTCTGGTGCTGAGCCTGCTGGTGCTTGCGCACTTCGACTTCAGCTTGCCGCAGTTCTTCGCCGCAATCTCCGAGGTGAGTTGGGTCGCGGCCGATGGCACGCGCATCACCAGAGACTTCCTGGCGCCGGGCCACCTGTTCACGCCACCGTACGGTGCGCTCGATCTGGTGTCGCTCGGGATCGCATTGATCCTCGGCACCGCCGGCCTGCCGCACATCCTCGTGCGCTTCTATACCGTGCCCGATGCACCGACAGCCCGCGTCTCCGTGATGTGGGCGATGGTCGTGATCGGCTGCTTCTACATCATGACGACGTTCCTGGGGTTCGGCGCCGCGACCGTGCTGACGCCCGGCCGCATCTCATCGGAAAACATGAGCGCGCCACTGCTGGCGCAGGCGCTCGGCGGGGAGTTTCTGTTCGCGTTCATCAGTGCAGTGGCGTTCGCGACGATTCTCGCGGTCGTAGCCGGACTGACGATCAGCGCGAGCACGAGCTTTGCACATGATTTCTACACCAATGTTCTTCATCACGGCAAAGCACGGGCCGGTGCTGAAGTTCGCGTGGCTCGCATTACCGCCTTCGTGGTCGGCGCTGTCGCGATCCTGCTTGCGATCAAGCTGCAGTCGGTGAATGTAGCGTTCCTGGTCGGCCTGGCCTTCGCTGTGGCCGCAAGCGCGAATTTCCCGGTAATCGTTCTGTCCCTGTTCTGGCGACGCTTCAGCACCGCCGGCGCGTGCTGCGGGCTCGCGGTCGGCCTGGCGAGCTCCATCGTGTTGATCGTGCTGAGTCCGAACGTGATGGGTACAGGTCCCGGCAGCCTGATCGATCACGAGCCAATATTTCCGCTGAAGAATCCGGGCGTCCTCAGCGTTCCGCTCGGCCTTCTAGCCGCGCTGCTCGGAACGCTCTTGACGCCTGCGTCCCGACGCACCGACGAGCGGTTCGCGGAAATGACCGTGCGCGCCAATACCGGCATCGGAGCGGAGCGCTCCACAGCCGTCCACTAGTCGATCGCTCAAACTTCCGATTTACGATGAACCTGTTGCAGCTCTTCTCCAGACATCCGGCCTCGGTCGGAGAGACATACTTCGAACACTGTGCGGCGGCGAGTCGATTCGCGCTGCGGCTGCTGGGCGGCGGACTGCGCTGCCTGGTCCATGCATTCCTGCCATTCCTCTACGTCCGCGCTGGCAGCGATTGCGTCGCGGAGCTGCATGGCAAGTTGACTGCTCGCAGGGATCTCGCGGAACAGTCCTCCAACTCGAACGTCGGCACCAACCGTGCATCCCGATAAGGATTGGGCCATGCGCGCATCAGCGCTGTGGGGCGCTGCGCTTGCGATGGCGTTGGGTGTCGCAGCCTACATGACGGCTAGAGGACTGACGGCATGGGGCGCGCCGGGCAACTACCCTCCAGTCAGTCCAATCCTGTGCGCGATCGTTCTCGGTCTCACGTGGCGCAACGTGTTCGGAATAGACACGCGCTGGCTGCCAGGGCTCGGGTGGGTCGGTGGGACTGTGCTGCGCGCTGGCATTGCATTGGTCGGCTTGCGCTTGACGCTAACGGGCGTTGGCTCATCACTCGCCTTGGCGTTGCCCGTGGTTGTCGGCTGCGTCGCGACTGCCGTGTTCGTGAGCATCTCGATCGGGCGGCTCATGGGATTGTCCCGATCGTTGCGTCTGCTCATCGCTGTGGGAAGCGGCATCTGCGGTTGCACGGCAGTCATGGCTGTGTCACCGCTCGTACGTGCTCGGCCGATCGAGACGACCGTCGCTTTGACGTGCGTCGCACTGCTCGGGTCGGTGGGCATGCTCTGTTACCCGTGGTTTGCACATGAATTGTTCCCAGGCGATCCGCGGCTGGCGGGCATCTTTCTTGGCACGGCCATCCACGACACCTCCCAGGTGGTCGGCGCCTCTCTTATATATACGCAGCAATTCGGCGCGGCCGACGCGGCGCCGTATGCGGCGCTGACCAAGCTCATTCGCAATTCATTTCTGCTGCTCCTGGTCCCTGCGCTGTCATTCATGAGTGCGGCGCCTGCGTTGTTGGGTGCGATGGCGCCAGTACAGTCCGTCGAAAATCCGCGTGCGATTCACGCAGGTTCTGCCGCCGTTCCTCCTGTGTTTTCTTGCATTCGCAGTACTGCGGACCACGGTCGACGCGATCATCGGAAACTCGGCGGGCGCGCAGTCTTGGTCAGCGGTACTCACAACTGCGCTGAGCGCGTCCGATTTCCTTCTGGTCTGCGGCATGACCGCAGTCGGCCTCAACGTGGCATTGAAGGACCTGCGCGGAGTAGGGCCACGGGCGTTCGGTACGGCGTTGACAGTGACCGCGGCAGTCGCAGCGTGCAGCGCGGCTCTGACGGTTCTCATCCAACCCCTGCTGCTTTCGCATTGATAGCGAGGAGTGCGCACGATGAATGGGCTGACGATTGCGGCATTTCGGGACGTTCCATACATGGGCGTCATCTATGTAGTCGCGGAAGCGGCCAAGCTTGGATTCACTAACGGCGATCCGAACTGGAGCAATCTCGGGCAAGGCCAGCCCGAGATCGGAGACATGGACGGTGCTCCACCCAGGATCGGGTCGATCGAGATCCAGCCCGGTGATCATGCATACGGTCCAGTGGGCGGTACGCAGCTCCTGCGGCAGGCAGTGGCCGATCACTACAACCGACTGTATCGAGGCGGACACCGATCGAAGTACAGCGCAGCGAATGTGGCGATTGCATCGGGCGGTCGGCTTGCACTGTCGCGATTGCTGGCGACGCTGAGGGCGATTCGTATCGGCTACCAGACGCCGGACTATACGGCCTACGAGGATCTGCTTGCTTACCACGCTGCACGCATCGAGCCCGTGCATGTAAGGACAACGGTCGAGGGAGACTTCAAAGTTACTGCGGCGATGCTCGAGGAGGTCATCAGAGCGCAGAAGCTCGACGCTTACCTCGTCAGCAACCCGTGCAATCCAACTGGGCAGGTCATCTGCGGCGACGAGTTGCGCGCTTACACCGAGATCGCGCGCAGCACCGGCTGTGCCCTGTTGCTGGATGAGTTCTACTCACATTTCATCTACGGCGCCGACGGCACACCCGGTGATCGGCCGGTTTCCGCCGCCGAGTTCGTCGAGGACGTCGATCGCGACCCGGTGATCCTCGTCGACGGTCTGACGAAGAACTATCGCTATCCGGGCTGGCGTGTTGGATGGATCGTCGGACCTGCGGATGTGGTCGAACAGGTCTCGCGAGCTGCGAGTGCAATCGACGGCGGGCCACCCGCACCGGTACAGCGTGCCGCACTTCAGGTGCTGGAGCCTGCACGTGCCGATCAGGAGACGACGGCGCTGCGCAGGGTTTTCGCCCGCAAGCGCAATTTGATGTTGGATGCGCTCGGCGCGCTAGGCGTACGAGTGCCGCACGAACCCCGATCGACCTTCTACATCTGGGGCGATATCAGCGGACTGCCCGCGCCGTTCAACGAGGCGGATGAGTTGTTCCGCGCCGCCCTGGAGCGTCGCGTGATGGTCGTGCCCGGTCGCTTCTTCGACGTGAATCCCGGCGCACGGCGTGCCGCAGATCCTTCTTACGGTCGCTGGGTCCGTTTCTCGTTCGGTCCTCCGCTGGACAACATGACTGCGGGGTTACGGAGGCTCAGGGAAACAGTTTTGGGACGCTGACCAGCCGGAGCGTTCAATGTGGCTACAGGGGAGCGCGCTATGCCCGTTGATGAATACCAACCGGAGCCAACGCTGGAGTTGCTGCTCGCCCACATCGAATCGATCCAGGAGCATGTGCTGGGCCGCCGCGCCTACGCCCCGCTCGATGCAGCTGCGCGAGCCGCTGCCGAACCACATCTCGAGGCGATCTTCGGCGCCTTCAGTCGGGCGCACGGGGCATGGTTGCGACGCGAGTGTCGCGACGCGATCTGGCAAACCGTGTGTACTGCGATGAAGTCGTTGTTGCATACGACTCTATACAGGGACTACTGGCAGTCGCATCGCGCTGCCTTCTGCAATGAGTTCCGCGCTGCCGTCGATGAATTGTTGAGCTGACAACGCCGGGCTGCGCGGGGCTACCCCCAATACCTGAGGGGTCGCGACCGCTGGGCTGCTGATAATGTGCTAACAAGCGTTAGCATAAGCGCCGAATGCGCGCGGGAGCTCATCATGCACAGCGTGGCCGGATTGCGTGTCTCAGGGTTGGTGTTGGCAAGCGCGATCGTGAGTACCGCGGCTGCGCAGGAACGATCGGCAGGCACGATCGAAGAAGTGACCGTCACAGCGCAGAAGCGTGCCGAGAATCTACAGGACGTTCCGATCTCCATGGTGGCGCTGCCCGGCGATACGCTCGCCAAGTCGGGTGCAAACACGCTGGACGCCGTGCAGCACTTCGCGCCGGGCCTGACGATCTCCGCGCACGGCAGCGGCCTCGTCAGTTACACGTACATCCGCGGCGCGGGATCCAATCTGGTCGACAACGGTTCAGATCCGAGCGTCGCCTACTTCATCGACGAGGTGTATGTGTTCGGCGCCTCGGGCCTGCAGTTCGACCTGATCGATCTCGAGCGCGTCGAAGTCCTGAAGGGACCGCAAGGCACACTGTTCGGCCGCAACGCGGCAGGCGGCGCAATCAGCATCACGACGAGGCGTCCTTCCTCAACATTCGGCGTCTCTGCAGACCTCGAAGCGGGCAACTTCGATAGCGTCCTGGCACGCAGCAGCGTCACAGGGCCGTTCAGCGACGATGGACGGCTGCTCTATCGGCTATCGGGCAGTTACAAGCGCCGCGATGGCTTCACCGAAAACCTTGCGGGAGGCGATGACCCAGGCACGCTCGACAGCCTCGGTGGACGCGCCCAGCTGCAGTTCATCGGCGACAGCGTGGAGTTGCTGCTGAGCCTCGACGCGCTTCGGTCGCGCAATGGGATGACCAACCAGTTCATCTCGACCGCGAGCAGGGCAGCATGGGTGAGTCCGGAAGCAGCTGCGACTCTGCCTGGCGGTGAGAGCTACTACCGGCACTACTACAACACGGATGGTTACGAAGAACAGGATCTGCATGCGATCACCGGTCGCATTGATTGGGACAATGCGATCGGTACGTTGACGTCGATCAGCGGCTATCGCTCGAGCCGATTCGCGCGCTTGCAGGACCAGGACGGCACACTTGCAGAGTCGTTTGCGTTGGCTTCCGAATCCGACGACGACAGCTTCAGCCAGGAAGTGCGCTTCGCCGCAGACACCGGGCGGCTGCACTGGATTGCCGGTCTCTACTACTTTCACAGTCGCTCGGAGCAGGATTTCTCGTATAACGCCGGACCTGCGTTTCCCACCGCCGCGGTGCGTAACAGGTCCGCAGCTGACTCTCGGGTCTTGACGACAGACAGCACCGCGGTCTTCGGTCAGGCAAAGTACGACCTCACTCCAAAGCTCGCTGTGACGCTCGGCGGCCGCTACTCATACGACGACAAGGAGGACACGCATACGGTCAGGAATTTTCTCGCCGCTGCGCCGTACACCGTGGACCCGCGGGCGGACTGGAGCTCTTTCGATCCAGCGCTGACCGTCGACTACCATGTCACGCCCGATGTCATGACGTATGCCTCGTATCGCCAGGGATACAAGAGCGGCGGATTTCAGTCGACTCTCGTTTCGACACCGGCGCTTGCAGCTGCGCCCTTCGACGCCGAGCACGTGGACTCATACGAGCTCGGTGCCAAGACGGCGTGGGCTGACCGCCGGCTGACGGTGGATGCCGCGCTGTTCTGGTCTGACATCACGGACCAGCAGATCCTGCGAATCATCGGGCCGGCGCAGCAGATCATCGACAATGCCGGTGCGACGCGCACGAAGGGCGTGGATCTGAACGTCGTAGTGAAACCCATCGCAAATTTCCGCGTGGATGCCGCAGCGACATTCCAGCGCGCGCGGTTCGAGCGCTATCAGAATGGCACGATCGACTTCGCTGGCAATCACGCTCTTCGCTCGCCGGATTTCGCTGGCGTGTTCAGCGCCGAGTACGACTTTCCTCTGGCCGGAGGCGCCGATCTGACTTTGCGCGGCGAATACGCGTATCAATCGACACGCTACTTCGTGCTGGGCTCCGACGAACCGCCTCGCGTGCCAGGCTTCTATCAACCCGGCTACGGTCTCGCCAACGCGCGTCTCAGCTACACCTCGAGCGGCGGCAACTGGTCGGTTGCACTGTGGGGTCGCAACCTCGAAGACACTCGATATCTGCGCAATCTCGGCGGGTCGAGCGGTAGCGGCATGGGCGCACCCGGCGATCCCCGTACCTACGGCGTCTCTTTCCACTGGTCGCTCGAGTGATCGCAATCCATGCAGCTTGAGAACGCGCGTGCGGTCGTTACGGGCGCGGCGTCGGGGCTCGGCCACGGCGTGGCGCGACATATCCGCGCGCTCGGCGGTCAAGTGACGATTCTCGACTTGCAGGAGCAGGTGGGTCAGGTTGCCGCGCAGGAGATCGGTGCATTCTTTCGCAAATGCGACGTTTCCGTCGAGGCGGAGGTGAACGCTGCGATGGAAGCAGCGTGCGACGCCATGGGCGGTCTCGATCTGCTGGTCAATTGTGCCGGCGTCATCGGTGCCGCCCGGCTACTCGGCAAGGCAGGGCCCATGTCCGGTGAGTTCTTCGAACGAGTAGTGAAGATCAACCTGATCGGAACGTTTCTCTGCGACAAGGCAGCGGCAGCAATCATGCAGCGGAACACGCCCAATCAGGATGGGGAGCGTGGCGTATTGATTCATACCTCTTCGGTTGCCGCTTTCGAAGGGCAGATCGGCCAGGCCGCATACTCAGCGACGAAGGCGGCAGTCGCGGGCATGACTTTGCCGATCGCCCGCGAGCTTGCCCAGCACGGCATCCGTTGCGTCTCGATCGCGCCCGGGGCATTCATGACGCCGATGATGGCGGCGACGAGCCAGCAGTTGCGCGACTCGCTTGCCGCACAGGTCCCGTTCCCCGCACGCCTCGGTCGGCCCGAGGAATTCGCTCGTCTCGTGCAGACGATCTTCGAAATTCCCATGCTGAACGGCGAAACCATCCGCCTGGACGGTGCGATTCGCATGCAGCCGAGGTAGAGGCACGAGTGAAATGTATCGTGCACCTCTGAAGGAGATCCGCTTCGTACTTCGCCATCTTGTTGGCGATGAGCGGCTCTGCGGCCTGCCGGGCTTGCCCGGGTACTCATCCGATCTGGCAGACGGCGTGCTCGATGAAGCGGCACGATTCGCCGAGGAGGTCCTGCAGCCCATCAATCGCACCGGAGATCGCCGCGGCGCCAGATGGACGCCGGAAGGCGTGGAGATGCCGCCGGAGTTCATCGATGCGTACGCTCGATTCGTTGAGAGCGGCTGGCCGCAATTACGCGCGCCGCATCCCTACGGCGGTCAGGCTGCTCCTGCAGTGTTGAGCACCGCAGTAGAGGAACTCTGGGCGTCAGCCAATCTCGCATTCAAGCTCTGCCCAATGCTTACGCGCGGTGCGGTCGAGGCGATTGAGCGTTGTGGCTCCGAGGAACAGAAGCGCATCTACCTTCCGAAGATGGTGAGCGGCGAATGGACCGGCACCATGAATCTGACCGAGCCGCAGGCGGGGAGCGATCTCGGCGCGATTCGCACGCGGGCAGTTGCGGAGGGGAAGCACTATCGACTCTTCGGCCAAAAGATCTTCATAACCTATGGAGATCATGACCTCACCGCGAACATCATCCACCTCGTCCTCGCGCGGGTTGCCGGGGCGCCGGCAGGGAGCAAGGGCATTTCCTTGTTCATCGTGCCCAAGGTGCTCGTGAATCAGGACGGTACCCTCGGTGAACCCAACGACGTCCGTTGCGTATCGATCGAGCACAAATTAGGAATCCACGGCAGTCCGACGTGTGCATTGACCTTCGGTGATCGCAGCGGCGCAGTAGGCTATCTGGTGGGGGAGGCGAACCGCGGCCTCGAGTACATGTTCGTCATGATGAACACCGCGAGACTTGCGGTGGGCCTTGAAGGCTACGCGCTATCCGAGTGCGCGTATCAGCTGGCTCTGGACTGGGCGCTAAAGCGTACGCAAGGTCGACCGCCAGGGTTGAAGCTGCAGCCCGGCGCGAAACTCGCGCCCATTGCGTATCACTCTGACGTGAAGCGAATGTTATTGACGATGAAGTCGTGCACCGATGCTGCGCGTGCGGTCACGCTCTACGCAGCACTGCAGCTCGATCTCGCGGACCACTCACTCGACGACCACGTCCGTAGCGCCGCTCGTGCACGTGGTGAACTGCTGATTCCAATCATCAAAGGCTGGTCCACCGAGCTTGGCGTTCAGCTCACATCCCTGGGCATTCAGATACACGGCGGCATGGGTTACGTCGAAGAGACGGGCGCGGCGCAGCTCTTCAGGGACGCGCGCATTGCGCCCATCTACGAGGGAACAACGGGCATTCAGGCGACCGATCTGATCGGGCGCAAGATCGCCCGAGATGGTGGAGCCGCTATGTTGACGTTCTTGGCCGACATCGCGATGGAGCTGCGCGATGCTGCATCAGATGTACCGACGATACTGGAATCGAAGAGCCTGTGCTTGGAAGCGGTCGATGTGCTGCGAAAAGCTACGGTTGTGATGCTCGACCACACCATGAGGGGCCTCGAGCACGCCTACGCTGTCGCAGTCCCATATCTTATGTTGGCAGGTAACGTGATCGGCGGCTGGATGATGGCCAGAAGCCATTTGATCGCAGTCGATCGCTCCGCCGAGGACCCCGAGTTCTATGCTCGCAAGGAACAGCTGGCACAGTTCTATTTGCACCACGTGCTTCCGGAGGCGTCTGCTCTGGCAAAGGTTGTCGAGAGAGGTGCAGCCAGTGTGCTCCACGCCGATCCGGCAATTCTTTGATGCCTATGACGACTGCTAATGATTCCGAGGCATGCACAAGTGACTGCGTCAGCCACACCTACGACCACGATCGAGAAGCGATGCGTTCGGTCCTGGCCAGAACCGGGGATAAGTGGAGCGTTCTCATCGTCGTGCTGTTGGGCGATGGAGCCAAACGCTTCTGCGACATCAAGCGTGCGGTTGGCGGCATTACGCAGAAGGTACTCAGTCAAACGCTTCGGGCGCTCGAAAGAGACGGACTGATCAAGCGAACACTGGTGTCCGCGCTGCCGGCACGGGTTGAGTACGAGCTAACTTGCCTTGGGCGCTCGCTGTGGACGGCGGTGCAGCCGCTTGGATCGTGGGCTCATGCTCATGTGCGCCACGTGAGCACGGCGCGCGCGCAGTACGATGAGCGCGAGAGGACGAAGCGGGCCGTGAAACCGTAAGTGTCGATCGGCCAGGGCCTTGAGCCAGTGTGCCTCCAGCGCAGCTTCGTTGGCTTCTCACCGTAAGTTACTCATCAACGGCTTGCATCGTTCGTCCCGAGGACGACAGCAGCACTGCCGTCTATCAGCTCGTTTATCTTGCCGACGGCATGTGGGCTTCGCTGGGGACTCATTTTGATTGAGTCGCTTCGAGTCAGTGAGGGGCCAAATTTGCTGTCAGATTCAGCGACAACCTTCGATTTGAACCTGCGATCGCTACGCTATCGGCGAACGGGAATGGAATCTGGGCTAAATAGGAAGACGAATTTCTTTTTTAAATTCAGTGGTCGGGGTGACAGGATTTGAACCTGCGACCTATACGTCCCGAACGTAGCGCTCTACCAGGCTGAGCTACACCCCGAATCCAATTCCGCGCGTGCGACGCTCAGTGATTGCGTTCGACGGCGAATTCTGCGAGTTCGCGCAAGGCTTGCTTGTAGGCCGACTCAGGCAGTTCGGCGAGAGCCTCGACGGCAAGGGCGGCCTCCTGCCGCGCGAGCCGCGCAGTGTACGCAAGCCCCCCGGTCGATTCAATTGCGGCCGTGACGGCCGCCAGCTCCGCAGCGCTGCCCTGCTCGATGCTGCGCCGGATGATGCTCCGCTGGTCCTCGTTGCCGGTCCGCAGCGCATATATAAGAGGCAGCGTCGGCTTGCCCTCGGCGAGGTCGTCTCCGAGGTTCTTGCCGAGCTGCTCGCTGTCCGAGCGGTAGTCGAGCACGTCGTCGATCAGCTGAAACGCGGTGCCGAGGTGCCGGCCGTAGCGGGCCATCGCTCCCTCGATCGCGGCGGGTGCGCCCGCGAGGATCGCGGCGATCTGCGCACCGGACTCGAACAACTTCGCAGTTTTCCGGTAGATGACCTCGAAGTAGCGCTCCTGCGTCGTCTCTGGATCGTTCGCATTCAACAGCTGCAGGACTTCGCCTTCGGCGATCTTGTTGGTCGCGCCGGACATTACGTCCATCACACGCATGCTGCCGAGCGACACCATCATCTCGAACGAGCGCGAATACACGTAGTCGCCGACCAGCACGCTCGCCTCGTTGCCCCACACTTCGTTGGCGGTGTCGCGGCCGCGGCGGAGCGTCGAGCCGTCGACGACGTCGTCGTGCAAGAGGGTGGCGGTATGGATGAACTCGATGATCGCCGCAGCTTCCGAGTGCCGGCGGTCGTTGCTGCCGCAAGCTCGAGCGGCCACGACGACGACCAGCGGTCGTAGGCGTTTTCCGCCGCCTCCCACGATGTAGTCGGCGACCTGATTGATCAGCACGACGTCGCTGGCGAGGCGCGTGCGGATGACGCGATCGACCTCACGCAGGTCATCGTCGACCAGGGCTTTGACGGAATCGAAACTCATGCAGCAAACGGCCATCGAGGGGGAGACGGGAAATGTTAGCCGAAGGACCCCCACCGCTGGTTATTAACCTTTTTCAGCGACCCGTGAACCGCCGGAACGCGCCGAAATCGCTGAAAATCGCGAAAAATAACGGCGGCGTACGGTCCGCTATCGCTCGCTGCATCAGGGAGTTGCCAGTGACCGCTGCTGTCCGTACACTTCACGCCCTTTTCAGGCCGGGGTTTCCCCCGTCCGTCCGGAGTTCCAGGTCTCATGTACGCCGTGATTTCGACGGGTGGTAAGCAGTATCGAGTCAGCGAAGGCTCGGTGCTTCGCGTGGAAAAGCTCACGGCCGAGGCCGGCGCCAATGTCGAATTCGACAAGGTGCTGCTGGTCGGCCAGGGCGACAGCGTCAAGATCGGCTCGCCGTTCCTGAGCGGCGGGAAAGTGGTCGCTACCGTGCAGAGTCATGGCAAGGGCGACAAGGTGCGCATCGTCAAATTCCGCCGCCGCAAGCATTACCTGCGGCAGGGCACGCACCGCCAGCCCTACACCGAATTGAAAATCACCAGCATCGTCGGCTGAGCCGACGATTATCTAGCGAGAGCGCGTCATGGCACACAAAAAGGCAGGCGGCAGTACCAAGAACGGCCGCGAATCCGAGTCGAAGCGGCTCGGCATCAAGAAGTACGGCGGCGAGCAGGTGCTGGCCGGCAACATCCTCGTGCGCCAGCGCGGCACGGTCTATCGCGCCGGCGACAACGTGGGCACGGGCACCGACTACACGCTGTTCGCGAAAGTCACGGGCCGTGTGCAGTTCCGGAAGAAGGGCATCGAGCAGCAAACGTTCGTGAGCGTCGTCTCCGAGTAAAGGTTCGGCCATCTCCATTGCATAAAGAGCCCCGGTCCCTCCGGGGCTTTTTTTATTCACCGGCTTTTTCATTCAGCTCATGCGATTCGTCGACGAAGCAATCATCGGAGTCCAGGCCGGCCACGGCGGGCGCGGCGCCGTGAGCTTTCGCCGCGAGAAGTTCGTGCCCTTTGGCGGGCCGGACGGCGGCGACGGCGGCAAGGGCGCGGACATCTATCTCGTCGGCACGCCGGGCATCAACACGCTCGCCGACTTCCGTTATCAACGGACGTTCAGGGCCCCCAACGGCACGCCCGGTGGCGGCCAGGACTGCACCGGCGCGGGCGGCACGGATCTCGACGTTCCTGTCCCGATCGGCACCGTTATCGTCGATATCGATACAGAAGAGCAGCTCGGTGACGTGATTGGTTTCGGCCAGCGACTCCTGGTGGCCAAGGGCGGCAAGGGCGGATGGGGCAATGCCAAGTTCAAGAGCAGTACCAACCGGACACCGCGGAAATCCATGCCCGGTCTGGCCGGTGAAAAGCGCCAGCTTCGGCTTGAGTTGAAGGTGATGGCGGATGTCGGACTGCTCGGCTTGCCGAATGCCGGAAAATCGACCCTGATCCGTGCCGTTTCGGCTGCAAAGCCGAAAGTTGCCGACTATCCGTTCACGACGCTGCACCCGAATCTGGGCGTCGTAGCAGTCGGTGTGCACCGCAGCTTCGTCATGGCCGACATCCCCGGCCTCATCGAGGGGGCTGCTGAGGGGGCAGGTCTCGGAATTCGCTTCCTCAAGCACCTCCAGCGCACGCGCGTCCTCCTGCACCTGGTCGACATCTCTCCGCCCGACCCCGATGCGGATCCCGTGCGCGATGCACGCTCGATCATTGCAGAGTTGAAGAAGTTCAGCGCCGATCTCGGCAAGAAAGAGCGCTGGCTGGTGCTGAACAAGGTGGATCTACTGCCAGCCAAGGAGGCGGAGCAGCGCTGCAAGGACATCATCCGGCGTCTGCGCTGGAAAGGGCCGGTCTACCGGATTTCCGGCCTGGCCCGGCAGGGCACGGATGAGCTTTGCCGCGACATCATGAAGCGGCTGGAGGAGTTGGCGGTGTTGGAAACGGAGGCGGAGTCGGGCTGAAGCCCGGCCTACAGCGGGAGAAGCCGCCGGGCTGGGGTCAGCCGGCGGACAGTTCCTTGATGCGGGCGTTCAGATGGCTCTTGTGCCGGGACGCCTTGTTGCGATGGATGACGCCCTTGTTGACCGCCGAATCGATAATCGGGCCGGCTTCCTTGAGCTTCGCTGCTGCTTCTTCCCTATTACCCGCATTGACCGCGCTCACTACGCCCTTGATGGCGGTGCGCAGCTTGGACCGGGCCGCCACGTTGCGCGCACGGCGCTTCACGGTCTGACGGGCTCGTTTCTCGGCTGACTTGATATTGGCCACGGGCGGGGGGACTCCAAAAAAGAGCGCGAATTCTGCCGATGCAACCCGTCCGAGGCAAGGGCCTGGCCGAATCGATCCGAATCTGTCCGCTATCCGCCCTCCGCTATCCGCTGCCGCTCTGTACCATTGCGCCCCGATGAGCCCACCCGAGCCTGGCGCCGCGCGCGCATGAACCGCGGCTTTTTCCGCAGCACCGCCGTCGTCGGAGCCACCACGCTGCTGTCCCGGATCACCGGGCTGGCGCGGGAAATGGTGTTCGCCGCGATCATCCCGGCGGTCATGCTCGAGGTCTACGTCCTCGCGAACCAGATCCCGAACCTGTTGCGCCGGCTGTTCGCCGAGGGCGCGTTTTCGCAGGCTTTCGTGCCGGTCGTGGCCGAATACCGCGCCAAGCGCAGTACCGAGGAAGCGCGCGAGCTGGTCGACTCGGTCGCCGGCACTCTCGGCGGCGTTCTCGCGGTCGTCACAGTCGTCGGTGTGATCGTCGCGCCGGTGATCGTGTGGATCTGCGCGCCGGGCTTCGTTTCGAAGCAAGCGGGTCAGTTCGACCTGGCCGTCGAAGCGCTGCGCTGGACGTTCCCCTACCTTCTGTTCGTGTCGCTCGCGGCCCTCGCCGGCGGCGTGTTGAACAGCTATCAGAAGTTCGCGCTGCCGGCCTTCACCGCCGTCGCGCTCAACGTCGTGATGATCGTGTTCGCGGCCTGGGTTTCGCCGTATTTCGAGCAGCCGGTGCTGGCGCTCGCGATCGGTGTGTTCGCCGGGGGCGTACTGCAGGTCTCGATGCAAGTGCCGGCGCTGTTGCGGCTCCATCTGCTGCGCTTGCCGCGCTGGAACCCTCAGCACGAAGGGTGCGACGCATCGGTCGACTGATGGGGCCGGCAATC
>CAWISC010000068.1:0-12985 GCA_963838635.1 uncultured Gammaproteobacteria bacterium | reverse complement strand
GATAGTCGAGCTGACGGACCTTCTGCTCGTGCTGCGGCGTCAGCAGGAAGTTGTCGGCGATCACCGAGCACTCGGTGTAGTAGCGAATGTAATGGCCGGCATCGTTGTCTGCCAGGACGATGCCCGGGTCCCGCGCGCATGCATGCTTGAGGTGCTCGAGGATCGGCCGTAGCGCGCGAAACGACGAAGTCGCCGACGAAGTCCGTCGGGCCAGCCAGCTGGTAGCGTCCGGCCATCCAGTACATCAACACGAAGGCCATGCTGGCTAGCAGCGTGACCGTCTTGTGCTTGTCTGGCCATCGCGTGCTGCACTGCTGGGCGAGGAATAGCCAGGGCAGGCACAGCGCAAAGGAGCCGAAGTAGTGCATGCGCAACTGCGCCAGCAGCAACGCCAGACCGGATATGCAGCAGATCCAGAAGAACAGGCGCGGCGTTGCTCGTTCTCGCCATCCCTGCCATGCGCAATACACGGCCGTGAGCGGCACGAACCACACGAAGGCAGAGTACATCTGCGTGAGGTCTTGTCTGCCGACCGAGGAAGCGACCATGGACACCGGTGACTTCATCTCGACGATCGTGTCCAGACGCGCGATCGTGCCGCCAAAGAACGCGCGCGCGATCAGGATCTGGCGCGCCAGCGGCAGTAGTAGCACGACTGCGATACCGACGAGCACTGCGGAGTTGCGCTTGCCCGGCGCGAGGTATGCGAGCGCGAGTGCGGCGACAGCGCTGCCTGCGGCAACGTAGAAATGGAACCACGACAGCGTGTAGAACTCGAACAGCCCGAGCCGGAACGGCAGCGATGGAGCCAGCACTGCAAGCATCGTCAGCATGAGTGCTGCGGCGAACGCCAGCGTCGTGCGCACCGGCATGCGCGTGCCCTGGACCCACAGCGCGAAGAGCGCTGCCAGCACCGGCACCTGCAGTATGAACAGCCCGTTCTGGACCGCCGTCGCCGCGCCCAGCACTATACCCAGCGTGATTGCAGCGGCAGCGTCCTGCGGGCGCGAGAACCATCTGAGTCCGCTGGCGACGGTAGCCAGCACGAAGATGTGCTCGGCGAAGTGGTGATCGATCTGCCCGACGCCGTACAGGAACTGGGTGAGCGGCAACAGCGCCGTAGCGAGCCCCGCGATGATCACCAGGGGCTGAGCGAGGCCGAGTCGTCGCGCGATCAACATGATCAGTCCCACCGGCAGCAGCACAGCGAGCACCGGTAGCCAGATCAGGATGGCGATCGGCGGAAAGGGAATGCCGAGTAGCTCGCCGGCTTTGACCAGCATCGCCATCGCATAGTCGTAGCCCCACGGCCACGTGAGCACACTGCCTTCGGGAGCATGGATCTTCCGGTCGAACTGGTAGAAAGCGGCCGGGTCCGCAACCGTGTCGAGGATGCGGCGTGCGTGGTAAAAGGCGTCGTTGCCGAAGGGCAGATATTCGTCGGAGAAGTGCACCGCCGGCCACTTGAGGCTGCACACGCCGACGGCGATCAGCGACACCAGCAGCCACCAGGCGAGGAACTTAAGACGCGACGATTGCAACGGGTGCTCCGGCCGGCTCACAGGACGCGCGGCATGTTACGCGGGTCACCAGACATAAGAGAGCGACTTCCCGCACACTATCCGCGCGACGCGGGGCTGTATCCTCTGCAGCGGGTTCTTCAGCTGGACTTCTCACTCGTGACCGAGGCAACTCAGCAGCCGCGCGCGCCGCTGTTCGAATCGCTCAACAGCACCCTGTCGTTGCGCAACGAACGCCTGTTTCTGGCGATCGTGGTGTTGTCGTTCGCACCGTTGTGGGTCGGCAGTTATCTGCCGATGGTGGACATGCCGCAGCACGCCGCGCAGATCGCTGCCCTGAGCGAGGTGTGGCGCGGCAACGAAATGTTCACCCAGTTGTTCGAGATCAACTGGTTCACGCCCTACCTGCTCGGTTACCTGCTGCTGGCGGCGCTGGACACGGTGCTGCCGATGACTGTCGCTACACAAGTCATCATCACCGCCTCGTTGCTCGCGATGCCATTGCTGACCGGTCGCCTGTTGCGTGTCGTCGGCGCTGACGAGCGTTGGAAGTGGCTGGCGATCCCGTGCAGCTTCGGATTCGCGTTCTATTGGGGTTTCCTGTCGTTCCTCGTCGCCGCGCCGCTGGCGTTGGTGCTGTTGATCCGGACTGTTCGCTACGCCGAGCACCCGACGCTGAAATCGGGCCTGGGGATCGCGCTGTTCGCGCACGTGCTGTTCTTCTGCCACATCATCGTGCTCGGTTTCGCCTCGCTCATTGCCTTCGGCTACGTGGCCGGCAAGCAATACCGCAATCCCAAAGCATTGGTGGTGCAATCGCTGCCGTTCGCGGCAGTCCTGCCGCTGCTCGTCGTATGGTTCACGTTCACCATGAGCAGAGAATCGTCCGTGCAGGATGGACTCACCGTCTATGGCTTCGTATCGGAACGCTTCGCGCAGTTGCTGGTGCAACCGGCGGGTCATGAGAGCCCGCAAGGGTTGCTCACGCCGGTCATTACTGCCGCGGTGGTTCTGCTGCCGCTGCTGGCCGGATGCTCGTTCAGCCGCAAGCCGGAGCGCTGGCTGCCCTTTGCTCTCGGATTTGCGGTCTTCATGCTCGCGCCGCGCTACGTGTTCACCACCGCTTACTTCTTCCATCGTCTCGGGCTGTTCCTGGTGCCGCTATGGCTGATGATCTGGGATCCGCCGCAGGGGTCCGGGCGGCGCCTGGACTGGGCGGCAATCGGCATCGTGCTGTTGTGGTCGTTCACGACCATCGGCCGCTTTGCGGCGTTCGCGAGCGAGACGGCCAGCTTCCGCGCCGTCGTGGCGCAGGTGGAGCCGGGCCGCAGGGTGGGCTCGATGGTGTACGAGAACGCCAGTCCGTACTTTTCGCTGCCGCTCTACATGCATTTCCCGGCGTGGTATGCGGCCACCGGCCGCGGCATCGTCGATTTCAATTTCGCGGATTTCATCTCGCAACTGGTCCGCTATCGCAAGGATGCCGGCAAGCGCATGACCGACGAGCTCGGCTGGTACCCGACGCAGTTCGATTGGAGCAAGCACGGCGGCGAGCGTTACGACTACTTCATCGTGAAGTCCCGCTTCGACGTTTCCCAGGCGATTTTCAAGGAGCACCGCGGCTCGGTCGAGCTCGTCACGCGCAGCGGCTGGTGGTGGCTGTACCGCAACCTGAACCGCGCAGTCCCCACCCGGAGCACAGCCGCGTCAGCGCATGCCGTAGAAGGAACGGACGGCGTCGATCACAGCGGCAACCGCTGATTCCTCGAGCCCGGCATACATCGGTAGCCGCAACAGCCGATCGCTAAGCGACTCGGTCACCGGGAGCATGCCGGGCTCGTATCCCAGCGACAGCCCGACTGGCGATGTGTGCAGCGGCACGTAGTGGAATACGGCGAGGATGCCTGCTGCCTTCAGGTGTTCGAGCAGCGCGCTGCGCGTCGCGAGGTCCGCGACGATCACGTAGAACATGTGATAGTTCGAGCCGCAATGCGCCGGGATGGACGGCAGTGTGACCAGCCCGCGTTCGGCGAGCGGCTGCAGGGCGCTGTAGTAGGCCTGGTGGACACGCCGTCGCCGCGCAGTAATCTGCTCCATGTTTTGCAACTGCGGCAGCAGCAGCGCAGCCAGCACGTCCGCCTGTACATACGAAGAGCCAACGTCGACCCACGTGTACTTGTCTACCTGGCCGCGGAAGAAGCGGCTGCGGTTCGTGCCCTTCTCGCGGATGATCTCGGCACGCTCCGCGAGGCTGGTGTCGTTGACCAGCAGCGCGCCGCCTTCGCCGCAGCCAAAATTCTTGGAGGCGTGGAAGCTGTAGGCGCCGAGTGTCCCGAGCGTGCCGAGATAAGCGCCGCGGTATGTGGCAGCGACGGCCTGCGCTGCATCTTCCACAACCCGCAGTGAGTGTCGGCGCGCCAGCGTCGCGATTGCGTCCATCTCACAGCCGATGCTCGCGTAGTGCACGGGCACGATCACCTTCGTGCGCGGCGTGATCGCCTGCTCCACGAGGCGCTCGTCCATATTCAGCGTGTCCGGCCGCACGTCGACGAACTTCAGCGTCGCGCCGCGCAGCAGAAAGGCGTTGGCAGTCGAAACGAACGTGTACGAGGGCAGAATGACTTCGTCACCGGGGCCGACGTCGCACAGCAGAGCAGCCATCTCCAGCGCCGACGTGCATGACGTCGTGAGCAGGACGCGCGCCGCCGCGAAGCGCTGCTCCATTAGCTCCTGGCACGCGCGTGTGAATGGGCCGTCGCCGGCAGTCGCGCCGCTGGCGAGGCAGCGCGCGACGAGCTCCGCTTCGTTGCCCACCAGGAAGGGCTTGTTGAAGGGGATCTTGTAGCTCACGTGCCCGCAAACCAATGCAAGGTGACTGACGGCGCCGGGAAGCGGAAACCCAGCGCCACGTATAGGTTGAAGACAGCCACGTTGTGCGAGGAGATGCTGGTGGTGACCGTGTGCGCACCGCTCACCTGATGGTAGCCGAGCATCGTCTGCCAGACACGCTTGCCAAGTCCGCGGCCCTGCAGTCCCGGCGCCAGCCCCGTGAGCGACCAGAAGCACTGTCCTGGCTGCGGCGACTCGACCACGAAGAAGGCGACGATCGTCTCCTCCTGCAGGCACTTCAGTACGCGCTGCGTCGGTCGCTCGAACGCGTTCCACAACCACGCGCGGTAGCGACGACCGCCGACTGCGGGATCGATGCGCGGGTCCTGGTGGAACCGCCCGTGGCGGAACACCTGTGCTGCCATGTCCGCCAGAATTTCGCGATCCTGCGGCGTCGCTGACGCTACACGCAACGTGTCCTGCGGCAACGAGCGCGTCTGCAGCTGCTCCAGCCGCGGCAGGTAGTTGAGCTCGATGCAGCGGAAGCCGCGCTCTTCGAGGAATATCGAATCCGCAACGCGCTCCGCCGGCACCCGGCACGAGCACAGTGCGATTCGCTCCTGCGCGCACCAGCTCGCGAACTCCTCGTAGTCCCGTGCTGCGGCGACCGGATCGATAACGCGCAGCGCGTCGATCTGCGCCACAGGTACCCCGAGGATCTGCGTGTCCCAGGGCACCAGGAAGTAGTCGAGCTGCAGCGCAGCCGTGCGGATCGAGCGGCTGGTGTATTCGAAGCTCACCGCGTGGCGACCCGCTGGCGCGCCTCTTCCGTTTCGACAGTCCGTTCGCAGCGCTCACCCACGACGTAGGCAGGTCGCTCCATCGTACGGCCGTACATCCGGCCCAGGTACTCGCCGAAGATGCCGAGGGTGAACATCTGCGCGCCGGAGAAGATCGCGATAATCGAAGCCAGGAACGCAAAACCCGGCACGCTCGTGCCGCTGACGAAGTAGCGGCCCACAACCCAGGCGAGCACGCCGAAGCCGAACAGCGTAAACACGAACCCGACGACGCTCGCGAGCTTGAGTGGCATCGTGCTGAAACCCGTCATGAGGTTGAACGCGTGCGTGATCAGCTTGCGCATCGTGTAGTTCGACTCACCGGCGAGCCGGGGGGCGTGCTTCACGACGACGGCAGTGAAACGCTGGGTGGCCCAGGTGAGCAGCACGTCGATCGATACCGACGGGCTGCGGTAGTCCTCGAAGGCGGCGCGCAAGCGCGTCGGGAATGCGCGGAACGCACTCACCTGTGCCGCCGATTTCGCGCCCATCGCGCCCTGCAGAGCAATCTTCGTCATGCGCGTGGCGAGGTTGCGCCACAGGTCGTGCTGCGGCTCGTTCGAGGTGCCATAGACGACCTCATGGCCGGCGGCGATCGCTTCGAGCAGGAGGCGAATCTCGCTGACCGGGTGCTGCAGGTCGTCGTCCATCGTGACGATGACGTCGCAGCGCGCCGCGCGGATGCCGCACAACAGGGCATTGTGCTGACCGTAGTTGCGGTTCAGGCGGATGCCGCGCACGCGCTCGTCCTCGCTTGCCAGCCGGCTCACGATTTCCCAAGAGCGGTCGCGGCTGCAGTCTTCGACCAGGATGACCTCGAAGCGCTCGACCAGTTCAGCCATCGCCGGCATGAGCTGCCGGTAAAGCTCCGGCAGATTCGGCTCGGCGTTGTACACGGGGATCACGACCGAGACGGTCATGCGGGGAATGTCTGCGTGGCTCATCATGTCGCTACCAGGTCCAGCAGATAGCGCGCGTATTCCGACTTGCCCATCGCTGCGGCGCGTGCGCTGACCGCTGCGCGCGACAGCCAGCCCTTCTCCAGCGCGATCTCCTCCAGGCAGGCGATCTTCATCGCTTGCCGTCGCTGAATAGTCTGCACGAACTGCCCGGCGTCGAGCAGGCTCTCGTGCGTGCCGGTGTCGAGCCAGGCGAAGCCGCGGCCGAGCAACTGCACGTGCAGCTGGCCGCGCTCGAGATACGCCCGATTGACGTCGGTTATTTCCAGCTCGCCGCGCGGCGAAGGTTGCAGCCCGCGAGCAATGCGCGCCGCGTCGGCATCGTAGAAGTAGAGACCTGTGACTGCCCACTGCGAGCGCGCGTGCGTCGGCTTTTCCGCGAGCGCCAGCGGGCGAAGCTGTGCATCCAGCTCGATGACGCCGAAACGCTCGGGATCGGCGACGCGATACGCGAAGACCGTCGCGCCGGGCGAGGACGCCGCCGCCGAAAGCTTCTCGACGAATCCCTGGCCGTAGAACAGGTTGTCGCCGAGGATCAGGCACACACCCTCGGTGCCGATGAAGTCCGCGCCGATCAGCAACGCTTCGGCGATGCCGCGCGGCGCGGCTTGCTCGGCATATGACAGCCTGATGCCGAACTCTGCGCCGTCGCCGAGCAGCTCGCGAAAGCGCGGCAGATCATGCGGCGTGGATATGAGCAGGATGTCGCGGATGCCGGCGAGCATCAGTACCGACAGCGGGTAGTAGACCATCGGCTTGTCGTACACCGGCAGCAGCTGCTTGGAAATGCACTGCGTGACTGGATGCAGGCGTGTGCCGCTGCCGCCGGCCAGAACGATGCCTTTCATGACGTCGCCTGCAGCCGCTGCCGATACTGCAGCGAGTAGAACCTGAGGTATTCGCCACTGCGGATCGCATCGACCCACTGGCGATGCGCAAGGTACCAGCGCACGACGTCGGGCAGCGAGCCGTCGAACTTGCGGCACGGCGACCAGCCGAGCTCGCGTTGCAGCCGGCTGCTGTCGATCGCGTAACGGCGGTCGTGGCCCGGGCGGTCCGCGACGTGACGGATCAGCGCGCGCGTGCTGCCGGACCGGCGGCCGAGCTCCTCGTCGCTCAGGTCACAGATCGTTTCGACCACGCTCAGGTTGGTGCGCTCGTCGTTGCCGCCGATACAGTAGGTGCTGCCGAACGTGCCCCGGCCGATCACTGCGAGCAATGCCTCGCAATGATCCTGCACGTGCAGCCAGTCGCGGATCTGCAGCCCGTCGCCGTACACCGGCAGCTCGCGTCCTTCGATCGCGTTGAGGATCATCAGCGGAATCAGCTTCTCTGGAAATTGCCAGGGACCGTAGTTGTTCGAGCAGTTGGTGATGATCGCAGGCAGCCCGTAGGTGCGATGCCAGGCGCGGACCAGGTGATCGGATGCCGCTTTCGACGCGGCGTATGGACTGTTCGGCGCGTAGGGGCTCGCTTCGTCGCGCGGCGTGTCCGCCGCGGCGAGCGCGCCGTAAACCTCGTCGCTGGACACGTGCAGGAAGCAGCGACGTCCGCGTGCGCCTTGCCAGCGCTCCTGGGCGGCGAGCAAGAGATTCAACGTGCCGGTCACGTTGGTCTCGACGAACGTTCGCGGCCCGACGATCGAGCGGTCGACATGACTCTCGGCGGCGAAGTGCACGACGCACTCCACGTCGTGGCGCGCGAAGACGTCACGCACCGCAGCTGGGTCGCGGATGTCGGCGTGCACGAAGCACACCTTCGTGTCGTCGATCAGATCGGCGATCGTCGCGAGATTTCCGGCGTAGGTGAGAGCGTCGAGCACAACCAGCCGCGCGGGCGGCGCGGCTGCAAGGTGGCGCACGAAGTTGCTGCCGATGAACCCTGCGCCTCCGGTGATCAGCCACGTGCTCATGTGCGTTCTCGTGAGGTGCGCTCGCGGGCATACAGGAGCCGCTTCAGCGCCACGTAGTTGAATACCATGGCGACTCCCGAGCCCACTGCGAAAGGTATCACGGGCGCGGCGACGAGCAGCGGGACGGCCGCGAGGCACAGGCCGAAGATCAGCAGATTGATGCCGGAGCCGCACACCTGGATCGCGCCGTAGCTCAGCGCCTCGAGCGACCGCCGCCGCAATCCCTGGCCAGGAAAAGTCAACCAGCGGTTCAGCAGCCAGGTCGAGATAACGGCGGTCGTGAACGAGGGGACGCGCGCGGCCCACGGCGACCAGCCTGCGCCGTGCGTCAGTGCGGACAGGATGCCGGCGTCGAGGACGAACCCGATGGCGCCGACTGTTGCGAAGTTGCGCACACTGGCTGGGAGTCGCTGCAGCATCGGTGCGGCGCTCAGTCGGCGCGCCGGCGCTCGCGGAAGGTCGGTCCCTGCAGCGCGAGGTAGTGCAGTCGCTTCATCTCGCGCCGTCCGACCGTGACCGTGTCGAGGATCAAGCCGGCGACGACGCTGACGAAGCCGAGGATCGTCAGACCCATGGCCAGGATCGCCGTCGGCAGGCGAGGCACGAGGCCAGTGCGCAGGTATTCCGTCAGCAGCGGCCAGCCGAGTACGAGCGCAGCGGCCACCAGCGTTGCCGCCACCGCCGAGAAGAACTGCAAGGGCCTCTCTTCCTTCACCAGGAAGAGAATCGTACGCAGGATGCGCCACCCGTCGCGGAAAGTGCGCAGCTTGCTCTGCGAGCCTTGCGGGCGGTCGCGGTAGGGCGTTTGCACTTCCGCGATCGGCAGCCGCAGCTCGAGGGCATGTACGGTCAGCTCGGTCTCGGTTTCGAATCCGCTGGCAAGCGCGGGAAAGGATTTGATGAAACGGCGCGACATCACCCGGTAACCGGACAGCATGTCCTTGAGCCGGTCGCCGAAGATGACGGCTACCGTGCCTGTGAGCAGGCGGTTGCCGAAGAGATGGCCGGGGCGGAACGCGGTAGCAGCGGTCGCGACGCGCGCGCCGTTCACCATATCGAGCGAGTTTTGCAGCAGCATGTCCACCATGCGCCGTGCGCTCGCTGCGTCGTACGTACCATCGCCGTCGACGAGCACATAGACCTCCGCCTCCACGTCGGCGAACATCCGGCGCACCACGTTACCCTTGCCCTGGAAGGTTTCGGAACGCACGATCGCGCCGGCTTCGAGCGCGCGCTCGCGCGTAGCGTCGCGCGAATTGTTGTCATAGACATAGATCGCCGCCTCAGGCAGCGCCGCGGCGAAATCGCGCACGACCGAGGTGATCGCCTCGGCTTCGTTGTAGCACGGGATCAGCACAGCGATGCGGGCAGTCACGGCGCCGCTCTCCTGAAGACGTACAGTCTCGATCCCAGATAGCCGACCAGCGCGTATGGCCCAACGCCAAACGCTTGCGCAACGTAACCGTTCAACTTCCACCAATACAGGGCGATGCTCACGACCGCGAGGTTGGTCAGGTACGCCAGTATCGTGACCAGCATGTAGCGCGGCAGTGCCGCGCGCACTGAACCCGCGTACGAGAACGACCACTTGGCATGCATCGCGTAGCTGATCCAGATGCCGAACGCATAGCCGAGCAGGTTGGCAGGCACGTCATGCAGCCCCAGGAGCTTCAGGGCGTAGATGATTCCCAGGCCCAGCAGCGTGTTTGCAGCGCCCGTCAGCAGGAACCGCACTAGCGAGGAGGCTAATGCAGCGGTGGTGATGCGCATGAATGCGACGCGAGGCATCGGCTACTGCTGTACGTCCACTACTGCCGCGCATCTCCCGACCTGGCGTCCGAGACAGTCTCCGGGGCGTCGGTACGCTCGTGATGCACGAGCGCAGTCAACTGCCACAGCGCGAGGCGATAGGCCGGACGCTCGCTGCCCGGCGGAATGCTTGCCAGTGTCGCGCGCGCGCGCGCGACTTCGCCGAGTTGCAGGTGCGCCACGGCTAAGGCCGTCACGATGTACTCGCGCTCCGCGATCAGCGTCGGATCGGGCTGCTCGACGAACAACGTGCCGCTGCGCACGATCCCGGCTGCATCGCGGCGCGCCACCGCGGCGAGCAGGTCGGCCCACTGTCTCTCGACGCCGGATGACTCGCGATAGCACGACGTCGTGGCGACGCGGCTCCACATGGGATCGAGTTCGCCGCCGCTCAAGTACGGGGTGGTGTAGTCGGCGATCTTCCTTAAAGCCGCGCGCCATGCGCGCCGCACTTCGGCATCGGCGCACTGCTCGCGGGCCATGTGTATGGTAGCGACCTCGATCAAAGCGGGGTGCGCGAGGGATTCCAGTCTGCCGCTTACGACCGCGTCACGAGTGACCAGGGCCTGACGACTGAGCACATCGGCGGTCATGGAGCTTTTGATCGATGGCACGTTCGCCCCGCTGAGGATCCGCTCGGCGTCAAGGAAGTCCACCACCGGCACGGGTGCGACCAGCAGACTCGGCAGCTCGATCGCGTTGCGGTTCATGAAGCGCAAGCGCGGTGCGTTGAGATCGACGAACGGGAAGAAATCCGAGTTGCCCGGCGAGCGGTATGACGCCAGCAGTGGGCCGAGCGTGCGCCGATCTCCGATGCGTCGCCGGAGAATGTCCGCCATCGAGTCGATGCCAACGTGCGCCAATTCGGCCCGCAGCCGCGGCGAGTTGAAAGCCGCGTCGGTGAGCGGCGGCAGCGCCTGGCCGGGCGTGGCGACGATCATGATGTTGGAATCGTCGGCGTTGTAGAGGGCATAGGCGCCGAAGTGCGTGCTCATGGCCTTCACGATCGAAGCAATGATCGTTATGTCGGTCTCGTAGACCTGCAGCCACTGCACCAGCAGCCCGTCGGCCTTCAGATATGTGACGATGCGCCCGTAGAACTCGTCGGAGAATAGCGTGGCCACGCCGCTGACCCACGGGTTGGACGGCTCGGAGATGATCACGTCGTAAGGCTCACGCGCCATGGCGAAGAACGTCTTGGCGTCCTCGATCACGATGCGGCTGCGCGGATCCTCGAACAGGTGGCCGATCCTTGGCCCATAGCCCTGCCTCGCGGCCTCCACCATGAAGGGCTCGATCTCGATCGACTCCAGCGATTTGACGCGCTCGCTCAACAGCACAGTTGCCGAGGTGAGCCGGATCCAAAGCCGATGTTGGCCACGCGCTGCGGGTTGTGGTGCAGGCTCAGTGGCAGCGCGGCTGCGAACACCATCGTGATCTCATCCGGGGCGGCGGGTCGTCCCGCGCCCATCTGCATTGCGGCGTCCGGCTTACCGTTGGTTGCGATCGTGAGGAAGCCATCGTCCTCGACCAGGCTGATCGTGGCGGTCTTCCCGTCGCGCAGGTAACGCACAGTCGAGCTCTCGGGCAAAGAGCTGATGCCGTTGCGAAACACCGAAGAAGTCAGGCGCAGCGGATCCAGATGCGCACCGAAGATCGCGACTGCAACCGCGCCACGCAGGTCGTGCCCATTGCGACCCCCAGCAGCGGCGCGCAGCGCTCCGCGAGCAGCAGGCCCGACACGCCGAGGCCCATGTGGATGACAGCGCCCCTCACGATCGCGCCTTTCACGCCGGCGAACGGCATTAGCAGGTGAACGGCCGCGAGGATTCCGGCGATCGCGCCGACGGTGTTGGCCGCGTACACCGCGCCGATCGCCTTCTCGCCGCCCCGCGCGCAACAGGGAGTGCGTGATCAGCGGCAGCGTCATGCCGGCGCAGAACGTCGCCGGCAGCATGACCGCGCACGCAATGAGCTGGCTGGAGAGGTTGAAAATGTGTAGCCGCCTTCGGTGCGCGAGAGCGTCCGGGAGTCCACCCATGAAGTCGAACGTCTGTTGTAGACGGCAGCGTGGCGAACGCGAGCCGCCATGAGCGACCATCACCATGCCGAGGAAGCGCATCGGGTCCGCAGCCGTCGATGCGCCGTTGATCCAGAGCCCACCGAGCGCAAGGCCGAGGATGAACGCGCTCAGCATCAGCTCGAAGGCGTGCGTCGAGCTGCCGAGCACGAGGCTCAGCATGCGGATCCAGCCGATCTCGTAGATGAACGACGCCGCGCCGGTGAGCGAACGCGGCGAGCAGCAACCAGCGCGCGCCCGCGGCCCGTCGCCGGCGCCGCGCAGCGGCTGCGCGGCGCCGCTCGGACTGCGTCGCGCGCCAGCATCCAGCGACGAGCGCGAGCAGCGAGGTTCATCAGACCGGCGGTAGATCGTGCCGGGCAGGCCGAACGCGCGGATCAGCACGAACCCGCTCGACCAGCACGCCGAGCGCCGCGCCGAGGCTGTTGGTGAAATACAGCATCGCGAGCGATCGCCCGGCGCTGCGGGTAGCGCCGCAGGATGCCGCCGCTCATCAGCGGGAACGTCATGCCGAGCAGGATCGACTGCGGCAGGATCAGCAGCGCGGCCAGCGTCCACTTGCAGACGTGCGATGGCCGCGGCGCGATGCCCAGCGCCGGGATCACGCGTGCGAACGACAGGTCGGTCGACGCCGACGAAGACCTTGTGGAATACGAGCCCGAACAGGCCGATGATCGCCTCGACGAGCGCGTAACCGAGCAGCAGTTGCGCAGCCGCGCCGAGTCGCGCGACGAGCCAGGAGCCGAGCGCCATGCCGCCCATGAAGATCGCCAGCACGAGTGTCTGCGCGTACGCCGCGTGGCCCAGGAACAGCTTCAGGTAGTGCGACCAGATCGACTCGTAGATGAGGCCGGAGAAGCCGGATACGATGAAAATGCCGAGCAGAAACTGCCGGCGGAGCGAGGACTGTGGCTGCGTGGTCATACCGGAATAAATGAGCGTAGCGTGGCGCGCTACGCTACATAATCCAGCCGGGCCTAGCTACCCATCGCGCGTGAGAGGCTTCACAAAGCCGGCAAAAAGAACCCGGCTATTCG
>CAWISC010000067.1:0-15300 GCA_963838635.1 uncultured Gammaproteobacteria bacterium | reverse complement strand
GCTGAGATCGAACGCGCCGCGCGCGGCTAATGACAACGCGCGGGCAGCAATCCTCGCTGCATCCATTGGATGAATTTGATCTGCGCTGCTTGACGCGCGGCTGAGCGGCGGGGACTATCGACGACATTCGCGAGAATAACAACGACACGCGAATCGCAACGGAAAAAGCAAAACGGGAGGATATCCTGTGACGGACCTACATCGCGCGCACACAGCCTGTGCGTGTCTTTCACGCTGGTTTCAGCGCCCTTCCTTCTTTCCGGAACCCAGGCCGGGCTAACTGACGAGCAGACCCGGCTCGAGCTCGTTACGGATTGCGTGCGGCATCTTTGCGTGCCGCATGGGGGCGTGCATGCGCAGGTTTCGATACGTCTGCGGAATCGTCGTGCTGTCGTTCGCTGTTTCTGTGGCACGTCCTGGCGACGTGTACTACGAGTACGACACGGCTGGCCGACTGCGAAAGGTCAGCTATCCGCAGGGGATGCTCAAGGAATACACGATCGACGCTGCCGGAAACCGCGTGCAGCTCAGCTCGCAGCTGGACACCGTCGCGCCATCCGCGCCAACGAATCTGAATGCCTCTGCATCGACGTCCACGAACAGCACGGTCACGTGGTCTGCGGCGACCGACAATGACCGCGTCACCGGTTATCGTCTCGAGCGCTGTAGCGGCGCTGGCTGCGGCACCTTCGCAGAGATCGCAGCGCCCACGACGACTACCTTTCCGGATACCGGACTCTCGGGCTCTACGAGCTACAGCTATCGGGTGCGCGCCATCGACGCGGCGACCAATCTTGGAGCGTACTCGTCGGTCGCCACTGTCGTCACGCCCGACACCATCAAACCGTCGACTCCGACGGGCTTGGCGGGCTCGGCACCGACCTCCAGTGCCGTCAACCTGTCGTGGAATGCAGCGAGCGACGCCGGCGGTTCCGGTCTCGCGGGCTATCGCGTGTACCGAAACGGCGGTTCGTACACGACGACCAGCAACACGTCTTACAGCGACACTGCGGTTTCCGGCACGGCAACATACTCCTACGCCGTTGCTTCGTACGACGGCGCGGGCAACGAATCGGTCACGTCCGCACCGATATCCGTTACCACGCCGGATACCCTTGCCCCGACCGCTCCGACGATCACGAGCTCGAGCCTCACCGGCGCGAATACCGTCAGCCTCGCCTGGTCCGCCAGCACGGACAGTGGCGGGTCCGGTTTGGCAGGCTATCGGGTATATCGCAGCTGCCCGGGTGGCGTCATTGCGACGACCACGTCGCTCAGCCACGTCGATACGACGGCGGGTCCTCCTGGTGCGACCTGTTCGTACTCCATTACCGCCTACGACAACGCTACCAACGAGTCCGCATCGTCCAACGTCATAACGTTCACGCTGCCCGCGCCGCCGGCAGCGCCCGCAGCGATCGGCGGGCCCACGGCGACCACAACGCCGAATTTCGCCTTGTCGTGGACGTCGGTAGCTGGGGCGACGTCGTACGAGGTTTGGGACACCACCGGCACGCCGTTCCTCGCCACGACAGTCGCCAGCAGTCCGGCCGTGCTCAGCCGGCCGCAGTGCTTCGTCTACAAATTCCGAGTCAAGGCCTGCAACGTCGCCGGCTGCAGCGGATTCTCGCCGCAAAAGCAGGTGCGAGTGGACAAGCCGGTCAGCTGCATCTGATCGGGTCGCGAATCGTTACGGACTGCAACGTCGGGTACATCCATGTGGAACATCTCTGCGAACCGTCATTTGCGCACCTCGCGGCCAATCGCGGGTGCCGTCTTCGCACTGCTGACCTGGGTGCTGCCAGGCCACAGCGCCTTCGCGCAGCAACCCGCGAGCGTCAGGATGGGACGCGCACAGCTGATCGCTCCCGCGGCGGCCGACTCGTATTACGCGAGCTCCGGCTGCCACACCTACAGCCTGATTGATCAAAGCGTCTGTCGCACGGACTTGCCGGCGGGCTATGCGCGTCACATTGACGTGCGCACTGCTGCGCGTGCTTTAGGTGCTGGCGGATTCACTGCCGATCAATACGTGAACGCCGTCTACGAGTTCGTCAAGAATGCAGTGGACATCGAATCCGCTTCTCGGTCGCCGCGCGCAAGCTCCTAGAGAAGTACGAGATCGGTATTCATGAAGCGGTCAACGGCGCCAAGGTGCCGGCCTGGTTTCATCAGGGTGCCGGCAATTTTCTGCATGGCGCGCCGACGACGAAGGAAATCTTCAAGCGACTGTCGGAGGCGGCCAAGGCAGGTCCGGAAGCCATAAGAAAGGAGCTCAGCGAGATAGGAAAGGCGATCGAGAAAGCGGCAAAACAGTGTAAGGTTAAAACGGGTAGTCACATTTGCGGCTAGAGTCTCGGAATGCGACCCGATGAAACGATCTGAGCAGCCTGAACCCGTCGAGGATCCGCGCGGAGAACTTCGGACGCTGCAGCAGCGCTTCGTCGCAGCCAACGAGCAGTATGACGTCGTGCGCGAGGCGAGCGACAGCGCTGTCTCGCGCTGGGTTTGGGCCACCGCTCCTCGCTATCACCTGGATCCTCTGCATTTCTATGATCGCGAAGTCAGCGTCGGGCGCATCGCTGCCTCGCCCCCGACCGACCCGCGCGGCTGGGCCGCCTACGGGTTCTCCAGCAAGGATCGAATCGTCGTGGAATTTCTATATCTCGCCGATCTGCCGGGCCGGCGGTACGAAACCTTCTACCGCGAAACCGAGGATCGCATTCTCAGCTATCACTTCCACCACGATCGGGCGCAAGGGTGCATCAACTGCGCGCAATTGATCTTTACCGGCGGCGTGTACCCAGGCTGCTACCAGCAGTGGGCGATCAGAGGTTGGGCAAGCCGCACTTACGTCACGGCGAACGGCAGGATCCGTTCGTTCGCAGAAACGTTCAAGCAGGACGACGAGCCACAGCGCAGACTCACCGGAGAGCTGCGATACGACGCGGATGGCTGCGTGGAAGTCAGGATCAAGTGGCCCGGATCCCGCAAAGCCGATCTTTCTTATCGCGGCGCACCTCCCGCGGAGAATGCCTTCTTGCGTGTGGGCAGCTGACTCGCAATAGCGCGCTGCAGAAGCCGCTCAGTCCTCCAGCGCCTGATACACGAGATTGTTGAACGGCCGGCCGAGCCGCGGCGGATCGCGAGGCAGGCGCCGCGGCAGGTGCTGCATCATGAGGATCGCGATGAGCTGCTCCTGCGGATCGATCATGAACCAGGTTGCCGCCGCGCCGCTCCAGCCGAACTGGCCGACGGAGCCGAGCAGGCCGCGACGCGCGGGATCGAGCACTACGTAGCCGCCGAGGCCGAAACCTTCGGCGTCGCTGAACTCGTTCACAGGCGGCGAGAGTTGTGTGAGGTGGTTCGCCATCATCAGCTCCACTGTCTTGCGGCCGAGAATACGTACGCCGTCGAGCTCGCCGCCGTTCAGTAGCATCTGACAAAAACGTGCGTAGTCTCCCGCTGTGGAGTACAGGCCGCCGGCGCCGCTCGGGTAGCGCTTCAACATGTTGCCTGCCGGGTTCTGTTTAACGTCGGCAGCGACGAGACGACCTGCAGTGTCAGTCGAGGTCATCTCGACGATGCGATTGCGCTCGTCACGCTGCACCGTGAAGTCAGTGTCGAGCATACGCAGCGGTTTGAAAAGTCGCGTGCGGAGGAAGTCGTCGAATGACATGCGCGCGGCGACTTCGATGACACGGCTGAGAACTTCCGTCGATACGCCGTCGTAGCTGAAGCGCGTCCCGGGATCGTTCGCCAGCGGCAGCGCACTCACGGAGATCGCAGTGGCCTCGATGCTCGGCGACTGATCCAGCTGCGCATCGAGCATGCGATCGACTGCGGGGCCTTTGAGTTTCTCACCCGCTGCGAATCCCGCGGTATGAGTGAGCAGGTGCCGGACGGTGATGGGCCGAGTTGCAGGTCGCAGTCGCGCTGTGGCTGCGTTTTCGCCTTCCAGCACTTGCATGCTCGCGAACTGCGGGATGAAGCGACTGACGGGATCGTCGAGTAGCAGCCGGCCTTCCTCCATCAGCAGCAGCGCTGCAACGGAAGTGATCGGCTTGGTCATCGAATAGATCTGGAAGATCGAATCCGGACGCATCGGGTTGCTGCGCGCGACGTCGCGATGTCCGAGTGCCTGCCACTGCACGATGCGACCTCGACGCGCGATGAGCGTGACGGCGCCGGCGTACTGCCCCTGATCGATCGCGCTCTGCACGTAGCTGGTCACGCGCTCCAGCCGGGCAGGGGAGAATCCTTGAGACTGTGGATCTGCCGTCGGCAAGGGCTGGGTCCGATCGACAGCCGCTGCGTTGCAGGCGAAAAGGACGATGCAAAGAACGCTCGCGCAACGGCTCAAGGCACTCGCTCCCAAAAGCATTTAACTTCTGCGCAAATTCGTGAGCGGAGGACGGAGAACCACTTAAGGGTCGGCCTGCCCCTGTCTACGGGCTCGCGCTGGCAGATCCCGAATATATCCCGGCGTAAGGTGTCGCCCGCTCGATACGGATATAGATAAGGAAGGGCCCCAGCATGCGCAGCCAGCCGATCCGGCAGATCCGCCTCAGCCGGCCGTTCTCCGAGTACGCCTTGAACGTCTGGACCATGGTTGCGCGCCACGGCATGACGCCCGCACGGGCTGCGCGTCACCTGGAAACCAGCACTTGGCGCGTCGAGCGCATCGTCGTCGGGGTCAGCCGGCGCAACGCGAGCCGCTGGTAAGCGTCGGATTTCCCCGGAATTCCTTGACACCGCAGAGCCCGATTCCGCAAAATCGCGCGCCTTCCGATCTTCCTGCCGTTCCCCGGTAGCTCAGTGGTAGAGCGTTCGGCTGTTAACCGATTGGTCGCTGGTTCGAATCCGGCCCGGGGAGCCACTTCCACCGTTTTTGGCGTCTGATGTCTGCCACAGACGTCCAGGGACGTTCAAAAAATCCGCAGAAAACAAGCCTTCTGAAAGTGGCGTAAGTACGCTCCCGTCCGCTGGAGTCTGTTGAGATTCGGGATTGAACGGGAATAGTTTCGTGATAACGCGACGTTTCACACGGAGAGTTATCACGCATGCTCACGGCGCTTCAGGTCGAGCACACCAAGCCAGGGAGCAAGCCGGTCCGGTTGTATGACGGACGAGGCCTGTACCTGCAGTCGGCGCTTTGATGCGCGCGATTGATGGATATCAAGGCTACTTCTTGACGCGATGTGCGCTGCGATTGTCGGCGCTCTTGTTCGTGCGTCAGGGCGAGCTGCGGAAGGCCGAATGGTCGGAGATCGACTTCGAGAACTGTGAGTGGCGCATACCCGCCGAGCGCATGAAGATGAAGACGCGGCACATCGTTCCGCTGTCACGTCAGGCGATGGAAATCTTCCGCGAGCTGCACGCGAAAACTGGGCGGCTACAGCACGTCTTTCCTGGCTTGGTGAATCGCAAGCGACCGATGAGCGAGAACGCCGTCAACAGCGCCTTGCGTCGCATGGGCTACGTCAAAGGCGAGATGACTGCGCACGGTTTTCGCAGCATGGCGAGCACGCTTTTGAATGAGCAAGGATGGAATTCGGATGCGATCGAACGACAGCTCGCGCACGCCGAGCGCGATTCAGTTCGAGCGGCGTACAACCATGCTGAACATCTCGCGGAACGACGCAAGATGATGCAGGCGTGGGCCGACTATCTCGACAAACTCGCAGGAGAATCCGTGCCGGCTACGACGCAGCCGATGTATATGTCGGAGGGTGTCTGATAGGCGCACGAGGATGTCTGACGGCACGCGATATGGGTTGCAGGATCAAGCAGTTGATGAATTCACGACGCGCGGGACAACGCTCCGCGTGCCGCGGAAACCAATGTGCAGACACTCGCTTGAGCGGCGCGGCGTGCCGCGCCCTTTTATCTTGCTGTCCAGCTACCACGTGCGCCGGGACACACACTGAATCTGGAGTCGAGGAGAAAGAACGTCGAGAGTGATTGAGATCAGAAGCGGCGCCCGCCGGTGGTGGAACACCGACGAGCGCCTGACCACCGCCAACCTAGCTAGGAGGCCGACAATGGCTAAGCGCAATTCTATGTCGAGGGCTCGTCGGAGCCGAAATCGGAAGCAGAAAACCGTCAGTGGGCCCGCCACCCCGCTCATCCGTGACAGCGGCGATGTGCGGCCAGCGGAGCCGGCTTCCCCAAGCAATCCCGCCAATCTATCGGAGATCGTGAACGAGGAACGAACTCGCTTGCTGAAAGCCGAGGCCGTGCTCGGCTGCCTGGCGTTCGCGCTGCTCTATGAAGATTGGCTGGAGCCGGCACACCGGCCGTCCTTCGCCGACGCTGTCGCCGCGGCTCAAGACCTCATCAATGCGACTCTTGATCGGCTTGGCGGCTGTTGACTCGCCGAAGCCGGACGGAGAGATGGCGCACGCCGATGAAGCGGTCAATCACACCTGAAGGCAAGACTGGTCGACCGCTTTCGACGGCGATCGGTTGAGTCCGCAACCCAAAGCGGACGTGGGTACCCAGGCGGATTCACGGGATGCAAGGGCGGAGCTTCCAATCCTCTCGTGCGATCGTGGCGTTTGATCCGCACTGGGGTTGTCGCCAGAGGCGATTCAAAAAGCAGCACAAGAGCGGGCACACACGGAACGGCTCTGGGCCATAGGCCGCACGGATGTCGATGAACATCATCCATTGTTTGGCTGATGCCGGCGCAATGGCGAAAGGGGTCATTGGAGACAGCGCAGGTGGCTGCTGCGCCGGTTGGCTGAGGGCCGGTACTGGCCATCTCGGCTCCGGCTTGCCCCTCCCGCGAACGGGGTTTAACTCAACTTGTGGAGCGGTCAGTAGTAGAGCGACCAGAGTGCGCGTTGAAGCCCAGTGCCAAGGGCCGGGTTTTTCATTGCGCGACCGTAGGTTAGGTGCTGACCGGGTGGTATCTTGACGTTTGGGCGGGGACGCCCCATAACAAAAATGTGATAACGTGCCTTGGAACATATTCGACTATCGGGACACTAACGGTCGGAACTTAGTACGGCGGTGGCTGCAAGGTGCTGGCGTCAACCTTCGAGCGAAGGCAGACGCGAAGATCAAGATTCTGCAGTTAATGGGGCCGAACGCGCCCCCAAACTTGCTCGCTGATACGAAGGAACGGAACGTCAAAAAGCTGCGTTTGCTCGGGACGGACAACACGCGAATTCTTTGCTGCAGGGGTCCGGTCGACTTTCAAGGTGAGTACACGCTTTTGGCTGCTTACCCTGAAAAGGATAGTCGCCTGCCTGCAGGAGCTGAAAGCACCTGCGCAAAGTATCGAGCCAATGTGATTGCGAACCCACAAGCACATCGAGAGCAACATGAGTTCGAGAAGTAGGAAGAAATTGCGAGGAAAGCGGTACGCGCACACGTACGCGCAGCAACTTCAGGATCTGTTGCTTGCAACGCAACTCCGCGTCTTACGAAAGCAGCGCAAGCTCAGTCAGCAAGGTCTGGCGCATCGGGCGAAAATGAAGCAGGCTCGCATCTCCCTCCTCGAAGGCGGGACTTACTCGCAATGGTCCGTAGCGACATTGCGCGCGCTAGCAGAGGCTTTAGACGTCGGTCTCGATGTCCGCTTTGTGAGCTACTTCGATCTCGTTGATCGTTTGGAGCATGAATCGATGAGTTCGTTGCTGGTGGAGCGTCGCGCCACACAAATTGCTGATACTACTCACTCGACAGTGTCGAAGAGCCCCACCCGCATTGAGCGGGCGAAGGTTTCTGCTGGATTTCAGTTACCACCGTCCCTAAACATCGATTGGACAGCGGCTAGCAACACGGCCCACTAGCAATATGGCCAAGCTAAACTGGTCGCTTTGTTTCCAACGTGCGATCGTTGATCGCAACAATCAGTTGAGTCTCATTGACCATCTGGAACAAATTCACGTTCAGGTTGCTGAAACAGCGCCGGAAGGCGCCATATCGATGGTGCCGATCAGGTGTGCGGTGGTATCGCATTGGAGTCGTGAACAGCCGGAGACAGCGGAAAACTTTGTAGCTCGCGTGCGGTTGATTGATCCTTTGGGGAGAAATCCAATCGGAGGGGAGTCGACGATTGATCTGGGTACCAGTCAGAACTACCGACAGATATTTGAGTTTCCAGGATTGCCGCTTTCCGTTTCTGGGACATATCGTTTCGAAGTCGCGCGGAAAGTTGGCGAAGAGTGGATCAACGAAACCGCCTCCCCATCGATCGACGTACAAGTTGCGCCCGTGAAGACGGCACCCCAGACGCCTGTCCTCAAAGCAAAGCGGACTCTGAAGAAGGCGCGTCGATATGCTGCTTGATCCCTTGTCCGGGATCTCTTCCTCACACGCATCGATCCCGCGTCGCGCGTAGATTCTGTCGTGTACCAGCCGCGTAGTTTCTGTGCACGTCAGCCAGCGACTTCGCCGTCCAAAAAGTCTTCAGCAAACTAGAGCGAGGGCATCGGTGCTGGGCCGAGGGGTTGAGAGGCGTTGTCACGCCGCTTCGGCCGCTTGCTGACCACTGAATGTCACCATTCGGCACAGCGGTTTCTTCGTCCGTCGATCGCAAGGCTGACTGAGGTAGGCGCGGTGGGACGTGCATCGCAAATCTTAGCGGTGTCTCACGGAATCTTCGTTACGATAGCGAGACGATTCTGAAATTGGTGCTCAACAATACGCTAGGCGTGATGACCTACGCGTTGAGCGCGAAATAGAGTTAGACGTCGCCATCGAGACCTATGACCGTCACGATCAAACACGAGGTTAGCAAGGACCCGGGACCGGAGGTCGAAGTTGCGTGCATCAGTTGCTCCGGAAAAACGGCGCACTCGGCTCTTGTGTCAGTTCATGTTCACGGAAGCGATGGGGACGGAGGGCACTCGTTCGAGTGGCACAACGAACACCAAATTGTTCAGTGCCTCGGCTGCAAATCTCTTTCATATCGCATCGTGAGCTCGAACTCGGAAGAGTACTACTACGACGATAACGAGGAGTGCATCTCGATTGAGTCTGAGAAACTGTACCCCCCGCGTCTTGAAGGAGTGAAGGGCCTCGGCGACGAAACGATTTACCTGCCGCAGAAGGTCAGGCAGATCTACGAGGAGACACGGACCGCGCTTTCAGTACACGCACCGGTACTGGCGGCAATTGGTCTACGTGCTCTCTTGGAGACAGTCTGCAAAGAAGAGGAGGCGGTTGACGGCGATTTGTTTAAGAAGCTGGATTCGCTTGTTGAAAAGAAAATACTAACGCCGGCGAGTGCCACCATTCTCCACAAGATCCGGACTCTTGGTAATGCAGCGGCGCATGAGGTTAAGCCACACACTGACCGGCAACTGGCTTTGGCAATGGACATCGTCGAGCACCTGCTAAAGGATGTGTACATACTGCCGAAGCAGGCGGAAACGGCGTTTGTAGACGGCGCGTAAGCTGCATCGAGGCGGACATGCCCGGTACCGCTAGGTCACGCCGCTCATGTCGAATGTTGATGTCCGTTTTCGGGAAATTGGCCATCGCCACTGAATGACCGGACTTGGCCATTCCTGCCTTCTTCTCCCGACCCGACGACGTCCACTAGTTCAAGCTCAGCACCAACGTTGGCCATAACCGAATTGGCGTCGTGTCAAATTCCTAGACCGGTTCTGAGCGCCACTTCATCCCCTCAGATGTGTTTTACAGTCAGCACGCGGCCTGCGATGCGAGTGAGTGATGGCGTTGTACGGACGGGTCCCAAACCTGTTGCTTGCACGTGCGCTGCGGGAGAATGGTAGTCAGCCAGCGGGACAACGGCTCACCACATAGACATCAAAGGATCAGACATGGCTCTTCCAACCAGCTACCTAACAAGTACAAAGAATCTCGAGGCGATACTAAATGCCATCAAGGGTGCACAAGCTCCCGACAAATTTACTCAAGCATTCTTGGAATCTTTGGAGTTCAAGAGCACATCTGACCGCCTCGTAATTGGAGTGCTCAAGTCAATTGGGTTTCTCGACGAAGGGGGCAAGCCAAGTGACCGGTACTTCAGATTTCTCGACCAAACTCAATCAGCGAAGGTGCTTGCAGAGGGCGTTCGGGATGCCTATCAGGATCTATTCAAGATAAATACGAAGGCCAACGAACTTACCAAGCAAGACGTCATCAACAAGTTCAAGACTCTAAGCCAAGGACAGCTCGGCGACTCAGTTCTAGACAAGATGGCCATGACATTCGTTGCACTGAGCAAATATGCGGACTTCTCAGGAACGCCCGCAGCCAAGCCGTCCGTCGAGCCAGCGCTTGAGATTGAGAAGCCAGCAGAGCCGGAGCGATCGGACGCTCTGAAGTTGGGAGGCCTTGTTTACAACATTCAGATAGTGTTGCCGGAGAGTCGGGACCCCGCCGTTTACAATGCACTGTTTCAAAGCTTAAGGCGGCACTTAGTATGAATAGCATCGGCCGACTGTATGATTTTACGTTTCGTGGACTGCTCGCTGAAGAAGCTCTGGACAACGCGGGGCGCAGGAGCCGTCGATTGGTTCAATTCCAAGAAGCTGAAACTGCGAGAATCCTCTCTCTCGATCTCCTGGATGATCAACACGTCTCGGAAGCCAGGGCGATGGCTAATGTGTGTATAGCCGTTGCGGCGTTAAAAAATCTGTACGAGCACTTATATCGAGCGTCCTGCTGGAACAGATAGGCGAGCAGTGGTGGGCTTCGTCGGTGTCCGAGAAGATTCGCGCTCGAGCCGAGCAAAAGCGACAGGAAGAAGAAAAGATCAGATGGCATGTACAGCGGGGAGCGGATCCCATTAGCTACACGCAGATGGGCGATCTCGTGAGTATCATTCGACAGAACTGGCTGCATTTCGAACCGTACATTCCTTCAGTGGAATGGGCCGCGAACCTCATGGACGTGGTAGAACGGTCCCGCAATGTGATCATGCATAGCGGAATGCTTTCGCGATCTGACGTGGAGCGAATTGGCATCTACATTCGCGACTGGATTAAGCAGGTCGGAGCCTGACGAACCGTTACGTGGGATCGCAGCAGCAAGCGCTGCCACAGGCTAGTCGCGGCGCGAGAATTCCTGTGGGACTTGTTACGCCCTGGAGAGATTCGTTCAATGATCGAAGAAAGACACAAGCATGCTCGCACTTGTGAAGCTACTTCAGGTGACCGCGATCTAATCGCTCGTCGGTGATGTACTTCAGAATACCTTCACTACCCGCCCGATAATTGCGTCACGGTCCACCATGCCGATGTACCGACTGTCCCGTGCGTTGTCGCGGTTGTCGCCGAACACGACAAACTTGTTATCTAGGACACTCTCGTCGTAGTTCTTCGAAGGGCGATCGGGAATGAAGGCGACTGTTGTGACACGACCCTCAATAGTCTCCTTCGCACGCTGATACGGGCCATCGCGGCCTTCAAACGTCAGAGCAGCACGTTGGCCATTCAGCGTCATCTGTCGTTCGTAGTACTGGATGTGGTCCCCCGGAACCGCAACGACTCGCTTCATGTAGACCACCGAGGGCTCGTCGGCGAGCCTGAAGACGATCAAATCTCCCCGTGCGATCTGCGCTGTGCTCTTGGATCGAAAGGGCTCAAAGCCGTATGTGCCGTAGTGGCCGAATCCGCGCTTGTCTGCCACGACGAAAGAGCCCTCCGGAACCGTCGGATACATCGATGTTCCAGGAACTCGGTAGGGCTCCCAAAGGAAACTTCGAATGATGACGATGACCAGCATGGGCACTAGAACGAAGCTCGCGAGCGCATACCAGCGCGAATACCAAGAGCGGCATAGTGGCGGCGCTGCGTCCGACGCGATCCTATGCGCATGCACAGCGCACGCTATCGCTATTGCCCAACTAAGAGCCGGCGGCAAGAAAGACAAATCCGCCAACCCAAGTCCGCCGGCGAGAATGACTCCAACCGAAAGACCTGTGGCCAGGCAGAAGTAGACCAGTGCCCACCAGGGACGCTGCACATAAAGCATTCCGATGGGTGGAGCGATCAGGCCAAGCAGAGCGGCGAGCCAGGGCTTCGGGTTCCATTCCATGCGTTAATGTTGTTCTGGTGTTTTGACGGCAACACTATAGCTGCACAAGTGCGCGTGCGGTGTAGCTCTTGGCACATGCGTCAATATGAGGGGCGCGTCTTCAGGTCAGAGCCATCGCATCGCCGGTGCCGACGTGTCATGGGCGCTTTGCAACGACCCGACCGTTTTCCCAGTAGTAGAGCTTAGTGCCATACATGCGGGCCGTGCGCCGAGCGCTCTCCGCGGCTCGCAGTAGCGCCCAATACACACGTGCAGCGAACTCCGGATTCCTGTTCTTGTCGCTGTAGGTGTAGATGTCCTGCAGCGTCGATCGCTTGCGCTTCGCGCGTTTGGCCCGCTTGGCTGGTTTACGCAGCTTTGCACGCTTCTTCTTCATGGGTCGATCGTATCAGCTCGGACGCTCGTGTCGAGTTCGCGGCGCGCGACGCAGACACTCCATCAATCCCTCGATAAAACGTACCGCTGCAACTCAGAGGCCGTGATGTACCTTCGCCGGCCATCCTTCTGCGCTTTGATCTCCCCTGCTCTAATGCGCTCATAAAGCGTCGCACGACTCATGCGGAGAATTCGTGCCGCCTCGATGATCTCGAAACGAAGCTGAGGCAACTCGCCGACAGGCTGCTGCATGGACACTCCTGGCGATCCATCTGCATCCAGCTAAGTAGACGATGGCGGGTGTCCGCGCAAACGCTCGACGGCGACAACCGCGACCGCGTACTCGTCGGTACGATCGAGTGCGCCATCGTACGAATAGCGTCATTGTCGCTTGCGCAGATTTGCGCAAAATCATCGTCGGAAGCGTGGTTCGTCGCTCTCAGCGAGAATATTTTTTTCGCGAATTCGCATCGCAACTTTTCTTCTCTTGGACTACGGTGTGACTACAGCAGCGACCGCGCGACAAGCATTTTCGTTTCGTGATCCACTCGGTGAACGCACCGTCGCGTGCGCGCTCAAATCACTTCGCCAATCAAATCACTACCAACCTTCACCGCACACGGCCCGGGGAGCCACTTCACACGTGTCTATTCCGGTTACATAGGTAACGTTTTATACCGGCGGTGAGTGTCAAGGGAGTTGTCGCGTCGGCGCGGCATTCGATGCTCCCTGTGGATTGAGGATCACCGTTCCGACCGGCGCCCAGTTTCGGGTCGATCGAGTCCACCGCTCCGGATTCAAGTCACGAGCTCGCTGATAGAGCTCATGTCGCTTCGCAAGGATCTGCTGCTCGCGTCCGCTGTGGCGTTCGTCCGGTGTCACATAGCGGATAGCGCTGTGCCGATGCTCCTCGTTGTACCAACTCACGAACTTCGTCATCCACTGCTGTGCGAAGGCAAGGCCCGCGAACGGCAGGCGCGGATAGGCCGGCGTGTGCTTCAGAGTTCGGAACAGCGCCTCCGAGTAGGGATTGTCATCCGACACATGTGGGCGGCTGAACGACGGAATGACTCCGAGCCACTGCAGCGTCGCGATGAGAGTACTGGCGTGCATAGGCTTGCCATTATCTGAGTGGAGCACAAGACCTTTAGGATCGAAGCCGCCTTGGTGGCACGCGTCACTGATGAGCTGTGCGGCAATTTCCGCCGAGTCGGCTTCTGCAATTCGCCATCCCACGATGCGGCGGCTCCAAACATCCATAACCAGGTACAGGTGCAGGTAGATGCCTCGCACGGTTGTCGGCAACCAGGTGATGTCCCAGCTCCAGACCTGATTGGGACGTGTTGCACGATGAAGGCTGACGGCACGGGTGATATCTGTCCGGCTAATCGCTCGTCGTGCCCTGCGCATTCCATAGCGGCGCTGCAGCCGGTAAAGCGTCGACTCCGAGGCCACGTACAAGCCCTCATCGGCCCATTGCGGCACAAGCTGTTTCGGGGAAAGGTGAGCGAAGCGAGGACTCACCATGAGTCTTACGATTTGAGCCTGTTCAGTGGGTCGGAGCGCATTGTGCGGGCTGTGTTGTGGCCCACAGCGTCGATCGTCGGTATCGGGATTCCTGCGCCAACGCTGCACCGTGCGCGCGGAAATCCCAGCGACTTGGCAGGCTTGCCGTAAGCGCACACCGCCGCGCTGTGCCTTGTCGATCGACGCCACGATCAATTGGCGTTCGGCTCTTCGGTGTCGTCGTCCTCGTCGGATTGCAGATTCGCTATCGTTTTTTTTAGAACGAGAAGAGCAGCAGCCTCGGCCAACGCCTTTTCCTTGCGTGCCAGCTCTCGCTCGAGCTTGCGGATTCGAGTGATCGCAGCGGGCTCTCTCCCATCATCCTGCAAGGCAATCCGCCAGCGCTCATAGTCCGCGAGCTTGACCCCTTCTCGATCCAGGTAACCGCGCAGCTGCTCGCCGCTCAGCCCAGAGGCTTCGGCCAGTACACGAGCCTTCTGCTCAACCGTCCACTTCCGCGCTTTAGCCTTGTCGGATGCCACCAGCGGCAGGCTACGCGCCTCATCCAGCCAGCGCGACAGGTTCTGCTGCCTGATGCCCGTCTCTCGCGACAGCTCCAACGCGCTCACAGGATTCTTGCCAGTGAGCCGTTGGACCATCTTCTGCTTGAACGCGAGCGAATATGGCCGGGTCATGCTGTCGCTCTCCCCTGGAGATCAGCTCAAGATAGAGCCGAGCGACAACTACCCTGACACAGGGGGCCGGAGACATGGGTGACACTTTTGCGCTGAAGGGATTTTCGGCGCTCTGGATCCGGCATGTCTCGTGGTCGAAGAATCCTAGATCGTACTGCATGAAGCTGACCAGCCAGATCTGGTCGCTGACCTCCTTGATGCCAACTTTTTGCCCTGCGAAGGCGTGGCTGAGATTGATCTTCTGCGCGCCCAGGCAGATGCGCCCGCAGCGCGTGACGGTGATGGTGCGATCGTGGAAGGGGTAGTCCAACTCCGGCAAGCCGTTGTAGGCACGAGTGGAGCGGCTGTAGAGCTCAGCCGGGTATTTCATGTTCAAGGCCTGATGAGGCCGCTGCTCGTTGAAGATGCTGATGAACTGATCGAACCTTGCTTGCTGCTGCAGGAAGTTCTTCGCTGCCGGCTTGGTGGCTTCCTTCTTCAAGGTCAGGTGCATGCGCTCATGGCGGCCGTTCTGCTGCGGATGGCCGGTTTGATGCGCTCGATGTCGATCCCAAGGCGCAGCCACCACACCGACAGCCGCGTCAGACCGAAGAGCGAGTTGGCGCTGGCAAAGGGTGATCCGTTGTCGGTGCGGATCGCCCGCGGCGGTCCGAAGTCCTTAAACGCCCGCTCAAACACGGTAAAGGCATACATCGCCTGAGTA
>CAWISC010000066.1:0-12270 GCA_963838635.1 uncultured Gammaproteobacteria bacterium | reverse complement strand
GCCCGTCACGAAGGCCAACGGTCTCAGCGTTTGCGTACGGCGACACCCGCCGCTCGCAGCGCTTCCTGAACGGCCGGCGAGTGAATGACCAACGGCGTCTTGCCCCCCGCCGTTCGCTCGAGGCGGTCGACGACCTCGATATCGATGCGCGCAGGCGGTGGCGCCTTCTTTTGTGCATTGTGCAGCAGCCGATCTGCGTCGGCGTTCGAAAACTGCGGCCCTGCGAGGACGCGCAATACGATGCGGTCGGCCGCGTGCTGCACGATCTGCAGTCGCAACACGTTCGCTACGCCATGCGCGATGTGGCTGACGCCCGGCGTGACGCCCCGACCGTTTGGCGATAGAAGCACATCCTGCGATCGCCCGGCGATGCTGCTGAAGGGACGAATTCCATACGCGATCTCCTCGAGCTCGCGCTCACTGCAGCGGGTCGTCGTGCGGATGAGATCGCCGGTGACGTAGCGCACCAACGGCATCGCAGTGTTCCACAGAGTCGTGCCGACGATTTCGTACCAACCCTCGTTCCCATCCGATGCATGAGGCCGAAGCTCGACAGCTGCATACCCGGGCAGGAAGAAGTGTTCGCCGGGGCTCGATGCGGTCGCGAACGCGACGCGCTCGGCCAGCCCGTAGTTCTCCATGATTGCGCAACCGAGGAGCTCGCGCGCCAGCTTCCACACCTCTGGCGCAAGCATTTCCGATGAGGCATGCACTCCCGGAATGCGCAGGACCTCGCCCGAGCGCGCCAACAATCGACAGAGCACTTCCAGCATCGTCGGATGCGCCCAGAGCACGTCGGGACGGAACTTTCTCAGCTCGCCGAGAAAAGACGGCAGCGTGCTTTCGGACAAGTGAGCGCTGGAGAGAACCAGTCGGCGCCCGCCGATTGTGTAGATCCAGAACGGCGGACGATCGTCCGAGGCTTGCTTGACGGTGTCGGCTCGCAGCACAGCGATGCGCGCCGTGCGCGGATTGCAACCGAGCGCGCGGATGATTCGATCGAGAACCACCTGCTCCATCACGACTGAGGCGGGGGATCTGACCAGCTCCAGAGGCGTCCCCGACGTTCCCCCGGTGCTCGCGCGCACGGTGAACCAGGCGCCGGTGTGAAAGGCGGCCGGGTTCTCGCGCAAGCGATCCTTCTGCAGCAAGGGCCAATCGGTAAGCTGACGCGCATCCCCGACGCCCCGCCCGTACGGGGTACGGCGCGCCGCTGCGAGGATCGGGCCCAGCCGCCTCTGCGTCCAGACCTTGCGTTCCGCCAGCGTGCAGCTCAGCAGAGAGTCGAGCTGCCGCCGAATCGAGCCGTAGTAGAGGGGATTGCGCCGGACAAAACGGTCGGAAAAATCGAGTCGTTTGAAGTATTCGTCGAAGTTCAGCAGAGCTCCGGTCATCGCGATGTCAGGCTCCGAGCAGGCGTTGGTAGATCGGGTTCAACGCGACGCTGAGCTCGATTGATCCACGAGTGAACGGTCATTTGACGCCTTGCAGGCTGCAATCCGATCGTACGATGAGGGAACCTTCGGGAAAATGGATGCTACCAGACGAATCAGCGCACCAGGAAGCCGGCAGCGAACGGATCGGCCGGATCGAAGTAGAACTCGCTGCGGCCGGTGATGTGCGCTGTGCCGCTCACTTCGGGTATCACAGCTTCGTAGGGCCCGAAACGCGCGCGTTCGAGTGCGCGCACAGTCATGGTGCTCCCGAGGATGCTTTCGATTGCGATGGACTCCCCAAGGGCCAGCTCACCTTTCGCCACATGCAAAGCAGCGCGCGCGCTCACGCCCGAGCCCGTGGGTGAGCGGTCCAGTTCGCCATCGGCGAAGATGCAGACGTTGCGACTATGGTGACCGGGCTGCTGTGCCGGCCCGGTGAAGATGGTCCCGTAAAGAAAGCTCAACTCCGGTTCGAACGGATGCTCGATGGGAAACGCTGCAGCCACTGCTTGCTTGATGCGCCTGCCGCAATCGATCAGCTGCGCCGCGGCTTGCGGGATCAGCGGCAGCCCGAGCGGTCCGGCGTCGACGATGGCGTAGAACGCGCCGCCATAGGCCACGTCGAAACGTACCTCGCCGAGCTCCGGCACATGCACCGTCTGCTCGTGTAGATACACAAACGAGGGCACGTTGCGGAACGCTGCGCTCACCACCTTGCCTTCGCGCAACTCGGCGCGTGCCTGGATGCGGCCCGCGGGCACGTTGATCTCGAGCTGTGCGGTGGGTTTGCGCACGAGGCCGGTCTCGATTGCGAGCTTCGTGAGCGCGATGATCGCGTGCCCGCACATCGTGCTGTAGCCCTCGTTGTGCAGAAAGAATACGTCGAAGTCTGCGTCGACTGACGGCGTCAGCACGGCGCCATACATATCCGCGTGTCCGCGCGGCTCCAGCATCGTGCCGGTGCGCAGGTGGTCGAAGTGCTGGCGGAAGTACGCACGCTTCTCGAGCACTGAGTTGCCGGGAAGGGCAGGCAGTCCTCCAGTGAACACCCGCAGCGGCTCACCTCCAGTGTGCATCTCGATCGCAGTGATGCGTCCGAAGCTCGCCGGCGGTTGCCATTGCCATTGGTCGAACAGCGAGGACGGGTGCATGGAGTCTCCGAATGCGTCGTAACGTGCACGCAATTTAGCAGCAGTCGCGCAGCGTCGGCTCGCAGGTTAGGTAATTCTTCAGGTGCGTGCGTGTGGCGTCCCTCGCTCTAACCTGTAGCGATAGCCTTCACGAATCGCTGGCGCTTGCCGCGTGCCAGCGAGCGCCAGAGCCATTCGAGTGGGCCGTACTCGAACCGCTCGAGCCACGGCTTCGACCAGAGCAGGATCAGCGCCCACACCGGGATCACGACCAGGTAGCTCTGCCAGCGCTCGAAGTATCCGTACCAGCCGAGCCCGTAGCCGTTGAAGAACAACGTGACCACGATGCTGGTCCCCAGATAGTTCGTGAATGCGACGCGGCCGGCGGCGACGAGGCGCTCTGCAAGCCAGCGCGCGTGCCCCGATTGCATGAAGAGCACGACGACCGATGCGTGCGCCAGCGTGAGCCACGGGCGCAGGAACGTGAGGTGAATCGCTTCCGTGAAGTGCAGCGTCATCGGTGAGAACCGCGTCGCGTCGTTCCATTCGATCAGCGGCAGATGCAGCGGCAGGCAGATGAGATAGCCCCACACCGCAATCCGACGATAGGCCCGCGGCGACCAGGCGCCGGAGAAGAAGCCGAGACGGAAGAGGGCCATGCCGATGAGGATCAGCCCCAGCGTATCGGGCACCGCCAGGGGATGAGCCACGGTCAGGATGTAAATCGTGAGCGGCGTGCGTGTCTCGAGCGCTTCGAGGTAGCTGCCGCGATAGCCCGCGAGCTGACTCTCCACTGAGGGCAGCTCCATTTCCTGCTGCAGCTCCTGCCATCGCTGTCGTGCCTCGGCCGGCGCATTCGGCGCTGCGCCGAGGTCCTGGGTCTCGCGCATCGAGTTGTAGGTGATGCCGGCGAATACGACTTTCAGCGCCAGCAGCGCGATGCCGAGACCGATCAGCGTGCGCGTCGACCAGCGCCAGGCGAAATAGGCGAGGGCGCCGCACACGGCGTACAGCACGAGAATGTCGCCGTACCAGATCAGCCAGACGTGGATCATGCCGAAGACGAACAGCCAGAACATGCGCGCGAAATGGACCTTCGCAGGGTTATCGCCGGATTCGAGCGCTCGCTGTGCGATCAGCGCCGTGCTGGCGCCGAACATCATCGTGAACAGGCCGCGCATCTTGCCGTCGAAGAGCGCGTAGTTGAGCGCCCAGGTCAGGAAGTTCACGCCCTCGGAGCCGCCGTAGTAATACGGGTTGTAGTAGGCGTAGCCCGGCATCGCCATGTCCACGATGTTCATGAGCAGGATGCCCATGACTGCGACGCCGCGGATCGCGTCCAGCGTCTCGATGCGCCCGATCGAGGCCCGTTCGGTCATGGTCGTGGATCGTAACGGGCCGTGGCGGCGGTCGCGGCGCGTTCTGCGGGTCGGCCGGTGCGCGAAGATCACCGTCCCGTCCGCCAAACGCTCCTTCTCAATGCGCAGGCGGTCCACGATCATGCCCCGGTCGGTCTGACGGGAGAGGTGGATGCACGCACGCGCGAGCGGTTTTCTGCGCTGGAGTTTTTCATGGGCGAGCGCCTGCGCCGCACTCGGCGCGCAACTGTGCGTCACCGTCGCCGCCGATACGCCTCAACCGGCGTCGAAAGACGTCACCCTGAGCCTGACCGAGGGCACGTGGATGAGTCTGGACGTGAGTCCGGACGGCAGGACCATCGCCTTCGACCTGCTCAACGATATATATGTGTTGCCCGCGGCGGGCGGCGAAGCCAAGCCGGTGCACACCGGTGCGGCCGTGCAGCGCAGTCCCCAGTTCAGCCCGGACGGCACGCAACTGCTGTATTTGAGCGACGAGACCGGCGCGGACAATCTGTGGATCTCCGCGCTCGACGGCTCGAATCCACGTCAGGTGAGCAAGGAATCGCTCGCGATGATCACCGGGCCCGCCTGGGCCCCCGACGGAAAATCGCTGATCGCGACGCGCACCAGCGCGACCGTGTTCGAGATGCGCACTTCGGCCATTCATCGCTACACGCTCGCGACCGGTGCCGACGAGCAGATCGTCGAGCCGCCGAAGAGCGGCAAGGATCTGCAGGAAGCGCGCCTTTCGCCCGATGGGCGCTATCTCTACTACACCGAACGGCGCGGCGGCGAGCACTACGTCTACGTCAACACCGGCCTCGCCAACTTCGTCATCCGTCGCAAGGAGCTGCGCACCGGCCAGAGCGTCGACCTCATCGCGGGGTTCGGCAGCGCCACGACTCCGCAAGTGTCGCCGGATGGCCGCTCGGTCGCATTCATCCGCCGCGTGCAAGCGAAGACCGTGCTGTTTCGTTACGACGTCGAGTCGCGGACGCAGCACCCGGTTTTTCAGGAGCTCGACCGTGACCTGCAGGGTGACTACATCCCGCAGGAACACTATTACCCCGCGTTCGACTGGTTTCCGGACAATCGCCACGTCGCGATCTGGGGCAAGGGTCAGCTGCTGCGCGTCGACATGCACAGCGGAGAGGCACAGCAGATTCCGTTCCAGGCAACGGCGACGCATCGCATCCATGCCTCGATCCGTCCGCGACAGGACGCTGCACCGGAGCGGGTCGATGTCAAAGTCCTGCAACAAGCAGCACTCGCGCCGCGCAGCAACGAGATCGTTTTTCGTGCTCTCGGCAAACTCTGGCGCCAGGACTTCGCCGGCAAGCGTCCGCCGCAACGGTTGACGTCATCGAGACAGGCAGAGAGCGAACCCGCATGGTCGCCGGACGGTCGCCAGATCGCATACGTCGAGTGGAACGATGAGCAGGGCTCGTCGCTGAAGGTCCGAGCGGCGAGCGGCGCTCGCGAAACTGTCGTGGCGCACAGCCGCGGCATGATCCGCGAGCCCGTGTTCTCGCGCGACGGCAAGCGCATTGCCTATCGGATCATGGAGCCGGATTCGTCACTGGGCGGTGCTGCCGATCCTGTCGGCCTGTACATCGTCGGCGCCGATGGCAAGGACGGCCGCTTCCTTGCGCCGGCTACGGGCGTTGCGCAGTTTTCGACCGACGATCGCCGCATCTACTTCTTCGGCGCGCCTGATTACGAAGGCGGCAAGGCCGTGGTACTGCAGAGCATCGGCGTCGATGGCGGCGACGTGAAAGATCACGCGCACGCGCAGACGGCCGACACCGGCGACTTCACGCTGAGTCCCGATTTCAAGTGGATTGCATTCAAGGAGCTCAATCAGCTCTACGTGATGCCGTATCGCGAAGGCGACGCATCTGTAGCAATCACTGCCGTCGGCAACACGTCTGCACGCCAGCTCACGCAGACGGGAGCCTACGAGCCGATGTGGAGCGCAGACTCCGCGACGCTCGCCTGGATGCTCGGTCACGATCTCCATGCCACGTCGCCGGATGCAGCGGGTCTGGTATCGCGTCCCGTGCGCGCCATCGCGCTGTCCGTAAAGACCGATGTGCCCGAAGGCACGGTGGCGTTCGTCAACGCACGCATTCTGCCGATGACCGACGAGCGCATCATCGAGCGCGGCGTCGTCGTCGTCGAGCGCAACCGCATCAAGGCTGTCGGCGCAGCCGGCGCTGTGACCGTGCCGTCGGGCGCCAAAGTAGTCGACCTCGGCGGCAAGACTCTCATGCCGGGACTTTTCGACGCGCATGGACACATCGATTGCTGCTTCCTCGCCGGTGTGATGCCAGTGAAGCAGCCGACGCGCTATGCCGCGCTCGCTTACGGCGTGACCACGAACTTCGATCCTTACTCCAACGAGCTGACCAGCTACGAGAGCGCGGAGATGACGCTCGCGGGCGAGAATGTCGGCCCGCGATGGTTGAGCTCCGGACAGGTCATCTACGGGCGCTCGGGCAAGCCCGATCGCGTCTACAACCGCATCGCCAACATCGAAGATGCCCGCAACATCGTGCGCCGCAAGCTGGCGATCGGCGGCAACATCCTCAAGAGCTACAAGCTGACCACCCGCCAGCAGAAGCAGGATCTGCTGCGGGCAGCGGCGGAGCGCGGAGTGATGGTGGACGCGGAGGGCGCCGGTCACTACTACGACAACGTCACCATGATCCTCGACGGTTACACCAACCTCGAGCACAACCTGCCGGTGGCGACGTACTACGACGACCTGCTGCAGCTCTTCAGGAACTCCACGCTGTCCAGCACGCCTACGCTGATCGTCACGTTCGGCGAGCTGTTCGGCGAGAGTTACATCTACCAGCACCAGGAACCATGGAAGGAAAGCAAGGTCCGCACGTTCATCCCGGGCGTGAACAATGCGTACAACCCGATCTCGGGCGCAGGCGATGCGCCGCTCCACGTTCGCGCGATGCAATCGATCCACTACGCCGACGAGCTCTACGACATCGGCTTCCGTTCGGTGGGTCGCTCCATCAAGCGTCTCGACGACGCGGGCGTCACCATCAACGTGGGCTCGCACGGCCAGGCTTCGGGCATCGCCATGCACTGGGAAATGCAGCTGCTGGCCGAGGGTGGCATGGCGCCGATGCGCATCCTGCGCGCGGCGACGCTGAACGGCGCGAAGACCTATGGGCTGGATCACCAGCTCGGCTCGATCGAGCCCGGCAAGCTCGCCGACCTGATCGTGCTCGACCGGGATCCGCTGGCCGACATCCGCAATACCAACAGCGTCCGCTACACGATGATCAACGGCCGTCTCTACGACGCCGAGACCATGAACGAGATCGGCAACTACGATCGGCCGCGCAGCAAGTTCTTCTGGGAGCTTACCGAGCGTCACGGCATCGACTGGAGTCCGGCGTGGACCGCAGCAGCGGAGGTCCCGACTGCACCCGCCGGCGCCAATGAAGACACGGCGTGCCCGCAGTGTCCGACGATGGTGACGGTGCCGGCCGGTGCCTATCAGATGGGCAAGAATATCGACTATGGCTATGGCGACATGGACGGGCCGACGCACACGGTGACACTGAATCACGCGTTCGCGCTGGCGGCGAACGAAGTCACGCTCGCCGAATACCGTGCATTCGTCCGCGAGACTCGCTACGTGCCCGAGCGCAAGTGCAACGTCTACAAGAAAGACGCCAAGTGGTACATCGACCCGAAGCGCAGCTGGGATGATCCAGGCTTCGAGCAAGCGGACACGCATCCGGTCGTCTGCGTGAGCTGGCGTGATACGCAGGCGTACATCAAGTGGCTCAATGACAAAACCGGACGGCAGTACCGCCTGCCGTCCGAGGCGGAGTGGGAGTACGTCGCAGCGCTTGCCGATGTTGGTAATTCGCGCACCGGCTGGCGGCGTCACGCACGAGAACGCGAACATCGGCAAACCAGTGTGCTGCGGCGGAGAAACCGGCGGCCGCGACGTGTGGACTTACACCGCGCCCGTCGGCAGCTTCCCGGCGGACAAGTTCGGCTTGAGCGACATTCGCGGCAACGTCTGGGAATGGCAGCTCGACTGCTACGAGCAGGACTATGGCGAAGCACCGATCGACGGCAGCGCGCGGCAATCGTGCTCGGCGAATGGCTATCGCGTCGTGCGAGGTGCGTCGTACGGCGATGGCGGCGAATACCTGTCGGAACGTTTGCGTCTGCGCGGCACGGAAGACCACGGCTACTTCACCGTCGGCTTCCGTCTCGCGCAGTCGTTGACCCTGGCGCGGGACAACGGTGGGACCGTCACCTCGGCGCAGATCGCACGCCCGGTGGTCGAGATGATCGAAGCCATGCGACAGCGGAATCTCGACGCCGTCGACCGTCAGCTCGCGCGCTCGATCGACCCGCAGATCCTGTACTACTGGGGCGAGACAGTGTCGGGTCGCCCCGCGATCCGGCAATGGCATCGCGAGTGGTTCGAGGAAACCGGCTGGACCCTCGCGCCGGAGAAGATCGATCACGTCTTCAACGACGATCGGCTGGCGTTGGTGAGCTACACGGTCGACTACATCAAGAGCCCGGAGCGCAAGTTCCGGATCTACGGTGCCTGCACTCTGATTCGCGAGGACGAGGGGTGGAAAGTCGCGCGGAGCCAGCAGACGCTGCTCGAAGGCCCGAAATGATACTGAGGCGCCTGGCACTCATGACACTCACGCTGGCGCAAGTCGCTCATGCCGATACGGCGGATACGTTCCGTCCAACGCCGCAGGAGCAGGAGCGCCTCGCGGTGATGTCGCGTCCCGAGCAGTGGATCGTGGAGAACCTCGCAGGTCCACGCGAGCTCGTCGACGGGCAGCTGCTCGATGCGAAGCTGCAGTACTCCCTCGAAGAGCGCCGCCGGCGCACCCCGGAGACCGTACAACGCGGGCTGGCGATGTTCGACGACCCGCAGGAGCGCGTGATCGTTCGCAACCGGCTCGCACGCGAGTGGGCGCTGTTCAGCAAGGTCACGACGCCGATGCGTTCGGTCGAGGATCGGCAGATCGCCGGTCCGCGCGGTCAGATTCCGATCCGCATTTACACGCCGGACGTGAAGGATGTCGGGGCGCTGCCGATCCTGGTCTATTTCCACGGTGGCGGCTGGCTGTACAGCGGCATCGAGGCGACCGATCGCAGCGTGCGACTCATCGCCAACGAAGCGCGCGTCATCGTCATCAATGTCGAGTACGCGCTGGCGCCGGAGCATCCGTGGCCAGCCGCGAATGACGACGGCGAGGCAGCGTTCCTGTGGGCGCGGGCGAACGCAGCGAGTCTCGGCAGCCATCCGGACCTGGTGGCGGTCGGCGGCGACAGCGCCGGTGGCAACATCTCGCTCACGATTTCGCAGCGGCAGATCGCCGCCGGACGGCCGACGCCGCTGTACCAGCTCCTGTACTACACCGCGACGAGCTTCTCGCCGAACTACGAGTCGGCGAAGCTGTTCGCCAATGGCTACGGGCTCGATGCAACGTTCCGCGAGTTCATGCTGCCCCGGGTCTACCCGGGCGCGGGCACGATGGAGAAGGCGATGAAGGAGCTGCGCGAGCTGGAGCTGAAGCGCATGCCCGCCACGATCGTAGTCACGGCAGGCTTCGACATGCTGCGCGATGCGGGACGAAGCCTCGCACGCAAGCTCGAACGCGAAGGCGTGTCGGTGGTCTACCTCAACTACCCGACGTTGATCCATGGTTTCCTGCAGTGGTCAGGCGTCGTCCCCGACGCAGAGCGTGCAGCCGTCGATAGCGCGCGCCTGTTCGGTACGGCCGTTCGCAGCCGCCTGTCCATGATTCGCAGCGCTGCAGTCCAATGACCCTCACACGAACCGGCTTCGTCTTCGAGGAGCTCTACCTGTGGCATGACACCGGGTCGTCAGCGGGCGTGATGCCTGCCGGGCTCACGCTCGAGCCGGGCCAGCACTTCGAGAATCCCGACAGCAAGCGTCGCTTCCACAATCTGCTCGACATGAGCGGACTGCTGGACCGACTCGTACGCGTACGCGCCGAGCCGGTGGACGAGGACTACCTTGCCCAGTTTCATACGCGCGACTACATCCAGCGCCTCAAAGCTCTTTCGGCAGCGTCCGGCGGCGATGCCGGCGCACTGACTCCTTTCGGCAAGGGCAGCTTCGAGATCGCACAGCTCGCTGCGGGCGGAACGCTGCAGGCCGTGAAGGCGACCTTGGATGGAACGGTGAGGAACGCCTATGCGCTGGTGCGACCGCCAGGCCACCACGCCGAGCGCGATCGCGGTCGCGGGTTCTGCCTGTTCGGCAACATCGCTCTGGCGGTGATGCATGCTCGCAGCAAGCTCGGCGTCGGCCGCGTGGCGATCGTCGACTGGGATGTTCACCACGGTAACGGCACCGAACAGGCGTTCTACGACGAGCGCGACGTGCTGACCGTTTCGGTGCACCAGGACCGGCTCTTTCCGCGCGATACCGGCGGACTTTCCAGCAACGGCGCCGCCCGCGGAGTCGGCTACAACTTGAACCTGCCGCTGCCGCCAGGCTGCGGCGTCGGCGCTTACGTCGCGGCGTTCGAGCGCGTCGTGATCCCGGCGCTGTATCGCTTCAAACCGGAGTTGATCGTCGTCGCCTCCGGACTGGATGCCGGCGGTCTCGATCCGTTGGGTCGCATGATGATGCACAGTGACGGTTATCGGTCGCTGACTCAGTTACTGATGGCCGCCGCCGACGATCTGTGTGCCGGTCGCCTGGTGCTTTCGCACGAAGGAGGTTATTCGCCGTGGCACGCGCCGTACTGCGGGCTCGCGATCATGGAAGAGCTCAGCGGTGTCCGCACTGCCATCGCAGACCCATTCCTGCCGATGATCCGGGACTGGGCGCAGCAGGAACTGCAGCCGCATCAGTCGCAGGCAATCGATGCCGCCGCCGCGCTACTCGGGCGCATCGAGTAGGGCGATCGCTCAATGATCGACAAAGTTGCTCCGTCACTCGGCGTCATCTTCGGCCTGTTACTTTCGTTCGCTGTTACAGCGAAAACGCTGGTTGTATGCGCGACGGGCCAGCCGCGTGCGGAGTGCGAGCACGCCGGACCACACGCCATCCAAGCTGCAGTCGATCGCGCAGCCGATGGCGATGTCGTGCTCCTGCGTGCGGGGACATACTCCGCGGCTGCCTTCACCGATGTGCCGTACAAGAAGTATGTGATCCGCGGCTACGTCGCGATTCGCAACAAACGCATCAGCGTCGTGGGCGAACCCGGCGCAGTTCTCGACGGCGGCAGCGGTCCGCCGGTGTCGGCCATAGTCGTGGAAGGCGGCGAGGTGAATCTGCGAGGCCTGACATTGCGCAACTTCCGCGCGGGCGATGCCGAGGACGATCTATACGAAGGTCACGGTGTGTTCGTCATCGATGCCGCGGCGACACTGAGCGAGGTGACCATCGAGAAGTACGCCAAGATGGCACTGACCGGGCGCGGAACGACACGCTTGGTCGCTTCGAAGATTCGCATCCAGGACGGCCATGTCGCGATCTGGCTGGAAGAGTCTGCGCACCTGCACCTGTGCAACTCCGTCGTGCGCAACAACGATTCCGCGGGCATTGCTGCCTACGCGAACTCGGCTGCCAACGTGTACAACTCCGTGTTCGAGCGCAACCAGGACGACGGTCTCTATGGCGAGGACGACGCATCGATCTTCGTGACCAATTCCCTGCTGCTGCACAACTCGCCCTACGCTGTGCGTGTCGTCGGCGATGCACGTGCCTGGGTCGGTCACAGCATTGCGTTCGGGAACGCAGCGAAGTCCAGCGAGCCTGAAGGCAAGCAGTCGATCCGCTGGGGCAAGCAAGTCAGCGAACGCGATCCGCAAGTGAAGGTGGACTACTCGCTGCCGCAGCGTCTGCTCGGAGATCCTGACGTGCGTGGGCCACGCGGCAACCCGACGACGGTCGGGCTATCGGAAGTTGCTGCCTGTACGTCGCTACTTTAGGCGACGAGCGAGGGCATTCGCAGTGGCAGTCCGCCGCCGCGCTGGCTTCCTGCTCACGCGTCTGATTTGCTTCGCCGCTGCCAGCTGGTAACGCGCCGCTTCGCGCGCGGCTGCGATCGAAGCGTAGCCGTTCATCCGCTCGAACAAATCAGCCATGGGCTGCTGCACATACGTGGAGAGCTCATAGCCGAAGCTGTCTCGCTCCTGGTAGATGCGCACGTAACCAGGCTGGTCGTCGAACAGGTCCAGCAGAGTTCGCATCTATATATATGTATGCAGGGCGCCGGGCACGTCGGTGCGCATAATATGACAAATCCCGCGGCCTGCAGCATGTGACATGCGTCACATGCGCAGCCAGCT
>CAWISC010000065.1:0-22576 GCA_963838635.1 uncultured Gammaproteobacteria bacterium | reverse complement strand
AACACGATGCCGTAAATGCGAGCGAACAGTTGTGTATTCATGAGCACTATTCCCCTGTGTCATGAGGTGACGGACAGTCTTGTCTGGACATCACTACGCTTGTTGCCGCGATCCGAATGCCCTTGCTCGAATGAACGCGGGGAACTGTACGCCTCGGCGTCGGAAGCAAGAATGCAGGAAATAGTCGGGCTAAAGTCCGACCTACAGCCCGACCTACAGCAGACAGCTATCGAGTACCTTCTCGAATTCTTCTCCGCCGCGCATCGGATCCGCGACAGGCAATCCCAGCCGCTGCGCTTCACTCACAATCACTCGCCGTGCTTCTTTTTCCGAAAGCTGCGAAGTGTTGAGACTGACGCCACCGCAACGAATCGCCGCGTTGGTACGGCAACCGAGCGCGAGATTCAGCTCGATCGTCTGCTCAATACTCGGCACCGGCAACTCCGGATGCCCGATCAGATGCTCTCGCCCCGGCTCGTGACACACCACGATCACGTCCGGCTGACTCCCATGTAACAACCCCAGCGACACTCCCGCATAAGCAGGATGAAACAACGACCCCTGCCCTTCGATCACATCCCAATGATCCGGCGCGGCATCAGGACTCAGCATCTCCGCGGCTCCAGCCTCGAAGTCCGAGACAACCGCGTCCATCGGCATCCCCGCACCCGCGATCATGATTCCCGTCTGACCCGTCGCGCGAAAATCTGCATCGATGCCGCGCATCTTCATCGCACGCGCGATGCTCAGCGCTGTGTACTTCTTCCCGAGCGCGCAGTCCGTGCCGACCGTCAGCAGTCGCTTGCCCGTGCGCTTACGGCCACTCGCGATCGGAATGTTGTGCGGCGGCGTTCTCACGTCGATCAATCGACGCCGATGCCGTCTCAGCTGCAACTCTCAACGCTGGCGTATCTCCGAGTCGCGCGTGCATGCCACTGACGACATCGAGCCCCGCCTCCAATGCACCGAGCAGATGCGGCAGCCAACTGTCGACGATCTTCCCGCCGATATTCGCGACGCCAATCACCATCGCGCGAGCGCCTGACGCGCGCGCCTGAGCAGGACTCAAGCGCGGCAGCCCAAGCGTGACGGTGCCGTCCGAGCAAGACCACTCGCCGACGCAACGCTCGCGCGCCCAATCGCGAAGGCCGAATGCCGTTTTCGCATACGTCGGCTCGGTCACATCGCCGAGAAACAGCAGATACGGCTGAGGCAATTCCACGCTCACGCTCCGATCAGGTCCAGGTGCCGCCGAGCAGGCGCCGGAAATTGCCGCCGAGAATCGCCACGATATTCTCGTCCGAATAGCCGCGGCGGATCAGTGCTTCGGCCAAGTCGAACGTCTTGCGCGGATGATCGAAGCCTTCGATGTCGATCTTGTCGCGGAAGCCGTAGCTCGCCTTGTACGACTCCTTCAGCGCTTTGTACTGGTCCGGCGGCATGTCGTCGTAGCCATACAGGTCCGAGTCCGAACCGATGCCGACGTGCTCGACGCCAACCAGCTTCACCACGTGCTCGATGTGATCGACGATGTGCTCGATCGTCGTCGGTTCCTTGCCGAGCACGAACATGCGCACGCCGGTGATGCCCATCACGCCGCCCTTCGCCGCGAGCTTGCGGATCGCCTCGTCGGTCTTGAGTCGCGGATGATTGTTGAGCGCGCGGCAATTCGAATGCGTGATCGAAATCGGCTTCGGCGACAGCTCGATCGCATCCAGCGTCGTGCGGTCTCCGCAATGCGAGACGTCGACCAGCATGCCGACCTCGTTCATCGCCTTGATGATCTGCTCGCCGAAATCGCTGATGCCGCCGTCGACGCGATCCGTGCTGCCCGAGCCGATCAGGTTCTGACTGTTATAGGTGAGCTGCGCGCAGCGCTGCCCCAGCTGATAGAACTTCTTGACGTCGCCCGGCTCGCGGAAGTGCTCGGCATTCTGCACGCCCATGATCACTGCGATCTTGCGCTCCTTCTTCGCGCGATCGAGATCCGCTGCCGTGCCGACCAGCGAGAACACGTGCGAGTTGCGGCCGGCATAGCCCTGCCACGACGCGATGAACGCCAACGTCTCCTCCACCGCCTGCGGCCCGCCGGTGCCGATGGAGTTGTGAAAAGCAGTGATGCCGCTGGCACGAAAGTCCGCGGCGGCCTGCTCGCTGATCGGATTCGCGTACGCTTCCGGCGTGAAGTCGATCTTGAGTGGCGCAAGCATGTCGATCACGAGCGTGCGCTCGACGATCTTCATCGCGCGCGCCGAGTAGCGCGGAGCGTTCGCGCCGAACGCGCGATAGCGACCGATGTTGAGCATCGGCAGGCCGAAGGTCGCGACGCCGGTCGCGACCGCCGCCTGCAGCACGCGCCGGCGGGTCAGGGACTCAGAAGTTTTGGGCATGGAGGCTCTCTTCGAGTTTTCTTACGTCAGATTGTAGACGAGCCGGAGACACGAGCTCTCCGGCAGTGACGAGCGGCCAGTACGACTGTCGGACGGTTCGAATCCCCTCGGTCAGAATTGCGTGATCACGTTGAACCCGATCGTCCGCGGCTGCACCAGGCTCACCCAAACCGGACCGCCGAGCGCCGAGAACGCCGTCGTCGCCGACAGCTTGCCGCGCTCGTCGAACGCATTCCTCACATAGAGCTGCAGGCGCGCCGAGCCGAGCTGCAGCCCGGTACGCAGATCGACAGTCGTGTACTCCGGCAGGTCGTACTGCGGGCTGCCCGCGCTCGCGTCGTAACTCGAGACGCGATCGGTCACGTGCCGCACGGTCGTGCCGAGGAACGCCTCGCGTCCGCCGACTTCGAAGCTGTAGTCCGCGGAGAGCGTGCCGGTGAACTCCGGCGTGTCGGGCAGGCGATCGCCGTCGAAACCGCCCAGGTCCGGAGCGTCCTCGCTGAGTTCCGCATCGACATATCCGACTGCACCCACCAGTGTCAGCTGCGGTGTCGGCACGAGTGTCAGGGTGAGTTCCGCGCCTTTGCTCTCGGCTGCCGCAGCGTTGTCGACGACGCCGAGGCCGTTCCGCACGGCGTTGATTTGCAGATCGTCCCACTTGATGAAGTAGACGGCGGCGTCGACACCGAAGCGGCCATCGGCGCTGCTGGCTTTGATGCCGCCTTCGTAGCTGCGCAGCTTGTCGGCGCCGAAGGTCGGATTGGCGAGCGGCTGGCCGCTCAGATCATTGAGCACGACGTTCGGCCCGCCCGGCCGATAGCCCGTCGCGTAGCGAACATAAGACATCAAGTTCTCGCTCGCGCGATAGCGGATCGTCCCCAGGTACGTGACGATGCTGTCGGTCTCGCTGCGCTCGGGAACCGAGAAGATCAACGGGCCCGAGCCGATCTGCTCGAACCGCTGGGAGTTGTGCGCGTAGCGCACGCCCGCCCGTGAAATCGAGCTGCTGCGTCAGGTGCCAGGTCAGCGTTCCGAAGCCCGCGTACTCCTCGTAACTGCTCGGCAAATTGACGGTCAGCAGATCCACGGGAAACACGGCGCCGTCCGGCATGGACGCGTTGAGCGTCTGGAACTGATCGCTCTGCTCGTCGGTGTAGAAGCCGCCGATCGTCCAGTCCAGCAGCGTCCCAGTCGCAGCCAGCCGCAGCTCCTGCGTGAACTTGTCGGTCTCGTTCTCCTTCTCCACTTCGATCGAGCCGAGGACGATCCCGCTGGCTGCAAGCGCCGGCCCGAAGAACTCGGACACATCGGTGATCGCGTGGCTGCGCACGGTCTGATAGCTGCTGATGGAAGTCAGCGCGGCATTCTCGAAGTCGTACGTGAGCGTGCCGCTGACCAGCCGGAACTCCTGCTCGAACGGCTCGGCGCGCAGACGCCGCTGGTCGAGATCGCCGTCGACAGGTTCGCCGCTCGCCAATCCGAAATCCGCCGAAGCCGTGCCGTCGCGCTCGATGTCCTGCGCGAAGACTGCCAGGCGCAGCGAGAGCTGGTCGGCCGGCTTCACGAACAGATCCGCGCGTCCGCCGTAGACTTTCGATTCGTTCACGTCGTCGCGGCCATTGGCAAGGTTGTCGATGAAGCCGCTGTCGTGGGTATAGAAACCGCTCACGCGGAGCGCGGCCTTGTCGTCGGCGAGCGGAGCATTGATCGCGGCGGCGGCATCGTAGCCGACGCCGCCACCTGAGGTATTCACGAGGCCCGCGCGCGCAGTAGCGCCGAACGCACTGACATCCGGCAGTACGCTCACATACTTGAGCAGGCCACCCATAGTGCTCGCGCCGTACAACGTGCCTTGCGGGCCGCGCAGGATCTCGATCCGCGACACGTCGAACAGCCCGACGTCGAGCGCGAGCTGCGCGCCCGATGCGAAGGGCGTGCTCGAACCATAGGGGACTTCGTCGACGTAGATGCCCACAGTGGGCGAGATGTTGTTGCCGGTCGTGATGCCGCGCAGGTTGACCTGCGTCGAACCGACGCCGCTGGTCGTGAAGGTCAGGCTCGGCACGGTGCTGGCGAAGTCGCGGAACTGCGTGGCCCCGAGCACTTCGAGATTGCGCGCGGAAATCGCTGTCACCGACAGCGGCGTCTCGCTCAGCTTCTGCTCGAACTTCTGGGCCGTGACCACTACTTCCTCGAGCACCGACACGTTCGTCGAAGTCTGCGCAGTTGCTGCCGCGACAGCGCCCAGGCCTAACAGGCCGGCTGCCGCGGACAGCGCCCGGCGCGGGGCGGATACAGTCGAATTCGTCATGGCGGTCTCCCCTTTGTCGTCGTAACCGTGAGACGACCGAAGAGCCCAATCCGGACAAATTTTTCCAATCGTACCTGTTCTTGTCGTGCGGCCCCAGTCTCAGAAGCCGACGTCGACGCTGATGCCGACCGTGCGGGGTTGCAGGACGCTGGCGTCGATACCGTACGGAACGTTGTCCGCGTCGACCCCGAGACCACCGCCGATATAGGCGCGGCGATCCGTCACGTTGCGGGCGAAGAGCCGGATCATCCAGTTGCCGCGCGTGAGATCGGCGGCCAGATCCAGCGCGCCATACGGCGGCAACACATACGAATTGTCGGTCCCGGTCTGAGCGGAGATCGCGGTGCCCTGCTCGGCTACGTATCGCCAACCTCCGCCGAAGTGCACGATCCACCGGTTCGCGAGCGCCAGCTCGTAGTCGACCAGCGCGGACACACCCCACCGCGGCGTATTCCCGAGCCGGGCCGCGGCGATACCCTCGGCCGGCGCTGTCAGGCGCGCATCCGTGTACGCAGCACTGATGCCGATGCGCAAACTATCGACCGGCAAGTACGACGCTTCCAGCTCGAACCCCTTGCTCACGGCATCGCCGGTGTTGTCGCCGCTGCCGATACCGCCGACGGTAACGGCCTGTTGGATGTTCTGCCAATCGATGCGGAACGCCGCGACGCTGAACGACGCACGGCCTGCGAGGAACTGCGTCTTGAGCCCGAGCTCGTAGTTCGTGAGCGTGTCGGCCTTGGTGGTTGGGGGCAGGTCGAGCGCGCGTGGGTTGGGACCGCCTGGGCGATAGCCGCTCGCCACGCGCGCGTACAGCATGGTGTCGCCGCTCGCGTGCCACCGCGGACTCACGCTGTACGTCGAGTACGTCTTCGGCAGAGCTGCCGGACGCATCGACGGGCGGACCGATCACCGATTCCAATCCGCCGCTGATCTGCCGGAAGCGTTGGCGGTTGCGAGCCCAGCGCACGCCGGCGGTGACATCGAAGCGGTCTGTCAGCCGGAGCGTCGCGGACCCGAAGCCCGCGACTTCTTCATACCGCGACGGAAATTCGACGAACAGGAAGCGCAGCGGCAACTGCGCGATCGGCCGTCCAGCAGTATCGATCGCGAACACGTCCCGCACCTGCTGGCCGTCTTCTTTCGTATAGAAGGCGCCAACCAGCCATTCGAGACTGCCGCCCGCCAGCGACACGAGGCGGAACTCCTGCGTGCGCTTGCGAAGATCCAACGCAATGTGGAAAGGCGAATAGCCTCCAGTGATCGCGCCGAAGATGAACGATGCATCCTGCACATGATGCGTACGCGCGTGCGAGTAGCTGCTGGCCGAAAGCAGACTCGCCCAACCCAAATCCCACTCGAGCGTCGCCGAGTAGTGATCGATGTCCTGTTCGAACGGCTGCGGCAACGGATGAAAGCTCGTCAGCGGTCCGTGGCTTGCAACGCCGGTCGGCGGATCCAGGCCGGTCAGTGCGAGCGTTACCGCGGCGTCGTTGCGTGATTCGATCCGCTGCCACAAACCGCCGAGCTGAAGTGATAACGCGTCATTAATCTGCCACAGCAACGCGAGGCGTCCACCGCGTTGGCCGACGTCGTTCTCGTCACGCGCGCCTGTGTGAGCGTTGTCCACGTAGCCCGGCGTCTGCTGTTCGAAGTAGCTGCCCCAGATCCCGACACGATCCTCAATGAGCGGCACGTTCGCACCGGCACGCACGCCCCAGCCGAAGTCCGCAGCCGACGAGATGCCGAATGTCTCTGCGCCCGCCCACGCCTCGAAGTCGCTCACGCTCGGTCGGCGCAGCACGTATTTGAGCAGGCCGCCCATCGCTCCTGCGCCGTACAGCGTTCCCTGCGGACCGCGCAGCACTTCGATGCGCTCGACGTCGTACGGCATGAGATCGAGGCCGAACTCCCGCGCGCCCCCGTAATTGGAGCTCGATCCGAGCGGTGTGTCGTCGACGTAGTAACCGACGACGGCTCCCGGACCCACGGGCGCAATCCCGCGCAGCGTGATCATCGTCTGGCCCGGACCGCCGCCGCTGCTGACGTTGAGACCCGGAATGTAAGCGGCGTAGTCGAGGATCGTCGTCGCGTGGAGCTGTCGCACGCGCCGGCTGTCGAACACGCTGACTGAGGAAGGCACGTCCCGCACGTTCTCCGTGCGCTTCTGCGCAGTGACGAGCACTTCCTCGATCAGCGCGTCGTCGCTCGCGTCGGATGTCGCACTGCTGCCCGCACGTTCCGACGCAGGCGTTCGCCCTCGCACGACGCGACGTGCCGCGCCGATCGTGATCGCGCCTGAAGCGGTGAAGGAAGCACGGAGTCCCGAGCCGCGCAGCAGGCGCGCAAGCGCCACGGAGGGCGTGAGCTCGCCGCGAATTTCCGGAGCGCGCTTGCTACGGACGAGCTCTGACGGCGCAGTCACGATGACGTCCGCCTGTCGCGAAAATTCGAGCAGTGCCTGGGAAAGCGGCTGCGCCGCGATCTCGAAATTCCGCGTCGGCTCAGCCTTCGGCGTCTCGCGCGCGTGCGCGATAGCGACTGTCAGGGTTGCAATGGCAGCGACGACAATTCGAATCGCCGTTCGCATGTGCAGGCTCGCGGGCTATTGGCGCGCGCGCAGCACGATGTCGCCGTTCGGCTGCCGCTCGGCGACGAGAGGTAGCGCGGCTTGCAGCGTTTCGATCATCCCTTCGACCTGCGACGCGCGAAACGACGTCGTGACACGCAAGCCCGTCAGCTGCACATCGGCGATGACGATCTGGCTCCGCGCATATCGGTTCGCGTCCGCAACGACGTCGCGCAGCTCAGCGTTGTCGTAGACGAGCCGGCCGGATCGCCATGCTGCAATGTCCGTGGGCTCGACGGCGCGAACCGCGCTCGCCAACCCACTGCGTGCAGTCAGAGCCTCACCGCGATGCAAGCGCACGGCCGCGCCGGCTGCATCCGTCCGCGACACGTCGACCGTGCCTTCGGCGACAGCAACACTGACTTCGCCGCTGCGCCGACGAATCTCGAACTGTGTCCCGACTACGCGAACCTGGACGTCGCCGATCGACACCGTGAACGGTCGAGCGGAATCGCTGGCGACGGCAAAATAGGCATCGCCGCCGACAACCGTCGCGTGGCGCATTTTCTGCGTCACTTCGAAGCTCAGCTGTGACTGGGCGCCGAGCACGACGCGGGTTCCGTCGGGCAACGTCGTCTCGCGTACTTCAGCGACCTGCGTCGCCACCTGCGTCGGCCGGCGCAGGAACGAAAACGCATCGAGCGAGAATCCCAGCCATACGACCATTGCAATGGCAGCAGTGGTAGCTGCCAATGCTGCCCAGCGCGGCGCACGCAGCGCGCTGACCAACCGCTCGCGCAACGTGGGTTTGCCGAGCAGCACCCGGTACTGCTCACTGCTGCGCATCGCAGAAAGATCGCGCCACGTTTGGAGAGCTTCTTCGTATGCAGCAGCGTGAGCGGAACTGCGACTGAGCCAGTCGTCGAACCTGGCGCGCTCATCCGGCGCAGCTGTTCGGCCATCGAGCCGGGCTACCCATGCCGCTGCTTCGTCGTGCACGTTAGCCACGCAGCGCGCGCAGGCATTCAGCCAGCGTCCGTTCGATGTGCTTGCGTACATTCTCGGCCGACATTCCGAACTGCTCTCCGATCTGCGCGTAGCTCAGGCCCTCGAAGCGATTGAGCAGCACCAACCGCCGCCGCTTCAGCGGCATGCGCTCCAGCGCCTGCGCCAGGATGCGAAACCGCTCCGCCTGCAGTAAGACGTTTTCGGGCGACAGTTCGTACACCCGATCGTCCGTCGACGACCGCGCGGCCTGCTCGTGCGCCGAGGCTCGCTGCGCGTGGCGGTGATGATCGATGACCAGGTTGCGCGCCGTGGCATAGAGAAAGGCGCGCGGATTCTCGATATGCGCCGCATCGGCGGCGGCGAAGCGGATGAAAGCGGATTGCGCGACGTCTTCCGGCTCAGGCGGCCCGGGCCCGAACTGCGCCCGCACGTAGCCGCAAAGTCCTTTCCAGTGAACGAGATACAGGTCGGAGAGTTGCTGCCGGCGCTCGCGGTCCACGGCAGCACTGGCTTCGAGGAGATGGACCAGGCGCTGGGCGAGCGCGTCGGTCATGACGATCCCGGATAGAAAATAGTGGCCTGAGCATACCTCAGGGCTCCAGCACGCGCTCGCTTTCGCCCGCCTTCAACTTGAGTGTCGCGGTCCGACCCTGCGCGAGCACGTGGACGCCGGGCTCGGTCGCGCTGTTCGCCAATAGCAGACCCGATCCGTCGTTCCCGGCGCCGAGCTTGACGCGCAACTCGCCGTTGGCCGCGATCAGTCGCAACACCACCTCGCCGTTCTCCTCAGTGGTGAAGCGCGCGCGCGTGACGCCGCGCGCGTCCACGAGCTCGATCTTCTGTGCGCGCAGCACGGAAACATTCTCGAATGCACGATCGCCCTGCGCGGCTGACGCGCCGTACAGCACGGCGATTCCGGCAATCGTCAATGCCAGCATCGAATACGCAGTTTTCATCGCATCCTCCTCGTCAACACCAAGCCTGACAACGCGCGCCGCGCGCCGCGAAAATTATTTACTCGCTTGTGAGGGAATCCGCAGCGTCGCTGTTGATCGCAACAGTTACTCTCGCGTACTTGCCATGCTGCACGCGCACTGAGAAAAAGACTACGCGCGCGCCCGTTGACAGCGCAATTGAAAGTGCTAAACCGACGCTCCTCCACGGGGTAGTTCGCGAAGACACGGGGCAATTCGCGAAAAATAAGGAGCGCCATCATGAGCCGGTTTCTCGGGTTCGCTGCTTCCGTGTCCTTCACGTTCGCTTTGTTCTGGAGCTCAGCTGCTGCCTCACAAGGCATCGCCGACGCCGAGCGTCACTACGACGCGCGCATCGACTACAACTCTGCATTCATAGCCTCACAACGCGTCCTGCCCGCGCAGTCGGACAAAGCGTTCGCTGCCAATCTCGAGGAAGCGTTGGTCGAAGCCGATGCGGTGACCGGCGCCGTAACGGCTCTCACGAGCCAGCGCGGCTATCTCACCGACAAAGCGGGCGGCGCGCCGATGACGCTGGCGATGAACTTCGTTCGCAACAACATCGCAGCGCTCGGACTCGAAGCCGCCGACCTGCAAGGCTATGCAGTCACGGACGTGGTCCACTCGAAGCCGACCGGGGCCACGCACATCTACTTGCAGCAGCGTCATCGCGGCATTCCCGTGTACAACGCGCAGCTGCACGTCAACGTGAATCGCGACGGCCGCATCATCAGCGTCAACAACTCGTTCCTGCCCGGTGTCGCACGCGCAGTCAGCTCGCTGTCGCCGCGCATGCAATTGTCCGCAGCGGTCAGCTCGGCTGCGCAATTCTCCGGCACGCCGCTCGCGGCGCAGCCGAAGGCGCTGCAAGCGCCGCGCGGAATGCAGGTCTCGAGCGTCGAGCACGCCGGCATTTCGCTCTCGCCGATCAACGGCAAGCTGATGCTGCTGCCCATCCGCCAGGGCGAAGCGCGCCTGGTGTGGAACTTTCAGATTCATACGCTCGACGAAGAGCACTCCTGGGACTACACGGTCGATGCGAACACCGGTCAGGTGTGGACGCGCTTCGACTGGATCGCCGGCGACCAGTACCGCGTGTACCGGCAGCCCGCGGAAAGTCCCAATCATACGAGCCCGCTGCCGCCCTCGGACGGCCGCGTCCTGGTCGTGAACCCTGCCAATCCGACGGCATCGCCCTTCGGCTGGCATGACACGAATGGCGCTGCCGGGGCCGAGTTCACCACGACCCAGGGCAACAACGTCCAGGCCTACACGGACGTGGACGCCAACAATTCGCCGGACGCGAATTCCAGTCCGAGCGGCGGCGCCGGGCTCTCCTTCGACTTCGCGCTGAACCTGGCGCAGGCGCCGAGCACCTATCGCCCGGCCGCGGTGACCAACCTGTTCTACCTGAACAACTTCATCCACGACGTGCAGTACCAGTACGGCTTCGACGAAGCCGGCGGTAACTTCCAGGTCAACAACTACGGTCGCGGCGGGCTCGGCAACGACTCCGTGCGCGCAGAGGCACAGGACGGCGCCGGCACGAACAATGCGAACTTCGGCACGCCGCCCGACGGCCAGCGGCCGCGCATGCAGATGTTCGTCTGGACCAGCCCGAACCCGGATCGCGACGGCGATCTCGACGCCGGCATCGTGTTCCACGAGTACGGGCACGGCATTTCCAATCGCCTGGTCGGCGGACCGGCGAACGTGAACTGCCTGACCAATCGCCAGCAACCCGGCGAAGGCCTCTCCGACTGGTGGGCGCTCGCGCACACCGCGGAAGTCGGCGACACGGGCGCGGATCCGCGCGGCATGGGAACGTACTCGCTCGGTCAACCGACGAGCGGCAACGGCATTCGCACGCAGCGTTACAGCACGAATCCCGCCGTCAACACCTGGACGTACGCGAGCATCAACGGCATGGCCGTGCCGCACGGCGTCGGCTCGGTGTGGGCGCAGGCAGCGTGGGAGGTGTACTGGAAGCTCGTCGACCGTCACGGCTTCGATCCGAACCTCTTCAACGGCAACGGCAACGCCGGCAATCAACGCATGATGCTGTACGTCGTCGAAGGCTTGAAGAACACCGCCTGCAATCCGACGTTCACGCAAGTGCGCGACGGCATCATCCAGGCGGCGATCGACAACCACGGCGGCGAAGACGTCTGCCCGATGTGGGAAGCGTTCGCGGCTTTCGGTCTCGGCACGAACGCAGTGAGCAGCGGCGCCAACGGCACGACACCGACGAACGGCTTCGCCATTCCGGCATCGTGTCAGGGCGGCGGCGGCACGGTCGTGTTCCAGGACGACTTCGAAGTTGCCCGCGGCTGGCAGACGAATCCGAACGGCACGGACACGGCGGCCACTGGCGCGTGGGAGCGCGGCGATCCCGAAGCGACCAACTCCAGCGGCACGAAGCAGCTCGGCACGACGACCAGCGGCGTGAACGATCTCGTCACTGCGCGTCTGGCAGGTGCGAGCGCTGGCGTGAACGACATCGACGGCGGTGTCACTTCGATCCGCTCGCCTGCGATCACCTTGCCGGCGACGGGCACGCTGACGCTGACGTTCAACCAGTACCTTGCGCACGGCTCCAACGCGACGAGCGCGGACTTCCTGCGCGTGAGCGTGGTCGGCACGACGACCAGCGTCGTGTTCCAGCGCGTCGGCGTCGGCGACGGACGTCGACGGAGTGTGGGCAGCCGCATCCGCCAACATCAGCGCGTTCGCCGGCCAGACGATCCGGCTGGTGATCGAAGCGGCGGATGCCGGCACGGCGAGCCTCGTCGAAGCCGGCATCGACGACGTACGGATCACGCAGCAGTAAGATCGGGGGAATGACCGGTCGATATTTCGTAGCAATGCTGTTGGCCGTCGCGCTCGCTGGATGCGGGCGCGACGGCTCGGCGGCCTCTCTCAACGAGCCCATCCAGCTCGCACCCGGCCAGTCGGCGATCTTCAAAGCCGAGAAACTCGAAATCACGTTCGTCGAAGTCGGCGCGGACTCGCGCTGTCCCAGCGATGTGACTTGCTTCTGGCAAGGCACGGTCCCGGTGCGGCTCGCAATTCGCAGCAACGGCAACGTGGCGCAGCACGAGGCGGACGAATCTACGGATCTCGCAGTCGACGGCTACGTCGTGGACGTGCTCGACGTGCTGCCCGCGCGCGGCCCGCAAAGTCAGCGAATCGCGCCGGCCGACTATCGCGTGACGCTCAAGGTCACGCGCGCCAAATCGCAATAAAACATGTCTGCGATCGGCGTCGTCTTATGACGCTTCGTGCTCCGACGTCGTCAGGTGACATTCTTCGTCACTGCCGGCGGCCCGCCTCGGAACTCATAACTACCTGTTACTGCAGCCAATAATTCCGTGGCACGGCTGTTGCAACGCTCCAGGCAAAGTCTCATCGAGGGTGCGAAGCAGATGGCGACGAAATGCGAAGTCTTCGGTTGGCTGCTGGTCGACGACGCGGCCCGTGTGCTGGTCCGCGAAGAGAGCGGCCACATCTCGCTGCAAAACGCCAAGCCCGAAAGCACACCCGGTCACGGTCACTGGGCGATCCAGACGGGCTCGTTCCGCCGCGGCAAGCCGATCGTCGACCCGGTGACGGGCCAGAGCCTCGGCTTCGAAATGGAGTGGGTGTCTACTCCGCTCGCCTCAGCCTGATTCATTTCCCTGTGGGTCAGGCTTTAGCCTGACTCACCCGAAAGATCGCGGTGTGCCAGATTTCGGCGGCGATCTCGCCGCCCACCGCATACGCCACGTACAGCTTGATGAACTGATGTCCCTTGCGCTCCCACTTGTCGAGTGGCACCGCGCGCACTTCGATCTCATCCCCCACGCGCAATAGTTTGCGGAAGCGCATTTCCGAACCGGTGTGAATCCACGCCGGCATGACGAACCGCCGCACCAGTACCTGATTCGCCTGCGACAGCAACGCATGCGGATGGAGCACGCCCTTGTGGAACAGCTCCGTCTCGTCGCTCACTCGCGCCGCGTACTCGCGGTTGTGCGCGTCATCGGGCCTCCAGACGAAAGCAGCAAACGCTTCGCCGACATGCACCGTGTCCCAGGTGATCTCGACGCGAGTGTCCGGCTTCGTCGGAATCGCAGCGAATGCATGTGGGTCCACGTCGGGCTGAGTCGCCTCGATCGTGCACTCCAGTGTCGCAAGCAACACGCCCGCCGCATTGGTGCATTCGACCGCGAGAGCGTCGGCTCCGGTTTCGCGATCCGTCAGTGAGATCGTTTCCGAATCGTAGGCCGGCTTGATGAAGCGCGTCGTCACCCAACTGCCCTGCAGCCAGCGCTCGCCGAAGCGGCGAGTCACAGGCCACGCGAGGTGACCGAACACCGTTACTCCCGGCACGAGCGCGCCAGTGAAGCCGAAGCGCCGCGCGATATCGTCGCTATGGATCTTGTTCTCGCTGGCTTCCGCGAAGTTGCGTGCGACGGCGGTGTGGATGGGCATGCTATCGACTCTCCATGACGACAGCATAGTAGAATGCCGCGCGATCCACTCCAGAAGCTTCACCTCCCGTGATCGTCCATCTCATCGACGGCACCTACGAGCTGTTCCGTCACTTCTACGGTCTGCGCCGCTTCAGCAAGGGGCAGGACAAGCCCTTTGGCGCCGTGCTCGGCGTGCTCAACACCGTGCTGGAGACGATCGAAGGCGGCGCTACGCACATCGGCGTCGCGACCGATCACGTCATCGAGTCGTTCCGCAACGATATGTGGCCCGGCTATAAGACCGGCGACGGGATCGAGCCGGCGCTGTGGAAACAGTTTCATCCGCTGGAAGAAGCGCTCGCCGCCATGGGCGTGGTCGTGTGGCCGATGATCGAGCTGGAAGCCGACGACGCGCTGGCTTCCGCAGCGGCACTGGCCGCTGCTGACGAGCGTGTGCAGAAAGTCTGCATCTGGACGCCCGACAAGGATCTCGCGCAATGCGTGCGCGACGATCGCGTCGTGCAGATGGATCGCCGCGCCAAGGCGATCCGCAACGCGGCGGCAGTGCGCGAGAAGTTCGGTGTCGATCCGCCGCTGATTCCCGACTATCTGGCGCTGGTCGGCGATACCGCCGACGGCTATCCAGGCATCGCGGGCATCGGCAAAGCCGGCGCGGCACGCCTCGTCACTCGTCACGGCCCGATCGAGAATTTTCCGCCGACAGTGCTCGGCGAGCACCGCGAGATGGCGCTGCTGTTCAAGAAGCTCGCAACGCTGCGAACGGATGCCCCGCTGTTCTCCGACGTGGACGAACTGCGATGGCGCGGACCGCGCGAAGACTTTGCAGCGATGAGCGAACGCCTCGGCGATGAGCGCGTGCTCGCGCGCAGTCGGAAGGCTATTCGCTGAGTCGACCGGCACGCATCAGCAGGTAGTTGCGCTCAGGGATACTGGTCGTGCGCGCAGCAGCCTCGCGATAGAACGGAATCGCGGCCTGTCGGTCACCGGCACGCTCCAGCAAGTGTGCACGTACCGCGGTCAGCCGATGGCTGCCCGCAAGCCGCTCGTCCTTGTCGAGTGATTCGAGCCGCGTCAGTCCGGCACGTGGACCTTCGACCATCGCAGTCGCGATTGCATGATTGAGCTCCACGACGGGGTTGTCGGACATCCGTCGCAGCACGCAGTAGAGCGCGAGAATCTGCGGCCAGTCCGTGTCCTCGGCGCGCGGCGCCTCATCGTGCAACGCTGCAATAGCCGCCAGCAGTTGATACTCGCCGACGGATCCGCTCGACAAGGCAGTGCTGACGAGCGCGACGCCTTCGGCGATCGCCTGCTGATCCCACAACGTTCGATCCTGCTCGTCGAGCGGGATCAGCTCGCCGAGCGGTCCGGTACGCGCCGCGCGCCGCGCGTCGGTCAACAGCATGAGCGCGAGCAGACCTGCGACCTGCGCATCGTCCGGCAGCAGCACGCGAACCGCACGCGTGAGGCGGATCGCTTCATTCGACAAGTCCGTGCGATGCAGACTCGCTCCGGAGCTGGACGTGTAGCCTTCGTTGAAAATGAGATAAAGAACGTGCAGCACCGAGCTCAGGCGCTGCGCACGTTCCTGCGCGTCCGGCATGCCGAACGGCACTTGCGACGCCTCGATGCTCTGCTTCGCGCGGCTGATCCGCTGCGCCATCGTGGCTTCGGGAACGAGGAATGACTTGGCGATCTCCGCCGTCGTCAGGCCCCCGACCGCACGCAGCGTGAGCGCGATTGCCGATGCCGATGACAGCGACGGATGGCAGCACATGAACAGCAGCACGAGCGTGTCGTCGGGATCGATCCCGGGTTCGGCAAAAACCGCCGGCGCAACGACGAGCGGCAGATCCTCTGCTGCCGCGGCCTCGCGATTACGACGCGCGATCTCGCTGCGGACGTGATCGGTCATGCGCCGGAGCGCCACGTGAATCAGCCAGCCGCGCGGATTGTCCGGAACGCCGTCGCGCGGCCATTGCGAGGCCGCCGCGATCAGCGCTTCCTGCACGGCGTCCTCGCAGGCAGCGAAATCGCGGAACCTTCGCATAGTCGCGCCGAGCACCTGCGGCGCCAGGTCGCGCAACAGGTGCTCGGTCCGGCGGTCGAGCGACGTCGCTGTCACTTCTGCTCGGGCGGCCCGCTCATGACCTGGCGGACCTCGATCGGCATGTTGAAGGGCACGCCGCCGGGTCCGGGCGCGGCCGATGCCTCGGCGGCGAGCTGGTAGGCGCGGTCCGGGTTTTCGACGTCGATGATCCAGTAACCGGCGAGGTACTCCTTGGACTCCGGGAAGACGCCGTCGGTGATGGGCTTGCCGTCCTTGCCGGCGCGCACGCACTTGGCCTGCGTCGGCGCATCGAGGCCCTGCCCGTCGACCCATTCGCCCGAGGCGTGCAGCTTCTTCGAGAACGCGACCATGAAGGCGATGTGCGCCTCGATGTCCTTTTTCGGCCAGCTGGTGAACTGGTCGTAACCGTCGCGCGGGCAATTCATCATCAGCATGTATTTCATGACTCTTGGCTCCTGTTCGCTTCGGGCGCCCCGACGTGGGCGCCCTTCACCCCCTAGTCGGAGCCTTTGAGGGCTTCTCTACATCGCCCCTACAAATTTTAACGATCCCGGCAAATCTCGAAGCGGTCATTCGTGCTTTCGGTGCGATGAGCCGCTGCGTGCGAGGTAGGCGCTTCATTACCCCTCGGCTAGTATCGGTGCTCCCGTATGAAAGCCGGAGACCGCCCGATGACCCGCTCGACCCCTTCGTCCATTTCGCGCCGTGACGTTCTTCTGGCCGGCATCGCCGGCGGCGTCGCGCTGGCCCTGCATGCGCCCGGAGCGCAATCCGCACAGGCGGCGCCGATTCTGAAGGCGATTCCCTCGAGCGGCGAGAAGATTCCCGTGATCGGCCTGGGTACGAACGCCTACGGCGTGACCGACGCCGCGGAGCTGGCTTCGCGCAAGGAAGTTTTACAACGCATGTCCGGGCTCGGCGGACGCGTGATCGACACAGCCGCCGGGTATGGCAAATCCGAAGATGTGATCGGCGAGTTGCTCACGTCGCTCGGCAATCGCAAGGATTATTTCCTGGCCTCGAAGACCGGGATGGGCTCGATCAGCGACGCCAAGGCTGCGCTGGACGAGTCGTTCCGCCGCCTGCGCACCGACCACATCGAGCTGATGCAGGTCCACAACATGAACGACTCGGACAAGCAGCTGCCGGCGTTCGTCGAGTACAAGCAGTCGAAGAAGATCAAGTATCTCGGCGTCACCACGTCGCAGGACGGCCAGTACGACGAGATGCTGCGGGTCATGCGCGCGCACAAGCTCGACTTCATCCAGGTCGACTATTCGATCGGCAATCGAGGCGCCGAGGAGAAGATCCTGCCGCTCGCGCAGGAGCGTGGTATCGCGGTGCTCGCGAACATGCCGCTCGGCGGCCGGCGCGGTTCGCTGATCTCCTCGATCGGCGACAAGCCGCTGCCGCCGTGGGCGAGCGAGATCGGCGCGACGAGCTGGGCGCAGCTGCTGCTGAAGTACGTGGTGTCGCACCCCGCAGTGACCTGCGCGATCCCTGGCACGACGAAGCTGAAGCACGCCGAAGACAATCAGGCCGCCGGCCGCGGCCCGCTGCCAGATGCAGCGATGCGAAAGAAGATGGAAGAGTACTGGGCGACCGTGTCCTGAACCGCGGTGCCGGGAGAAGAAAACGGGGGAAACTCAGCACTGCAACAATTGCTGCGCTGCTGACTTTCCCCTGATTTTTTCTCCCGGCACCGAGCTATGCGTCACCCCGTAAATGCGCGCGGCGGCGGCCAGTTCTCCCAAGGGGACGGATCCGCAACCACGATTTTCCGCGCCGAGACCCGCAGCTCTTCCGGCAACGGACACGAGCGGCGAGCGACGGTATCGATGTGCACGCCTTTCAGAATGCTGGTCGCGACGTGCTCACCAGTCTCGTCCCGCTGCATCTCGTGCACGAACCGAATGCTGCTGGTACCGAGCTCGATGATCGCCGAGCGGATGCTGATGACGTCGCCTGCATACAGTTCACCGCGATAGCTGAGTCGCTGATCGACAGCGACCATCCCGCGCCGTTGCGCTCGCAGGTACGAGGGCGTGATGCCGGCGGCCGCGAACAACTGCCACGTCGCCTCGTCGAACTTGCCGACGTACCACATCACGTTCATGTGACCCATCTGGTCGCAATGCCAGGGATAGACCGTGCCGCGATACGTCAATGTGTGTTCCGCCATCTGCAACCGCCTCCGGGCCTTTCAATGGCCCACCTTCGACATGTCGACGACCCGCCCGGCCCGCGGCGCGAGCCAGATCAGCGCCGCCGCCACGCAGAACGCGAGCGCGCAAGTCGCCATGATTTCGTTGGTCGCGAGCATGACACTTTGCCCCTGGGTCATGCCATCCAGCACGCTGCGGACCGAGTCCATGTCCATGCCGGAGCCGAGCAGCGAGCGAGTCGTCTCGCCGCTGCGATCGACCTGCCCGGCAAGCTCCGCATGCGCCGCGGCCGTGTTGTTCTCCCACGCTGTAGTCGCAATCGACGTCGCAAAGGCGCCAGACAGCGTGCGCAGGAAGTTCATCAGACCCGCCGCAGATGCAGTCTCGCTCTCATCGACGCTGGCGAGCGCGTGCGCCGTGATCGGCAGGAAGAAGAACGGCAACCCCAGGCCGATCAGCATGAGCGGCACGGAAACCTGCCAGAAGGTCATGTCCGTCGTCGCACCCACGCGCCAGATCGAAACCGCGGCGATCCACAGCATCCCGAAGCACACCAGCCGGCGCGGATCGACCTTCGCCATCAGCATGCCGACGATCGGTGCGACGAAGATTGCGAGCAGGCCGGTCCACGCCGTCGCAAGACCCGCCCAGGTGGACGTGTAGCCCATATAGCTCTGCAGCCACAGCGGCGTGAGCACGTTGATGGCGAAAAAGCCGCCGAAACCGATGCTGATCGTCAGCACGCAGATGCTGAAGCCGCGATGCCGGAATACGCGCAGGTCGACGATCGGATGACGCTGCGTCGATTCCCAGATCAGGAACGCCGCGAGGCCGACGACCGCAACGATCGCGAGCACCCAGATCTCCGCTGACTCGAACCAGTCGTGCTCCTTGCCCAGGTCGAGTACGAGCTGCAACGCGCCGACTGCGACGATCAGCAGCGCGAGACCGACCTTGTCGATCGGCACGCGCTTCAGCGTGTCCTCGTAGCGCTTGAGCATGCGCCACGCGATCGGTGCACAGAGCATCGCCAGCGGCACGTTGATGAAGAAGATCCACGGCCAGGAAAATTCCTCGCACAGCCACCCGCCGAGGATCGGGCCGATCACAGGCGCGATCAGCGTCGTCACGGCCCACAGCGCGGTCGCGGCCATGGCCTTCTCTTTCGGGAAGATCCGCAGCAGCAGCGTCTGCGACAGCGGGATCATCGGACCGCCGCACACGCCTTGCATGATGCGCCCGAAGATCAGCATGCCGAGCGAGTTGGCGAAGCCGCACACCAGCGAGAACACGCCGAACAGACCCATGCACGTCGTGAACACGCGCACCGCGCCGAAGCGCGCAGCCAACCAGCCGGTCAGCGGCACGAATATCGCTTCCGCGACAGCGTACGAGGTGATGACCCAGGTGCCCTGGCTGCTGCTGATGCCAAGGCTCCCCGCGATGTTCGGCACGGAGACGTTGGCGACCGTCATGTCGAGGACGGCGATGAAGTTCGCCGCCGCGAGCACGATGGCCGCCATCCACAGCATCGATCCCTTCAGCGGGCCTTCGAACATCGTGCCGGACATGTGCATTCCCCCAAGTCGTAGATTGGTGCGTTTGATTACGGTTGAGTCGCGCTCAGCCCTTGTCTGAGCGCGTATCGATCGTTGCAGTCATCGACAGGCCCACCTGCAGCGGGCGCGCCGCCAGTTCCGCCGGATCGAGCTCGATGCGCACGGGCACGCGCTGCACGACCTTGATCCAGTTGCCAGTCGCGTTTTGCGCCGGGATCGTGGCGAACGTCGAGCCCGTGCCGCCGGCGAGACCGGCCACGCGTGCCGCGATAGGACACGGAGCGGCCGTACAGATCGGACTTCACTTCCACCGGCTGACCGATGCGCACCTGCTCGAGCTGCACTTCCTTGAAGTTCGCGTCGACGTGCACCTCGTGCACGGGCACGACCCACAGGAGCGGCGCGCCGGCCTGAATCTGCTGACCGACCTGCACCGAGCGACGCGCGATCACACCCGTCTTCGGCGCACGAATCACCGTGCGCTCCAGGTTGACGAGAGCCTGATCACGTTTCGCGCGCGCGAGTGCGACCTCGGGATTGGTTTCCTCGGTCGTGCCCGCGATCAGCACGGCGTTCGCTTCGCGCGAGCCGGCAGCCGCGCGGACGCTCGCCTGCGCGGTTTCGAAGGCATTACGCGCCTTCGTCAGTTCGTCGCCCGAAACCGAGCCCGAGGCCGCGAGCGCCTCGCGACGTTCGAGATCGACCTTCGCGCGCTCGAGATCCGCGTTCGCCGCGCGCAGTTGCGCCGCGAGACTGCCGTCGTGGGCGACGTAGCCGCGCACCCGGCGCAGCGCACGACCGAGCTCCGCCTCCGCCTGCGCCACCGCGAGGCGAGCGTCGGTATCGTCGAGAACGACGATGACGTCGCCCTTCTGCACCTGCTGCGTGTCGTTGACGCGCACCTCGCGCACGATGCCGCTGATGGCAGGCGTGACCTGCGCGTTCTCGGCGGCCGTGTACGCGTTGTCGGTCGAGATGAACTTCGAGCCGTAGTAGTGCGAATACATGCCGTAACCCACCGCACCTTTCAGCACTACGGCGCCAAGGATCAGCAACAACTTCTTGCGCCTGGCCTTGTTGCGAGCATCTTCGGCAGCTTCCGCCGCCGCATCGAGTGTTTCTGGTTTCAAGCTTCGTCATAAAAATCTCCTACTGAGTTCCGAATTTGCGCTGTAGGTCGGGCTTCAGCCCGACTCTCTATAACGAGTACCCGCCCCCGAGCGCGCGCACGAGCGCGACATCGAGAGCGAATGAACGGGACTGCAGGTCGCTCTGCGCGCGCAGATTCGCGAGCAGGTCGTCCTGCGCGGACAGCACGTCGAGGTAGTTCGCCAGGCCGCCTTCATAGCGATTGCTCTGGATGCGCCACGCTTCGCGCGCTGCGTCGACAGCCTCAGTCGTGCGCGCGAGCTGCGGGCCGAGCGCCTTCTGGCCGACCGCTGCATCGGCGAGCTCCTGCAATGCCTGGATCACCGTGCGGTCGTATTCGGCGACGGCGGCGGCGTAATCCGCCTGGGCGCCGCGCAGATTTCCGCGCAGCGCACCGCCGCTGAAGATCGGCAGCGAAATCGCCGGCCCGCTGCTGCCGGTCGACGAGCCATTGCGCGTCAGCATGTCGAGGCCCTTCGACTGCAGCCCGATGACCGACGACAGGTTCACGTTCGGATAGAACTCGGCGCGCGCCTGGTCGATGCGGCGCGAAGCAGCCTCCGCTCGCATGCGCGCGGCGACGATGTCCGGACGCCGGCCAAGCAGCTCGGCTTCCAGATGCTCCGGCAGCGCGAACGAGCGCGAGATTTCGACCGTCGGCCGCGTGATCGCGAGCCCGCGATCCGGACCGGCGCCGACGAGCGCAGCGATGCCGTTTCTCTGCAGCGCGAGCTGCTCTTCGACCGCGAGCACGTCTGCTTCAGCACTCGAACGGCGCGACTCGACCTGGCGAACGCTGCCGAGCGTTTCGAGACCGTTTTCGTGCCGATGCCGGAACAGCGCGGCCGTCTTGGCGCGAACTTCGAGCGCAGCCTCGGCCGTGTCGTGCGCCGCGTGCTGACGCGCGAGCTCGGCGTACGCCGAAGCGATTGCCGTCGCGAGCATCAAGCGCGCTTGCGCCACTTCAGCCTGCGCCGCGTTCGTTTCGGACGTCGCCGCGGCGAGCGCGGCGCGATTGCGGCCCCAGAAATCGAGCTCCCACGAGAACGTCAGCGTAGCGCGGCCGTAGTCGTCCCAGCCCTGCGGCGTCATCTCGCGCGGAGTCAGGTAGTTGTAGCTCTGCTTCTGCTGAATCGCAGATGCGCTCGCGCTTGCCTGCGGGCGGCGCGCGGCGTCGGTGATCTGAGCTGCAGCCTGCGCGCGGCGCAGGCGAGCCTCGGCGACGGCGATGTTCGGCGAGCCGGCCAGCGCCTCGCGATCAACGCGTCGAGCTGCGCATCGCCGTACGACTGCCACCAGCTCTCGCTTGGCCACGCACCGACAGGTGCGCTCAGCGAGTGCGAGCTTGCGTAGTCAGCGACCGAACCGATCTGCGGACCGCCGCTGTCTTGAGGTAGGGATGCGCAAGCGGACAACGCGCTCGCGATCGCGACGAAGAGCACGCCTTTGCAGGCAGTAATGACCTGCGCGCGCTTCGCCCGGTCAGCCCGGTCCGGCCCTCCGTCAAACATCGGTAGGGATTCCGGCACCGGGCCGACACGCAACGATGTGCCGTCCGTATCGGTCGCAGTCATTTGCTGGGATCGCTCGAAGTCATGATCCGCTCTCCTCAGATGCCGGCTGCTCTTGCAGCTCGGCGGCTTTGATCAGGCAGGCGAGCAGTTCCTCGCCCGACGTGAATTGAAACTGGCGTCCCGAAGCCACGTGTTCGAGCCGGCCGACGATCCGACCCTGACGGGGGGAGGCGTCGCTGTGCAGCTTGAGCACGTAGGAGCGCTCGTGCGGGTAGCTGGCATGGGGGCTCAAGACCATCGGCAGTGCTCTCTCGTGACGTTCGGGACGGGAGACAGCGTAAGGACGCCGGCTCCCGGAGTCGTCAGGGAGCGGTCTGGTTTCGGTCTGGAT
>CAWISC010000064.1:0-29065 GCA_963838635.1 uncultured Gammaproteobacteria bacterium | reverse complement strand
CTCATCGACGGCACCTACGAGCTGTTCCGTCACTTCTACGGTCTGCGCCGCTTCAGCAAGGGGCTGGACAAGCCCTTTGGCGCCGTACTCGGCGTGCTCAACACCGTGCTGGAGACGATCGAAGGCGGCGCTACGCACATCGGCGTGGCGACCGATCACGTCATCGAGTCGTTCCGCAACGATATGTGGCCCGGCTATAAGACTGGCGACGGGATCGAGCCGGCGCTGTGGAAACAGTTTCATCCGCTGGAAGAAGCGCTCGCCGCCATGGGCGTGGTCGTGTGGCCGATGATCGAGCTGGAAGCCGACGACGCACTGGCTTCCGCAGCGGCACTGGCCGCTGCTGACGAGCGTGTGCAGAAAGTCTGCATCTGGACGCCCGACAAGGATCTCGCGCAATGCGTGCGCGACGATCGCGTCGTGCAGATGGATCGCCGCGCCAAGGCGATCCGCAACGCGGCGGCAGTGCGCGAGAAGTTCGGTGTCGATCCGCCGCTGATTCCCGACTATCTGGCGCTGGTCGGCGATACCGCCGACGGCTATCCAGGCATCGCGGGCATCGGCAAAGCCGGCGCGGCACGCCTCGTCGCTCGTCACGGCCCGATCGAGAATTTTCCGCCGACAGTGCTCGGCGAGCACCGCGAGATGGCGCTGCTGTTCAAGAAGCTCGCAACGCTGCGAACGGATGCCCCGCTGTTCTCCGACGTGGACGAACTGCGATGGCGCGGACCGCGCGAAGACTTTGCAGCCATGAGCGAACGCCTCGGCGATGAGCGCGTGCTCGCGCGCAGCCGGAAGGCTATTCGCTGAGTCGACCGGCACGCATCAGCAGGTAGTTGCGCTCAGGGATACTGGTCGTGCGCGCAGCAGCCTCGCGATAGAACGGAATCGCGGCCTGTCGGTCACCGGCACGCTCCAGCAAGTGTGCACGTACCGCGGTCAGCCGATGACTGCCCGCAAGCCGCTCGTCCTTGTCGAGTGATTCGAGCCGCGTCAGTCCGGCACGTGGACCGTCGACCATCGCAGTCGCGATTGCATGATTGAGCGCCACCATGGGGTTGTCGGACATCCGTCGCAGCACGCCGTAGAGCGCGAGAATCTGCGGCCAGTCCGTGTCCTCGGCGCGCAGCGCCTCATCGTGCAACGCTGCAATAGCCGCCTGCAGTTGATACTCGCCGACGGATCCGCTCGACAACGCGGTGCTGACGAGCGCGACCCCTTCCGCGATCGCCTGCTGATCCCACAACGCTCGATCCTGCTCGTCGAGCGGAATCAGCTCGCCGTGCGGTCCGGTACGCGCCGCGCGCCGCGCGTCGGTCAACAGCATGAGTGCGAGCAGACCTGCGACCTGCGCATCGTCCGGCAGCAGCACGCGAACCGCACGCGTGAGGCGGATCGCTTCATTCGACAAGTCCGTGCGATGCAGACTCGCTCCGGAGCTGGACGTGTAGCCTTCGTTGAAAATGAGATAAAGAACGTGCAGCACCGAGCTCAGCCGCTGCGCACGTTCCTGCGCGTCCGGCATGCCGAACGGCACTTGCGACGTCTCGATGCTCTGCTTCGCGCGGCTGATCCGCTGCGCCATCGTGGCTTCGGGAACGAGGAATGACTTGGCGATCTCCGCCGTCGTCAGGCCGCCGACCGCACGCAGCGTGAGCGCGATTGCCGATGCCGATGACAGCGACGGATGGCAGCACATGAACAGCAGCACGAGCGTGTCGTCGGGATCGATCCCGGGTTCGGCGAAAACCGCCGGCGCAACGACGAGCGGCAGATCCTCTGCTGCCGCGGCCTCGCGATTACGACGCGCGATCTCGCTGCGGACGTGATCGGTCATGCGCCGGAGCGCCACGTGAATCAGCCAGCCGCGCGGATTGGTCGGAACGCCGTCGCGCGGCCATTGCGAGGCCGCCGCGATCAGCGCTTCCTGCACGGCGTCCTCGCAGGCAGCGAAATCGCGGAACCTTCGCATAGTCGCGCCGAGCACCTGCGGCGCCAGCTCGCGCAACAGGTGCTCGGTCCGGCGGTCGAGCGACGTCGCTATCACTTCTGCTCGGGCGGCCCGCTCATCACCTGGCGGACCTCGATCGGCATGTTGAAGGGCACGCCACCGGGTCCCGGCGCGGCCGATGCCTCGGCGGCGAGCTGGTAGGCGCGGTCCGGGTTTTCGACGTCGATGATCCAGTAACCGGCGAGGTACTCCTTGGACTCCGGGAAGACGCCGTCGGTGACGGGCTTGCCGTCCTTGCCGGCGCGCACGCACTTGGCCTGCGTCGGCGCATCGAGGCCCTGCCCGTCGACCCATTCGCCCGAGGCGTGCAGCTTCTTCGAGAACGCGACCATGAAGGCGATGTGCGCCTCGATGTCCTTTTTCGGCCAGCTGGTGAACTGGTCGTAACCGTCGCGCGGGCAATTCATCATCAGCATGTATTTCATGACACGTAGCTCCTGTTGCGCTTCGGGCGCCCGACGTGGGCTCCCTTCACCCCCTAGTCGGAGCCCTCGAGGGCTTCTCTACATCGCCCCTACAAATTTTAACGATCCCGGCAAATCTCGAAGCGGTCATTCGTGCTTTCGGTGCGATGAGCCGCTGCGTGCGAGGTAGGCGCTTCATTACCCCTCGGCTAGTATCGGTGCTCCCGCATGAAAGCCGGAGACCGCCCGATGACCCGCTCGACCCCTTCGTCCATTTCGCGCCGTGACGTTCTTCTGGCCGGCATCGCCGGCGGCGTCGCGCTGGCCCTGCATGCGCCGGGAGCGCAATCCGCACAGGCGGCGCCGATTCTGAAGGCGATTCCCTCGAGCGGCGAGAAGATTCCCGTGATCGGCCTGGGTACGAACGCCTACGGCGTGACCGACGCCGCGGAGCTGGCTTCGCGCAAGGAAGTTTTACAACGCATGTCCGGGCTCGGCGGACGCGTGATCGACACAGCCGCCGGATATGGCAAATCAGAAGATGTGATCGGCGAGTTGCTCACGTCGCTCGGTAATCGCAAGGATTATTTCCTGGCCTCGAAGACCGGGATGGGCTCGATCAGCGACGCCAAGGCTGCGCTGGACGAGTCGTTCCGCCGCCTGCGCACCGACCACATCGAGCTGATGCAGGTCCACAACATGAACGACTCGGACAAGCAGCTGCCGGCGTTCGTCGAGTACAAGCAGTCGAAGAAGATCAAGTATCTCGGCGTCACCACGTCGCAGGACGGCCAATACGACGAGATGCTGCGGGTCATGCGCGCGCACAAGCTCGACTTCATCCAGGTCGATTATTCGATCGGCAATCGAGGCGCCGAGGAGAAGATCCTGCCGCTCGCGCAGGAGCGTGGTATCGCGGTGCTCGCGAACATGCCGCTCGGCGGCCGGCGCGGTTCGCTGATCTCCTCGATCGGCGACAAGCCGCTGCCGCCGTGGGCGAGCGAGATCGGCGCGACGAGCTGGGCGCAGCTGCTGCTGAAGTACGTGGTGTCGCACCCCGCAGTGACCTGCGCAATCCCTGGCACGACGAAGTTGAAGCACGCCGAAGACAATCAGGCCGCCGGCCGCGGCCCGCTGCCAGATGCAGCGATGCGAAAGAAGATGGAAGAGTACTGGTCGACCGTGTCCTGAACCGCGGTGCCGGGAGAAGAAAACGGGGGAAACTCAGCACTGCAACAATTGCTGCGCTGCTGACTTTCCCCTGATTTTTTCTCCCGGCACCGAGCTACGCCGACATGTGCGTCACCCCGTAAATGCGCGCGGCGGCGGCCAGCTCTCCCAGGCGGCCGGATCTGCAACCACGATCTTCCGCGCCGACACCCGCAGCTCTTCCGGCAACGGACACGAGCGGCGAGCGACGGTATCGATGTGCACGCCTTTCAGAATGCTGGTCGCGACGTGCTCACCTGTCTCGTCCCGCTGCATCTCGTGCACGAACCGAATGCTGCTCGTACCGAGCTCGATGATCGCCGAGCGGATGCTGATGACGTCGCCCGCATACAGCTCACCGCGATAGCTGAGTCGCTGATCGACAGCGACCATGCCGCGCCGTTGCGCTCGCAGGTAGGAGGGCGTGATGCCGGCGGCTGCGAACAACTGCCACGTCGCCTCGTCGAACTTGCCGACGTACCACATCACGTTCATGTGACCCATCTGGTCGCAATGCCAAGGGTAGACCGTGCCGCGATACGTCAAGGTGTGTTCCGCCATCTGCAACCGCCTCCGGGCCTTTCAATGGCCCACCTTCGACATGTCGACGACCCGCCCGGCCCGCGGCGCGAGCCAGATCAGCGCCGCCGCCACGCAGAACGCGAGCGCGCAAGTCGCCATGATTTCGTTGGTCGCGAGCATGACACTTTGACCCTGGGTCATGCCATCCAGCACGCTGCGGACCGAGTCCATGTCCATGCCGGAGCCGAGCAGCGAGCGAGTCGTCTCGCCGCTGAGATCGACCTGCCCGGCAAGCTCCGCATGCGCCGCGGCCGTGTTGTTCTCCCACGCTGTAGTCGCAATCGACGTCGCAAAGGCGCCAGACAGCGTGCGCAGGAAGTTCATCAGACCCGCCGCGGATGCAGTCTCGCTCTCATCGACGCTGGCGAGCGCATGCGCCGTGATCGGCAGGAAGAAGAACGGCAACCCCAGGCCGATCAGCATCAGCGGCACGGAAACCTGCCAGAAGGTCATGTCCGTCGTCGCACCCACGCGCCAGATCGAAACCGCCGCGATCCACAGCATCCCGAAGCACACCAACCGACGCGGATCGACCTTCGCCATGAGCATGCCGACGATCGGTGCGACGAAGATTGCGAGCAGGCCGGTCCACGCCGTCGCGAGACCCGCCCACGTGGACGTGTAGCCCATATAGCTCTGCAGCCACAGCGGCGTGAGCACGTTGACGGCGAAGAAGCCGCCGAAACCGATGCTGATCGTCAGCACGCAGATGCTGAAGCCGCGATGCCGGAATACGCGCAGGTCGACGATCGGATGACGCTCGGTCGATTCCCAGATCAGGAACGCCGCAAGGCCGACGACCGCAACGATCGCGAGCACCCAGATTTCCGCGGACTCGAACCAGTCGTGCTCCTTGCCGAGGTCGAGCACGAGCTGCAACGCGCCGACTGCGACGATCAGCAGCACGAGACCGACCTTGTCGATCGGCACGCGCTTCAGCGTGTCCTCGTAGCGCTTGAGCATGCGCCACGCGATCGGTGCACAGAACATCGCCAGCGGCACGTTGATGAAGAAGATCCACGGCCAGGAAAATTCCTCGCACAGCCAGCCGCCGAGGATCGGGCCGATCACCGGCGCGATCAGCGTCGTCACGGCCCACAGCGCGGTCGCGGCCATGGCCTTCTCTTTCGGGAAGATCCGCAGCAGCAGCGTCTGCGACAGCGGGATCATCGGACCGCCGCATACGCCTTGCATGATGCGCCCGAAGATCAGCATGCCGAGCGAGTTGGCGAAGCCGCACACCAGCGAGAACACGCCGAACAGACCCATGCACGTCGTGAACACGCGCACCGCGCCGAAGCGCGCAGCCAACCAGCCGGTCAGCGGCACGAATATCGCTTCCGCGACAGCGTACGAGGTGATGACCCAGGTTCCCTGGCTGCTGCTGATGCCGAGGCTCCCCGCGATGTTCGGCACGGAGACGTTGGCGACCGTCATGTCGAGGACGGCGATGAAGTTCGCCGCCGCGAGCACGATGGCCGCCATCCACAGCATCGATCCCTTCAGCGGGCCTTCGAACATCGTGCCGGACATGTGCATTCCCCCAGGTCGTAAATGGTGCGTTTGATTACGGTTGAGTCGCGCTCAGCCCTTGTCTGAGCGCGTATCGATCGTTGCAGTCATCGACAGGCCCACCTGCAGCGGGCGCGCCGCCAGTTCCGCCGGATCGAGCTCGATGCGCACGGGCACGCGCTGCACGACCTTGATCCAGTTGCCAGTCGCGTTTTGCGCCGGGATCGTGGCGAACGTCGAGCCCGTGCCGCCGGCGAGACCGGCCACGCGTGCCGCGATAGGACACGGAGCGGCCGTACAGATCGGACTTCACTTCCACCGGCTGACCGATGCGCACCTGCTCGAGCTGCACTTCCTTGAAGTTCGCGTCGACGTGCACCTCGTGCACGGGCACGACCCACAGGAGCGGCGCGCCGGCCTGAATCTGCTGACCGACCTGCACCGAGCGACGCGCGATCACACCCGTCTTCGGCGCACGAATCACGGTGCGCTCCAGGTTGACGAGAGCCTGATCACGTTTCGCGCGAGCGAGTGCGACCTCGGGATTGGTTTCCTCGGTCGTGCCCGCGATCAGCACGGCGTTCGCTTCACGCGAGCCGGCAGCCGCGCGGACGCTCGCCTGCGCGGTTTCGAAGGCATTACGCGCCTTCGTCAGTTCGTCGCCCGAAACCGAGCCCGAGGCCGCGAGCGCCTCGCGACGTTCGAGATCGACCTTCGCGCGCTCGAGATCCGCGTTCGCCGCGCGCAGTTGCGCCGCGAGACTGCCGTCGTGGGCGACGTAGCCACGCACCCGGCGCAGCGCACGACCGAGCTCCGCCTCCGCCTGCGCCACCGCGAGGCGAGCGTCGGTATCGTCGAGAACGACGATGACGTCGCCCTTCTGCACCTGCTGCGTGTCGTTGACGCGCACCTCGCGCACGATGCCGCTGATGGCAGGCGTGACCTGCGCGTTCTCGGCGGCCGTGTACGCGTTGTCGGTCGAGATGAACTTCGAGCCGTAGTAGTGCGAATACATGCCGTAACCGACCACACTTTTCAGCACTACTGCGCAAAGGATCAGCAGCAACTTCTTGCGCCTGGCCTTGTTGCGTGCGTCTTCGGCAGCTTCCGCCGCCGCATCGAGCGTCTGAGTTTCAAGCTTCGTCATAAAACCTCCTGAGGCTATTTCCGAGTTCTGGTGTGGGTCAGGCTTCAGCCTGACTCCTATAACGAGTACCCACCCCCGAGCGCGCGCACGAGCGCGACATCGAGAGCGAATGACCGGGACTGCAGGTCGCTCTGCGCGCGCAGATTCGCGAGCAGGTCGTCCTGCGCGGACAGCACGTCGAGGTAGCTCGCCAGGCCGCCTTCATAGCGATTGCTCTGGATGCGCCACGCCTCGCGCGCTGCGTCGACAGCTTCAGTCGTGCGCGCGAGCTGCGGGCCGAGCGCCTTCTGGCCGACCGCTGCATCGGCGAGCTCCTGCAATGCCTGGATCACCGTGCGGTCGTATTCGGCGACAGCGGCGGCGTAATCCGCCTGGGCGCCGCGCAGATTTCCGCGCAGGGCACCGCCGCTGAAGATCGGCAACGAAATCGCCGGCCCGCTGCTGCCGGTCGACGAGCCATTGCGCGTCAACATGTCGAGGCCCTTCGACTGCAGCCCGATGACCGACGACAGGTTCACGTTCGGATAGAACTCGGCGCGCGCCTGGTCGATGCGGCGCGAAGCAGCCTCCGCTCGCATGCGCGCGGCGACGATGTCCGGACGCCGGCCAAGCAGCTCGGCTTCCAGATGCTCCGGCAGCGCAAACGAGCGCGAGGTTTCGACCGTCGGCCGCGTGATCGCGAGTCCGCGATCCGGACCGGCGCCCACGAGCGCAGCGATGCCGTTTCTCTGCAGCGCGAGCCGCTCTTCGACCGCGAGCACGTCTGCTTCAGCACTCGAACGGCGCGACTCGACCTGACGAACGCTACCGAGGGTTTCGAGACCGTTTTCGTGCCGATGTCGGAACAGCGCGACCGTCTTGGCGCGAACTTCGAGCGCTGCGACCGCCGTGTCGTGTGCCGCGTGCTGACGAGCGAGCTCGGCGTACGCCGAAGCGATTGCCGTCGCGAGCATCAAGCGCGCTTGCGCCATTTCAGCCTGCGCCGCGTTCGTTTCGGACGTCGCCGCGGCGAGCGCTGCACGATTGCGGCCCCAGAAGTCTAGCTGCCACGAGAACGTCAACGACGCGCTTGCGTAGTCATCCCAACCTTGCGGCGTGAGCTCGCGCGGAGTCAGGTAGTTGTAGCTGTGCTTCTGCTGACTCGCAGATGCGCTTGCGGTTGCCTGCGGGCGACGCGCGGCGTCGGCGATCTGAACTGCAGCTTGCGCGCGACGCAGGCGAGCCTCGGCGACGGCGATGTTCGGCGATCCGGCCAACGCCTCGCGAATCAAGGCGTCGAGCTGAGCATCGCCGTACGACTGCCACCAGCTCTCGCTTGGCCACGCACCGACAGGTGCGCTCAGCGAGTGCGAGCTAGAGTAGTCAGCGACCGAACCGATCTGCGGACCGCGGCTGTCTTGAGGTAGGGATGCGCAAGCGGACAACGCGCTCGCGATCGCGACGAAGAGCACGCCTTTGCAGGCAGTAATGACCCGCGCGCGCTTCGCCCGGTCGGCCCGGTCCGGCCCTCCGTCACACATCGGTAGGGATTCCGGCACCGGGCCAACACGCAACGATGTGCCGTCAGTATCGGTCACACGCATTTGCTGGCGATCGCTGGAAGTCATGATCCGCTCTCCTCAGATGCCGGCTGCTCTTGCAGCTCGGCGGCTTTGATCAGGCAGGCGAGCAGTTCCTCGCCCGACGTGAATTGAAACTGGCGTCCCGAAGCCACGTGTTCGAGCCGGCCGACGATATGGCCGTGACGGGGGGAGGCGTCGGTGTGCAGCTTGAGCACGTAGGAGCGGTCGTGCGGGTAGCTGGCATTCGGACTCAAAACCATCGGCTTGCTCTCTCGTGACGTTCGGGACGGGAGACAGCGTAAGGACGCCGGCTCCCGGAGTCGTAAGGGAGCGGTCTGGTTTCGGTCTGGATTCGAGACGCGGAGATTTCCCCGTCAGGACGAGGACTTAGCGGTTGGTGGGCTTGGTGTGGGTCAGGCTTTAGCCTGACTCTTACGGCCTCCCCCGCGCTCAGCTGCGCGGAGGAAGGCTTCGAACTGCTAGCAGCTCAGCAGAAATGCACGCTATCCAACTCTTCAGCAGTGTTGTCGATGAGATTCGCCGCAACATGCGCCGCCTCCGCGTAGAAGATCGCGTCGTCGCACTCCGCATGCAGCAGCACTTCGTAGAGACACATGAGCACACCGTGCGCCTGCAGTAGTTGTGCGCGCTGTGTCTCGATGCGTTGCTGTTGCGGAGTTCGCAGACGCGTTTCAGCAGAAACGTCTGCATCTGCTTGATTTTCGTTGCGGCCCGGTTTGGCGTCCGAAGTATCATCTGTCCGATCCATGGTCATACCTCTCAACTAGGTAAGGCTGTGGTAGGCACTCGGCGGTGTTGATAGCACTGCCGGGTGCCGCTTTTCTTCAGGTCCGCTCCTTGTCATTACCCGCTGGCGATTCGCGGAAAATTTCTGCGTGCGTGCTCGATCAGCACGTCGTGATCGTACGCGAACGGCGGTTACTGTATGGATCAACAGAGTGGGCGAATCGCGGTTTTCGCGAACGGACTTCTCTTGCGTCGGGGGTGTTTGTAGCAATGCGATGACCGCTTTCGGGCCAGAAGCAATGGGATGGACGCCCCCACCCGTAACGGCATCGATGTGCCAAAGTGGAAGTGTCAAGCAACCACTTAAAACGGATAGGAGCGCCCAGATGAAGATTACAACGGTCGGCATTGATCTGGCGAAGAACGTGTTTCAGCTGCATGCCGTTGATGAGCGCGGCAAAGCGGTACTTCGAAAGCAACTGCGGCGTGAACAGATCACACCATTCTTCGCGAACGTGGCGCCTTGCCTGATCGGCATGGAGGCTTGCGCGAGTGCGCATCACTGGGGCCGCGTTCTGCAACGACTCGGGCACACCGTGCGCCTGATGGCACCGCAGTTCGTAAACCCTATGTAAAGACGAACAAGAACGACGTGGCCGATGCGGAGGCAATCTGCGAAGCGGTGAGCCGGCCGAACATGCGCTTTGTGCCTATCAAGAGCGTGGAGCAGCAGGCGATCTTGTCCGTGCATCGGGTGCGCCAAGGGTTTGTCAAAGCTCGCACGGCGCAAGCTAATCAGATACGCGGACTGCTCGGGGAGTTCGGACTGATCATTCCGCAGGGCATCAGCCATATCGCCGAACGCGTGCCTGGGCTGCTCGAAGATGCGAGCAACGAGTTACCCGCAGCGCTGCGACAGCTCATCGAGCACTTGACTGCTCACCTGAAGGAGCTCGATCGGCAAGTTAAAGAGTTCGAACGCCAAATCATCGCGTGGCACCGAAGCAGTGAGCTCAGCCGAAAGCTGGAGAAAATTCCCGGCATAGGTCCTCTGGCCGCAAGTGCACTGGTCGCTTCGATCGCCGATGCAAACAGCTTCGACAATGGTCGACAAGTCTCCGCCTGGCTCGGACTGGTTCCGCGGCAATGCTCGAGCGGCGGAAAATCCACGCTGCTCGGCATGAGTAAGCGCGGCGATGCTTACTTACGCACACTGCTGATCCACGGGGCTCGATCGGCCATCTTGGCGGCGCAGCGAAAACCCAAGAACACCAACCTGTGGTTGACCAATTTGCTGAACCGGCGACACCCGAACATCGCCGCCGTGGCATTGGCCAACAAGAACGTACGCACGGTGTGGGCCATGCTCGCTCACGGTCGCGAGTTCAAAGCGAACTATGCGAGTGCAATCGCCGCTTGACTGCAGAACAGCCGCAGGAGAACACACCTCAGATTGCTCAGGCGATCACGCAGTGATGGCAAAACAGGTTAGACCGTGGTCGGCTAAACCCTAGATGTCCGCAGCACTTGCAGTGCGAAGAAGCGAATGGGTGCCGATCAGCCAATCCCATCAGGGACAGCGGCATGAGCCGCACCAAAAGTCCGAATGTACGGGTGCAATCTATCCATCAAGCCATCATGAATCGATCGCTTGGCAAACGGGGGCGTCCATGTACGGACGTCCGCATGAACGCTTAGAAGTTCACGCCACGCTGCCAGAATCGCATACTAGCGATGCGGTGTCCTCGCTGCGCCACCCGAGCTACCAAGCCGTGAACGTTTGGCACGATCATGATGAAAACCCATTGAATTGTCCGGGTTGTCTGTACCACTACACTTCTATCGACGCCTTGCTGGGGATGATGAAGGATCGGGGACAGCACCTAGAATTGCGGGCAACTCACTATGCGTATCTGAACGACTATTCGGAAATCCGTCACGGGTTGAATGTCATACGCGCAGACGCCTCCCGTTGGGTTCATTCAATTGCTTTCGGTGCTCAGGATAACGACTTTCAGCTGCGCGGGAAGCACGCGCTGAAGTGGTTGCACGACGATTTTCCGTTGAGTCACCAGCTATTTGTTTCCTGCTTTTCAGAGCACGGCAACCTTCTCAGTCAGTGGCGCGCATATACGCGCCCGAACCAAGGGCTGTCCCTGCGCTTCGACCGCGAACGACTTGAAGCGTTTATGGCTCGCCACGGATTCCTCATGTACCGTTGTGAATACCTTCCAGAACATAAGCTAGGGGACTATCGCTATCACTTTATGAGCCGAATGATTGGCGCAGCAAAGGACGCGGATGCATCAAATGCGCAACCAAGCGCAGTGCCATCTCCCGAGCACTACCACGAACTGTTCAACACCTTCACAGATGAAATCCTAAGAACAGCAGTCGCCATAAAGCATCCAGCGTTTGCTGAGGAACGAGAGTGGCGCTTTGTCTCGCGGAATCTTACGTCAGAAGAGCTGAAACATCGCGTGCAGTTTCGCGACGGAGCGACTTCCGTTATCCCGTATTTGTCTCTCTGCACTGCCAACGATGAACAGCTACCGTTGAACGGCATTGCGGTGGGGCCAACTCCCTTCGTGCGACAGTCAATGGAAGCGCTCAGGACGTTTTTGTCAGCGGCCGGGCGATCAGACATTCCCGTATCGGACTCAGGAGTGCCGTTCAGAAGCCAGTCTTGAGCCGCTGGACGCATATCACCGACCAGAAGTGCGGACCAACCGCTCACGGGGCCAGCCTAGATTGACACGCCGGCGTTTCGTGGGAGCGGTTGCAGCCGGGACGTAGACGATCAGGTGTTCTGCTCTGGTGGAATGCCTCGGCGTCTCAAGTCACGAAGACCGGTTCGACCGCTTTGGGTCGGAAGCAGTCGTGCAAATGATCAACACGCACACCCGCGCGGCACGTGACACTCATCATCCTTCTCAATACACGTATCCCCACACGGCTTTCCCTTCTCACACCTCTTGCAACACTCACGCGCAGTCGCACGCTCGCTCTGCTGCGTCTCGCTGAAGGGATTCAATCTTGGTGAAGTTGCGATCACGCGATCAAAGAATTGGGATGGAGACTCCATCCCGCGATCGTCACCGGTAGCCGTCACTGCGATCAGCAGTGACGCAAGCATCCATCTGCGCATGCTCCTTCCCCCTTGCGCTTTGCTAGTTACTTCCAGCTATGCCCACGCGCGCATTCCCATCGACCGCTGTACTTATTGATGCTCGACGCCGGGAGTCCGCAACCTGGGGTCGGACAGTTGCCACCGGCACCGATACGAGCCCGCTGACGGTCCGTGTAGATCTGGTACCCCTGCAAGACTAGCGCCGCCAGCGCAATTGCGATCGCGGTCGCACCTCCATCCATCCTCGGCGAGGTTCGCAGGAACTCAACTACTTCGTCCGCAGATGGTTCGTCGTCTCCGAAGTGCTCATGAACCTCTGACTCGATGTCCTCAAGGGGCGTTAAAGCCACAGTCTTCTCGCCCGATTGCATGGCAATGCCTCCTACCCCTGCACTGGCAACTTCTCTCTCCGGCTACAGCGTCGCCGACGCTAACAACGATTCGAACTGGGGCTGCGCAGAAGCAAAGTAATGCGTGGCTCCATCGAGAGTCATGAGAAACAACCGCTTCTCGATGACTGCGAGCACCGTCCGGCCGCGGCGTTTGACCTCATCCGAGCCGACATAGCGGTAAGTGAAGTCGAGGCCCTTGTAACCGAGAAACGTCGTGGGCTTCAGATTCTCGGTTTCGAAGACGGTCGCGCCCGCCCGAATGCGGTAGTAGCTCTCCACCATACCGACCAGATCCTGGGGAGTCATGGAGGACTGAAACACAGGAACCCTCCGCTCTTCCCTCTTCTGCTGCTGAACGATGGCAGTGCCATCTTTCACACCGCCTAGGAAGACGATGGCATCGAGTACCGGACCGTTCTGTGTCCACACCTCTGCCTTCAGCATGGAGCTCGCGCCGGGCGGCGCCTTGTTCCAGTCGATGGCGGGCTTCACCTTCATCGTCCCAGCAGCTACCGGCACAGGCCTATCGGCACGCACAAGTGAATAAGTTGGCACGCAGCCCGAGATCGCGAAGGCGACAAGGGACATTGGCAGCAATGCTTTGGCTTGAGACTTCATGTCTTACTGCTCCAGGGTAAAGCGCACCATCTCTGCATCGGGCGCGTCCGGTTTGAGTTCGAGATAGCGACGCAGCGCTCGCAGGCCTTCCTCGCGGTTACCCATTTTCAATTGAGCATAGCCGTGAGCTTGGAACGCCTCAGGGCCAGCATCTGGATAGGCCGAGGCATCCGCGTACGCCGCAGCCGCGCGATTGATATCACCAGGCTCTGCTCGCAAGCGGTAGATCTCGCCTTCGTAGAACTTCAGCAGGCTATCCCATCCGTCCTTGGCGAGACTGTTGATGAGATACAGGCTGGCGCCTGAGTCATTCAGCTTGATCTGTTCCTGGAGCAAGTCGGCGCGATACGGACCAATTGCCGCGAGATAGGAAGCGCGGCCGTCGTTGTGCTGACGATCATCTCCGTGTCGCATTCGCAGAATCTTCGCTGTCGCACCTAGGCCCTCCATGCGATCTGCCGTCGGCGGATGCGTCGAGTACGCGGACACCGCATGGTCCCGGTACTTCTTCTCGCGCGCCTGTGCGCTAGCTTTGCGTTCTTCGACAAGCTGGGCCCAAACGTCCGAGGCAGCCTGCGGCGGATATCCGGCTTCATTGATGAGCTTTAAGCCATAGTTATCCGCTTCGCTCTCCAGGCTGCGGTCGTGGCTGAAAATCGAAAGCAGCAGGTTTTGATTGATAGCGTTCGCGAGGTCAAACCAAGTGGACGACTGCGTGTATCCGCCCGCAGCGTTGGCGCCTGCGGCGATGAACGCCATCGCTGACGTCTTCGAACGAAAACTGCGCCAACCCTGCAGGCTGTGCCGCCGGAGGTAATGACCGCTCTCATGGCCCAGCACAGCGGCAAGCTGCGCTTCATTGCGCATGCGCGCCAGAAGTCCAGTGTGTACGAGCATCATTCCGTTGGGCGTCATGGACGCGTTGAACTCGGGATTACGCACCAGGTACACCCGAATCGTGTCTGCCTGATCCGGCAGCAAACGATGCATGATGCCTGCGAGATAGTCGTTGATCTCCTGATCTCGAATCCGCAGGTTCGAAACCTTGATCATCTCTTCGAGCTGCTCACAGGACTGCCATAGTCCACGCTCGTCATGATCTGCAGGGGCGTACCCACGCGTGACAAGAGGCGTTAGATCGGTGAAGAGCTCGGCCCCCGCTGCAGCTGACGTGACTAGGCAGCAGGCGCAACCAGCTAGTGTGTGGAGCATGTCACGACGAGTGAGCACGCAACTAACCGCTAAGTCTTCGTGGTGCTCAGTGCTTTGCCGGGCTTCATGGTCGAGAGCAGGTTGTCGACCATCTTCTTGGCGCCCTCTGCCGTGCGGATGTCTCCTACGGTCGAGGCCAATGTATTGAACCAGACGACCTGCCCAGTCTTGAGATCGACGAGCGAGGCATATGCGAACTGTTGTCCGCCAGTGGGCATCGCGCACACTCCGAATGCACAGCCGACCATCGCCATGGCCTGCAATGCGACGCGGCCACCGGAGGAAAATGAGTCGGCCGCGCGCAGGAAAAGAGCGTAGTCGTACCGCGTCTGCTGACCGTACTCGACAGCTTCTGAGCCGAGCGTCCAATCGAACTTGCCGTTCTTGGTCGGCAGCGCAAGCGCCGTGTACTTATGTGTCTTGATCGCTTCGCCCACGGCGTTGTGGAGAAACACCAAGTCCGCCACTTCTTCGGCGTTGCCGCCGGCGTCGGCCTGCGTCTTTGCGACCGTGATATCACCGCCGCGCTGCAACTGTTGCTGACTGAGTGCGGCAAGCACGTGACCGCGCGCCTGATCCGTCCAATCTTGCCGGGGCTCGACGGCGCCGCCAGCCGTGAGCACGCCTACGGAAATTGCAGGCTGCATTACGACTACGCGGTATTGCCCGGAGGGCGGTCGAAACTGCGCATCGGCAACCTGCTGTGTCACCGTGCAGCCGGAGACGAAGAGTACCGAGACAGCCGGAAGAGCGAGGATGTTTGTTGTTCTCATGTCGTCCTCCGTGAACGACGGGCATTGAAGTACCCCAGGGATGAAGACTCCATCCCGCGATCGCCGCCGGTGGCCGTCACTACGACTAGCAGTGACGCAAGCATGCATCTGCGCATGATCCTTCCCCCCTTTTGCGCTTTGCTTGCCGCTGTCCGCCAGGTCGTTCTAGTAGTTCCGCTGTGAACCTTGGCGTTGTGCGGTCAAGCCGAACATAGCACCGCAGGTGCTGAAAATCACGGGCCGCGTGTGTGGCTGTAAATGGATCCGACAGGGATGAGATAGGGACGAGAGCCGGTCGTGGTGCGCGGACTTCACTCGCTGCACGATAGGATCGAGCGTTCTCGAATGGCGCGACGCTGTCCTTCGACTACTACAGCCGACTAAAGAACGGCGTATCAGTGCGGTCGCACTGTTCGAGAGTTTTTCTCCGGGCGACCATGGTGGGTGATTTCCAACCCGCATGCCCATCATCCAATACCGCCAGACGTCTCTGACGCGATTCGAACGCTTGAGATCTTCGGCTGATGACGCCAATCAGACCCTCGCCAAGTACGTGATCACTTGATCTGATCGCTGAACGCTCGGAACTTGTAGAGAGTGTCCTTGCCGTCTCTACCTGCAAAAGTCAGTCCTTCCATCCAGGCACCACTCGCTGAGCATTGCTCTCAGCTCATTGTGTGCCCGCGACGGACCGCCGCTCGAACCCGACGCAGGTACCGACCTCTAATGTCGCAAACCACGCCGAGTGATCAACGCGATCGGCAACCCCACCAAAAACATGTGCACCAGAATCCCGGTGACCGTGATGTACAACGGCGCACCGCCGCCGCCCGCTTTACCGATCGCCGAGAGCGGCAGGACAACGTAATTCATCGCGCCATACACCGCCAAGCCATACGCAATCCCAAACGGCACAGCCCGATCAATCAGCAACCGAACATTGCGAGCCGCAACGTAGTAAATCGCCGCCATGATAATCGCCAGCACGAAGTGCACGCCCAGCCCGAACAATCCCGTCGTCGCGCCTCCACCCACCGCAGCTTCACGCCCCATCAACCCCGCCGCAACACTCTGCCCTATTCTTATCGGGGAAACGCCACGCAATCCCCAGATGATGAACGCATAAGCGATGTCGAGCGCACCGGCCACCAAGCCAGCGGTCACGATCGTCTTCAGCGCGCCGCGACTGCCACTCTGCACGTTGCCGGAAACATCCAGCGTCGATTCATTATTTCGCATGCGTCGCAGAATACGACGCTGCCTGCTCCGTGGTGCAGGATCACTTCAGCCAGGTTGGCCGTTTGTGCTCGCGCGATCCGCGCGTGCCTCGGGATCACCGATCGAGCATGCGCACCCAGCGCACCGTCGATGCCGCTTGAATTGCATGCGCTCGTAGTCCTGTCACGCTTCAGCACCCGCGTGCGTCTGCCTGCAGGTACTGTCCAGGGCATGGGATACCCGGCATGAATACCATCCAGATAGGTGCTCTCGTTCCACTGACTCCCCCGGGTTGGGTTAGCGCAGGCAAACACTTGCTCGCCGGACTCGAGCTGGCCGTGGGCGAAGTCAACGGCAGCGGCGGGATACGCGGTCGGCAACTCGAACTGGTGGTCCGCGACACCGCGGCGAATCCGCAGAAGGCAAAGGATGCAGTTGATGACTTGGATCGGCTGGGCGTGGTCGCCCTGGCTGGGGAGTATCACAGCGTCGTTGCTCGCGCCGCGGCTACCGAGGCCCACGCCCGCAGCCTGCCGTTTCTTTGTTCGTCAGCGGTGCTCGACGCGCTGACTGAACAGCCAACGTCTTGTGTCGCGCGCCTCGCTCCCGCCCAATCGCGCAGCTGGCACATTTATGCAGACTTTCTTCTGCGCGCCGGCCAGACCCGGATCGCCTTGGCGATGCAGCCGAGTGTCTATTGGGAATCCGGAGCCCGCATTCTGCGGGACTCCCTTGCGCCCCGCGGCGTTGACGTGATCGAGCTCGACATGCGCACGCTCGCGCCCGCGGCACTGTGCAACCAGCTGGCCGCATCCCGTGCGACAGCACTCCTGCTGCTGGTCGGCTATCCGGAGCCGGCGGTTTCCATCGTCAGGGCGGCCCGCCACGACCCGCGACTGAACGATCTCATGATCGGCGCTCCAGCCGGACAACCGGAGTTTGCCGATTGGGCGAGATTGCTAGGCGACGACGGCACCGCGATCCCATTCCTGCGCTATCTGCCCGAGCACCTCAGTCCACTCGGCGCGCGGGTCGAAGCAGCGCTGCGGGAGCGACTCGGCGAAGCGCCCTCGTTCGCTGCCTTCGAGGGATACGACACCATCGTCGTGCTGGCGGATGCAATTCGTTCTCACGGCCCGGATCGCGCGCGTATCGCGCAGGGCTGGCCGAACGTTGCGGTCGAAGGTACCCGCGGACGAATCCACTTCACGCGCACGCCAGGTGTAAGTGTGTGGCAATGGGCGTGGCCACCTGTTCAAGTTGCCGATCGCAGTCCAGCGGCGAGCGATCGATTCAGAACACTCCACGTGTGCTGATCACCGATCAAGCATGCGCACCCAGCGCACGCGGCGATGTCCTTGAATCGCATGCGCTCATAGTCCTGTCACGCTTGAGCACCCGACCGACTTCAGGCCACGAGCTGACATGAGGCGCAACGATCGTGCACGCAGGAGAAAGCAGCTGGATCGAAGAAGGTCCCTCCATGCACCTCTCCCACTACGGCGAAGGGGTGCGCAAAGCTCTTGTCCTTATCGTCCACCGCTCGGACGTGTCGTCGCAGACCCTGACCCCGGAGTGGAAACCCAGGGGTCTGTGCGCCGACGGAGCGAAGTAAGCAAAGAGCAGCAGATTGATGTGCAGGACTGCATCAAACGTCTGCTGCAGATAGAGCAGGTGTCGTTGCGCGCGGCGCTTCTACTCGCGTCCAACGCAAGTCACGTTGCGGTGCCATCGCTCACGTTCGCGCCACCGCCATGGCAAACTAGCTCCCGACGGATGCGCCATAAAAACAGCGGGAGAAGCTTATGTCATGGGGCTTTCGGGCGGTTGCCGCTCTTATCACGCTTACCTGCCTTTCGGGATGTGGGGGCGGCGGTGGCGGCGGTGGCGGCGATGACGGACCAAACTATTCCATTAGCGTTTCGCCGACTTCGGTTTCGCTGAGCGGCATCACCTCCGGTCCCACGCAGACCCAGAACGTCACGGTGACCTTCCGGGGCGACGGAGTCGTCGTCGGCACACGGCCAGGCGAGGCGCTGCCGAATTGGCTTACGGCCAACGCCCCCGGTGTGGCAGGGTCCCCGGTCGTAGTGACTATTTCAGCAACCCCGGTGAATACGGGTGCGTTGCAGGCGACGCTGCGATTTGCGACTGGCAGAGCTGATGGCTCGAACGTCGTTTTCACCGATGTGCCCATCAACTTCCAGGTGGTCGAAGGTATCCGCACGCGGCTGAAGGTGAGCGGACTGGCCCGAGGCAATTCAGTGGCTGTTCGCCAGAACACCAGCGACGCCGCCACGGTGAATGAAAACGACACGACGCTGCTCCCAGCGGTGGCGGTGGCCACGCCGCACACGATCACGGTGTCCGCGCAGCCGACGGGACAAATCTGCACCTTCGACGATGGCGGCACGACTACCACGCGCACCGTCGTGCAGCCGTTCTTCGGGGTTGACCTCTTCTGCCACGCGTCTCTCGTTGCCTGGTCGTGGATGGGCGGATCGAAAGCCGTGGACGTTGCGCCCGTCTACGGTACGAAAGGCACTCCGGCCGCAGGCCAGGGTCCTGGCGGTCGCGCGCACGCAGCGACTGCGCTCGATGCAGCGGGCAACCTGTGGTTGTTCGGCGGCTCCGACATCAATGGATTTCACAACGATCTCTGGAAGTTCGATACGAGCGCGCAGACCTGGACCTGGATCAGCGGGTCCACCGCCGTGAATGCAACCGGCGTATACGGCACGCAGGGAACGCCCGGGACCGACAACTTTCCCGGTGCGCGAACGAAATCCACCGCCTGGATCGATGCGGACGGAAACTTCTGGGTGTTTGGCGGCTTCGGCTTCAACGGACCGGGATCCACGTTCGCGTCTCTCAACGATCTGTGGGTCTTCGACGTCGCGGGTGGAAGCTGGACCTGGGTCGGCGGAGCCAACACGCCGGATCCGCTCGGCGTCTACGGGATTACGCCCTCGCAAGACAACATCCCCGGCTCGCGCTTCGACGCCACCGCAATCAAGGATGCCGGCGGCAAGATCTGGTGGTTCGGCGGCAGTGGGAACGGCGAGCTCAACTCCTTCGGCCGGATGAATGATCTGTGGACCTTCGAGCCCAACACCCGAGTGTGGACGTGGCTCAAGGGGGACAATCACCCTAGTCACGTCGGCGTGTACGGGACGCGCCTCGTGCCCGACATCGCCAACACACCACGCGCCCGATCGGGCGTTGCGCTGTCCTTCGATGCCGCCGGCAAGCTGTGGCTGTTCGGCGGCACGGACGCGAACGGCTACAACAACGATCTGTGGCGCTACGATCCCGCGACCAACATGTGGACCTGGATCAGCGGCGCGAATTCGAGCGACCCGCTCGTGCCGCGTTCCGCCGGAAACTACCAGCCACCGGGCACGACGCTGGCGAACATGCCCGCGGCGCGCGAGCTGGCGACTGCGTGGAGAGATGCGAACGACAACCTCTGGATCTTTGGCGGCGACGGACTCGAGGGTCAGACGACGCTCGCCTTCACGGGCACTCGCTTCGCTCGACACAACGACCTGTGGAAGTACCAGCCCGGGGCCGATGTGTGGACCTGGGTAGGCGGCTCGAGCGCCGGAGGTCCGTCAGTTTTCGGCACGCACGGTGTTGCCGATCCGATGAACGTGCCGTCCGGGCGGCTGGGCAATGCTGCGTGGGTCGACGCGAGCGGAGCGTTCTGGCTCTACGGCGGGACGGACTCGTCGAACAGCGACCAGCGGTTCGCGGATTTCTGGAGGCTGCCGCAGTGAAGGGGCACCGGACTACTCATCCGGTTCCGCCTCGCCACATACAACCCCTGCCTTTGGCATGACGGCAGCTGCGGCGGATGGTTTAGGTAACCGCGCAAAGACACGTGCTGTTGTAGTAGCGAACGCCAGAATCGAGTGAACCACGGATGACTCAGGAGCGGTCCGCCACCGCGTTGCCAATCGTGAATGTGGTCGCCGAGGCCCTCTGGTATTGCTGGCGCGCGCATCGCGAGCTATTGAAAGTGCTGGCCCTCCCTGCACTCTTCCTACTTGCGATTACCCCGTTGAACTCGTGGGTTCAGGGTACTCGCAGCTTGATCGTCGCATTGCTCTACAACTTTTTGCATCTGATGGTTTTCAGCTTTGCCGCAGTAAGTTACCACCGCCTCATTCTCCTCGGCCCGGGATCCGTTTCCACGCTCGGCGTCACCGGCACGGACAAGCGGGAATGGCGATTTGTAGCGCGAGCCTTGGTGATTTCGCTGGCAACACAGATTCTCTATGCAATTCTGGTGAGCCTTGCAGCGCATGCGAGCGAAAGTTTCTCCGCGACGATGAGCATCACACGGGACACGGTGAGCACGCTGTCGTGGATAGTGATCCTGCTCTTGGTGTCTCCTTTCTCATTAGCTCTGCCGGCCTGCGCAGTCGATGCCCCGATGACTTTTCGCCAAGCGTGGCGCATATCTCGTGGCCACGTATGGCGCCTCGCTCTGTTGATCTCGGGCTTACCCTGGTTGATACGGCTCGGCGAATGGGCAATCGCCACGCTGTTTGACTCCGACTCAGACCAGCGGTTCGTGAGCCTGCTGCTCTTCCTTCTGATACTTCCCGTCGAGATTGCTCTGCTATCGATGTGCTATCGGCGACTGCGTGATGTGAAGCAGTAAATTGGTCACGTCCGGACGCCGCAGCAGACATGACGACTCGCGTCGCACACCACACGCCGCACCTTCAGCCAAGTTGGCCGTTTGTGCTGATCACCGATCGAGCATGCGCACCCAGCGCACGCGTCGATGCCGCTTGAAGTTCATGCGCTCGTAGATTCGCTCAGCCGCTTCATGACCCGGATCGACTTCAAGATCCAGCGCAATACATCCGTTGTCGCGCGCCACCTGCATCGCCGCTTCGATCAATTGCTTGCCGATCCCATGCCCCCGACGCGCAGGATCAACGTAAACCTCGTCGAGCCACGCCGCCGGCCCGCCATGCTCCAACGTCCATAAGAATGAGATAACCGCGACGCCAACCAGCTCGCCGTCGATTCGCGCAGTGAGAATCCGCCCGCGCGTGTGATCCTCGATCAGGCCGCGCGTCGCTGTTTCGAGCGCCTGCGACGTGAGCACGATGCCGTGCTCCTCCAGCTGCGTGCGCAGCAGCTGGAGTATCGGTGCGAGATCCTCGTTGCGGGCAGTCTGGATCACTTCGCCGCGGCCGGGAATGCCGGCAGCTTGTCGATGTCGCGCGGATCGTGCTGGATGATCACCGTCGCGTTCAGGTTCTTCGCGATCTGCTTGAACCGGTCGAACGACGCCAGCGTGTCCGCGCGATTGAAGTTGAAGGTCGGCACGCCGTTGCTCTCGTAGTTCTCGCGAAAGTGCGCCTGATCGCCCGTCAGCAGCACGGCGCCCTTGTCCTTGAGCTTCACCAGCAGCGAGTGATGGCCCGGCGTGTGTCCGGGCATGTCGAGCATGATGACGCTGCCGTCGCCGAACACATCCTTATCGCGCGCGACCGGTTCCGATTTGCCTTCGCCGCCGAGCCAGTGCTTCAGCGGTGCGGCGTTGGTCGTGCCCGAAGGCGTCGGGCCCTTGAGAACGTCCCAGTCGCCCTGGCCGATCAGTAGCGTCGCCTGCGGAAAGGAAGCGGCCTGGCCGGTGTGATCGCCGTGGTAGTGACTGATGCCGACATAGTTGATCTGGTCCGGCTTGATCTTCAGCTGCGCGAGCTGCTCGACCAGCGAAACCTTGACGGTCGGACCCGTGGGCGTGGTGCCGGCGACCGCCGCGGGATAGCCGGTGTCCCAGATCAAATAGTGATCCGCATGGCGGACGAGGTAGCAGCTAGCGGTCAGCTGCAGCTTCTTGCCTTCGTGCGCCATCGTGTCCGAGAACCGACCGATGTCTGCCATGCCTGCGCCGCCCGCACAGTCGAAGCGAGTGAGCGACACTTCGGCGGGCGCCTGCGCGAAGACCGGTAGTGCAGTCAGGCAAGCGATTGCACCGGCGATGGAGCCATGAATCGACTTCGTCATCCAGCTTCTCCTTTAGAATTCCGCCCCTGTCGAAGGGGCGAGAGTATGTCAGTCTCCGATAACTACCGCACATACATCGTCGAGCAGCTTGCGGCGCTGCCGGCGCTGAGCACGCGCCGCATGTTCGGCGGGATCGGGCTGTACAGCGACGCTTTGTTCTTCGCGCTGATCGACGACGACGTGCTGTTCTTCAAGGTCGACGATTCGAACCGCGACGATTACGTGTCGCGCGGAATGAAAGCGTTCATGCCGTTTCCGGGTCAGCCGAGTCTCGGCTACTACCAGGTCCCGCCCGATGTGATCGAAGAGGCTGAGGAGTTGGCGCGCTGGGCGCGGCGTGCGGTGGACGTTGCGATGAAGAAAGGCAGGCTGAAGCCTGCCCCACAGAAGAAAAAAGCCCCACAGAAAAAAAAGGGCCCCCGGCGTAACAGCCGGAGGCCCTCGAGTCGAAACAAATAGTCTTAGCTGGCGCTCTTAGTGGCCGAGCGTCAGCAGCGTGCACACCAGGATGCCCGCCTGCTCTTTCGTCGAGATGATCTTCGCGCGCCGCAGGCGGTCCGTTTCCTTCGCGACGCAAGCAAGCTCGTGAAGCGGCTTGTTGGCGTACTTGACCGCACACTCGCCGACGTCATCGGCGACCGAGCAGCCGTTGGCCTGCAGGTCGTTGCCGGCCTTGGAGTCGCAGCCATCGATCACGACCGTCGCGGCCAGGTCGGAGCCGATGCAGTTGTCTGCGCCGTCGGGCACGCCGTCAGCATCCGAGAACCAGCCGATGTCGGTCATCTGCGAGGCCGTCAGATCTTGCGGCGGTGTGATCGACGAGGTCAGGTCGATGTTGATCGACGGCTCCATCAACTGGTTCGGGATTGCACCCGTGTCCCAGTGCGAGATCGACGAGCCCGGCGCCACCGGATCGAGCGCCGCAACCATTGCCAGCCCCTTCACACGATCGGTGCCGGCACGTACCGACATGTCGAGCGCGAGTTTCGCGGTCACCGGTCCGACCAGCGCCGCCTTGATCGCGTTGCCGTCGGCCAGCGTGATGCGACCGGACGGAATCGTGATCGTCGGATCGAAGCCGCTCAGCCCGCCCGGCGGCAAGCCCACGACGTTGTCGGCGACGATGACGGCGATCGCACCGGCGTTCTGCGCGTTCTTCACTTTGATGGCGAAGCCGCACGTGCCGCGGTCGACGAGCGCGATCTTACCGGTCAGGTCATTCGTCAACGCACTGCAGGCGTCGGTCGTCGACGGGCCGGCGACGTCAGCCGGATCGATGCCGAGCACGACGCTTCCAGTAACTCCTGCTGCAGTCAATGGCGCGCCGAAAACCGCGGCGCCGAGCATCAGCTGCGGACCGCCGTTGATGCTGGCGAACGGTTCCCCGAGCTGCAGCACCTTGGGCACGTCCTTCTTCACATTGAGGCCGTTCCACGAGACCTTGCGCACGTTGATCGCGGAAGCCGCGCGCTCGGCGTCGGTCATCGCGTTCCAGATCTTGCCGGTGGTCACGTCGATCGTGTACTGCGAGTAGACGTCGGGTAGACCGCCGTTGAGCGTTCCCGTCGCCTCGTTGACGAAGTTCGAGAAGCCCAGGCCGTGGCCCAGCTCGTGCAGCACCACCGGCAGCAGGTCGACCAGCGCGCCTTCGTTATTGTCGAAACCGAAATAGAACGCGAAGGTGCTGGAGAAATTGGCGTTGATGTCGTGGAGAGTCGGCACCAGGTCCTCGCCGGCGAGGTGATTCGCCAGTGCCGCGTGGTACCACATGCCCGCGAACTCTTCGCCCGGGAAGTCGCTGATGACGTATCTCGGGCCCGCCGAGCCCAGTACGTTCGCACCGAGAGCCGTGAACTGCGCGTTCACGTGGATGTCGACCTTCGGCTGCAACACTTGCTCCCAGATGTTCGCTGCGAACTCGAACACGTTGAGACGCTGCTGACCAAGCGTCGTACCGTTGTTGCCGCCGACCGGCGCTGCGGGTGTCGGATCGTTGAAGCCGACGCCGGGTGCGTTGATGTTGTTGATGATGATCTGGCCTTGAGCGAACGCTGCAGAGCTGGCCAGCGCCAGGGCCGCGACAGCGACCCCTCGATAGATGAAGGTGCGCATGGCTTATTTCTCCTCGAGAGCGGGCTGCTGCTTGGTCGGCCGCGTCAAGACTTTCGGCGCCTTGCCGAGCTCGACGTCACGAGCGTGCTTGGCATGCTGAACCGCCGACTCGCCCGTTTGACACGACAGCACGTAGCCGCCGTCCTTGGCCGGCGTCGCGATGGCGACACTCATGAACTGCCCTTCGAGATCCATCATGCGGGCCCCGTCGGGCCGCAGCACCACTTCCAACCCTTCTGCCGATTCGTTGGTCATCTCCCGCAGCTTCTCCTGAAGCTGCTGTTCCTCGCTGACGGCAGCACTCGCCGCCGAGCGTGAGACGGCGGCGGGCGCCGCGGCATCTCCTTCGCCAGTCGGTGGTGCCTGCTGCGCAAAGGCGGTCCCCGTCAATGAACCCACGCCCAATGCGAGAGCCAATAGCGTGCGTGAAACCCTGAGCTGCGAACTCATATCCCCTTCTCCTTTGACGTCTTGGCGTCGTGGCGATCGAATCGAAACGACGCCGGTGATTTTTCGTAAGGCACGCGGAACGTAGCACCGCTGCCACAAGCGGGGAACTGCGGTTGCGAATTCTTTGCTCGTAGCCAGCAACGGCGCGACACAGCGCAGCCGCGAGCTTGTTGCTTGTTTGCAATTGCATACTGCTCGCGGTCATGCCGCGAAGATGATGGCGTCACAGGCGTCGCAACGCATCGAGGTGTAGCTTTTGCCCGGGACATGAATACAGCACTGTTGTGTGCTGCCTGTCAGGCAAGCGATGTGGGATAGACGCGAAGGAAGTGCCAAGCTTGGATTGCGCGCAATCTGCGCAGAAGCGCAGGTCGATCGGTCAGATCGCCTGGCGGCGTTGCGTCCATCCACCGGCCGGTTGAGCCGCGTCGATCTTCTCCGGGAAGAAGCTGTCGTGCGTCGGCGCCGCCGCCGTATCGGCGGCGACCTTCTGCCGCATCCCCTGCATGACCTTGATCACTTCCTGCCAATCCGAGGCGTCGACGAGCGGATCGTAGGACTGCGGCTTGAGACCCATGCCATGCATCACGAAGAACCAGCTCAGCTCGACGAACATTTCATGACGCTTCTGGAAGATGCGGCCGGTGCGCCGATAGATTTCCATGCGCTCCATCAGGCTGTCCGGCAGCTTGGTTTCTCTGCGCTCACGCCAGTAAGCCGTGTCCGTCCGCTCGCTCGTGCAGTAGTGCAGGACGATGAAGTCGCGCACGCGCTCGAACTCCTCGATCACCTGGTCGTTGTAGTGCGCGATGTTGACCGGATCGAAATCCAGGTCGGGGAAGTGGTCGAGCAGCGCGTACACGCCGCTGCAGATCAGATGGATGCTGGTGGATTCGAGCGGCTCGAGGAACCCGGAGGCGAGCCCGAGCGCGACGCAATTCTGGTTCCAGAACTTGCGACGCCGCCCGGTCACGAAGCGGATCACGCGCGGCTGCGTCAACTGCGTTGCGTTCTCGGGATTGCTGAGCAGATCTCTCAGCGCATCCTCGTCGCTGATGTGATCGCTCGAGTAGACGTATCCCGTGCCGATACGGTGTTGCAGCGGAATGCGCCAGTGCCAGCCCGCTGCGCGTGCGGTCGAAGTCGTGAACGGCGTGCGTGGAATCCGGTTCGACACCTGCACGGCAACCGCGCGATTGTTGGGTAGGTAGTTGCTCCAGTCCTCGTAACCGGTCTTCTGCGCGCCTTCGATCAGCAGGCCGCGAAAACCGGTGCAGTCGATGTAGAGATCGGCCTGCAGGCGGTCGCCTTCCTTGAAGACGATCTCATCGATCGAACCATCGGCGCGCTGCGTGACGCCGACGACCGAGCGTTCCAGGCGTACGACGCCGGATTGCTCCGCGTAAGCACGCAGGTATTTCGCCACCAAGCCGGCGTCGAAATGTAGTGCGTATTTGAGCGTCGGAGCGATGCCGGCGGAGTTGCCCGGGAAGATGAACTTGTTCGCCTCGGCCATCGCAATCTCGAGACTGAAATGACTGAGGTCGACGTCCAGCGACTGCGCGCGCGCCTTGTGCCAGAAGTGATAGAACGGCAGCCGGTCGATGAACACGCCAAAGGCACCGAAGGGATGCCAGAAGCGATGACCTGCGTGCAGCCAGTCGACGAAGCGGATCGCCAGCTTGATCGTCCCCTGCGTATGACGGATGAAATCCTGCAGGTCGATCCCGAGGAACCTGAGAAAGTCGATGATCCCCGGGATCGTCGCCTCGCCTACGCCGATCGTCGGGATGTCGGGCGACTCGACGAGATGAATGGAGCAGCGGTGGCCGAGCTTTCTCGCCAACGCGCTTGCGGCGATCCAGCCGGCGGTGCCGCCGCCGACGATGGCGATCCGCTTGATGCGACGATCAGTTTGCATACGACGTTCCTCGGCGGCGCCGTCGAAGCGTGGCACAGGGCGGTCGGTTGAAGCAAAGGGGGGCGATCGGCGACAGCCGACCGCCCCGTGTCACGGGAGGCGTTCTTCAGAAGTTGCCGCGCACGCCGAACAGGATACGTCGCGACCCCGAGTCGAATGCGAACGGCAGGTTCTCGAACTGCAGGTACTGACTCTGATCCTCTTCGGTGAGGTTGATCGCTTCGAGTGTCACACCGATCTTGTCGCTGAACTGGTAAGCGACCTGAGCGTCGAACTGGCCGTAGTCGCGATTCCAGACGCCCAATGTTCGCGTGATGCCATCAGTGGGACCGAAGGGCGCTACCGCATCCGGGAATCCGAAATTGCTGTCGAACGACTTGTCGCGCCAGCCGTAGGACACCCGCGCCTCGAAGCCGTAGTTCTGATAGTAGATCTGCGCGTTGAAAGCGTGCTCCGGCACTCCGGGGATGGGTAGGTTCGTGTCGAAGTCATTCAAGAACGGCGATTCGGAATCCGAGTACGTATAGTTGACGTTGAAGCCGACGCCCCAATCGAAAGCGTATTGCGCGCTGAGCTCGATGCCCTTGATGGTGCCGCCCTCGCCGTTGATGGGAACCGTGACCGGCCCTTCGCGTCCACCGGTCTGGTCCACCACGAAGATCGACTGTGTCACGACGGTGACGAAGGAATCGACCTTCTTGTAGAACGGCGTCACGGCCATCAGACCCTGGGAGCCGAAGTAGTACTCATAGCTCAGGTCGAACTGCTTGGCACGGTATGGGTCCAGCGAAGCGTTGCCCGTGCTGCCGTTGGTGAAGCGGAAGAGATTGAAGGTCGGGCTGCCCGCATCCGAGTCGCGCGTGAAGTTCTGTTCGAACCCGCGGCCGAGCTGGAACAGATCCTGGCGCGCCACGACCTTCGCCGCGGAGAACCGCACTTTGCTGCCTTCGGTCACATCCACAACGACGTTCGCGCTCGGCAGAACGTCGGTGTAACTGCGGTCGAACGTCCGCGTCTCGAAGTCCCGCAGCACGCCGTTCCAGCTGTCCGTGCCAAAGAACGTCGGGTTCGGATTGGAGGCCGCGTTCTGATCGACGGTGAGCTCCGTCCGCAGCACGCGGGCGCCGACGTTGACGTGATAACGATCGCTGGGCTGCCCCACGTCGGCCATCAGGTAACCGGAGGTGGTTTTCTCTTCGACCCTGAAAGTTTCCAGCGGCGACGGGAAGAACGAGAACGGCGTGTCCGGATACAGGCCCTGGATCCACGCCAGCGCGTTGCCCATCTGCGAGCGGTTCTGCACCAGCACGCTGCTCGTGCCCGCATGGCCGGAGCTCCAGAAACCGTTGATGGTCTCGACGCGACCGGCGCTGCCGGTAAAGGTGTGGTAAGGCGTGATCAGCGCCGGCGAGTTGCCGAATCGCTCGCAGGGCGCGAACTGGAAATTGGCGCCGGCGCTCGCCGGAATCTCGCAGGACTTGTAGCCGATGGCGCCGTCCTGGAAGTAGCCGAAGGGCGTCCAGTTCTGGCCGAAGTCCGAGCCGTCCAGCTCACCCTGCCCGGAGTAGTCGGCGAGGAACCGGCCGAACTCGTAGTCGATCTCGCGGTTGGCGAGGCGGGCTCCGCCGCTGAACGTCACGCTGCGTGACTCCAGGAACGGCGGATCGAACTGCACGTCGCCGCGCACGGCCCAGTTTTCCGCCTCGGTCGTGTCCGCGAATGCCCAGTGCGACTTGAAGAAGCCGTTGCCCGGATTGGTGTAGAGATCCGGAGTGCCGAGCAGATCGAACCTCGGCAGCGTCCCGCCGTTGGCGTCGTATGTGAAACGGTAGTTCGCCGGGGCCGTGCCGTTCGGCGCGAATCCGACGCCGTCCTCGCCGCGCACACCGTACTGCGTGTAGCGCACGTCGTTGTTGGCGCTGGCGCTCTCCTGATCCGCCTTCGAGTACGCGGCCCCAGCGCTGGCGCGCCAGACCCCGCCATTGTCGAACTTGAACTTCAGCTGGAAGTTGTCCGCAGTGATGTCGGTGTT
>CAWISC010000063.1:0-16611 GCA_963838635.1 uncultured Gammaproteobacteria bacterium | reverse complement strand
AAGCAGATGGCGACGAAATGCGAAGTCTTCGGTTGGCTGCTGGTCGACGACGCGGCCCGTGTGCTGGTCCGCGAAGAGAGCGGCCACATCTCGCTGCAAAACGCCAAGCCCGAAAGCACACCCGGTCACGGTCACTGGGCGATCCAGACGGGCTTGTTCCGCCGCGGCAAGCCGATCGTCGACCCGGTGACGGGCCAGAGCCTCGGCTTCGAAATGGAGTGGGTGTCTACTCCGCTCGCCTCAGCCTGATTCATTTCCCTGTGGGTCAGGCTTTAGCCTGACTCACCCGAAAGATCGCGGTGTGCCAGATTTCGGCGGCGATCTCGCCGCCCACCGCATACGCCACGTACAGCTTGATGAACTGATGTCCCTTGCGCTCCCACTTGTCGAGTGGGACCGCGCGCACTTCGATCTCATCCCCCACGCGCAATAGTTTGCGGAAGCGCATTTCCGAACCGGTGTGAATCCACGCCGGCATGACGAACCGCCGCACCAGTACCTGATTCGCCTGCGACAGCAACGCATGCGGATGGAGCACGCCCTTGTGGAACAGCTCCGTCTCGTCGCTCACTCGCGCCGCGTACTCGCGGTTGTGCGCGTCATCGGGCCTCCAGACGAAAGCAGCAAACGCTTCGCCGACATGCACCGTGTCCCAGGTGATCTCGACGCGAGTGTCCGGCTTGGTCGGAATCGCAGCGACTGCATGTGGGTCCACGTCGGGCTGAGTCGCCTCGATCGTGCACTCCAGTGTCGCAAGCAACACGCCCGCCGCATTGGTGCATTCGACCGCGAGAGCGTCGGCTCCGGTTTCGCGATCCGTCAGTGAGATCGTTTCCGAATCGTAGGCCGGCTTGATGAAGCGCGTCGTCACCCAACTGCCCTGCAGCCAGCGCTCGCCGAAGCGGCGAGTCACAGGCCACGCGAGGTGACCGAACACCGTTACTCCCGGCACGAGCGCGCCAGTGAAGCCGAAGCGCCGCGCGATATCGTCGCTATGGATCTTGTTCTCGCTGGCTTCCGCGAAGTTGCGTGCGACGGCGGTGTGGATGGGCATGCTATCGACTCTCCATGACGACAGCATAGTAGAATGCCGCGCGATCCACTCCAGAAGCTTCACCTCCCGTGATCGTTCATCTCATCGACGGCACCTACGAGCTGTTCCGTCACTTCTACGGTCTGCGCCGCTTCAGCAAGGGGCAGGACAAGCCCTTTGGCGCCGTACTCGGCGTGCTCAACACCGTGCTGGAGACGATCGAAGGCGGCGCTACGCACATCGGCGTCGCGACCGACCACGTCATCGAGTCGTTCCGCAACGATATGTGGCCCGGCTATAAAACTGGCGACGGGATCGAGCCGGCGCTGTGGAAACAGTTTCATCCGCTGGAAGAAGCGCTCGCCGCCATGGGCGTGGTCGTGTGGCCGATGATCGAGCTGGAAGCCGACGACGCGCTGGCTTCCGCAGCGGCACTGGCCGCTGCTGACGAGCGTGTGCAGAAAGTCTGCATCTGGACGCCCGACAAGGATCTCGCGCAATGCGTGCGCGACGATCGCGTCGTGCAGATGGATCGCCGCGCCAAGGCGATCCGCAACGCGGCGGCAGTGCGCGAGAAGTTCGGTGTCGATCCGCCGCTGATTCCCGACTATCTGGCGCTGGTCGGCGATACCGCCGACGGCTATCCAGGCATCGCAGGCATCGGCAAAGCCGGCGCGGCACGCCTCGTGACTCGTCACGGCCCGATCGAGAATTTTCCGCCGACAGTGCTCGGCGAGCACCGCGAGATGGCGCTGCTGTTCAAGAAGCTCGCAACGCTGCGAACGGATGCCCCGCTGTTCTCCGACGTGGACGAACTGCGATGGCGCGGACCGCGCGAAGACTTTGCAGCGATGAGCGAACGCCTCGGCGATGAGCGCGTGCTCGCGCGCAGTCGGAAGGCTATTCGCTGAGTCGACCGGCACGCATCAGCAGGTAGTTGCGCTCAGGGATACTGGTCGTGCGCGCAGCAGCCTCGCGATAGAACGGAATCGCGGCCTGTCGGTCACCGGCACGCTCCAGCAAGTGCGCACGTACCGCGGTCAGCCGATGGCTGCCCGCAAGCCGCTCGTCCTTGTCGAGCGATTCGAGCCGCGCCAGTCCGGCACGTGGACCTTCGACCATCGCAGTCGCGATTGCATGATTGAGCTCCACGACGGGGTTGTCGGACATCCGTCGCAGCACGCAGTATAGCGCGAGAATCTGCGGCCAGTCCGTGTCCTCGGCGCGCGGCGCCTCATCGTGCAACGCTGCGATAGCCGCCTGCAGTTGATACTCGCCGACCGATCCGCTCGACAACGCGGTGCTGACGAGCGCGACGCCTTCGGCGATCGCCTGCTGATCCCACAACGTTCGATCCTGCTCGTCGAGCGGGATCAGTTCGCCGAGCGGTCCGGTACGCGCCGCGCGCCGCGCGTCGGTCAACAGCATGAGCGCGAGCAGACCTGCGACCTGCGCATCGTCCGGCAGCAGCATGCGAACCGCGCGCGTGAGCCGGATCGCTTCATTCGACAAGTCCGTGCGATGCAGACTCGCTCCGGAGCTGGACGTGTAGCCTTCGTTGAAAATGAGATAAAGAACGTGCAGCACCGAGCTCAGCCGCTGCGCACGTTCCTGCGCGTCCGGCATGCCGAACGGCACTTGCGACGCCTCGATGCTCTGCTTGGCGCGGCTGATCCGCTGCGCCATCGTGGCTTCGGGAACGAGGAATGCCTTGGCGATCTCAGCCGTCGTCAGGCCGCCGACCGCACGCAGCGTGAGCGCGATTGCCGATGCCGATGACAGCGACGGATGACAGCACATGAACAGCAGCACGAGCGTGTCGTCGGGATCGATTCCGGGTTCGGCAAAAACCGCCGGCGCAACGACGAGCGGCAGATCCTCCGCTGCCACGGCCTCGCGATTACGACGCGCGATCTCGCTGCGGACGTGATCGGTCATGCGCCGAAGCGCCACGTGAATCAGCCAGCCGCGCGGATTGTCCGGAACGCCGTCGCGCGGCCATTGCGAGGCCGCCGCGATCAGCGCTTCCTGCACGGCGTCCTCGCAGGCAGCGAAATCGCGGAACCGTCGCATAGTCGCGCCGAGCACCTGCGGCGCCAGGTCGCGCAACAGGTGCTCGGTCCGGCGGTCGAGCGACGTCGCTGTCACTTCTGCTCGGGCGGCCCGCTCATGACCTGGCGGACCTCGATCGGCATGTTGAAGGGCACGCCACCGGGTCCCGGCGCGGCCGATGCCTCGGCGGCGAGCTGGTAGGCGCGGTCCGGGCTTTCGACGTCGATGATCCAGTAGCCGGCGAGGTACTCCTTGGACTCCGGGAAGACGCCGTCGGTGATGGGCTTGCCGTCCTTGCCGGCGCGCACGCACTTGGCCTGCGTCGGCGCATCGAGGCCCTGCCCGTCGACCCATTCGCCCGAGGCGTGCAGCTTCTTCGAGAACGCGACCATGAAGGCGATGTGCGCCTCGATGTCCTTTTTCGGCCAGCTGGTGAACTGGTCGTAACCGTCGCGCGGGCAATTCATCATCAGCATGTATTTCATGGCACGTAGCTCCTGTTGCGCTTCGGGCGCCCGACGTGGGCTCCCTTCACCCCCTAGTCGGAGCCCTCGAGGGCTTCTCTACATCGCCCCTACAAATTTTAACGATCCGGCAAATCTCGAAGCGGTCATTCGTGCTTTCGGTGCGATGAGCCGCTGCGTGCGAGGTAGGCGCTTCATTACCCCTCGGCTAGTATCGGTGCTCCCGCATGAAAGCCGGAGACCGCCCGATGACCCGCTCGACCCCTTCGTCCATTTCGCGCCGTGACGTTCTTCTGGCCGGCATCGCCGGCGGCGTCGCGCTGGCCCTGCATGCGCCCGGAGCGCAATCCGCACAGGCGGCGCCGATTCTGAAGGCGATTCCCTCGAGCGGCGAGAAGATTCCCGTGATCGGCCTGGGTACGAACGCCTACGGCGTGACCGACGCCGCGGAGCTGGCTTCGCGCAAGGAAGTTTTACAACGCATGTCCGGGCTCGGCGGACGCGTGATCGACACAGCCGCGGGGTATGGCAAATCCGAAGATGTGATCGGCGAGTTGCTCACGTCGCTCGGCAATCGCAAGGATTATTTCCTGGCCTCGAAGACCGGGATGGGCTCGATCAGCGACGCCAAGGCTGCGCTGGACGAGTCGTTCCGCCGCCTGCGCACCGACCACATCGAGCTGATGCAGGTCCACAACATGAACGACTCGGACAAGCAGCTGCCGGCGTTCGTCGAGTACAAGCAGTCGAAGAAGATCAAGTATCTCGGCGTCACCACGTCGCAGGACGGCCAGTACGACGAGATGCTGCGGGTCATGCGCGCGCACAAGCTCGACTTCATCCAGGTCGACTATTCGATCGGCAATCGAGGCGCCGAGGAGAAGATCCTGCCGCTCGCGCAGGAGCGTGGTATCGCGGTGCTCGCGAACATGCCGCTCGGCGGCCGGCGCGGTTCGCTGATCTCCTCGATCGGCGACAAGCCGCTGCCGCCGTGGGCGAGCGAGATCGGCGCGACGAGCTGGGCGCAGCTGCTGCTGAAGTACGTGGTGTCGCACCCCGCAGTGACCTGCGCGATCCCTGGCACGACGAAGCTGAAGCACGCCGAAGACAATCAGGCCGCCGGCCGCGGCCCGCTGCCAGATGCAGCGATGCGAAAGAAGATGGAAGAGTACTGGTCGACCGTGTCCTGAACCGCGGTGCCGGGAGAAGAAAACAGGGGAAACTCAGCACTGCAACAATTGCTGCGCTGCTGACTTTCCCCTGATTTTTTCTCCCGGCACCGAGCTACCGACATGTGCGTCACCGTAAATGCGCGCGGCGGCGGCCAGCTCTCCCAGGCGGACGGATCCGCAACCACGATCTTCCGCGCCGAGACCCGCAGCTCTTCCGGCAACGGACACGAGCGGCGAGCGACGGTATCGATGTGCACGCCTTTCAGAATGCTGGTCGCGACGTGCTCACCAGTCTCGTCCCGCTGCATCTCGTGCACGAACCGAATGCTGCTGGTACCGAGCTCGATGATCGCCGAGCGGATGCTGATGACGTCGCCTGCATACAGCTCACCGCGATAGCTGAGTCGCTGATCGACAGCGACCATGCCCGCGCCGTTGCGCTCGCAGGTACGAGGGCGTGATGCCGGCGGCCGCGAACAACTGCCACGTCGCCTCGTCGAACTTGCCGACGTACCACATCACGTTCATGTGACCCATCTGGTCGCAATGCCAGGGATAGACCGTGCCGCGATACGTCAATGTGTGTTCCGCCATCTGCAACCGCCTCCGGGCCGTTCAATGGCCCACCTTCGACATGTCGACGACCCGCCCGGCCCGCGGCGCGAGCCAGATCAGCGCCGCCGCCACGCAGAACGCGAGCGCGCAAGTCGCCATGATTTCGTTGGTCGCGAGCATGACACTTTGCCCCTGGGTCATGCCATCCAGCACGCTGCGGACCGAGTCCATGTCCATGCCGGAGCCGAGCAGCGAGCGAGTCGTCTCGCCGCTGCGATCGACCTGCCCGGCAAGCTCCGCATGCGCCGCGGCCGTGTTGTTCTCCCACGCTGTAGTCGCAATCGACGTCGCAAAGGCGCCAGACAGCGTGCGCAGGAAGTTCATCAGACCCGCCGCAGATGCAGTCTCGCTCTCATCGACGCTGGCGAGCGCGTGCGCCGTGATCGGCAGGAAGAAGAACGGCAACCCCAGGCCGATCAGCATGAGCGGCACGGAAACCTGCCAGAAGGTCATGTCCGTCGTCGCACCCACGCGCCAGATCGAAACTGCGGCGATCCACAGCATCCCGAAGCACACCAGCCGGCGCGGATCGACCTTCGCCATGAGCATGCCGACGATCGGTGCGACGAAGATTGCGAGCAGGCCGGTCCACGCCGTCGCAAGACCCGCCCACGTGGACGTGTAGCCCATATAGCTCTGCAGCCACAGCGGCGTGAGCACGTTGATGGCGAAAAAGCCGCCGAAACCGATGCTGATCGTCAGCACGCAGATGCTGAAGCCGCGATGCCGGAATACGCGCAGGTCGACGATCGGATGACGCTGCGTCGATTCCCAGATCAGGAACGCCGCGAGGCCGACGACCGCAACGATCGCGAGCACCCAGATCTCCGCGGACTCGAACCAGTCGTGCTCCTTGCCCAGGTCGAGTACGAGCTGCAACGCGCCGACTGCGACGATCAGCAGCGCGAGACCGACCTTGTCGATCGGCACGCGCTTCAGCGTGTCCTCGTAGCGCTTGAGCATGCGCCACGCGATCGGTGCACAGAGCATCGCCAGCGGCACGTTGATGAAGAAGATCCACGGCCAGGAAAATTCCTCGCACAGCCACCCGCCGAGGATCGGGCCGATCACCGGCGCGATCAGCGTCGTCACGGCCCACAGCGCGGTCGCGGCCATGGCCTTCTCTTTCGGGAAGATCCGCAGCAGCAGCGTCTGCGACAGCGGGATCATCGGACCGCCGCACACGCCTTGCATGATGCGCCCGAAGATCAGCATGCCGAGCGAGTTGGCGAAGCCGCACACCAGCGAGAACACGCCGAACAGACCCATGCACGTCGTGAACACGCGCACCGCGCCGAAGCGCGCAGCCAACCAGCCGGTCAGCGGCACGAATATCGCTTCCGCGACCGCGTACGAGGTGATGACCCAGGTGCCCTGGCTGCTGCTGATGCCGAGGCTCCCCGCGATGTTCGGCACGGAGACGTTGGCGACCGTCATGTCGAGGACGGCGATGAAGTTCGCCGCCGCGAGCACGATGGCCGCCATCCACAGCATCGATCCCTTCAGCGGGCCTTCGAACATCGTGCCGGACATGTGCATTCCCCCAAGTCGTAAATTGGTGCGTTTGATTACGGTTGAGTCGCGCTCAGCCCTTGTCTGAGCGCGTATCGATCGTTGCAGTCATCGACAGGCCCACCTGCAGCGGGCGCGCCGCCAGTTCCGCCGGATCGAGCTCGATGCGCACGGGCACGCGCTGCACGACCTTGATCCAGTTGCCGGTCGCGTTTTGCGCCGGGATCGTGGCGAACGTCGAGCCCGTGCCGCCGGCGAGACCGGCCACGCGTGCCGCGATAGGACACGGAGCGGCCGTACAGATCGGACTTCACTTCCACCGGCTGACCGATGCGCACCTGCTCGAGCTGCACTTCCTTGAAGTTCGCGTCGACGTGCACCTCGTGCACGGGCACGACCCACAGGAGCGGCGCGCCGGCCTGAATCTGCTGACCGACCTGCACCGAGCGACGCGCGATCACACCCGTCTTCGGCGCACGAATTACGGTGCGCTCCAGGTTGACGAGTGCCTGATCACGTTTCGCGCGCGCGAGTGCGACCTCGGGATTGGTTTCCTCGGTCGTGCCCGCGATCAGCACGGCGTTCGCTTCACGCGAGCCGGCAGCCGCGCGGACGCTCGCCTGCGCGGTTTCGAAGGCATTACGCGCCTTCGTCAGTTCGTCGCCCGAAACCGAGCCCGAGGCCGCGAGCGCCTCGCGACGTTCGAGATCGACCTTCGCGCGCTCGAGATCCGCGTTCGCCGCGCGCAGTTGCGCCGCGAGACTGCCGTCGTGGGCGACGTAGCCGCGCACCCGGCGCAGCGCACGACCGAGCTCCGCCTCCGCCTGCGCCACCGCGAGGCGAGCGTCGGTATCGTCGAGAACGACGATGACGTCGCCCTTCTGCACCTGCTGCGTGTCGTTGACGCGCACCTCGCGCACGATGCCGCTGATGGCAGGCGTGACCTGCGCGTTCTCGGCGGCCGTGTACGCGTTGTCGGTCGAGATGAACTTCGAGCCGTAGTAGTGCGAATACATGCCGTAACCCACCGCACCTTTCAGCACTACGGCGCCAAGGATCAGCAGCAACTTCTTGCGCCTGGCCTTGTTGCGTGCGTCTTCAGCAGCTTCCGCCGCCGCATCGAGCGTCTGAGTTTCAAGCTTCGTCATAAAACCTCCTGAAGATGTTTCCGATATTCCGGTGTGGGTCAGGCTTCAGCCTGACTCCTATACCGAGTACCCACCCCCGAGCGCGCGCACCAGCGCGACATCGAGAGCGAATGAACGGGACTGCAGGTCGCTCTGCGCGCGCAGATTCGCGAGCAGGTCGTCCTGCGCGGACAGCACGTCGAGGTAGTTCGCCAGGCCGCCTTCATAGCGATTGCTCTGGATGCGCCACGCTTCGCGCGCTGCGTCGACAGCCTCAGTCGTGCGCGCGAGCTGCGGGCCGAGCGCCTTCTGGCCGACCGCTGCATCGGCGAGCTCCTGCAATGCCTGGATCACCGTGCGGTCGTATTCGGCGACGGCGGCGGCGTAATCCGCCTGGGCGCCGCGCAGATTTCCGCGCAGCGCACCGCCGCTGAAGATCGGCAACGAAATCGCCGGCCCGCTGCTGCCGGTCGACGAGCCATTGCGCGTCAGCATGTCGAGGCCCTTCGATTGCAGCCCGATGACCGACGACAGATTCACGTTCGGATAGAACTCGGCGCGCGCCTGGTCGATGCGGCGCGAAGCAGCCTCCGCGCGCATGCGCGCGGCGACGATGTCCGGACGCCGGCCAAGCAGCTCGGCTTCCAGATGCTCCGGCAGCGCAAACGAGCGCGAGATTTCGACCGTCGGCCGCGTGATCGCGAGTCCGCGATCCGGACCGGCGCCTACGAGCGCAGCGATGCCGTTTCTCTGCAGCGCGAGCCGCTCTTCGACCGCCAGCACGTCTGCTTCAGCACTCGAACGGCGCGACTCGACCTGGCGAACGCTGCCGAGCGTTTCGAGACCGTTTTCGTGCCGATGCCGGAACAGCGCGACCGTCTTGGCGCGAACTTCGAGCGCAGCGACCGCCGTGTCGTGTGCCGCATGCTGACGCGCGAGCTCGGCGTACGCCGAAGCGATTGCCGTCGCGAGCATCAAGCGCGCTTGCGCCATTTCAGCCTGCGCCGCGTTCGTTTCGGACGTCGCCGCGGCGAGCGCTGCGCGATTGCGGCCCCAGAAGTCGAGCTGCCACGAGAACGTCAGCGAAGCGCTGCCGTAGTCGTCCCAACCCTGCGGAGTCATCTCGCGCGGAGTCAGGTAGTTGTAGCTGTGCTTCTGCTGAATCGCAGATGCGCTTGCGCTTGCCTGCGGGCGGCGCGCGGCGTCGGTGATCTGAACTGCAGCTTGCGCGCGACGCAGGCGAGCCTCGGCGACGGCGATGTTCGGCGATCCGGCCAACGCCTCGCGAATCAAGGCGTCGAGCTGCGCATCGCCGTACGACTGCCACCAGCTCTCGCTTGGCCACGCACCGACAGGTGCGCTCAGCGAGTGCGAGCTTGCGTAGTCAGCGACCGAACCGATCTGCGGACCGCCGCTGTCTTGAGGTAGGGATGCGCAAGCGGACAACGCGCTCGCGATCGCGACGAAGAGCACGCCTTTGCAGGCAGTAATGACCCGCGCGCGCTTCGCCCGGTCAGCCCGGTCCGGCCCTCCGTCAAACATCGGTAGGGATTCCGGCACCGGGCCGACACGCAACGATGTGCCGTCCGTATCGGTCACAGTCATTTGCTGGCGATCGCTCGAAGTCATGATCCGCTCTCCTCAGATGCCGGCTGCTCTTGCAGCTCGGCGGCTTTGATCAGGCAGGCGAGCAGTTCCTCGCCCGACGTGAATTGAAACTGGCGTCCCGAAGCCACGTGTTCGAGCCGGCCGACGATCCGACCCTGACGGGGGGAGGCGTCGCTGTGCAGCTTGAGCACGTAGGAGCGCTCGTGCGGGTAGCTGGCATGGGGGCTCAAGACCATCGGCAGTGCTCTCTCGTGACGTTCGGGACGAGAGACAGCGTAAGGACGCCGGCTCCCGCAGTCGTAACGGAGCGGTCTGGTTTCGGTCTGGATCGGGGGACGGCGCGGAGTCGAGGCTTGAAGCCTAAACGCCACAAGAAGTAAGGCTCGTACTGACTCGTCGCGCTGCTCCGCGTGACAGCGCAATTGCACCTGCCGCGCGCAATGAGCCGGGCTGAAGCCGCGATCCTACAGTCGACTCAGCGCAGAGCGCGGCGGGTGATCAGGGCGATCGGCAGGCCTACCAGGAACATGTGGACCAGGATGCCGGTGATCGTGATGTAGAGGGGAGCGCCGCCGCCCGCCTTGCCGATCGCCGAAAGCGGCATCACGACGTAATTCATCGCGCCGTACAGCGCGAGCCCATACGCGATCCCGAACGGCACGGCACGATCGACCAGCAAACGAACATTGCGAGCCGCGACGTAATAGATCGCCGCCATGATGATCGCCAGGACGAAGTGCACTGCGAGGCCGAACAATCCGGTCGCCGTGCCGCCGCCCACTGCAGCTTCGCGGCCGAGCAACCCCGCGGCGACGCTCTGACCGATTCTTATCGGCGAAACGCCGCGCAGTCCCCAGATGATGAACGCATACGTAATGTCGAGCGCGCCTGCGACGAGACCGCCGAACACGATCGTCTTCAGCGCACTGCGGCCACCACTCCGCACGTTGCCGGACGCAACCATCGTCGATTCATTGTTTCGCATGCTGCGCAGAATACGACGCTCGTCGCCACGCGGCGCAGGGTCGCTTCAGGCAAGTTGGCCGTTTGTGCTCGCCCGTCCGCGCGTGCCGGGCCGTCAACGATCGAGCATGCGCACCCAACGCACGCGCCGGTGGCGCCGAAATTCCATGCGCTCGTACAGCCGCTCCGCCGCCTCGTGCCCCGCGTCGACTTCGAGATCGAGCGCGATGCAGCCGTTGTCGCGCGCGACCTGCATCGCTGCTTCGATGAGTTGCTTGCCGATGCCGTGGCCGCGACGCGCGGGGTCGACGTAGACCTCGTCGAGCCACGCGGCCGGACCGCCGTGCTCCAGCGTCCACAGAAATGAGATGACGGCGACGCCGACGAGCTCGCCGTCGATTCGCGCAGTGAGAATCCGCCCGCGCGAGTGATCCTCGATCAGGCCGCGCGTCGCTGTTTCGAGCGCCTGCGACGTGAGCACGATGCCGTGCTCCTCCAGCTGCGTGCGCAGCAGCTGGAGTATCGGTGCGAGATCCTCGTTGCGGGCAGTCTGAATCACTTCGCCGCGGCCGGGAATGCCGGCAGCTTGTCGATGTCGCGCGGATCGTGCTGGATGATCACCGTCGCGTTCAGGTTCTTCGCGATCTGCTTGAACCGGTCGAACGACGCCAGCGTGTCGGCGCGATTGAAGTTGAAGGTCGGCACGCCATTGCTCTCGTAGTTCTCGCGGAAGTGTGCCTGATCGCCCGTCAGCAGCACGGCGCCTTTCTCTTTGAGCTTCACCAGCAGCGCGTGATGACCCGGCGTGTGTCCCGGCATGTCGAGCATGATGACGCTGCCGTCGCCGAATACATCCTTATCGCGCGCGACCGGTTCCGCCTTGCCTTCGCCACCGAGCCAGTGCTTCAGCGGTGCGGCGTTGGTCGTGCCCGAAGGCGTCGGGCCCTTGAGGACGTCCCAGTCGCCCTGGCCGATCAGCAACGTCGCCTGCGGAAACGAAGCCGCCTGGCCGGTGTGATCGCCGTGATAGTGACTGATGCCGACATAGTTGATCTGGTCCGGCTTGATCTTCAGCTGCGCGAGCTGCTCGACCAGCGAAACCTTGACGGTCGGACCCGCGGGCGTGGTGCCGGCGACCGCCGCGGGATAGCCGGTGTCCCAGATCAAATAGTGATCCGCATGGCGGACGAGGTAGCAGCTAGCGGTCAGCTGCAGCTTCTTGCCTTCGTGCGCCATCGTGTCCGAGAACCGACCGATGTCTGCCATGCCTGCGCCGCCCGCACAGTCGAAGCGAGTCAGCGACACTTCGGCGGGCGCCTGCGCGAAGACCGGTAGTGCAGCCAGGCAAGCGATTGCACCGGCGATGCAGCCATGAATCGACTTCGTCATCCAGCTTCTCCTTTAGAATTCCGCCCCTGTCGAAGGGGCGAGAGTATGTCAGTCTCCGATAACTATCGTACATACATCGTCGAGCAGCTTGCGGCGCTGCCGGCACTGAGTACGCGCCGCATGTTCGGCGGGATCGGTCTGTACAGCGACGCTTGGTTCTTCGCGCTGATCGACGACGACGTGCTGTTCTTCAAGGTCGACGATTCGAACCGCGACGACTACGTGTCGCGCGGTATGAAAGCGTTCATGCCGTTTCCGGGGCAGCCGAGTCTCGGCTACTACCAGGTCCCGCCGGATGTGATCGAAGAAGCGGAGGAGTTGGCGCGCTGGGCGCGGCGTGCGGTGGAAGTTGCGATGAAGAAAGGCAGGCTGAAGCCTGCCCCAGAAGAAAACACAGAAAAACAAGGGCCCCCGGCTTAGCAGCCGGAGGCCCTCGGGTCGCTCGAAACGCTCTTAGTGGCCGAGCGTCAGCAGCGTGCACACCAGGATGCCCGCCTGCTCTTTCGTCGAGATGATCTTCGCGCGCCGCAGGCGGTCCGTTTCCTTCGCGACGCAAGCAAGCTCGTGAAGCGGCTTGTTGGCGTACTTGACCGCACACTCGCCGACGTCATCGGCGACCGAGCAGCCGTTGGCCTGCAGGTCGTTGCCGGCCTTGGAGTCGCAGCCATCGATCACGACCGTCGCGGCCAGGTCGGAGCCGATGCAGTTGTCTGCGCCGTCGGGCACGCCGTCAGCGTCCGAGAACCAGCCGATGTCGGTCATCTGCGAGGACGTCAGATCTTCCGGCGGTGTGATCGACGAGGTCAGGTCGATGTTGATGGAGGGCTCCATCAACTGGTTCGGAATCGCACGCCGTGTCCCAGTGCGAGATCGACGAGCCCGGCGCCACCGGATCGAGCGCCGCAACCATCGCCAGCCCCTTCACGCGATCGGTGCCGGCACGTACCGACATGTCGAGCGCGAGCTTCGCGGTCACCGGTCCGACCAGCGCCGCCTTGATCGCGTTGCCGTCGGCCAGCGTGACGCGACCGGACGGAATCGTGATCGTCGGATCGGCGCCGCCCAACCCGGCCGGCGGCGAACCCACCGCGTTGTCGGCAACGATGGCGGCAATGGCGCCGGCGTTCTGCACGTTCTTCACCTTGATGGCGAAGCCGCACGTGCCGCGGTCGATGAGCGCGATCTTGCCGGTCAGGTCATTCGTCAGCGGACTGCAGGCGTCAGTTGTCGAGGGCCCCGCAGCGTCCGCCGGATCGATACCGAGCGCGACGGAACCCGTGATGCCCGCTGCCGTGAGCGGAGCGCCGAAGGCCGCCGGGCCGAACATCAGCATCGGACCGCCGTTGATGCTCACGAACGGCTCGCCGAGCTGCAGCACCTTGGGCACGTCCTTCTTCACGTTCAGGCCGTTCCACGACACCTTGCGTACGTTGACCGCCGAAGCCGCACGCTCGGCGTCGGTCATCGCGTTCCAGACCTTTCCGGTGGTCACGTCGATCGTGTACTGCGAGTAGATGTCGGGCAGACCGCCGTTGAGCGTTCCCGTCACTTCGTTGACGAAGTTCGAGAAGCCCAGGCCGTGGCCCAGCTCATGCAGCACCACCGGCAACAGGTCGACCAGCGCGCCTTCGTTATTGTCGAAGCCGAAGTAGAAATTGAAGGTGCTGGAGAAATTCGCGTTGATGTCGTGGAGAGTCGGCACGAGGTCTTCGCCGGCGAGGTGATTCGCCAGCGCCGCGTGGTACCACATGCCCGCGTACTCTTCGCCCGGGAAGTCGCTGATGACGTATCTCGGGCCCGCCGAGCCCAGCACGTTGGCGCCGAGCGGCGTGAACTGCGCGTGCACGATGATGTCGACCTTCGGCTGCAGCACCGCTTCCCAGATGTTCGCTGCGAACTCGAACACGTTGAGACGCTGCTGACCGAGCGTCGCGCCGTTATTGCCGCCGACGGGCGCCGCCGGTGTCGGATCGTTGAAGCCGACGCCGGGTGCATTGTTGTTTTGGATGATGATCTGGCCTTGTGCGAACGCTGCACAGCTGGCCAGCGCCAGGGCCGCAACAGCGACCCCTCGATAGATGAAGGTGCGCATGGCTTATTTCTCCTCGAGAGCGGGCTGCTGCTTCGTCGGCCGCGTCAAGACCTTCGGCGCTTTGCCGAGCTCGACGTCATGAGCGTGCTTGGCATGCTCGACCGCCGACTCACCCGTTTGACACGACAGCACGTAGCCGCCGTCCTTGGCCGGTGTCGCGATCGCGATGCTCATGAACTGCCCTTCGAGATCCATCATGCGGGCCCCATCGGGCCGCAGCACCACTTCCAACCCTTCCGCCGATTCGCTGGTCATGTGCTGCAGCTTCTCCTGAAGCTGCTGCTCCTCGCTGACCGCAGCGCGAGCGGCCGAGCGCGCGGCGGCTGCGGGTGCAGCTGCATCCTCTTCGCCAGTCGGTAGCGCTTGCTGCGCAAAAGCGGTCCCCGTCAATGAACCCACGCCCAATGCGAGAGCCAATAGCGTGCGTGAAACCCTGAGCTGCGAACTCATATCCCCTTCTCCTTTGACGTCTTGGCGTCGTGGCGATCGAATCGAAACGACGCCGGTGATTTTTCGTAAGGCACGCGGAACGTAGCACCGCTGCCACAAGCGGGAAACTGCGGTTGCGAATTCTTTGCTTGCAGCCAGTAACGGCGCGTCACGCGCATCGGCGAGCTTGTGGCTCGCTCGCAATTGCATACCGCTCATCGGTCATGCCGCGAAGATGATGGCGTCACAGGCGGCGCAACGCATCGGAGGTGTAGCTTTTGCCCGGGACATGAATACAGCACTGTCGTGTGCTGCCTGTCGGACAAACGATGTCGGATAGACGCGAGGGAAGGGCCAAGCTTGGATTGCGCGCAATCTGCGCAGAAGCGGAGTAACAGTGCGGCCGGTCAAACCACCTGCCGGCGCGGCACCCATCCACGAGCCGATCCGGTCTGTCCAGGTTGCTCCGGGAAGAAGCTGTCGTGTGTCGGCGCCGCCGCCGTATCGGCGGCGACCTTCTGCCGCATCCCCTGCATGACCTTGATCACTTCCTGCCAATCCGAGGCGTCGACGAGCGGATCGTAGGACTGCGGCTTGAGACCCATGCCATGCATGACGAAGAACCAGCTCAGCTCGACGAACATTTCGTGACGCTTCTGGAAGATGCGGCCGGTGCGCCGATAGATTTCCATGCGCTCCATCAGGGTGTCCGGCAGCTTGGTTTCTCTGCGCTCGCGCCAGTAAGCCGTGTCCGTCCGCTCGCTCGTGCAGTAGTGCAGGACGATGAAGTCGCGCACGCGCTCGAACTCTTCGATCACCTGGTCGTTGTAGTGCGCGATGTTGACCGGATCGAAATCCAGGTCGGGGAAGTGGTCGAGCAGCGCGTACACGCCGCTGCAGATCAGATGAATGCTGGTGGATTCGAGCGGCTCGAGGAACCCGGAGGCGAGCCCGAGCGCGACGCAATTCTGGTTCCAGAACTTGCGGCGCCGCCCGGTCACGAAGCGGATCACGCGCGGCTCGGTCAATTGCGTTGCGTTCTCGGGATTGCTGAGCAGATCTCTCAGCGCATCCTCGTCGCTGATGTGATCGCTCGAGTAGACGTATCCCGTGCCGATACGGTGTTGCAGCGGAATGCGCCAGTGCCAGCCCGCTGCGCGTGCGGTCGAAGTCGTGAACGGCGTGCGCGGAATCCGGTTCGACACCTGCACGGCAACCGCGCGATTGTTGGGCAGGTAGTTGCTCCAGTCCTCGTAACCGGTCTTCTGCGCGCCTTCGATCAGCAGGCCGCGAAAACCGGTGCAGTCGATGTAGAGATCGGCCTGCAGGCGGTCGCCCTCCTTGAAGACGATCTCATCGATCGAACCGTCGGCGCGCTGCGTGACGCCCACGACCGAGCGCTCCAGGCGCACGACGCCGGATTGCTCGGCGTAAGCGCGCAGGTATTTCGCCACCAGGCCGGCGTCGAAATGTAATGCGTATTTGAGCGTCGGAGCGATGCCGGCGGAGTTGCCCGGGAAGATGAACTTGTTCGCCTCGGCCATCGCAATCTCGAGACTGAAATGACTGAGGTCGACGTCCAGCGACTGCGCGCGCGCCTTGTGCCAGAAGTGATAGAACGGCAGCCGGTCGATGAACACGCCGAAGGCGCCGAAGGGATGCCAGAAGCGATGACCTGCGTGGAGCCAGTCGACGAAGCGGATCGCCAGCTTGATCGTCCCCTGCGTATGACGGATGAAATCCTGCAGGTCGATCCCGAGGAACCTGAGAAAGTCGATGATCCCCGGAATCGTCGCCTCGCCTACGCCGATCGTCGGAATGTCGGGCGACTCGACGAGATGAATCGAGCAGCGGTGGCCCAGCTTTCTCGCCAACGCGCTCGCGGCGATCCAGCCGGCGGTGCCGCCGCCGACGATGGCGATCCGCTTGATGCGACGATCAGTTTGCATACGACGTTCCTCGGCGGCGCCGTCGAAGCGTGGCACAGGGCGGTCGGTTGAAGCAAAGGGGGGCGATCGGCGACAGCCGACCGCCCCGTGTCACGGGGAGACGTTCTTCAGAAGTTGCCGCGCACGCCGAACAGGATACGTCGCGACCCCGAGTCGAATGCGAACGGCAGGTTCTCGAACTGCAGGTACTGACTCTGATCCTCTTC
>CAWISC010000062.1:0-15872 GCA_963838635.1 uncultured Gammaproteobacteria bacterium | reverse complement strand
CATGGGCGGAATCCCGATCGTGCCCGCGACGTTGGCGAGGAACGTGCGCTCCTCACGCAGTACGAGGCGCTTGCTTTGCGCGAATGCGAAGTTCTGCTTGCCTTCGGGGTCGGCGCGCAGGCGCGCGCGGTAGCGCTCGTAATCTGCCAGGCTCTCGAACGCAATCAGGCCCCAGGCTACGTTGTTCGTGCCCTCGTGCGGCAGGAAGTAGCCGATCAGATGGCCGCCGGCGCGCGGGATGATCTTCCCCCAGCGCTGTGCGTATTCGCGGAAGGCGTCGAGCTGGAACGGATCGATTTCGTAGCGGATGAAACAGGTGATGGCCATGGTTGCTCCGGCGGTCGCGAGCGCCAACAATATCGGCGAACCGTCCCCTGTTGGTTCGAGGAGCATCGAACTATGACCGATGGATCGAGCATGGCCGCAGCGGCAACGCTGATCGGCGACCACACACGCGCAAAAATGCTGACCGCGCTGATGGGCGGCCGCGCGCTCACCGCGACCGAGCTGGCGGACGCCGCTGGCATCACCAAGCAGACCGGCAGCACACATCTGCGCAAGCTTCTCGATGCGCGCTTCGTCGCGATGGAAGCGCACGGGCGGCATCGGTACTTCAGGATCGCCGACGAGGAAGTTGCACAGATCCTGGAGGGCTTCATGAGCTTCTGCGTTCGCACTGGAGTCCATGCCTCCGCAACGGGCCCGAAGGACCCGGCACTACGCAAGGCGCGGGTCTGCTATGACCATCTTGCGGGCGAGCTCGGTGTGCTTCTGTATGCGAGCCTGTTGCAGCGGCAGGCATTCGATTTCAACGACATGACGGTCGCACTCAGCGCGCAGGGCGGGCGCTTGATCAGCGAGCTCGGTATCGACGCATGTCTGATACGCAGCCAGAAGCGCGCACCCTGCAGGGTCTGCATGGACTGGAGCGAGCGACGACATCACCTGGCCGGTGCCGTCGGCGCTGCATTGCTCGCGCGCGTCATCGAGCTAGGCTGGGCCGTTCGCGACCGATCCTCGCGGGCGATCCACTTCCGTCCGCACGGGGAACGCGCCTTTCGCGAAACCTTTCATCTGAACGGAGTGCTTCATGAAGTTGTATGAGTTCGCATTCACGCGCGACCGAAAGCGCCGAAACGTATTGCGCAGCTACGCGCCGCGCTGGGCGGGAACTAGGCCGCCACCACCGGAGGTGGAGTACGCTCGGCGAACTGCCCATTCCAATACGGATAGTAGGGATAGGGCGGCACTAGCGCACTCGCGGCATCGAGGTGCGCGACTTGCGCGGCGCTCAACGACCAACCGACGGCACCGAGGTTGTCTCGTAGCTGCTCTTCGTTGCGCGCTCCAATCAGGATTGTCGAGATCGTCGGCCGTTGCAGCAGCCAGTTCAGCGCGACTTGCGGAACGCTCTTGCCGACTTCGACGGCGATCTCGTCCAGCACGTCGATCACGCGATACAGCCGCGCATCGTCGACGGGCGGAGCGAACTGCGACGTCTCCTTCAGACGCCGCGTGGGCGTCGGCCGGTCACGACGCACGCGACCGGTGAGTCGCCCCCAGCCGAGCGGACTCCACACCACCGCGCCGATGCCCTGGTCGAGGCCGAGCGGCATCAGCTCCCACTCGTAGTCCCGCCCGATCAGCGAGTAGTACACCTGGTGTGCGACGTACTTCGCGTAGCCGTAACGGTCCGCGACTGCCTGCGACTTCATCAGCTGCCAGCCGGAGAAATTCGAAGCGCCGATGTACAGCACCTTGCCAGTGCGCACGAGATCGTCGAGCGTCGACATCACCGAGTCGACTGGCGTCTGCGCGTCGAAGTGATGCAGCTGAAGCAGATCGATGTAGTCGGTGCCGAGCCGCTGCAGCGCGCGGTCGACGCCGCGAATCAGGTTGTGCCGCGACGCGCCGACGTCGTTCGGACCGGTGCCGGCGCGCAGTGTGATCTTCGTCGAAAGCACGACACGATCGCGTTTGCCCGCGATCGCTGCGCCGAGAATCGTCTCGGACGCGCCATCGGAATACACGTCGGCGGTATCGAAGAAATTCAGGCCGGCATCGAGACACAGATCGATGAGCCGCCGCGCCTGCGCGACGTCGGTATCGCCCCACGCGTTGAACAACGGCCCCTTGCCCCCGAACGTGCCCGCGCCGAACCCGAGTGCGGACACCTTGAACCCCGAAGCTCCGAGAAACCGGTATTCCATCGATCGCTCCTGAAATGCTGAACTGGCCGACAGGGTAAGCGCCGCCGTCCTCGCGAAATACGCGTGCCGCGTCAGTTCTGAAATGATCGGCAAGCAGGTAATCTGACGCCGTCAGTCAACGAAGGTCAGTCCTATGAAGCTTCGAGTCGTCACTGCCGCGGTCATCGCGCTCATCGCTGCGAATGTCATGGCGGCATCGCCTTACGCGGGCGAGGAGGGCCGCGAGATCAAGGCGCTGTCAGCCGCAGATGTGGACGCGTACTTGACCGGCCAGGGGATGGGATTTGCCAAGGCGGCGGAGCTCAACGGCTATGCGGGACCGAAGCATGTGCTGGAGCTGGCCGGCGAGCTGGATCTCACCGCCGAGCAACGCACGCGAACGCAGGCGCTGTTCGCGTCGATGCAAACGAAGGCAGTCGCGCTGGGCCGTCAATTGGTCGATGAAGAACGCAAGCTCGATCGACTGTTCGCGAGCACCAGCATTACTCAGAACTCTCTGCAGGAGTCCGTGGCGCGGATCGGTGAATTGCAGGCGGACGTGCGCGCCGCTCACCTCGAAGCGCACCTGGAACAGGCGAAGATCCTGACGCCGGAGCAGCGGGCCCACTATCTCCGCCTTCGTGGCTACCACGCATCAGACGCACAGCACGCTCACTGAGAAATACGCAAGAGTGGGAACGTCCCGCTCTTGACGGTCGCGTACCCTCCCGGAAAGTTGCACGATAACTATCGACTGAGGAGTGCCACGATGTCGCGGTCATGCCTGCGCCTGCTCGGTGCAATCGGGTTGCTGTCGGTGTCTCTCGCGCAAGCGCAAACACCGCCGCCAGCGCCGCCGCCCGGTTGCGACGCCGCCGTGCGCAGGCAGTTCGACTTCTGGGTCGGCGACTGGAGTGTCACAGTCGGTGGCCAGCCGGCCGGCGATAACCGCATCGAGAAGATTCTCGGCGGCTGCGCGCTGCTGGAGAACTGGACGGGCGCGGGCGGGATGTCAGGCAAGAGTCTGAACTTCTACGATCCACTGCGCGACCAATGGCACCAGACGTGGGTCGACGATCGCGGCGGGTCGCTCGGACTCGACGGCAAGTTCGCTGACGGCCGCATGGTGCTCACCGGCAGCAAGAAGAATCCGCAGACCGGCAAGACCACTGTCAACCGCATCACCTGGACACCAATGCCTGGCGACCAGGTCCGTCAGCTGTGGGAGACCTCGAGCGACGGCCAGACCTGGACCGTCGCGTTCGATGGGCTCTACACGCGCAGGAAGATGTGACGGTAAGCTGTATGGCATGCAGATCGATGACATTCCATTCGGCACGACGGACTGGTCGACGATAGAGCCGACGATGCATCCCGGCGACGCTGGTACCGCGTACTGGCGGACGTGCAATTTCGGCGCGATCCGCGTGCGGATGGTGGAGTACACGCCGGGTTATGTGGCGAACCACTGGTGCAGCAAGGGCCACATCCTGTTCTGCATCGAAGGTGAGTTGCACACGGAGCTGGAGGATGGGCGGACGTTCGTGCTCCGGCCGGGTATGAGCTACCAGGTCGCGGACAACGCGGAGCCTCATCGCTCGTCCACCGAGCGCGGCGCGCGGTTGTTCATCGTGGATTAGTGTCGGGCAGAAGCGTCGGGCTAAAGCCCGACCCACAGCGTGCTATCTTCCCGCGCAACTTTACGTTCGGGGACGAACAACAATGCGCCGCTATACCGCAGGGACCGCCATCCTCGCCGGGGGGCTGGTCGCCGGCACGCTCGACATCCTCTATGCGATCGGCTTTTCCGCCTGGCGCGGCACGCCGCCGATGACCCTTTTGCAGTTCGTCGCGAGCGGACTGCTCGGGCCGGCGTCCTTCCAGGGCGGCGCCGCGACCGCCGCGCTCGGCCTGGTGCTGCACTACCTGATGATGCTCCTCATCGCCGTCATCTTCTTCGCGCTGAGCCGACAGTTCACGTTTCTGGTGCGCAAGCCGCTGCTATGGGGCCCGGTCTTCGGCTTCTTCGTCTACTGGGTCATGAACCTGGTGGTCATGCAGCTCTCGGCAACACCGAACAAGTGGCGTTTCGTGCTGCTGTCCTTCGCGACGGGGATCCTCGTGCACATGTTCTTCATCGGCCTGACTATCGCCTGGTTCGCCGCCAAGACAATCAGGCCTGACGCGCAGCCTGTGCGCGCTTGAACTGCACGAGTACCGCGTGCTGTGTCTCGGTCGCCAGACCGTGCAGCACGAGGCGATAGCCCGCGCGCAGCGTCGACATCGGCACCAGCGGATGCTTGTTGTTGATCAGCGCAGTCGTCTGCGGCGTGCCCAGGAGCTTCGCGACATACAGGCCGATCGTTTCATCGAGCTGCAGTGAGTTCGACGCGCGCCAGAAGTCGTTGTCGGTCAGCAGCAGCTGGTACACCGGCGTGTAGAGCTCGATCGCTGTCTGCAGGTCGATGAAGTTCGTCCAGCGGTCCGGCATCGGCTCGATCGGTAGCTTCCCGTCGGTGATGCAGCTGAAGTCCAGCTCGTCGATCGGCGCCAGCTCGAGGTTCTGCTCGCGTAGCTGGCGGTTGATCTCGATGACGAAATTGAACAGGTTCAGATCGTGTTGCAGATAGACGTGGTTGCGAACCTCCTCGAGCCGCGTCGGTTTCAAGGGCGCCGGCGACATGCTGACGCCGCGCGTGTTGCGCGCGATGAATTGCAGGATTTCCGATCCCAGATAGAAGTGGCGGAATATGAGCGTATTGGCGTTGCGCGACAGCCACGTGCGCATGTTCCACTCGAGTAGCCGATGCAGCAACGCCGATGACGTGAACCGCTTAGGCACGAGGATCTTGACGAGCTGGATCAGCACGATCGTCGCGCGCGCCAGCGGCCGCACCAGCGGCAGAAGGAACTGCCGCGAGCGGGAACTGAGATCCTCCAGCCATGCGCGCTTGCACTCCTCCGCGAGCGGAATGCTGCGATCGAGGTACAGCGCGCGCCACGGGCTAGGGTCGCGGACATCGTGCGGCTCGCTCAGGAATTCAGGGAGGGCGCTCATATGACGTGCTCCATCTGCAACAGGTACAACTCGGCAGTGGAGCGCGCGACAGCAGCGATCCGGTCCGCTGCGTCAGCGGGGTCGAGCTCCAATGCCATCTCAACGGCAGTCAGCCAGCGTGCGAGGTGGCTCGCGTCGTTCTCGCCGTGGTACGCGAGGAAGCGGAATGCCTGCTCCGGTATGTCCAGCTGCTTGCGCAGCAGCGGCAGCAGGGCAGGGATGATGCGCTGGCCAGTCCCTTCGATGATGTAGATCGCGCCGAGCAGGCCGATGGGGTTCGGCTGCCTCGCCAGCGCGTGCATGTATGCATTGAGAGCTTCACCGCCGGGATTGCGCACCAGTGCGTCGATGCTGGGTGCATCGCCGCCGGCGCGACGATAGTCATCGAACAGGATCTTGAAGTCGAACTGCTCTTCGCCGGCGTGCTTGCGGACGAGCTGTGCCAACGCGCCGTGGCGGGTGTCGAGGTGCTCAGCACCTGTGCGCATCCACTGGCTGCCTTCGCGCACCTGCGGGATCCAGCATGCCATCCACCGGATGTAGTCGGCGCGCGAGAACTGCCCGGTCGTGATCTTGCGGACCATGGTCGTGCGCCAGGCGCGCGATCGATAGTCGTGCCAGATCGAGGCGAGCTCGGTCAGGAGCGTGCGCAGCTGCGGAGCGCCGTCACTGGCAGCAAGGTGCGGCGGCGGCACGTCGAGCTTCGAAGCGTCGGCATCGCTCTGCACGACCTCGAACATCATGAACGCGACCGTGAACCGGCCGGACTCCGGCACGAAGCAGAGGATGCGCTGACCGGGCTGCAGCTCGCGCTCGCGCAGGAAGTCAGCGAGCATGATGAAGATCGACGCTGCGCCAGTATTGCCGCGCGTGGTGAGGTTGCTGTACCAGCGGTCGCGCGGAATCGACAGGCCGGCGCGCGCCATCAGGTCTTCGACGACACCGGCAAACTTCTGTGAGGAGTAGTGGCACAGGAAGTGGTCGACCTGCTCGGGCGCGAACACCCCGTCATGGATGAGCTGCACATACTCGTGTATGCCCAGCTCGAACAGGTGCGGCAGCAGGCGAATGTCCTGCCGCAGCAGGAATGCGCCATCCGCTTCCGCATCGCCGACCGATGCGTAATCGAGATACGACACCTGGCTGCCGTCGGGCGGATGACCGATCTGCATGCAGACCGGCAGGTCGCCGCTGAACGATCGGTTGTGAATCCAGCGCAGCCGCAACGACAGTCCCTGCGTGCGCGGTTGCTTGCTGAGCAGGCATGCGCCGGCACCGTCGGACAGCATCCAACGCAGGAAGTGCGAGTCGAAGTCGGTCTCGTACCCGCGCGGGGCGAAGCGCGAGCGCTTGAACATCCGCGACGGTATCTCGCTCGTGACGACCATCGCGTGACCGCCATCGCTGAGCTCGAGCGTGCTCGCCGCGTGCTGCAGAGCTGCGACGCCCGCCGCGCAGACACCTTGGTGGCTGCTCGTCTGCAACGGGCGCGCGTGCAGCTCGCCCTGGACCATGTTCGCGAAGCCGGGCATGGCGACGTCGCCGCCCGACGAACCGGTGCACAGCACGGTCAGATCTTCGAGCCTGATCTCGGAGGTCGAGAGGCAGCTGTTGACCGCCGCTGCAGCCATAGCCGTGGCGGAATGCACAGTCGAGCCGTCTTCCGCGATGGCGTAGTGGCGCGACTTGATGCCGTTCTCGGCGAGGATGCGGCGCTTGATGCGCGCCGAGGCGGCACTGAGCGGCGCGATATAGCGGTCGAGATCTTCGTTGCCGACCGGCTCGCCCGGCATGAACAGGCCGGTCGAGCTGACGAACACCGAATCGAAGTGGACGGGCATGACGCTTTACCTTTGTGGTCCGGAAAACTCGTGGCAGGCAGCCTGCGGATCCGGCCGGGACGCAGCAAATACTCACATCGGTGTGACACTCCGGGATCTTCCAGGTATCGTATTTTGATACCGCAGGTCCGGGAGGGACGATGTCCAACTCGCGTACGTTGCTGACGCATCTCAAGGCGCGCTTGCGGGCGCAGGGCATGACTTATCGGGAACTGGCGAAGCGACTGCGCATCAGCGAGCCGACCGTGAAGCGCGACCTGAGCCGCGGCCGGTTTTCGCTGCAGCGCCTGGACCAGATCTGCGAAGTGCTGGACCTCACGCTGGAAGAGCTGCTGGAGCCGCCCACGCGAGCGCCGCCGCTCACCGAGCTGAGCGCGGAGCAGGAGAAGGCGATCGTCAGCAAGCCCAAGCTCCTGCTCGTCTCATACCTCACCGCGAACGACTGGAAGTTCCAGGAGATCGTCACGACCTTCCAGATCAGCGCCAGCGAGCTCATCGATATCCTGCTGCGGCTGGAGAAGCTGGGCATCGCGGAATTTCGCCCGCCGAATCGCGTGCGCAAGCTCACTGCGCGCAATTTCTCGTGGCGCAAGGACGGACCGGTGCACGAGTTCTTCCTGCGGCGGGTGGCGCCGGAGTTCTTCGGCGGCCGCTTCGAAGGACCCGGCGACGACCTGCGCTTCATCGGCGGACTGCTGAGCGCGCAATCGCTGGTGCGATTCAAAGCGGGCATCGACCGGCTGGCAACCGAGTTCGAGGAGCTGGCGCGGAGCGATGCGCGCAGGCCGCTCGAAGAGCGCGACAGCTGCAGCGCCATCCTCGCGCTGCGGGCATGGGAGTTCTCGGAGTTCGCGAAGCTGCGGCGCGGGCCCAGGCCGTAAACGTTTCCCGGCTGGACAAGAGGCCGGGGCGCGGCGATTCTTCGATCGGAGGTCAATGACTATGAGCGCCGCAGTCCAATCCCCACGGCCGACGCACCCCGGCGAAGATGACTTCGGCCTGCCCGGGTGGATCTACCACGACCGCGATTTCTTCGAGCTGGAGAAGCGCTCGATCTTCCGCAGCAGCTGGCAGCTGGTCTGCCACAGCAACGACATTCCTGAGAGCGGCGACTACCACCGCTTCGATCTGTTCGACGAATCGGTCGTCACGGTCCGCGGCAAGGACGGTCAGCTGCGCAGCTTTCACAACGTCTGCCGGCATCGCGCTTCACGCCTGCTCGACGGACAGAAAGGCAACTGCGGTCACCTCATCCAGTGTCCGTATCACCACTGGAGCTACTCGCTCGAAGGCAAGCTGATCGGCGTGCCGCAGCGAACCTCGTTCAACGGTCTCGACATGGAGAGCCGTGGACTCGTCGCGCTGGAACAGGAAATCTTCATGGGCTTCGTGTTCGTGCGCTTCGAGCCCGGCCTGCCGAGCGTGCGCGAGATGGCGGCGCCGTATGCCGACGAGCTTGCCGCGTATCGCATGGAGGAGCTCGTGCCGCAGGGTCGCGTGACGCTGCGGCCGCGCGAGGTCAACTGGAAGAACGTCGCCGACAACTATTCCGACGGCATGCACATCCCGGTCGCACATCCGGGACTCACGCGGCTTTTCGGCCGCAGCTACGCGATCGAAGCGCAGGACTGGATCGACAAGATGTCCGGAGTGCTGCAGGAAAAGATCAGCAGCAATTGGTCGGAGCGCCTGTACCAGAAGCTGCTGCCGCCGGTGGCGCATCTGCCCGCGCAGCGGCAGCGCGTATGGACCTATTTCAAGCTGTGGCCGAATGTCGCGTTCGACATCTACCCGGATCAGATCGACTTCATGCAGTTCATTCCGGTGTCTCCCACGGAGACCATGATCCGCGAGATCGCATACGTTCACCCCGACAGCCGGCGCGAAATGCGCGCGGCGCGCTATCTGAACTGGCGCATCAACCGGCAGGTCAACGTGGAAGACAAGACGCTGATCGAGCGTGTGCAGGCCGGCATGGCGTCGAGCAGCTACTCGGTCGGGCCGCTGAGCGAGAACGAGGTCTGCTTGCGCAGCTTCGCCCGGCGCATGCGGCGCATGATTCCCGAGTGCAGGAAAGCCTACCAAGTAACGTCATCTTTCCCGCCGCAATTTCGATTACCCCACTGAGCAGGTTGTGCTTCGGGGCGAGCGGGATCGTCATGAGAGAGGCGTGGGTCGAGCGGCTGCAGCCGTTCGCAGCTCGCCGTTAGTGGATTTTTTGTAATCCCGCATCGAACGATTGCTGATTCGAGCGCCGACGTGACGTCGAACACCTCATGGTGTCGCTTAACTATATGTAGCTGACGCGAACAACTAACTCGGGCCAAGGGGAGCACTCGCATGCGTGAAGGTCCTGGAGTCTACCGATGGTTGCTATTGCTCCTCTGCGCAGCGCTGACAACTCCTGTTTCCGCGGGTACCACAAACTATACGTATGACGAGCTGGGTCGTCTGCGGACGGTGACTGCACCCGACGGCTCGCAAACCTCTTACTCGTTCGATCCGGCTGGCAATCGTCAATCGATCACGGGGCCAAGCACGCCGCCACCACCCATCACCGCACCCGGCAATTTGTCCGGCTTTTCGCCTATTCGTGGTGTCGTGAATCTCGCGTGGACTGCCTCGACGGGCGGCACCCCGCCGTACACATACTACGTGGAATATTGCTCCGGATCGTCGTGCACCAACTTCGTCTTTCTGAAGACATCAACCGTCACGAACACGCAGGTGACCGGATTGGTCTATCCGGCTACCTACAGATTTCGTGTGCGTGCGCGGGATGGTGGTGGTGCCGGGTCATATGGACCTTACTCGAACATCTTCCCCGTCACGACTCAATAGACCGCACTCGCCATCGCGTACGCAAGACACTGCGATCAATTGGAGAAGCCTCACATGATGGCTATGGCAAGACGTCTCCCAGGTCTCGCGTCGTTGTTCTGGTCGTATCGGCATCGTTCAGTGCCAATGGCATCGCTCAGACCATGGTGACTCCGGGAATTACTTCGCCGACCTATTCACTCACGGATCAAAACGGAGTGAGTCTTTTGTCGCTCAGGCCCAGCGCTCGCATCAACGATGTGAGCATCGGAAGTAAAGAACGACCGCTCGATCACTGGATGATGACTGACGATGGTGAAACATCTGCGCCGACGATACGGTTTTCCGACTCGTACCTGGGGAAGGTGCAGGCGCCGCTGAGTCACGACCACTCGCCCACCTGCGTTGGCAACTCCTATCTGGATGCTTCCTTAGGCGTCTCCGCGGACAGGATGTGTGGTGGGACCGGGGGAGCCTATGCGGCTTTCCGAGGCACGGGGTCCACCATGTTAACCAATGCCGATGGCTCGTTCACTTACACCGATAGGGACGGCAACACGCGCCTCTACGGAATTCAGCAAGGCCCGTCATCGTGGTTGCTGACCAGCATGACTGATCGTTTCGGGGTCACCACGACGCTGACCTACAAGTCGGCCACGGTCTCGAGCACGACCATCTATCGATTGCAGTCCGTGAACAGAAACGATGGATTCCAGCTCAAGTACACGTACGGCTCGAATGTTGCGCCGACCAACTTGGGAGACGGCCCCTGGCGACAGATTGCGAGCGTGAGAGCGATCAACAATGCTGTCGATTACTGCGACCCCCAAGCCGACACGTGTACATTTACACAACCATGGCCCATCGCGACGTATAGCCGGACGACAAGCGGTTCCCTCAATTACTTCACTGTCCTCGACGCGGCAGGACGCGCGACGCGTTTCACCACCGGGATTCCCACGTTGTCGGGGGGCGTTTATGGTATGTCTGGACCGGCGAACTACACAACGCAGCAGCTACTCGCGATCCGTGCGCCGACGAGCTCCTCAGCAGACACTATAACCTACACGTACTGTGCTGTGACCGGTGAGTACTACTGCGTACATCAGGGAGTCAAGAAGGTCACAATTGAAGGCTACGACTGGCTCTATCCGGCGTCATCTGGTGGAGGAGGCGTATCGCTGTTCGTGACAGTAACACGCAAGCCGGCCCGTTCGGAGGTAGCCAGATCACGCAGCAGCAGCGCGGCAATCCGTCGATAGGGCCGCTGATTTCCCATGCGGATGGTATCGGCCAGCAGACCTTCTATTTTGAACAGTCGATCGCCAACCGCCTGTTGCGTGTTACGCGAGGCGATGGAGATGAACTCAGCTACCTCTATGACGCGCGCGGGAACGTCACGCGCGAGACGCAACGCCTGCATCCGGCTCTTCTCTCGCGGCCACAGTTCGGCGCGCCGGTTTCGATGCAAGTTGCACCAATCCAGTCAAGTGCAACAAGCCCAATTGGACAAGGGATGCAAAGGACAACCTTACGGAGTACGGCTACCATTCGATCAATGGTAACCCGCTGAGAATAACGTTCCCGGCTGATCAGTCGGGGATCAAGCCGCAGGTCACCTACCACGGTCAGACAACGAAGTATGCGTGGTACAAGAACTCCAGCGGTGCGGTCGTTCGAGCCGCAACTCCGATCTGGGTAGTCACGGGAGAAAAGTACTGCCGCAAGACGGCCGCTGCTGCAAATGGAACCTGCGCGGTGGCCGGCGACGAGGTGACCATTGCGTACGACTACGGACCCTCGGGCGTGGCCAGCAATCTTCTGCTTCGCGGCAAATCAGTCACCGCGGATGGCGTCACGCTTCGTACCTGTTATGGGTATGACATCTACGGAAATCGCATCAGCGAAACGTCTCCCAGAGCGGGGCTTGCCTCATGTCCATGAACATCTCGCGTCGACGCTGGCTCCCGGCGGCCCTCGCGCTCGCGGGCCTTTCAAATGTCGTTTGGTCACAGTCCGCACCATCGCCGTACACCAGCGGGTTTCGGTTCGATGCAGCCAAGCGCCTGGTGGGTGCGATCGCGCCGGATCCAGACGGATCGGGCCCTCTGCGCCATGCGGCTACACGCAACACCTACGATGCACGTGGCCTTCTCACGCGTGCAGAAATAGGAGAGCTCTCAACGTGGCAGTCCGAGCCGATTCGCCCCGAGGATTGGGTGGGTTATACGGTATTTCGACGAACCGACTACACCTACGACATCAACGGGCGAAAGTTATCCGAGCAGGTATCGGCCGGCGGCTCAGCTTTTGTGTTGACGCAGTTCAGCTACGACAGCATCGGCAGGCTGGACTGCACTGCACGGAGAATGAACACCGCATCGTTCAATCCGGCGCTGAGCGCATGTGCGCTCGCCACTCCGGGACCCTTCGGAGCGGACCGGATTGAACGTGTAGGTAGCTACGACAGCTCCGACAGACCCTTGAGCATTGTGAGAGCGTACGGCACGGCGCTCCAACAGAACTACGCGACCTACACCTACACAGGCGCACATCTCGCGAGCAGCACCGACGCGAACGGCAATGTGTCGACGTTTCACGTCGACGGTCTCGCGCGACTGGAGTTCTGGCGCTTTCCGTCGCCTACAAACGTGGGCCAAACCAGCAGCACGGACTTCGAAAAGTACACCTACGACGCCAACGGCAATCGAACTCAACTTCAAAAGCGCGATGGCAGCATCATCACGTACGCCTACGATGGGTTGAACCGCGCAACGGCAAAGGATCTGCCCGGGAGCGCGGCCGACGTCTCCTACAGCTACGATCTGCGCGGTCTGCAACTCACTGCGCAGTTCAGCGCCACCGGGGCGGGACTGACTAACGTCTTCGATGGCTTTGGCCGCCTGATCTCATCGACGACCACCATGGGTGGTCTGTCACGCTCGATTTACAACGCCTATGACGCAAACGGGAATCGCACGCGGGTTACTCATCCTGACGGAACATACTTTGATTATGTCTACGACGGACGCGATCGCTTAACGCAGATCTGCGAGAACCCGACGCAGGTGTGCTCGAGCACTGCGAGCCCGGTGATTTCAGTGGCGTACGACTCTCAGAGTCGCCGCCAACAATTGACACGCGGTGCTTCCGTCAGCGTCAGCGGCTACGGTTATGACGCCATCTCCCGCCTATCTTCTCTTGGGCACGATCTCGACGGCGGCGGCACGGGCAACGATGTTTCGACGACATTCAGCTTTAACCCGGCGAGCCAGGTCGTAACGCGCACCGTCTCGAACAGCGGCTACGAAGACTCTGTGGTCTCACCGAACCGCGGATACACAGTCAACGGATTAAACCAGTACACCCAGATTGCCTCGCCCGGCGCTGTCATCCTGACTCATGACGCCAATGGCAATCTGACCTCCGATGGCGCCACCACGTTCGCATATGACACCGAGAACCGAATGACCGGCGCGAGCGGCGCAAAGAACGCGAACCTTACTTATGATCCGCTGGGCCGGCTGTTTCAGACGAGCGCTTCGACTACTACGCAGTTCCTGTATGACGGCGACTTCCTGATCGCCGAGTACGATGCAAGTGGGTCGTTGAAGCGCCGCTACGTCAGCGGAACCGGCGTTGACGAACCGCTGATCTGGTACGAAGGGGCGGGCGTTAGTTCCGCCACCCGCCGTTATCTACATGCCGATCACCAGGGCTCAATCATTGCTGTGGCGAATAGCGCCGGTGGCACTCTCGAAAGAGAGACGTATGACGCGTATGGCATTCAGGGTGGCGCCAACAGCTCACGGTTTCAGTACACCGGTCAAGCAAATATCCCCGAGCTCGGGCTCTACTACTACAAAGCGCGCATGTACTCGCCGGTCCTGGGACGATTCATGCAGACGGACCCGATTGGCTACGAGGACGACATCAATCTCTATGCATATGTCGGGAATGATCCGCTCAACGGCGTCGACCCGACAGGTGCGTTTGTGGACACCCTTTTCGATGCCTACCAGGTTGTCACGAGCGCAGGTCGAGTTTTCGGTGCCGCAGCCGCATATGGAGTTGGGCTTGCTACAGGCGACGATACGCTTGCGAACGAAGGCGTAGAGGGGCTGCGCGACGAGCGTGTTAACATCTCGATCGCCGGCGCGGCGGTTATAGTGCCGTTCATTTCGTCGAAAGTGCTGACAGCACTGAAGGGCGCCAGCAACATCGCTGAGAATGCGGCACAAGGAAAGAAAGGGGAGGCGATGACTCGCGAGAGTCTCGGTGACAAGGTTGCAGGTGAACAGGTGACATTCAAGACCAGCGATGGCTCGCGGACAAGAGCGGATTTTGTGACGAAGGGCAAGGAAGTCGTGGAAACGAAGACTGGAAACTCCACGCAGTCGTCCGGACAGACGAAGTTGGAGGCTGACATCGCTGCAGGGCGTGAAGTGACGCCAGTCGGCCAAAACGCTGAGAAGGCCGGCCTGCAGCCAGGTGTGCCGACACGAATGTGTTCTTATAGGATTGATCGCCCCTGTTAGGATCGTACGCGATGGTGGAGCGCACAACTGTCGTTGATTTCGTCGCGCGGGGCGACGGTCCGGACGAATGGAAGATGGTCCTCGTGGAAGAAGGGCCGTGGAATGGTTCCGTCGAGACCGAGCTTCGCCGAGTGCAGGATCGGCTGTATGGCACCGTCGATGCCGCCCTGGATGGGCAATTGGCAGAGAGGTTTCCCGAATCGAAAGGCAAGAGAGTCATCGTTCAGCTGGACTGCTACAACTGTCCAGGGACCGAAGTATCAGAGTTCTTCGACAGGTTCTCGAAGGGTGTGTTTGCGACTGCCGACTACGAGCAGGCGCTAGACAGGAGCCCGTTCGTCAGCGGTATCGCCTTCCACTTGAACCTGCAAGCCATCAAGTAGTGTCGAGGATCTATCGAACAACCGTCTGGAGCGCGAACCGGCTCACAATAATCCATACTTCCAACTAACGTCAGTTGGACGACCGACCTGTTTCAGGTTCGTGAAGGCATCAAGGATCAACCTTATCGGTTCGTCCTTCGTCGAAGAGCACGGCGCAGAATGGCAGATCGAGTGCCGTGCGAACACGCCGATCCCCATCTTCGGCATCTTTCCGAATCGGTGCCAGCCCTGATCGAGTCCCGAATTCGCGATCAACGTGCACCGAACTCAGCACTGCAGCCAACACCGGCTCGCGCCCGTAGAGGCACCAGAGCAGCTAGTCCGTTCCGGACTGGCAGCCACACTGGAATTCAGCGGCGCCGAATCGCGCTCGCCCGCGCGCTCTACACCAACCCGCGCCTGCTGGTGCTCGACGAGCCGAATGCGGACATCGACGGGAAGGGCGAAGTCGCGCGCTGGTCAAGCCGCTCGCGGAACTGAAGAACTGCGGTGGTGATCTTCGGACAGCGCGCCGGCCTGCTGGAACACGTCGCAGATGGCGATTCTGCGCGACGGCACGCTGTACGCCGTCGAGCGCCGGGAATCGCAGCCGTCTCGACCGCAGCCGTCGTTTCCCTGCCTCATCCGTCTCCGCAGCCAATGTAAGATGTCGGCCTCGCGCGCCGCTGTCGCGGCAGTCGAGGTCGTCGTGGTCGATACGCTGCCGGCCGAGCTGCTGGCGCGCTGGACTTCGCAGTCCAGCACGCGCAACGGCCTGCGGCTGTGCATACGGCCATTGCGGCCGGACGATCGCGAGCGCGAGATCGAATTCATCAACTCGCTCTCCGAGCGCACGCGCTTTTATCGCCTGATGACGCCGCTGAAGTTCCTGCCGCCGCATTTGCTCGACCGCCTGATGGACATCGATTACGACCGGCGCATGGCCTTCGTCGCCACGGCCGAGCACGAGGGGCGAGAGCAGTTCGTCGGCATCGCGCGCTACGGCGAGACCGATCGTCCCGATGCGGTGCTGCAGATATGGCGTCGAGCACCAGGAACAAGTC
>CAWISC010000061.1:0-13961 GCA_963838635.1 uncultured Gammaproteobacteria bacterium | reverse complement strand
TCGATAATTCGCGGGCACCTGGTCTGCGTCACGCAGCAGCAACTCGTCGATGAGCTCGCCAGAGACTTGGCTATAGCTCATGTAATGCACACCGTCCGCCGTGTGCTCGACGCTCACGGGCCGGACCAGGATGTAGCGCACGAATGGCGCCGCGCCAGGCAACGCGGTCGCCGGCAACGAGGTCAGGTAGTCGATCTGCTCGATCTTCTGTTCGTGCTGCCGCGTCAGCAGAAAGTTGTTCGCTATCACCGAGCACTGGGTGTAGTAGCGGATGTAGTGGCCTGCATCGTTGTCCGCGAGCACGATGCCGGGATCCCGGGCGCAGGCCTGCTGCAGCGTCGTGAGGATCGGCCGGAGCGCGCGGAAGCTCGCGTCACCACCGGTAGAGGTCTGCGACGTCAGCTGGTAGCGAATGGGCACGACGTAAGCGAACAGAACCCCAAGCGCAGTTGCCAGCGCGATCAACTTGGTCTGCTCGACCCGGCGGCGTGCCAGGGAGTCCGCCAGGACCAGCAGGGGTAGGTACAACGCGAAAGATCCGAAGTATTGCAGCCGCAGTTGTGTCACCAGTAGCGCTGTGCCGAACAGGCTGCACAGCCAGAAGAACACGCGTCCGCCCGCTCGTTCCTGCCATGCCTTGAACGCGCTGTAACCTGCGCTCAGCGGCAACAGCAGAATGAGCGCAGAGTAGAGCAGCGTCAGAGTCCATCCGCCACTCGGCGAGCGCAGCACGCTTGCGAGCGAACGCATTTCGCCGATGGCTACCAAGCGCTTGATGTTGCCCGCGAGGAACGACTGGCCTAGCAGCACTTGACGGCCGAGCGGCGTGATGAGCACGACCGCCATGAGCGCGAGGATGATCGCGTTGCGCGCGCTGCGCGCGAAGTATGCGAAGAACGCGGCTGTAACCGCTGTGCCGGCGGCGACGTACAGGTGAAACCACGAAAGCGTGTAGAACTCGAAATGGTTCAGCCGGAACGGCAGCGAGGGAAGCAGGGTCGCAAGCGTCGACACCAGGAGCGCCGCGCCGAATGCGCTAGTCGGACGCAGCGGCATGCGGATGTTCTGCAGCCACAGCACCAGCAATGCTGCGAGGACGGGGATCTGCAGAATGAAGAGCGCGTTGTGGATCGCGGGCGCGATGCCGAGCACCACGCCCAGCACCGCTGCCGCCGCGGTCTTCTCGGGCCGCGTGAGCCAGCGCAGACCCGTCAGTAAGGTTGCCAGGACGAGGATGTACTCGGCGAAGTGATGGTCGATGATTCCGACGCCGTGCAGATTCTGTGTCAGAGGTGACAGCGCTACGCAGGCGCCGGCAATGACCGCGGCCCACGTCGGTAGCGCCAGCCGGCGCGCAAGCAACATCATCAGACCGACCGAGACGAACACTGCGGCGACGGGTATCCAGATCAGGATCGCGATCGGGGATGCGAGTCCTGCCAGCGCTCGCACCAGCTGCGCCATCGCGAAGTCGTAGCCCCATGGCCAGGGCAAAAGGCTGCCTTCCGGTGCGTGGATTCTCGGATCGAACTCATAGAACGCCCCAGGATCGGCCACCGTATCGAGAATGCGGCGTGCGTGATACCAGGAGTCCATGCTCACCGGCACGAGCTCCTCGCCGAGGTGAGCCTGCGGCCAGGTGAGACTGCAGACCAGGGCTGCCACAGCGCCCAGCGCTAGCCATAACCCGATGAATGTCAGCCGCTGCGAGTGCCGCATGGTGTCGCAATCATTCCTAATACCGTGAACTGTTCGAGGCGAGGGCGTTGTCCAGGCGATATGTTAAGCCCATGACCATTGCGACAGAGCGACGCCTCGCACACTTCCTGCGCAACGAGCGCTTGTTAGCCGCACTCTATATGCTGCGGCCGCGGGCGCACCGGCGCCGAATCGAGGCGGATCTCAACGCATGACAGAGGCAACGCAAGAGCCGCGCGTGTCGGCGCTCGAATCACTCAGGAACACGCTGTCGTTGAGCAACGACCGCCTGTTCCTGGCGATCGTCGTGCTGTCGGCCGCGCCGCTGTGGATCGGCAGCTATCTGCCGATGGTGGACATGCCGCAGCATGCCGCGCAGATCGCCGCGCTGCACGAGATCTGGCGCGGCAACGAAATGTTCACGCAGTTATTCGAGATCAACTGGTTCACGCCGTACCTGCTCGGCTACCTGCTGCTGACTGCGCTGGCAGCCGTCATTCCCATTACGGTTGCCAGCCAGATCGTCGTGACAATTTCCGTGGTTGCGATGCCGCTGCTGACTGGAAGGTTGTTGCGTGCGGCTGGCGCGGACGAGCGATGGAAGTGGCTGGCGATTCCCTGCAGCTTCAGTTTCGCATTCTACTGGGGCTTCCTGCCGTATCTGGCGGCGGCGCCGCTCGCGCTGCTGTTCCTGATCCAGTCGATCCGCTACGCGGCGCAGCCGACGCTGAAGTCGGCTCTCGGCATTGCGCTGTTCGCCAATTTGCTGTTCTTCTGCCACATCATCGTGCTCGGCTTCGCGTCGCTCGTAGCCTTCGGCTATCTCGCGGGCAAGCAATACCGCAACCCGAAGGCGCTGGTACTCCAGTCGCTCCCCTATGCGGCGGTCCTGCCGTTACTCGTGACATGGTTCGTGGTCACCGTGCGCACGGAAGCAGCGGTCCAGGACGGACTCACCATCTACGGATTCGTGACCGAGCGCTTTGCTCAGCTGCTGGTGCAGCCAGCCGGGCACGACCGTCCTTCGCTGGTAACGCCGCTCATCACGGGAGCTGTGTTGCTGCTGCCGTGGCTGGCCGGCTGTTCGTTCAGCCGCCGCCCGGAGCGCTGGCTGCCGTTCCTGCTCGGTCTCGCAATCTTCATGGTCGCCCCACGCTATGTGTTCAGCACCGCCTATTTTTTCCAGCGTCTCGGCATGTTCCTGGTGCCGTTGTGGCTGATGACCTGGGACCCGCCGCGCGGCGCGGCGCGGCGCCTCGACTGGCTCGCCATCGGCGTGGTGCTGCTGTGGTCGTTCACGATGATCGGGCGCTTCGCGGCATTCGCGCGTGAGACTGAGAGTTTCCGCGACGTCGTGGCGCGCGTCCCGCCGTTCTGCCGCGTGGCATCGCTGATCAACGGGAACGCCAGTCCCTATTTCGCCCCGCCGATCTACATGCACCTGCCAGCGTGGTATGCCGCGACCGGGCACGGCATCGTAGATTTCAATTTCGCGGACTTCATCTCGCAGATGGTCCGCTACCGCCAGGATGCGGGTCCGCGACTCACCGAAGAGCTGGCTTGGGACCCCGCCGAGCTCGACTGGCGCAGGCACGGCGGCGAGCGCTACGACTACTTCATTGTGAAGTCGAGCGTCGACGTTTCGGAGCCGATCTTCAAGGACCAGCGCGGAGCCGTCGAGCTCGTCGCGCGCAGCGGTTGGTGGTGGCTGTATCGCAACGTGCGCCGCGGGGCGCCGCCACAGCAGGGTTCAGCGCTCGCGTTGGGCGACGATCAGCAGCGAACCGCCGGCGGGCAGTGATACGCCAGCGGCAATCAACACCTCGTCGAGGCGCATTCCGAGCTCCATCACCCCGTCGAGTGCCGGCGGCAGCGACAGCTCCGCACAGTCGACGGCGCCGCTGGCCGCAGTGGCGACCGCTGGCTTGCGCCAGCGCGATAGATACATCAGTGGCAGCAACGCGAACACGAACGAGGTGCAGTAACGCACCTCAAAGCGTGACGCTGTCGCGTACAGAGCTGCACGAACTCGACGTCCGGCAGCCGGCGGCGCGCCCAGACGAGACCGGCGATGTGCTGCTCGGCGCCGACGAGATCGAAGCGGCGCTGTGCCTGCAGCGCGCCCAGCACGAAGCCCGTGCCGCAGCCGATTTCCAGCACGCGCGGGCGCGCGGGCTGCTGCAGGTATTTTCTCGGAACATTCGCACGATGATGCGGTTGCGCCGCTCATCGCACGCCGTAGAAGGAACGAATTGCCGCGACCACGGCGGCGACTGCCGAGTCCTCCAGGCCGGCGTACATCGGTAGCCGCAGCAGCCGGTCGCTCATGGCTTCCGTCACCGGCAGCATGCCGGATTCGTATCCCAGCGAGTGCCCGACTGGCGAGGTGTGCAGCGGCACGTAGTGGAACACGGCGAGGATGCCTGCAGCCTTGAGATGTTCGATTAGCGCCGTGCGCGTCGCGAGGTCCGCGACGATCACGTAGAACATGTGATAGTTCGAAGTGCAGTGTGTCGGGATCGACGGCAGCGTTAGCAGGCCGCGCTCGGCCAGCGGTTGCAACGCGCTACAATAAATCTCGTAGACGCGCCGCCGCCGCGCCGTGATCTCTTCCATGTGCTGGAGCTGTGACAGCAGCAGCGCGGCCAGCACATCAGCCGGCACGTAAGAGGAGCCGACGTCGACCCACGTGTACTTGTCGACCTGGCCGCGGAAGAAACGGCTGCGGTTCGTGCCTTTCTCCCGAATGATCTCCGCGCGCTCCACGAGACTGGCATCGTTGACCAGCAGCGCTCCGCCCTCGCCGCATCCGAAGTTCTTCGAGGCATGGAAGCTGTAGGCGCCGAGCGTGCCCAAGGTGCCGAGATAGCGGCCTCGGTAGGTTGCATCCACTGCCTGCGCAGCGTCTTCGACGACGAGCAGCGAGTTACGCTGCGCGAGCGCGCCGATCGCATCCATCTCGCAGCCGATACTCGCGTAGTGCACGGGCACGATCACCTTCGTGCGCGGGGTGATCGCCTGCTCGATGAGATGCTCATCCATGTTGAGCGTGTCCGGGCGCACGTCCACGAATCGCAGGGTCGCACCGCGCAGCAGGAAGGCGTTGGCAGTCGAGACGAACGTGTACGACGGCAATATGATTTCGTCGCCCGGCGACACGTCGCACAGCAGTGCGGCCATCTCCAGCGCCGATGTGCACGACGTCGTCAGCAGGATGCGCGCTGCGCCGAAGCGTTGCTCCATCAGTTGCTGACACTCGCGTGTGAACGGGCCATCGCCGCTCGTGTGGCCGCTCGCGAGACAGCGCGCGACGAGTTCGGCCTCGTCGCCCGCCAGGAACGGCTTATTGAAGGGGATCCGATAGCTCACGCGGACACCACTGCAAGGTTACCGACGGCGCGGGGAAACGGAATCCCAGCGCCACGTATAGATTCAACACGGGCACATTGTGCGAAGAGATGCTGGTGCTGACCGTGTGCGCGCCTTCTGCCTGATGGTGCCGCAGCATCGCTTGCCAGACGCGCTTGCCGAGACCGCGGCCCTGCAGGCCCGGTGCGAGGCCGGTCAATGACCAGAAGCAGTGTCCGGGCTGCGGCGACTCGACCACGAAGAAGCCGACCACGGCGTTGTCGAGCACGCATTTCAGCACGCGCTGCGTCGGGCGCTCGAACGCATTCCACATCCATGTGCGGTAGCGGCGATCGCCGAGCGCTGGATCGATGCGCGGATCCTGGTGGAACCGCCCGTGACGGAACACCTGCGCAGCCATGTCCGCTAGCGGCTCGCGATCCTGCGGCGTCGCCGGCGCAATCTGCACCGAGTCCTGCGGCAGCGACCGCGCTTGCAGCTGCTCGACCCGTGGCAGGTAGTTCAGCTCGATCCAACGGAAGCCGCGCTCCTCGAGGAACATCGAATCCGCCACGCGATCTGCCGGCACTCGACACGAGCACAGCGCGATGCGCTCCTGAGCACACCACTGCGCGAACTCCTCATAGTCGCGCTCGGCAACAGCGCGATCGATCACGCGCAGCTCGCTGATCTGCGCCACCGGCACGCCGAGGATCTTCGTGTCCCAAGGTACGAAGAAATACTCCAGCTGGAGCGCAGGCGTCCGGATCGAGCGGGTTGTGTACTCGAAGCTCACCGGGTCGCGACGCGCTGACGCGCCTCTTCAGGCTCGGCGGCGCCCTCGCAGCGCTCGCCGACCACGTACGCGGGCCGTTCCATCGTGCGTCCGTACATCCGCGCGAGGTACTCGCCGAAGATGCCGAGCGTGAACATCTGCGCGCCGGAGAAGATGGCAATGATCGAAGCGAGGAACGCGAAGCCCGGCACGCTGGTGCCGCTGACGAAGTAGCGGCCGACCACCCACGCGAGCACGCCGAGACCGAACAGCGTGGACACGAAGCCGACCACGCTAGCCAGCTTCAGCGGCAGCGTGCTGAATCCGGTCATGAGATTGAAGGCATGCGTGATCAGCTTGCGGATCGTGTAGTTCGATTCGCCGGCGAGCCGCGGCGCGTGTTTCACCTCGACGCCGGTGAAGCGCTGGGTGGCCCACGTGAGCAGCACGTCGATCGAGACGTTCGGACTGCGGTAATCCTCGAATGCAGCGCGCAGCCGCGTCGGAAATGCACGGAACGCACTGACTTGCGCCGCGGATTTGGCCCCCATCGCGCTCTGCAGCGCGAGCTTGGTGAGACGCGAAGCGAAATTGCGCCACAGATCGTGCTGCAGCTCCTGCGACGTGCCGTACACGACTTCGTAGCCGGCGGCGACAGCTTCGAGCAGACGAGGGATCTCGCTCACCGGATGCTGCAAGTCGTCGTCCATCGTGATGATCACGTCATAGCGAGCGGCACGGATGCCGCACAGCAAGGCGTTGTGCTGGCCGTAGTTGCGGTTGAGGCGAATGCCGCGTACGCGCTCATCCTCGAGCGCCAGTCGGCGCACGACGTCCCAGGAGCGATCGCGGCTGCAATCCTCGACCAGGATGACCTCGAAGCGCTCGACCAGCGCCACCATCGCCGCAATGAGCTGCCGATGCAGTTCCGGCAGGTTCGGCTCGGCGTTGAACACCGGGATCACGACCGAGACGCTCATTCGGGAAAGGTCGGCGTGACTCATGTCGCTACCACCAGGTCCAGCAGATAGCGCGCGTATTCCGACTTGCCCATCGCTGCCGCATTCGCACGGACAGCCTCGCGCGACAGCCAGCCTTTCTCCAGCGCGATCTCCTCCAGGCAGGCGATCTTCATCGCCTGGCGCCGCTGGATGGTCTGCACGAACTGCCCCGCATCGAGCAGACTTTCGTGCGTTCCCGTGTCGAGCCAAGCGAAGCCGCGGCCGAGCAGCTGCACGTGCAACTCGCCGCGCTCGAGGTACGCGCGATTCACGTCGGTGATCTCCAGCTCGCCGCGCGGCGACGGCTTGAGTCCGCGCGCGATGCGCACGGCGTCTGCGTCGTAAAAGTACAAGCCGGTGACCGCCCAGTGTGAGCGCGCGTTGGCTGGCTTCTCCGCCAGCCCGACAGGCCGCAGCTGCGCATCCAGCTCGATGACACCGAAACGCTCGGGATCGGCCACGCGATAGGCGAACACCGTCGCGCCGCGCGCGGTGTGCGCAGCAGCCGCAAGCTTTTCGACGAACCCCTGCCCGTAAAACAGGTTGTCGCCGAGGATGAGACACACGCCGTCGTTGCCGACGAAGTCCGCGCCGATCAGCAGCGCGTCCGCGATTCCCCGCGGCTCGGCCTGCTCGGCGTAGGAAAGCGAAATCCCGAAGTCGGCGCCGTCGCCGAGCAGCTCGCGAAAGCGCGGCAGGTCCTGCGGCGTGGAGATGAGGAGAATGTCGCGGATACCGGCGAGCATGAGCACCGACAGTGGGTAGTACACCATCGGCTTGTCGTACACCGGCAGCAGTTGCTTGGAGATGCACTGCGTGACGGGATGCAGGCGCGTGCCGCTGCCGCCGGCCAGAACGATGCCCTTCATGAGTTTGCCTGCAGCCGATGCTGATACTGCTGCTCGTAGAAGCGCAGGTATTCGCCGCTGCGAATGGCGTCGACCCATTCGCGGTGTGCGAGGTACCAACGCACGACCTCTGCCAGCGAGCTGTCGAACTTGCGGCGCGGCACCCAGCCGAGCTCACGCTGCAATCGGCTGCAGTCGATCGCATAGCGCCGGTCGTGACCCGGTCGATCAGTGACGTGGCGGATCAGCGCGCGGGCCGTGCCGGGCCGACGCCCGAGCTCGGCGTCGACCACGTCGCAGATCGTTTCCACCACGCTGATGTTGGTGCGCTCGTCGTTGCCGCCGATGCAGTAGGTCAGGCCGGGCGTGCCGCGCTCGATCACGGCGAGCAGCGCTTCGCAGTGATCCTGCACGTGCAGCCAGTCGCGGATCTGCAGGCCGTCGCCGTACAGCGGAAGCTCGCGCCCTTCGATCGCATTGAGCACCGTGAGCGGAATCAGCTTCTCCGGAAACTGCCACGGGCCGTAGTTGTTCGAGCAGTTGCTGATGATCGCGGGCAGGCCGTACGTATGGTGCCAGGCGCGGACCAGGTGATCGGCTGCCGCCTTCGAGGCCGCGTAAGGACTGTTCGGCGCATAGGGCGTGCCTTCATGGAAGGACGGGTCAGTCGGTGACAAGCTGCCGTAGACCTCGTCAGTCGAGACATGCAGGAAGCAGCGCAGCCCGTCGGCGCCGCGCCAGTGCTCGCGTGCGGCGTCGAGCAGGTTCAGCGTTCCCGTCACATTCGTCTCGATGAACGCCCGCGGTCCTAGAATCGAGCGGTCGACATGAGTTTCCGCGGCGAAATGCACGACACGCTCGACGTCGTGACGGGCGAAGACATCGCGTACCACCGCTGCGTCACAAATGTCGCCGTGCACGAAGCGCACGCGCTCACCATCAACGAGGTCGAGGATCGTTGCCAGGTTGCCGGCGTAGGTCAGGGCATCCAGGATCACGAGCTGCGTTGGCGGCGCGGCGCCGAGCTGGCGCACGAAGTTGCTGCCGATGAATCCTGCACCGCCGGTGATCAGCCAAGTGCTCATGACGCCATTCTGACATCGCCGGCGTCCGCGCGGGCGATCAGCAGCAGGTTCTTGCCGAACCAGCGCCCGGCGACCATGTCGACGATCCTGCTCAGAGGGAAGATGGCACGGTCGTACAGTCGCAGCGCGCGCCTGTTGATGTCACCACGGCCGTTGTCGCCGGCCTTGAACAGCAGCGTCGCAAAGAAGCCGAGCGAATCCACGTAGGCGCAGCGTTGCATTGCGAAGCCGGCCGCACGTACCGCGGCGATCAAGCTGCGGCGCGTGTAGCGTCTGAGGTGGCCGACCTTCGCGTCCATGCTCGTGTACAGCACCTGAAACGCCGGAACGTAGATCAACAGGATGCCGCCGCTCGTCAGCTTGGTGCGCAAGCGCCGCAGTGCCGCTACGTCGTCCGGGATGTGCTCCAGCACGTTCAAGGTGTAGATGCATTGGAACGAGCCGTCGGCCAGCTCGTCGGGGTCGGCAACCGTCGGCATCTGGCCGCGCAGGCGGCTGCGCAGCGCATCGTCGGGTTCCAATGCGGTCACATCGAAGCCGAGTTGCGCCAGCGGCAGCGCGAACTGGCCGCTGCCCGCGCCGAAGTCTAGGACCCGGCCATCGCGACGCGCATGGCTGCGCACGAGGTCGAGCAGGTAGCGGTTGTAGTTCTCGGCCTCGCTCATCACCTCGAGGTTGTCGGCGCCGCTGTACGCTTGCTGCTGTTGCATCGAGCTCAGCCGCCGAGCTGCGTTCTGCGGCGTGCGTAGAGCAGGCCGTTCGACGCGGCGAAGTTGCAAGCGAGACCGCCGATCGCGCCGACCGCCAGGGGCACGACCGGCAGTCGCTCGAGCTGCGGCCAGCCGATCAGGCAGAGCGCGAAGATCGCCAGGTTGATGCCAGCACCGCACAGCTGAATCGCGCTGTAGAGCAGTGCTTCGGTCGAGCGCCGTTGCAAGCCGCGTCCTGGGAACGTGAGCGTGCGATTCAACAGCCAGGTGACGAGCACAGCCGTTGCGAAGGACGGAATGCGCGCGTACCAGACGCTCCAACCCGCGACTTGCGTGAGCCCGGTCATGAGGATCGCTTCGACCGCGAAGCCGGCGCCGCCGACGATGGCGAAGCTGCGCCCGGTGCGGACGGTTGCGCGCAGGCTGCTCGCAGTCATGGCGAGCGCCGTCGCTCGCGAAAGGTCGGGCCCTGCAGCGCCAGGTAGTGCAGGCGCTTCATCTCGCGACGGCCGAGCGTGACCGTATCGAGGATCAGTCCGGCGATGAAGCTCACGAAACCGAGGATGATCAGGCCGGTCGCCAGGATCGCCGTCGGGAAGCGCGGCACCAGCCCCGTCGCGAGATACTCGATGAGCAGCGTCCATCCGAGCACGAGCGCCGCGATAACCAGCAGTGCCGCGACCGTCGAGAAGAACCGAAGAGGACGCTCTTCCTTCACGAGGAAGAAGATCGTGCGCAGGATGCGCCAGCCGTCGCGGAACGTCCGCAGCTTGCTCTGCGAGCCGGCCGGGCGGTCGCGATAGGGCGTCTGAACTTCGGCGATCGGCAATCGCAGCTCGAGCGCGTGCACGGTGAGCTCGGTTTCCGTCTCGAAGCCGGTCGCGAGCGCCGGGAAGGACTTGATGAAACGGCGCGACATCACGCGGTAGCCCGAGAGCAGGTCCTTCAGCCGATCGCCGAAGATCGCCGCGACCGTGCCGGTCAGCAGGCGGTTACCGAACGCGTGCCCCAGCCGGAACGCGCTCGCCGCGACTGGTACGCGCGCGCCATTCACCATGTCGAGTGACTCCTCGAGCAGCAAGTCCACCATGCGGCGCGCACTGGCCGCGTCGTACGTGCCGTCGCCGTCGACGAGCACATAGACCTCGGCTTCCACGTCGGCGAACATCCGCCGCACTACGTTGCCCTTGCCTTGGAAGGTCTCGGAACGCACGATCGCGCCGGCCTGTGCAGCGCGCTCGCGGGTCGCGTCGCGCGAATTGTTGTCATAGACGTAGATCGCCGCTTCCGGCAGCACTGCGGCAAAATCGCGCACGACCGACGCGATGGCCTCGGCTTCGTTGTAGCACGGGATCAGCACTGCGATGCGCGTAGTCAAAGTCATCGGTTACTCGATGGCTGGCTTCGTCGCCTGGAAATCGTGTTCTGCGAGCGCCTGCAACTGTTTCAGCGGCAGACGGTACGCGAGGTGCAAGCTGTCGGGTGGTGGACTGCTTGCCAGCACTTCGCGCGCTCGCACGACGTCGCCGAGCTGCAGGTAGGCCGCAGCGAGCGCAGTTACGATGTATTCGGCCTCCTCGAGCTGCAGCGGTTCCGCGTGCGCCAGGACCAATCGACCGCTACGTACGATCGCACCTGCGTCGCGGCGCGCCACAGCGGCGAGCAAGTCGGCCCACTGTCTGGGGCCATCGGACGATTCGCGATAACACGGGCTCGCGGCGACACTGGTCCACATGCCCTCCAGCTCGCTGCCACTCAAGTACGGCGTCGTAGCGTCAGCGACCTTCCTGACCGCCTCGCGCCACGCGCGCTGCACACCAGGATCGGCGCACTGCGACGGACCCGCGTGGATCGCTGCAACCTCGATCGATGTAGGTTGCGCCAGGTATTCCAGCTGGCCGCTGATGACCGCGTCGCGAACGACGCCGGCCTGCCGCGCGCGCGCATCGGCCGACAGGGAGCTGTTGATCGATGGCATGTTCGTGCCGCTGCGCTGCCAGCTCGAGTCGAGGATCTCCACCACAGGCACTGGCGCGACGAGCAGGCTCGGCAGCTCGACCGCGTCGCGGTTCATGAACCGCAGGCGCGGCGCGTTGAGATCGACGAACGGGAAGAAATCCGAGTTGCGCGGCGACCGGTATGACGCCAGCAATGGGCCGAGCGTCCGCCGATCGCCGATGCGACGCTGGGTAATGTCCGCCAGCGAGTCGATGCCGACGCGCGCCAGCTCGGCCTGCAGCTGCGGCGAGGCGAAAATCGCATCGCTGTGCGCCGGCAGGCGCGGGCCGCGTGTCGCGACGATCATGATGTTGGAGTCGTCGGCGTTGTACACGGCATAGGCGCCGAAGTGCTGGCTCATGGCCGTCATGATCGAGGCAATGATCGACATGTCGGTCTCGTAGATCTGCAGCCACTGCACCAGCAGGCCGTCGGGCTTCAGATACGTCACGATGCGGCTGTAGAACTCGTCGGAGAACAACGTGGCGACGCCGCTGACCCACGGATTGGACGGTTCGGAGATGATGATGTCGTAGGGCTCGCGGGTCATGGCGAAGAACGTCTTGGCATCCTCGAACACGATCCGGCTGCGCGCGTCCTCGAAGACTTGGTGGATCCGCGGTCGATAGCCCTGGCTCGCCGCCTCCACCATGAAGGGCTCGATCTCGATCGACTCCAGCGACTTGACTCGTTCGCTCAACAGCACGGTTGCCGAGGTGAGCCCGGAGCCGAAGCCGATGTTGGCGACGCGCTCGGGGCGGCCATGCAGGCTCAGCGGCAGCGCGGCTGCGAACACCATCGTGATCTCGTCCGACGCAGCCGGTCCCGCGCTCATCTGCAGGGTGGCGTCGGTCTTGCCGTTGGTCGCGATAGCCACGAGGCCCTGATTTTCCACCAGGCTGATCGTGGCGGTCTTGCCATCGCGCAGGTAGCGAACCGTCGCGCCCTGCGGCTGCGAGCTTTGGCCGCTGCGAAACACCGCCGAGGTCATGCGCAGCGGGTCGAGATTCACACCGAACACCGCCACGGCAAGCAGTGCCACGCAGCCCGTGCTGAGGGCGATGCGCAAGACCGGTGCAGAGCGCTGCGCGAGCATGAGGCCAGACATACCCAGCGCCATGTGGATCGCAGCGCCGCTCACGACCACACCCTTGACCCCGATCCAAGGCATCAGGAGGTGAATCGCTGCCAGCGTTCCAGCGATGGCGCCGAGCGTGTTGGCCGCATACACGGTGCCGATCGCCTGCTCGCCGGTGCCGCGTTTCAGCAGCGAGTGGGTGAGCAACGGCAATGTCATGCCCGCACAAAACGTGGTCGGCAGCATGATCGCCATCGCGATGCCCTGGCTCACGAGGTTGAAGGCAGTGTAGCCACTCTGCGTGTGCGTGAAGGTGCCGATCGCCGCTGCCATGACGTCGAACGTGTAGTTGTAGGCCGGCAGCGTCAGCAGCGCCAGCGCGCCCATGATCGCCATCACGATCCCGAGGTAACGCAGCGGATCCTGCATGCGATCGATGCGCTTGCGCATCCACAGCCCGCCGCATGCCAGGCCGAAGATGAAGGCGCTGAGCATCAGCTCGAACGAATGCGTCGAGCTGCCGAGCACGAGGCTCAGCATGCGAATCCAGCCGATCTCGTAGAGGAACGAAGCTGCGCCGGTGAAGAAGGCGGCGAGCAGGAACCAACGATCGGTTGTCGAGCTGCCAAAGGCGGCTGGGGTGCTCTGCGGCGCCGGCTCGCTCTGATCGCGAATCAGCAACCAGACGCAGACTGCCAGCACGATGTTGAGCAGGCCCGCCGTGAGGATCGTGCCCGGCAGGCCGACGGTGCGAATCAGCACGAAGCCACTGACCAGCACACCGGCCGCGGCGCCGAGGCTGTTGGTGAAGTACAGCATCGAGAGCGTCGTGCCCGGCTGCTCGGACCACCGGCGGATGATGCCGCCGCTGATCAGCGGAAAGGTCATCCCCAGCAGAATCGACTGCGGCAGGATCAGCAGGCCGGCGAGAGACCACTTGTATGCGTGAATGGCCAGCGGCGCGGCCAGCGCGGGGATGACCGTCGTGAACGACACATCGGTGATCGCGACGAAGCCGCGGTGAAACACGATGCCGAGCACGCCGATGACACCCTCGACCAGCACATAGCCCAGCAGCAGGCGCCTGATCCGTACCGAGTAGCGCGCGACGAGCCACGAGCCGATCGCCATGCCGCCCATGAAGATCGCCAGGACGAGTGTCTGTGCGTAGGCGGCATGTCCCAGAAACAGCTTCAGATAGTGGGACCAGATCGACTCGTAGATGAGCCCGTGAAACCGGAGATCACGAAGATCCCGAGCAGGAGCTGCCGGCGAAGTTGGGGCGGCGGATGAGTGGTCATACGGACATTGCAGCGTAGGCTGGCGCCGTACGCTACATAATCCGGAGGGACGCAGCTACCGGGGCTGCGTGAGAGGTTTCACAAAGCCGGCAAAAAAGCTCCGGTTCACGAACACCGCG
>CAWISC010000060.1:0-12024 GCA_963838635.1 uncultured Gammaproteobacteria bacterium | reverse complement strand
GGTCAGACCCTCGCTCACCTGTGAACGGATGGTGTAGTCCTGGTAGGCCGGGATGGCGATGGCCGCCAGAATGCCGATGATCGCCACGACGATCATCAACTCGATCAGCGTAAAGCCTTTCTGCACAAGCTTCATTTGCAAGTCTCCTGAGATGAACATTGAAAACTGGGGCGACTGCCTCGCCCGCTGTCACCGGAAAAGCAAGTCGCATGCCAAGGTGTTGCCCACGCAGAACTTGCTGAATTCAATAAGGTTTATGAGTCAGGGGTGCCGTGCACGCGGCCCTGTGCGTTGCATCCTGCCGAGCGCAGACCATTTCTGACGAAATTTGTCACTCAACGAGGGTTTCTGCGACGAAACCGTTGCGACAGCGGGCGCGGGCGCGACAGGCGCCACCGGATTCATCTTGAACAGTCGGATGTAGGGCACCGACCCCGCCATGTTCCCCGCGCTGAGGTTCGCCTGTTCGATCAGCACGTAGCTGGAGGGCACCTGTCGACCGGCTTGAGCAACAGGTCTTGATGAGCGGCGCCGCGCGCTGGCTGAAGCTCGTGTACCGGGTCCCGCTCTGCGTCGCGCTAGATGTTGACCGGCCGCATCAGGATGTAGCGCACGAACGGCGCCACGCCGGGGAAGGCGTTCGCGGGCACGGAAGTCAGGTAGTCGATCTGCTCGGATCTTCTGCTCGTGCTGGGGAGTCAGCAGAAAGTTGTTCGCGATCACCGAGCATTCCGTGTAGTAGCGGATGAGGTGCCCGCGTCGTTGTCCGCGAGGACGATGCCGGGTTCCTTCGCGCAGCTTTGCGCAGTTCCTCGAGGACGGCCGCAGCGCACGGAAGGTCGGATCGCCGCCGGGGGGTGGCGCGACCAGCTTGTAGCGCACCGGCATCCAGTATGCGAGCAGAAACACGAGCGCCGTCGAGCAGCAGGACCAGCTTGCGTCGCTGCTCCCAGCGCGCACTGCAGCTCTGCGCGATGATCAGCCACGGCAGATACATTGCAAACGAGCCGAAGTAATGCATCCGCATTTGCGTGAGCATCAAGGTCAGCCCGAAGAGGCACCAGATCCAGAACAACAGGCGCGGCGTTGCGCGCTCCCGCCAGCCGCGCCACGCACAATAGAGCGCGGTGACCGGCGTCAGGCACAGGAGCAGCGAATACATCTTCGCGAGGTCCGGCGCGCCCGCGTCCCGTCAACAGCATCGGGGCGAGCGGGCGCATTTCGATGATCGAATCAAGCCGCTCGATCGTGCCGCCAGGAACGCGCGCGCCGATGACGATCTGTTGCGCCAGAGGTAGCAGCAGGACTATGGCCGCGCCGCCAGCAAGCAAAGTTGCGCTTGTTCCGCGCGAGCCCGCCAGCGCGACCGCGACGCTGGCGCTGCCGGCGGCAATGTAGAGGTGGAACCACGACAACCTGTAGAACTCGAACAATCCGAGCCGGAATGGCAGCGACGGAATCACGATCGCGAGCGTCGTCACGAGCAACGCGCCAGCAAACATCGAGTGCCGTGCGCATCGGCATGCGGACGTCCTGCAGCCACAGCACCAACAGCGCTGCCAGCAGCGGCAGCTGCAGAATGAACAACCCGTTGTGGATAGCAGGCGCAAGGCCGAGCACCGCCCCGATTACGATTGCCGCCCGCCCGTCGTCGGGCCGCTGCGAACCACCTCAACCCGCACGCCAGCGTAGCCAGAATGAAGATGTACTCCGCGAAGTGGTGATCGATCTGTCCGACCATGTGCAGGTACTGCGTGAGTGGCGACAATGCCGCCGCGAGTCCGGCGATGACGACCAAGGCCCTTGAAGGCCGAGCCGCCGGGCGAGCAGCAGCATCAGCCCCATGGACACGAACACCGCGAGCACAGGCAGCCAGATCAGGATGCCGATCGGCGAGCCGGAGATTCCCAGCGCCAGCCCGGCCCGGACCAGCCATGCCATCGCGTAGTCGTAGCCCCATGGCCATGTCAGCAAGCTGCCTTCCGGCGCGTGAATCTTGCTATCGAACTCGTAGAACGAGGCAGGATCCGCGACCGTGTCGAGGATGCGGCGCGCGTGGTAGAACGAATCGTTGCTGAACGGCACGTACTCGTCGGCGAAATGCGCGGACGGCCAGGTCAGGCTGCACGCTGCGGCGGCAATCAGGCCGATCAGCAGCCACAGGCCCGCAAACTTCGCTCGTTCGCTTCGAATCATGAGGGCGATGGTACCCGCCGCATCGGACATAATGAGCGAAGTCCCGCACATAATCGGTGCCGCGACGCCAGTATCCTCACCGCCCGTGAGCACACCAGCTACCTCCAACACGTTCGTCAGCACGCTGTCGCTCGGCAACGATCGGCTTTTCATAGCCGTCGTGCTGCTGTCTGTGGCGCCGCTATGGATCGGCAGCTACTTGCCGATGGTCGACATGCCGCAGCACGCGGCTCAGATCACCGCGTTGCGCGAGCTGTGGCAGGGCAACGAAAGCTTCACGCGGCTGTTCGAGATCAACTGGTTCACGCCGTACCTGCTTGGCTACCTGGTACTCGCGGGTCTGGCGATGGTGCTGCCGATCACGTTCGCGTCGCAGCTATTGGTCAGCGCTTCACTGGTCGCACTGCCGTTGTTGACGGGCCGGCTGCTGCGGACCGCCGGCGCGGACGAGCGCTGGAAATGGCTCGCGATCCCCTGCAGCTTCAGCTTCGCGTTCTACTGGGGATTCCTGTCGTTCATCGTCGCCGCGCCGCTGGCGCTGCTGTTCTGATCATTCGCACGATCCGCTTCGTCGAGCAACCGACCCTGAAGGGCGGAATCCTGCTCGCGCTGTTCGCGAACCTGCTGTTCTTCTGCCACATCATCGTGCTCGGCTTCGCGTCGCTCGCGGCTTTCGGCTATATCGCCGGCAAGCACTATCGCAACTTCAAGGCGCTGGTGCTGCAGTCGCTCCCCAACGCGGCGGTCGTGCCGCTGCTCGCCGTATGGTTCGTCGTAACGCTGCGCAGCGAAGCGGCGGTGCAGGACGGAGCGATGGTCTACGGTTCCATGCTGGAGCGACTCCAGCAGCTGCTGCTGCAGCCGGCCGGACACGAAGGATTTTCCTGGCTCACGCCGCTCATCTCGGTCGCTGTCTGCCTGCTGCCGCTGCTCGCCGGATGCACGTTCAGCCGCAAGCCCGAGCGCTGGCTGCCGTTCGTGCTCGGCTTGCTGGTCTTCATGGTCGCGCCGCGCTACGTGTTCAGCACGGCCTACTTTTTCCAGCGCCTGGGCGTCTTCCTGGTGCCGCTGTGGCTCATGGCCTGGGAGCCGCCGCGCGCGGCGGCACGGCGGCTCGATTGGGTGGCGATCGCAGTCGTGCTGCTGTGGTCGTTCACCACCATCGGACGCTTTGCGGCCTTTGCGCGCGAGACCGAAAGCTTCCGCAACGTCGTCGCTGCGGTCGAGCCGGGCAGGCGGGTGGCATCGATGGTGTACGACCGTGCCAGCCCGTACTTTGCAACACCGGTCTACCTGAACTTCCCGGCGTGGTATGCGGGGACCGGGCACGGCATCGTCGACTTCAACTTCGCGGACTTCATCTCGCAGATGGTGCGCTATCGCAAGGATGCCGGGCCGCGGATGACGGAACCGCTCGCCTGGTACCCGACGTACTTCGACTGGCGTGCGAACGGCGGCGAGCAGTACGACTACTTCATCGTGAAAGCACGCATGGACGTATCCGGAGCGATCTTCAAGGAGCAGCGCGGCTCAGTCGAGCTCGTGACGCGCAGCGGCTGGTGGTGGTTGTATCGCAACCTGCGCCGCAGTCCTGCCGCGGACGTGCCGGCTGCTTCAACCGTCGGTGCGCTCAGCGACCATCAGCAGTGAGCCGCCGGCCGGGAGCGATACGCCCGCGGCGATCAGCCATTCATCGAGTCGCATGACCAGATCCATCAGACGATCGAGCGGCGCGGACAGCGACAGCTCGGTGTAATCGACGCCGCCGCTTGCATCCGCGGCAGCTGGAGACGACCGGCGCCGCCGGCGCGACAGATACATCAACGGCAGCAGCGCGAACACGAACGAGCTGCAGAACCGCACTTTGAAGCCATGGCGTTCGAGCTTCGCGCGCAGCTCGGCGCGCGAATAGCGCCGCTGATGATGCGCTTCCTCGTCCGCTGCACTCCACAGCCAGGCGTGCTGCGGCACCGTCACGATGAACAGTCCTTGCGGACGCAACGCGCGGCGCACGCTCGCCATCACTTCTTCGTCTTCCCGTATGTGCTCGATCACGTCGAATGCGCCGATCGCGTCGAACTCCTCGTGGTAAGGAAGGCGGCGCGCGTCCAGCTGCACGAACTCGACCTCTGGCAGCCGGCGGCGCGCCCAGACGAGGCCCGCGACGTGCTGCTCGGCGCCCACCAGGTCGAAGCGGCGCTGCGCCTGCAAAGCGCTCAGCACGAATCCGGTGCCGCAGCCGATCTCGAGCACGCGCGGCCGCGCCGGCTGCCGCAGGTACTTGCGGAACATTCGCAGGATGATCCGGTTGCGCGAACGGAACCAGAAGCTGTTGGCCTCCAGCTCCACGAGTCGTGCGAACGCTTCCGCCGGGTAGGACTTCTCGGCCTGCGCGAGCGCCGGCGCGAAGCATTTCACACCCGCGATCTCCTGCGCGGCTTGCGGCGACTCGCTCATCGGCCGGTTGCCGTGCCGTGCACACCGAAGAAGGAAGCTACCGTCTCGATGACCGACTCGACCTCGGCAGGCTCCAGGCCGGCGTACATCGGCAAGCGCAGCAGCCGGTCGCTCATCGATTCCGTCACCGGCAACATGCCCGACTCGTAGCCGAGCGACAGTCCGACCGGCGAGGTATGCAACGGCACGTAGTGAAATACGGCGAGGATGCCTGCCGCCTTGAGGTGTTCGAGCAGCGCCGTGCGCGTCGCGAGGTCTGCGACGATCGCGTAGAACATGTGATAGTTCGAGCGGCAATGCGGCGGAATCGTCGGCAAGGTCAGCAGGCCGCGCTCGGCCAGCGGCTGGAACGCCTGGTAATACCTTTCGTAGACGCGTCGGCGGCGCGCAGTGATCTCGTCCATGCTGCGCAGCTGGCTCAGCAGCAGCGCCGCGAGGATGTCTGCCGGAACGTACGACGAGCCCAGGTCGACCCACGTGTATTTGTCCACCTGCCCGCGGAAGAAGCGGCTGCGGTTCGTGCCTTTCTCCCGCAGGATTTCCGCCCGCTCGGCCAGGCTCGCGTCGTTGACGAGCAAGGCTCCGCCTTCGCCGCAGCCGAAATTCTTGGAAGCATGGAAGCTGTAGGCGCCGAGCGTGCCGAGCGTGCCGAGAAACGCTCCGCGGTAAGTGGCATCGACTGCCTGTGCGGCGTCTTCGACTATCTGCAGCGAGTGCTTGCGGCGCGAGGGCGCCGATGACGTCCATCTCGCAGCCGATGCTGGCGTAGTGCACCGGCACGATGACCTTCGTGCGCGGCGTGATCGCCTGCTCGACCAGCCGCTCGTCCATGTTCAGCGTGTCGGGGCGCACATCCACGAACTTCAGCGTGGCCCCCCGCAACAGGAAGGCGTTCGCAGTCGAGACGAACGTATGCGAAGGCAGGATGACCTCGTCGCCCGGCTCGACGTCGCACAGCAATGCCGCCATTTCCAAAGCCGACGTGCACGAAGTCGTCAGCAGGACGCGCGTTGCGCCGAAGCGCTGCTCCATCAGTTGCTGGCACTCGCGAGTGAACGGGCCGTCGCCGCTGGTGTTGCCGCTGGCCAGGCAGCGCGCGATCAGCTCGGCCTCGTCGCCCACGAGGAACGGCTTATTGAACGGGATGCGATAGCTCACGCGGACACCACTGCAAGGTCACCGACGGCGCAGGAAAGCGGAAACCGAGCGCCACGTACAAATTGAAGACCGGCACGTTGTGCGAGGAGATGCTGGTGCTCACCGTCTGCGCGCCCTCGCCCTGGTGGTGCCGGAGCAGCGCCTGCCAGACGCGCTTGCCGAGGCCGCGGCCTTGCAGTCCCGGCGCGAGTCCCGTAAGCGACCAGAAGCAATGCCCGGGCTGCGGCGTCTCCACCACGAAGAAGCCCGCGACGGCGTCGTCCAGCAGGCACTTCAGCACCCGCTGCGTCGGGCGATCGAACGCATTCCACATCCACGCGCGGTAGCGCTTGTCACCCAGGGCCGGATCGATGCGCGGATCCTGGTGAAACCGTCCATGCCGGAACACCTGCGCTGCCATGTCCGCCAGCACCTCGCGATCCTGTTCCGTCGCCGCCACGACGCGTAGCGAGTCCTGCGGCAACGAGCGCGCTTGCAGCTGCTCGAGCCGCGGCAGGTAGTTCAGCTCGATGGTGCGAAAGCCGCGTTCCTCGAGGAACATCGAATCCGCTACGCGCTCGGCGGGCACGCGGCACGAGCACAGTGCGATGCTTTCGCGCTCGCACCAGCGCGCGAATTCCTCGTAGTCGCGCGCGGCCGCAGCGGGATCGGTCACGTGCAGCTCGCTGATCTGCGCTACGGGGACGCCGAGAATCTCCGTGTCCCAGGGGACGAGGAAATAGTCCAGCTGCAACGCGCCCGTGCGGATCGATCGCGTTGTGTACGCGAAGCTCACCGGGTGGCGACCCGCTGGCGCGCCTCTTCGGGCTCGGCCGTCTGCTCGCAGCGCTCGCCGACCACGTACGCGGGCCGCTCCATCGTGCGCCCGTACATGCGGCCCAGGTATTCGCCGAAAATGCCGAGCGTGAACATCTGCGCGCCGGAGAAGATCGCGATGATCGAGGCCAGGAACGCGAAGCCCGGCACGCTCGTGCCGCTGATCAAATAGCGGCCGAGCACCCAGGCCAGCACGCCGAACCCGAACAGCGTGAAGACGAAGCCGACCACGCTCGCCAGCTTGAGCGGCATGGTGCTGAAGCCGGTCATCAGATTGAACGCGTGCGTGATCAGCTTGCGGATCGTGTAGTTCGACTCGCCGGCGCGTCGCGGCGCGTGCTTCACCGGCACGGCGGTGAAGCGTTGCGTGGCCCAGGTCAGCAGCACGTCGATCGAGACGGACGGGCTGCGGTAGTCCTCGAACGCGGCGCGCAGCCGCGTCGGAAACGCGCGGAACGCACTTACCTGTGCCGCCGATTCCGCGCCCATCGCACTACGCAGCGCGAGCTTGGTGAGGCGCGAGGCGAGGTTGCGCCACAGGTCGTGCTGCGGCTCGTTCGAGGTGCCATAGACGACCTCGTAGCCGGCGGCGAGCTGCTGCGAGCAGCACGCGGATCTCGCTGACCGGATGCTGCAGGTCGTCGTCCATCGTGACGATGACGTCGTAGCGAGCGGCGCGGATCCCGCACAAGAGAGCGTTGTGCTGACCGTAGTTGCGGTTCAGCCGGATGCCGCGCACGCGCTCGTCCTCGAGCGCCAGGCGGCGCACCACGTCCCAGGAGCGATCGCGGCTGCAGTCTTCGACGAGGATGACTTCGAAGCGCTCGACCAGCGCGGCCAGTGCCGGCATCAGCTGCCGATGCAGCTCCACCAGGTTCGGCTCGGCGTTGAACACCGGGATCACGACCGAGACGCTCATCCGCGAAATATCGCCGTGACTCATGACTGGGACACCAGGTCGAGCAGGTAGCGCGCGTACTCGGACTTGCCCATCGCCGCGGCGCGCGCGGCCACGGCAGCACGCGACAGCCAGCCCTTCTCCAGTGCGATCTCCTCCAGGCACGCGATCTTCATCGCCTGGCGCCGCTGGATGGTCTGCACGAACTGTCCGGCGTCGAGCAGGCTTTCGTGCGTTCCCGTGTCGAGCCAGGCGAAGCCGCGACCGAGCAGCTGCACGTGCAGCTGACCGCGCTCGAGGTACGCGCGATTCACGTCGGTGATCTCCAGCTCGCCGCGCGGCGAGGGCTCGAGGCCGCGCGCGACGCTCACGACGTCGGAATCGTAGAAGTAGAGACCGGTGACGGCCCAATGCGAGCGCGCATTTGCGGGCTTCTCAGCGAGCGCCACGGGCCGCAGCTCGGCGTCGAGCTCGATGACGCCGAAGCGTTCGGGATCGGCAACGCGATACGCGAACACCGTCGCGCCGCGCGGCGTACGGGCAGCTGCGGACAGCTTTTCGACGAACCCTTGTCCGTAGAACAGGTTGTCGCCGAGGATCAGGCAGACGCTGTCGCTGCCGATGAAGTCCGCGCCGATCAGACAGCGCCTCGGCGATGCCGCGCGGCTCGGCCTGCTCGGCGTAGGAAAGCGAGATCCCGAAGTCGGCGCCGTTGCCGCAGCAGCTCGCGAAAGCGCGGCAGGTCCAGCGGCGTGGAGATCACGAGGATGTCGCGGATGCCGGCGAGCATGAGCACCGACAGCGGGTAGTACACCATCGGCTTGTCGTACACCGGCAGCAGCTGCTTGGAGATGCACTGCGTGACCGGATGCAGCCGGGTGCCACTGCCGCCGGCCAGAACGATGCCCTTCATGAGGTCGCCTGCACGCGCTGGCGATACTGGTGCTCGTAGAACCGCAGGTACTCGCCGTTGCGGATGGCGTCGATCCACTCGCGGTGCGCCAGGTACCAGCGGACGATCTTCGCGCAGCGAGCTGTCGAACTTGCGGCGCGGCGTCCAGCCGAGCTCGCGTTGCATGCGGCCGCAGTCGATGGCGTAACGCCGGTCGTGGCCCGGCCGATCCGTGACGTGGCGGATCAGCGTCGCGCGCTGTGCCCGGCCGGCGGCCCAGCTCGGCATCGACCACGTCGCAGATCGTCTCCACGACGCTCTATGTTGGTGCGCTCGTTGTTGCCGCCGATGCAATAGGTCTCGCCGGGCGTGCCGTGCTCGAGCACCGCGAGCAGCGCGTCGCAATGATCCTGCACGTGCAGCCAGTCGCGGATCTGCAGGCCGTCGCCGTACACCGGCAGCTCTTGCCCTCGAGCGGCGTTGAGAATCATGAGCGGGATCAGCTTCTCGGGAAACTGCCACGGCCCGTAATTGTTCGAGCAGTTGCGTGATGATGGCGGGCAGGCCGTAGGTGTGGTGCCACGCGCGGACCAGATGATCGGCCGCTGCCTTCGATGCGGCGTACGGGCTGTTCGGCGCGTAAGGCGTGCCTTCGCGGAACGGCGGGTCGTCGGCGCCAAGCGTGCCGTAGACCTCGTCGGTCGAGACGTGCAGGAAGCAGCGTCGCCCGCCGGCCCTGCGCCAATGCTCGCGGCGCGGCATCGAGCAGGTTCAACGTGCCGATCACGTTGGTCTCGATGAAGGCCGCCGGGCCCGCGATCGAGCGGTCGACGTGACTCTCGGCGGCGAAATGCACGACGCGCTCGATTTCGTGGCGGGCAAAGACGTCCCGCACCACTGCCGTGTCGCGCATGTCGCCGTGCACGAAGAGCACGCGCTCGCCGTCCACCAGATCCGAGATCGTCGCCAGGTTGCCGGCGTAGGTGAGCGCGTCCAGGATCACGAGCCGTGCCGGCGGCGCGGCACTGAGCTGACGCACGAAGTTGCTGCCGATGAATCCTGCACCGCCGGTGATCAGCCAGACGCTCATGGGGGCATTCTGACACCGCCGGCATCCGGCCGCGCGATCAGCAACAGGTTCTTGCCGAACCACTGACGTGTGACGCGATCGACGATTCTGCTGAGGGGGAAAATGGCGCGGTCGTACAGCCGCAGGGCGCGGCGGTTGATGTCGCCGCCGCCGTTGTCGCCGACCTTGAACAGCAGCGTCGCGAAGAAGCCCAGCGAATCTACGTAAGCGCAGCGCTCGACCGCGAAACCCGCCGCACTCACGGCGGCGACCAGTGTGCGCCGCGTGTAGCGTCTGACGTGACCGACCTTCGCGTCCATGCTGGTGTACAGCAGGGGAAACGCCGGCACGTAGATCAGCAGCGAGCCACCCATCGTCAGCTTCGTGCGCAGCCGGCGCAGCGCCGCAACGTCGTCCGGGATGTGCTCCAGCACGTTCAGGGTATAGATGCACTGGAATGACGCGTCAGCCAGCTCGTCGGGGCCGGACACGGCGGGGATCTGCGCCGTTCAGGCGGCTGCGGAGCAGGTCGTCGGGTTCCAGCGCGGTCACGTCGAAGCCGAGTTGCGCCAGCGGCAGCGCGAACTGGCCGCCGCCCGCGCCGAAGTCGAGGACGCGGCCGCCGCGGCTCGCGTGGCTGCGCACGAGATCGAGCAGATAGCGGTTGTAGTTTTCGGCCTCGCTCATCATCTCGAGGTTGTCGGCGCCGCTGTACGCTTGCTGCTGCATCGATCTCATCCGCCGGCGTGCGTTCTGCGGCGTGCGTACAGCAATCCGTTCGAAGCGGCAAAGTTGAAGACGAAGCCCCCGATCGCGCCGATAGCCAGGGGCACTACCGGCTGCTGCGCGAGCTGCGGCCAACGAAGCAGGCAGAGTCGCGAAGATCGCCAGGTTGATGCCGGCGCCGCACAGCTGGATCACGCCATACAGCAAAGCTTCGGTCGAGCGCCGTTGCGGGCCGCGTCCAGCGAACGTAGTGCTGCGATTCAACAGCCAGGTGACCAGCACCGCGGTGGTGAAGGACGGAATGCGCGCGTACCAGGCGCTCCAGTCAGCCAATTGGGTGAGTGCAGTCATCAGGATCGCTTCGACGACGAACCCGACGCCGCCGACGATCGCGAAGCTGCGTACTGCGCGGACCGTGCTCGACAGGCTGGTCGCAATCATGACGCGCGCCGTCGCTCGCCGAATGTCGGCCCCTGCAGGCCAGATAGTGCAGGCGCTTCATCTCGCGCCGGCCGAGCGTCACGGTGTCGAGCACCAGGCCGCGACGAGCTCACGAAGCCGCGAGCATGCATAGGCCCGTCGCCAGGATCGCGGTCGGCAAGCGCGGCACCAGGCCGGTCTCGCAGGAATTCGGTGAGCAGCGGCCAGCCGAGCACGAGCGACGGCGATCGCCAGCGCCAGTCGCGACGCGCCGAGAAGAACTGCAGCGGCCGCTCCTCCTTCACCAGCAGCACGATCGTGCGCAGGATGCGCAAGCCGTCGCGGAACGTGCGCAGCTTGCTCTGCGAGCCCGGCCGGGCGGTCGCGGTACGGCGTCTGGACCTCGGCGATCGGCATGCGCAGCTCGAGCGCGTGCACGGTGAGCTCGGTCTCGATCTCGAAGCCGCTGGCGAGCGCCGGGAACGACTTGACGAAGCGGCGCGAGAACACGCGGTAGCCGGACAGCATGTCGCTGAATGCGGTCGCCGAAGATCACCGCGACCGTGCCGGTCAGCAGCGGTTGCCGAAGCGGTGGCCGGGGCGGATAGGCCGCGGCGGTCGGTCGCGACGCGCGCGCCGTTGACCATGTCGAGCGACTCGCCGAGCAGCATGTCCACCATGCCTCGGGCGCTCGGCGCGTCGTAGGTGTCGTCGCCGTCGACCAGCACGTAGACCTCCGCCTCGATGTCCGCGAACATGCGGCGCACGACGTTGCCCTTGCCCTGATGAGTCTCGGTGCGGACGATCGCGCCGCGCCTGCGCGGCGCGCTCGCGCGTGTGCGTCGCTCGAGTTGTTGTCGTAGACGTAGACCGTCGCGTCGGGCAGCGCCGCGGCGAAGTCGCGCACGACGCGCGGCGATCGCCTCTGCCTCGTTGTAGCAGGGGATCAGCACTGCGATGCGCGGACTCAAGATGCCGTTCTCCTGAACACGTACAGCTTCGCTCCGAGGTAACCCACCAGCACGTACGGCGCGATACCGAAGCCTGCGCAACGTAACCGTTCAGTCCCCACCAGTACAGGGCGACGCTCACAGTTGCCAGGTTGGCAAGGTAGGCCACGACCGTGACCAGCACGTAACGTGGCAGGGCCGCGCCGATGGCGCCGCGGTAGGAGAATGACCATGCGGCATGCATCGCATAGCTGATCGAGATGCCGAGCGCATAGCCGAGCAGGTTGGCCGGGATATCGCGCATCCCGAGCAGCTTGAGCGCGTAGATGATTGCGAGCCCGAGCAGCGTATTCGCTGCGCCGGTGAGCAGGAAGCGCAGCAGCGTAGATGACAACGCAACCGATGCGATGCGCTTGAACGGCATGCCGGGCATCGGCTACTC